>PHCE01000002.1 GCA_002840765.1 Betaproteobacteria bacterium HGW-Betaproteobacteria-7
CTTCATCGCGCCGCCGTACTGGCGGATCACCGCCAGCCATTCCTGCGGCACGCTGGAGGAGCCGTGCATGACCAGATGGGTATTCGGGATGCGGGCGTGAATGGCCTTGATGCGGTCGATGGCGAGGATTTCGCCGGTTGGCGGCCGGGTGAACTTGTAGGCGCCGTGACTGGTGCCGATGGCGATGGCCAGTGCATCGACACCGGTCTTGGCGACGAAGTCGGCGGCCTCTTCGGGGTCGGTCAGCATTTGCGCATGATCGAGCTTGCCGGCGGCACCGATGCCGTCTTCCTCACCGGCCTCGCCGGTTTCCAGCGAACCCAGGCAGCCCAGTTCGCCTTCAACCGAGACGCCGATAGCGTGCGCCATCTCGACCACCTTGGCGGTGACCTCGACGTTGTAGGCGTAGGAAGTCGGCGTCTTGCCGTCGGTACCGAGCGAGCCGTCCATCATCACGCTGGAGAAGCCGCTACGCATCGACTGCTGGCAGACGGCCGGCGAGGTGCCGTGGTCCTGATGCAGGCATACCGGGATGTCCGGGTATTGCTCGATGGCAGCTTCGACCAGCTTGCGCAGGAAAGGCTCGCCGGCGTATTTGCGGGCGCCGGCCGAGGCCTGCAGGATGACCGGGCTGTTGCAGGCCTCGGCGGCCTGCATGATGGCCTGGATCTGCTCCATGTTATTGACGTTGAAGGCGGGCAGACCGTAGCTGTGTTCAGCAGCGTGGTCGAGCAGTTGACGCAGGGAAATCAGAGCCATGGGTCTTTCCTCAGATGGCGACGTGGCGCACCAGGCGCAACATGTTGCAGGTGTAGCCGTACTCGTTGTCGTACCAGGCGACGACCTTGACGAAGGTCGGATCGAGGGCGATACCGGCATCGGCGTCGAAGATCGACGGCGTGCGGCAGCCGCGGAAGTCGGTCGACACCACTTTTTCGTCGGTGTAGCCGAGCACGCCCTTGAGCGGCCCGCTTTCCGACGCGGCTTTCATGACCGCGCAGATATCGGCGTAGCTGGTTTCCTTTTCCAGCTCGACGGTCAGGTCGACCACTGAGACGTCGGAGGTCGGCACGCGGAAGGCCATGCCGGTCAGCTTCTTGTTGAGCGCCGGAATCACCTTGCCGACAGCCTTGGCGGCACCGGTCGAGGACGGAATGATGTTTTCCAGGATGCCGCGGCCGCCGCGCCAGTCCTTGCCGGACGGACCGTCGACAGTCTTCTGGGTAGCGGTAGCGGCATGCACAGTGCTCATCAGGCCGCGCTTGATGCCGAAATTGTCATGCAGCACCTTGGCCACCGGGGCCAGCGCATTGGTCGTGCACGAGGCGGCCGAGACGATGGCTTCGCCGGCATAGCCGGTGTGATTGACGCCGAACACGAACATCGGCGTGTCGTCCTTGGCCGGCGCCGACTGGATCACCTTCTTGGCGCCAGCGACGAGGTGCGCCTGGCAGCTGTCCACGGTCAGGAAAAAGCCGGTCGCCTCGATGATGAGGTCGGCGCCGATCTCGTTCCATTTGAGCTCGGCCGGATTCTTGACGGCGGACAGGCGGATACGCTTGCCGTCGACCACCAGTTGATCGCCATCGACCGCCACGGTGCCGGGGAAATTGCCGTGCACCGAGTCGTACTTGAGCATGTAGGCGAGGTAGTCCGGCGCCAACAGGTCGTTGATGCCAACCACTTCGATGTCGGCGAATTCCGCCTCTTTGGCGATGGCCCGGAAGGCCATGCGCCCGATTCGGCCGAAGCCGTTGATTGCCACTCGAATGGACATGTGAATCTCCGTCAGTTGTTAGTCATTAGTTGTCAGTTGCTGGCTGACAACTAAAAGCTGGCAACTAGATATCGCCATCACTGCCGCATTCGCGGGCAATGGTTTCAACAACGACCTGGGCCAGGTGGACAGCGGTCAGACCAAAGCGTTCGTAGAGCGCCGGGGCCGGTGCGGACTCGCCGAATCGGTCGATGCCGAGCACCTCACCGGCCATGCCGACATACTTGCGCCACGGGTCAGGATGGGCGGCCTCGATGGCGATGCGCGGCACGTCGGCGGGTAGCACCGATTTCTTCCAGCTCGCTTTCTGCCGGTCGAAGCGTTCGCAGCAGGGCATCGAGACGACGCGCACAGCCACGCCGTGGGTTGCCAGATCGCGTTGCGCCGCCAGGGCGATGCCGACTTCCGAGCCGGTGGCGATGATCACCGCCTGCGGAGCCCCATCGGTGTCACTCAATACATAGCCGCCGCGGGCGATGTCATCGGCCCGGCCGGCACGGTCGCCGCATTGCTCAAGGTTCTGCCGGGAGAGGAAAAGGGCCGCCGGGCCGTCGCGCCGTTCCAGCGACTCGCTCCAGGCGACGGCGGTTTCCAGTTCGTCGCACGGCCGCCAGACGTCCAGCCCGGGAATCAGGCGCAGGCTGCCGACATGCTCGATCGGCTGGTGCGTCGGGCCGTCCTCGCCGAGGCCGATGGAGTCATGCGTCAGCACGTGGATGACGCGCTGCTGCATCAGGGCACTCATGCGGATGGCGTTGCGCGAGTAGTCCGAGAAGACGGCGAAGGTGCCCCCGTAGGGAATCAGCCCGCCGTGCAGGGCGACGCCATTCATGATCGCCGTCATGCCGAATTCGCGCACACCATAGGAAAGGTAATTGGGCGTCTGCTCGGCCGGCGCACTGTGCCAGGCGATGCTGCCCTTGCCGGCAGTCAGGTTGGAACCGGTGAGGTCGGCCGAGCCGCCGAGCAGTTCCGGCACACGGTCGATCAGGAAATCCAGGCAGTTCTGCGAGGACTTGCGGCTGGCCACGCCGCCCTGGCGGTCGCCAGCGCGGGCCAGCAGTTCGCTGCGGATTTCCGACCAGTTTTCCGGCAGATCGCCGGTCTGGGTGCGCACAAACTCGGCAGCCAGCTCCGGGTGTTGCGAGCGATAGGCGGCGAAGCGGCTTTGCCAGGCGGCTTCGCTGGCGGCGCCAGCCGGCCGGGCATCCCAGGCGCTACGCAGTTCGTCGGGAACGACGAAGGGAGCATGCGGCCAGTCGAGCGCGGCGCGGGTGGCAGCGACCTCGGTGGCGCCCAGCGGCGCGCCATGCACGTCGTGGCTGCCGACCTTGTTCGGCGAACCCCAGCCGATCTGCGTGCGACAGACGATCAGCGTCGGCCGGCTGGCCTCGGCTTTGGCTTCGCCGATGGCGGCACTGACGGCGGCGGCATCGTGGCCGTCGATCGGGCCGACGACGTGCCAGCCGTAGGCGCGGAAGCGGGCCGGCGTGTCGTCGCGGAACCAGCCTTCGACATGGCCGTCGATGGAGATGCCGTTGTCATCGTAGAAGCAGGTCAGCTTGTCCAGGCCCCAAACGCCGGCAAGCGAGGCGGCTTCGTGGCTGATGCCTTCCATCAGGCAGCCGTCGCCGACGAAGACCCAGGTGCGGTGATCGACGACGGTGTGCCCCGGCCGGTTGTAACGGCGGGCCTGCAACTGTTCGGCGAGGGCCATGCCGACAGCGTTGGTCAGCCCCTGGCCGAGCGGCCCGGTGGTTGTCTCGATGCCCGGCGTGTGGCCAACTTCCGGATGGCCGGCAGTCCGGCTGCCGAGCTGGCGGAAGTTCTGCAACTCGCTCAACGGCAGGTCGTAGCCGGACAGATGCAGCAGGGCATAAATGAGCATCGAGCCGTGGCCGTTGGAAAGCACAAAGCGGTCGCGGTCCGACCACTGCGGATTGGCCGGGTTATGGCGCAGGTGGTCGCGCCACAGCACTTCGGCAATGTCAGCCATGCCCATCGGCGCGCCGGGATGCCCGGATTTCGCCTTCTCGACGGCATCGATGGCGAGGAAGCGCAAGGCGTTGGCCAGTTCACGGCGGCTGGTGTTTTCGCTCGGGTTCACGTTCATGGGGGTCTCCAGACGGGGTTTTCAGGCGGAGCGCCCGTCATTCCCCCGTAGGCGGGATCCAGACGTGCGCTCCGGGGTTCCCGCATGCGCGGGAACGACAAGCTGTTATTAGGCCCGGCGCTTCTGATCCATCAGCCGCAAAACCATCGGCGTGAAGATCATCTGCATGGCCAGGCCCATCTTGCCGCCGGGCACCACCAAGGTGTTCGGGCGGGTCATCATGCCGCCGTGCAGGATGTCGACCAGGTACTGGAAATCGATACCCTTGGGATCAGCAAAGCGGATCACCACCATACTCTCATCAGCGCTCGGAATGTCACGGGCGATGAAGGGGTTGGAGGTATCGACAATGGGCACGCGCTGGAAATTGACGTGGGTACGCCCGAACTGAGGGCACAGATGGCTGACATAGTCGGGCATCCGGCGGAGGATGGTGTCGGTCACCGCTTCCTGCGAATAGCCGCGCATCTTCTGGTCACGGTGCAGCTTCTGGATCCACTCCAGGTTGATGATGGGCACGACGCCGACACAGAGATCGACCTGCCTTGCAATATCGATGCGCTCGTCGGCATAGGCGCCGTGCAGGCCTTCGTAGAACATCAGGTCGGTTTCGCCCTGAACTTCCTGCCAGGGCGTGAAGGTACCCGGATCCTGCTTCCACGGCGCCGCCTCGCCGGCATCGTGCAGGTACTTGCGCACCTTGCCGCCACCGGTCGCGCCATAGTCGATGAACAGCTGCTGCAATTCTTCCAGCAGGTTGGCCTCCGGCCCGAAGTGGCTGAAGTTGCGGTTGCCGGCGGCTTCCTGGGACTTCATCTCGGCGCGCATGGCTTGGCGGTCGTAGCGATGGAAGGAGTCACCCTCGACGATCTGGGCATTGAGCTTTTCGCGCCGGAAGATGTGCTGGAAACTCTGCATCACGGTGCTGGTGCCGGCACCGGAGGAGCCGGTGATGGCGATGATTGGATGTTTGACGGACATTTCTGCGCTCCCTGGTTACTGGAAATTCGAGTTCTCGGTGCGGTACAGCGAGCGTTCGGCGAACAGCGGCGAGACGAAGGGGCGGTCGGTGCCGCTGTCGTACTCCTGGTGGTAGCGCTCGACGCGCTCGACCTCCTGCTTTGAGCCAAGCAGCACCGGCACGCGCTGGTGCAGGTCTTCCGGCGCGACGCCGAGGATACGCCCGCGCCCGGTACTGGCCGCGCCGCCGGCCTGCTCGATCAGCATGGCCATCGGGTTGGCTTCGTAAAGCAGGCGCAGGCGACCGGGTTTGGCGGGATCCTTGCTGTCCTTGGGATACATGAAGATGCCGCCGCGCATCAGGATGCGGTGCACCTCGGCAACCATCGAGGCGATCCAGCGCATGTTGAAATCGACACCACGGATGCCGGTCTTGCCAGCTTTGCATTCACTGACGTAACGCTGCACCGGCGGTTCCCAGAAACGCTCGTTGGAGCTGTTGATGGCGAACTCGCGGGTCTCTTCCGGCACCCGGATATCCGCATGAGTGAGGATGAAGTTGCCGCTTTCGCGATCCAGCGTGAAGCCGTGCGTGCCGCTGCCGACGGTCAGCACCAGCATCGTCGACGGGCCGTAGATGGCGTAGCCGGCAGCGATCTGGCGATCACCAGGCTGCAGGTAGTCGGCGGTCTCGGCATCGCCGGCGGTTTCCCGCTGCAGGATGGAGAAGATGGTGCCGACCGAGACGTTGACGTCGCTGTTCGAGGAGCCGTCGAGCGGGTCGAAGATCAGCAGGTAGCGGCCACGCGGATACTGGTCGGGGATGCGGTAGGGCTCGTCCATTTCCTCGGAAGCCATGCCAGCCAGCTGGCCCCCCCACTCGCAGTGGCGCAGCAGCGCCTCGTTGGTCAGCACGTCGAGCTTCTTCTGCACCTCGCCCTGGACATTGGTCGAGTCCAGCGCCCCGGAGTAGCCGCTCAGGGCGCCCTTGCCGACCAGCGCCGAGATGGTCTTGACCGCTGCCGCAACGTCGATCAGCAGAGCGCCCATCTCGCTGTGCTGGCCGCGGGTTTGTTCGATAACGAACTTGGAGAGGGTGGTGCGTCCGAATTGCATGATGACTCCCTTAGACTGGCTTACTGCGATGAGGGCAAAGATAAGCCGGTTCTTAATTAAGCAATAGTCAGTGTTTTTTACTAACTAATTAAGACATTGCTTAATACGAAACCCCTTATCGCCGGCATCAGCATTTCTGACTGGTTGCGCGAACGCCACCTCGCTATCGTAGGCCACCATGGATACCTTGCTGGCAATCATCTTCGATGTCGACGGCACGCTCGCCGAAACCGAGCGCGACGGCCATCGTCCGGCTTTCAACCGGGCCTTCGCCGAGGCCGGACTGGACTGGCACTGGGACGAGGAACTGTACGGCCAGCTGCTGAGCGTGACCGGCGGCAAGGAGCGCATCCGCCATTTCGCCGAGCGCTACGCGCCGGAAGTGGCGGTCCGCCCTGATTTCCCCGCCCTGGTTCAGCGACTGCATGCAGCCAAGACGCGCCACTATGTGGAGATTGTGGACTCTGGCGCGCTGCCGCTGCGCCCGGGCGTCAGTGAGTTGATCGGTGCTGCGCGGCAGGCCGGCATCCGCCTGGCCATCGCCACCACCACTTCGCCGGAAAACGTTGACGCCCTGCTGCGTGCCAGCCTGGCGCCGGCGGCTGTTGACTGGTTTGAGGTCATTGGTGCCGGCGACATCGTGCCGGCCAAGAAGCCAGCGCCAGATATCTATCTATGGGTGCTCGAACGCCTGGGATTGCCGGCGACTGCCTGCTTCGCCATCGAGGATTCGGAGAATGGCCTGCTCGCCGCCCGCGCCGCCGGCCTGCCGACCGTGGTAACGGTCGGCGAGTACAGTCGTGGCCAGGACTTCAGCGGCGCCACGCTGATCGTCGAGCAACTGGACCAGGCGACGACGGACCTTCTGCTCGGCCGCTGATCAGACGCCGCCGACCGCGCTCGGCAGTTTCAGTCCGCCATCGCGAAAGGCATGGGAGGCCTGCTGATAGTAGGCAATGGCTTCAGCCAGCAATTCGCCATTGAGCGCCACCGGGGTCGCTTCGCCGCTCTCCGCATCGATGCGGAAGGCTTCGGCTCGCCGACGCGGCCCGAGAACGGTTAACACATCCCGCTTCAGGTAGCCGAGTTCCTGATAATTGCTGATCAGCGTGCGCTCGCCACCGGGCATCGGATGCAGGATGGATTGGCCGAAAAACTTTTCCTGGCCGGGCAGGCCGAGCATCTCAAGCAAGGTCGGCGGGATGTCGATCTGGCTGAGCAGGCGGTCGTCGCGGCCGGGACGGATGATCTGCGGCCCATAGAAAATCGCCGGAATGTGGTAGCCCTCGACCGGCAGCCGTGTCTTGCCGGCCGCCGACGAGCAATGATCGGCGGTAACGACGAACAGGGTATCGGCAAACCACGGCTTGCGCCGCGCCGCCTCGATGAACTGGCCGATGGCGAAATCAGTGTATTTCACGGCGCCGCGGCGCTTGCCGGGCGAGGGAATATCGATGCGCTGGTCGGGATAGGTGAAGGGGCGGTGGTTGGAGGTGGTCATCACATGCGAGAAGAAAGGCTTGCCGCCGGCATGGGCGCGATCCGCCTCAGCCAGGGCATTGGCGAAGAGTGACTCGTCGGCGACGCCCCAGGCATTCTCAAAAACAACGGAAGTGGCCGGGAAATCCTTGCGGTCGACGACCCGGTAGCCATTGCCGGCGAAATAGGCGTTCATGTTGTCGAAGTAGCCGTAACCGCCATAGATGAACTGGCTCTCGAAGCCGGCCCGGGCGAGCAGGCCGCCGAGCGTCGTCAGCTTGTCGTTGCCCGGACGGCGGACGATCGCCTGGCCGGGAATCGGCGGCGTACCCAGGGAAAGCGCTTCCAGTCCGCGCACGGTGCGGGTACCGGTGGCATACAGGCGGCCGAGGAGCAGACCATCGGCGGCCAGGCGGTCAAGTTCAGGCGTCAGCCCCTCGTCGTTGCCGAAAGTACCGAGATACTTGGCCGACAGGCTCTCGACGGAAATCAGCACGACGTTCTTCGGCCGCCGCAGCAGGAAATTGCTGGCGCCATCGGCGCTGCCGCTTTCTGGCAGGCGAACCTCCAGCTGCCGGAGGACGGCTGCCGCCTCGCTCTCCGGCAGGGTCCGGTAGAAACGGTCGTACGCCAGTTCGTTGCGCCGGAAGGCGGCAGCGAAGGTCATCAGGCCATTGCCTGCCAGTTCGTTGGCGAACATGTTGTCGGCGTGCTGCATGTGGTCGATGTTGCCCAGCCGGAAGGCGATGAAGGGCAGCAGCAAGGCGGTGGCGAACAGCGCCAGGCGCTGCCGAGTTGAGGGGGTGGTGGCCGGCCGGGTCAGTGGTCGGCGCAGCGCCCAGGTCAACGCAGCGGCCAGCAGGGCCAGCCCACTGACGATCAGACCAACCGGATAGGACTCGAATATATTGGCGATCACCTCCTGGGTGTAGATAAGGTAATCGACAGCGATGAAATTGAAGCGCGTCTGGAATTCATCCCAGAACGTCCATTCGGCTACCGCGCCGAAGAGCAGCAGGAAGGTGGCTGAAAAGTACAGGAGCAGCCGTAGTGGGCCGTAAAGACGGCTGTTGCGCAGGCGCTCCGGGCAGAGGGCGCGCAGCAGCAATAGCGGTGTCAGTACCACCATCAGGGTCAGCAGGTCGAACCACAGGCCGCGCAGGAAAGCGCCCGGCCAGTAGGCAAGGGGCAGCGACTGCAGACCGGTGGCTAGTGCCAGGGCAAGACGGGTGAGCAGGGCGAGCCCGAGCACCAGGGCAGCAATAAGCAGCAGGAAGCCGCTGCGCGGCAGGAAGCGGGTGATTCGCTGAGTCATGATTCCACTATGGCAAGTTGAGATCGGTAGCGCCCGAGGCGCTGGTGCGGCGCTACAGTTCAGCGCTAGCCGGCCGGTGCGCAGCGGCCATGGCTCGCTGATAGGCAGCCAGCAGCAATGCCCAGTCAGCCTCTGGCATGGCACCACGGTGCCGGGCCAACTGCCCGATGTCGCGCTGCGAGGCACCAGCTACCGTCAGCCGACGGCGCGCTTTTTCCAGGTCGATCAGGGCAACCCCGGCACTGCCATCGGCTGGGGCGGCGACGAAGATGTGTTTGGCGTAAAGGCAGCCGTGTTGCCAGCGATGACGATGCAGGCGCGCCAGACAATCGGCCAGACATTCGAGCACGGCCTGCCGCTGTTCGCCGGAGGCCTTGGCAGCAGGCCCGGCATACCATTCATCGAGGCTGCAGTAACCTTCCAGGCGCCGCGTGACCAACAGAGCCTGCCAACCCGCCGGCGTCTTGCGCGCGGCTCCGTAAACAACTTGCGGAACTGGCAGCCCGATATCAGCCAATGCCCGGTAGGCTTGCAGTTCGCGCAGGGCCGTGGGCTGCCCCCACGGATGACGCAGCGAGCGGTAAAGATGGCCGCTCTGCCGCTTGCAATAGAGAAACTCATTGCCGCGCACGATCAGCTGCACGCCGCTGTCGCCACCCCGCCGCAGATTTGGCGGCTCGACCCACTGACCTTTGGCCAGCCACCAGTTGTCAAAATCGGCCGGCATCGGGTCGGTTAGGGAACGGGTCGCCATCATTCAGGCGGCTGCCTGCTTGCGCAGGGTATATACGCGCCACATGGCGTAGCCGGGAAGGAAGTCCTGATGGCCGAGGATGGCGAAGCCGGCTTGGCGGAACTCCGCCTCGATGGTTTCCCGGGCGATGATGAAGCGGTTCTGGTTGGCCTGGCCGCCGAGCTGCTGCTGGCGCCGCTCCTCCAGCCGCCGGCGGCGCCAGGCCTTGACGTTGCCGTCCACCCACAGCGAGACGATCAGCGTGTCGCGGCTGACCCGGTGGAACTCGCGCAGCATCGCCAGGCGATGCGCCGGATCGGCCACGTGATGCAACAGACGCATGCAGAAAACACAATCGACAGTCTGGTCGTCGAGATCGATCTCGAAAGCCGAGGTCTGAAAGGTACGCACGCGGGAAACGATCTCGGGACTCTGCGCCTGACGGGCGGTGGCGATCATTTCGGCGGAATTGTCAGCGGCCAGGATGCGCCGGTCCTCGCGCTCGGCCAGCAAGGGCCAGAAACGGCCAGCACCGCAGGGCAAATCGAGCACAACTTCAGGGTCACCAGCCCGCTCCAGAGCCTTCCGGGCGAGTTGCTGGTCGCGCCAATTGGACAGGCGGCGGGCAATGCCGTCCTGATGCTTGTGCAGATATTGCAGGGCGTGATCGCGGTCGTACTTGCGGGAAAACTCGAGTTCTACGGGCTGTGATTTGGGCATATCGGGCCTTGAAAAAAGAATGAAAACCTCTGCCTGACTCAGGCATCACCCGCGGACTATAACGATCGTGGATTAACCGAATCTGAACAAACTACCGGGCGCCCCTGGCATCACTCAATTGGCGGTCGGCGCCTCCAGAAAGCGACCGCTTTCGGTGACCACCTCATCCAGTCTCGCCTGCTGGGCAGCAACCAGCTGACGGCCGGCTTCCCGCGTCAGGGGATGATCTTCGGCATCGAAGGTGCCGTAGCGGAAGTAGGTGCTGCCGGTAAAGGGAAAGGTGATCTTGTTCTGCGCATCGACGATGCCCATGTAGTCGTACTCGCCGACTACGTGATAAGGCATCTCGACTGCCAGACTGTCAGCGGAACTGTAGCTGCGTGACGGCGTGGTCACACCGAGGTGGCCGAGCAGAGTTGGCGCAACCTGCAGGTGCGACGTGCGATGGGCGACCACCTGTGCGGCCTGGCCCGGCACCCAGAGGACCAGCGGCACGCGGATCTGCTCTTCCGGGAAAGTACTGCCGTGGCCATGTCCCCAGCGCCCCTTTTCCATGAACTCCTCGCCGTGGTCGCCAGTGAACAGGATGACCGTGCTGTCGAGCAGCTTTGCCGCTTCCAGATGAGCAAGCAGGCGGCCGAACTCGCGGTCGATGTGATGGGCGGCGTTGATGTAGCGGGCGTGGATTCCCTCAATGTTGTCGGCTAGGTCGAGCTTCACGTAATTCATTTCTTTCAGGTAATCACGGCGCACCAGTTCCTGGTCTTCGGGAAAGTCGTAGGGCGCGTGGGTGGATTCGAAAAACATGAAGCCGAAAAAGGGGCGGCTGGCATCGCGGCCGTCGATCTTGCCGATCAGATCGCTGATGTTCTGCGTGTCGCGCCGCCACGGTTCGCCAGTCTGCAGTTCCTGCAACTGGCTCTCGGGAACGCCGGAGAACACCGTGTGCCGCAATTCCGGGTAGTTGAAGCTCTGGCTGGTGTGGGCAGCAACCTGATAATCCTGCTGGCGCAGAAAATCCATGAAAACTGGCGCCACGCGCTGCTTTTCGAAGCTGTACCAGTAGGGCGCGTAGAGGCCGTAGAACATCGAGAACAGGCCCATGCGGGTACGGTTGCCGCCACTATAGTGCTGCTCGAAACGCTGCGCCCGGTTGGAGAATTTCCACAGATTGGGGGTGATCTCCGGGCTGAGCAGATCCCAGCGGAAGGATTCGCCGACCAGCATGATGACGTTCATTTTCTTCGGCGCGGCCGCTGCCAGCTTTGCCTGTGGGTAATCGACGGTGCCGCCGGCAAGGCGCAGTTGCGTCATCGAGGTCCGTTCGACACCCAAGCGCTTCAACAGCTTGCTGGCCCCGCTACGTAGATGGAAGGGGATGACGTCGGCGGCTTCCAGCAGATCCTCGCGGCCGGTATAGGTACTGTGCGCATAGACCACTTCCTCGACTACCAGCAGCAGGACCAGGCCGGCCATCAGCTGGGCCGCCAGACGCCTGGGCACAGTCCGGCCAGCGGTGGCCAGCCGGTGCATCAGCCACAGGCTGGCGGTCGTCGCCAGCAACAGCAGGCTCACCTGCATGGCGACGGTGCGCTCAGTGGCGGCCGTCGCGCCGAGCGCGGCAACACCGCCGGGAGTCGTCAACAGGTTCCAGACGAAGCCGTTGAAGTGGTACTGGTAGAGCTCGAACAGGCGATAGTCGGCATAGATGGCCAGAAGAACCAGGGAGGAGCCGAGCAGGGCGAGCACATAGGTAACCGCCCGGTGAAGCTGTGGCGATACCTTCAACCAGAGCAGCAGCCGGTCGGCCAGCGTCACCAGCACGATCACTGGCGCCAGGTAGAGGGCCGCGTAAGCGGCGGTGGCGATGACCAGGAACAGGCCGGCAGGCACTGAAGAGACGCCGACCAGCGGCCAGAACAGGGCAATGGCCAGGCAGATGGCCAGGTAAGCGACAACGAAATAGTTGCGCAGGGTGATACGGGAACGGGGCATGGCTGATCCATCGACACGGTTTTAGGAGGAACACGATTGGCGTGTCCTGCTGGTCGAGGGATTCTGCTGGCGCTTTGTTAAGCCACCCTGAAGAGGCGGCGGGCGCGGATGCCGGGCTGCCGGCAATATGAAAAAAGCCGGGAAACCCCGGCTTTTTCTTAGTGGTAGGCTTTTTTCGAAGCCAGTTTTTTGGCCATCAGGCAGCCCAGGCCAAAGATGGCCACGGCGAACACGATGCCGAGAGAGGACAGTTCATCCATATTTACCCCGCAGTAGGATTTTGTTGATCAAGAGCGGAAATAGACAGCGGCCGAATGAAAAGTTCCCGCTCGGGGCAGAAAAATTTTCCATGGCGAACGGGAGAGACAAATAAATCAAAGCTGAACAATCAAATAAAAATACGTGACTGTTATTTATCTGTTCACCTTCCTAACATCCACTCCATCGCAGCCATCCCGGCAAACCACACAAGGAGACTCTCGATGGACCAGTCAAACCGCTACGCCGACCTCAGCCTCAAGGAAGACGACCTGATCGCCGGCGGCCGCCACATTCTGTGCGCCTACAAGATGAAACCGAAAGCTGGCTACGGCTATCTCGAGGCCGCCGCCCACTTCGCCGCCGAGTCGTCGACCGGCACCAATGTCGAGGTATGCACCACCGACGAATTCACCAAGGGCGTCGATGCGCTGGTCTATCTGATTGACGAGGCGAGCGAGGAAATGCGCATCGCCTACCCGCTCGACCTGTTCGACCGCAACATCATCGATGGCCGGATGATGATCGTTTCCTTCCTGACGCTGGCCGTCGGCAACAACCAGGGCATGGGCGACATCGAGCACGCCAAGATGTATGACTTCTACGTGCCGCGCCGGGCCATCGAGTTGTTCGACGGGCCTTCGGTGGATATCAGCAACCTGTGGCGCGTCCTTGGCCGGCCGATGGAAAACGGCGGCTACATCGCTGGCACCATCATCAAGCCGAAGCTCGGACTGCGTCCCGAACCCTTTGCGGCGGCGGCCTACCAGTTCTGGCTGGGCGGTGATTTCATCAAGAACGACGAGCCGCAGGGTAACCAGGTTTTCTGCCCGCTGAAGAAGGTCATCCCGCTGGTCTACGACGCGATGAAACGGGCGATGGACGAAACCGGCGAAGCCAAGATCTTCTCGGCCAACATCACCGCCGACGACCATAGCGAAATGATCGCCCGCGGCGAATTCATCCTCGAGACCTTCGGCCCGGATGCCGACAAGGTGGCTTTCCTGGTCGACGGCTATGT
The DNA here is from genome assembly GCA_002840765.1 of Betaproteobacteria bacterium HGW-Betaproteobacteria-7. Classification (GTDB taxonomy): domain Bacteria; phylum Pseudomonadota; class Gammaproteobacteria; order Burkholderiales; family Rhodocyclaceae; genus Azonexus. The sequence goes on from PHCE01000002.1 coordinate 13,488, forward strand.
CGGCGGCCCGGGCATGGTGAGCACCGCCCGCCGCTACTTCTCGCGCCAGTACCTGCACTACCACCGCGCCGGCCACGGCGCCGTCACCTCGCCCTCGGCCAAGCGCGGCTATACCGCCTACGTGCTGGCCAAGATGAGCCGCCTGCAGGGCGCCTCCGGCATCCACGTCGGCACCATGGGCTACGGCAAGATGGAAGGCGACAAGGACGACCGTGCCATCGCCTACATCATCGAGCGCGACAGCTATACCGGCCCGGCCTATCACCAGGAGTGGTACGGCATGAAGCCGACGACGCCGATCATCTCCGGTGGCATGAACGCCCTGCGCCTGCCCGGCTTCTTCGAGAACCTCGGCCACGGCAACGTCATCAACACCGCCGGCGGTGGCGCTTATGGCCACATCGACAGCCCGGCCGCCGGCGCCAAGTCGCTGCGCCAGGCCTACGAGTGCTGGAAGGCCAAGGCCGATCCGATCGAGTGGGCCAAGGAGCATCCAGAATTCGCCCGTGCCTTCGTCTCTTTCCCCAAGGATGCCGACCAGATCTTTCCGGGCTGGCGGGAAAAGCTCGGCGTGCATAAGTAAGATCGCACCAACCCCGCCGCGGCGGGGTTTTTTGTCCCTTTCGATCACCCGGGAACGACCATGTCCACTGCCGAAAGCTACAAAGTTCGCCAGCAACCCTTCTATCAGCCGCAAGGCAACGAAGTCGCGCTTTACGAGGCGGCCTACGCTGCCCGCCTGCCGGTCATGCTCAAGGGGCCGACTGGTTGCGGCAAGTCGCGTTTCGTCGAATACATGGCCTGGAAGCTGGGCAAGCCGCTGGTCAGCGTCGCTTGCAACGAGGACATGACCGCCGCCGATCTGATTGGCCGCTACTTACTCGATGTCAATGGCACGCGCTGGCAGGACGGGCCGCTGACCCTGGCCGCCCGCCTCGGCGCCATCTGCTACCTCGACGAGATCGTCGAAGCCCGCCAGGACACGCTGGTCGTCATCCACCCGCTGACCGACCACCGGCGCAACCTGCCGCTCGACAAGAAGGGAGAACTGGTCACGGCGCATCCCGACTTCCAGCTGGTGATTTCCTACAACCCGGGCTACCAGAGCCTGATGAAGGATCTGAAGCAATCCACCAAGCAGCGCTTCACGGCCTTTCAGTTCGATTACCCGGATGCCATCACCGAAGCCGGCATCGTCGCCCGCGAAGCCGACATCGAGCCGACGCTCGCTGCCCGTCTGGTCGAAGTCGCCCAGGCCGGCCGCCGACTCAAGGGCCACGGGCTCGACGAAGGCATTTCGACGCGCCTGATCGTCTACGCCGCAACCCTGATCCGCCATGGCATCAGCGAAGTCGATGCCTGCAAGATGGCCATGGTGCGCCCGATCACCGATGACGCCGATGTGATCGATACACTGGACCACGCCATCGCCGCCGTTTTCGGCTGAGCCGCGATGGCCGTCCCCGGCATCCGCAACGTCGCCGAGGCCCGCCAGCGGCTGATGGCCAATCCCGAGTCGCAGGCCGCCTGGGCGGATCTCGACTGCGGCTTTGCCGCGGTCGCCGATGTTTTCGACGAATGCTATCTGGCAGCAAAGCACACCATCGCCGCCGGAGAGATGCCGGATTTCCTCGAGGCCGCCCGCGTCATCGGCAAGCTTGGCCGCGGCGCCGAACCGCTGCTCGCCTTCCTCGAACACTGGCCGGGCGTCGTCGAGGCCACCGGTCTCGCCCAGTCGGCCACCCTGCCGCCGGTCATGGCGGCCATCCGCAACCTGCAGAAATCGCCCAACGGCCCAGCGGTGACACCGCTGCTGCAGACGCTCGGCGCCGTCGCCGGCCGCCTGCGCACGGCCGAGGCGCTGCAGCATTACCTGACGTTGGTGCTCGACCACGCGCTGCGCACTTCGGGCTCGATCCATGGCCATCACCTCACCGAGCCCAGCCCCTCGCTCGGCGAACTGCTCGGCCAGGCCCCGCGCCTGCTCGGCATTGTTTCCCTGGCCGGTCTCAAGCGCTGGATCGATGACGGCATTCGCCTGACCGGCGGCCACCCGGAACGCCAGCGCGCCTATTTCGCGCTGGAAGCCCCGGAAAGCCGCGCCATCCTGCAGCGCGAACGGGAAGGCACGCTGTTCGCCGACGTCGAGCGCCGCCTGAGTTTGACCCTGGCAGCCCTGTGGCAGGACGACAGCCTGCTTGTGCCCTATTCGACAGCTTTCGCCGAACGTCGTCTGCAACCTTACCTGGCCGCCGATGGCATCCGACTGCCCGACGTCCTGGAGGCGTGCGCCGGGATTTCCGGCCTCGCCCGCTACCGCGCCATGCTCGCCCATCTGGCCGGGCATCGCCGCTGGAGCACGCCACTGATCGCCGACAACTGGAGTCCGCAGCAGCGCCTGGCTGTCGAGACGCTCGAGGATGCGCGGATTGACTGGCTGCTGCTGCGCCGCTTCCCCGGTCTGGCACCGACCCTGCTCGCCCTGCATCCAGCCCCCGCCGAGGACGCCTGCGACCCGACAACGGAGAGCTGCCTGCGTCATCGCCTGACCTGCCTTTCGCGCGCCTGCCTTGATGCCCGGCACAGCTACGGCGATCCCCTGCTCATTGAATTCGCCGGCAAGTTCCACGCCCTGCTTGCCGACGGTCCGGCGACAACCCGCGCCACGGCTGAGCTGGCGCTCAGCTTCGTCACCCGCAGCCGGCGGCAGAGCGACCAGTTCGCGCAAGTGCATTTCACCGACACCGAAATCGATTACCGCGACGACAACCGCCACCTGTGGACCTTCATCGAAAGCGGCGACGAGGAGGAGAACTTCGATCCGCCGCCGGCACCGGCGGAAGCCGAAGCGGTGGGCCTGCCGCCGCGCCATTATCCAGAGTGGGACTGCCTCACCGAGAACTATCGGCCGGACTGGACGGCCGTTTACGAAGCTTTGCACCCGGCCGGCCGCGCTGCCGACATCGACCGCCTGCTGGCCAAGCATGCCATTCTCGCCCGCCAGCTGAAACGCCTGCTCGACCTGCTCAAGCCGCAGGATCGCATCCGCCTGCGCTACCAGGAGGAAGGCAGCGAGCTCGATCTCGACGTTGCCGTGCGCGCCCTGATCGACCTGAAAAGCGGTCATTTACCGGACGGCCGCATCAATGTCAGTCACCGCACCGATGGCCGCGACATCAGCGTCCTGCTGCTGCTCGACCTGTCGCAGTCGCTCAACGAGACGCTGCCCGGCGGCAACCAGCGCATCCTCGACACGGCACGCGAGGCGGTCGCCCTGCTCGCCTGGGCCATCGACCAATTGGGCGACGCCTGCGCCATTGCCGGCTTCCATTCCAACACCCGGCACGAGGTGCGCTACCACCACATCAAGGGCTTTTCCGAAACCTGGGACGATACGGTGAAAGCCCGCCTGGCTGCCGTCGAAGCCGGCTGGTCGACACGCATGGGTGCCGCCATCCGCCACGCCGGTCGGCTGCTCGGTGCCCGCCGCTCGGAGAAGCGCATCCTGCTCGTGCTCACCGACGGTGAGCCGGCCGACATCGACGTCAGCGACCCGCAACACCTGATCGCCGACACGAAAAAGGCGGTCGAGGAACTGGCGGCGAACGGCGTCACCTCCTTCTGCCTGAGCCTCGACCCGCAGGCCGACAGCTACGTCGGCGACATCTTCGGCCGCAACTGGCGCGTCCTCGATCGTATCGAACGGCTGCCTGAACAGTTGCCTATGGTCTACCTCAACCTGACCCGCTGATTGACGCCGACCTTGCCACCCCCTACAGTCAGGAATCCCTGATGCGCTCAATGCCTATCTTCAATAAATCATGAACTTCGTACGCAACCTGACGCTGCGCCAACTGCAGATTTTCGTCGTCGCTGCCCGTCACCTGAGCTATGCCCGCGCCGCCGAGGAATTGCACCTGACGCCGCCGGCCGTCTCGATGCAGTTGAAGCAACTGGAAGACAACGTCGGCCTGCCGCTGTTCGAGCGCATGGGGCGCGGCGTGGCGCTGACCGGTGCGGGCGAGCTGCTGGTCCATCACGCGCTGCGCATCCTCGGCGAGATCAAGGACGCCGAAGCCAGCCTGCAGTCGCTGGCCGGCGCCGAAACCGGCCAGATGTCGGTCGGCCTGGTCAGCACCGCCAAATACTTCATGCCGCGCCTGCTGGCCAAGTTCGCCCAGGCACATCCGGGCGTCGAAGTGCAATTCACCGTCGGCAACCGCGAAGCGCTGCTGCAGAAGCTCCAGGACAATGCCATCGATCTGGCGGTGATGGGGCGGACGCCGGTCGAGATCGATGCCGTCGCCGAACCGATGGCCAGCCATCCCTACGTGCTGATCGCCCCGGCCAATCACCCGCTGCGCACCGCCCGCCGCTTCGACCTGCAGGAATTGCGCCACGAATGTTTCCTGCTGCGTGAGGAAGGCTCCGGCTCTCGGCGGGTGGCCGAGGAAATGTTCAAGAACCATCTGTTCACGCCGGCCCGCACCATCAGCATGGGCAGCAACGAGACCATCAAGCAGGCGGTGATGGCCGGCATGGGCATCAGCCTGCTCTCCCTGCATACGCTGCCGCTGGAACTGAAGACCGGCGAGGTCAGTCTCCTCGACGTGGTCGGCACGCCGATCGAACGCACCTGGTACGTCGTGCATATGAGCGCCAAACGCCTGCTGCCGGCCGGTGTCAAATTCCGCGAATTCCTGCTCGACGAGGCCGCACCGGCACTCGCCCACGAGTTTTCCGCCTATCTGCCGCACCCGCCCAGCGCCTGAGCTACAATCTGCTGCACCGCAACAATGACAACCGCCGCCATGCACCCGCGCCTCGCCATCGCCGAACTCGCCGAGCACCCGCTGCGTCAGCGCCTGAACAACGAGTTCCACGCCCGGCCGCCGATCCCACTGGTGGGCGCGGTACTGGTTTCACATCTGGTGTTCAAGCACAGCGCCACCACCGCCCCGGCCGAACGCGACAACCTGCAGAAGCTCTGCCAGCGCCAGGTGTGCACCTCCATCGACAGTTCCGACGCCCACCTGATGCTGGAAACCGGCGCCTTCCGCATGCGCTGGGAGCTGCACACCGAGTTTTCCAGCTACACCTTCTACAAGGAGCTGACCAGCGGCGAAACCCTGCACCCGGATGCCACCGCCTTCGATGCGGTGCATCCCGAGTGGTTCACCGGCATTCCCGGCAAGCTGATGGTCGCCACCCATGTCGAACTGCGCTCGACCAACGAGATCAGCCCCGACTCGGTGCTCGCCAACCTGACGCCGAATGGCCGGACTATGGTGGCCTCGAAAGTGGCCGATGAAGCCGCCTGGATCTTCACCGATTTCAAGATCGACAACGGCTTCTCGCGCTTCCTGGTGCTCAATGAAGGCATGACCCAGCGGCAGACCGGGCGCACCGTTCAGCGCCTGTGCGAGATCGAGACCTACCGGATGATGGCCCTGCTCGGCCTGCCGGTGGCCAAGGAAGTCAGCCGCTGGCTGTACACGGGAGAGAAACAGCTGGCCGAACTGATGGACCGCATCGGCCAGGCCCGCTCGCCGGACGACGAGCGCAGTGTTCTCGCCTCGCTGTCCACGCTGGCCGCCGAAGTCGAGCATTCGATCGCCCGCACCACCTTCCGCTTCGGCGCCGCTCACGCCTACCACGGTCTGGTCATGCAGCGCATCGAAGAACTGCGCGAGACACGCCTCTCCGGCCTGCCGACCTTTTACGAATTCATGCAACGGCGCCTGTTGCCGGCGATGAACACCTGCGAGGCGATCAGCCGCCGCCAGGAAGAACTGTCCGCTCGCGTCGCCCGCAACAGCCAGTTGCTGCGCACCCGCGTGGACATCGAGCTGGAACGGCAGAACCAGGAACTGCTGGCCCAGATGAACAGTCGCGCCCGCCTGCAGCTGCGCCTGCAGCAAACTGTCGAAGGACTGTCGGTAGTCGTGCTGACCTATTACGGCTCGCAACTGGTTCAATACCTGGCCAAGGGCACGAAAGACCTGCACCACCTGAATACCGACCTGATCACCGCCATCTCCATCCCGGTGATCGCCCTCGTCGTCGCCTGGGGCACCCGGCGCATGCGGAAAAAACTCGCCGCCGAGGAAGCCGCCGTACATTAATTTATAATCGCGGTTTTGCCCCCGGGACCACGACCGTGACCGCTCCGCTCTTCGAATCCACCATCACCAGCCTGCCGCTGCTCAACAAGGGCAAGGTCCGCGACATCTACGCCGTCGACGCTGACAAGCTGCTGATCGTCACCACCGACCGCCTCTCCGCCTTCGACGTCATCCTGCCCGATCCGATTCCGCGCAAGGGCGAAGTGCTGCAGGCGGTCGCCAACTTCTGGTTCGAGAAGCTCGGCCACATCGTGCCCAACCAGCTGACCGGCATCGATCCGGAATCGGTCGTCGCCGCCAATGAGCGCGACCAGGTGCGCGGCCGCGCCGTCGTCGTCAAGCGCCTGAAGCCGCTGCCGATCGAGGCCGTGGTCCGTGGCTACGTCATCGGTTCCGGCTGGAAGGATTACCAGCAGACCGGCGCCATCTGCGGCATCGCGCTGCCGGCCGGCCTGAAAATGGCGGCCAAACTGCCCAGCCCGATCTTCACACCGGCGACCAAGGCCGAAGTCGGCGATCACGACGAGAACGTCTCCTACGAACAGGCCGCCGCCAACTGCGACAAGACCCTGGCCGAAGCCCTGAAAGGCACCGGTAAGACCGGCGCCCAGCTGTGCGCCGAAGCTCGCGACGCGGCCATCCGTCTCTATGAAGAAGCCGCCGTTTTCGCGGCGACACGCGGCATCATCATCGCCGACACCAAGTTCGAGTTCGGCATCGACGCCGCCGGCACGCTGCACCTGATCGACGAAGCACTCACGCCGGATTCCTCGCGCTTCTGGCCGGCCGATCAGTACGCCGAAGGCAGCAACCCGCCGTCCTACGACAAGCAGTACGTCCGCGACTACCTGGAAACCCTGGACTGGGGCAAGGTCGCCCCCGGGCCGAAGCTGCCGGCCGACGTCATCGCGCGCACCAGCGCCAAGTACATCGAGGCCTGCGAGAAGCTGACCGGCAAGACGCTGTAAGACATTCGCAAGCTGCACGGAAACAGCACGCCCCGCACTGCGGGGCGTTTTGCTGGGGGAACCCCGAGGCGCAATCCCGGTCAGAAGCAGTGTTCTGATGCCAAGAGACTGCCATGCGCCATTCCTTCGATTTCGATGTTGCCGGTTTTGACCTGCCGGCGGTCCGTAGCGTCTCCGCCGATCGTCCACTGGCCTGGCTCAAGGCCGGCTGGCGCGACCTCAAGGCCAATCCGCTACCCTCGCTGGCCTATGGCCTGCTGTTCGCCCTCGGTGGCGACCTGATCATTCTCGCCGTGCTCGACCATCCGCACCTGCTGACGGTGGCGATCTCCGGCTTCTTCCTGCTCGCCCCGCTGCTCGCCGCCGGCCTCTATGAACTGAGCCGTGCCAACGGCGCCGGCCAGCGCCTGTTGTTCATCGACTCACTGCGCTGCTTCCGCCGCAACGGCCAGTCGCTGGCCCTGTTCGGCCTGCTGCTGGCTCTGATGGCGATCATCTGGGAACGCTTCTCGGCCATCGCTTTCGCGCTGATCGGCGGCGACATGGTCGGTAGCGCCGTGCTCAGCGACATCATCCTCGGCGGCGAACACCTCGGTTTCATCGCCATCTGGTTTGCTAGTGGCGCCATCATGGCCATGGTCGTCTTCGCCCTGGCCGTCGTTTCGGTGCCAATGATGCTCGACCGCGACGCAGATGTGGCCACGGCCATACTCTCCAGCTTGCGTGCGGTTGCCCACAACCCCTGGCCGCTGCTGCTGTGGGCAGCGATCATCGTCGCGTTGACCCTGATCGGCTTCGCCACGCTGCTCTTCGGCCTGGTCGTGCTCATGCCGATTCTCGGCCATGCCTCATGGCACGCCTATCGCGACCTTGTAGAATAGGCCGTTCCTCCCGACACCCAGGGGCGGCGCAGACCGCCCTTTTTCTTGCCCCCGACGACCATGACCATCGCCCAAAATCCGCTGCTCGACTTTTCCGACCTTCCGCGTTTTGACCTGATCCAGCCGGACCACGTCAAACCCGCCATCGAAACCCTGCTCACCGATGGCCGCGCCTTGATCGAACGGCTGACCGCCGAGAGCACACCGGCCACCTGGGCCGATTTCGCCGGCGCCCTGTCCGTCGGCCTCGAGCCCTTCGGCCGCGCCTGGGGCGTTGTCGGCCACCTGCATTCGGTCAATGACGTGCCGGCCTGGCGCGAGGCATACAACGAGATGCTGCCGGAAGTCTCGCGCTTCTTCAGCGAACTCGGGCAGAACCTGAAGCTGTTCGACAAATACCGGGCGCTGAAGGCCGGCCCGGAATACGAGACGCTGTCGCGCGAGCAGAAGAAGATCGTCGACAACGAGATCCGCGACTTCCGCCTCTCCGGCGCCGAGCTGCCGGAAGAGCAGAAGCCGCGCTACCAGGCGATCATGGAAGAACTGTCGCAACTGTCCGCCAAGTTCTCCGAGAACCTGCTTGATGCGACCAACGCCTTCGCCGAGATCATCACCGACGAAGCCCAACTCGCCGGCCTGCCCGACTACGCCAAGGAGGCCGCCCGCGAGGCGGCGCAGAAGGCCGGCGTGGACGGCTGGAAATTCACCCTGCACGCCCCCTCCTACGGCCCGGTGATGCAGTACGCCGACAACCGCGCACTGCGCGCCCGCCTGTACCGCGCCTACGCCACCCGCGCCGCCGAATTCACCGATGGCTCAAGCAAGCCAGAGTGGGACAACACGCCGATCATGAACCGCATCCTCGAACTGCGCGCCGAAGATGCGCAGATGCTCGGCTTCAACAATTTCGCCGAAGTTTCGCTGCAACCGAAAATGGCCGACACGCCGGAACAGGTGCAGGCCTTCCTCCGTGACATGGCGGCCAAGGCCAAGCCCTATGCGGCCAAGGACATCGCCGAGCTGAAGGCTTTCGCCCGCGATGAACTGGGCCTGGCCGACTTCCAACCTTGGGATGCCGCCTACGTTTCCGAAAAGCTGCTGCAGGCGCGCTACGCCTTCTCCGAGCAGGAGGTGAAGCAATATTTCACTGAGCCAAAGGTGATCGCCGGCCTGTTCAAGGTCATCGAAAGCCTGTTCACCGTCAAGGTCAAGCCGGACACGGCGCCGGTCTGGGACGCGAACGTGCGCTTCTACCGTATCGAAACGCCGGCCGGTGAGCTGGTCGGCCAGTTCTATATGGACCTCTACGCCCGCGAAACCAAGCGCGGCGGTGCGTGGATGGACGAGGCGCGCGCGCGCCGGCGGAATGGGGCCGGCATCCAGAAGCCGATCGCCTACCTGAACTGCAACTTCGCTCCGCCGGTCGGCGGCAAGCCGACGACCTTCACCCACGACGAAGTCATCACCCTGTTCCACGAATCCGGCCACGGCCTGCACCACCTGCTGACGCGCGGCGAGGAACTGGGCGTCTCCGGCATCCACGGTGTCGAATGGGATGCCGTCGAACTACCGTCGCAGTTCATGGAGAATTACTGCTGGGAATGGGAAGTGCTGCAGGACATGACCGCCCACGTCGATACCGGTGAACCGCTGCCGCGCGCCCTGTTCGACAAGATGCTGGCAGCGAAGAACTTCCAGAGCGGCATGATGGCCGTGCGCCAGATCGAGTTCTCGCTGTTCGACATGCAGTTGCACTGCGACTTCGATCCCAAGGGTCCGATCACCGTCATGGATCTGGTCAATACCGTGCGTCACGAAGTCGCCGTGCTGATCCCGCCGGAATGGCACCGCTTCCCCAACAGCTTCTCGCATATTTTCGGTGGCGGCTACGCCGCCGGCTACTACAGCTATAAGTGGGCGGAAGTGCTGTCGGCCGATGCCTACGCCGCCTTCGAGGAGGCCGGCGACCCGTTCGACGCCACCGTCGGCAAGCGCTTCCTCGACGAAATTTTGTCGATGGGCGGCGCCCGCCCGGCGCTCGAATCCTTCCGCGCCTTCCGTGGGCGCGAGCCGAGCGTGGACGCACTGCTGCGGCATAGCGGTATGATTGCCGGATAGAACTCCTCGGGAGATTGCCATGCGTTACCTGCTCGTCCTCTGCCTGGCGCTGCTCAGCGTCGGCGCTTCCGCCCAGGCCTACCGCTGGATTGACTCCACCGGCCGCACGATCATTTCCGACACGCCGCCACCGGGCAAAGCCAAGGCGGTCACCCGCGTCGGCGAAGGCTCATCGGCGACCAGCGAAGACCTGCCGTTTGCCGTGCGCAAGGCGCGCGAGAACTTTCCCGTGACCTTGTACACGGCGGCCGACTGCGTCACCGAGTGCAAGCAGGCGCGCGACATGCTCAACGGCCGAGGCATCCCCTTCACCGAAAAAATGTTGCAAAAGGCGGAGGACGCCGCCGAACTGAAGGCCTTGGTCGGCGATGTCTTCGTCCCGACGATCAGGGTTGGCCAGCAGAGCTTCCGTGGCTTCGAGACCGGCGCCTACAACAATCTGCTCGATCTGGCCGGCTACCCGAAGACCGCCGCCTACGGCAGCAAACCTTCCGGCGGATTGGCCCCGGCGGCGGCGCCAGACGCCGACAAGCCCGCCCAATGAAGCCTTTGCCCGGGGGGGCTGTGGCAGAATCAGGCTCCTCCCTCGCCCCCGTCACTTCATGAAGATCGCCAGCTGGAACGTCAATTCGCTGAAGGTTCGCCTGCCCCACCTGCTCGACTGGCTTGCCGAGCAACAGCCGGATGCCCTCTGCCTGCAGGAACTGAAGCTGGAGGACCAGAACTTTCCGCGCGCCGAGATCGAGGCCGCCGGCTATCAGGTCGCCTTTTCCGGGCAGAAGACCTATAACGGCGTCGCCCTGCTTGCCCGTGGCGAGATCGCCGACGTTACCTGCGGTAACCCGCTGTTTGCCGACGAGCAAAAACGCCTGATCAGCGGCACCATCGACGGCGTGCGCGTCATCTGCGCCTACATGCCGAACGGCCAGGCCGTCGGCAGCGACAAATACGATTACAAGCTGCGTTGGCTCGACGCACTTGCTCGCTGGCTCGGCGATGAACTGACGCGCTATCCGCAGCTGGCCTTGGGCGGCGACTACAACGTCGCCCCGGACGACCGTGACGTGCATGACCCCAAGGCCTGGGCTGGTGGCATCCTCGTCTCCGAACCCGAGCGTGCCGCCTTCCGGCGCCTGCTCGACCTCGGCCTGACCGACAGTTTCCGGCTGTTCGATCAACCGGCAAAGACCTTCTCCTGGTGGGATTACCGGATGCTCGGCTTCCAGAAGAACCTCGGTCTGCGCATTGACCACATCCTGCTCTCGGCGCCGCTTGCTGCCCGCTGTACCAGCGCCGGTATCGACCGCGCACCGCGCAAGCGCGAGCGCCCCTCCGACCACGCCCCGGTATGGGCCAGCCTGGACTGACATGAGCACCACGGCAAACGTCGATGCCCCGACCCTGCTCGCCCTCTATCCAGCGCTGAACTGTCTGCCGGCAGCGCACCTCGCCGCCATGCTGCAACCAACGGCCGTCATGCGCCTGCCGGCCGGCACCGAAGTCTTTGCCGAACATCAGCCCTGTCAGGGCTTTCCCCTGCTCCTCGCCGGCAGCATCAAGGTCTGCAAGCTAGCGGCCAGCGGTCGTGAACTGCTTCTCTACCGCGTAACTCCCGGCGGCTCCTGCATCATTTCCTCCAGTTGCCTGCTCGGCAAGAGCGACTACAACGCCCGCGGCATCGCCGAAACGGCGCTCACTCTGCTCGTCCTTCCGGTGCCACTATTCACGGAACTGATGGTCGCCCACCCACCCTTCCGCGATTTCGTCTTCCATCTCTTCGCCGAGCGCATCGGCGAATTGATGCAACTGGTCGAGGAAGTGGCCTTCGCCCGCCTTGACCAGCGTCTGGCCAAGCTGCTGCTGGCCCGCAACGAAACGCTGATCGCCATCACCCATCAGCAACTGGCCGACGAACTGGGCAGCGTTCGCGAAATCGTCAGCCGCCTGCTCAAGGGTTTCGCCGCCCAGGGATTGGTCAGCCTCGGCCGCGAACAGATCGCCATCAGCGACCGCAGCGGCCTGCAACGTATCGCCACTGTGTGACTCAGGTTACATACCGGGCGCACCTTGCCGGCTACAGTGCGCTCCGTAACAACCTCTCACCTGATGGAGAACAGACATGAAAAGCAATGTTGGTGGCATCGACAAAATCCTGCGCATCGTCGCCGGTATCGCCCTGATCGCCTGGGCACTGATGGGCGGCCCGGTCTGGGCCTGGATCGGCATCGTCCCGCTGGCCACCGGCCTGATGGGCTGGTGTCCGGTGTACCCGATCCTCGGGCTGAGCACCTGCCCGATGAAGAAGAGCTGAGGCGCAAGCCGCACTGCAAAAACCCGCTCCGGCGGGTTTTTTTACGCCAGGTAATTGGCAATGCGCACGTAATCCTCGACCGCCAGGTCCTCCGGACGCAGGGTCGGACTGATGCCGAGGGCGGCGAAGCCGGCGTCGTCGAGCACACCTTTCAGGGTGTTGCGCAACATCTTGCGACGCTGGGCGAAGGCCGTCTGGACGATGCGGGAGAACTGCGTCATGTCCTTGGCCGTCAGTTCGGCAACGTCCTTGGGGATCAGGCGCACCACCGCCGACTGCACTTTGGGCGGCGGGTCGAAGCTCTCCGGCGGCACGTCGATCAACCACTCGAGATGGAATCGGTATTGCAGCATCACCGACAGGCGGCCGAAATCGCCATCGCCGGGCACCGCCACCATGCGCTCGACAACTTCCTTCTGCAACATGAAATGCATGTCGCGGACGACGCCGACGTATTCGGCCAGATGGAAGAGCAGCGGGGTCGAGATGTTGTAGGGCAGATTGCCGACCAGCCGCAGGTCCCGGCCGATACTGGCGAAGTCGAAAGCCAGCGCATCGCCTTCGTGAATGCTCATGCGCGCGGGCGGATGTTGCCTCTTCAGGCGGGCAATCAGGTCGCGGTCGATCTCGACGACGTGCAGGTGATCGAGACGCGCCATCAGCGGTACGGTAATGGCACCCAGACCGGGGCCGATCTCGACGACGGTATCGCCGCGCTGCGGATCAATGGCGGAGATGATGCCGCCAATGATGCCGCTATCAACCAGGAAATTCTGACCAAAGCGCTTACGGGCGATGTGTCCCTTCATACCGCTTTCCTTTCGGCCATACGCGCTGCTTCGGCAACGGCGGCAAACAGACTGCCGGGGTCGGCGCGGCCGCTGCCGGCCAGTTCCAGCGCCGTACCGTGATCGACCGAGGTGCGGATGATCGGCAGGCCGAGGGTGACATTGATGCCGTGGCCGAAGGTGGCGTATTTCAACGCCGTCAGGCCCTGATCGTGGAACATCGCCAGCACGGCATCGCCACCGGCCAGCACCGGCGGAGTGAACATGGTGTCGGCCGGATGCGGTCCGGACAGCAGCATGCCTTCGCCCCGCAACTTTTCCAGTACTGGCGTGATGATTTCAATTTCTTCCATACCCAGATAACCGCCTTCGCCGGCATGCGGATTGAGACCAGCGACCAGAATACGCGGCTCGCCAATGCCGTATTTACTGCGCAGATCGGCATGCAGGATACGCAGCGTCTGTTCGAGCAGCTCGGCGGTGATTGCCGCCGGCACCTGGGACAGCGGCAGATGGGTGGTGGCCAGGGCGACGCGCAGCGGACCGTGCGGCGTGTCGCCGGCCAGCATCATGACGACCAGCGGCGTGCCCGTGTTTTCGGCAAGGTATTCGGTGTGACCGGTAAAAGCGACGCCTGCCTGGTTGATGATGCCCTTGTGTACCGGCGCCGTCGCCATGGCGGCGAACTCGCCGTTCCGGCAACCGGCCAGCGCCCGGTCGAGCAGAGCGAGCACGTAGTCGGCGTTGCCGGCGGTCAGCTCACCGGCGAACGACGGCACACGCAAGGGAACGTGCAGGATGTCGAGGGTCCCATCGGCCACCGGCAGCGCCGGCGAATAGTCGCGCAATACGACGGCTTCGCCGAGCAAGTCAGCCCGCTGGCGCAGGAGCTGCCGATCACCGAGCACCACCGGCCGCCCCGCCCCCCGCCAACCAGCCAGCTTCAGGCACAGTTCCGGTCCAATGCCGGCCGGTTCGCCGCTGGTGACGGCGATGACGGGAGCGATCATTGCTCGACCAGGCGATTCTCGACGTAGCTGCGGTCGCGCAACTGGCGCAGCCAGTCCTCGTAGGCCGCATCGAGCTTGCGTTCGCGCAGTGCCTGGCGGGCAACGGAACGCTGGCGCTCAGCCGAGACATCGCGCTCGCGGCGCTCCTGCACCTGGATCAGGTGCATGCCGAACGGCGACTTGATGACCGCGCTCAGTTCGTTCGGCTGCAGTGCATTCATTGCCCGCTCGAACTCCGGCACCGTATCGCCGGGGTTCAGCCAGCCGAGGTCGCCACCCTTGGCTGCCGAACCATCCTGCGAATAGAGCCGGGCTTGCTCGGCGAAGTCGATGCCGTTGATGATGCGTTCGCGGACGATTTCCAGCTTGCGCCGGGCCTCGGCCTCGGAAACCACTTCATTGATGCGTACCAGGATGTGCCGGGCGTTCGTCTGCTGGACCGAAGCCGGGGCATTGCCGCCGCGCCGTTCGAGCAGTTTGACGATGTGGAAACCCACTGAGGAACGCAGCAGATCGCTGACCTGACCGGGCTGCAAACTGCCAATTGCTTCCGCATAGAGGGTGGGCAGGCGGTCAAGCGGGCGCCAGCCTAGGGACCCGCCCTGCAGGGCATCAGGCGCATCGGAATAGGCGGCACTCAGTTCGGCGAAATTTTCACCGGCGCTGGCGCGTTTCAGGGCTTCCTCACCGCGCTGGCGCAGTTTCTGCAATTGCTCCGGGCTGGCCGATTCAGGTGCCCGCAACAGAATATGGGCCAGTTGGTACTCCTCGTTGCCGCCAGTGGCCGCCTGGTTGGCCAGATAGTTGTCGATCTCGCCCTCGGAGACGACCAGCTTGCTGTCCACCTCGCGCTCGCGCAGGCGGACCATACTCATTTCGTTACGGATTTCCTCACGGAAGTTGGCGAAGGTGATGCCGTCGGCCTCCAGGGTCTGGCGGAACTCGGCTAGCGACAGCTTGCTGCCGGCAGCGATGCGGCCGATGGCCTGGTCTAGCTGGCCGTCATCGGGCTTGATGCCGGTTTCCAGCGCGTACTGCAACTGCACGCGCTCCATGATCAGTCGTTCGAGCATCTGCCGTTCTAGCTGATCCTGCGGTGGCAATGGCGTGCCTTGGGCGCGCAGCTGGCGCAGGGCCGACTCAAGGCGACTGTCCAGGTCGTGGCGGGTGATCACCTCCGAATTGACGACGGCGACGATGTGATCTGCCTCAAGCGGCTCGGCCGCGGCGACACGCCCCGAAAGGGTGGCCAGCAGACCGAAGAGGCAGAACAGGACAAGCAGGCGGTTAACGGGTTTGGGCATGGTCATCATTGTGTGGAGAGCAGGCTGCCGCTATCTGGCAGTTCGTTGGTCTTGCCATAGCCCGGGATGCTGCGCCGCAGCAGGCCGAGCGGGGTGGAGCCGATGCTGCCGAAATCGTTGAGTTCGAGCTGCAGGAACAAGGTTGTGTTTGGCGATCCGGAAAGGGCCGCCAGACGCTGCGCAACGACCCGTACCGACCAGCAGTCGTCGTTGTACTCGATACCACCGATGGCTTCAAGCAGTTGCGAATCACGCAAGGAGTAGTTGAAGCGCCCAACAGCATACCAGCGCTGGGCTATCGGCCACTGGCCGGCGATGTCGAACTGATCGATGATCGGCTTCTGTTCGTTTAGCGGGTCGCGTGTGAAACGATAACTGGCACTGAGTACTTTGCCCAGTTCCGGCTGGAAGCGCGCGCCCACGGAAAAACGCTCGTTGGCCCCGGCATCGTAGTTATATTCCCAGGCGGCATCGACGTAGGTCTTGGGCAACACCGCACCGCTGACCGCCGCCACGAGATTGGAAAAATTGTCCTGGCGGGTACTTTCGCCGTTGATTGCAACACGCTGTGGCTCGAAGTAGTAACGCTGGCCGATCATCGCCTTGAAGCGCTCGGCGCCGGTCGAAGCATCAAGCAGGCGGGTGGTCAGCGCGGCTGTCAGCTGGTTGGCATCATTGATCCGGTCGAAGCCGCTGTAGCGGTTTTCCGAAAACATCTGGGCAAAGTTGAAGTCGGATAACGCGGTGTCGAACAGCGGAATATCCTTCTGTTCGCGATAGGGAATATTGACGTAGTAGAGGCGAGGCTCCAGGGTCTGGACGTAGTTTTTGTCCAGCCAGCTCATCTCGCGCTCGAAGGTGACCGTCGAATCAAGGGTGAATATCGGCAGCGTCCGGGTAAGGCTCTGGCTGCCGTCGGCCAGAGACTTGTCCATCTGGTAGCGGGTCATGTGCACGCCGAACTTCGGCGTGATCTGGAAGGCCGGGTGCACGATAGGCAGGGAAACCTGCGGATAGAGGACCAGGCGATCGCCATTCGGATACTTCACCGTATCCGGATGAGTGAAGCGCGAATACTCGCCGATCATCGACAAATCGGTATTGAGGACATTCGCCTTGTAGGCAGTGACATTCACCCGCGGCTCGAGAAAGTAGGGCTGGATGATGGGGTTTTCTGGATCGGGCTGCAGAGTCTGGTAGCGCAACACCTGAGTCGACACCTGCAACCACGAGTAGGGGGTGTAACCCAGGGTCAGGTGGCGGGGCAGCTGCGTCTGCGATGTCCTGATCAGGCCGGAGGAGAGGTCTTCCCAGTAGGTATCGTCGGACACCCCTTGCCAGTTCACCGCTGCCGAGAAGCCCCGGCCGAGACTGTGCTGATGCTGGATATGGTAAGCGTAGCGTCGCTCTTCAGTCTGCTCGTCTTTGGGCAGATACTCGGCGCGCGTCACACCGTTGAAACTGCTTCCCAGATAGCGCGCCTCGCCACCGAACTGGAAACCCCGCTTGGCCATGTAGCGCGGATAGAGCGTGGCGTCGTAATCTGGGGCTATGTTCCAGTAATACGGCACGGTGACGTCGAAGCCATTGTTCGAGGAAGTCGACACCGAGGGCTGCAGAATGCCCGACTTGCGCTGCCGATTGAGCGAGAAGGAGCCGGCGGGCAGGTAGAGAATCGGCGCCTCCTGGAACCACAGCGAGGCATGGCGAACATCGGCGACCTGGCGATCGTAGTCGAGGTGCATTTCCTCGGCCTGCAGGCGCCATTCGTCCCGGCCCGGTTTGCAGGTCGAATAGGTCGCTGTCGAAAAACGGAACTGGTTTTCGCCCTCGAAATCGACACGCTCCGCCTGGCCGCTGGCCGACGAGGGCCGGCGTGGCGGTGAGGTGGTTGGCAGGCCATAGCCATCCGGCACATTGAGCATCATTGGCGCACCGTTGGTGACGCCATTGCTGCTGGCCACGGTAACGACCGTGCGCCCCGGACGATAGAACTTGCTGTCGACCTGACGGACGATGTGGTACTGCACCTTGTCGGCATGACCAATCTGATCGGCCAGACGCATGCGCAGATAGGGCGTCTCGACGGTCGCCCCATCCTGCATCAAGCGGACATTGCCGCTGGCCTCCACTTCGTCCTCGATGACCCGATAGGCGACCCGATCGGCGAACAGCAGCGCGCCAGCCTTGCGTAGCTCGACATCGCCCTCGGCGATGGTCAGGCGGTCGGCCTGGCCATCCATCTTGTCGGCAATCAGGAACAGCGGATGCTCGTCGTCCTTGTTCTGCGGCTTTACGCCGCCGACGTTGGCGCGAGGGCCGGGCGCGTTCGCCTGCCGGCCGCCGAGGACATTGAAGCGTCGCTCCTTGCGCAAAGTGACCGGCTCATCGCCGGCCACCGGCGGCACCTCAGCGCTGCGGTCAGCGGCAGGTTCCGCGTCCGCGACACCCTGTTGGCGAATATCGTCGGCGGCATGGCTGGCCTGCATGCCGGCGAACAGGCAGCAAACAAAAACGGCGAGCGGACGTCGGGGAAAACCGGGCATCGGGGCAATCAGCGGCGGGCCAGGACCGGAACGGCCGGTGCCCGAGTGTTAAAATCGCGCCATTTTACAACGAACAGACCCCTCCCCGATGTCGCGAGATCAACTTGTTACCGACTGGGTCGCCAGTCGCTTTCCCGGCCAAACTGTCGGCATTACGCCGGCCTCGGCCGATGCCAGCTTCCGCCGTTACTTCCGCCTGACCTTGCCGGACGGCTCGACGCGCATCCTGATGGATGCCCCGCCGGAGAAGGAAGACTGCAAGCCGTTCATTCATGTTGCCGGCCTGCTGGCCAAGGCCAACCTGGCGGCACCGCGTGTACTCGACCAGGATCTCGACAACGGTTTCCTGGTGCTCACCGACCTCGGTCGCATCGGCTATCTCGAGGCGCTGAACGCGGATCTGTCGCTGGCCGACCTGCTGATTCGCCCGGTGCTTGACGTGCTGGTCAAGTGGCA
This sequence comes from Betaproteobacteria bacterium HGW-Betaproteobacteria-7, assembly GCA_002840765.1. Classification (GTDB taxonomy): domain Bacteria; phylum Pseudomonadota; class Gammaproteobacteria; order Burkholderiales; family Rhodocyclaceae; genus Azonexus. Next base: position 31,995 of record PHCE01000002.1, read on the forward strand.
GCAAGCCTCGACCGCCGCCACCCTGCCGCCCTACGACGCGACGCTTCTCCGGCGCGAGCTCGATCTCTTCCCGGAATGGTTCATTGGCCGCCATCTCAGCATCCAGCTCGACGACAACGAGAAGATCATGCTCGATCGGACCTTCAAGTTCCTGATCAATTCGGCGCTGGCGCAGCCCAAGGTTTTCGTGCACCGCGACTTCATGCCACGTAACCTGATGGTCGTCGAAAGCGCTGAAACTCTGACGCCGGGCATCATCGACTTTCAGGACGCCGTCTATGGTCCGATCACCTACGACGTCGTCTCGCTGTTCCGCGATGCCTTCATCTCCTGGGACGAAGAGCAGGAAATCGATTGGGTCGTCCGCTACTGGGAAAAGGCCCGCGCCGCCGGCCTGCCGGTGCGCGAGGACTTTGGCGCCTTCTGGCGCGAGTATGAGCTGATGGGCCTGCAGCGCCACCTCAAGGTGCTCGGCATCTTCTGCCGCCTGAACTACCGCGACGGCAAGGACAAGTACATCGACGACCTGCCGCGCTTCATGAACTACGCCAAGAAGACCGCCAGCCGCTACGTGCAACTGAAGCCACTGCTCAACCTGCTCGACAAGCTCGACGGCCAGACCGAGCAGATCGGCTACCGGCGCTGACAACCCGATGAAAGTCTTCATCCTCGCCGCCGGGCGCGGCGAACGCATGCGGCCGCTGACTGATCACACACCCAAGCCGCTACTGCCTGCCGGTGGCAAGCCGCTGATCGTCTGGCATCTGGAGCGGCTGGCGACGGCCGGCTTTGGCGAGATCGTCATCAACCACGCCCATCTCGGCAGCCAGATCGAGCAGGCATTGGGCGACGGAGCGAAGTGGGGGCTCAGCATCCGCTATTCGCCCGAACCGCCGGGCGCCCTGGAAACTGCTGGCGGCATCGCCCAGGCCCTGCCGCTGCTCGGCGACGCGCCCTTTCTGGTGGTCAATGGCGACATCTGGTGCGACTGGGACGTCGCCCGCGCCCGACAGTTGGCCGACCGAACGGCGCATCTGATCATGGTCGCCAACCCTGCGCACCACGCCGGCGGCGACTTCAGCCTGGACGGTAACAAGGTCGTCTACGCCCATGGCGAGCAAACACTCACTTATGCCGGGATCGGTGTTTTCTCGCCAGCCTTCTTCGCCGATATTCAGCCGGGAACAGTCATGAAACTGCGCCCCCTGCTCGACTCCGCCATCGCCGCTGGCACGCTGAGCGGGGAACGCCACACCGGCCGCTGGGTCGACGTAGGGACGCCGCAACGCCTTGCGGAACTGGATGCCGAACTGAGAACACCATGAGCCACGCCCATTTCATCGCCCGCCGCAAACGCCTGCTGAAAACCATCGCCTCCGGCGTCGCCATCGTGCCAACAGCGCCGGAAGTCATCCGCAACCGCGATGCCCATCACCCCTACCGTTTCGACAGCTACTTCTGGTACCTGACCGGCTTCCCCGAGCCGGAAGCGGTGGTCGTGCTGGTCGGCGCCAAGGACAGCAAGAGCCGCCCGAAATCCATCCTGTTCTGCCGCGAAAAGCACGAGGAACGCGAGATCTGGGACGGCTACCGCTACGGCCCGAAAGCCGTCAAGGCGGCCTTCGGTTTCGATGCCGCCTATCCGATCGAGCAGTTCGATAAACGGCTGCCGGAACTCCTGGTCGATCGCGACACGTTGTGGCACGCCATCGGTCACGATGCCGGCTGGGATGCCCGCATCGCCAAGGCGCTCAATGAAGTGCGCGCCCAGACCCGGGCCGGCAAGCGGGCGCCACGCGCCATCCACGACCTGCGCTTTGAGCTCGACGCCATGCGCCTGGTCAAGGATGGGGCCGAGGCAGCGATTCAACAGCGCTCGGCCGACATCGCCAGCGCCGGGCACGCCCGCGCCATGCGCGCCTGCCACCCGGGCATGGCCGAGTACGAACTGGAAGCCGAACTTTCCTACGAATTCCGCAAGCGCGGCGCCGACGCCCACGCCTACACGCCGATCGTCGCCGGCGGTGCCAACGCCTGCGTGCTGCACTACGTCGACAACAACAAGCTGCTCAACGACCACACCCTGGTGCTGATTGATGCTGGCTGCGAGGTCGAAGGTTACGCCGCCGACATCACCCGGACCTTCCCGGTCAACGGCCGCTTCAACGCGGCACAGAAGGACGTCTACGAAATCGTGCTGGCCGCCCAGGACGCTGCCATCAAGGCCACCGCCCCCGGCCGCCACTTCATGGAAGCCCACGATGCCGCGGTGCGCGTGCTGACCCGCGGCCTGGTCGACCTCAAGCTGCTGCAGGGCGACGTCGACAACCTGATCGACAAGGGCGACTACAAGCGCTTCTACATGCACCGCACCGGCCACTGGCTCGGACTGGACGTGCACGATGCCGGCGAATACAAGGTCGGTGACCAGTGGACGACGCTGCAACCGGGCATGACGGTGACCGTCGAACCTGGCCTGTACATCCGCCCGGCCGCCGACATTCCGCCCGCTCTGGCCGGCATCGGCATCCGCATAGAGGACGACGTGCGGGTCACCGCCGATGGCTGCGACGTTTTCACCACGGCGCCGAAGACAGTCACCGAGATCGAGGAAGTCATGCGCCATGACTGAGGCCGTGGAAAACGTCGACATCCTTATCGTCGGCGCCGGCCCGGTCGGCATGACGCTGCATCTGGCGCTGGCGGCTGGCGGGCAAAAATCGCTGCTGCTCGACCGTCGTCCTCTGGCAGCCCTGCAGGCCGACCCGCGCGCCCTGGCCCTGTCGCACGGCGCCCGCGAACTGCTCGAACAGATCGACTCCTGGCCGACGCGCGCCGCGACACCGATCGAAACGATCCACATCTCGCAGAAGGACGGCTTCGGCCGCACCCTGATCGACCGCAGCGACTACCGGCTGCCTGCACTCGGCTACGTCGTCCGCTATCGCGACCTGGCCGCCGCGCTGGCTGCCAACCTGGCTGAGGGCAGCCTGCTTGCTGAAGCCGAAATCGTCGATATCCATGCAGACGACGACGGCACCACCGTTGCCCTGCGCCACGCCGGCCAGCTGCGCACCATCCGCTGCCAGCTGCTGGTCCACGCCGAAGGCACACCCGGCGACGATCCGGCCGTCACCGTCAGCGACTATGCCCAGCACGCAGTGATCTGCGAAGTCACCCCCACGCCAAGCCACAACCGGCGTGCCTGGGAACGCTTCACCCCCGACGGCCCGCTCGCCCTGCTGCCGCTTGGCGACGAATACTCCATCGTGTTCACGCTGCCGCCGGCCAAGGCCGACACCGTCATGATGCTCGACGATGCGGGTTTCACCGACGTGCTGCAAGCCCAGTTCGGCCAGCGGCTGCGCTTTGCCAGCCCCGGCCCACGCAGCCGCTTCCCGCTCGCCCTGCGCCAGCGCAAAACCCTGGTCGACGGCCTGCAGGTGTGGATCGGCAATGCCGCCCAGACGCTGCACCCGGTCTCCGGCCAGGGCTTCAATCTCGGCCTGCGCGATGCCTGGCAACTGGCCGAGACGCTGCTCGCCGACGGCTTCGACCGCGACCATAGGGAGTGCATAGCCGCCAGCCTGCAGCGCTACGCCGCCAGCCGCCAGCTCGACCGCCGCGGCGGCGCCTTCTTCACCGACAAGATCGTCAAGGCCTTCTCCAACGACCTCGGCCCGCTCAATCTGGCGCGCGGCCTCGGCCTGCTCGCCCTCGACCTGTGCCCGCCGGCCCGCCATTTCGTCGCCAAGCGGATGATCTGGGGCGCCCGCGCCTGGCCTTGATGCGTGCCAAGGACGGCGGCCTGGCCGCCGCGCCAGAATCGCGCCACCGCCCACTCGCCCCCTGCGCATGAAGCAAAGCACCGCCTGGTTCCTCGCCTGTCGCCCGAAAACGCTGAGCGTCTCCCTGTCGCCGGTCGTCGTCGGCAGTGCCGTCGCCTGGCACGATAGCGGCGTCCTGCTCTGGCTGCCGCTGCTGGCCGCGGCGCTCGGCGCTGCTTTCATCCAGATTGGCACCAACTTGTTCAACGACGTCGGCGACTTCCTGCGCGGCACCGACACCCCAGGCCGCCTCGGCCCCCGGCGGGCCACCGCCGAAGGCTGGCTGAGCCCGGCCGCGGTGAAGGCGGGGGCCTGGCTGGCCTTCGCCCTGGCTTTCGTCTGCGGCATTTATCTCGTCTGGCACGGCGGCTGGCCGATCGTTGCCATCGGTCTGGCCTCGCTGGCCGCCGGCTGGGCCTATACCGGCGGCCCGAAGCCGATCGCCTACGGGCCGCTCGGCGAAGCCTTCGTCTTCCTCTTCTTCGGCCTGGTCGCCGTCGGCGGCAGCTACTACCTGCAAACGCTGACCATGACCCCGACCGCCCTGCTCGCCGCGGCACTGGTCGGCCTGCATGCGGCGGCAGTGATCACCGTCAACAACTACCGCGACCACGACGGCGATGCGGCCAACGGCAAGAACACGCTGGCCGTGCGCCTCGGCCGCCCGGCGACACGCCACCTTTACGCGCTGGAAATGCTCGCCCCCTATTCGCTGTTGCCGCTGCTCGCCGGCCTCGGTTGGCCGGCCCTGCTGCCGGTGCTGTCGCTGCCGCTGGCGCTACGCCTGATCGGCCGTTTCTACCGCGAGCCGCCGGGGCCGATGTTCAACAATATCCTGGCAGCAACCGCCGGCCTGCAATTGGTATTCGCCTTGCTGTTAACCCTGAGCTTCACGATTTGACTATTTTTTAGGCGCCGACTCGGGTAAACTGCGCGGCTTCCCTGCTTCGCCACGCGCCCGCTTTTGCCCACTTCGTCGCCCATGGAATTCGTCGGTTTTACCTTGCGGAACAATCTCTTCGTCGCGCCGATGGCCGGGGTCACCGATCGTCCGTTCCGTCAGTTGTGCAAGAAGATGGGCGCTGGATTGGCCGTCTCCGAGATGGTCACTTCCAACTCGCTGCTCTACGGCAGCGCCAAGACGCTACGCCGCGCCAACCACATCGGCGAAGTGGCGCCGATCTCGGTGCAGATCGCTGGTGCCGACCCGAAGATGATGGCGGAAGCCGCCCGCCACAACGTGGACAATGGTGCCCAAATCATCGACATTAACATGGGCTGCCCGGCCAAGAAGGTCTGCAACGTGATGGCCGGCTCAGCGCTGATGCAGGACGAGCAACTGGTCGGCAAGATTCTCGATGCTGTCGTCGGCGCCATCCCGAATACCCCGGTGACGCTGAAATTCCGCACCGGCTGGAACATCGCCAACAAGAACGCGCCAACCATCGCCCGCATCGCCGAATCGGCCGGCGTGCGCGCTGTCGCCATCCATGGCCGGACGCGCTGCCAGCAATACACCGGCGAGGCCGAGTACGACACCATCGCCCTGGTCAAGACGCTGATCAGGATTCCGGTGATCGCCAACGGCGACATCACGACGCCGGAAAAGGCCAAGCACGTGCTCGACGTCACCGGCGCCGACGGCATCATGATCGGCCGCGCCGCCCAGGGCCGGCCCTGGCTATTCCGCGAGATCGAGCATTACCTGAAGACCGGCGAGCATCTGCCGCCGGCCGAAGTCAGCGAGATTCACGAGATCCTCAAGGCTCACCTGGCGGATCTTTACGATTTCTACGGCCCGGAAACGGGGTTCAAGGTCGCCCGCAAGCACATCTCCTGGTACACCAAGGGATTGGTTGGCTCGGCGGCCTTCCGTAAGGAAATGAACGTCCTGCCCAGCATCGAACAACAGATGCAGCCAACAAGACTTGGGGCGGTGCGTCGTGAACGCATTGGAGCAGTACTTTCGCGACCTGGACGGGGAAAAGCCGGGCGCCATCTATGACATGGTCTTGAGGAGCGTCGAGAAGCCGATGCTCGAAGTGGTGCTGGCCAAAGCCGGCGCCAACCAGACGCTGGCGGCGGAGATGCTCGGCATCAACCGCAATACGCTGCGCAAGAAACTCACCGAACATCAACTTCTGTAAATCACCATGACCATCAAGCAAGCGCTGATTTCCGTCTCCGACAAGACGGGTGTACTCGAATTTGCCCAGGGCCTCGCCGCTCAGGGCGTCAAGCTGCTGTCCACCGGAGGCACCGCCAAGATACTGCGTGACGCCGGCCTGGCCGTCACCGAAATCGGCGATTACACCTGCTTCCCGGAAATGCTCGACGGCCGAGTCAAGACGCTGCATCCCAAGGTTCACGGCGGCATCCTCGCCCGTCGCGACCTGCCGGAACATCTGGCCACCATCGAAGCGCACGGCATTCCGATGATTGATCTGGTCTGCGTGAACCTCTATCCGTTCGCCGCCACCATCGCCAAGGCTGGTGTGACGCTGGAAGACGCGATCGAGAACATCGACATCGGCGGTCCGGCCATGGTCCGCTCGTCGGCCAAGAACTACAACGGCGTCGCCATCGTCACCGATCCGGCAGACTACGCACCGCTGCTGGCGGAAATGCAGGCCAACGGCGGCGCGCTGCAACTCGGCACCCGCTTCAACCTGGCGAAAAAGGCATTCACCCACACCGCCCGCTACGACAGCATGATCGCCAACTGGCTGACCGGCCTTGATGAAGGCGCCGAAGCCAAGCCGGCTGAAGCCGCGCCGGTTCCGGCGATTTTCCCGGCCAGGTTGCAACTGGCCTTCGACCGCACTGAAATCCTGCGCTACGGCGAAAACGCCCACCAGCAAGCCGCCTTCTACCGCGACACCACTGCCCTGCCAGGCAGTATCGCCGCCTACACCCAGTTGCAGGGCAAGGAGCTGTCGTACAACAACATCGCCGATTCGGACGCCGCCTGGGAGTGCGTCAAGGCCTTCGAAGGTCCGGCCTGCGTCATCATCAAGCACGCCAACCCATGCGGCGTGGCTGTCGACAGCTCCCTGGTGCGCGCTTATGAAAAGGCCTTCCTGACCGATTCCACCTCGGCCTTTGGCGGCATCATCGCCTTCAATGGCGAAGTCGGCATCGACGTCGTCAACGCCATGAATGAGCGCAAGCACTTCGTCGAAGTGCTGATCGCCCCGTCCTTCACCGCCGAAGCCAAAGCGGCGCTGGCGGCCAAGCAGAATCTGCGCGTGCTCGTCGTACCGCTCGGAAAAGCCCTCAACAAGCTTGAACTGAAGCGCGTCGGCGGCGGCCTGCTGGTGCAGACGGCGGACGACTTCACCGCCCAGGTCCGCGACCTCAAGGTGGTGACCAAGGTACAGCCGACCCTGCTGCAGATCGAAGACCTGCTCTTCGCCGAGCGTGTCGCCAAGTTCGTCAAATCCAACGCCATCGTTTTCTGCGGCGGCGGCATGACGCTGGGCGTCGGCGCCGGCCAGATGAGCCGCGTCGATTCGACCAAGATCGCCAGCATCAAGGCGCAGAACGCCGGCCTGTCGCTCAAGGGTTCGGTCGTCGCTTCCGATGCCTTCTTCCCGTTCCGCGACGGCCTCGACGTGCTGGCCGAAGCCGGCGCCGTCGCCGTGATCCAGCCGGGCGGCTCGATGCGTGACGAGGAAGTCATCGCCGCCGCCGACGAACACGGCATCGCCATGGTGATCACCGGCGCCCGTCACTTCCGCCACTGAGAGGCAGTTGCTAGCTGCTAGCACCCGCCCCCCAACTGGCAACTCTCCTACCAACAACGAGCGACTCGGTACATCATGAAACTACTGGTAATCGGTTCCGGCGGCCGCGAGCACGCCATGGCCTGGCGCCTGGCCAAGACACCGGGCCTGCAGAAGGTCTATGTCGCGCCGGGCAATGCCGGCACGGCGCGCGAGCACGAGTTGGAAAACCTGAACATCACTGATCCGGAAGCACTGGCCGATTTTGCCGAGCAGAACAAGATCTACCTCACCGTCGTCGGCCCGGAAGCGCCACTGGCCGCCGGCGTCGTGAACGTCTTCCGCGAGCGCGGCCTGAAGATCTTCGGCCCGACCAAGGAAGCTGCCCAGCTTGAATCCTCCAAGGATTTCGCCAAGCGCTTCATGGCCCGCCACAACATTCCGACGGCCGGCTTTGGCACCTTCACGAATTCTGTCGAAGCGCACGCCTATATCGACCAGCAGGGCGCCCCCATCGTCATCAAGGCCGATGGCCTGGCCGCTGGCAAGGGTGTCGTCGTCGCCATGAGCCTCGACGAAGCCCATGCCGCCATCGACGACATGCTGTCCGGCAACAAGCTCGGCGATGCCGGTGCCCGCGTCGTCATCGAGGATTTCCTCGACGGCGAGGAAGCCAGCTTCATCGTCATGGTCGACGGCAGGAATGTCCTTGCCCTGGCCTCCAGCCAGGACCACAAGCGCATCTTCGACGGCGACCAGGGCCCGAACACCGGCGGCATGGGTGCGTACTCCCCCGCCCCGTGCGTTACGCCTGAGGTGCACGCCAAGGCCATGCGCGAAATCATCCTGCCGACGGTGCGTGGCATGGCAGCCGACGGCATCCCTTTCACCGGCTTCCTCTACGCCGGCCTGATGATCGCCAAGGACGGCTCGCTCAAGACGCTGGAATTCAACTGCCGGATGGGCGACCCGGAAACCCAGCCGATCCTGATGCGTCTGAAGTCTGACTTCGTCGATCTGCTCGAACATGGCATCGATGGCACGCTCGACCAGGTCGAAGCCGAATGGGACCGCCGCATCGCCCTGGGCGTCGTGCTCGCAGCGGCCAATTACCCGGAGACCCCGAAGAAGGGCGACGTCATCGGCGGCCTGCCCAAGGGCAACAGCTTCGGCGAGGATTGCCACGTCTTCCACGCCGGCACCGCCGAGAAAGATGGTCAGGTCATCACCGCCGGCGGGCGCGTGCTTTGCGTCACGGCGCTCGGTGAAAACGTCAAGCTGGCGCAGAAGGCCGCCTACGAGGCCGCCGCGCAGATCAGTTGGGAAGGCGTGCAATTCCGTAAGGATATCGGCCACCGCGCCATCAGCCGCTGAACTTTTTTCCCAAATAGCATTCAGACGGGCGGCTCAGGCCGCCCGTTTTTCATTCCCCGGAGACACGATGGATACTACCCGCCTCAAGAATTTCTTCACCGGTCTGCAAGGCCGCATCGTCGCCGAACTCGAAGCCTTCGACGGCCAGCCCTTCCGCACCGATTCCTGGATTCGCCCGGAAGGCGGCGGTGGTATTTCCCGGCTGATCGAGGAAGGTGATTTCTTCGAGCGCGGCGGCGTCAACTTCTCACATGTCACCGGCCAGTCGCTGCCGGCTTCCGCCACTGCCGTGCGCCCGCAACTGGCCGGCCGTGCCTGGGAAGCGATGGGCGTGTCGTTGGTCCTGCACCCGCGCAATCCCTACTGCCCGACCGCACACATGAACGTGCGCTGCTTCGTCGCCACCAAGGAGGGCGAGGAGGATGTATGGTGGTTTGGCGGCGGCATGGACATGACGCCTTACTACGGCCAGCGCGAGGATGTCGTGCATTTTCACCAGACCTGCCGCGAGGCGCTGGCACCCTTCGGAAACGACGTCTATCCGAAGTACAAGCAGTGGTGCGACGAATATTTCTTCCTCAAGCACCGCAACGAGCCGCGCGGTGTCGGCGGCGTCTTCTTCGACGATTTGAGCGAAGGCGGTTTCGAACGCTGCTTTGCCCTGACCCAAGCCCTGGGCGACGCCTTCAGCAAAGCCTACCTACCAGTCCTGGCCGAGCGCCGGGAAACGCCCTACGGCGAGCGCGAACGCGACTTTCAGGCCTACCGGCGCGGGCGCTATGTCGAATTCAACCTGGTCTGGGACCGCGGCACCTTGTTCGGCCTGCAGTCGGGCGGGCGTACCGAGTCGATCCTCATGTCGCTGCCGCCGATCGTCAAATGGCGCTACGACTGGCAACCGGCAGCCGGCACACCGGAAGCCGAGCTCTACGAAGTATTCCTCAAGCCGCAGGACTGGCTTCGCCAGGATCGAGGATCAAGTTGCCTAGGGGCCTGAGTGTAAAACTCGATCCTGACAACTACTTCAGCTTGCCGCGGACGACCTGGACGCGGGACGGGTCCTTGACGCTCAGCTGGCCGCTGCCGCCGGCCAGGTTGCCGCAGGCACAGGCGGCCTTGATGTGGGGCACGGAATTGACGACGACGGTGCAATCCAGACATTCGTAATAGAGGTCACCGCCGGTCGGCAATACTGACCCATCGGGCTGCGGTTCCACCGGGTAGAAGTTGTAGATCTTGCGCATGTCGATGTTCAGCATTGTCGTCTCCCGTCCCGGTAAGTGCCTTCTAACTCGCGTCGAGCAGGGCGCTCGCCCGGTAATGTTTGTTGGCCTCGTCAGTCCGTTCCAACTGATCGAACAGACGGGCCAGTTCAAGATGTGCCTGCTGCGTCGGGGCAATCGCCAGAGACGCTTCCAGGTAACTTTGCGCCTTGCCCCACAGGCGTTGGCGGATGCACATCCGGCCCAGCGCCTTGAGCAACCAGGCGTCGGTCGGATACTGCCGCAACCAGGATTCGGCGCGAGCGATACGCGCCATCTGCTCGGCGCCATCAAGCCGGCCATAAATAGCCAGCAGTTCCCACTGCCATTCGTCGTGAGCGGTAGCATCAAGCACGGCTTCGATCAGTTTCTGCGCCTCACCACCGGCACCGGCAGCAACCAGGCTGCGCGCGGCCGCCAGCACGACCCGCTGGCCACGCTCCTCGACCGGCAGGGCGCGCAGGTAGTTGATCAATTGCGGTGTCTCACCCGCCAGACGGGCGATGTTGCCAAGGTGCGCCTGGGTCCGCGTTTCGCGCACCACCTCAGCCGGCAACGCATCACGCTTGGCCAACTGGCGCAGCAGCTTGAGCACGCCATCCCAGTCGCCGACGCCCTGGCGCGCCCGCAGTTCCAGGCGCAACGCGGCGATGTGCCGTCCCTGCTTTTCCTGCAGCCGGGCGAGTGCCGTCAACGCGTCGTCGAAGCGACGCACTTCGATCATCATCTCGGCTTCCAGCATCAAGGTCGCCGCTTCCGTCCGCGGATCGCTGGCCTTGGCCTTTTCCATCCAGTCCTGCTGCTTTGCTGCTTCGCGCATGCGTTGCGCGGCGCGGGCAGCGATCAGCGCCGACAGACCCGGCGCTATATCGGCCGCATGGGCCTCACCGGCCTTCTTCAGAGCCTGACCGAAGCGCCCTTCGAAGAGCAGGCGCACGGCATCCTGGAAGACAAGGGCGGCGCGTTCCTGGCTGCGCAGGGCGCGATAGCGACGCGCCCGTTCCGGCAAACCGAAGGTGTAGGAGAGTGTGCGCAGCAGCGCGTAGAGTCCGAGAAAAAGGAGCGCCAGGACGAGCAGGAAAAGATTCAGCGTCACTTCGGCGCGGTACGGCGGCACAGCCAGCAAGACGTAGCCATCGTTCATCCGCGCCCCGAGAGCGACGGCCACGGCCGCCGCGAACAGGGCCAGGACCCAGAACAGTCCCCTCACCGCTTTTCCTTGCGATTGCGCAGGTCGCGCAGGGCAGCATGGCTGTCGTTCAAAGTCGGCAGGGCAATGCTGAGATCGGCGGCGAGCAGTTGCTGCAAACTGAGCTGCGCTGCCTTGACCGCCTTGTCGTCGCTGGCGAAATACCGTTTCAGCCAGTCCTGCGCCGTCTTCAGCTCATTGCGGAAAGTCCCGTAATCGCGGGCAAGCAGGGCCAGCCGGGCATTAAGCAGGCGCAGTTTGAGATTCTCGCGCAGGAAGAAACTCTGCCCCGGCGCCAGCAAAGGCTGGTCCGCCTGGTCAAAGCGCTGGATGCGCACCAGACTCTTCACTTCCTGCCAGATTTCCCGGGCAGCCTGTTGCCACCAGGGTCCGCCGACCAGCGGTTCGGCCGGCGTGGGCGCCATTTCGGCGGGACGCCCGTGCGCCCCGAGCGGGAACTTGTCGACAGCAATGATGACTTCTTCCAGGCGCAGGCTGAGGCCCGGCACATCAACAAAGGGCAGGCTGTTCAGGCGCGCCATATCCTTGGCCAGGGCCGTCCGCAGCGGCAGATACACCGGGCGGTCGAGGCGTGCCAGACGACTGTCGGCTGTCTGCAGGGCGAGCGCCGCTACCGCAACGTTGCCGGCCAGTTGCAGTTGCTGGGCGGCGAGCGTGATCGCCTGCTCGACTTCCAGCAAGGTCGCTTCTTCGCGCCCACGCGCCATTTCGTCATACAGGGACTGCAGGGCCTCGCCCTGATTTTCGAATTCGGCCAGCCGGCCTTCGACGGCCCCCAGCTTGGCCTGCAGACCTTCGATCTGCGCCAGCAACTGGCTACGAGCGCCGCGATCTTCCCTGCTCATCGCCTCGGCATCGGCCAGGCGACGCGCCACTTCCACACGCGTCTCGCTCAACTGCTGGCGGGTTTCCAGCCATTGCCAGCCGGCCAGCAGCAAAGCCGCCAGTGCCAGAATGAACCATGGACTGCGCCAGGCAGGACGGGAGGACGCCACCACCGGGGGGGCGTTCAGGTCGGGGGAAGTGTCGTTATCAGAGCTCATGCCGGCCAATTATAAGCAACTAAGGCAGCCATAATGCCGGCGTCGGCAGCATCGCTGAGGACAATGTTGCGCAGACCCAGTTCGCGGGCGGTCTCGGCGATACGGGCATGCGGGACGAACAGCGGCGTGGCCTGCAAGTGCTGGCGGCCCTCGTCGTCGAGCAGCGCCAGCAGGTAACGCAGGCCTTCGCTGCTCGATACCGCCAGGGCATCAAGGCGGCCAGCACGCCAGGCGTCGAGCAACGGTTGACCGCCGGCGGACGGCGCCGAGCGGCGGTAGCAGGTGATGCAATCGAGCGTCGCCCCGCGCTCACGTAGCGTTTCAGCCAGCAGTTCGCGCCCGCCGTCGCCGCGAAAGATTGCCACGCGCTTGCCGGCCACGCGCTCAGCGGCAAGTTCGGGCAGGGCGAGCAGGGCTTCCGAATCGAAGCGTTCGCTCGGGGCAATGCAGCCAGTGATGCCGTGCGCCGCCAGCGCCCGCACCGTTCCCTGACCGACCGCCGCCGGACGCAGGCTGGCCGGCCATGGCGCATGGGCCAACAGAGTCGGCAACGCATACTCGACGGCATTCGGGCTGATGAACACGGCCCAAGCGTAACGCTCCAGCTGGGCCGCGGCTTCGGCCAGAGGGTGCGGATCGTCAGCCGGGGCGATTTCCAGCAGCGGAAAGATCAACGGCTCGCCGCCAGCGGCCTCGATCGCCTCGGCCAGCGGAGCGGCCTGGGCCAGCGGCCGGGTGACGACGATGTGGCGGCCGGCCAGCGGGCTGGCGTTCATTGGCAGTGGGCGAGTTTTTCCAGGATGGCGTCGGCGCCCTGGGCGCGCAGCGTCGCTGCCAGTTGCCGGCCAAGCGCCTCATCGTCGGCCGGATTGCCGCGCAGTTCGGCAGCAACCATTTCCTTGCCGTCAGCGGTGGCGACAAAGCCGCGCAGCCACAGTTGGCCGTTGTCGATGATCGCGTAGCCGCCCAGCGGCACCTGACAGCTGCCGCCCAAGGCACGCGAGAAGGCGCGTTCGGCCTTGACGCAATGAGCCGTCTCCGGGTCGTTCAACGGGGCTACAACGGCGGCCATGACGGCATCGCCGTCGACCAGTTCGATACCCAGCGCCCCCTGGCCCGGCGCCGGCAGCGATTGCTCCGGCGTCAGCACGGCCTTGATGCGGTCCTTCAGGCCGAGGCGGATCAGGCCGGCGGCGGCCAGGATGATCGCGTCGTACTCGCCGGCGTCGAGCTTGCGCAGCCGGGTGTCGAGATTGCCACGCAGGCTCTTGATCACCAGTTGCGGGTATTTGGCCCGCAGCACGGCTTCGCGGCGCAGGCTAGAGGTGCCGACGACGGCCCCGGCCGGCAGCTCGTCGAGGCCAGCGTAATTGTTGGAGACGAAGGCATCGCGCGGGTTTTCGCGGGCCGAGATGGCGGCCAGGACGAAGCCTTCCGGCATCACCATGGGCACGTCCTTCATCGAATGGACGGCGAGGTGGGCGCGGCCTTCCTGCATCGACACCTCAAGTTCTTTGATAAACAGTCCCTTGCCGCCGATTTCGGCGAGCGGCCGGTCGAGAATCTGGTCGCCCTTGGTGGTCATGCCTAGAATGACGACTTCCGCCCCCGGGTTCTGGCTGGCCAGGCGGCCCTGGACATGGACGGCCTGCCACATGGCGAGGCGGGATTCACGGGAGGCGATGATGATCTTCGAAGGAGCGGACATGAAGCGACAAATGGCAGGTTGGGGAAGGCAGGCATCTTAGCATGAGCGAACAGACGCCCTTCCCGACCCAGATCAAACCGCCGGAGCAACGCCCGGAACATCCAGACTTCTGGTGCAAACGCTTCGCCGAGGGCGTCACGCCCTGGGATGCCGGCCGCGTGCCGGAAGCCTTTGCCGCTTTCATTGCCGCCCAGGCACAGCCGCTCAACACGCTGATTCCCGGCTGCGGCAGCGCCTGGGAAGCAGCCCACCTGGCGGCAGCCGGCTGGCCGGTGACGGCACTGGATTTCTCGCCGGCAGCGGTCGCCAGGGCGCGTGAAGTGCTTGGCAACGCCACCGTCGATCTGCTTTGCGCCGACTTCTTCACCTTCACGCCGGCCCAGCCCTACGCACTGATCTACGAACGCGCCTTCCTCTGCGCCCTGCCGCGCAATTTGTGGGCGGACTGGGGCCGCCGCGTCGCCGCACTGCTCCCGCCCGGCGGCCTGCTGGCCGGCTATTTCTTCCTCTGCGAGCAGGCCAAGGGTCCGCCCTTTGGCATCCTGCCGGAGCAACTCGATGAGCTGCTGGCAACGAGTTTCGAGCTTATGGAAGATGTGCCGGTCACCGATTCAATCCCGGTCTTCGCCGGCCGCGAACGCTGGCAGGTGTGGCGGCGGCGGGACTGATACACAATTTGTTGCAATCCGCCGGTCAGCCTTTCGTCCCGCGATGACGTTGAGTGGATACCCCATTCAGGAAAAAAGTCATGAAACGCTTCCTCATCGCCACCGCCCTCTTTGCCGCCGCTCTGAGCCCCCCTGCCTCGGCGCAGGTTTCGGTCAGCATTGGCCAGCCCGGCTTTTACGGCCACATCGACATCGGCGGCTTCCCACCGCCGCTGGTCATCCACCCGGAACCGATGATCCTCCACCCAGGAAGAATGGCCCAAGCGCCCATTTACCTGCGCGTCCCGCCGCGTCACGCGAAGCAGTGGCACCGCTATTGCGACCGCTATCGGGCCTGTGGTCGCCCGGTCCATTTTGTTCAGGACGACTGGTATCAGCACGAATACGCGCCGCGCTACCGCGACCGCCACGCCCATCGCCATGAGCGCCGGGATTATCGCGAGCGCCATGAGTACAGGCACGACCGTCGAGATGACCGGCATGAACGCCGGCATGATGATCGCGACGACAGACACGGACGCGGTCGCTACTGATTCGGAACGCCCGGCGTATCATCCGGTGCTTCTGCCCTCCCTGACAGCATCGATCAATGAAAACCGATACGCCCCCGACCGTTTATCTCAAGGACTACACCCCGCCCGCCTTCTGGATCGACACGGTCGATCTCGTTGTGACCATCGAAGCCGACGGCACCACCGTCGCCGCGACGCTCGCCCTGCGCCGCAATGCCGACCGTCCCGGCGAGCCGCTGGTGCTGGATGGCGAGGAACTGACCACCCTGTCCGTCACCGTCGACGGGAAAGACTGGCCGACAGCGGAAACGCCCAGCACGCTGACCCTGGCCGACCTGCCGGACGTCTTCACGCTGCGCACCGTCGTCCGCATCCAGCCGGACGGCAACACCCGCCTGTCCGGCATGTACCGCTCCAAGGATGGCTACTTCACGCAGTGCGAAGCGCAGGGCTTCCGCCGCATCACCTGGTTCCTCGACCGGCCGGACGTGATGTCCACCTACACGGTGACGCTGCACGCCGACCAGGCGACTTACCCGATCCTGCTCGCCAACGGCAACCCGGTCGCCAGCGGCGAAGAAGCCGACGGCCGCCATTGGGCGAAATGGGTCGACCCGTTTCGCAAGCCCGCCTACCTGTTCGCCCTGGTCGCCGGCAAGCTCGACGGCCTGTTCGATAGCTTCAAGACAGCCTCCGGTCGTACCGTGCAGCTCGCCATCTACGTCGAGCCGGGCAAGCTTGACCAGTGCCCGCACGCCATGGCCGCGCTGCAGAAATCGATGAAATGGGACGAAGAGCGCTTCGGCCTCGAATGCGATCTCGACCATTACATGATCGTCGCCGTCGGCGACTTCAACATGGGCGCCATGGAGAACAAGGGCCTCAACATCTTCAACACGAAATACGTGCTGGCCCGCAGCGATGTCGCCACTGACGTCGATTTCGAGAATATCGACCGCGTCGTCGCCCACGAATATTTCCACAACTGGACCGGCAACCGCGTCACCTGCCGCGACTGGTTCCAGCTGTCGCTGAAGGAAGGTCTCACCGTCTTCCGCGACCAGGAATTCGGCGCCGACCTGCACAACCGGCAAACCGCCCGTATTCGGGAAGTGCGCGGCCTGCGTGCCGCGCAGTTCCCGGAAGATGCCGGCCCGATGGCGCACCCGATCCGCCCGGCCAGCTTCGTCGAGATCAACAATTTTTACACCTCGACCGTCTATGAAAAGGGTGCCGAAGTCATCCGCATGATCCAGACCCTGATCGGCCGCGAGGGGTTCCGCGCCGGCATGGATGAATACTTCCGCCGCCACGACGGCCAGGCCGTCACCTGCGAGGATTTCGTTGCCGCGATGGCCGCTGCCTCCGGTTTCGACTTCACCCAGTTCATGCGCTGGTACAACCAGCCGGGCACGCCGCACGTGGCCGTCGACGGGTTCTGGGACGAAGGCAGCCAGACCTACACGCTGACCTGCACGCAAGCCAACCCGCGCGCCAGCGATGAAACCCCCTACCTGATCCCGATCCGCGTTGCGCTGTTTGCTGACGATGGCACGTTGCTGCCGGGCAGCGAGCGCCTGCTGCAACTGACCGCGACGACGCAATCCTTCGTCTTCAACGACGTCGCCGCCGAGCCGGTGCCGTCATTGCTCCGCGACTTCTCGGCGCCGGTTTATCTCGACTTCGCCTACACGCCGGAACAGCTGACCGTGCTGCTGGCCCACGAAACCGACCCGTTCAACGCCTGGGAAGCCGGCCAGCGCCTGGCGACGCAACTGATTCTCGACGCCACGACAGCGCTCGCCGCCGTCCGTGCGCCGATCTGGCCAGCCAGCTTCGTCGATGCCGCCCGCAAGCTGCTGCAGACACAGGCCCAACGTGGCGCCGCCTTCGTCGCCGAAGCACTGACCCTGCCCGGCGAAACGACACTCGCCGAATTGATGACCGTGGTCGACCCGGACGCCCTTCACGCCGCCCGCAACGGCCTGCGCCGGCATCTCGCCGAACAGCTCGAAGGCGAGTTTTCCGGCCTCTACGCCGGGTTGACCGTACAGGAAGCCTACGCGCCGAGCAGCGAGCAGGCCGGCCGGCGGGCGCTGCGCAATCAGTGCCTCGCCTACCTGCTCGAACTCGACACGCCGGCCGCGCGCGAGCTGGCGCTGCAGCAATTCAAGACGGCCGACAACATGACTGACCAGTTCGCCGCCCTCGCCGCGCTGGCCAACGTCAATGCTGCCGACTGCCCGCAGCGCGACACTGCCCTCGCCGATTTCTACGCCCAGTGGAAAAACGAAGCCCTGGTCGTCGACAAGTGGCTGGCCGCGCAATCGACCAGCCGCCGCCCGGACACGCTGGCCACCGTGAAGGCACTAACCGCCCACTCGGCCTTCGATATCGGCAACCCGAACAAGATCTACGCGCTGATCCGCGCCTTCGGCGCCAACCTGGTCCGTTTCAATGCCGCCGATGGCAGCGGCTACAACTTCGTCGCCGACCAGATCCTGACGCTGCACGACCGCAACCCGCAGGTCGCCTCGCGCCTGGCGCGCTGCTTTGACCGCTGGGCGAAATTCGACGCTGGCCGTCAGGCGCATGCGCGTGCCGCGCTCGAGCGCATCCGCGACCACGCCGGCCTGTCGCGCGACGTGCTGGAGGTGGTCACCCGGACACTGAGCTGAGCGACCGATGGCCCAACTGCTACCACTCGCCTCGCTGCTGCTCGGGGTCGCCTTCCTGCTGCTCGGCAGCGGCCTGCTCGGCACGCTGCTCGCCGTGCGCGGGGGCATCGTCGGGTTCGACTGCCAGACACTGGGCATCATTGGTTCGATGTATTTCGTCGGCTTTCTGGCCGGCACCTACCTCGGCCCGATGATGCTGCGCCGCGTCGGCCATGTTCGCGCCTTCGCTTTTTTCACCGTTGCCATCGCCTGTGCCACGCTACTCCATGAACTAGTTGCCTCGGCCTGGGTGTGGAGCCTGTTGCGCCTGATCACCGGCATGGCCATGGTCGGCCTGTACACCACCATCGAAAGCTGGCTGAACAGCCATGCCGCGCCCGAACAGCGCAGCCGCATTTTCGCCAGCTACATGGCGGTCAATCTCGGCTCCCTGGCACTGGCCCAGCAACTACTGCACTGGAGCGACCCGGGCCAGCACGTGCTGTTCTCCGTCGCTGCCCTGTGCATCTGTGCGGCGGTCATGCCGGTGGCTGCCACCCGGCTGGCCCAGCCGCATGTCGAGGATGTGCACAGCATCGGCCTGAAGACGCTGTATGACCGAGCGCCGGTGGCCTGTGCCGCGGCGCTGCTCTCGGGTTTCTCCCAGGGTGCCTTCTGGGGCCTCGGCGCCGTCTGGGCCCATACCATCGAACTGGGCACCAGCGGCGTCGCCTGGTTCATGACCATGGCCATCGTCGGCGGCGCCCTGTTCCAGTGGCCGATTGGCCAGCTGACCAATCATCTCGACCGCGGCCACGTGATCTCGGTCGTCGCCTTGGCCGCGGCGCTGTTGTCCGGCGGCCTGCTCTTCGCCACCGACTACGGGCTGGGCGCCGTGTTGGTTGTCACCCTGCTTTACGGCGGCTTCGCCTTCGCCCTCTATCCGCTGGCCGTCGCCCGCATGATGGACCGTCTTGACCGACGCGAGATCATTTCCGGTTGCGGCAGCCTGTTGCTGCTGCACGGCATCGGCGCCGCCATCGGCCCGATCATCGCTGGCAGCCTGATGCTCCATGTCGGCCCGCCGTCACTGCCGGCCTGGTTCGCCGGCATCGAGATCCTGCTCGCGGCGGTCGCCTGGCAGCTATCCCGGCGCGCCCCGGCCGACATTGCGCATCAGACGAATTTCACGCCGATGATGCGCACCTCGCCGAGCGCCATCGAGATCCTCGATCCCGAACACGAGGCCGGGGCCGCCCGCTGACCCATGACGTCTCGCCGGGCCGATCAGGCCCGGCTGATGGACATGGCCGCCACGGCATCGAGAAACTCGCGCCCCCAGCGCTCGATGTCATTGTGGGCAACGATGTCGTAGAGACTGCGCAGGCGTGCCGCGCGCTCCTCGGCATCCATGGCCAGCGCCTGCTGCAGGCGTTCGCGCAGATCCTTCGGATCGTGCGGATTGGTCAGCACGGCGCTGTGCAACTCGGCGGCCGCCCCGGCAAATTCCGAGAGCACCAGCACGCCCTGGCCGGCGATCTCGCCCTGGGTTGCCACGTACTCCTTGCACACCAGGTTCAAGCCATCGCGCAATGGGGTGATCCAGCAGATGTCCGCCTCGGCATACCAGGCCACCACTTCTTCGAAGGGCAACGGACGGAAAAAGAAGCGGATCGGCGACCAGCCAACCTCGTTGAACTGGCCATTGACCCGCCCGACCGCCTGCTCGATCTGCTGTTGCAGTTCATCGTAAATGGTCATTTCCTTGGCCGCCGGCACGCAGACGACCACCAGCGACACCTTGCCGCGCAATTCCGGCGCCCGCTCGAGCAGATCGCCGAAGGCGCGGACCTTCTCCAAGGTGCCCTTGGTGTAGTCGAGACGCTCCACCGACAGCACCAATTGTTTGCCGGCAAATTCGTTGGCGATTGCCTGGCGCCTACCCGCCGTCTTGGCATGCGCCAGAGCCTGGCGCACCCGCTCCAGATCGAGCCCGACCGGATGCGCACCGAGGCCGATGCGCCGGCCATGCACTTGTATCTGGGTGCTCATGGTATCCAGGCCGACGGCGCAGCCGTAGCTGAGGAAGCGAGGAGCACAGCCCTTGCGCTCGACGATCTCGATCGGCACAACACCGCGCGCCACATCGACGAAGTTTTCCGCCTGGCGGGGAATATGGAAGCCGATGTAATCGCACTGCAGCAGACTGCCGACGATCTCCCGCCGCCAGGGCAAAACATTGAAGGCGTCGGCCGACGGGAAATAGGTGTGGTGGAAAAAGGCGATGCGCAGATCCGGCCGCAATTCGCGCAACACGGCCGGCACCATCCACAGGTTGTAATCATGCAGCCACACCGTCGCCCCCTCGGCAGCCTCGGCGGCCACGCGCTCGGCAAACTTGCGATTGACGGCGAGAAACACCGCCCAATCCTCCTCGCGAAATAGCGCCCGCTCCCAGAAGGTATGCAGGGTCGGCCAGAACGCCTCCTTGGAGAAGCGCTTGTAGAAGACATCGACCTCCTCCTTGGAGAGGGCTACCCGCGCCGCCACCAAACCCGGATAGCGGCGGGCATCGACGCTCGAATGCACTTCGAAAGGCGGGTCGGTGGCCTCGTCATGGACGCTCCAGGCTACCCAGGAGCCGCGCTGACCGGCGGCAAAGAAGGAGAGCAGGCTGGGAATGATGCCATTCGGCGATTTCGGCCGGCGCTGGACGATGCGGCCGTTGATGCGCTGCTCCTCGTAGGGCAGGCGGTGATAGACCATGACCAGGTCGGCAGCCCCGCGCTCGGCACCGGCGGCGCTGGGCTCAAGGTATTCCGGCGCCAGCAGGCCGAAATGCACGATGGCCTGGAGGATGCCGCCACAGCCGGCATCCCCGGCGTGCAGGACATGCGCCTGAGCGGCGGTGGCCGCGAGCAGGGCCGACTCGGATTCGCCGACGCAAACGCCCTGGAAGCCGGCCTCGTACATCGACAGATCATTCAGCGTATCGCCGGCCACCAGCACCTCGTCGCGCGGTACGCCGAGCAGGTCGACCAGCGCCGCCAGGGTGCTGCCCTTGTTGACGCCCTTGGGCAGAATATCCAGGTAGCGGCTGTCGGAATAAAGGACATCACAATCCAGGGTGGCGGCCACCTCGGCCAGTGCCGGCGTCAGCGCATCGCTGTGGCAGAAATAGGAACAACGACGCTGCTGGGGAACGGTCTGCCGTTCCAGTTCGGCAAAGGCCTGCATCGCCTCGGCGACCATGCGCTCGCCGGGCCAGCGCCGATCGATCTCCGCCTGCAGAGGCTGCACCGGCTGCAGCGTACCGCCTTCGACGACAGTCCCGCCGACATCACAAATGATGTAATCGGGCACCGGCACCGCCGGGTCGGAGAGGATGGGCATGACTGCCTCCAAGCCGCGTCCAGTGACGAAGACAAGGCGGATATCCTGGCCGCCGGAAATCAGTTGGTACAGGTTCTGACGATGCTCGGCCAGTCCGCCGAGAAAAGTCCCGTCGAGATCGGTTGCCAATAGCATGATTTAACTCCCTGACATCGAATGCCGCCTGATCACAGCCGGGCAGATGTCACATCAAGAGGCGTCTAATGCCTCCGAAAATGAATTGGCAAGCAATCTTGCTTGCCTAGCGAGTAACAAAGCGTAACACTTTACGGTGTTGATTTTCCATATAATTTTTCATTCCAACAGAAAAATCACGGCGGTTTATTACATGAATATACAAATTATCAACCTAAGGACCCATCGTCATGGAAGCTGACAGCGCTAGCGTAAGCACCCTGTTCACGCAGTTCGCAACGCCGTTGCGGATTGCCCTGATCTTGAGCCTGTCCATCATCGCCCAGCGCCTGATCAACCGGTTCTCCCCTCAATTCCGCGAGGCCCTTGCTTGCCGCCAGGAGTCCCCCGAGGGCGCCCAGCGCGTGCGCACCCTGTCGCGCGTTCTCCGTTATGCGCTCACCGTGGCCGTAACGGTCATCACCGCCCTGCTGATCCTCGGCGAGTTCGGCATCTCCGTCGCCCCACTGCTCGGCGCCGCCGGCGTCGCTGGCATTGCCGTCGGCTTTGGCGCGCAAAGTCTGGTCAAGGACTATTTCACCGGCTTCTTCCTGCTGCTCGAAAACCAGATACGGATCGGCGATGTCATCGATGCCGGCGGCAAGGTCGGCGCTGTCGAGGAACTCACCCTGCGCTATCTGCGCTTGCGCGACTACGGCGGCAACGTGCACTACATCCCCAATGGCCAGATCACCGTCGTCACCAACATGAGTGTCGGCTTCGCCTACGCGGTCATCGATCTCGGCGTCGCCTATGGTGAAAACGTCGACCAGGTGATGACAGTAATGCGCCAGGTAGGCAAGGAAATGCGCACGGACGAAGTCTTTGCGTCGAAGATTCTCGCCGAACTGGAAATTGCCGGTGTCGACCAGTGGGCCGATTCATCAATTGTCATCCGCAGTCGCTTTCAGGTGGCGCCCAACGAGCAATGGGCCGTTCGC
Organism: Betaproteobacteria bacterium HGW-Betaproteobacteria-7; assembly: GCA_002840765.1. Taxonomy (GTDB): domain Bacteria; phylum Pseudomonadota; class Gammaproteobacteria; order Burkholderiales; family Rhodocyclaceae; genus Azonexus. The sequence continues at coordinate 54,489 of PHCE01000002.1, forward strand.
CGGGAGTTTCTGCGGCGCACGAAAAGCGCCTTCGACGCCGTCGGCATCGAGATACCCTTCCCCCACATCAAACTGATCCAGCCGGCCAGTGCCGCGTAGCGGTAATATTTCTCGATAAATGCCAAATAACCCGGGACCTAAATGCGACGAGCATTCTAAAATATAGCGCCAACCTTGCCCGCCGAGCGACAGATCGTTCAGCCATCGACAGGGGCACACGGCACAAGGCACACGATCAAGCAAAGGAAATGGCGTGGGAATACTCGATACTCTGAAAGCCCTATTTGGCAGCCGCCCCCCCGCACCCGCACCGGCACCTGCAGTTCACGAGGCAGCACCGGAGGAGCGACGCCAGCGGGCCCGCGTCAACGCCCGCGAAGGAACCCGCGTCCTCATCATTGACGATTCGAAGACCATCGTCACCGTTCTCAAGAAGTTCCTGCGCTCGGCCGGCTACGACACTTTCGAGGCACTCGATGCCGAAGACGGCCTGATCCAGTTGGCGCAGCACAAGCCGCAACTCATCTTCCTCGACATCATGCTCCCCGGCATGAACGGTTTCGCCGCCCTCCGCGCCATTCGCCGCGATCCACAGACGCGCGACATTCCGGTGATCATGATGAGCGGCAACGAACAGGCGATGGAGCAGTTTTTCGGCTCGCGCATCGGTGCCGATGACTTCATGAAGAAGCCTTTTTCGCGACACGAAGTGTTTTTCCGCATCGAGCGCCTGCTCGACGAAAATCTGACGCCCCGCCGCGCCACGCCGCGCTTGACCGAAGCGCAGCTGGAAGCGGCCAGTTGATCAGGAAATCAACTCGGCCTTGGCGGCCGCCCACTGGCGGCGGCTGACCGGCAACTTTTCCGGCACCCCACGCAACAGCGCCCAGCCATAGGCCTCGGCATCGTCGCTGGCACCCTTCTCAAAACCGGCCAGCGCCTGCTTGGCGACCAGAACCGCCCGGTGCAGGCGGATGAAGCGATCGGCAAACTCGCTTTCCAGATGGGTCAGCGCCTCATCAAGCAGGAACTCGCGCTCCTGGGTGCGCGCCGTCACGTATTTGAGGTCGGCCTTGAAATAGAGCACCTCACCGATCGGCACCAGCAGCAGTTTGCCGCGCTCGTGACAGGACAGGTGGCTGCGCCCGCCGCCGCGCAACTCGCGGCCAATGTTGGCAAGCAGCGCCGCATCGGCCGGCGCCAGGCCGCGCACCTTTTGCAGGGCGGTCAGCAAGCGCTGAGTACGCACCGGCTTGAGCAGGTAATCGACGGCGTTGAGGTCGAAAGCCTGCACCGCGTAATTATCGTAGGCTGTGGTGAAGATCACCGCCGGCGGGTTTTCGCAGGCGCCCAGATGGCCGGCCAGCTCGATGCCATCCATGGCCGGCATGCGAATGTCGGCGAGAACCACATCGACAGCCTGCCGGCGTAGCAACTCAAGGGCGTCGATGCCGTTGCCGGCCTCCCCGACGACCTCGTTGGGCAACTGGATGGCAATGTCGGACAACAGGGTCCGCAGGCGTTCGCGGGCCAGTGGCTCGTCATCGACGAGGAGGACTTTCAACGGGACTTCTTTCGCCATGGCAGAAATATGCGTACCTCGTAATGGTCTTTGCTGCTATCAATTTCCAGGCGGGCCTCGAGATCGTAATACAGACTCAGACGCTCGCGGATATTGGCCAGGGCAATCTGATTGCCCGGCGCATGCGGCAACTCGCCAGCTGTCGGGTTGGCGATGACGATGCGCAGGGCATCGGCCGTACTGTCGATGGCGATACGCACGCTGCCCCCCCGCGGCGACGGTTCGATGCCGTGATAGACGGCATTCTCCAGCAGCGGCTGCAGCATCAGCGGTGGGATCGTCAGATCGAGCGGCACCTCGGCAATCTGCCAGTCGACCTGCAGACGGTCACCGAGGCGCAGGCTTTCCAGCTCCAGATATTGTCGGCCGAGTTCAATCTCGTCGGCCAAACTGACCAGTTCGGCGGGGTCGCGCATGGCGGCACGAAACAGGTCGGACAGCGACTCCAGCGCCGCTTCCGCCTGTTGCGGCCGGGCGCGGATCAGCGAGAGCACGGCATTCAGCGAGTTGAACAGGAAATGCGGGCGGATGCGGGCGTTCAGGGCGGCCAGTCGCGCCTCGGCCTGAGCCGGATTGAAGGCGGCAGCACGCCACTCGAAATAGAGCAGCAGCAGCAGCGTGGCGGCCATGGCGAGCAGGACCGCCCGCCCGCCGCTGCCGCCATCGCCAATCACCAGCGACTGCGCATATAGATACAGCGCCCCGGCCAATCCACCGGCGAGGAGCAGGACCGCTGCCTGGCCAACCCGTATCGGCAAGCGCCAGAGCAGGTCGCGCAGCAAGGAAAGCAGGCCGAGCAGGATCAGCAACCAGGGCTCGACGGCAGCCGCCAGCTCGATGAAGCGGGCCGGCCAGGCTGTCAGGTCCGACGCCAGGATGAGGGCAGCCATCAGGGCGATAACATTGCCGCCGAGCAGAACGCGCAGCATGACGCCAAAGTTGCGCCAATCGGGCAGGGGATGCGTGGCCGGAAAGTGCCGTATACTTGGCTTTTTTCGGGCGGGTTCCGTGAACTCGTCGCTCATTCGCCTCATTCTAGACCACAGTCATGACTTCCAGCACCGCGCAATACACTTGGGCCGGCCGTTTCTCCGAACCGGTTTCCGATCTCGTCAAACGCTATACCGCCTCGGTCGATTTCGACCAGCGCATGTGGCGCCAGGATATCCGCGGCTCGCTGGCTCACGCCCGGATGCTGGCCAAACAGGGCATCATCGCCGCCCAGGATCTGGCCGATATCGAACGCGGCATGGCCATGGTTGTCACCGAGATCGAATCGGGCAAGTTCGAGTGGTCGCTGGACCTCGAAGACGTGCACCTGAACATCGAGAAGCGCCTCACCGCCCTCGTCGGCGACGCCGGCAAGCGCCTGCACACCGGCCGCTCGCGCAACGATCAGGTGGCGACTGATATCCGCCTTTACCTGCGCGATGCGATTGACGATATACAGGTTTTGCTGAAGGCCTTCCGCAGCGCTCTGGTCGATCTGGCCGAGCAGGAAGCGGCGACGCCGATGCCCGGCTTCACGCACCTGCAGGTCGCCCAGCCGGTCACCTTCGGCCACCACATGCTGGCCTATTTCGAAATGTTCGGCCGCGATGGCGAACGCTTCGCCGACTGCCGCAAACGCGTTGCCCGCCTGCCCCTGGGTTCGGCCGCACTGGCCGGCACCACCTACCCGATCGACCGCGAATTTGTCGCCGAGCAACTGGGCTTCGAAGGCGTCTGCGAGAACTCACTCGACGCCGTCTCGGATCGCGACTTCGCCATCGAATTCACCGCCGCCTGCGCGCTCTTGATGATGCACATCAGCCGCCTGTCGGAAGAACTGGTGATGTGGATGAGCCCGCGCGTCGGCTTCATCCAGATTGCCGACCGCTTCTGCACCGGCTCGTCGATCATGCCGCAGAAGAAAAATCCGGATGTGCCGGAACTGGCGCGCGGCAAGACCGGCCGCGTCTACGGCCAGTTGATGAGCCTGCTGACGCTGATGAAATCGCAGCCGCTGGCCTACAACAAGGACAATCAGGAAGATAAGGAACCGCTGTTCGACGCCGTCGATACGGTCACCGACACGCTGCGCATCTTCGCCGACATGGCCGGCGGCATCACCGTCCGCGCCGAGAACATGAAAGCGGCGTTGACCCAGGGCTTCGCCACCGCCACCGATCTCGCCGACTACCTGACCAAGAAGGGCCTACCCTTCCGCGATGCGCACGAAGCGGTCGGCCTGGCAGTCAAGGCGGCGGAATTCAAGGGCGTGGATCTACCCGGCCTGACGCTCGATGAACTGCAGCAATTCTCGCCACTGATCGGCGAGGACGTCTATGCCGTGCTGACCGTCGAAGGCTCGCTGGCCTCGCGCAATCACATTGGCGGCACGGCGCCGGAACAAGTACGCGCCGCCATCGTCCGCGCCCGCAGCCGTCTCTGACCTGGCGACCGATAGCGCCTTTTCCGTTACCACGCCAATCCGGCCATGACGCGCAAACTCGGCAAGTACGAACTGGTGCGCAAGCTGGGCGAGGGGGCGAGCAGCACCGTCTACCTCGCCCGCGATCCCTTTGCCCAGCGCGATGTGGCAATCAAGGTCGGCACCCCGGACATCCTCAACGATCCGCAGAAGGGGCGCATCTACACCAACCTCTTTCTCAACGAGGCGTCGCTGGTCGGCAAACTGAATCACCCGCACATCGTCCAGATCTACGATGCGGTGGTCGCCGAGAAAATCTGCTACATCGTCATGGAGTACGTGCCCGGCGGCACCCTGGAGAAGCACGCCCGCCCCGGCCACTTGCTGCCCCTCGACCGTGTCGTCGAACTGACCTTCAAATGCACGCGGGCGCTCGAGTTCGCCCACCGTCTCGGCATCACCCACCGCGACATCAAGCCGGCCAACATCCTGCTCACCGGCGGCACCGACATCAAGATTTCCGACTTCGGCGCCGCCATTACCGGCCAGAACGAACGGACGCAGATATCCGGCATCGGCTCGCCCTCGTACATGTCCCCGGAACAGGTCAGGGAACTGCCGCTCGACCACCGGACCGACATCTATTCGCTCGGCGTCGTGCTCTTCCAGTTGCTGACCGGACGCCTGCCGTTCGAGGCTGACAACCCGTTCAACATCATCTATCAGATCGTCCACGGCCAGGTACCTACCCCCTCCAGCCTACGCGACGGTATTCCTGCCGCCCTCGACGACATCGTCGCCCGCGCCACCTGTCGTGAGCGCGAGCAACGCTATCCGACGTGGACCGCCTTCGCCCATGATCTCGCCCATACGGTGAGCAAGCGCCTGCTACAGAAGCGCCGGAGCGAGTTTCCGGAAAGCGCGCGCTTCAACATCCTGCGCGCCCTGCCCTTCTTCGCCGACTTCAGCGATGTCGAGCTCTGGGAGGTGCTGCGCTTCGCCAACTGGCAACGCATCCCGGCCGGCACTCTGGTCCTGCACGATGGCGCCCCTGGCGACGCCTTTTGTTTCCTGGCCGAGGGTCAGCTGAAGGTCAGCAAGGGCGGCAAGCCGCTCAACGTGCTGTGCAAGGGCGACTGTTTCGGCGAGATGGCGGTACTCAATCGCCACGCGCCGACGCGTAGCGCCGACGTCACGGCGATCACCGAATCGGACATCATCACGGTTCGCGGCGAAGCCCTGCAACAGGCCTCCGAAGCCTGCCGCATGCACTTCTACCAGGGCTTCGTCGAAGTCCTGGTCAATCGTCTGAATGTCGCCAATCAACGCCTGGCAAGTGCCTGAAAGCCACCGCGAGGCCAGCATGCTGCAACGCACAATATCAGTAGTTTGATATATTCTTACGCTGCGTGCCCCTGGCATGCCATCGATAACACACCCCGAAGGACAGCATGTACACCACGACAATTGATAAATCGCCACTGATCAAGGTCAGTACTGGCAAGCATGAGACCACCTACGCCCTCGACGGCTCGCTGATGAATCCGCTGGAGGCCTTCTATGCGACGCTGGCCGGCTGCGCCGGCGTCTATGCCAAGAAGGCCTGCAAAGGCCTTGGCCTTTCCGCCGAAGGTATCGAGATTTCCTGCAAGCCCTTCGCCGGCCCGCGCGGCCCCTTGCATCTGGCCCGCTTCAAGACGGAAGTCCGCTTTCCCGCCGGCTTCAACGCCGAGCAGAAGGCCGCCGTGCTGCACAGCATCACCGAATGCGCGGTCAAGGAAGTGGTCAAGGATGGCGCCAACATCGACTTCCAGGTTGCCGAAGTGTGAATACTCGGCAGCAATGAAAAGGCCCGGCAAGCTGCCGGGCCTTTTCATTTCCGGGCCGGATAATCAGGCCGCAATACCTTCCAGCATCTTCTGCAATTCGCCAGCCTGGAACATCTCTTTCATGATGTCGCAGCCGCCGACGAATTCGCCCTTGATGTAAAGCTGCGGAATGGTCGGCCAGTTGGCGTATTCCTTGACGCCATTGCGAATTTCCTCATCGGCCAGCACATTGACCGTGACAAAATCATTGACACCACAGGCTTTCAGGATCTGCACGGCCGTCGCCGAAAAACCGCATTGCGGAAAACGGGCATCGCCCTTCATGTAAAGGACGACCGGATTGCCGGTGACGGTTTGGTGAATGCGTTGTTGCACTTCGGACATGATGACTCCAGATTAAAGATGGGCACCTGAAACACGGTCACTGCCGGCCAGGTCGGGATGGGTGAATGGCTCTTGGAACCCGGCCGCCGTCAATAAGTTCCGGCAGGCGGCACCTTGGTCATGGCCGTGTTCGAGCAACAACCAGCCACCGGGCTGCAGATGGGCAGCGGCAGCGGCGACGATGAGGCGGATGCAGTCCAGGCCATCACCACCATCGGTCAGCGCCGACTGAGGCTCGTGCGGCAAACCATCGCCGGCCAGGTGCGGATCGCCGGCGGCGATATAGGGGGGGTTGGCAACGATCAGGTCGAAACGTTCGCCGGCGACCGGCTGAAACCAGTCGCCAGCCCGCCAGTCGACATCGGCAGCGAGTCGGCCGGCATTATTGGCGGCGATCTGCAGGGCAGCAACCGACAGATCGACGGCGACGACACGGGCCGCCGGCCATTCCAGCGCCAGCGAGATGGCGACGATGCCGGAGCCGGTACCGAGATCGAGCACGCGTGGCTGCGCGATTCGCGGCAGCCGCTCAAGGGCCAGCTCGACCAGCACTTCGGTATCCGGCCGGGGAATCAGTACGGCGGGTGTGACCTGGAAGACGCGGCCGCGAAATTCCGCCTCGCCGACCAGGTAGGCCAGCGGTTCGCCGGTGGCACGGCGCTCGACCCATTCGCCGAACTGCGCGTAAGCCAGCTCACTGACCGGTGTCTCCGGGTGCGCCAGCAGGTCGGCATGCGTACAACCGCTGGCATGCTGCAGCAGCAGCCGGGCGTCGAGCCGGTCGATCCGTTGCCTGGCCAGCGCCAGGGCCTGGCCCAGCGTCATTGCTGTTCGGCCAGTTCCGCCAACAGGTCGGCCTGGTGTTCGGCGGCCAGCGCGCCGAGCAGTTCACCCATGTCGCCGTCCATGATCGCGGCGATCTTGTACAGCGTCAGGTTGATGCGGTGGTCGGTGATCCGCCCCTGCGGGAAGTTGTAGGTGCGGATGCGCTCGGAGCGGTCGCCGGAGCCGATCAGGCTCTTGCGCGTGCTGGAAATGTGCGCCTGCTGCGCCCGCACCTGGACATCCTTGATGCGCGCCGCCAGCACCTTCATCGCCGAAGCCTTGTTGGCATGCTGCGAGCGACCGTCCTGGCATTCAGCGACGATACCGGTCGGCAGGTGGGTGATGCGCACCGCCGAATCGGTCTTGTTGATGTGCTGGCCGCCGGCCCCGGAAGCACGGTAGGTGTCAATGCGCAGGTCGGCCGGGTTGAGATTGACGTCCTCGACCTCGTCCACTTCCGGCATCACGGCGACGGTGCATGCCGAAGTATGGATACGGCCCTGCGTCTCGGTTTCCGGCACGCGCTGTACGCGATGGCCGCCAGATTCGAACTTCAATTGCGAATAAGCGCCGCTGCCGGCGATGCGGCAGATGATTTCGCGGTAGCCGCCGAGCTCCGATTCGCTGGCCGACATCACCTCGACCTGCCAGCGCTGGCGCTCGGCAAAACGCGAGTACATGCGGAAGAGGTCACCAGCGAACAGCGCCGACTCATCGCCGCCGGTGCCGGCGCGGATTTCCAGGATGACGCTGCGCTCGTCGTTGGGATCCTTCGGTAGCAGCAGCTTCTGCAGCTCGATTTCCAGTTCCGGCAGGCGCGCCTTGGCGGCGGCGATTTCCTCGGCGGCGAAGTCGCGCATCTCCGGGTCGGCGAGCATCGCCTCAGCCTCGGCCAGATCGTTTTCGGCCTGACGGAAGGCGCCGTACTGGACGACCACGGGTTCGATTTCCGCCCGTTCGCGCGACAGCTTGCGGAACTGTTCCATGTCGCCAGCTGCATCCGGTGCCGACAGCATGCGGTCGATGCCTTCAAGGCGGTCGACCAGCAGTTCGAGTTTCTGGCGGATGCTGTCCTTCATGTCGGGCGCGCAGTGATCTTCGGATGGGGGCGCTATGGTACCCGAGAACACCTCCCGTCGGCGATCGACGGTCATTGCTCGAACGACTGCCAGATAGCATAATCAGCGATCATTTCGAGCAGCGTTCAGCCATCCTTTGCCCCCGCCGACCGACCACGCTCATTCCCCGACAGGCCGATGCTCCATTCATTCCACCCCGTGATCGCACTGGCGGAAAGCCTCGAACGCAGCTGGCAAGCGTACCGTGAGCGCGGTGAGTTCGACCTGTTCGTTGAATTCACCGTCTCCCTCAACGGCCTCACCGAACGTCTGCGGCGTCGCCAGATGCCGGGCTTGGTGCGTACCTGCCAGGAGCTGGAAAATGCCGCTCTGGCGCTGTTCGGCGACAGCACCCAGCACCCGATGGCCGTCGACCAGGCGAACGGAATCGAACGTCGCTTCGCCCAGTTACTCGGCGAAATACGCCGCCAGCAACATCCCCTGCCGGCCCGCCGACTCTCGGATGACAGTAGCGCCGCGCCGGATGATGTCGGCGCCCGACCCCGGCGCATCCTGATCATAGCCCCCGCCGGCCATGGGTGGACGGCCTCGCTGCAGGCACAACTGGCCTTTTTCGGCTTCACCACCGAACAGGCCGACTGGCAGTCGGCAGCAAACCCGACCACCCCGCCACTGGCCATCCTCTTCGTGCCCGAACGTCCGGGCGGCGCATACCCGCCGAAGGCGGTAGGCAGCATCATGGCGCTGCGCACGCGCTTTCCGAACAGCTACTTCTATTGCCTGGCAGTACCCGAAAACCTGCAGAGCATGGTCCTCCTCCAGCGGGCGGGCGCCGATGCCTGCATACCCGCCGACAGCGGTATCAGCGATATCCTCTCGCGCCTGCTCGACCTGGTACGTCAGGAAGAAATGGAAGCTGATCGCGTCCTTGTCGTCGAGGACTCGGCCACTGCCTCCGCCCACGTCAGCCGCGCCCTGACCCAGCACGGCATCGACAGCCTGGTCATCGACGATCCGCGCAAGTTGCTCGAGGCCGTCGCCGACTACCGTCCGGATGCCATCCTGATGGACATGTACATGCCCTTCTGCAGTGGCATCGAAGCCACTGCCGCACTACGCCAGATCCCGGAATACCAGGCTCTGCCGGTGATCTACCTGTCGAGCGAGAGCGACATCGTGCAACAGGTCGAAGCCCTGCGCCTGGGCGGCGACCAGTTTCTGACCAAGCCGGCCAATCCGGTGCTGCTCGCCGCCGTGGTCAAGACCAAGATCGCCCGCTACCGGGAAATGCACCATGCCGGCCAGCACGATGGCCTGACCGGCCTGCTCAATCATTCGACCGCCAAGATGCGCATCGAACAGATGTGCCAAAGCGCCAGAATGACTGGCCGCCTGGTCGTCGCCATGATCGACATCGACCGTTTCAAGCGTATCAACGACAATTATGGTCACCCCTTCGGCGACAAGGTGATCCGCAGCCTCGCCTGGCTGCTCCGCGGCCGCCTGCGCAATACCGACCTGATCGGCCGCTATGGCGGCGAGGAATTCATCGTTGCCCTGCCGGACATGGACATCAACGTGGCGCGCGAACAACTCGACCGCATTCGCGAGGATTTCGCCGTCCTCCCGCACGGCCACGAAGAGGGCCCGCTGTTCGCCAGCTTCAGCTGCGGCCTGGCGACGCTTGCCGGGTTTGCCGACCCGGCAGCCCTGATCGGCGCCGCTGACAGCGTGCTGCTTGATGCCAAACGCCAGGGACGTAACCGTGTGCTGGCCGCGCCAGACTGGTGGACGACCAGCTTAGTCGACCGAATGCAGATGGAAGAGCCGGCTGGCGGCTGTCTGTAGTTCGCTGCGCTCGCCGCCTTCGGCCTGATTCAGGGCTTGCGTCGGGGCGTGCAGGAACTTGTTGGTCAGGCGCAGCGACAACTGCTCGACGACTTTTTCCGGCGCCTCGCCGCGCGCCAGCAGCTTCATCGCATGCTCGATCTCGTGGCGGCGCATGCGTTCGGCCGAGTCGCGAAGCGAACGGATCACCGGCACGGTATCGCGGGCCGACAGCCAGCCGAGGAAGTCGTCAACCCGGTTGGCGATGATCGCCTCGGCCTCGACCACAGCGGCCTGCCGCGACTCGAGGCCACTCTCGACGACCTGGGCCAGGTCATCAACGGTGTACAGGAAGACATCGTCGAGTTCGCCGACCTCTTCCTCGATGTCGCGGGGCACGGCCAGGTCGACCATGAACATCGGCCGGTGGCGACGCGCCTTCACCGCCCGCTCGATCATGCCCAGACCGATGATCGGCAGCGGGCTGGCGGTGCAGGAAACAACGATATCGTGACGGGCGATGTGCTCGGCCAAATCATCGAGACGGATGGCTGTGCCGTTGTAGCGGTCAGCTAGTATCCGGCCGCGCTCCAGCGTGCGGTTGGCGATGGTCACCGCTTTCGGCTGACGGGCGCAGAAGTGGGCGGCGCACAGTTCGATCATTTCGCCGGCACCGATAAAAATGATGCGCTGCTCCTCGATCGACTCGAAGATGCGCTCGGCCAGATGCACGCCGGCGGCAGCCATGGAGACGATATTGGCGCCGATGGCGGTGCTGCTGCGCACTTCCTTGGCCACCGAGAAGGAGCGCTGGAACAGCTTGTGCAACTGCGTGCCGAGCGTGCCGCTCTCTTCGGCGGCGCGCACCGCATCCTTCATCTGGCCGAGAATCTGCGGCTCGCCGATGACCATCGAGTCAAGCCCGCAGGCGACGCGGAAGGCATGGCGGATGGCTTCCGGCTGATCGTGGGTGTACAGGTAGGGGGCCAGTTCGTGGCGCTCGATCTGGTGATAGCGGGTCAGCCAGTCGATGACTGCTTCCGGCGTCTCGGCGGCGCAGTAAATTTCCGTCCGGTTGCAAGTGGACAGAATGGCCACTTCCTTGACCGGTTGGCTGCGCGTCAGATCGGACAGCGCATGGGCCAGTTTGTCGGCGCCGAACGCCACGCGCTCGCGGATGGCGAGCGGCGCGGAATGATGATTGATGCCGAGGGTAAAGATCACCGGGTTGGGCAGGGGCGCGGAAGTGGGGGCCGATTATAGCACCGGCCCCGGAAGCCCTTCCCCGATCTGGATCAGAACAAGAAGGCCTGCTTTTCGGCCACTGCGGCGGTTACCTCGCTGGCGCCGAAGACCTTCATCTGACGCGGCCGGAACCATACCGTCTGACCAACCGTCAGTTGCAGCGACTCATGTCGCTCGCGCGACAGTTCGACTTCGACGATCTCGCTCTGGTGCTGCAGTTCGACGCGCACCACCGGGCCGATCGGATGGACGTGCTGGACGCTGGCCTGCAGCGCCCCGTCGCCCGCCTGGTGAGTGATGTCGATATCGTGCGGGCGGACGAAGGCGGTGACCTTCTCGGCATCGGCGCTGCGCTCGACCTCGGCATAAGCGCCCTGCTGGCGGCTGTGGAAGACGTTCACATTGCCGAGGAACTGATAGACGAAGGGCGAAGCCGGGCTGGAATAGACCTCGTCGGGCGAGCCGATCTGCTCGATCTTGCCGTGGTTCATCACCACCACCCGGTCTGCCACCTCCAGCGCCTCTTCCTGGTCATGGGTGACGAACACCGACGAGATGTGCATCTCGTCGTGCAGGCGACGCAGCCAGCGGCGCAGTTCCTTGCGCACCTTGGTGTCGAGCGCGCCGAACGGCTCGTCGAGCAGCAGCACCTTCGGTTCGACGGCCAGCGCCCGGGCCAGCGCGATACGCTGGCGCTGGCCGCCGGAGAGTTGCGACGGGTAGCGGTCGGCCAGCCAGTCGAGCTGGACCAGGCCAAGCAGTTCCATGACGCGGCGCTTGATTTCGCTGTCGCTGGGACGCTCCTTGCGCGGCTTCACGCGCAAGCCGAAGGCGACGTTCTCGAACACCGTCATGTGGCGGAACAGCGCGTAATGCTGGAAGACGAAGCCGACGTTGCGCTCGCGGGCATGCAGGTGGGTCGCCTCGGCGCCGGAGAACAGGATCTCGCCCTGATCAGCGCTTTCCATGCCGGCGATGATGCGCAGCAGCGTCGTCTTGCCGCAGCCGGACGGGCCGAGCAGGGCGACCAGTTCGCCGGTCGGGATGTCGAGATTGATGTTGTCGAGCGCGACGAAATTGCCAAAGCGCTTGGAGATGTTGCGGATTTCGATACTCATCAGGTTTTCTCCGGGGCCAGCACCGCGTTCAGCATTTCCGTCTCCTTCTTCATCCGCCATTCGACGATGGTCTTGGCGACCAGCGTGACCATGGCCAGCAGGGCGAGCACGGAAGCCGCGGCGAAGGCACCGATGGCGTTGTATTCGTTGTAGAGGATCTCGACATGCAGCGGCAGTGTGTTGGTTTCGCCGCGGATGTGGCCGGAAACCACCGACACCGCGCCAAACTCGCCCATCGCCCGGGCATTCGACAGGATCACGCCGTAGAGCAGGCCCCACTTGATGTTGGGCAGCGTCACCCGCCAGAACATTTGCCAGCCGGAAGCGCCGAGCGACACCGCGGCCTCTTCCTCGTCCTTGCCCTGTGACTGCATCAGCGGGATCAGTTCGCGGGCAATGAACGGGAAGGTGATGAACAGGGTCGCGAGGATCATGCCGGGAATGGCGAAGATGATCTTGATGTCGTGCTCGGACAACCACGGACCGAAGGTGCCCTGGGCGCCGAAGATGAGGATGAAGATCAGGCCGGCGACCACCGGCGATACGGCGAACGGCAAGTCGATCAGCGTGATCAAGAGGCTCTTGCCCTTGAACTCGAACTTGGCGATGGCCCAGGCGGCGGCAACGCCGAAGGCGATGTTGAAGGGCAGCACGGCGACGGCGATGACGATGGTCAGCCAGACCGCCGACAGCGTTTCCGGTTCCTGCAGTGCCGCCACGTACAGCGGCCAGCCCTGGGCCAGCGCCTCGACGAATACCGCCAGCAGCGGCAGGCAGAGGAAGAAGAACAGGAAGCCGAGGCCGAGCGTCAGCAGCGTATAACGGATCCAGGCCGGTTCCTGGGTGGCGCGCGTCGATTTCATTGTGCGCCTCCGGCCTTGGCAGCAGCCACTTCGAGCGGCTCGCTGTGCTTGTGGCGGTTGGCCGTCCACCACTGCAGTACGTTGATCGCCAAGAGCAGCACGAAGGAGATGGCCAGCATGACCACGGCCAGGGCCGTGGCGCCGAGCACGTCGTACTGCTCGAGCTTGGAGATGATCAGCAGCGGCACGATTTCGGAAATCAGCGGCAGGTTGCCGGCGATGAAGATGACCGAGCCGAATTCGCCGAGCGCCCGGGCGAAGGCCAACGCAAAGCCGGTCAGCAGCGCCGGAAAGATGGCCGGGAAGATGATCCGGCTGAAGGTCTGGGCGCGCGAGGCGCCGAGCGAGGCGGCGGCCTCCTCGACCTCGGTCTCGATGTCCTCGATCACCGGCTGCAGCGTGCGCACGACGAACGGCAGGGTGATGAAGGTCAGCGCCACGACAATGCCGACCGGCGTGTAGGCAACCTTGAAGCCAAGCGGCTCGAGATGGCTGCCGAGCCAGCCGTTACCTGCGTAAAGCGTCGCCAGGGTGATGCCGGCGACGGCGGTGGGCAGGGCGAACGGCAGATCCACCAGGGCATCGACGAAACGCTTGCCGGGAAAGGTATAGCGCACCAGGATCCAGGCGACGATCAGGCCGAACACGGCATTGATGCCGGCGGCCAGCAGCGACGAAACGAAGGTGACGCGAAAGGCGGCCAGCGAGCGCTCGCCCAGGGCGATGTCAATGATCTGCATGAAGCCCAGTTCGGAGGCTTTCAGGATCAGGCCGCCGAGCGGCAGCAGGATCAGCAGCGACAGGTAGACCAGCGTGTAGCCGAGGGCCAGACCGAAGCCAGGCAGCACGCGAGGGGATTTGGCAGACATTCGTCTCTTCTCTTGGCGACGGCTGGCGCCTTCCACCTGAGCGGAAGGGGCCAGCGGCTGTTACTTGGCGACGTAAACCTTGTCGAAGCTACCGCCGTCCTTGAAGTGCGTGACGAAGGCCTTGCTGGCACCACCGAACACTTCATCGACGGTGAAAGTCTTCACCGGCGGGAAGAAATGGGCGTATTTCTTCAGGATTTCCGGATCGCGCGGGCGCAGATAGTTCAACGCGGCATTCTCCTGGCCTTCCTTCGACCACAGGTATTCCAGGTAGGCCGTCGCCTGTTTGCGCGTGCCCTTCTTGTCCACCACCTTGTCGACGAGGGCCACCGGGAACTCTGTCTGCATGGTCAGGCTGGGCAGTACGACCTCGAACTCGCCCTTGCCGAATTCCTTGGCGATCATTTCGGCCTCGGATTCAAAGGTGATCAACACATCGCCGATGCGCCGCTGCATGAAGGTGGTGGTGGCGTCGCGGCCGCCGGCGGCGAACAGCGGAGCGTTCTTCAGCAGCTTGCCGAGGAATTCCTGCGCCTTCTGGTCATTGCCACCCGGCTGCTTGAGCGCCCAGGCCCAGGCTGAAAGATATGTATTGCGGCCGTTACCGGTGTTCTTCGGATGCGGCATGATGACCTGCACGCCCGGTGCGGCCAGATCGGCCCAGTCCTTCAAGTTTTTCGGATTGCCCTTGCGGACGATCAAGACCATCGCCGAAGTGTACGGTGAAGCGCTGTTGGGGAATTTCTTCGCCCAGTCCTTGGCCACCAGCCCCTTCTCCACCAGGAACTCGATGTCGTTGACCTGGTTCATGGTGACCACGTCGGCTTCCAGGCCATCGGCGACGGCACGCACCTGCTTGCTCGACCCGGCATGCGACTGCTTCAGCTCCAGCGATTCGCCGGTCTTCGCCTTCCAGTGCTTCTGGAACAGCGGGTTGTAATCCTTGTACACATCGCGAGCGACGTCGTAGGAGACGTTGAGCAGCATGGCATCGGCCACGGCGGCGCTGGCGACCAGGCTGAGCAGCAGGGCGGACAGGGATTTGCGGATTGGTTTCATGGCGGTTCTCCAGATAATCGTCTGGCCGCACTTTAATGGAGATGTTTATAACCCCAAAGACGACAAATAAATTTAGTTATTTCAATTTCGAATAACAACTTGACTCTAGCGCCGCGCGAACCCTGCTTCTCTGTTCCGCCGCCGCCCGAGCAGCTATCATTCGCCATCCTTCACGCTGCTCACGACAACAATGCGCCCCTCACTGCCCGCCATGCTCCTGCTCTCCGCCCTGCTGGCGGCCTGCTCCACCTCGCGCGAGGCCCAGCGAAGACAGCACATTGACCAGGACGGCCCGCTCAAGGTGCATCCGGGTCTCCTCGGCCAGGCGGTGCCGGCAGAACTGGCACCTATCCCGGCCCCCGCCCCGGCAACGGCGCCCGTCGCCCCGGCGAGCGAGGCGCCGGCAGAGATTCGCATGGATCAGGATGGTCTGCGCACGCAACGTAGTGTCTATTTCGATTACAACAGCACCGGCCTGAAGGCTGACCATGATCCCGCCTTGCGTGCCCACGCCCGTTACCTGGCGGCCAATCCGCAGACCCGCGTGCGCATCGAGGGCAATGCCGACGAGCGCGGCAGCGACGACTTCAACTTGCGCCTGGGTGAGCGCCGCGCCGCCACCGTGCGCGATACGCTGATTGCTCATGGCGCGCAGAAACAGCAAGTAAGGATCAAATCCCTGGGCAAGTCGCAACCCAAGCTAAAAGGCAGCGACGAGCAATCGTGGGCGGAAAACCGCCGCGCCGACGTAATTTACGAAGTCGAAAAGTAGTCGTCGCCGTAGCTACAAGTAGAAGGCCCTGCCATCCCGGCAGGGCCTTTGCATTTGTGACGGGGGAAAACGGTCGCTCAGTGCTGTTCGGTTTCTTCCATCTCCTTGCCGCGCAGGCAGGCCAACCAATCGGAAAACGGGATTTCATGGACTTCGGGCTGCCGGCGCTCGACGGTACGGCGGCGCTCACGCCAGCCATTCGGCGGACCCAGTTCAGATCGCCGTCGGTCGTTGCCTTCCCGCTTGTCAGTCTTGCCACGCATTTTCACTTGCTTCCCCATGCCACCGCGCCGAACACCCCGGCCCGAATGGTTTCACTCTAGGGCAGCCCCCGATCAGCGGCAGTGAAATAGCTCACGCCTGCCGGCAAACACCCGAACGGCATATCAGGACAAGGCAGCGATGGCCCGCCGGGCGGCGATCACGCCGCGATATTGCGCTTCCTCGAAGAGCGAAAACCCCGACAGGTCGGCGTGCGCCAGCATGATCCGCCGATGGCGGAAGGCGGTCAGTTTCTGCCGGCCCCCGCCCCACAGGCTGCCGGGTAGCGGCCGGCGCATGGCATGGCCGTTACGGAAGATATCGAGGCGCGTGGCCAGCCGGCGGATGTCCGGATGCACGCCCTCCAGTTCGGCCAGGATGCCCTCGGCCCAGGCCTCGCGTGGCGTCTCCAGCAGCAGCCGGCGGCCCTCGGCCGGGGTGACGTCGTGGAGCGCGCGATAGCAGGTGAACACCGTAGCGTGCAGATGGCGGCGCAGCAACTGGTGCGTCGCCGTCACGTAACCGAGGCCGGGACTGTCGTAGAGTACATTGTCCCAGGCCGGCGGAGCGCCATGGCGCTCGGCCGGCAGGGAGGACAGATGCAGATTGGCGGTCAGCCACGGCGCGTAATCGCCGGCCAGCACGGCCTGGCGGAGGGCGCCGGGCAACGCCGGCCAGACGCGCGGCAAAACGAACAGCGGCGCCGCCCAGATCAGCGCCCGGGCTTCGATGCGCAGGCTGCGCTCACCCTGCAGTACATCGACCGTCACCCCTGACTTGCCTTCTTCCACTCGCCAGGCCAGCGCCCCGGTCAGGATCCGCTCGCCTGCCCGGCGGGCCAGGCCGCGCGCCAGCCAGGCATTGCCCTCGGGCGCTGTCAGCACCGTATCACCAGTGGCGTTGGCCGACTCGCCGTCGCGACAGGCGAAATAGTGCAGGCCAGCCCAGGCCGAGGTGTCGCCCAGGGCCGTGCCGTAATCGTCGCGACAGGCATAGTCAGCCAGCCAGCGCACGGTCGGTGCGGAAAAGCCGTTGTCGCTCAACCACTGCGCGAAGGAGATGCGATCGAGCGCCAGCCACTGCGGATCGCGGCTGGACAGCTCCATCGGCAGCGCGAACACTTTGCGGCCGTCTTTACCCCGCGCCAACTTCAACTCGCTCACGCGCTCAAGAAAGGCTTGCTGTTGCGCCCGTTCACCGGCATCGAGGCCGCGCTGCGGCAGCAACCCCTCTTCCCACAAGCCATTGCGGTAGACGCGCTCCTGCGGCGTGGCGCACAGATAGCGCTCCTCATAATGCGGCCGCCGGGCGCCCGGATCACCTGTCAGCACGCCGAGTTCAGCCAGCAGTTCGCGGACGTGCACGGCCTGCGGCCCAGGCAGCGGCAGGTAATGCGCGCCCAGCGGATAGGCGCCCAGGGGCGACTGGCCGGCCCGTGAATTGCCGCCCGCCTCCTGTTCCAGATCGAGAAGGAGGAAGTCATCGAAGCCGGAACGGGCCAGTTGCCAGGCTGCCGACAGGCCGGAAATCCCGCCGCCAACGATGACGATGCCGGTCCGCCGGGTAGCACTTGGCGCCGGCAGCTTGCCATCGCGCAAACGATGGGCAAAGCAGTCATCGACGCCGCCCAGTTCGCCCGGGGGCAAGGGTGGTTTGCCATTGCCGGCGCAGCCAGCCAGCGTCGCCGCGGCGACAACCCGCAGAAAATCGCGCCGGCTGTGGCTAGTCAAACTTCCGCAGAGAGAGGCTGACCGACAGTTGGGCGCCAAGCCAGCCGAGCAATGCGCCACCAGCCGCCAGCACGGCAGCGCCGATGGCAGTTGGCGCCTTGAGGGCGAAAGCCGCGCCATAAAGCGCCGCCAGTTCGCCGACCGGCCCCGCCAGCAGATGCAGCCCGCCAAGGACAATACCGGCCGCGAGCAGACCACCGAGCGCCCCCTGGAGAGCGCCGAAGTAATAGAACGGCCGGCGAATGAAGGCATCGGTGGCGCCGATCATCCGCGCCACCTCGATTTCCGCCGCCCGGGCCATGACCTGTAAGCGAATGGTGTTGAAGGTCACTGCCACCAACCCGGCGGCGAACAGGCCGGCGAGCATGGCCAGGGCCAGCCGGCCGAGACGCAGGAAGGCGTCGAAGCGCTTGACCCAGGCCGAATCGAGCTGCACATGCGCCACCTTCGGCCAGCCAGCGAGCTCCTTGCTGATGGCTTCCAGCGCCGCCGGCTCGGTATCGGCCGGTTCGACGATGAAGGCATCAGGCAGCGGATTGCGCGGCAGGCTGGCGACGATCTCGGCCATCTCCTCGGTCTGCTGCAGGCGCTTCAAGGCCTCCTCGCGTGGCACGAAGCGCCAGGTCAGGCCGGACGCCTGGCGCAGGCGACTTTCGATCTCGGCAACTTCCTTGCGGCTGGCGCCGAGTTCCAAGAAAACGCTGATCTGTTTGACGCCGGAAGCGCGGCTGCCGAGTTCGCGCAGGTTGTCGAGCAGCACGTAGCCGAAGGCCGGCAGGGTCAGCGCAATGCCGATCACCAGCAGCGACAGCAGGGTGCTCATCGGCGCTGCCAACAGGCGCCGGAAGGCCGCCGCCAGGGCGGCGCTGTGCTGGGTCAGCCAGGCGCTCACAGCAATCTCCCGTGATCGAGGCGCAGGACGTTCGGATGGCAACGCTCGATCCAGCTCTGGTCATGGGTGGCGACGACGACGGTAACGCCGACGCGGTGGAAATCGGCAAACAGCTCAAGGATGTCGCCCGCCGAATCGCTGTCAAGATTGGCCGTCGGCTCATCCGCCAGCAGCACCGTCGGCCGGTTGACCACGGCGCGGGCGATGGCCAGACGCTGCTGTTCGCCGCCGGACAGGGCGATTGGATTGGCCTTCTCGCGGGCCAGCAGGCCGACCTTGTCGAGCGCCGCCTGGGCGCGCCGGATGGCGTCGCGACGCGACAGGCCGGCGATCTGCAGCGGCAGCAGGACGTTGTCCAGGGCGCTGCGGTCGAACAACAGCTTCTGGTCCTGGAAAATCATGCCGAAATGCCGGCGCACATAGGGAATGGCGCTACGCCGCAGGGCCGACAGGTTCTGCCCGTTGACCACCAGGCTGCCGGAAGTCGGCCGTTCGATCGAGGCGATCAGTTTGACCAACGTCGTCTTGCCGGCGCCGGAATGACCGCTGACCAGCACCATCTGGCCGGCTGAAATCTCGAAGCTGACATCGCGCACGGCTTCATAGCCGCCGGGATAGCGCTTGGTCAGGTTACTGGCGACGATCATTCGGTAGTTGTCAGTTGTTTTGGGGTTGCTGGCAACTCAAGCCACTGGCGACTTGCGACCGCCTCATTCAAACAGCGCATCGACAAAATCCTTCGCCGCGAACGGCCGCAGGTCGTCGATCTGTTCGCCGACGCCGATGAAGCGGATCGGCTTCGGGCACTGGCGGGCGATGGCAGCGATGACCCCGCCCTTGGCGGTGCCGTCGAGCTTGGTGAGGACCAGGCCAGTGACGTTGATCGCCTTGTCGAAGGCTCGGACCTGGGCCAGGGCGTTCTGGCCGATGTTGGCGTCGAGGACCAGCAGCGTCTCGTGCGGACCGCTCGGGTCGACTTTCTGGATCACCCGGCGGACCTTGGCGATTTCTTCCATCAGGTGCAGCTGGGTCGGCAGGCGGCCGGCCGTGTCGGCGAGCACGATGTCGATGCCGCGTGCCTTGGCGGCGGAAATGGCGTCGAAGATCACGGCTGCCGGATCACCGTTGTCCTGGGCGATGACCGTAACGTTGTTGCGCTCACCCCAGGTTTCCAGCTGTTCGCGGGCAGCGGCGCGGAAAGTGTCACCAGCGGCCAGCAGCACGCTCTTGCCCTGGGTCTGGAAATACTTGGCCAGCTTGCCGATCGAGGTCGTCTTGCCGGCGCCATTGACGCCGGCGATCATGATCACGTAAGGCTTGTGGCCGCTGACGTCGAGCGGCTGCTCAAGCGGCTGCAGAGTGGCCAGCAGCGCATCGGCCAGGGCTTTCTGGATGCTCTCGGGCGTATCCAGCTTGTCACGCTTGGCGGCCTTCTTCAGCTCATCGAGCAGATGGGTGGTCGCCTCGATGCCGACGTCGGAAGTCAGCAGCAGGCTTTCCAGTTCCTCGAGCAATTCGTCGTCGACTTTGCCGCGGGCGAAGATCGACTTGAGCTTGCCGCCCCACTGTGCTCGGGTCCGGGAGAGGCCCTTGAACAGGCGCTCGCGCCACGATGGGGCAGCAGCGGGAGCGGCGGCGGGCTCGCCCTTGGCGTCCGGCGCAGATTTTTTCAGGAAACTGAACATGGGAAGTCTGGTCTCAAGGCTGGCTGACAGTATGGCGGCAAGCCGTTAAGATGCCGTGCGAATCGAAGCAAAATCAGGTCCGAATTCTAGCAGAAAGCCCCCTCCCCCCATGCGACTGCATCACCTTCTCCCCCTCCTGCTCACCCCCTGGCTGCTCACCCCGGCCCTTGCCAACCCTTACGAAACCACGCTCGCCAACGGCCTGCGCATCATCGTCAAGGAAGACCGGCGAGCCCCCACTGCCGTGCAGATGGTCTGGTACCGGATCGGCAGCATGGACGAGGTCGACGGCACCTCGGGCGTCGCCCACGTGCTCGAACACATGATGTTCAAGGGCACGCCGAAGGTCGGCCCGGGCGAGTTCAACAAGCTGGTGGCGGCCGCCGGCGGCCGTGACAACGCCTTCACCAGCCGTGACTACACCGCCTATTTCCAGCAGATCCCGAAGGAAAAACTCGGGCAGATGATGGAACTCGAAGCCGACCGCATGCGCCACCTGAATGTCGATGCCAAGGAATTCGAACAGGAAATCAAGGTGGTGATGGAAGAGCGGCGCCTGCGTACCGACGATAATCCGCAGTCCAAGCTGTTCGAGCAGATGAATGCCGGTGCCTTCCAGGCCCACCCCTACCGGCGGCCGATCATCGGCTGGATGAGTGACCTGGAAAACATGACGGCAGCCGACGCCAAGGCCTGGTACGACACGTGGTACGTGCCCAACAACGCCTACGTGGTGATCTCTGGCGACGTCGACCATAAAGCGGTGTTCGCCCTGGCCGAGAAATACTACGGCCCACTGGCAGCACGCCCGTTGCCGGCGCGCAAGGCCCAGATCGAGCCACGCCAGGACGGTACGCGCCGCATCACCGTCAAGGCGCCGGCCGAACTACCGGTACTGATCATGGGCTACAAGGCGCCGGTTCTCCGCGACATCGAAAAGGACAGCGATCCTTACGCCCTGCAGATGCTGGCCGCCATTCTTGACGGCCACGATGCCGCCCGCTTCAACAAGAAGCTGGTGCGCGAGGACAAAATCGCCTTGTCAGCTGGCATTGACTACGACAGCACGGCGCGTGGCCCGGGCATGCTCTATCTGCACGGCAGCCCATCGGCCGGCAAGACAGTCGCCGAACTCGAAGCCGCCCTCCGCGCCGAAATCGACCGCGTGCGCAAGGACGGCGTCAGCGCTGCCGAACTGAAGCGGGCCAAGGCCCAATTGCTGGCCAGCGAGGTGTACAAGCTCGACTCGGTCTTCGGCCAGGCGATGGAGATCGGCCAGATCGAAGCCGTCGGCCTGCCCTACCGGCAGCTTGACCGCATGCTCGACAAGCTGCAGCAGGTCAACGCCGCCGACGTCCAGGCAGTCGCCAAAAAATATTTCGACGATGACGCGCTGACCATCGGCGTTCTCGACCCGCAACCGCTGGACGGCCAGTCGCGCCGCGCCGCTTTCCCCACCCGCCACTAATGAATCGCGCCATGAAACGCCTGCTCAGCGCCGCCCTCGTCTTCCTCGCCGCCCAGTCCGCCCTGGCTGGCGTCGCCATCGAACACTGGACGACCAGCGCCGGCACCCGCGTCTATTTTGTCGCCAGCCGGGCGCTGCCCATCGTCGACGTCCAGGTCGACTTCGCTGCCGGCTCGATGTTCGATCCGCCCGGCAAGGCAGGTCTCGCCGGCCTGACCCGCTCCCTGCTCGACCTCGGCGCCGGCAAGCGTGACGAGACGGCGATTGCCGAGGATCTGGCCGATATCGGCGCCCGCCTCGGCGGTGGTGCCGACACCGACCGCGCCAGCATTTCCGTGCGCACCCTGGCCGCCGCCGACAAGCGCGAGGTCGCCCTCGACATCCTGCGCGCGACGATTTCCCAGCCGCTGTTCGATGCCGCCATCCTCGAACGCGAGAAGGTGCGCACCATCGCCGGCCTCAAGGAGGCCATGACGCGCCCCGACAGCATCGGCGGCAAGGCCTTCTGGGAAGCCCTCTATCCCGAGCATCCGTATGGTCGGCAGGCGACACCGGAGTCGGTCGCCACCTTCGGCCGCGACGATCTGGTCGCCTTCCACGCCCGCCACTACAACGCCGCCGGCGCCAGCATCACGCTGGTCGGCGATCTGTCGCGCGCCGAGGCTGAACGCATCGCCGCTGCCTTGTCGGCCAGCCTGCCGAGCGGCGCCGCCCAGCCGTTGCCAACGCCACCGGGCGCCAGCCAGCAAGGTCTCAAGGCGATCGCCCATCCGGCCAGCCAGGCCCATATCACCCTCGGCCTGCCGGCCATTGAGCGCGGCCATCCCGACTACTTCCCGCTGCTCGTCGGCAATTACACACTGGGCGGCGGCGGCTTCGTCTCGCGCCTGATGAAGGAGGTCCGCGACAAGCGCGGCTTTGCCTACAGCGTATACAGCTATTTCGCCCCCCTGAAGCATCCCGGTCCCTTCCAGATCGGCCTGCAGACCAAGCGCTCGCAGGCCAGCGAAGCGATCAAGGTGGCTCGCGAGGTGCTCACCGGCTTTGTCGCCGACGGTCCGAGCGACGAGGAACTTACCGCCGCCAAAGCCAACCTGACCGGCAGCTTCCCGCTGCGCCTGGACAGCAATCGCAAGATCCTCGAGAACGTCGCCGTGATCGGTTTCTACGGCCTGCCGCTCGACTATCTGGACCACTACCAGGAGAGGGTTCAGGCGGTGACGGCAGCCGAAGTCAAGGCCGCTTTCGCCCGCCACATCCGGCCGGAGGCGCTGACCATCGTTACCGTGGCCGCCGATTGACGCGACCACCCGGGCGTTGAGGCCGTCATGAATACCGTGCGTATCGTCGGCGGCGAATTTCGTCGCCGTCAGCTCCGTTTTCCCGACAGCGAAGGCCTACGCCCGACCCCGGATCGCGTCCGCGAGACCCTGTTCAACTGGCTTGGCCAGGATCTCGCCGGCCAGCATTGTCTCGATCTGTTCGCCGGCAGCGGCGCCCTCGGCTTCGAAGCCGCCTCGCGTGGCGCCGCCCGCGTGGTCATGGTGGAAAAGACGCCGCGCGTCCTGGCGGCGTTGCATGAAAACCACGAATTGCTGCACAAGCCGGCGGCAGTGGAGATCGTTCGCGGGGATGCGCTACAATATTTGGTTTCGACCAAAGCTAAATTCGACCTGATCTTCCTCGATCCGCCCTACCAAGCGGGCTGGATAGGCCGCCTTGAGGGGCTGTTGCCACCGGCTCTGAACGAGGATGCAGCGATTTACGTCGAGGCCGAACACGAAATCGCATCGCTTGGTGATTGGCGCACAGTGCGCCAGGGCAAGGCGGGGGAAGTCCATTTTCACTTGTTGCGGCGGCCAGCTTGAACAAACTCGATCATCGCGTAGCGATCTATCCCGGCACCTTTGACCCGATCACCCGCGGTCACGAAGACCTGGTCCGCCGGGCCGCCAGCCTGTTCGACAAGCTGATCCTGGCGATCGCCGAGAGCCCGGCCAAGCAGCCGCGTTTCCCACTCGCCGACCGGGTACAGATGGCGAAGGAGATTCTCGCCGACGTACCGAATGTCGAGATCGTCGGCTTCAACACCCTGCTCATGGATTTCGTCCATGAAAAGGGGGCCAAGGTCATCGTCCGCGGCCTGCGCGCAGTCTCCGACTTCGAATACGAGTTCCAGATGGCCGGAATGAACCGCAGCCTCTATCCGGAGGTCGAAACGGTGTTTCTGACACCCGGCGAGCAATACATGTTCATCTCCGCCACCATGGTCCGCGAAATCGCGCGCCTGGGCGGTGATGTCAGCAAATTTGTACAACCTTGTGTAGATAAGCGCCTGCGGGCGAATACCACTGCTTAACCGAGAGAGGAAAGCTATGTCCCTGATTATTACCGACGAATGCATCAACTGCGACGTGTGTGAACCGGAGTGTCCGAATGAGGCCATTTCCCAGGGGGAAGAGATCTACGTCATCGACCCGAACAAGTGCACGGAGTGTGTCGGTCACTACGACGAACCGCAGTGTGTGCAGGTTTGTCCGGTGGACTGCATTCCCAAGGATCCCAGCCATGTCGAGAACGAGGACGTGCTCTGGGTCAAGTACGAGAAGCTGACTGGTAACAAGCGCCCCTGAGTTCAGCGACAGTAAAAAGGCCCGCGGAGCAATCCGCGGGCCTTTTTACGTCAACCGGACGCGACGCTCAGGCCGCCCGCATTTGCTGGACTTCGAACGGCAGCAGCATTTCGCGTACCCGGCCGGCAATCTCCTCCAGGCCCTGAATCTGCGCCAGCAGGTTCTTTTCGACACTTTCCAGCTCGGCGATCCGATCTTCCAGCGTGTCGGTCGCCTGGTGAATGCGCTTGATGCTCTCCAGGCGGCGCTTGAGCTGGATCTGATGCTCGCGCACCTGGGTTTCCATCGGCGCCATGATCGCCCGCAACCAGGTTTCGGCATCGCGGTTGGCATGCTCGAAGGCGCGGCGTACCTGCACCGCCACCTCCTCGAAGAACTTCTGCGTGATGTTCTTCTTGTCGTGCGTCATCAGGCTGACCATGGTGTTCAGATGGGCATCGCACCATGACTGCAGGCGATCCAGTTCCTTGCGGTAACGCAGCAGCGAGAAGGCCGTCGGCGAGCCCAGCTTGAGGCCGTGCTCGACGGCGAAGCGCTTGTACACCGCCTCCATCATGGAGAGGATTTCGTTGATCTCGTCATCGGACTTGGCCAGCGCCTCACGCGAACGACCGAAAAACTTCGCCATCGCATCCGACAAGGTCTTGGAAAAGACCGCGTCGAGCATGGCCTCCCGCGTCTCGTGCGTCAGCTGGCGCAGGGTGTCAAGCCCGAGATGGGCGAACAGCTTGTTGGTCAGCGTCGAGAAGACACTGCGTACGGCGTAGTAGCGCTGCAGGCCGGACTCGAATTCATCCTTCTCGGCACGCACCTTGCCCATCATGTACTCGACGACACCCTTGTTCTTGCCGCGCAGTTCGGTCAGTTCAGTCAGCTGTTCGCGCAGGCCGGCCAGCCGCGACTCGAGCAAGCCACGCGTACGCCGGCTGACATCGCCGAATTCGCTCTCGGTATTTTCGCAGACGATGTCGCGCTTGGCCGGAATCAGTTCGCCGGATAGCGCCGCCTCGAGCAAGGGCAAGCGGCTACGTTCGAGTAGCGCCTGATCGCCAGTGATCTTGGCGACCAGCCCCTTCTGGGCGGACACAGGAAAAACCTGCGTCGTCGGCAGATTGAGAATATCGGCGCTTGAGTCGACCTGGCGCCGGATTTCGTCATCGATCTCCTCCGTCGTCTTCAGTTCGTCCCACTGGCCATCGATCTTGTTGAGCACCACCAGACGGCCGCGCCGGGCGGTACCGCCAGCGCAGATGTGTTCGCGCCAGATAGCCATGTCCGACTGGGTGACGCCGGTGTCGGCGCCCAGGATGAAGAGAACGGCATGGGCATTGGGCAGCAGCGACAGGGTCAGCTCCGGTTCGGCGCCGATGGCATTCAGACCCGGGGTATCGAGGATGATCAACCCCTGCTTGAGCAGTGGATGCGGAAAATTGATGACCGCATGACGCCAGCGCGGCACCTCGACCATGCCATCTTCACCGACACGGTAGAGATCGACATCGCTGCTGCCCACGGCAAAACCGAGTTCGCGGGCGACATCCGGCGTCACCCGAGTCGTCTCGCTTACCTGGCGCAACGCCTCCTGCATGGCATCCGGCGCCTCGACGTCGAGGCGGACGACAGTCCATTCTTCCGGATAGCGCTTGTATTCGCTGACCCCGGCGTTGGTGGAGCGCGTCTCGATCGGCAGCAGCTCGATGCCGGGCAGCTTGTCGCCATCGTAGAGCAATTCGGTGGGGCACATCGTGGTCCGCCCGGCGGACGAGGGCAGCATGCGCGAGCCGTACTCGGCGAAGAAGATGGCATTGATCAGCTCCGACTTGCCACGCGAGAACTCGGCAACGAAGGCAACGTTCAGCCGGTCTTCGCGCAGACGATCGAGCAGATGGACCAATCGCAAATCGGCCTGGGCGTCGGATAACTCGTTCTGGGCGAGCCAGTCCTTGAATTCGCCGATACTCGACGATAGGCGGGCACGCCAGGCAGTATAGGCAGCGAATTGATTGGCAAGCGACATGTTGGCATGCCTCCTGGATACATGCGAAGCGTTCAATTTAGCATAGAAACAGGGGCTTGCAGCGAACAATTAATGCTGGCAGGACGGGCAGTAATAGCTGCTGCGACCGCTCTGACGAATCTGCCGAATGACGCCATCGCAGCGTCGGCAGGGCTCGCCATCACGCTCGTAAACAGCAGCCTGAATCTGAAAACAACCGGCGCCCCCATCGCTATGCACATAATCGCGGATGCTGCTGCCACCAGCGGCGATGGCATCGGACAGCGTTTCGCGCACGGCCGCTGCCAGCAGGTGGTAGCGCGCCGGACTGATCCGGTTGGCGGCGCGCAAGGGTGAGATGCCGGCGCGGAAGAGACTTTCCGACGCATAGATATTGCCAATGCCAACCACCATATGGCTGTCCATCAGCACCGGCTTGACCGGTGCGCCACGCCGGCTGCAGGCGGCATGCAGCCAGTCGCCATCGAACGCCTCGGTCAGCGGCTCGACACCGAGTACGGCGAGCAGTGGGTGCCGCTCCGCCGCCAGCGGCGGCCCCGGCTGCCAGAGCACCAGGCCGAAACGGCGCGGGTCGGCGAGACGGAGCAATTGGCTGCCGAGAACCAGCTCGAAGTGATCGTGTTTTTCCGGCGCCTGGGCAAAGGGAACGAAGCGCAGGTTGCCGGACATGCCGAGATGGAGGATCAACGTCCCCTCGACGCCCGGCCGGGCACAGTCGAAGAGCAGGTACTTGCCGCGCCGGCGGATACTGCGCACGAAGCAGCCGGGCAGCAGCTCGAGCAGAGCCGGCGGAATGGGGTAGCGCAGCTTCGGGGAGCGGATCACCACCCCCTCGATGCGTTGCCCCTCGACCTCCGGTAACAGCCCACGGCGACAGACTTCGACCTCCGGCAACTCCGGCATTGCTTGTTCCTCCCGACAAAGCCAAATAACATCGCAAACTTAAAAGATTTTATGCGCTCCAACGCCTACCCACGACCGAAAGCTGACCATGCCTGCGAAGTTCACCGCTACCGCCCTCACCCTGGCCCTCGGCCTGATCCTGGCCGTCCCCAGCCAGGCGGCGGCCCCTGGCAAGCAGGCGATGCCAGCGGAATCCTCGGAAAACCTGCTGGCGCGCACGGTTTTTTTCTCCCTGCTCGGTGAACTGGCGCTGCAGCGGGGCGACACGCGCCTGGCCGTCGACGCCTGGAGCGATCTGGCAAAACGTACGCGTGACCCGGCAGCCCTGGCCCGCGCCACCGAAGTTGCCGGTTTTGCCCGTCAGTACGAACAGGCGCTCGAACTGGCCAGCATCTGGCTGGAAGTCGAACCCGACTCCACGCGGGCCCGGCAGACCCAGTCCTCGCTCCTCGTCCTCGCCAACCGCCTGGACGAACTGGCGCCGCAGCTGGCCATTCTGCTCGAACGCGACAAGCCCAATCTGGCCGCCAACCTGATGCACCTTAACCGCATGCTCGCCCGCCACGAGAACAAGAAGGCCGTGCAGGAACTCGTCGAAAAACTGGCTGTGCCCTACGACACCGTACCCGAGGCCCACTTTGCCGTCGCCCAGGCTTCGGCCAATGCCGGCGACAACATGGGCGCGCTGACGGCGATCGAGAAGGCACTACTCCTCCGCCCCGACTGGGAAACCGCGGCACTGGCCCGGGCCCAGATCCAGGCCAGGCAGTCGAACGCCAGCGCCATCGCCAGCCTGGACGAGTTCGTCAAGCGTCAGCCGGCCGCCCGCGAAGCCCGCCTCGCCTTGGCCCGGCTGCTCATCGGCGAGAAGCGCTTCGCCGATGCACGTCAGCATTTCGACCGCCTGCTCAAGGACAACCCGGACAATCCCGAGATCATCTACCCGATTGCCATGCTGGCTCTGCAGCAGGGCGACACCAGCACCGGCCGGCAGCAGCTTGAACGCCTGCTGAAAAGCGACTTCCCCGACAAGAGCAGCGTGCACTTCTTCCTTGGCCAGCTCGACCAGGAGCAGAAGAACCTGCCGGCAGCGCTCGAACACTATGGACAGGTCAGCTCCGGCAACCAGCATGTCGCCGCCCGTGCCCGCTCCGCCCAGATTCTCCTGCAACAGGGCAAGCCGAACGAAGCCCGCGAGCTGTTGCGCAACACCCGCGGCGGCAGCGACGAAGAACGTACCCAGCTGACCCTGGCCGAAGCCCAGCTAATGCGCGATGCCGGCCGCCATGCCGACGCCTACGCGGTGCTTACCGAGGCGCTGGCCGGTCAGCCCGACAACACCGACATGCTCTACGACGCCGCCCTCACCGCTGAGCGCAGCGGCCGCCCGGAACTGCTGGAAAAGCACCTCCAGCACCTGCTCAGCCTGCGCCCGGATCATGCACACGCCTTGAATGCTCTTGGCTATTCGCTGGCCGATCGCAACATCCGCCTTGACGAGGCGTTCACGCTGATCACCCGGGCCCTCATCCTGCTGCCGGACGACCCCTTCATTACCGACAGCCTGGGCTGGGTCCAGTTTCGCCAAGGCCGCCTCGAAGAAGCGCTGGCCACCCTGGAACGGGCCTACCGCAACAAGCCCGACCCGGAAATTGCCGCGCACCTGGGAGAAGTCCTGTGGACCATGGGCCGCCACGACGATGCCCGCCGGCTGCTCGACGAAGCTGCCCGCCAGCATCCGGACAACGAAACGCTCGCCGGCACCATCAAGAAACTGCAGCCTTGAACCATCCGCCCCTCCAGTGTGGCTGGCGCGGCAGCCTGCTCCTGTGCGCCGGCCTGCTGCTCAGCGCCTGTAGCAGCCTGCCGCCGCCCCCGCCAGCGAGCCGCGACAGTCTGCGCGACTTCATCATGGAAGCCCGCTTCGCCCTGCGCCTGACCCGTCCCGAACAGGCGCCCCAATCGGCCGCCGGCCGTCTGACCTGGGAGCACCGCCAGCAAGGCGAACGCATCCTGATCGCCAGCCCGCTCGGTTACGGTGTGGCCGAAATAGAAACGACGCCCGACCTCGCCTACCTGCGCACATCCGACGGCAAGACCCGCAGCTCGGCCGATCCTGACGAACTGATGGAAGCGGCCACCGGCGAACGCCTGCCGGTATCGCGCCTGCCCGCCTGGCTGCTCGGCCAGCCCGGGTACGGCGGACAACTGCAACGCGATGCGCAGCAGCGGCCGCAGCAGCTGAACGAAGCCGGCTGGCAAGTCGATTACGCCTACGACGACGAATCACCAACGGCCCTGCCGGCCCGCGTCACCCTGCGCCGCGCCGACGAGATTGAACTGCGTCTACGCATCGAGGAATGGCGAACCGCACCGTGAGCGCCTGGACTTACGCCAGCCGCTGGCCAGCCCCGGCCAAACTGAACCTGTTCCTCCACGTCGTCGGCCGCCGCGCCGATGGCTACCACCTGTTGCAGACCGTCTTCCGCTTCATCGACCGCTGCGACAGCCTGCGCTTCGCGCCGCGCGACGATGGCCACATCGTGCTTGCCAACCCGCTGCCCGGCGTCGCCCCGGAAAGCGATCTCTGCTACCGCGCCGCCCTGCTCCTGCGCCAAGCCACCGACTGCCAGCAGGGCGTCACCATCCACCTCGACAAGCAGTTGCCGATGGGCGGCGGCCTCGGTGGCGGCAGTTCGGATGCCGCCACGGTCCTGCTCGCCCTCAATCATCTATGGCAGACGGGACTCACCCGCCGCCGCCTCGAACAACTCGGCCTTGCCCTCGGCGCCGACGTGCCGGTCTTCATCCACGGTCGCAACACCTTCGCCGAGGGCGTCGGCGAACACTTCACCGATATCGACCTGCCGCCGGCCAGCTATCTGATCCTGGTGCCGCCGGTCAATGTGCCGACGGCGGCCATCTTCACCGCCCCCGAACTGCCGCGGGCAACGCCGCCGATGCGCGCCAGCGACTGGCGCCCCGGCATGGGCGGCAACGATCTGCAAGGTGTCGCTGGCGCCCGCTTTCCTGTGGTCGCCGAGCATCTGGCCTGGCTGCAGCAGTTTTCCTCGCAAGCCATGATGACCGGCTCGGGCGCCTGCCTGTTCGCCCCCTTCGCCAGTCGCGCCGAGGCCGAGCGGGTGCTCGTCGGCCTGCCGGCCGGGATGGCAGGCTGGGTCGCCGACGGCCTGGCAGCACATCCATTGGCCAATCTTTAACAAAACGCTGGACGCCCCGGTAGTACTTGTGTAATATCCGCGCCTCGTTCGCACGCGAACCCGTGCTGACGTACCCGCTGGGGAGTCGCCAAGTTGGTCAAGGCACCGGATTTTGATTCCGGCATTCGAAGGTTCGAATCCTTCTTCCCCAGCCAAGCTTCCTTCGGGCAGGTCACAAACCTGCCCGATTTTCATTGTCGCGGACGAATTGCGCATTCGGCATAAATCGTCCGGAGGAATGTGGAAATGGCCTACAACAGCCTGATGGTGTTCACCGGCAATGCCAACCCGAAGTTGGCCGCCGATGTCGCAACCCAGCTCAACGTCGATCTCGGTCGCGCCAATGTCGGTCGCTTCTCCGACGGCGAAGTCAGCGTCGAACTGCAGGAACATGTGCGCGGCCGCGACATCTTCGTCCTGCAATCCACCTGCGCGCCGACCAACGATAATCTGATGGAACTGCTGGTCATGGTCGATTCGCTGAAGCGCGCCTCGGCCGGCCGGATCACCGCCGCCCTCCCGTATTTCGGCTACGCCCGCCAGGATCGCCGCTCGCGTTCCTCACGCGTGCCCATCGCCGCCAAACTGGTCGCCAACATGCTCGCCGCCTCCGGCGTCGACCGTGTGCTGACCATGGACCTGCACGCTGAACAGATTCAGGGCTTCTTCGACATTCCGGTCGATAACATCTACGCCCTGCCGATCCTGCTCGAAGATATCCAGAAACAGAATTACGAAAATCCGCTGGTCGTCTCGCCTGACCACGGCGGCGTCGTTCGCGCCCGCTCGCTGGCCAAGCGCCTCGAATGCGACCTGGCGATCATCGACAAGCGCCGGCCGAAAGCCAACGTTGCCGAAGTGATGAACATCATCGGTGAAGTCGAGGGCCGCACCTGCGTCATCATGGACGACATGGTCGATACCGCCGGCACGCTGTGCAAGGCCGCCACCGCGCTGAAAGCCAACGGCGCCCTGAAGGTCGTCGCCTACTGTACGCACCCGGTGCTCTCCGGTCCGGCCATCGAGCGTCTGAACGACTCCGACCTCGACTCGCTGGTCGTCACCGACACCATTCCGTTGCGCGATGATGCCGCTGCCTGCAGCCGCATCCGCCAACTATCCGTGGCCGAAATCATGGCCGAAACCATACGCCGCATCAGCAACGACGACTCGGTGTCGTCGCTGTTCATTGACTAGTTATTAGGATCGAGTTGCCCAGGATCTTGAGCTGACCGCTCTAACCCCTAGGCAACTAGGCAACTGCTTTTTAACCCTTCCCTTTCTGGTCGCGGATCGGGAAACACTCTGGAGTATCAACATGACCTTTGAAGTTATCGCCAATGCGCGTACGTTGCAGGGAACGGGTGCGAGCCGCCGCCTGCGTCGCGCCGGCACGGTGCCCGGCATCGTTTATGGTGGCGAAGCCGCCCCGATCGCCATCGAAACCAACCACAACGACCTGCTGCTGAAGTTGAAGAAGGAAGCTTTCCATTCTTCGATCATCACCCTGGTCATCGACGGCAAGAAGGAACAGGTCCTGCTGCGCGACACGCAAGTGCACGCTTACAAGCCGCTGGTCCTGCACATCGACTTCCAGCGCGTCGACGCCACCCATGAACTGCACGTCAAGGTGCCGCTGCACTTCGTCAATGAAGAAATCGCTCCGGGCGTCAAGCTCAACGGCGGCCTGGTCAACCACGTCACGACCGAAGTCGACGTCCAGTGCCTGGCCAAGGATCTGCCGGAATTCATCGAAGTCGACCTGGCTGCCCTGAAGATCGGCGACAGCATCCACCTCGGCCAGCTGAAGCTGCCGAAGGGTGTCAAGCTCGGCCACCACGCCAATCTTGATGCCGTCGTCGTCGGCGTCGTCGGCAAGGGTGGCACGGCTGAAGCCGCCGAAGAAGGCGAAGCTGCTGCCGAGTAAGCTCGCGCTGATCGCTGCACGGGCCGCCGCCGGCAATCTGCCGCCGGCGGCTTTTTCGCGCTTATGGCCATGAACCCACCCCGCCTCGTCGTCGGCCTCGGCAATCCCGGCCCCGAATACGAAAACACCCGGCACAACGTCGGTTTCTGGTTTGTCGACCAGCTCGCCGACAAGCTGAAGGTAACGCTCGCCCCGCAGGCCAAATTCTTCGGCCGGGCGGCCCGCATCGGCGAACTCTGGCTGCTGCAGCCGACCACCTTCATGAACCGCTCCGGTCAGGCGGTCGCCGCGCTGGCCAATTTCTACAAGATTCCCGCCGCCGAGATCCTCGTCATCCATGATGAACTCGACCTGCCGCCCGGCGGCATCCGCTTGAAGCAGGGCGGTGGCAATGGCGGCCACAACGGCCTCAAGGACATCCAGGCCAAACTCGGCACGCCGGACTTCTGGCGCCTGCGCCTCGGCATCGGCCACCCGCGCACGCTCAACCTGGCTCAGCAGGTTGTCGATTTCGTGCTGCATCAGCCGCGCAAGGAAGAATTGCCGGATATCGAACACGCTTTGGCCCGCAGTCTGCTGGCCTGGCCCAAGCTGGCGAACGGCGATTTTGCCGGCGCCCAACAACAGTTGCACGGTAAAGCTGTATAAGGAATAACCATGTCTCTCAAATGCGGCATCGTCGGCCTGCCCAACGTCGGCAAATCCACCCTCTTCAATGCCCTGACCAAGTCCGGCATCGCGGCGGAAAACTATCCGTTCTGCACCATCGAGCCGAATGTCGGCATCGTTGAAGTGCCGGACAAGCGCATGCAGGCGCTGGCGGCGATCGTCAAGCCGCAGAAGATGCAGCCGGCCATCGTCGAATTCGTCGACATCGCCGGCCTGGTCGCCGGTGCTTCCAAGGGCGAAGGCCTGGGCAACCAGTTCCTGGCCAACATCCGCGAAACCGACGCCATCGTCCATGTCGTCCGCTGCTTCGCCGACGACAACGTGATCCACGTGTCCGGCGGTGTCGATCCGATCCGCGATATCGAAATCATCGACACCGAACTGGCGCTGGCTGACATGGCCACCGTCGAAAAGGCGCTCAACCGTTACCGTCGCCCGGCCAGTTCGGGCGACAAGGAAGCCAAGATTCTGGTCGCCGTGCTGGAAAAGTGCTTCGCCCAGCTCGATCAGGCCAAGGCCGTGCGCGCCCTCGACTTCTCCAAGGAAGAGCTGGCGCTGTTGAAGCCCTTCTGCCTGATTACCGCCAAGCCGGTGCTCTACGTCGCCAACGTCGCCGAGAACGGCTTCGAAAACAATCCGCTGGTCGACGCCGTGCGCGCCCATGCCGCGACCGAGAAGGCCGAAGTGGTCACCGTCTGCGCCGCCATCGAGTCCGAGATCGCCGACCTCGACGACGAGGAAAAGCAGATGTTCCTGGCCGACCTCGGCCTCGAAGAACCCGGCCTCGACCGCCTGATCCACGCCGGCTACAAGCTGCTCGGCCTGGCCACCTACTTCACCGCCGGGGTCAAGGAAGTGCGCGCCTGGACCATCCACCAGGGCGACACCGCCCCGCAGGCGGCCGGTGTCATCCATACCGACTTCGAGCGTGGTTTCATCCGTGCCCAGACCATCGCTTTCGACGACTTCATCGCTTACAAGGGCGAGGCCGGCGCCAAGGAGGCCGGCAAGATGCGCGCCGAAGGCAAGGAATACGTGGTCAAGGACGGCGACGTGCTCAATTTCCTGTTCAACGTCTAAACGCGTTCTGTCTTCTCACGGCATATCAAGCCGGCGCAGAATCCCCGACAAAGCCCCGCAAATGCGGGGTTTTTCATTTCTCCCCACTTCATCGTAAATCTTCCCATCTCACCTATAAGCGGGTACGATTCCGGGTATGACCTTTTTGTACCCACTCAAAAAAGCGGGTACGCCGACAAACCCCCGAGAATCCGCCATGCTGACCGATACCCAATGCCGCACAGCAAAGCCCAAGGACAAGCCCTATAAGCTGGCCGACGACAAGGGCCTTTACCTTGAGATAAAGCCCAACGGCGTGAAGGCGTGGCGCTACCGCTTCAAGCTGGCGCGGGAGGGGGTCGTTAAGGAAAGCGTCTTTGCCATTGGCGACTATGTGAGCGCCCCCAACGGCGAGACAGCCGAGGAAGCCAAGGCCCGGAAGGCTGGGGGCCGCTTCACCCTGGCCGAAGCACGCGACGAACGCATCAAGGCGCGGGGCCTGGTGAAGCAAGGAATCAACCCCGCCCACGAACGGCAGCTAGACCGCATTAAGCGGGTACAGGAAAGCGCGACCACCTTTGAAGCCGTGGCCCGTGAGTGGGTATCCCTGAAAGAGTGGGAGGAAGTCACAAAGAAGCGGCGGCTAGACATGTTGGCCCGCGTCGTCTTTCCGAAGATCGGAGCGCTACCAGTAAAGCAAATTATCCCGGCGCATATCTTGGACGTGCTGAAAACGGCGCAAGAGAAGAACGGCCCTTCTGTGGCTGCCGAGGCGAAGCGCACCATGTCCGGGGTTTTCGAGCTTGCCGTATCCACGCTGAGGGCCGATACCGACCCGGTGTATCCGGTACGCAAGGCCCTTCCGGCGAACAAGACCCAGCACAAGCGCCCCCTTGAGGCCGACGCTATCGGGAAAATCCTACGGGACGTCGACGCCCACGGCGGCCGGCATGAAACCATTGGCGCCTTCCGGCTTATGTGGCTGACCCTGTGCCGCCCCAGCGAAGCCGTCGACGCTGAGTGGGCAGAATTCGACCTTGACGCCGCTATCTGGCGCATTCCTGCCGAGCGCATGAAGAAGCGGAAGGAACACGCCATTCCTTTGCCGACCCAAGCTGTGGAATTGCTGCGGGCGTTGCACGGCATCACCGGCCGGCATGTTCACGTATTCCCCGGCCGCGACGACAAGGGCAAGCCAATGGCCGTGGCATCGTTCCGGCAAATGCTCAATATCCTTGGCTGGGGCGGCAAGTACAGCCCACACGCAACCCGCACGACGGGCAGCACGCGGCTAAATGAAATGGGCTTCCCTGCGGACTGGATAGAGCGCCAGCTAGCCCACGCCGAACCCAACGCCGTGCGTCGCACCTACAACCACGCGGAACACCTGGCCGACCGGGCAAAGATGATGCAGCAATGGGCGGACATGCTGGACGCCTGGAAGAAGGGCGACGGCGCCAAGGTTGTACCGTTGCGCCCGGCCGCCGCGTAGAAATAAAGGAACTTTGACCATGAAGAAAAAAGAGATTCGCACCCTGATTGCAGCGGACGGGGAGCGCGTGGACTGGCTTGCTAATTTGCCCACGTCAATTGGCGACCTCAACCAGTTGCAGCAGAGCATAAAAACTGAGTTTAAGGAAAGCGCGGTCGAACGTTGTCGGCAACAAATCACGCACGCGGCCAATTCGGAAAAGGGCGGGGCGGCTTCCGTTCAGGTACGACGTAGCGCCAAGGCGTTACGCAATGGGGAGCTTGCGCGGGAGGCTGTGAAGTTGATTGCGGGCGGGCATTCCCCGCACGATGTTTGCGGCATCTTGGCGCAACGGCAAGAGCTTTCAACCCGACAAATCCGAACGATTCTGCAAGATGAAGGCGTCCTAGAAAAAAGACGGAAGTGAACGCGGGTTCGCTTCCATCCCGATAAATACTCTTCGTGCTGTCGCAATATTTCACAAGGACAGCACGCCATGGCACAGCCCACCGACCCGAGCGCAATCCCCGACGCGCTCAAGAATTTTGATTCACTCCCCGACTCCGCGAATGTCCGCCAGCCTGTAGTACAGGCGCTTATCGGCTGTTCGTCCGCCACTGTTTGGCGCATGGTCAAGCGCGGCACTTTGCCCGCCCCCCGCAAGTTGTCCCTGAACGTCACCGCCTGGAACGTGGGCGACCTTCGCAAAGCCCTTGCGGCATGAGGGGGCGGCCATGGCGATCAAATTACCCCCAATCCCCGCCCGGCAAGCGCGGGGCAATTGCCCCCAAAACACCCGCGCCCGCTGGCAAGTTGAATTGCGCCGCCGTGCGGAAGAAGTCACCCGCCGCGACCGTGCGGCATTCCTGAGATACAAAGGAGCCTGACACCATGACCACCTGGCAACAGAAGAAAATCGGGCGCGACCTCGTTGCTGCGTCCGAACAACTGGCGCAAGCCAAACGCATTGGCAATGCCGGCGGCGCCCTGGCGCAAGGCATTTCCGCCGACCTGCAAGCCGCCGCCCGCCGCAAGGTTGCGAACTTGGTCGACCTGGCCGCTCAGTACCACAGCAGCAAGCCCACGATTGCCAAAGATGAAGCCCCGGCGGTTACGTGGGCGGAAATATCCGCCGCCGCCCTGCAACTGACCGACGAGGATTGGAGCCGCTTTACCAGTCAGCGGGAAATCCTCAACCGCCTTATCGAAATTGCCGAACAAAACCGGAGCAAAAAGAAATGACGACCGCATCTATCGAACTTGGAAACATCGGCGCCCAAATTGCCGAGCTTCGCAAGCTGTGGAATGAACTTGCGGCCCAAGGCAAGCACGCGGAAGCCGTGGGCGTTGAAAATGAAATTGCCGCCCTTGAGCGTTCGTCGGCACGGTACGAAATCCAGCAGAAAGCCGAGCGCACCGAGAATGCCCGCCTTCGTGCTGTGGAGGCCGCTGATTCCACACTTGGGCAGATTGAGAGGCACAAGGCGGCCCGTGTCGAGCTTGAAAGCGTGGTCGCTGAGGTAGAGGCAGCGGCAAAGGCTGTCGATGCCGCCATGGAGCGCCTACGGCCCGCGTTTATGAAGTGCGTTGCTTCCTGGCCCTCTTGGGAAAAGTTCAAAGACCCGGCGCAACAGGAAGCCTACGACGACGCATTGGGGGCGGACAAGTACCCGCGCTTTGAGGCTTTGGGGCTTCGCCTTCGCCTGCCGGTAGTTACTGCAATCCTCGCCCACCGGGGAAATCGGGGCGTTGCCGATATCTTGCAAGCCGCCGACGCGAGGTTTTGACCATGACAACCTCATTCAGCAATAAAAAGGCCCTGCGCTTCGTTATCACCCTGAGTACGGGCAAATTCGGTTCGTCCAACAATGACCGAATCACGCTGCAAGGCTTCCGGGCGAGTGCCGATATCGACAAGACAG
This sequence comes from Betaproteobacteria bacterium HGW-Betaproteobacteria-7, assembly GCA_002840765.1. Classification (GTDB taxonomy): domain Bacteria; phylum Pseudomonadota; class Gammaproteobacteria; order Burkholderiales; family Rhodocyclaceae; genus Azonexus. Next base: position 92,212 of record PHCE01000002.1, read on the forward strand.
GGGGCGTTCAAATGGGCACGCTCCGCGCCAAAATCTACGGCGTGTCGGAATCGGACATCAATAGCATTACTTCGTTCACGATGCAGGCCCCGGTGAACGGCGGCTATCTCTATCAGCCAAACACTGTGGAGGTTTACGCAATCGACGGCGATGTTGAAACGCTGGTATTCGCCGGCAATATCGTGAACGCTTGGGGCGATTACCAGAATATGCCCGACGTGTATTTGCACATTCAGGCGGCATCGGCAGCCGCCGCCGCGCTCAGGCCCGTGCAGCCCCGGAGCTTCAAGGGCGGGGTCGACGTGGCTAGCGTCATGGCCCAAATTGCCCACAGCATGGGCTTTGCATTTGAAAACAACGGCGTCAACGTCAAGCTGGTCGACGTCTATTTGCCCAATACGGACTTGGAGCAGGCCCGCGACTTGGCGAAGGCGGCCGGCATTGGCCTGTGGATTGACGACAAGGTGCTGGCAATCACCCAAACCCCGACGACGCCGCGTGGCACGCTGATACCGCTTATCTCGCCCGCTTCCGGCATGGTCGGCTATCCCACATTCGACGGCTATGGCGTCAACGCCCGTTTGCTCTTCAATCCTGCCGTGCAATTTGGCGGCCGGGTAAAGGTTGAGTCTGACGTATTGCGGGCGTGTGGCGAATGGGTTGTCGCCTGCATCGACCATCACCTGGAAAGCGAGAAGCCCGGCGGCGCCTGGTTCAGCACTGTGCGCCTGAATAACACCGGCTTGGCGATTACCGGGCGATAGCTAGATAAATAATTTATCTATGTAAATCAATAGGTTGCGTCGAAATTTCGATTGACCTGTCGAAATCAACCGAGCATAATGGAAATGCCCGCAAGTGCTAGCAACACAGGCGGGCATTTTTGGCAGCCTAGACAGCTACCGGGTATTACAGTTTCGCACGCTCAAGATACCCGATAATGACGCCCCCGTCAACAGGCTGCCGTTTTGAAACCTTGAAAGGGCCTTCATCATGGCAAACGAGCATTCACAGATCATCACCCCGGAAGACGTTGCGCGGGACTACGGGATTCCGGTTCGCACCCAGCACGTATGGAAGTGCGCCAATCGCTACGGCTGGGCCGACCTGACAATCAAGGTCGGTCGCAGCAGCCGTTACCGTCGCGCCGATATTGAAGCCTGGCTAGCCGCCCGCAAGGGGGTTTAATCATGGCAACCGACCGCAAACAGGACGCCCCGGAGGCGCCCGCGCTCCCTTGCTCAGTTGAGCATTATTCCATGATGACCCCATGGCCGGTCGATGGAAAGCCTGGCAAATGCTGGGGCGCCAAATGCACGGCATACGCGCCGGTGAACGATGGCTGGGGATATTGCCTATTCAATCAAGCTATTCGTGCAATGGCAAACGACGCGAAGAAGGGTAATGCCGAGGTTCGCCGCGTGCTGGAAAAGCTGGGGGTAAAGCCATGATTGCGCCCGCCCTTGAAGCCCTGAAAGCCCACCGGCAATTTATCCTTTACCGGCTTTCCCCCAGCCAAACGCGCCCCGGCAAAACAGATAAATTCCCGTGCGATGCTTCCGGCCGCGTAGTTTCCGCCCACGACCCCGCGCATTGGATGAGCGCCGATGGCGCCGGCCGCTTCGCGCAACAATTCGGCAACGGCTGGGGGATTGGCTTTGTGCTGACCCCGGACGCCCGGCGGTTTTGCCTGGATATCGACAACTGCTTGCAGCCCGACGGCCAATGGTCCCCGCTGGCACTCCAACTGTGCGCGATGTTTCCGGGGGCGGCCATTGAAGTTTCGCAGTCGAATTGTGGATTGCACATATGGGGCAGCTATACCGGCGACATGCCCTTGCACGGCTGCAAGAACGAGGCTCTAGGCATTGAGCTATACACCGACAAGCGGTTCATTGCCTTGGGGCGGCCGGAAGGCACCACAGGCAACGTCGCCACTGATTGCACCATGGCGGTTCACTCCGCGATTGCGCTCTATTTCCCGCCCGACGCTGCCCAAGCGTTAGCCCAAGAATGGACGACCGCCCCCTGTGCCGAATGGCGCGGACCATCCGACGACGACGCCCTCATTCAACGGGCGATGCGGGCGCAATCCACAGCTTCCGCATTCGGGGGCAAAGCTACTTTTGCCGACCTGTGGGCGGGTAATGCCGAGGCGCTAGGGCGGTCCTATCCCGACCCGGTGCGCCCCTATGACGCCAGCCAAGCCGACGCCGCCCTGGCGCAACGCCTGGCCTTCTGGACGGGCAAGGATTGCGAACGCATCCGCCGGCTGATGGAACGTAGCGCCCTGGCCCGTGAGAAGTGGAACCGTGCCGATTACCTGCAGCGCACCATCCTGGGAGCCGTCGCCCGTCAAGAGGAAGTATTGACCGACAAGGCCCCGGCGCCCTTGCCCCTTGCCATGACGGCCCCCGCTGGCGCTGTGGCTCTGCAAGGCGTGGAAATGTCATTGCTACAGCTTGGCACGCAAGACAGCGTCGCGCAGATATTCGCCCGGCAAATGGACGGGAAAATGCTCTACAACCACACGCGGGACAAGTGGCTAGAGTGGGACGGCACCCGCTGGCAGATTGAGGCAACGAAGAAGGCGCTTAATTTCGCCCGCGACCTTGCCCGCTCCGTGAATTACGAGGGGAGCCGTTCGATTGGCTCCGCGTCCTTTTGTGCCGGCGTCGAGCAGCTAGCCAAAGCCGACCCGGTGCTGTCCGCCAAGGGCACCGAATTTGACCGCGACAACTACCTGCTAAACACGCCGGGCGGGACGTTCGACCTTCGCACTAATACCCTGCGCCAGCACGACCCCGTGGACCGCCTGACCATGTGCACGGCCGTGACCCCCAGCCACGAAGGCGGGGCAGCGTTCGACAAGTTCATGGGCGAAATCACCATGGGCGACCGGGCGCTTGCCGAGTTCCTGCAAGTTTCCTTGGGGGCGTGCCTATCCGGCGCTGTGGAGTCCCATTGGATGTTGTTTTGGATTGGGCAAGGTCGCAACGGCAAAAACACCTTGGGGGACTTGGTGCAGGATGCAATGGGCGACTATGCGCGGAAAGTGCCCACGTCGACGCTGATGGCGAAGACGCACGAAGGGCACCCGACCGAGATTGCCAACCTTCAAGGCATACGCCTGGCGCTGTCTTCCGAAATCAACGACGGGGAGTATTGGCACGAGGCCCGCATTAACGAAGTGACCGGCGACGGCACCCTTAGCGCCCGGTTCATGCGGGGCGACCTCTTCACCTTCCAGCGCACCCACAAGCACCTGATTTACGGCAATCACCGCCCCCAACTGCGGACCGTGGGCAACGCGATAACGAGCCGCATCAAGATTGTGCCCTTCAAGGCGTCATTCCTTGGGCGGGAGGATGGCGACCTACCCCGGCGCCTACGTGAAAACCTTGGGTACGTGCTGGCCTGGCTGATCGAAGGGCATAGCAAGTGGCTGGCGGCCGGCAAGCGGCTTCCTCCCTGCCAAGCTGTGGAGGCTGAAAGCTCCGACTACTTCGCGGCGCAATCGACCCCGGAAATGTGGCTTACAGAGCGCGTGCAGATTTTGGCCCCGGACGCCCGCCCCGCCAGCCAGTGCCCCAAGTCGAGCGACCTGTATCGGGACTATGCCAACTGGAAAAAGGACCGAGGGGAAAACCCGATATCCCAAACCCGTTGGGCGGAAACGATGCAGAAGAAATTCCAGAAGGAGGCGTCGAACGGGGTTCGTTATCGCGGCTTGATGCTGATTCCACAGGCTGGGAATGTGCCGTTTCCCCTTTCGCCCAACGCCCAACCCAGCTACGCAAACTAGCCCAATTGGAACCCTTGGAACCCTTTCCGGTTTATCCAATAGACGAGCCAATTTCTATAGGAAGTAACGGGAGAGGGTTCCAAGGGTTCCAAAACTGAAAGGAACCAAACTGTGAATTTACCTATTCAAGACCTTGAGGCGCTATTCAGCCAAGCCGTTGCCGCTGAGGCCAAAGCGACCGGCAATGACCCCGACCACGTTGCAACGCAATGGGCCTTGACCTACGCCGACGCCGCCTTGGCCGTGTTTGAGCGATACCGCCCCAGCAATCAGAAGCCCCGCGCCCTCTTGCGTGCTGCCCGTGCCTGGCTGGCAACCCAAAGCCCCAAAGCGTTGCAAGAGTTCAACCGGGCACGCTCCACGTTCTTTAATCGCCCTGGCAGCGGGAAATACAAAGCCCCGGTCTACGCTTCGCGGGCGATCATTGAAGCCGTGGCCGCCGTAAATCATTCGTTCCCCCTGGATTGCGTATTGCAAGCCGCATTGCATTTGCGCAAGGCCGAAGCCTACGCCCGCCGCCATGAGCACGCCTGAGCTACGCCGCCGCCTCAAGGCGTATTGGGCGGAACATGACCGCGTGAAAGCCCTACGTCGCCAGATATTGGAGGCGGCAGAAGCCGACGCAGAAGCCCGCTTTGAATTCTTCTGCGACCATGGGTATGCGCCGCCGTTGATTTTGCCCACTGAGCCGGAATTTCCCCCGGAGTGCGTCGATATGATTTGTGGAGGCAAGGGGCGGCGCTCCGGGGAGCCGTGCCAGAACAAGGCGCTTTATCCCAATGGTCGCTGTAAATGGCACGGGGGCGCAAGCACTGGCCCCAAGACTGCCGAGGGCAAAGCCAAGAGCGTTTATAATTTACCGCGCCCCAAAGTTATGGGGGCCTGAAAAAAGCTGAAATATAGCCCCGCGTCGACTTAACCGGGTATAAAAACGGGTACAAAACAGGAGGGGAAATTATGAATTCAAGCAACCACGGGGCTTTCAATGCACGACTTCCTGTTTAACGTCTGATCTTCCTCCAAGCCAGCACAGACCATGGCGCAGGCAGCCCCTCCCAGCCCCGATGGACGGCAGATACTGTCGCCAGAGGTGCTGTGGTGCGCCTATGAACACAGCCATGAGGCAGTTCTGGTCTCCGATGGCAACAACCGCATCATCGCCGTCAATGCCGCCTTCACCCGGCTGACCGGCTACGCCGCTGCCGAAGTGCTTGGCCAGAATCCGCGCATCCTGTCCTCGGGCAATGCCGGGCCGGAATTCTACGCGGCGATGTGGGAAGCGATCTCGCAGTACGACTTTTGGGAAGGCGAGATCTGGGACAAGCGCAAGGATGGCAGCCTGTACCCGAAATGGCTGTGCATCTCGGTGGTCCGCAATGATTCCGGCCAGGTCGTGAACTACGTCGCCAACTTCACCGACATCAGCGCCAGCAAACAGGCCGCCGACCGCCTGGCCCAGCTGGCCTACCACGATGCCCTGACCCATCTGCCCAACCGTCTGGCCTTTGAATCGCAACTGGAACACGCCCTGCGTGTCTGCGGCCGGGAAAACCGCCAGCTGGCGCTGATGTTGATCGACCTCGACAACTTCAAAAACATCAACGACACGCTCGGCCACCATGTCGGCGACAGCCTGCTGCAGCAGGTAGCCAGCCGCCTGCGCGAGTCGGTGCGGGCCAGCGACCTGGTCGCCCGCCTCGGCGGTGACGAGTTCGTCGTTGTCTTGCCGGAAATCGAGGGGCCGCTGACCGCGGCCCGCGTCGCCGACAAGATCCAGATGGCCTTGTCCGAAAATTACCGTGTCGACGAACACCTGCTGTACACCACGCCGAGCATTGGCATCAGCCTCTTTCCCGGCGATGGCACCGATGCAGGCATCCTGCTGCGCAATGCCGACTCGGCGATGTATCACGCCAAGAGCGTCGGTCGCAACAACCACCAGTTCTACGCCAGCCGGATGAACGAGGCGGCCGGCGAACGCCTGCAGATGGAAAACGCCCTGCGTCAGGCGATCGCCAGCATCAGCCTGCAGGAAAGCAGCCAGTTCTCCCTGCACTTCCAGCCGCAGATCGCCGCCAAGAGTGGCCGCGTCATCGGTCTTGAAGCCTTGCTGCGCTGGAATTCGCCGATCTTCGGCGCCGTCTCGCCGATGCGCTTCATCCCCATCGCCGAGGAAACCGGTCTGATCCAGCCGCTCGGCGACTGGGTGGTCTGGGAAAGCTGCCGGCTGCTCCACCAGATGCGCCAGCTCGGCTTTGCCGATATCCGCGTCGCCATCAACATTTCCGCCCAGCAGTTGCGTCACGAAAACCTGCTGCTTCTGGTCCGCGGTGCGCTCGCCTGCTATGAGCTACCACCCAGCACCATCGAACTGGAAATCACCGAAACGACGGCGATGCAGAATCCGGAAATGACGCTCAACATCCTCGACCAGTTGGCAGCGATGGGCGTCAAGCTGGCCATCGACGATTTCGGCACCGGCCATTCCTCGCTGGCCTACCTGAAGCACCTGCCGATCAAGTGCCTGAAGCTCGACCGCTCCTTCGTCAGCGACATCGAGACCGATGCCAACGATGCCTCGATCTGCGCCGCCATCATCGCGCTGGGCCACAACCTCGGCCTCGAACTGGTCGCCGAAGGCGTCGAAACCGAGATGCAGAGCGAGTTCCTCACCCGCCTCGGCTGCGATTACCTGCAGGGCTACCTGTTCAGCAAGCCGCTGCCCTTCGCCGAGATCGTCGCCTACCTGAGGGCCCAGCCGCTGCTCAACGGATGACCGAACCCCACTCGGCCTCGAAGTAGCGCACCAGCACCTGGTTGTTCAGCCGGTTCACCTCAGCTGGCAGACGGGCCATGTCGGCCGGGAAGTGGAACAGCGCGGCCGTCGTCGCCGGCGTCAGGAAACGGGTTTTCTGCGCCTCGATGCGGGGTGGCACGAAGTTGTCGCGACCGGCGATGATGAAGCCCCACTCACCAAAGGAAGGCACCAGCGCGTGATACGGCGCCGTCCGGAAACCGGCATCTTCGAGCGTTGTCACCACACACCAGAAGGATTGCCGGGCATAGAGCGGCGAGGTCGACTGAACGACCAGGCGGCCACGCGCTGACAGGCGTTTTTCCAGCAAGCGGTAGAAGGCCGAGCTATAGAGCTTGCCGAGGGTGAAATTGGCTGGATCGGGAAAGTCGACGATGACGAAATCGAAGAACTCATCGTTCTCTTCCAGCCAGCTCAGGGCGTCGGCATTGACCACGGTCACCTTCGGCGAGGTCAGCGCCCCGCCATTCAACGCCACCAGCGGTGGCGCCGTCGAAAACAGGCGGGTCATCGCCGGATCCAGGTCGACCACCGTCACCGACTCGACCTGCGGGTATTTCAGGATTTCGCGCACCGCCAGACCATCGCCACCACCCAACACCAGCACGCGACGAGCTCCGGGCAGGCTGGCCAAACCGGGATGGACCAGGGCTTCGTGGTAACGGTATTCATCCTGCGAGGAGAATTGCAGGTTACCGTTCAGGTGCAGGCGCAGGTCGTCGCGCCAGCGGGTGACGACGATCCGCTGGTACGGCGAACTCTCGGCGTAAACGATGTCATCGGCGTAGACCGAGGCCTCGGCCAGGGTCGTCAGCTGGCCGGCCCCGGCAAAGCCGGCAACGAGAATGGCGAACACCATCCCGCATTGCGCCGCCAGCCAGCGTCGGGAAGGCAGATGTTCGCGAAAGAGGTGCAGCGCCCACAAGGCGATGGCGACATTGAGCAGGCCGAACAGCAGCGCCGTGCGCACCATGCCGAGGTGCGGCGCGAGCAGCAGCGGAAAGAGGATGGATACCGCCAGGGCGCCGAGATAATCGAAGGTGAGCACTTGCGACACCAGCTCGCGGAAAGCCAGTTCCCGCTTCAAGATGCGCATGACCAACGGGATTTCCAGGCCAACCAACAAGCCGACAGCAAACACCATCACGTAGAGCAGCAGACGGAACGGCCCGGGCAGCCAGGTGAAGACAAGGAACAGACCGACCGCCGAGAAGCCGCCGAGCAGGCCGACCAGCAGTTCGATGCGGATGAAGCGGCCAATCAGGTCGCGGGTGATGTATTTCGACAACCAGGAACCGACGCCCATGGCGAAAAGGTAGGTGCCGATGACCGTCGAGAACTGGGTGATTGAATCGCCGAGCAGGTAGGAGGCCAGGGCGGCGGCGACCAGTTCGTAGGCCAGCCCGCAGGAGGCGATGATGAAGACGGAAAAGAGGAGGGCATGCCGCATGGGCGAGGATGCTAACCCGAACTCAATGGAACGGCCCAGGGCGCGCGCGGTCAGAACGGCAACACTTTTTGGGTTTTGCCTGAATCCCCATGCCGACCGCACACCATAGAAAGCCCTCTTGGGGGATTGCTTTACTCTCCGCCACCCTGCTGTTCACCAGCGTTTCGCTTGCCCACGCCGTCGAATACGTCATCGACCCGACGCACACTTACGCCAGCTTCGAAATCGACCATCACGGCTTTTCGCTGCAACGCGGCTGGTTCGACCAGACCAGCGGCGTCATCGACTTCGACCCCGAGGCCAAGACCGGCCGCGTCGACATCCGCATCGCCGTCGCCTCGCTCGACACCGGCATGGCCAAGCGCGACGAAATCCTGCGCGGCGAGAACTGGTTCAAGGCCAAGGACTTTCCGGACATCCTGTTCCGCAGTGAAAAGCTGGAATTCACCGACGACAAGCTGACTGCGGTCGAAGGCAAGCTTGTCATGCTTGGCGAGATCCGCCCGCTGCGCCTCGAAATCACCCGCTTCAAGTGCGGCCTCAATCTCGCCAACCGCAAGCGCGGCTGCGGCGCCGATGCCTATGGCGTGCTGCGCCGTTCCGAGTTCGGCATGGAGCAGGGCCTGCCCTTCATCGGCGACGAAGTCCGGCTGCGCATTCAGGTCGAAGCTTATCTGCCCTAATACAGGCAGCAGCGGAGTACAAAACAAACCTTACCGTAAAGGCGCGGTGAATGCTGCAGCCAAGACACCGCGGTGCGCGGAAGACGCGCGCCGATCGTCGCTTTCTGCGAAAATAGCAACCCTTTTTGCTGTTCCCGGAAGACCCCATGCCCCCCCATCCCGCCATCGCCAGCACCGCCGAGATCGTCACCGAACTCAAGGCCGGCCGCATGGTCATCCTGGTCGATGAAGAAGACCGCGAAAACGAAGGCGACCTGGTCATGGCCGCTGAGCACATCACGCCGGAAGCGATCAATTTCATGGCCCGGTACGGCCGCGGCCTGATCTGCCTGACGCTGACCGAAGCCCGCTGCAAGAAGCTCGGCCTGACGCAGATGGCACGCAACAACAAGACCCAGTACGGTACCGCCTTCACCGTCTCGATCGAGGCTGCCGAAGGTGTCACCACCGGCATCTCCGCCGCCGACCGGGCGCGCACCATTCAGGTCGCCGTGGCCAAGAACACCACCATCGACGACATCGTCCAGCCCGGCCACGTCTTCCCGATCACCGCCCGCGAAGGCGGCGTCCTGGTCCGTGCCGGCCACACCGAAGCCGGCTGCGATCTGGCCGGCATGGCCGGTCTCGAACCGTCGTCGGTGATCTGCGAAATCATGAACGACGACGGCACCATGGCCCGCCTGCCGGAGCTGATGGAATTCGCCAAGGAACACGGCCTGAAGATCGGCACCATCGCCGACCTGATCCACTACCGAGCCGCCTCGGAAACCCTGGTCGAGCGCGTCACCAGCAAGCCGGTGCAAACGGCGCACGGCGAATTCACACTGCATGCCTTTGTCGACCGGGCCAGCGGCGCCACCCACCTGGCGCTGGTCAGAGGGCAGATCCCGGCCAACGGCGAAACCCTGGTCCGCGTCCATGAACCGTTGTCGGTGCTCGATTTCCTCGACCCGTCGAGCAAGCAACAATCCTTCTCGATCGACGAAGCGCAGGCCGCACTGGCCAAACACGGCCACGGCGTCATCGTGCTGATGCACCGACCGGAAGACGGCGAAGCGCTGCTCACCCGCCTGACCGGCCAGAACAACGCCAACTCGCCGCGCGTCCAGCAGAAGTGGGACCCGCGCACTTACGGTATCGGCGCCCAGATTCTGCGCGACGTCGGCGTCACCAAGATGCGGCTGCTTTCCAGCCCGCGCAAGATGCCCTCCATGACCGGCTTCGATCTCGAAGTCACCGGTTTCGTCACCTCACCCGCGGAGCTCTGAGCCATGTCCCGTTTTGACAACGTCTACGAATACGACAACAACCTGAACGGCGCCGGCCTGCGCATTGGTGTCGTCATGAGCCGCTTCAACCTGCCTGTCTGCGAAGGCCTGCTCTCCGCCTGCATCGCTGAACTGAAGCGCCTCGGCGTCGCCGACGCCAACATGAGCATCGCCACGGTTCCGGGCGCCCTGGAAATTCCGCTGGTCCTGCAGACGATGGCGCAAAGCGCCAGCTTCGACGCGCTGATCGCCCTCGGTGCCGTCATCCGCGGCGAGACCTACCACTTCGAGGTGGTCTCCAATGATTCCTGCCGCGCCATCATGGAAGTCCAGCTCGATACCGGCATTCCGATCGCCAACGGCATCCTGACCTGCGAAAGCGACGAGCAAGCGGAAGTCCGCATGCAACCCAAGGGTGCCGACTGCGCCCAGGCGGCCGTCGAAATGGCCAATCTCCAGAAAGCCCTGCTCCAATGACGACCTTCCTCAGCGACACCGAACACCCCGACGAGCCCAAGGCGCCGCCCAAGTCGGCCCGCCGCCGGGCGCGCGAATTCGTCCTGCAGGGACTCTACCAGTGGCGCGTCGGCGGTGCCGACGAGGCCGCCATCGAAGCCTACGCGCCGGAAATGGAAGACTTCGCCAAGGCCGACCGCGAGTTCTTCGTCGGCACGCTGCGCGGCGTCATCGGCCAGCAGGAAGCGCTGACCGCCCGCATCTCGACGCATATCGACCGCCCCTTCGGCGAACTGTCGCCGGTCGAGGCCTGCGTGCTGATGCTCGGCAGCTTCGAGATGCTCAATCATCCGGAAACGCCGTACCGCGTCATCATCAACGAGGCGATCGAGCTGACCAAGGCCTTCGGCGGCACCGATGGCCACAAGTACGTCAATGGGGTGCTCGACAAGGTGGCTGCCGTCGCCCGCCCGGACGAAGTCGCCGCGCGCAAGAAGAAGTAAGCCGATGGCCGGCGAATTCGCGCTGATCGACCGCTATTTCGCCCGCCCGACCCCGTCGGCGGTGCTCGGCCCCGGCGACGACTGCGCCTTGCTGCAACCGACCCCGGGCATGCAACTGGCGGTGACCACCGACATGCTGGTTGCCGGCACCCACTTCCTGCCCGACACCGATCCGCAGAACCTCGGCTGGAAGACGTTGGCCGTCAATCTCTCCGACCTCGCCGCGATGGGTGCCCGGCCGCGCTGGGTGACGCTCGCTGGCGCCATGCCGGCGGCCGAGGAAACCTGGATCGCCGCTTTCGCCAAAGGCTTCTTCGCCTGCGCCGCGGAGTACGGTGTCGACGTGGTTGGTGGCGACACCACCCGCGGCCCCCTCAATCTCTGCGTCACCGCCCTCGGCGAAGTCGAGCCGGGCCGCGCACTGCGCCGCGACGGCGCCCGGGTCGGCGACCATATCTGGGTTTCCGGCCGTCCTGGCCTGGCTGCCCTGGGCCTGGCGCAACTGCAGGGCCGGATCGAACTGCCGCCACCGTGGCCGAAACTGTGCGTCGCCGCCCTGGAAAAGCCGCGCCCGCGCGTCGCCCTCGGTCAGGCGCTGGTCGGCATCGCCAGTGCCGCCATCGATGTCTCCGACGGCCTGCTCGCCGATCTCGGCCACATTGCCGAACGCTCGGGCTGCGCCGCCGCCGTCCGCCTGGTCCAGCTGCCACACCTGCCCAAGGGCGAGACCTACGACGCCGTGCTGCGCAAACTGGCGCTCGAATGCCAGCTGGCCGGCGGCGACGACTACGAACTGTGCTTCACGGCACCCGGTACGTACAGCCTGGCCATCGCCCAGATCGCCGCCCGCCTGGAACTGCCACTGTGGTGCATCGGCGAGATGGTCGCTGGCACGGCCGGTGAAGTCACCGTCTTCGACCCGGACCACAAGCCAGTCGAATTCGACAGTAAAGGCTTCGATCATTTTGGCTGAGTCCTCGCGGCGGCCCAGCCTCAAGTTCCTCTTCGCCCATCCGGCGCACTTCCTGGCGCTTGGCTGCGGCAGCGGCCTGGCCCCGAAAGCGCCCGGCACTTTCGGCACCCTGTTCGCCTGGGGCAGCTTTCTACTCTTCCGCCCCTATTTCGCCGATTTTCAGCTGCTCTTCCTGCTCGCCGCCGCCTATCTCGCCGGCATCTGGCTGATCGACGTCACCGGCCGGGCACTCGGCGACCCGGACCACGGCAGCATTGTCTGGGACGAGATCGTGCCCTTCTGGCTGATCCTGCTACTGACACCGGACACCTTCTACTGGCAGCTGGCCGCCTTCATGCTGTTCCGCTACTTCGACATCACCAAGCCGCAACCGGCCCGCTATTTCGACCAGCACGTGAAGAACGGCTTCGGCGTCATGGCCGACGATCTGGTCGCCGCCGGCTACACCCTGCTCTGCCTGGCCCTGCTCAAGATCGTTCTCGCCTGACGCCGATGCCCGAGCGGCATAGAATAGGCGCATCACTTCCCTCGGGAGCGTCATCATGAGCCACAAACACGCCCACCTGATGCGCAGCATCTTCCAGGATCCACTGCCGGCCAACATTCACTGGCGCGAAGTCGAATCGCTGCTCAACCACCTCGGCGCCGAAATCGAACCGGCGCACGGTGCCCGCTTCAAGATCACGCTGAACCGGGTCGAGGGCTTCCTCCATCACCCGCACAACAGCAGCACTTGCTCGCGCACCGACATCAAGGCGCTACGGGAGATGCTGACGCATGCCGGGATCACCCTGTCGAGTTACGAGGCTGCCGACTGAATCGTCAAGCTCAGGCGGCGGGAGCCATCAGATAGCGTTGCAGATGGCCGTCGAATTCGACGAAGTGGGTGCTCAGCGCCGCCAGCACCTCATCGACACCTTCGATCGCGCGAACCGTGTTGCCGTCACTGGCGAGGACGATGCGGATGCTTTTCAACTGTTCGGCAATGGCCATGTGCGCACGGTTGTGTGCCCGCCGATGTAGCTCGGGAACGCCATCGTCCATGTACAGCGACTCCATCGCATTGTGCTTGAGCGTTGCCTCGACAAAAGCCCGTACCAGTTGTTCGACGTGACTGCGGCAAAAGGCCCGACGATCGTCACTGCAACAACTGCAATCGTCACCCCGGTCTTGCTCGCTACACAGCGCCTGAATGCGCCGAATGAGATCCAGCATGGCGTCGTGATCGCGACGCATCCGGTCGACGGCCTCTTCTCGGATCAGCAACATGCGGCGTTCCCATCAGTGATTGTGGCGTTGTGACAAGGGTCGGCAAGCCCCGATGCTTCCGCCGTTGGGCCGACGGAAATACCCGATTAATTTTCTCGGGATTTAAGGGTATGTGTCGTTTCCATCCCTGTCAAGAAAACCAGAAGAAGCGCATCAAAAAGCAACCGCTGGCACATGGTCAGCCATCGGCCAGGCGTTCCAGGGAGAGCAGGCGGACATCGATGCTGAGCGCGAGTCGATCCAGCGCCAGCGCCCGCTGCCGCCCCAGCGGAGTTGCCCGATAAAAATGTGGCGTCATCGCCAGCAGGTCAGCGATCTGCGGCGCGGCGTCGAGATGCAGCGCGTAATGGATGGACTCACTGCCGAGTAGGGCAAATCCTTCGGGTACAGCTGACTCCCCGGCACGCTCCGGACGTAGTTCGGGATAGATGATGGCGCGTAACTCGCGCAGGTGATCCGACCCGGCATCGACCATCAACAGGCGCCCCCCGGGTTTCAGTACGCGGGCAAATTCCGCAAACACGGGGAAACCGAACATACACAACAGGCGATCAATACTCGTCGGCAACACCGGCAGCTTGGCATTGCTGCCGACCACCCAGCTCCCGCGTTTTTCGCTTTTTGCCGCGGCCAGCACGGCCCATTTCGAAATATCCAGCCCGAGCATTTCCAGGCTTTGCCCATCTGCCAGGCGGGCAACCAGCTGCCGCAGGTAGTAGCCTTCGCCGCAGCCGGCATCAAGACAACTGAAGCGGGCATCGGGCGCCAGTCCAGCCAGCACCGCCCGCGCCACGGCTTCGGCGATCGGCAGATAGTGACCGGCTTCGAGAAAGCGCCGGCGGGCCGCCACCATTTCCTTGCTGTCGCCCGGATCGCGGGAGCGCTTGTGCTGAACGGGCAGCAGGTGCACGTGCCCCTGGCTGGCGATATCAAAGGAATGGCCGGCAGCGCAACGCCAGCTCATCGCCTCGACATGCAACGGTTCGCCATCGAGCGGGCAGGCCAGGGCCGGGAATGGAAGGACGGGCATCGCAGACTGTGAAAGGCATTGAAGGGTGCGTAGTTTGCCCACAAGTTTCGGCTGGCGCATCCTTTTCCGCTTAGTCGCCGATAGCGCCGGACAATCGTTGCAATGGCGCGAATCAATTGGCCGGCGCGCCGCCATTCCCGCTACAGTCGATATCCGCCCAACCGCCCTCCCCCGGATAATCAATGATCAACCGACTTCTTGCGGCCTTGGCTCTGAGCCTTGTCTCATTTGCCGCCACCGCGCAGGCCACCCCCCTGCAGACCGGCGATGCGCTGCCAGCCCTGACGCTGAACGACCAGCACGAAAAACCCTACACGCTCACCGCCGATACCCGCCAGATACTCTTCGCCGCCGACAATGGTGGTGCCGGACTGGTCATGGCCGAACTCGACCGGCGCGGCGCCACATGGCTGAAGGAAACCAAACGCGCCTACCTGGCCGATATCCACAAGATGCCCAGCCTGGTTACCCGCCTGTTCGCCATGCCCAAACTGCGGGAAAAAGCCTACCCCATCGCGCTGGGCAGGGAAGCCGCCGATCTGGCGATGTACCCGCGCAAGAAAGACTGCGTGAGCCTGCTGCCAATTGAGGCCGGCAAGCTGGGCGAAGTCACCTATGCCTGCGACGCCACGGCCCTGCAGGCGGCCCTGCGATAGCGAGGTTAAGGCAGTGGCACAAAGCAAAAACGGCAACCTGTGAGGGTTGCCGTTTTTGCTTTGAATGCCTGGTCGCCAGCTCAAGACTTCTTCACCAACTGTTTGGCAAAGGCAGCATCGTACTTGGAGATGCGCGGCGCTTTCTGCGGGCCTTGTGCGTCTACAAAGCGGACAAAAGACTCCAGATCCAGGGGTTCGCCAATTTCCTTGCACTCCCCTGCTACTAGCTCCCGCAATTTGAAGAACCCGCCACTGGTGACGACCATCGAATATTGATGCCCTTCAGCACGCCGATTGAGGCGCTCAATTGCGGCAGTTGCCCGGGTAGAACGCACTGTCTATTCAGTGCCAGGAACAGGAGGAGCAATGGGTGCGCAGGAAGAATCGTCGCTATCAGCGGGCTTCCCAGCGGCCTTATCAGCCAATTTCTGCAGCCGCTTCTCTTCCTGCTTATTCTTCTTGGCCAAGTCACGTTGGCGCTTTTCAAACTGGTAATTGGGCTTGGCCAAGTGGCCTCCTCTGCTCGTCGCAATGAGTGGTGAAACACGGGATGAAAGTGCGTCTGACGAAAGTACATTTGCGCCGGCAGAAAATCCGACACACGGACTACTTTTCCGCAATGCAAAACGCCAACCGGTGATGGTTGGCGTTTTTACCTTGAGAATCAAGGAGAATTTTTGGTGGCCAATCGCGGAATCGAACCACGGACACGCGGATTTTCAATCCGCTGCTCTACCAACTGAGCTAATTGGCCAAAAGGAGGGCGCATTATAGCGAGGTCACTTCCCCGGCGCAACAGGATCGGGGTGAAACAGGGGATTCGCGAGCCCTCAGGGGCCAAGGGGCGGTGACTGCCGATAGAGCTCCGAGAAGTCGTCCGGCGGAGGCAACGGTGGGGGTGGTGGGCGCCAGGGAGAGAACAGGACACGGGCGATGGCACCGCGTCCCTTGAGATTGGGTTTGAGGCTGGCGCGCGCATCGTGCTGGACGGCAATTTCCTGAACGATGGCCAGGCCGAGGCCGCTGCCTTCGGTAGTGGCGTCGTCAACACGGTAGAAACGTTCGAACACCATTTCCGATTGTTCCTCGCTGATGCCGATGCCGTCATCCTCCACTTCGAGCGCAACGCTGCGCGGCGCGACGACGATGCGGCAGGTGACGTGGCCGCCGGCCGGCGTATAGCGCAGGGCGTTGTCGATCAGGTTCTTGGCCAGCTCGCGGAGCAGGAAGGCGTTGCCGACGATCATCGCCTGCCCCTCTGCCTCGTAGCCGAGGTCGATGCCTTGCTCAATGGCGAGCATGACCCAGTCTTCGACCACCTCGCGCAGCAGCAGCGCCAGATCAAGCGGCTCGTGCCGCTGCTGGGCCGGTTCGCCACCGCCTTCGGTACGCGCCAGGGTGAGCAGCTGGTTGACCAGCCGGCCGGCACGATCGACGCCGGTGGCGATCTGCTTCAGGGCGTGGCGCAGCGACTCCGGGTCGGTTTCTCGCATGGCGAACTGGGCCTGGGTTTTCAGACCGGTCAGCGGCGTGCGCATCTGGTGCGCCGCATCGGCGACGAAACGCTGCTGGGCTTCGACGTTGCGCTTCATGCGTTCGAGCATTTCGTTGAAAGCTTCGACCAGCGGCTCCAGCTCTTCCGGCACCCGGCGCGTGGCAATCGGCGAGAGGTCGGCCGGGTCGCGCGTCTCGATGGTCTGGCGCAAGCGGGTCAGCGGCCGCAGGCCACGCGACAGGCCGAACCAGACGAGCATGACAGCCAGCGGAATGATGATGAATTGCGGCAGGATGACGCTGGCGACGATCTTGTTGGCCAGCTGGTTGCGCTTTTCGGTGGTTTCTGCGACCTCGACCAGGATCCAGTTCTTCCTGGCCTGCGACGCTTCGGCCAAAAAGGTATAAGCGAAGCGCAGGTCCTGGCCGTTGAATTCGGCGTCGCGCAGATAGATTTCGCCGGGCAGCAGCGTCGTGTCGCCGATCAGGTCGGGAATCGGCAAGTCCTTGTCGCCGGCCAGGAACTTGCCGTTGCCGGTGACCACATGAAAGTAGACGGAGTCGGTCTCATCAGCCCGCAGGAAGGCGCGCGCCGAGGCCGGCAGGGTGAGCACGGCCTTGCCATTGACCAGTTTGACCTGACGAGCTATGGCGGCGGCATGCTCGCGCAGCGCCTGGTCGTAGGGAAAGTTGGCAACGTTGTTGGCGAAGTAGTGGGTGAAGGCAATCGACAATGGCCAGACAAAGAGCAACGGCGCCAGCATCCAGTCGAGTATCTCACCGAACAGCGAGCGTTCGGTTTCGGCAGGCGGCCCCGGCAAATCAGTCGCCCTGCGGCCGTTCAAGGCAGTAGCCGAGACCACGCACGGTGGCAATCTTCACCCCCCCGACCTCCAGTTTCTTGCGCAGGCGATGGACATAGACTTCGATGGCGTTGTGACTGACTTCCTCGCCCCAGCCACACAGGTGGTCGACCAGTTGATCCTTGCTGACCAGACGCCCCATGCGCGTCAGCAGGACTTCCAGGAGGCCGATCTCGCGCGCCGAGAGGTCCAGCGCCTGGCCCTGGATTTGCGCCACGCGGCCGACCTGGTCGTAGGTTAACTGTCCGCACTGAATGGTCGGCGTGGTCCCGGCCGAACGCCGGGTCAGGGCGCGTACCCGCGCCTCCAGCTCGGCCAGTTCGAATGGCTTGACCATGTAATCGTCAGCCCCGAGGTCGAGTCCCTTGACACGATCGCCGGTGCCGTCGAGCGCCGTCAGGATCAGGACAGGCACCTGCGATGCACGTGCCCGCAGGCGCTTGAGGACTTCCAGGCCGGGCAGCTTGGGCAGGCCGAGATCGAGGATCAGCAAATCATAGGTAACGGTCGCCAGGGCCGCATCCGCGTCCAGTCCGCTCGCCGCCCAATCCACGGCGTAGCCCCCCTGGCGTAGCGAACGGCTCAGGCCATCGGCGATGATGGCGTCGTCTTCAGCTATCAGAATGCGCATTTATTCAAGGTCTCTAACGACGTAAGATTTTTGTAAGCCTGCAACATTATTCTGCGCGGGCTGTTCTCCTTTTATGGTCTTTGGAGTCGCTGGCGAAAGCTACGACTCAGGGGGTGGTCCGATCCTGCACTGGGCGACCCCCTACCGTTTTTTCCCCCGACAAAGCAAGTTAGTCTAGCAAAGAAATTCCGCTGCATTTTCCGCAGCGCAGCATCGCTCGTCCGTTACCGGCCGGACTCAACGTCCCTTGATCGTAACCTGACCGATGCCGGTTTCCGAACGAATTTCCTGATCGGCGAAGGCCTGACGCTCGTACTGCGCCTGTTCGCCGCGATCGAGCACAGAAAACAGCCAGACACCGGTAAAACCGATGGTCATCGAGAACAGACAAGGCGAGGCGTAAGGGAAGAGCGCTGAACCCGCCGGATTGCCCAGCACCTCTTCCCAGATTGACGGCGAGACGAGGATCAGGATGACCGACGAGCTCAGGCCGAGCAGGCCGCCAATGACCGCGCCACGGGTCGTGCAGTCTTTCCAGAGCACCGACATGAAGAGCACCGGGAAATTGGCTGAGGCAGCGACAGCGAAGGCCAGTGACACCATGAAAGCGATGTTCTGCTGCTCGAAGGCGATACCGAGCACCACCGCGACCACGCCGAGACACAGGGTGGTCAGCCGGGAGACGCGCCGTTCGTCCCGCGGATCGACACCGCTCTTGTGATAGACCATCGCATAGAGGTCATGCGACACGGCCGAAGCGCCGGACAAGGTCAGACCGGCAACGACGGCAAGGATGGTGGCGAAAGCGACGGCAGCAATGAAACCAAAAAACAGATTGCCGCCGACAGCGCTGGCGAGATGAACGGCAGCCATGTTGCTGCCGCCGAGGAGTTCGCCCTTGCTGTCGAGGAACTGCGGATCGGTGAGGACGAAGGTGATGGCGCCGAAGCCGATGATGAAGGTCAGCAGGTAGAAGTAACCGATCCAGGTGGTCGCCCACAGCACCGACTTGCGCGCCTCCTTGGCATTGGGCACGGTGAAGAAGCGAATCAGCACGTGCGGCAGGCCGGCGGTGCCGAACATCAGCGCCAGGCCGAAGGAGATCGCCGAAACCGGATCCTTGAGGAAGCCGCCCGGTCCCATGATGGCCAGGCCACCGGCTGCCACCTCGGCCGCCATCAATCCGGCGGCTTCGTTCTGTCCGAGACCACCGGCCACCGCCAGCGGCACCAGTTCCTGCTGGGCAAACAGCGTCTTGATCGCAATGGCCCGCTCGAACAGGGCTTCCGGGCTGAATCCGTAATGCAGCAGGACCATGAAGGCCATGAAGGTGGCGCCAAAGAGCAGCATCACCGCCTTGATGATTTGCACCCAGGTGGTCGAGGTCATGCCGCCGACCAGCACGTAGGCCGTCATCAGTGAACCGACGATAACCACCGACATCCAGTATTCGAGTCCGAAGAGCAGCTTGACCAGCTGCCCGGCACCGACCATCTGGGCGATCAGGTAGAGGGTGACGACGATCAGCGTCGAGCCAGCGGCGAAGGCGCGGATCGGCGCCTGACGAAAGCGGTAGCCGGCGACATCGGCGAAGGTGAACTTGCCCAGATTGCGCAGGCGCTCGGCCATCAGGAAAGTAATGATGGGCCAGCCGACGAGAAAACCGATCGAATACATCAGGCCATCGTAGCCATAGGCCATGACCGCCGCCGAGATGCCGAGGAAGGAAGCGGCCGACATGTAATCGCCGGCAATCGCCAAGCCGTTCTGGAAGCCGGTAATGCCACCACCAGCGGCGTAGAAATCGGCCGCCGCGCGTGATTTGGCAGCGGCCCACTTGGTAGCGTAAAGCATGGCGATGACGAAGAAGCCGAAGCTCATGATCGCCGTCCAGTTGGTCTGCTGGCGGATATGCGGCGACGCATCGGCGGCCGCCGCAACCCCTGCCCAGAGCGCCAGCAGGCACAGCCCGGCGAGCAGGCGGCTGGTCATTTGCGCAGTTCCCGGATGATCTCGTCCTTCAACGCATCGAATTCCGTATTGGCCCGTCGCACGTAGAGACCGGTGACCAGGATGGTGAACACGATGACACCAAGCCCCAGGGGAATACCGCGCGTCGTCGCGCTCAGACCGGGGAAGGGTTCGGCCAGCCAGTCGCCAGCGAAAGCGATGAGGCCGAGATAACCGAGATAGACACAGAGCACCAGCGCCGTCAGCCGCCAGGCAAAGCGGCGGCGAACCTTCTTCAAGTGCAGGTACTTGGGATTCTGGCGAATCTTTTCGTAGATATTGACGCTCATCGAAGCCATCCGGTGCGCGGGAGAGGTGCGCATTCTAGCCGACCTGAGGCTATCCCTTTCGCAATAGAAGCGCCAGAAAAGAAAAACCCCGCCCAGAGTCGGGCGGGGTTTTGGCAGATGGCTGGTTAGCCGGGCAATTACATGCCCATGCCGCCCATGCCACCCATACCGCCCATGCCACCCATATCGGGCATGCCGCCGGCCGGCTTGTCTTCAGCCAGTTCAGCAACCATGCACTCGGTGGTCAGCATCAGGCCGGCCACGGAGGCGGCGTTCTGCAGGGCGGTGCGGGTCACCTTGGTCGGGTCGAGAACACCCATTTCGACCATGTCGCCGTACTCACCGGTGGCCGCGTTGTAACCGTAGTTACCCTTGCCACGGTGGACCTTGTCGACCACCACAGACGGCTCGTCACCAGCGTTGGCGACGATTTCGCGCAGCGGCTGCTCCATGGCACGGAGGACGATCTTGATGCCGGCGTCCTGGTCGTGGTTGTCGCCCTTCAGCTTGGCGATGGCAGCACGGGCACGGATCAGGGCGACGCCGCCGCCGGCGACAACGCCTTCTTCCACAGCAGCGCGGGTAGCGTGCAGGGCATCTTCAACGCGTGCCTTCTTTTCCTTCATTTCGACTTCGGTGGCGGCACCAACCTTGATGACGGCAACGCCGCCAGCCAGCTTGGCAACACGCTCCTGCAGCTTTTCCTTGTCGTAATCGGAGGTCGCTTCCTCGATCTGGACACGGATCTGCTTGACGCGGGCTTCGATCGAAGCAGCTTCGCCGGCACCGTCGATGATGATGGTGTTTTCCTTGGAAACTTCGATGCGCTTGGCCTGGCCCAGATCCTTCAGGACAGCCTTTTCCAGCGACAGACCAGTTTCTTCGGCGATGACGGTACCGCCGGTCAGGATGGCGATATCTTCCAGCATGGCCTTGCGACGGTCGCCGAAGCCAGGGGCCTTGACGGCAACGGTCTTCAGGATGCCACGGATGTTATTGACGACCAGGGTTGCCAGGGCTTCGCCATCGACATCTTCAGCGATGATCAGCAGCGGACGGCCGGCCTTGGCGACTTGTTCCAGGATCGGCAGCAGGTCGCGGATGTTGGAAATCTTCTTGTCGTAGAGCAGGACAAACGGGTTTTCCATCAGCGCTTGCTGCTTGTCGCCGTTGTTGATGAAGTACGGCGACAGGTAGCCGCGATCGAACTGCATGCCTTCGACGACGTCGAGTTCGTTGGCCAGGGACTTGCCATCTTCAACGGTGATGACGCCTTCCTTGCCGACCTTCTCCATGGCATTGGCGATGATTTCGCCGATGTCGCCATCCGAGTTGGCGGAAATGGAACCGACCTGGGCGATTTCCTTGGTCGTGGTGCACGGCTTGGAGAAAGCCTTCAGCTCTTCCAGGGTGGCGGCAACAGCCTTGTCGATACCGCGCTTCAGGTCCATCGGGTTCATGCCGGCGGCAACGTACTTCATGCCTTCGCGAACGATCGACTGAGCCAGCACGGTGGCGGTCGTGGTGCCGTCACCGGCGATGTCGGAGGTCTTGGAAGCGACTTCCTTGACCATCTGGGCACCCATGTTGGCGAACTTGTCCTTCAGTTCGATTTCCTTGGCGACGGAAACGCCGTCCTTGGTGACGGTCGGGCCGCCGAAAGAACGCTCGAGCACGACGTTGCGGCCCTTGGGACCGAGGGTGACCTTGACCGCGTCGGCCAGGACATTGATGCCTTCGACCATGCGGGCGCGGGCGGAATCACCGAATTTGACTTCTTTGGCTGCCATATTGATTAGCTCCTAAATTTGATCTGTTGAGTGAGGTCGACTGGCAGAATTACTTCTGCAGGACACCCATGATGTCTTCTTCGCGCATGACCAGGACTTCCTGGCCATCAACCTTGACCGCCTGGCCGGCGTACTTGCCGAACAGGACGCGATCGCCCACCTTGACGTCCAGAGCGATCTGCTTGCCGTTATCGTCGCGCTTGCCCGGGCCAACGGCCAGGATTTCGCCCTGATCCGGCTTCTCGCCGGCGGAATCGGGAATGACGATGCCAGATGCGGTGGTGCGCTCGGCTTCAACGCGCTTGACGATCACACGGTCGTGCAAAGGACGGATATTCATAGAACTGACTCCTGATGATGAGTTTCAACACAGTGGAAATTGGCCGGCAGCACTGAGTACCGCCGGGATCGGAGCGGGCTGGTTTGTTAGCACTCGTCTCCGTTGAGTGCTAATAATAGGGACGGGGCGCAGCGATTTCAAGAGCCACGAGTATATTTTTGTCAGCGATTCGCTCGCCGGCAGACCTGGATCATCGCTATGTTGCCGACAATATCTTCTTTGCCGGACCGGTATTTCGTCATGGTCCATCGGTCACGCTGGGGCAGGGGGCCCTGATCGCCGGACTGGTGTCATCTCCGGCGATGATTCGTCGCCAATGGAACGTCACGCGGCTGCCCCGCCACTTGGGGGCGGCAAAAAGTTCAAACGCTCAATCCAATGCCTCAGCCTGAAAACTATCGCAGGCGCTGAGATCGGAACGACTGCCCAGTGATTGCTGTGATATCTCCCGCAAGGCGGTACGCAAGCCTTCTTCCAGTACAGGATGATAGAACGGCATGGCCAGCAGATCATGGACGGTGAGTCCGCGATCAACGGCCAGCACGAGCAGGTGGGCAAGATGCTCGGCGGCTGGCGCACACATTTCGGCACCGAGAATGCGCCCGTCCTCTCGATCAGCATAGACACGCAGCACGCCTTGGTTGCGCTGAGCAGTAAGTGCGCGCCCCTGCGAGGCGAAATCGACGCTGCCGATCAGACATCGCTTTGATTCCAGGGTGGCGAAGCGCTGGCCGACCGCGGCAATACCAGGGGCGGAGAACACGATGGCCAGGGGCGTGCGGCGCTGAAAACAGGTCGGCAGATCCGCCACGGCATTGACACCTGCGATGTACCCCTCGTCGGCGGCCTCATGCAGCAGGCTGGCGTCGGCGTTGGCATCACCGGCGATGAACACGGGCAGATCGCCGATCTGCATCGTGCTGCGGTCGAAAGGCGGCATGCCGCGATCATCGAGCGTCACACCAAGGGTTTCAAGGCCCAGATCGCCAAGATTCGGCTTGCGGCCGATGGCAACGAGCACGCGATCAACTTCAATGTCGACCGGGCCGGCCTGTACGCGCACGCCATTTGTCGCACCGGACAGCTCGACTTCGTGTCCGGAGTGGATGGCAAATTCTTCGCTCAGGGCCTTGCGTGCCATTTCGGCCACGACCGGGTCGGATATCCCTGCAAGCGTGTCACTGCTGTCGAATGCCACAACCTCGACGCCGAGCCGCGAGAGCGCCTGCGCCATTTCGATACCGATGGCGCCCAGGCCGATCACCGCCATGCGTGCCGGTAAAGTCTCCTCGTCGAAGAGTGTGTCGGTGGTCAGCAAGCGATCGCCGAGCGCTAGCCAGGGCTTGGGCACCACCGGACTTGAGCCGGTGGCAATGACGATGCAGCGGGCCTGAAACACCTGCTCGCCCACCGCCACTTCATTGGGGCCAAGCAGGCGTGCCCGGCCCGCCCTGCTGCGCTCCCCCATTGCCTCGGTCGATTTGAGCACTCCGCCGACAAAACGGTCGCGCAGCGCACGCACGCGCCGCATGACCGCCGGGATGTCGATGCGCAAGTGTTCGCTGCCGCAAATGCCGAACGCTTCCGCCTTGTTGCGTGCATGAAACGCATTGGCGACCTCGATCAGCGCCTTGGACGGCATGCAGCCCACCCGGGCGCAGGTGGTGCCATAGGGGCCGTCATTGATCAGGATGAAGTTGTCAGTTTTCTTTTTAACCTGCCGCACGGCAGCCAGTCCCGCCGAACCGGCGCCAATGATAATGACGTCCGCGTTGTTAGTCATTCTCGCTACCCTCCTCAGTGATTGAGCATTTTGTCGGTGTATGGCCGGTCGCGAAATTACAGGCCGGCGCATGCACCCTCATGGTGGACCAGGCCGGCCCAAGGGTGGCAGCTCCACAGGCGGGCGCCCCGGGTAGGGGGGATCTCCGGGAAGTGGCTCGCCCGGCGGAATGGGCGGGATGGGAGGTGTTCCAGGCGGGGCCGGCGGCTTGGGCGGTATCACCGGCGGGCGCTCCGGTCGCGGCGGCTCCTCAATCGGTGGCGTGGTGTGCGGATTTTGCATGGCGTACCCTCTCCAGAATGAACGGCAGATAAATACAGTGCATGAGTGTCAAGAGCTTCAGTTTCAACAGTTTTGTTCTGGGTCGACGTGAACCTGCCCGCACCTTCGCTCAGTGATCAAGCTTCTTGTCGGTGAACAGCCAGTCGCGCAATTCATTGTCGAATTTCGGATCGCGTCGGCGAATCCATTCCAACAACATCGTCGCGTGCTCTTTCTCCTCGTCCCTGTTGTGTTTGAGGATGGATTTCAGCTCCGCATCCTTGCAGGCATCGACGCGCTGGTTATACCAGTCCACCGCTTCCAGTTCCTCCATCAGTGACACGATGGCCCGGTGCATGTCGCGGGTTTCGTCGGACAGTTCATTGATGGGTTCGTGATAGCCCTCGTTGGCCATTTTTTCACTCCTTTTGCAAGTTGAATTGAGAATCAAGTCGTTACATGAAAACCGGCGCGTTACTGCGCCGGGCGATGCTCCTGTCTTGACTTTCGACAGACCTCAATTGAAGCTATTTGTTGTCGCTCTCATATTCGCCCTTGGCCTTTTCCCATGCATCGCTCATCGCTTGATAAGCATCCGAAAATCCCTTCTTCATTTGCTCCCAGGCACTAGCTGAACTGTTCTTGAAGCCTCCATACACCTCGGCAAGGTCATTTCGCTGCTGGCGCAGCGTCCTCAGGTTGGCCCGGGCCTTCTGGCGGGCGGCCGCGCTCATCCTGTCCCAGTTGTTGTCAACCCGTTCTTCCAGTTCGTCAATGCGCCCGTCGAGCTTCTTCAGCGCCTGCTCTGCCGACTTGAGCGCCTCGCCACGCTGATCCGCCGTGTACTGTTTCAGCGTAGTGATCAGCGCCTGGGTCTCTTTCTTGACATCCTGGGCAGTGACCCGGTCACTGCCCGATTGCGCATGAATGGCAGGGGCAAGACTGAGTGTCGCGACAGTCAACGCGGCGAAAAGCATGTTCCTTTTCATGGCAAGAACCTCTTGGTATTCTAATGTCAGCTAAAGCGCGAAGTGGCGGACTTGACGGCGCTGCTTAACGAATCCCAAGCGCTGTCCATGCCAGCCTTGAGGTCTTCCCAGGCGTCATCACGCGCTTGTTTCAACTCGTCAAGTTTTTGGCCCGCAGCTTGCTGCATTGTGCGCAATTCCTCAATCTGTTTGTAGTATTTCAATTGTGCATCGGCTTCGGCAGAGTCAGCCTTGGCCTTGAGCTTGTCGATTTCCGCGCTCCATTCATCCAGCTTGCTCTGGAGCTTCTGTTCGTAGGCTTGTTTCATGCTCATATGACTCTCCTGTTCAGGGTTTTAAGCGTGTGGTCAGCACACCCCCCCCGAAGTAGCGCGCAACATCAGTTGATCATGACAAAAGCGACCTGTTTCAGATTTGGATCCGCCTCCAGCGGCTCGGTACTATCAGGTAAACGCCGCTCTGGTGAGTGTTGGAAGCTGTTTTTGCTCGAGGTAGCTGGCGTCGAAACCGGCCGGCCGGGAGAGCACTCCCGTATCTTGCAGCTTGATTTTTCGGGTGCTTGCCCAAATATGTCGAATACACGCCCCGGTGTGAAGCTGTGGACCTTGACGGGCGTCAGTGGTTCCGCGGCATAGGCCGAACTTTCGAACAACAGCGCGAAATATCCGATCATGTCGCCGGGAATCTGGAAATTCAATATTTGGCGACGGCCATCTTTGAGCAGCTTGTAGCGGACAACCCAGCCATCAGCGATCACGTAGGCCTTACGGAGTTTGCGGTCTCCGTTGATCCACCGGGAGCCCTCAGCCATAACAGGTTCTTCGCTGAGAATTTGGTAGAAGAGTTCCGTTGCTTGTGGTTCGATGCAGTGTAATGCCCCAAGTTGGTGTCTGAGGAATAAGTTATCCATTGCTTTGATCTTTCCGCGCCAGATCAAACCCGACAAAGCGGCGGATGGCCTGGCTGTCGTACAGGGCGTCCTCCACGCCATCATCCGAAAGTCCAAAGCACTGCTGCGCCACGTACATGCGCAGCGTCCGGGTAAGTCCGATGGGCGGACGGCCACGCCCTCCGAAACTCAGGTAGAAGGGGATCGTCCGCTCCAGTGCCGCCCACGGGGTCACTGCTTCATTTTCCGCCAGAAACCGGCCCCGCCGCGTCTGCTTCTTCGCGGCGTATTCCAGTTGAGAAAAATTTGCTTGCTTCGTCATCTCAACTACCCGCTGTCACGCTTTCAGCATTTTCTCATCTGCAGCCCCTTGTCGCTCCGGGGAACGGAATAAATCGCCGGTTCCCTAGAACTTTCGCCGGGTGTTAGCACTCTCACGCAGCGAGTGCTAAAATGATTGTGGACATACACGGAGGACACACGCCATGACCTATGCCCTGTCTCATCCCATACCCTCTGCGGTTGGCAATATCGATGCCTACATCCAGGCAGCGAATCGCTATCCGATGCTTTCCGAGGCGGAAGAGATCCGGTTGGCCGAGCGTTTCCACAACGACGGCGATGTGGAAGCGGCGCGTCAGCTCGTGCTCTCCCACCTGCGCCTCGTCATCTCCATCGCCCGCGGCTACCTCGGCTACGGCCTGCCGCACGCGGACCTGATCCAGGAAGGCAATATCGGCCTGATGAAGGCAGTCAAGCGCTTCGACCCGACACGCGGCGTGCGCTTGGTGTCATTCGCCATGCACTGGATCAAGGCCGAGATTCACGAGTACATCCTGAAGAACTGGCGCCTGGTCAAGGTCGCCACGACCAAGGCCCAGCGCAAGCTGTTCTTCAACCTGCGCAGCCTGAAGAATGACTACGAAGGTGTCGACACGCTATCCGGCACGCAGGCGGCGGAAGTTGCGGCGCGGCTCAATGTCAAACAGGACGAAGTGGTCGAGATGGAAACCCGCCTCACCGGCCGCGATCTGGCGCTGGAAGGCAATCCGGACGATAGCGACGATGCCTTCGCGCCAATCGACTACCTGGCCGATTCGCGCTACGAGCCGACCCGCGTCATCGAAAGCAAGGCCGTCGCCCGCCTGCAGGACGAAGGCCTGCAGGAAGCGCTGTCCGCCCTCGATCCGCGCAGCCGGCGGATCATCGAAACACGCTGGCTGCATGATGGCGATGCGGCGACGCTGCACGAACTGGCTGCCGAGTTCGACGTTTCGGCTGAGCGCATCCGGCAGATCGAGGTCAAGGCGCTGCAGAAGATGCGTGGCGTGCTGGCGCCGGCCTGAAGCCCGACCATGCAACATTATGAAAGGGAGCCGCCGGCTCCCTTTCTCGTTTACCCCACCCGCTCAGTTCTTCTTGCCGGCCTTGCCTGCCGCCATATCACCCTTGAAGTCGTTATCCACCAGCGGTGGCGCGTCGACCTGCTGCACGTGGCACTGCGTGCAGTTGTGGCGGGCAGCAGCAGCGCCGGGCAGCAGCTTGCCGTCGCGATCGCGGAAGTGACTGTCACCGATCTTGGGCGCTTTTTTCTTCTGGTAGGTATCGGCACCGTGGCAGCTCAGGCACTGGTTTTCCTCAAGCGTGATCTCATCGAAGTTCTCGACGGCATGTGGAATCACCGGCGGCTGGTCGCGGAAAGTGCGCGCCACCTTGTCCTGGCCGCCGGGCTTGCCGCCGAGGTACTTCTTCGCTTCCGGGGCCTGATCGACGGCCGCCACGTCGGCACCGCGCATCGGCGTCGGCGCCTGCTGGGCCAGCGTCGGGGCGGCAAACACCCAGCAGGCGGTGGCCGCCAGCACGGCAAAAGTCGTCTTCACGGTCTGTTTCATGGTGGCGCTCCTCCTCAAATACTCGCAGATCGGTCGGCTCCGTGCGGCGCCGGCGGCACCGTCGAAACCGGGTTATTGAAACGCAGGCTGAAGGTGAATACGTCCTTCGAGCAAACATCGATGCAGCGGCCGCAGTTGGTGCAGTTGGCGGCCAGGATCACCGGCCCGAGGCCCTGCGCCTCGCCCTTCAGCGCCGGCCGGATGACCTGCGGTTCGGGACAGACTTCGAAGCAGTCCATGCAGTCGTTACATGCCTGGCGAGCCGGGGCGGCGACGCGCAGCGGCGACCATCGACCGAGCAGGCTGTAGAAGGCGCCGACCGGACACAGGTGGCCGCACCAGCCGCGGCTCATCACGAACAGGTCAAACAGGAAAACGGCCAGGACCACGGTCCAGGCGGCGCCGATGCCGAAGATCAGGCCGCGGTGCAGCATGGAGATCGGATTGATCAGCTCCCACAGCACGACGCCGCTCAGCGCCGAGCCGAGCAGCACCATACCCAGCATCCAGTAGCGGGTGGCACGGGCGATATGGGCGCTACCCTTGATGCCGAGCCGGCCGCGCAGCCAGCCGGCGGCGTCGGTCACCATGTTCACCGGGCAGACCCAGCTGCAATAGACGCGCCCGCCGACCAGCAGGTAGAAGACGACGACGATGGCGACGCCGAGCGCCCCCAGCGTTTCCGGCAGATGCCCGGCGAGCGCCGACTGCAATGCGACGAGAGGATCGGTCAACGGCAGGAAGTCGAGCGTGTAGCTGTAATTGAGGTTGCCCTTGACGATCCAGATGCCGGCCAGCGGGCCGAGCAGGAACAGGGCGAGGATGCCGAGCTGCGTCAGGCGACGCAGCAGCAGCCAGCGGTGGGCGCGCAGCCAGCCCTTTTCGGCCACCGCCTCGGCGCCGGGACGCTTGGCGCTCATGGCTTGCCTCCCAGGCCCGGCGGCAGACTGGGAATGGCCAGCGCTTCATTGGCCGGCAGATCGCGCGCCGGCGCGGTCATGCCCGAGGCCGGATCGTAGTGGCCGGGCAGCTTGCTGCCTTCCGGCATGCGGTCGGGCAGGTCGAGCATTTTCGACTCGTCCATCAATGAGCCGCCAGCCTTCTTCTGCTCGTCCCAGCCGATCCGGTAATGGCTGCCCAGTTCGCCCTTGGCCAGCGCCGGCGGCAGCACGCGAATCGCCGCTTCCTGCAGTACGCAGGCCTGCTCGCACTTGCCGCAGCCGGTACAGTGTTCGGAATGGACGGTCGGCAGGAACATGGCGTGCCGGCCAGTGCGCTGGTTGCTCTGGATGTCGAGCGTGATCGCCTTGTCGATGACTGGACAGACGCGGTAGCAGACATCGCAGCGCAGGCCGAGAAAATTGAGGCAGGTCTCGTGGTCGATCAGCACGGCGACGCCCATCTTCGCCAGGTTGATGTCGGTCAGCCCGTGATCGAGGGCGCCGGTCGGGCAGGCCTTGACGCAGGGAATGTCCTCGCACATCTCGCAGGGAATCTGCCGCGCCGTGAAATACGGGGTGCCGGTGGCCACCGGCGTTTCCGGCTTGGCCAGCGACAGCGTGTCGTAGGGGCAGTCGCGCACGCACAGGCCGCAGCGGATGCAGGCGCCGAGGAAGTCGTCTTCCGGCAGGGCGCCGGGCGGGCGCAGGGCAAGTGCCGGCAGCGCCTTCGACTGCTTGGCGTAAAGGCCGAGTCCAAGGCCGAGCAGGCCGACACCACAAGCCATGCGGGCCGAGTCGAAGATGAATTGCCGGCGGGCGGCGTTGCTTTTTGGGGTAGATGCTTTCATGTCGCTTATGGTCCAGTTCAGCCGGTTGCGGACGGGCCCCTTACCCGCCCGCGCCGGCGCTCCCTGATTGCCACGTCAAATCCTCAGGCCTTGACCACCTTGCAGGCGCATTTCTTGAAGTCGGTTTCTTTCGACAGCGGGCAGGTGGCGTCCAGCGTCAGCTTGTTGACCAGACGGTGCTCGTCAAAGAAAGGCACGAAAACCAGACCGACGGGCGGCTTGTTGCGACCGCGGGTTTCCACCCGCAACTGGATCTCGCCGCGCCGGGTGGCCAGCTTGACCACGTCGTTGCGGGCCAGGCCGCGACTCTTGGCGTCCTGCGGGTGCATGTAGACCACCGCGTCGGGCATTGCCTTGTACAGCTCGGGCACACGTCGGGTCATCGAGCCGGTGTGCCAGTGTTCGAGCACGCGGCCGGTACACAACCACAGGTCGTAGTCAGCGTCCGGCGCTTCGGCAGCCGGCTGGTAAGGCAGCGCGAAGGCCACCGCCTTGCCGTCCGGGAAACCGTAGAAACGCACGCCCTCGCCTTTCGGCACATAGCTGTCGTAGCCCTCGCGGAAGCGCCACAGCGTTTCCTTGCCGTCGATGACCGGCCAGCGCAGCCCGCGCGCCTTGTGATAGACGTCGAAGTTGGCCAGATCGTGAGCATGGCCGCGGCCGAAGGCGGCATATTCCTCGAACAGCCCCTTCTGCACGTAGAAGCCGAAAGCCTTCGACTCGTCGTTCATGTAGCCCTTGATGGCATGGGCGTTGACCTTGGCGACCTCGTCGAGGCCCCAGCGGGTGGTGTCCTTGTTGGCGAAGAGTACGTCGTACAGCGTCTTGCCCTTGAATTCCGGGGCCTTGTCGAGCAGTTCGGCCGGCCACACTTCGTCGGTCTTGAAGCGCTTGGCGAACTCGATGTACTGCCACAGGTCGGACTTGGCTTCGCCCGGCGCCTTGACCTGCTGGCGCCAGAACTGGCCGCGACGTTCGGCATTGCCGTAGGCGCCTTCCTTCTCCATCCACATCGCCGAGGGCAGGATCAGGTCGGCCGACATCGCCGAGACGGTCGGATAGACATCGGAATGGACGACGAAGGCCTTGGGATTGCGCCAGCCCGGGTAGATCTCGTCGTTGATGTTCGGCCCGGCCTGCATGTTGTTGGTCGTCGTCGACCAGAAGAAGCCGAGCTTGCCGTCCTTCAGCGCCCGCGACTGGGCCACGGCGTGCAGCCCGACCCAGTCGGGAATGGTGCCGGCCGGCAGCTTCCACAGCTTTTCCGACAGTTCGCGATGCTTCGGATTCATCACCACCATATCGGCCGGCAGGCGGTGGGCGAAGGTGCCGACCTCGCGCGCCGTGCCGCACGCCGAAGGCTGGCCGGTCAGCGAGAACGGGCTGTTGCCGGGTTCGGAAATCTTGCCGACCAGCAGGTGCACGTTGTAGATCATGTTGTTCACCCAGGTGCCGCGCACGTGCTGGTTGAAGCCCATGGTCCAGAACGAGGTGACCTTGGTCTTCGGGTCGGCGTAGGCCTTGGCCAGTGCTTCCAGCTTGTCCTTCGGCACACCGGAAATCTCGTGCGTCTTGTCGAGCGTGTATTCGGCAACGAACTGGGCGAATTCATCGAAGCTGATGTCGGCGGCCGCCATCGGATTGCCCTTCGGCTTGCCGTCGGCGCCGGGATAGCCGTTGTTGTTGGCCACCTGTTCCAGCGGATGGTTCGGCCGCAGGCCGTAGCCGATGTCGGTGACGCCCTTCTTGAACTTGACGTGCTTGGCGACGAACTCCTTGTTCACGGCGCCGTTCTGGATGATGTAGTTGGCGATGTAGTTGAGGATCGCCAGATCGGAATTGGGCTTGAAAATCAGCTCGTTGTCGGCCAGTTCGCAGGAACGGTGGGTGAAGGTCGACAGCACGTGGATCTTGACCTGCTTGGCGGTCAGCCGGCGGTCGGTGATGCGCGACCAGAGGATCGGGTGCATCTCGGCCATGTTCGAGCCCCACAGCGCGAAGACGTCGGCGTGCTCGATGTCGTCGTAGCAGCCCATCGGCTCGTCGATGCCGAAGGTGCGCATGAAGCCGACGACGGCCGAGGCCATGCAGTGACGGGCATTGGGGTCGAGGTTGTTGGAGCGGAAGCCGGCCTTGAACAACTTGGCCGCGGCATAGCCTTCCCAGACCGTCCACTGGCCGGAGCCGAACATGCAGATATTCTTTGGGCCGCCTTCCTTCAGCGCCGTCTTGCACTTCTCTTCCATGATGTCGAAGGCCTGTTTCCAGGAAATCGGCGCGAACTCGCCGTTCTTGTCGAACTTGCCGTCCTTCATCCGCAGCATCGGCGTCTTCAGGCGGTCGTGACCGTACTGGATCTTCGACAGGAAATAACCCTTGATGCAGTTCAGGCCGCGATTGACCGGCGCTTCCGGATCGCCCTGAGTGGCGACGATGCGCCCGTCGCGGGTACCGACCAGCACGCCGCAGCCGGTGCCGCAGTAGCGACAGACACCCTTGTCCCAATTGACGCCATCGCTGCCCTTCTTCTGCTGTGCCGTGGCGGCGCCGGGCAGGCTGATGCCGGCCACCGTGGCGGCGGCGGCAACGGCATTGCTCTTGATGAAATCACGCCGGGTCAGTTTCATGTCCATCATCTCAGGCCTCCTCGTCTGGATCGGTTTCGTACTGGTGATACACCAGCGCTGCCGAGAGCACACCCGGCATCTGGCGAATCGTTTCAAAATGGGAAAGGGTGGCGTCGTCGCCGACAGATTCGATGCTGACGATCATCCGTCCGTCGTCGGCGACGGTATGCACCTCGACGCCGGCCAGCGCGGCCAGGGCCTGCTGCACGCCGGCTACCTGCGCCGGCAGCACGCCGACGATGACGCTGGAAATGTGGATACCGGTAGAAACCTGCCTGTCCATGCCATGCCCCCTATTGCTGTCTGCGACAGGAGGCTACCCCTGCGCCGGGGCACTTCTTTAGCGTGGATCAAAGGCGGGGAATAACCCTATTGCTTTTGGCGATATGTTGACGCAGGTCAACGAAGACCAGGCAGCACCCGGCGGGCATTGGCGGCAGTCATGGTCAGTGTCGCGGCCAGCGAGAGCCCGCGCAAGGTGGCCAGTTCGCCGGCGATGCGCGGCAGCTCACCCGGCGCATTGCGGCCGCCGGCGAGCCAGGCCGGCGGGATGTCCGGGGCGTCGGTTTCGAGGACGATGGCGTCGTCCGGCAGGGTCGCCGCCAGTTCGCGGATGCGCGTCGAACCACTGAAGGTCATCGCCCCGCCAAAACCCAGGGCAAAACCCAGTTTTTGGAATTCATCGGCCTGCTGGCGGCTGCCATTGAAGGCGTGGGCGATACCGCTCGGCACGCGGATGCGGCGCAGGTGCTTGAGCACCTCGTCGATTGCCCGACGGACGTGGAGGATCACCGGCAGCCCGAACTCGCGCGCCAGTTTCAGTTGGCCGACGAAAAAATCGGCCTGGCGTTGCGGATCGATATCACTCACGTAGTGATCGAGCCCGATCTCGCCAACGGCGACCGGGCGCTCAGCTGCCAGCCAGCGGCGGAGTTCGTCGAGATCGCCGGCCTGTGCCCGGGCGACATAGAGCGGATGAATGCCATAGGCGGCAACACAACCCGCATGACGGGCCACGCATTCGCGGACGGCAGCAAAGTTGCCGACCTCAACGGCGGGGACAACGATGCGCTCGACGCCGGCAGCCCGGGCCGCCGCATGCACCGCATCTCGATCGTCGGCGAACTCGCCGGCGTCGAGATGACAGTGGGTATCGATCAGCATTTGAGGAAGGGAAATTCGACGGCCGGCCGGCGCCGGTTGATCAGATCAGCGAGGGCCGCCGCCGAGCCGCAGGCCATGGTCCAGCCGAGGGTGCCATGACCGGTGTTGAGCCATAGATTGGCGTAGCGGGTGACCCCGATCAGCGGTCGATTGGACGGGGTGGCCGGGCGCAGGCCACACCAGAATTCGGGCAGCCCTTGGATTTCCAGGCGCGGGAATAGCTGGCGCGTGCGCTGGATCAGCGCCTGGCAACGCACCTCGTTGAGTTCCAGGTTGTAGCCGTTGAATTCGGCAGTGCCGGCGATGCGCAGGCGATTGCCGAGGCGGGAGAAGACCAGCTTGCGCTCGTCGTCGGTCAGGCTGACAACAGGCGCAGTGGCCCCGTCTACCAGCTGCAGGGTTGCCGAATAGCCCTTGGCCGGATAGACCGGCACGCTGATGCCGAGCGGCCGCAGCAGGCTCGGCGAATAGCTGCCGAGGGCGACGACGTAGGCATCGGCGGTCAGCAACTCGGGGCCCGCCTCACCACTAACGACGACGCCGGCCAGTTGACGACCGGCAGCCGCCAGCTTGTCGACGCGCAGACCATAACGGAAGGTGACGCCGGCAGCAGTTGCCCGGTCGGCCAGCGCCTGGGTGAACTGGTGGGCATCGCCCGATTCGTCGGAACGGGTGTAGTCACCACCGACCAGCAGATGCCGCGCATCGGCCAGGGCCGGCTCGATCTGCAGGCAGCCCTCGACATCCAGCGTATCGCGATCGACGCCGTACGCGCGCATCAGCTGCGCCGCTTCGCTGGCGGCGGCGAATTCGCCGGGATCGGTATAGAAATGCAGGATGCCGCGCTGCAACTGATCGTATTGCAGACCCAGTTCGCTACGCAGCAGACCGAGCTGCTGGCGACTGTACAGCGCCAGAGCGACGATCGCCGCCATGTTGCGCCGGCTGGCACCGGGCAGGCACTGGCCGAGGAAACGCAAGCCCCAGGCGAGCTGCGCTGGATCGGCGCGCCAGCGCCAGAGCAGCGGCGCATCCTCGCGCCCCAGCCATTGCCGGAGCCGGGAAAAAACGTGCGGATTGGCCCATGGTTCGGCGTGCGAGACAGAAATCTGGCCGCCGTTGGCAAAACTGGTTTCCATGGCGGCCTGCAGCTGCCGGTCCACCACCGTCACTTCATGCCCGGCCCGGGCCAGATACCAGGCGGTCGTCGTGCCGACAACCCCGGCGCCCAGCACCAAAATTTTCAAGCCTCGCCTCCCCTTTCACGGACGATGCGGGTCACTTCCGGAATGTGGCGCATGCCGCGCAAGACGGTCGCCAGATGATTGCGATGGGCCACCTGGATGGTGAAGCGGAGCAGGGTGAACAGCCGCTCGGGGTCTGCATCCATCGACACATATTCGATGTTCGAGCCAGCCTCGGCGATGGCTGCCGCCACCTGGCCGAGCACGCCGCGGGTGTTCTTGACCTCGACCTTGATCCGGATGTCGAACAGCTTGCCGTCTTCCGGCTCCCATTCGACATCAATCCATTTCTGCGGCTCGGCAGTGCGCGACTTGCGGATCGCCGGGCAGTCATGGGTGTGGATGACCAGGCCGCTACCCTTCTTGATCGAGCCGATGATCGGGTCGCCGGGGATCGGCTGGCAGCACTTGGCCAACTGGATGGCCATGCCTTCCGTGCCGTGGATGGCCAGGGTCATGTTGCTTGGCGAATCGGCCGACAGGTTTTCGCGAGCCAGCAGGCGACGGGCGACAACCGAGGGCAGACGCTTGCCTAGACCGATATCGGTATAGACCTCCTCCATCGTTTTTTGGCCGCCGGACTTGACCAGCTGATCCCAGGCATCGGTCGGAATCGAGATCGGCACGACGCCGAGCGAGAGCAGCTCCTGGCGCAACAGGCGCTCGCCAAGGCGGGCCGATTCCTCATTCTGCATGGTGCGCAGGAAATGGCGGATCTTGCTGCGCGCGCGGCCGGTCTTGACGTAGGTCAGCCACACCGGATTCGGGCTGGCTTGCGGCGAGGTGATGATTTCGACCAGGTCGCCGTTGCGCAATTCGCTGCGCAGCGGCGCCAGCTCTTGGTTGATACGCGCCGCTGAACAGTGGTGACCAACATCCGTATGCACGGAGTAGGCGAAATCGACCACCGTCGCCCCGCTCGGCATGGCCATGATCTTGCCCTTCGGCGTGAACACGTACACCTCGTCGGGGAACAGGTCGATCTTGACGTTCTCGAAGAACTCGGCGGAATCGTTGCCTTGCATTTCGAGCAGCGACTGCAGCCATTTGTGCGTCTTGACCTGCAGGTCGGCGCCGCTCTCCTCGCTGTCCTTGTACAGCCAGTGCGCGGCAACGCCTTCCTGGGCGACATTGTGCATTTCGCGGGTGCGGATCTGCACCTCGACCGGCGTACCGTAGGGACCGATCAGCGTCGTGTGCAGCGACTGGTAACCATTGGCCTTGGGAATCGCAATATAGTCCTTGAACTTGCCGGGCACCGGCTTGTACAGGCTGTGCAGGGCGCCGAGCGCCAGATAGCAGGTGGGCACATTGTCGACGACGACACGGAAGCCGTAGATGTCGAGCACCTGCGAAAAGGACAGCTGCTTGTCCTTCATCTTGCGGAAGATCGAATAAAGGCTCTTCTCGCGACCGAAGACCTCGGCGCGCAGGCCGGCGCTGTCCAACTTGCTCTCGATGCCGTCGAGAATGCGCGTCAGCAGTTCGCTGCGGTTGCCGCGCGCCGCCTTCAATGCTTTGGCGAGCACTGTCGCCCGATGCGGATAGATCAGATGGAAACTGATGTCCTGCAGTTCGCGATAGAGCTTGTTCAGGCCCAGGCGCAAGGCGATCGGCGCGTAGATTTCGAGCGTTTCGCGGGCGATGCGGGCGCGCTTGTCGGCGCGCATTGCCGACATGGTCTGCAGATTGTGCTGACGGTCGGCCAGCTTGATGAGCACGACGCGCAGGTCGCGCGCCATGGCCATCAGCATCTTGCGGAAGTTTTCCGCCTGCGCCTCCTGGTAGGAGGCGAACTCCATCTTGTCGAGCTTGGACAGGCCATCAACCAGCTCGGCGACTTCCTTGCCGAACTGATCCACCAGTTCGCGCTTGCTCGCACCGGTATCCTCGAGGACGTCGTGCAGCAGCGCGGCGCAGATCGCGTCGGCATCCATGCGCCACTCGACGACGGCACCGGCGACGGCCAGCGGATGGGTAATGTAGGGTTCGCCCGACATGCGCTTCTGACTCGCATGCGCCCGGGCGGCATAGATGTAGGCGGACTTGATCCGCTCTACATCGACCGGAGCGAGATAATCGAGACTATCGAGAAAAACCCGGTAAGCGGGTTCCTCTGGAGCGGGCGGCGGCGTCGATGGCTTGGCATCCATCAGTCTTCACCGCCCCGGCTCTCAGGCCTGACCGCGATTGAGCACTTCCAGACCGATCTTGCCGAGAGCCATTTCGCGCAGGGCAACGACGGTCGGCTTGTCCTTCTCGGCATCGACCAGCGGCGTCGAGCCGTTAGCAATCTGGCGGGCGCGGTGAGCAGCAGCCAGGGTCATCTGGAAGCGGTTGGGGATACGTTTCAAGCAATCGTCGACGGTAACGCGGGCCATGTAAAACCTCTGAATCAGATCAATCGGGCAAAAAGGGCAGCGTGCCGGGCACACTGCGCCGGGAAGCTCAGGCGGGAGGCGCGCACGACAGCACGCAAATCCTCCAAAGCCGGCTCCAGTTGGTCATTAATAATAACATAGTCGAATTCCCCGACATGGCGCATCTCCGCTTGGGCTGCGGCCAATCGGCGGGAGATCACTTCGCGGCTGTCGGTGCCGCGACCGGTCAGGCGACGGGTCAGTTCCTCCATCGACGGCGGCAGGATGAAGATGCCGATCGCCTCGGGAAACAGCTTGCGCACCTGCTGCGCTCCCTGCCAGTCGATTTCGAGCAGAACATCGGCGCCAGCGGCCAGGCGGTCGGCGATCCATTTCTTCGAGGTGCCGTAGAAATTGCCATGCACCTCGGCCCACTCGAGAAACTCGTGCGCATCGATCATGGCGCGAAACTCACCCGAATCGATGAAGTGGTATTCGCGCCCATTCTGCTCACCCGGACGCGGCTCACGGGTAGTGAAGGAGATGGATAGCTGCACCTCCGGCTCGCGTTCGAGCAGCAAGCGCACCAGAGTGGTCTTGCCGGCCCCGGACGGGGCGGCGACGACGTAGAGATTTCCGGCCATGGCAGTCTTTCTGAAACGTGGGGTTGATGCGGTGGCCGGAACGTTATTCCAGGTTCTGGATCTGCTCGCGCATCTGCTCGATCAGCAGCTTGAGATCCATCGCCGCCTGGGAAACTTCGGTGACGGCCGATTTCGAACCGAGGGTATTGGCTTCGCGGTTGAGTTCCTGCATCAGGAAATCCAGACGCTTGCCACAAGCGCCGCCCTGTTTGAGCACGCGCTCGACCTCGTCGAGATGGGTAAGCAGGCGACCGAGTTCCTCGGCAACGTCGATGCGCGTGGCGAACACCGCCACTTCCTGCAGAACGCGGTCGTCGTTGGCATTACCCAGGGCTTCGACCAGGCGCTGGCGCAGCTTGTCGGTGAACATAGCCTGGGCTTCCGGGATGCGCGGCGCCACCTGGGCAACGATGGCGCGCATGGCGTGAACGCGGTCGCTGATCAGCGTCGCCAGCTTGTCGCCTTCGCGCCCGCGACTGGCGGTGAAGTCGGCCAGCGCCTCGCGGGCCAGGGCCAGGGCTTCGCTACCGACGGCGGCGAAGTCGATACTCTGGTCGCCGAACATTCCAGGCCAGCGCAGCACCTCGTTGACCGACAAGGGTGCGGCCTCGGGCATCTCGGTACTGACTTGGCGGCCGAGGCTCTTCAGGATTTCCAGCAGTTCGGCGTTGAGGTGCAGTTGTTCGCCGCGGGCGGCGGTGGCACTGAACGCGAGGCGGCATTCGACCTTGCCGCGGGACAGGTGCGTGGTGAGCAATTCGCGCAATGGCAGTTCGATGAAGCGCAGTTCTTCGGCAATGCGGAAGTGGAAATCGAGGTAGCGCGAGTTGACGCTTTTCAGTTCAAGTTGCAGCGAGCCTCGTTCAATATCTCGCGTTCGCGCTGCATAACCGGTCATACTGCAAATCATTGGGGGGCTCTCCAGCTTTACAGGCCGGACGACACGCCCGAAAATGCCTGACTTTGCATCATAACCGCGAGAACGATGGCGCAACAAGCCAATCAGCCGCTACCGAACGGCTTTACGCTCGAGGAATACACGATCGACCGCCAGCTCTCGCTGGGCGGGTTTTCGATCGTCTACCTCGCCAGCGGTCCGGACGGCAAGCAGGTCGCCATCAAGGAATATCTGCCGAACAGCCTGGCGCTGCGCGGCAAGGGTGAAATCGCCCCGGTTATTTCAGCCGACCACCAGGGC
Organism: Betaproteobacteria bacterium HGW-Betaproteobacteria-7; assembly: GCA_002840765.1. Taxonomy (GTDB): domain Bacteria; phylum Pseudomonadota; class Gammaproteobacteria; order Burkholderiales; family Rhodocyclaceae; genus Azonexus. The sequence goes on from PHCE01000002.1 coordinate 131,378, forward strand.
CCCTTCCGTTACGGCATGAAGTGCTTTTTCGAGGAAGGCCGTTCGTTGGCCAAACTCTCACACCCCAACGTCATCCGGGTGCTCAATTTCTTCCGCGCCAATGAAACGGTCTACATGGTGATGGAATATGAACACGGACGAACCCTGCAGGAATTCATCCAGAAGCATCAGGGACATATCTCGGAACGTTTCATTCGTGGCGTCTTCACCCGCATGCTCAATGGTCTGCGCGAAGTGCATGCGCACAAGTTGCTGCACCTCGATCTCAAGCCGTCGAATATCTACCTGCGCGGCGACAACACACCGGTGCTGATCGACTTCGGTGCCGCCCGCCAGACGCTGGCCACCGACCAGCCAATGCTCAAGCCGATGTACACCCCCGGCTTCGCTTCGCCCGAACATTACGGCGCGCGCACCGACCTCGGGCCGTGGAGCGACATCTACAGCGTCGGCGCCTCGATGTATGCCTGTCTGGCCGGCAACGCGCCGCTGGCCGCCGACGAGCGCCTGAAGAAGGACACCCTGGCGCCGGCGATGATGCGCTGGGAAGGGCAATTCTCCGACCGCCTGCTCGAAATCATCGACTGGTGTCTCAATCTCAATCATCTTTACCGTCCGCAAAGCGTTTTTGCCCTGCAAAAGGCGCTGGTAGAGACCGTCACCCCGCCGCGACCGAAAGACAATGGCCACTGGTTCGGCCGCATCGTCGACAAGCTCAGGAAACCCAGCAAATGAGATTCACCATCTATCAGGAAAGCCGCCAGGGCGGCCGCGCCAATAACGAAGACCGCGCGACTTACTGCTACTCGCGCGATGCGCTGCTGATGGTCGTTGCCGACGGCATGGGCGGTCATCACTACGGCGAGGTCGCGGCGCAGATCGCCATCCAGACGCTGGCCGACGTCTTCCAGCGCGAAGCCCGGCCCATGCTCGCCGATCCCTTCCGCTTCCTGCAGAAGAGCATGACCAATGCCCATCATGCGATTCTCGACTACACCTCGCGCCACCGCCTGAAGGACACGCCGCGCACCACCTGCGTCGCCTGCATCATCCAGGACAACATCGCCTACTGGGCACATGCCGGCGATTCCCGTCTGTACCTGATGCGCGGCGGCAAGACCATCGCCCAGACCAAGGATCATTCGCGCATCCGCCTGCTCATCGAGGAGGGCATGTTGAGCGAGGCCCAGGCCGCCATTCACCCTGACCGCAACAAGATCTACAGCTGCCTGGGCAGCCCGACGCCGCCGGAAATAGAATTCTCGCGCAAGATGCCGCTCGAACACGGCGACATCCTGCTGCTGTGCACTGACGGCATGTGGGGCGTGCTGCCCGGCGAGATGATGGCGACCAGCCTGAAGGGCGCCAACCTGCTGCAGGCCGTGCCGATGCTGCTCAATCAGGCGGAAACGCGTGGCGGCGCCCATGGCGACAATCTCTCCGTCGTTGCCGTGCGCTGGGAAGAAAGCTATGTCGACGATGCCAGCAGTTCGATCTCGACGCAGACCATGAGCCAGGACGAGGTCACCACCCGCCTCGACGAATTCGGCCGCAACCCCACCTACAAGAGCGATCTCTCCGAAGACGAAATCGAAAAGGCGATCGAGGAAATCCGCGCCACCATCGACAAATACAACCCGAAAAAATAAGGAAAACCCCATGCGCCCCAGCCAACGCCAGCCGGACCAGCTCCGCACCGTCAGAATCACCCGCAATTTCACCCGCCACGCCGAAGGTTCAGTGCTGATCGAGATGGGCGACACGCGCGTGCTGTGCACCGCCTCGGTCGAGGAAAGCCTGCCGCCCTTCCTGCGCGGCAAAGGTCAGGGCTGGGTCACCGCCGAATACGGCATGCTGCCGCGCGCCACGCACACCCGCAGCGCCCGCGAAGCGGCCAAGGGCAAGCAAACCGGCCGCACCCAGGAAATCCAGCGCCTGATCGGCCGCAGCCTGCGCGCCGTCACCGACCTCAAGGCCCTCGGCGAACGCCAGATCACCCTCGACTGCGACGTCCTGCAGGCCGACGGCGGCACCCGTTGTGCCTCGATCACCGGCGCCTGGATCGCCCTCTACGAAGCCTGCGACAAGCTGGTGCAGGCCGGCAAGCTGCCGGCCAACCCGGTACGTGACCATGTCGCCGCCGTCTCGGTCGGCATCTACCAGGGCAGCCCGGTGCTCGATCTCGACTACCCGGAAGACTCCAACTGCGATACCGACATGAACGTCATCATGACCGGCAAGGGTGGCATCGTCGAAGTCCAGGGCACGGCCGAAGGCGAACCGTTCACCCGCGAGCAGATGAACATGTTGATGGACCTCGCCCAGATGGGCATCGGCCAGTTGGTCGCCACTCAGGAAAGCGCCCTCGCCGCATGAAAAAGCTTGTCCTCGCGTCGAACAACGCCAAGAAGATGAAGGAGCTTGACGCGCTCCTCGCGCCGCTCGGCTTCGAAATTATCCCCCAGGTCCAGTTGGGCATTGCCGAAGCCGAAGAGCCCTTTGGCACCTTCATCGAAAATGCCCTGGCCAAGGCCCGCCACGCCGCCCGGCACAGCGGCCTGCCGGCGCTGGCCGACGACTCCGGCCTGTGCGTGCGGGCGCTCGGCGGCGCCCCCGGCGTCTTCTCGGCCCGTTACGCCGGTGAACCGAAATCGGATGCGCGCAACAACGAAAAGCTGCTCGCCGACCTCGCCGGCCACGATGATCGCCGTGCCCATTTTGTCAGCCTGCTGGTCCTCGTGCGCAACGCCGATGACCCGCAGCCGATCATTGCCGAAGGTGAATGGCACGGCGAAATCCTGACGACGCCGCGTGGCGCCGATGGCTTCGGCTACGACCCACTGTTTTACGTCCCATCCTGCTGCCAGACCGCCGCCGAACTCGATGCGGCGACCAAGAACCGCCTGTCGCACCGCGGCCAGGCGATGCAGCAACTGATCGCTCGCCTGCCCGCGCTGTAAACGTGGCGAAGACAATCCCGATTTTTGCGGCGGCCGCCAAGCCGGCCAGCGAGGCACTCGAATTCCGCCAATCGCCGCCGCTGTCGCTCTATGTGCATGTACCGTGGTGCGTGCAAAAATGCCCGTACTGCGACTTCAATTCCCACGAAGCCGGCGAAACCATCCCCGAGCGCCAATATGTAGACGCCCTGATCGCCGACCTGCAGTCGGCCCTGCCGCTGATCTGGGGGCGGCCGGTGCAGACGGTTTTCTTCGGCGGCGGCACGCCCAGCCTGCTGTCGGCAGCGGCCGTCGACGAACTGCTGGCCGCCATCCGCGCCCTGGCCATGCTGTCGCCGGAAGCCGAAATCACACTGGAGGCCAATCCCGGCACCGTCGAGGCGGAGAAGTTCGCCGGCTTTCGCGCCGCCGGCGTCAACCGCCTGTCGCTCGGCATCCAGAGCTTCAACGACGAACACCTGCGGGCGCTCGGCCGCATCCACGGCGCCGCCGAAGCCAAGCGCGCGGCGCAGCTGGCCGGCGAGCATTTTGAACGCTTCAATCTCGACCTGATGTACGGCCTGCCCGGCCAAAGCATGGAACAGGCACTGGCCGATATCGAGACGGCACTGAGCTTTGCGCCGCCGCACCTGTCCTGCTATCAGTTGACGCTCGAGCCGAACACGCGCTTTGCCGCCTTCCCGCCGCAATTGCCGGAAGCCGACCTGTGCGCCGACATGCAGGAAGCCATTGAGGCGCGCCTGGCCGACGCCGGCTATCGCAATTACGAAACATCGGCCTTCGCCCAAGCCGGCAAGCAGTGCCTGCACAACCTGAACTACTGGCATTTCGGCGACTATCTCGGCATCGGCGCCGGTGCCCACTCGAAACTGACGCTGCACGACCGCGTGCTGCGCCAGATGCGCTGGAAGCACCCCAAGGCCTATCTCGACAACACGCTGACTGGCCGGCCGCTGCAGGAAGAGAGCCAGGTCGCGGCGGCCAGCCTGCCTTTCGAGTTCCTGATGAATGCCCTGCGCCTGAGCGACGGATTCGCCCCACCGCTGTTCGAACTGCGCACCTCCCGACCGCTGGCGACAATCCTCCCGCAACTGCAGGCCGCAGCAGCCGAAGGCCTGCTCGACATCAGCCCGCAACGGATCGCCCCGACGGCCCGCGGCCGCCGATTTCTCAATGTCCTGCTTGAACGCTTTCTCGACCCTGCCGATGTCGCCTGAGCAACAGAACAGCCACTTAGCGAAGGCAAGGATGGCACTGGCGCAACATACCGATGGCATTTTTCGCCAACTTTCCGGCGGCTATTCAAACGTCCTGAATTTCCTGTTAGATTGTGCAACCACTCGGCATCCGGGCAAGCCCATGCCGTCAGCCACTTCACGGGAGACCTGATGACGCAGGATGCGGTCAACGTTGCCTTTCTGTTGCTCGCAGCAGGATTGCTGGCAGTCATCGTCGCGCTGTTCCGGAACAATCGCCGTTTGCGCAGCGAGCAGGCCCGCGCCAACAGCACCATGCGCCGCCTGGCAGCCGCCGAAGCACGGTTCCGCGCCATTTTCGAGAATGTCGACGCACTTTCCATCCAGGGCTACCGTTCCGACGGCACCGTCGTCTATTGGAACCGCGCCTCGGAAAAGATCTACGGTTACAGCGAGCAGGAGGCCCTCGGCCGCTCACTGCTCGAGCTGATCATCCCCCCCGAGATGCGCACCGTGGTCGACGGCGGCATCCAGTGGATGTTCGAGAACCAGCAGGGCATCCCGGCCGCCCGTCTGGAGCTGATGCACAAGAACGGCCACCGGGTAGCGGTCTACTCCAGCCATACCGTCGTCGATTCCGCCGAGCATGGCCCCACCATGTTCTGTCTCGACATCGACCTCAGTGATCTGGTGCGCACCGAGAAAGCCCTGATCGCCAGCGAGGATCGCCAGCGCACCATCCTCAACTCGATCGGCGAAGGCGTTTATGGCATTGACCGGAACGGCATCTGTACCTTCATCAACCCGACAGCGCTGGTCATGCTTGGCCGCGACGAGCGCGAAGTGCTCGGTCGCGACGCGCACATCCTGTTCCATGATCGGCAACCCGATGGCACCCCCTATCCCACCAGCGAATGCCCGACCGTCGCCACCTGCCGGGATGGCGTCACGCGCCGGCAGACCGAGTGGTTCTGGCGCAAGAATGGCGCGGGCTTTCCGGTCCAGCTGACGGCGACGGCGCTGCGCCGTGACGGCGAGTTGATCGGCGCCGTTGCCGTGTTCACCGACATCAGCGAAAGCGTGCGTATCGCCGAAGAACTCGACCGCTATCGCCACCACCTCGAGGAACTGGTCGACGAACGCACCCATGAACTGGCGCTCGCCCGTAAGGCGGCAGAAGCGGCCAGTCAGGCGAAGAGCACCTTCCTGGCGAACATGAGCCACGAGATCCGCACGCCGATGAATGCCATCCGCGGCATGGCTCACCTGATCCGCCGCGACGGCCTGTCGCCAGTGCAGAGCGAGCGGCTGGAAAAGATCGACAGTGCTACCGAACATCTGCTCAGTGTCATCAACGACATTCTCGACCTGTCAAAAATCGAGGCCGGCAAGCTGACCCTGGACCGCGACGAGGTGAACATCCCGCGCCTGATCACGCGGGCTGCCGCCATTCTCGGTGAACGGATCAGGATGCGCGGCCTGGAGCTGGCGATCGAACTGGACGACTTCCCCGAACCGCTGCTCGGCGATCCAACACGCATCACCCAAAGTCTGATCAACTACCTGGGCAATGCAATCAAGTTCACTGAACGTGGCCGTATCGTGCTGCGCGCCCGCTGCCTGGCCACCCTCGACGATGCGGTTGACGTGCGTTTCGAGGTCGCGGACACCGGCATCGGCATCGCCGAGGACAAGCTCGCCTGCTTGTTCAACGCTTTCGAGCAGGCCGACAGCTCGGCCACCCGCAAGCATGGCGGCACCGGCCTCGGCCTCTCGATCACCCGCCGTCTGGCCGAGCTGATGGGCGGTACGGCCGGCGCCGAAAGCCGCCTCGGGGAAGGCAGCACCTTCTGGTTCGATGTCCGCCTGATACTCGGCAATGCCGATCAACTGGCGCCCGCCTCAGCAACGGCGAACACGGCCGATGCTGGCGAGTATCGAAACATCCAGGGCGCCAGCGTACTAATAGTCGAGGACGAGCCGCTCAATCAGGAAATCGCCCGCGAATTTCTGCGCGACCTCAATCTGCGCATCGAAACTGCGGCCAATGGCTGCGACGCGCTGCGCATGGCCATCGGCAAGACCTACGACCTGATCCTGATGGACATGCAGATGCCGGAGATGGACGGGCTCGAAGCGACCCGGCGCATCCGCGAACTGCCCGACTATGCCAGCGTGCCGATCATCGCCATGACTGCCAACGCCTTTGTCGAGGACAAGACGAACTGCCTGGCGGCCGGCATGAACGACTTCATCAGCAAGCCCGTTGAGCCGGAAGATCTGGTCGCCTGTGTCGGTCGCTGGCTGTCGCGACCGGTACAGAAAGGCTGAGGCGAACGCCGGAACAATTGGCGTTCAGCCGGCCAAGCGCTCCCACGGCGGCAGGGGATTGAACTCGCGCTCCAGGGCGTCAAGGAAGACCCGTACTTTCGGCACCCTTACCCGGCTCGGCGTGTAACAGGCGTGGACGTGGCTGCCGAAGCGGGTGACCGGCTCATAATCGGTGAGCACGGCCTGTAACCGGCCCTGCGCCAGGTCGTCGGCGCACAGATAGGTGGCCATGATGGCCAGGCCGTGGCCGGCGAGTACGGCATCGCGCACGCAGTCGAGGTTGTTGAAACGCAGCCGGCTGCTAACCGGTACGCGGATTTCGTTGCCGCGCGCATCGGCCAGACACCAGTCCGCCGTCTCCCCGGCCAGCAGGTAGCTGAAACAAGAGTGGGCGGCCAGATCCTGCGGCGTCTGCGGTTCGCCGTGCGCCGCCAGATAGGCCGGCGCCGCGCAGATCACCCGCTTCAGCGGCACCAGCTTGCGGGCCACGGCGTCCTCCGGCGGCGCCTTGGTCATACGCAGGGCGAGGTCGATGTTGTCGTCGAAGAGGTTGACCGAGTGGTCGGTCAGCACCAGTTCGCAACTGAGGTCCGGAAAGCGGGCGGTCAGGCGCGGCAACAGCGGCGCCACGTACAACCGGCCGAAGCTGATCGAGGCGCTGATGCGCAGGATGCCGCAGGGCTGCTCACCCAGGTTGCGCACGGCGATCTCGGTGCCACGGATTGCTTCGAGAGTCCGCTGCGCGTGCTGCAGAAAGACCTCGCCGGACGGCGTCAGCACGAGCTTGCGCGTCGAGCGCTCGATCAGGCGGACGCCGAAGGCCCGCTCAAGGTCGCCGATCTGCTTGCTGACCTGCGCCCGCGTGCACTTCAGGCGGCGCGCGGCGCCGGCCATGCTGCCCGCTTCGACGACGCGGACGAAGCTCTCCCAACTAGCCAGCCAGTTCATATTGTCAATAACCCGTTGACGTAACGCCGCCAATTATGGGCGATTCGGCGGCAATTTTCCGCCGCTGCTTCTGCAATAATCAGCCATCCCAGCCTTGCCGGAAAACCCCTCATGCTGCGTTCCTTGAGCCGCCCCGATATCATGGTCACCACCCTGGCTGCTGCCGGCATCCTGATGGTGACTATGGGTACCCGCCAGTCTTTGGGCCTGTTCATCAGCCCGATCGACATGAGCACCGGCCTGGGCATTGCCAGCATCAGCCTGGCGCTGGCCATCGGCCAGTTCACCTGGGGCGCCATCCAGCCGGTGGCCGGCGCCATCGCCGACCGCTACGGCCCGCGCGCCGTCCTGATCGGCGGCCTGCTGATCCTTGCCCTGGGCAGCGCCGTCACCCCCTTCATGGGCACCGGCTTCGGCCTGATCGTCTCGCTGGGTCTGCTTTCGGCCATCGGCTCGGGTGCTGGCAGTTTCTCGGTGCTCATCGGTGCCGCCGCCCAGCGCCTCCCCATCGAAGCCCGCGGTGCCGCCTCCGGCGTCATCAATGCCGGTGGCTCCTTCGGCCAGTTCGTCTTTGCCCCGATCCTGCAGAAGCTGATCCAGATATTCGGCTGGATGGGCGCCATGTGGGCGATGGCGCTGATGACGCTGGCGGCGCTGCCACTGATCGGCAAACTGGCCGGCGGCAAGGGTGCGCCGGCGGTGCACCACGTCCACGAGGAGGGCGGGCTGAAGCGGGCGGTGGTCACCGCCATGCAGGATCGCAGCTACCTGCTGCTGCACGCCGGCTTCTTCACCTGCGGCTTCCACATCGCCTTCCTGGTCACCCACCTGCCCGGCGAGGTGGCGCTGTGCGGCCTGCCGGCGTCGGTCGCCAGCTGGTCGCTGGCGATCATCGGTCTGGCCAACATCTTCGGCAGCTTGTACGCCGGCCACTGTGTTGCCAAGTACCGCAGCAAGTATGTGCTGGCCGCCATGTACGCCTCGCGCGCCGTGCTCGTCGTCCTCTACCTGATGGCGCCGCGCACCGAACTGACCTTCTATCTGTTCGCCGCCGGCCTCGGCTTCACCTGGCTGGCGACGGTGCCGCCGACCGCCGCCATCGTCGGCAAGCTGTTCGGCGTCCGCTACCTGGCGACGCTGTTCGGCCTGACCCTGCTCTCGCACCAGATCGGTGGCTTCCTCGGGGCCTACCTGGGCGGCCTGACCATCACCCGCTTCGGCGATTTCGGCTGGATGTGGTACGCCGACATCGTTCTCGCCCTGCTCGCCGCCCTCCTCAACCTGCCGATCCGCGAAGCACCGATCGTCCGCTCACCGGCCCCGGCCGCGGCGTAACCCCAAGGAGGCCCACATGAGCACCTTCCGCCCCGAATTGACCATCGCCGATTTCAACACCCGCGGCGCCGAGTACCTGCCCGGCTATCTCGGCATCGAGATGACCGCCCTGGCGCCGAACACGGCGAGCAGCCGAATGCCGGTGCGCCAGCTGCATTTCGCTCCGAACAGCTTCCTCCATGCCGCCAGCGTCGTCGCTCTGGCCGACACCACCTGCGGCTACGCGACCATCGCCCACCTGCCGGCCGGTGCCGAGTCGTTCACCACCATCGAGCTGAAGAGCAACCACCTCGGCACGGTGCGCGACGGCAGCATTGCTTGCGTCGCCACGGCCCAGCATATCGGACGCAACACCCAGGTATGGGATGCGGTGGTCACCGACGAGGCCAGCGGGCGCAAGATCGCGCTGTTCCGCTGTACGCAGATGATTCTTTGGCCGAAGGGTTAAAGATCAGCTGATATCGCCGTCAACGTAGAACCAGCGACTGTCCTCACGCACGAAGCGGCTGACTTCGTGCAGCCGGTGGCCGCGACCGGCGACGCGGTAACGGGCGACAAACTCGACGACGGCGTGGCCATCATCCGCTTGCTGATGCCGCCGAACCTCCAGACCGAGCCATTTGGTGCCGGACTCATCGGCCAGATTCAGCGCCGGCGGCCTAGTCGAGGCATGCCAGGTGGCCAGCAGATAAGGCTCCAGGCCGAGCACGTAAGCGCTGTAGCGCGAGCGCATCAGGGCTTCGGCTGTGGCCGCCAGGGCGCCGTCATGCAGGAGCCCGCAGCAACCAGCGTAGTCCTTGCTGCTGCCGCAGGGACAGAGGCTCACAGCGCCTCGGGCTGCTCGCCGCCGAGGGCTTCGATCAAGGCCGGCATGAAGCGCGACAGTTCGCCGGTCATCAGTGCAAAGTCAGCATCGAACTGCTCGTCGGCCCGTTCGGCGTTCTTCTCGGCCGCTTCCTTGAGCAGGTCGAGGAAGGCGAGGCGCTTGATCTCGAGCTTCTCGCTGAGGACGAAGGAAATACGGTCGTTCCAGGTCAGCGCCAGCTTGGTCGGCAGCTTGCCGGCGGCCAGGTGCGCCTTGATCTCGTCGCTGACCTCGTCGCCGAGCGGATGGCGAACGTAGCGCACCGCTGCCTTTTCCTCGCCAACTGCCTTCAGCTCGCAGTCGCGGTCGATGGTGAAGCCGGCCGGGCCTTCGCCACCGGCCAGCCAATCAGCCATCGCCGTGGTCGGCGAAAGCTGGGTATGGACCGGCTTCAAGGGGAATTCGTCGAGGCAGTGGCGCAGGTGTTCGATGACTTCCTCGGCCTTGGCCGGGCTGGCGGCATCGACGCAGCACCAGCCGTTCTGCGGATCAAGCCAGACGAAGGTGCTGCGTCGCCGGGTGAAGGCACGCGGCATCAATTCTTCGGTGACGCGCTCGCGCAATTCCTTCAGCTGCTTGCGGCCGGGCGCGTAGCCCTGCTGCTCCTCGATCTGCTCGGCCCGTTCCTTGACCTCCTCATTGACCACCGATGAGGGCAGCAGGCGCTGCTCAACGGCCAGCGCGATCAGCCACTGGCGGTCAAGCGAGAAGACCAGCGCGCCGTCCTTGCGCGGCGATACCCAGCCGCGGCTGAGCGGCTGGTTGCTCGGGCACTTGACGAAGGGACCGCGGGCCAGTTGTTCCTCGAACTTGGCCAGGTCGATATTCCACGGCGTCGGCAGACGATAGATTTGCAGATTTTTGAACCACATATAAAAGACTCTCGATAGGTTGGCGGCGGCCCGGGCGCGTGCGCCGGACCGCCTGGACGGGAGCGACAGTCGCTCCCGGCGAAGCGTTCAGCGCTTCTTGAAAATCACGTCCCAGACGCCGTGGCCGAGCCGCAGGCCGCGGTTCTCGAACTTGGTCAGCGGCCGGTACTCGGGGCGTGGGGCAAAGCCGCCCAGTTGCGCATCGGCGGTATTGACCAGCGACGGCTCGGCGGACAGTACTTCCAGCATCTGGTGGGCGTACTCTTCCCAGTCGGTGGCGCAATGGAAATAGCCGCCCGGCTTCAGGCGCGAGGCGAGCAGCGCGACGAACGGCGGCTGGATCAGCCGGCGCTTGTTGTGCCGCGCCTTGTGCCAGGGATCGGGGAAGAAGACATGGACGCCGTCCAGCGAGGCTTCCGGCAGCATGTCGCGGACGATCTCGACGGCATCGTGCTGGCCGATGCGCAGGTTGTTCAGGCCGCGTTCGGCAATCTGCTTGCATAGCGCACCGACGCCCGGGACATGGACTTCCAGGCCGAAATAGTCGTTGTCCGGATTGGCATCGGCGATCTTTGCCGTCGTCTCGCCCATGCCGCAGCCGATTTCGAGGATCTTCGGATTGGCGCGGCCGAACACGGCGTTCAGGTCGATCTGCTGCGCCTGATAGGGAATGCCGATTTTCGGCATCATCTCGGCGTAGTAGCGCTGCTGTGCTTCCGACATGCGGCCGGCGCGGCGGACGTAGCTCTTGATGTGGCCGTGGCGGCCGGCGATGTATTCGCCTTCCTCGCCCTCGACGGCGGGGTGGATGAGCGGTACGGAGCTCATGAACCGATCAGTCCGCTGGTCGGCGACGACGGATCGGCCGAATACAGCTTCCGCGGCATGCGCCCGGCAAGGAAGGCTTCGCGCCCCGCCTCGACACCCTTCTTCATGGCGCTGGCCATCAGCACCGGATCTTTCGCATGAGCGATGGCGGTATTCATCAGCACGCCGTCGCAGCCCAGTTCCATGGCTATAGCGGCGTCCGAGGCGGTGCCGACGCCGGCATCGACGATCACCGGCACCTTGGCGTTGTCGATGATCAGGCGCAGGTTCCACGGATTCAGGATGCCCATGCCGGAACCGATCAGTGAGGCCAGCGGCATCACCGCGACGCAGCCGATCTCTTCCAGCATCTTCGCCTGGATCGGGTCGTCCGAGCAGTACACCATGACCTCGAAACCTTCGTTGACCAGCGTTTCGGCGGCCTTCAGGGTTTCCGGCATGTTCGGAAACAGACTGGTCGGATCGCCGAGCACTTCCAGCTTGCATAGCGGATGACCGTCGAGCAGTTCGCGCGCCAAGCGCAGCGTACGCACTGCATCGTCAGCCGTGTAGCAACCGGCAGTGTTGGGCAGGATGGTGAATTGCCGCGGCGGCACGGCTTCCAGCAGGTTCGGTTGACGGGCATCCTGGCCGATGTTGGTGCGGCGGATGGCAACGGTAACGATCTCCGCTCCGGAAGCATCGATGGCGGCGCGCGTCTCGGCGAAATCCTGGTACTTGCCGGTACCAACCAGCAGGCGGGAGCGATATTTCTTACCGGCGATAGTGAGCTGGTGCATTTTTGGTTGCCTAATTGGTAGCTGATAGCTGTTGATAAGCGGGAGCAGCCAAGGGGGAGCAGACTTTACCCGACCCTGACCTTCCGATCCTAGCCGCCCCCGACCGCGACGACGACTTCCAGGCAGTCGCCTTCGGCAAGCTGAGTGACCGCATGCTGGCTCTTCGGGACGATTTCGCCATTGCGCTCGACAGCGATTCGCTTGCCGGCATAGCCGAGTTGCTCGACAAGGTCGGCGACGCTCAATGGCAGGGTGAATTGGCGAATATTGCCGTTGATCTTGAGTTCGGACATCGGCCGATTTTACCAAGCCGGGCCGCTTCGCGTAGCACGGAATGCCCTGAGCGCCGGAATTCCCCGCCATGGCGGCTTGCTGCCAGCAGGCCTTAGCGGCTACGATGGCTCATCCCCTAATTGTGAAAGCCTCCGCTGTGGAGAATGAATCGCCAGAAAATTGCGACATTGACCTCAGCTTTGATCAAGAAAAACGGACCCTGATTGCCGCGGCCACGCCCCCGGCGAACGCCGCCTCAGTAGACGAAGACTGGCTGAGGGAGCGACTGAGCGCTGGCGGCTACGCGGATCTTCATTTCCTGTCCGATAACGCTGCCCGATTTCTCGCCCAATACAATGCTGGACAGGCTGTCGAAGGCTTGAAACTGGCTGAAGCGGTCGATGCGACGATCAAGGTGACCCTCACGCCGGACGGTTTGGAGGCCCGGCTTGACATTGCGCCCGCTGAAGGCGGAACGGCCGCCAGTCGTGATGCTGTCCTCGCGGCCCTGAACAAGGCCGGCGTAGCGTTCGGCATTCAGGAAGAGGCCATCGATAGCGCCGTCGCCTCAGGCAGCGCCGTCGGCGAAGTGGTCGCCCGCGGCGAAGCACCCGAGCACGGCATCAACGGTTGGCTGGAGCCGCTGATTCCGCAGGTCCGCGACCGCCGACCGCATGAGGACGAAAGCGGCCATATCGACTATCACGACTTGGGCGAAATCATGGTTGTCCATCCCGGCGACCCGCTGATGCGCCTGCACCCGCCGACCGTCGGCAAGGACGGCTGCACCGTCAGCGGCAAACCTTTGCCTGCCCGCCCCGGCAAGCCCGTCAAGTTTGCCGGCAAGCTGGCCGGTGCCAGCCCCAGCCCCGACGACCCTGACCTGCTGTTGGCCGAAATCACTGGACAACCGGTGATCGTCAGAGACGGCATGACGGTCGAGCCCGTATTCAAGGTGGACCGGGTCGGCTCGGCCAGCGGCAACATCAATTTCGAAGGCAATGTCGCGGTCCGCGGCGACGTCGACGCCGGCATGATCGTACGCGCCACCGGCGATATCGAAATCGGCGGGGTAGTGGATCTGGCGACACTCGAAGCCGGCGGCAATATCGTGATCAAGGGCGGCGTCATCGGCGGCCTCGGACATGCCGGTGCCGGCGAACAGCATGTCCGCTGCGGCGGCAGTTTTAATGCCACCTACGCACAACAAGCAAGTATCGAGGCCGGCGACAGCATCTTTATCGACGACATGGCCCTGCAATGCGAGCTCACGGCACTCAACCACATCACTATCGGCAACAAGCGCCGAGGCCACCTCATCGGCGGAACGGCACGCGCCACACTCTCGATCACCGCCCGCGTCGTCGGTTCGCCCAATCAGGGCCAGACGCACCTGGCTGCCGGCTTTGACCCGAAGATGCGCAAGCAGTTGCTGGAACTGCAACGTCAGCGTGACGAGCGCCGCAAGCAGTTGGACGAAGTCGAAAAACTGCTCGTCTTTGCCCAGAGCTGCCCCGAGAAGATCACCCCGGCAATCGCCGCCAAGGCCCAGGCGACGGCGACGGCGCTGGAGGGCGAAATCAGCGAATTGGAAGCAACTCACGAGGCGCTCGAACACAAGATTGAGCTGACCCAGGAAGCGCGCATTATCGTCGAGCAATCTCTGCTCGAAGGCAGCGACATACACCTCGGTACGCAGCACTATCACGCCCCTCACGATCACGGCCCCTGTACCTTCGGCCTCGACGAAAACGGGCTGCTCAAGAAACTCTAGCGGAGGGGCCACATGCTGCGCCCGACGCGGGGCGAATGCGCTCGCAAGTGAGGCTGTCCGCGGGGGCAAGCAAGACCCGTTACGACACTAGCTCACCGACATCCGCGAAATCGTTGAAGACCGGACGATCGCCGTCATTCCATGCCGACGTCGAGGTGGCCGCGCGGCTTGCGCGGGGCACGGGTGAATAGTCGGTCGTAGAGCCAGTTGGGCAAGACGCGCAACAGTTTGGCGACGACACCCATCGGCCACGGAATCACCTTGTAGCTGGTGCCCCGCTCGATGGCCGCGGCAAAGCGGGCCGCCGCCTCGTCAGCCGGCAGCAGGAAGGGCATGGGGTACGGATTGATTTCGGTCATCGGCGTCTCGATGTAGCCGGGGACGATCGTCACCACCTTGATGCCGGCGGGACGCATTTCCAGGCGCAGGCTTTCCAGGTAGGCGATGGCCGCCGCCTTCGACGCCGAATAGGCTTCCGCCCCCGGCAGGCCGCGGATGCCTGCAACCGAGGCGATACCGACCAGGCGCCGTTCACCGCCGGCCGCCTGCATGGCCGGAATGAACGGGGCGAAAGTGGCGGCCATGCCGTACACATTGATGTCCATGATGCGGCGAAAAACCGCCAGGTCTTCCTCGTGTTCGCTCAGCGTGCCGGCCGAGACACCGGCATTGGCGATGACAATGTCCGGAGCGCCGAAGCGGGTGAGGAAATCGACCGCCGCGTCATGCAGTGCCGGCGCGTCGGTAACATCGAGCGAATAGCAGGCATGGCGCCCGCCGAGCCGTTCGTTGAGCGCCTTCAGCACCTCGCCACGGCGCGCCACCAAGCCAAGCGTCGCACCTTTTGCCGCGTACCAAACGGCAAGCGCCTCGCCGAGTCCCGACGAGGCGCCTGTGATGAAGACCTTGAGGGTCAATTATTTCTTGCCGGCCTTTTCGCTGCGCGCCTTGACGATCAGCTTGTCGGCGTTGGCCAGCATCTGATCGAAGTTCTCCCCACCGACCATGTACTTGCCGTCCACGGCGAGGGCCGGCACACCCTGGATCTTGTAGGCTTGGGCGATTTGATCGCCACGGCGAACCTTGCTGTTGACGCCAAAGGAGTTAAAGGTTTCAGCGAATTTCTTCTGGTCGACGCCATTCTTCACCACCCATTCCATCAGGGTGCGCTCGTCGAACAGGTTGACCCGCTGGCCGTGGATGGCGCGGAAGACATCGCTCTCCAGGCGTGCCAGATCACCGGTGATCTCAAGTGTGTAGTAAAGCTTGGCGATACCTACCCAGGCGGCACGGCCGAAGGTGATCGGCACCTTCTTGACGACAACGTCGGCCGGCTGTTTGGCGATCCAGCCGCTAAGCAGCGGATGCAGATCGCCACAATGCGGGCAGCCGTAGCTGAAGAACTCGAGCACCTCGATCTTGGCCGGGTTCTCGGTCGGCTGCACCGGCGAGACCGGCACGTAATCCTTGCCGGCGGTCTGCGCCATGGCCGGCGCGGCAAGGGCAAGGGTGGCGCCAATGGCGGCCAGGGTTCCGACAAAACGGCGACGTTCAGATTTCATGCATCACTCCTTATTTGGAAAGTTGGGCTTCGATGCCTGATTTGGCAAGTTCGGCCCGCACTTTGTTCAATTCGTCGATCTTGTTGTACGGCCCGATCCGCACGCGGTAGAGCGTACGTTCCTGGATCATCACCTGCTGGACGACGGCCTCGATGCCCATGAAGGCCAGCTTGGCCTTCTGGTTGTCTGCATCCTGGGCGGTGCTGAAGGAGCCGGCCTGGAGGAACAGCGGCACCTTGCTTTCCTTCACCTCTTCTTTGGCCTCAGCCTTCTTTTCGTCCTTTTTCTCTTCCTTCTTCGCCTCAGTCGGCTTGGCCGCCGGATCGGGCACGGCATCCGCCTTGCCCGGCAGGATGTCGTAGAACTGGAAGCGCTTTTCCGGCACCGGATCGCCCGGCTTGCCCGGCAGGGCCAGCGGTTCATTCCGAGCGGCGGGCTCGGCACCGCGCGCCGGTGCGGTCATGACCTGCTTGTTGAACGGCAGCGGCGAACTATTCAGGTACCAGACGACGCCAGCGGCCACAGCGACGCCGAGGACGAGGCCGATGAACATGCCGATCAGCGTGCCGCCACCGGATTTCGTCTTCGCCGGCTGGCGTTTGCGGGGTTTCATGTCGCGACTCATGGTCATTCCTTACATCGATTCCGGACAGCTGACGCCGAGGATGGCCAGGCCGTTGCGGATCACCTGGCGGACGGCCAGGGCGAGGGCGACGCGGGCATCGCGCAGCGCCGGCTCATCGACCAGCATGCGCTCGGCGTTGTACCAGCCGTGGAATTCGCCGGCCAGGTCCTTCAGGTAGAAGGCAATCATGTGCGGTGCCAGGTCGCGGGCGGCGTTCTCGATGACTTCGCGGAACAGCGCCAGCTGGTTGGCAATGGCCAGTTCGCGCGGATTGTCGAGGCGCATCAGGTCGCACTCGGCGAGCGTCGCCAGGTCGCCTGACCACTGGTTGACCACCGAGCAGATGCGGGCATGGGCGTACTGGATGTAATAGACCGGGTTCTCGTTGGTCTGGCTCTTCGCCAGATCGAGGTCGAAATCGAGGTGCTGGTCCGACTTGCGCAGCGCGTAGAAGAAGCGGCAGGCATCGTTGCCAACTTCGCCGCGCAATTCGCGCAGCGTGACGAACTCGCCGGAGCGCGTGGACATCGAGGCCTTCTGGCCGTTGCGGTAAAGCACGGCGAACTGGACCAGGGCTACCTGCAGCTTGTCGGAATCCAGTTCCAGCGCCTTGATCGCCCCGGTGACGCGCGGGATGTAGCCGTGGTGGTCGGCACCCCAGATGTTGATGACCTTGTCGAAACCGCGCTCGAACTTGTTCAGGTGATAGGCAATGTCGGAGGCGAAATAGGTGTACAGGCCGTTTTCGCGCTGAACGACGCGGTCCTTCTCGTCACCGAAAGCGGTCGAGCGGAACCAGCGGGCACCGTTCTGCACGTAGAGGTGGCCCTTCTGCTCCAGCAGGTCGACGCAGCGGGCGACCAAGCCAGTGTCGTAGAGCGCCTTTTCGGAGAACCAGACGTCGAAATGGACGCCAAATTGTTCGAGGTCGTCACGGCCGTCGGCCAACTGCTCATTCAGCGCATGCTGATGCACGTAGTCCCAGTCCGGGCCGAGCAATTCCTTGGCCTTGGCGATCAGCGCATCGAGATGCAGTTCGCGCTGCTGCTTGGCCTCATCGTCGGCGCGACCGGCTTCCGGCAGGCCCGGCGTGCCGGCCAGCACAGCCTCGGCCGGGCGCAGGTATTTGTCGCCATGAGCGTGTTTGAGCTGCTCGGCCATGTCGCGCACGTAAGCACCCTGATAGGCATTGGGCGGGAAGTGCACGACGACGCCGTGCAGGTCGAGGTAGCGCAGCCAGGTCGACAGGCCGAGGATATCCATCTGCCGGCCGGCGTCATTGACGTAATACTCGCGCGTGACATCCCAGCCGGCGAAGGTCAGCAGGCTGGACAGCGAGGCGCCGTAGGCGGCACCGCGGCCATGGCCGACGTGCAGCGGACCGGTCGGGTTGGCCGAGACGAACTCGACCTGCACCTTCTGCCAGCCGCCGAGCGTCGACCGCCCGTAATTCTCGGCGTCGGTGAGGACGGCGCGGACGACGCTGATCTTGGCGCGCGGATCGAGGATGAAATTGATGAAGCCGGCACCGGCAATCTCGGCCTTGCTCACCAGGATCGACGGCGGCAACTCGGCCAGCAGCTGCTTGGCGATGTCGCGGGGATTCTTCTTCAGCGCCTTGGCCAATTGCATCGCCAGATTGGTGGCGAAGTCGCCGTGCGTCGGATCACGCGGCCGCTCGAGATGGATCGGCAGGTCGGCGGAGTCCGGGGCTACGCTGGCGAGCGCCTGACGAATGAGGGTGGTCAGTTGTGATTTGACGTCGTGGGCCATTGATTTGCAGCGAAAAATTCAAAGAGGGCGATTATACGCTGCCGATGCGGGCTTATCCGGCGCGACGAGCACCGACCAGGCGGCCAGTTTCTCGGCATAGCCGCGCGCCGCATGGGCCGGACTGGTCGACGGCAGGCGGTGCTGCGGCGGCAAGCGGTCGCCGAAATCCGGCAGAACGTGGCGGCGAAAAGTGGTTTCGGCGGCCGTACCGTTGAAATAGATGCGCACTATGCCGGGGTGAGCAGCGAAGAAACTGGCAAAGTCGTTGGCCTGCACCGAGCCGGCAACGATGTCGGCGTCCAGGCTACCGTAGCGTTCGCAGCTGCCGATGACGTCCCACAACGCAATGCCGGCGGCCTGCAGGCGGGCCAGCCGGGCTTCGTAGGGCAGGTTCGGGGCGGCACCGAAGAGGTCGCCCATGATGCGCCAGAAGGCATTGCGTTCATGGGCGTAATAGCGCGCCGCCGCCAGCGAGGCCTGACCGGGCATGCTGCCCAGGATGAGGATTCGGGCATCGGGCAAAGCGACCGGCGGCAGACCGTGCAGCAGAGACATGAAGTGAGAGCGGCTCAGCCGCCCATGACGCGGTTCTTGCCGGCGCGCTTGGCCAGGTACATGGCACGGTCGGCGCGACGGATGGCGTCGGCGCCGGATTCATCGGCAGTCAGCTGGGCGACGCCGGCACTGAAGGTGATCAGGATCTTCTCCTTGCCGGAGAGGAAGAAAGCCCTGGTCAGTTCGCGCTGTAGACGAACCATCGCTTCGACACCGTCGTCCAGCGCCGTATCCGGCATCAGGATGACGAATTCCTCGCCGCCGTAGCGAGCCAGGGTATCGGTCGGCCGCATGTTGCTGCGGGCGACATTGGCCAGATGGATCAGCGCACTGTCACCGACGTCGTGGCCGAGCCGGTCGTTTAGCCTCTTGAAGTTGTCGATATCGAGCAGACAGACCGACAGTGGCGATTCCTTGCGCCGCATGCTGGCGATCTCGCGTGCCAGGGCCTCGTCCAGGCCCTTGCGGTTGAGCGCATCGGTCAGCGGATCGTGGCGGGCCAGGGCGCTGGCGCTGTCCAGCTCAAGGTGCAGTTGCACCAGTTCGGCCTCGGTCGCCTGCACCTTCTCCTGCAGGCTCTGCAACTGCTTGCGGGAGGCAGCGGTGCCCTCGGCCATCGAGCGTGTGGCGGCGATGACGTCCTTGAGCAGCGGCGCCAGATCTTCGATGCGCTTGACTTTTTCGATCTCGCGGGCGCTCTGCTCAATCTTGCCCTGGAAGATGGCACTCGACTCGTTCATCGTCGCCAGGCGCTCGATAAAGGCCGACAACATCTTGCGCATTTCTTCCTGCGCCTCAATCGAGCGATGCTTGGCTTCGCCCTGTTTCTCCATGACGTCGCGCAGGCGGCGCTCCATCTCGTCGAGGTGGCGCAGCGTCAGTGGTGGCGCGACGACGGTCAGCAGACCGTCGATCTGCCCCTTCAACCAGCTGTCGTCGAGGCTCAACTCGCCGATGTTCTCGATGATCAGATGCAACAGCTTGAGCAACGAGCCTTTGATCTCGACCTGTTCCTCAGCCGCGAACTGGATCTGGCGATTGAAGTTGGCCAGCATCGCCTGCAGCTTGGGCACATCGACGGGCACCTCGCGCAGAGCGACGAGCAGCGTGCCCAGCATCTCCGCAACCTGTGGATTTTCATCACCGAGCGCCGGCAGCACACTTTCGACGAAATGCGCCAGGCGCACGGAAAACTCGGGGGGCAAGGTCGGCCCGTCGGCCGTCGCCCCACCGCCTGCCGCGCAAAAAGCAACCAGCGCCTCCTGAATGCCATGCCAGCTACGCCGGCTGACCGCCTCGTCCAGGCGGGACAACTCTGCCGCCTGCGCCTTGTCGCGCGCGGTCAGCGCCAAGGCAATCTGCCGCAGAGGCTGCTCGGGAAAAGGCGCCGCATTCGGCAACCCGGCGATCTCGTTGTAACAGGCCTGATAGTTCGCCGGCGTCGGCGGAACGTGACCGACCGCCAGGCGTTTGAGCGCTTCGCGGGCAATCATTGAAGGGTTCTTGGACTCGCTCATCGACAGAATAGGTTAGTTCAGCATCGGCCGCTGTCCAGCACGGCGCATCCGGGTTTCGCCCTATCGTATCCCACGGCATCGCCGGCAACAACGACAATTGCCGACGAACCGCGCCGGCAGAGCAGCAATATGCGGAACCGACGGCATCGTCGGCGTGTTAACATGCCCGCTTCCCGAATCACCGGACTTCCCGGCCCTGTCCCGCCCCATGCGCCTTTTCCGCCTGCTCAAGATTGCCGCCGTCGCCAGCCGCTTCGGCCTGGACGAAATGGTGCTCGAGCATGAGCCGTCGGGTCGCCTGGTCCGCCTGGCCAATGCCCTGCAATTCTGGCGCGACCTGTCGACGCCGCGGGCGGAGCGCCTGCGCCTGGCGCTGGAAGCCCTCGGGCCGATTTTCGTCAAGTTCGGCCAGGTGCTGTCCACCCGGCGCGACCTGATGCCGACCGACATCGCCGACGAGCTGGCCAAGCTGCAGGATCGCGTGCCGCCCTTTGATTCGGCGCTCGCCCTGAAAGAAGTCGAAAAGGCCTACGGCCGCCCGGCCAGCGCTGTTTTTGCCGAATTTGACCCGGTGCCGGTGGCTTCGGCCTCGATCGCCCAGGTGCATTTCGCCCGCCTCAAGGACGAGGATGGCAGCCATGAGGTGGCGGTGAAGATCCTGCGCCCGAACATGCTCTCGGTGATCGAGCACGATCTGGCGTTGATGGACAATTTTGCCCTGCTCCTGGAAAAGCTGTGGCCGGACGGCAAGCGCCTGAAACCGCGGGAAGTGGTCGCCGAATTCGCCAAATACCTGCGCGACGAACTGGACCTGATGCGCGAAGCAGCCAACGCCTCGCAACTGCGGCGCAATTTCGCCGACTCGCCGCTGCTGATCGTGCCGGAAGTGCACTGGGACTGGTGCACCTCGACGGTGATGGTCATGGAACGCATGCACGGCACGCCAATCTCGCAGACCGAGCGCCTGCGCGCCGACGGCATCGACCTGTCGAAGCTCTCCGAGGCCGGCGTCGAGATCTTCTTCACCCAGGTCTTCCGCGACGGCTTTTTCCATGCCGACATGCACCCCGGCAACATTTTCGTCCATGCCGACGGCCGCTACATCGCGCTCGATTTCGGCATCGTCGGTACGCTGACCGACTCCGACAAAAACTATCTGGCGCAGAATTTCCTGGCCTTCTTCCGCCGCGACTACAAGCGCGTCGCCGAAGCCCACGTCGAATCCGGCTGGGCGCCCAAGGACACTCGTATCGACGAGTTCGAAGCGGCCATCCGCGCCGTCTGCGAACCGATCTTCGACCGGCCGCTGAAGGACATCTCCTTCGGCAAGGTGCTGCTGCGCCTGTTCCAGACTTCGCGCCGCTTCAATGTCGAGATCCAGCCGCAACTGGTGATGCTGCAGAAGACGCTGCTCAACATCGAAGGCCTCGGCCGCCAACTCGATCCCGAACTCGACCTGTGGAAAACCGCCAAACCCTTCCTCGAACGCTGGATGAGCGAGCAGGTTGGCTGGCGTGGCCTGTTGCGCACCTTCAAGCAGGAAGCCCCCTATCTGGCGCGCACCCTGCCGCAGATGCCGCGCCTCGTCCATCAAGCCCTGGCCCAGCCGGCCAAGGCCGACCTGCAGCCGCAGATCGACCGGCTGATTGCCGCCCAACACCAGCAGAACCGCTGGCTCGCCATCATCGCCGTGCTGCTCGCCCTGCTCGTCAGCGCCCAGTTCGCCTGATCGGCCATGGCTGCCGTCACCCTGGAAACTTATACCGAAGCCGATGTTGGCGATTGGTTCGCCACGCGCGACATCACCAAGGCGCGTCCCTACGTCGACCTGGTGCGCGACCTGGAAATCGCCAATGGCCAGATCCGGGCGACGATTCCCGGTTCGGCGAAGACGCCCTATGTCGCCCAGGCTTACCTGAGCCAGGCGCAAAGCGGCGAGATGATGGTGGTCAGCCGCTGCTCCTGCCCGGTCGGCCGCCACTGCAAGCACGTTGTGGCGATGCTGCTGAAGGCCATTCCCGATCGCAATCCGAAGGATCGGGTAAGCAGCAGCGTGCTCACCTGGGTCGACGATCTGCGTCGGGTATCGATCGCCGTCGCCAAGAAGAAGGCCCGCCCGGCTGGTGCCCGCCAGCAGCTGTTCTACATCCTGCGGTGGACTGCCGACCGCCGGCATTTCGGCGTCGAGATCCGCAAGGGCAAGTACCCGGAGAGCGCCGACGAGTGGTGGAAGGTCGACCGCGCCCTGATCACACCGCCGCAATTCGTCAGCGAAGAGGATCTGGGCATCCTGCGCCTGATCTGGGCTGAACGCGGCCATGAAACCGGCCTGCGCGCCTTCGGTCTGGGCCCCAAGCACGGCGCCGAAATCCTGCAGCGCATGGTCGCCAGCCATCGCCTCTATCCCGAAGACGACCTCGGCCTGCCGCTGGTCGCCGGCGTCCCACGACCGGCCAGTATCGGCTGGCAGATCGACGCTCAGGGTTTCCAGCGCCCCTACCTGAAACCGGACCCGTCGGCGACGATGATCATTGGCGTCGCCCCGCCCTGGTACCTCGATCTCAACGAGGGCGAAACCGGGCCGCTGGAAGTCGCTGGCAATGCTGCCGTGGTCAACCGCCTGTTCTCGCTGCCGCCACTGTCGGCCAAGGAGGCGGCGCTGGTCGCCGAAGCCATCTCCGAACTGGCGCCCGATCTGCCGCTGCCGGCCGAGGATGCCAGTGCCCGCCTGCGGCTGGTCGATGTCCCGCTACAGGCCATCCTCCAGCTGGAAACCCTGCACACGCACGGCCAGCGCGCCTGGCGCAATTACCCGCCCAGCTTCACCGGCGGTCCCTTCGACGTCGCCCGCGTGATCTTCCGCTACGGCGATGCCGATATCCGCCCCGAGGAAAAGAGCGAATTCATCACCCTGCCGGAAGGCGAGACGATCCGCCTGAAGCGCCGCCCGGAAGCCGAGGCGAACGCTCTGGCAGCGCTGCTCGCCAGCGGCATGCAAAAGGTACCGGGACATACCCTGCACACCTTCGGCAGCCCGCCGGAAGGTCTCTACGGCCTGGCCGGGGAAGCTGCCTGGGCGCCGTTCATGCAGGACGGCACCGGTCAGCTCAAGCTGGCCGGCTGGCAGATCGAGTTCCCCGAGGACTTCCGCCACCACGTGATCGAGGTCGACGGCTGGGAGGCCGAACTGCACGAGGCCGACAACGGCTGGTTCGATCTCGACATGGGCATCATCGTCGAGGGTGAGCGCCTGCCGCTGGCGCCGCTGCTCGCCGGCCTCTTCCGCCGCGACCCGCGCTGGCTGGAAGCCAGCGAACTGGCGCGCGTGCCCGACGACGAGGGCATCGAGTTGCACACAGCCGCCGGCAAGCGCCTGCGCGTGCCGGCCGGCCGCATCAAGCCGCTGGCGGCGACGCTGATCGATCTCTTCGACGGCTTCACCGGCGGCGAGACGCTGCGCCTGTCGCGCTTCGACGCACCACGCCTGGCCGAGCTGACCGACACCAGCCGCTGGCAGTTCCATGGCCAGGGCGACATCATGGCCATGGCCGAGCGCCTGCAGGCAGCCCAGGGCATCGTCAATATCGAACCGCCGGCCGGCCTGCGTCTGGCGCTCCGCCCCTACCAGAAGGAAGGCCTGGCCTGGCTGCAGTTCCTGCGCACGCAGAACCTCTCCGGCATCCTCGCCGACGACATGGGTCTCGGCAAGACGGCGCAGACACTGGCCCACCTGCTGCTCGAAAAGGAAGCCGGACGCCTCGACCGACCGGCGCTGATCGTCCTGCCGACCTCGCTGATCTTCAATTGGAAAAACGAGGCGGCGCGCTTCGCCCCCGATCTCAAGGTCCTGTCGCTGCACGGCCCGGAACGCAAGAGCCGCTTTGCCGAAATCGACACCCACGATGTCGTGCTGACCACCTATCCGCTGCTCTGGCGCGACGCCGAAGAGCTGATGCAGCACAGCTACCACCTGCTCATCCTCGACGAGGCGCAGACGGTGAAAAACGCCCAGAGCCGCAGCGCCGAAGCGGTGCGCCAGATCGACACGCGGCACCGCCTGTGCCTGACCGGTACCCCGCTGGAAAACCATCTCGGCGAGCTGTGGAGCCAGTTCGACTTCCTGCTGCCCGGCTTCCTCGGTACCGCCAAGCAGTTCACCCGCCACTGGCGGACGCCGATCGAGAAACTCGGTGACAGCCAGCGCGCCCGCCTGCTCGCCCGCCGCATCCGCCCCTTCATCCTGCGCCGCAAGAAGGAAGACGTCGCCGAGGAACTGCCGCCGAAAACCATCATCATCCGCAGCGTCGAACTCGAAGGCAGTCAGCGCGACCTCTACGAAACGGTACGGGCGGCGATGGACGCCAAGGTGCGCGACGAAATCGCCCAGCGCGGCTTCGCCCGCAGCCAGATCGTCATCCTCGACGCCCTGCTGAAACTGCGCCAGGTCTGCTGCGACCCGCGCCTGGTCAAGGCCGCGGCGGCCAAGAAAGTCAGCGAACGGGCCAAGCTCGACCTGCTGATGGCGATGGTCCCGGAACTGGTCGACGAAGGGCGCAAGATTCTCCTCTTCTCGCAATTCACCAGCATGCTGGCGCTGATCCAGCAGGAACTCGACGAAGCCGGCATCGCCTACGCCACGCTGACCGGCGACACCGTCGACCGCGAGACACCGATCCGCCGCTTCCAGGAAGGTGAACTGCCGATCTTCCTGATCAGCCTGAAGGCCGGCGGTGTCGGCCTCAACCTGACCGCTGCCGACACCGTCATCCACTACGACCCGTGGTGGAACCCGGCCGTCGAGAACCAGGCCACCGACCGCGCCCACCGCCTCGGCCAGGACAAGCCGGTGTTTGTCTACAAGCTGATCGTCCGCGGCAGCATCGAGGAAAAGATCCTCGCCCTGCAGGAACGCAAGGCCGAACTGGCCGCTGGCATCCTCTCCGAGGACCGCGGCATTGACGTCAAGTTCGGCAACGACGACCTGGCCGCGCTGTTCGAGCCACTGCCCGAATAAGCCAGAACGGGTAGCGCCCGGCGGCGCGCTGCCTTATGCTGCGCCATCCCCGTACCCCGCAAAGGAATGTCGATGGCCCGCCTGTTAATGCTGTTCGCCCTGCTGCTCGGCAGCACCGCCGCCCTGGCCGAAGACTTCCAGGTCCGGCAGAAATTCGCCACCCCCTTCACCGACGCCCGTGACGCCATCGTCATGGCCATCGAAAATCGCGGCCTGGTCATCAACTACACCTCGCACATCGGCGAGATGCTGGCCCGTACCGGCGCCGACATTGGTGCCAGCAAGCAGATCTTCCAACAAGCTGAAATCATCGAGTTCTGCTCGGCCAAATTGTCGCGACAGATGATGGAAGCCGATCCGCACAACATCGTTCTCTGCCCGTTCGCCATTTCCATCTATACGCTGCCCGGCGAAAAGAATGTCACCTGGGTCGCCTACCGAAAACCCCAAGGGGCTGCTGCCAGCATCGTCGGCCCGCTGCTGGCAGAAATCGCCGGCGAAGCGAAGCCGTAATTGCTAGTTGCGGCAGGAGTTCAGGCCAGCATCGGTGTCGTATCGAGACGCTGGAGCAGCCCCTGCAAGGCATGGCGCACAGACTGCTCGCGCACGGCAGCACGGTCGCCAGGAAAAAGACACGTCTGCGCCTCGCAACCGCCGTCCTTCGTCGCCCAGGCAAAGCAGACGGTGCCCACTGGCTTCTCCGGTGAGCCACCGCTCGGCCCGGCGATGCCGGTGATGGCCACGGTCCAGTTGGCCCGGCTGTGCGCCAGCGCGCCCTGGGCCATGGCCCGGGCAGTCGCTTCCGACACTGCGCCGTGGCGCTCCAGCGTCGTCGGCGGCACACCGAGCATGTCCATCTTGGCGTCGTTGGAATAGGTAACGAAACCGCGGTCGAACCAGGCGGAACTGCCGGCGATGGCCGTCACGCTCTGCGCCAGCCAGCCGCCGGTGCATGATTCGGCAGCGGCCAGCCATTCGCCGCGGGCAAGGAGGGCGGCGCCAAGATCGGCAGCCAAGGGTTCCAATTCATCGTTCATGCGGCCAATGTTACACCGGCCGCACGGCTGCCGAGTCCGGGCGCGAAACGGTTAAACTCGCGCCTTTCCCGCTTTCCCGGATTGCCATGACTTTCGCTTCGCTCGGCCTCGCCGCCCCGCTGCTCCAGGCTCTTGAGGCCCTCGGCTACCAGACACCGACGCCGATCCAGACCCAGGCCATTCCGGCCGTGCTGGCCGGCCGCGACCTGATGGCGGCGGCGCAGACCGGCACCGGCAAGACGGCCGGTTTCGCGCTGCCGGTGCTGCAGCGCCTGAGCGAGGGCGAGAAGGCCGGCAGCAATTCAATCCGCGCCCTGGTCCTGGTGCCGACACGCGAACTGGCCGAACAGGTGCATGCCAGCTGCCGCCAGTACGGCGAACATCTGTCGGTCAGCACCTACGCGGCCTACGGCGGCGTCAGCATCAACCCGCAGATGATGCGCCTGCGCCGTGGCGTGGACCTGCTGGTGGCCACCCCCGGCCGCCTGCTCGACCTGTTCCGGCAGAATGCGCTGAAGCTGAAGCACGTCGAGGTGCTGGTGCTTGACGAGGCCGACCGCATGCTCGATCTCGGCTTTGCCCAGGAACTGTCCACCGTCTTTGCCGCCCTGCCCAAGCTGCGGCAGACGCTGCTCTTTTCGGCGACCTTTTCCGAGGAGATCCGCAGCCTGGCCAAGGGCCGCCTGCGCGACCCGCTGTCGATCGAGGTGGCACCGCGCAACAGCACGGTCAAGGCGATCAAGCAGTGGGCAGTACCGGTGGACAAGAAGCGCAAGAGCGAGCTGTTCCTGTTCATGCTCAAGGACCGCAAGTGGGGCCAGGTGCTGGTCTTCGTCAAGACCAAGAAGGGTGCCGACGAACTGGTGGCCCGCCTGCAGGCAAAGAAGATCGCCGCCGACACCATCCACGGCGACCGTCCCCAGGCGGCACGCCAGCGGGCGCTCGACAGCTTCAAGGCGGGCGAGGTGCAGATACTGGTCGCCACCGACGTCGCTGCCCGCGGCATCGATATCGACGATCTGCCGCAGGTGGTCAATTTCGACCTGCCGATCGTCGCCGAGGACTACATCCACCGCATCGGCCGCACCGGCCGGGCCGGTGCCAGCGGTGAGGCGATCTCCCTGGTCTGCGCCGACGAGGCGCCGCTGCTGACGGCCATCGAAACCCTGCTCAAGCAGCCGCTGGAACGCGAGGAAGAACCGGGCTTCGAGCCGGAGCATCGGGTACCGGCCACCGCCCCCGGCGCCAAGGCCAAGCCGAAAAAGCCGAAGGCTGTCGGCGGGCGCAGCGGCAAGAGCGTGCCCGACAACTGGGTCGGCTTCGATGCGCCGGCCGCCAGCAAGGGCAGGCGCAGCAGCGGCAAGCCACGCGGACGCTAATCCCCTACAATCTCCCGATGACTTCACCGACGACTTCGATCGACACCTTCCCCTGGGACGATCACTTCAACACCGGGTTGGCGGAGGTGGACGAACAGCATCGGCAATTGGTGGCCCTGATCAACCTGCTGGCCAGCCACGTCGCCTACGGTTCGGCGCCGGCCGAGCTGGATCGCATTTTCGACGAGTTGGCGAACTACACCGTCTACCACTTCGCCACTGAAGAGGCCATCTGGCACCGCTACCTGGCGAATGAGCAGACGGCGACCAATCACCGCGAGATTCACGCCAATTTCGTCCGCGAGGTGAAGGAACTGCGCGCCGCCCTGAGCACGCGAGCGGCGCGCGAGGTTGCCGAGGACGCCCTCGCCTTCCTCGCCCGCTGGCTGGCCTCGCATATCCTGGAGGCCGACCGCCACCTGGCCTACACGGTGCTCGCCCTGCAGGCCGGCCTGTCGCCGGAAGCGGCGCGCGAACGGGCGGACCAGCAGATGAGCGGGGCGACACGGACGCTGATCGACATCATCCTGGCCATCTACAGCACCCTGTCGACCAATACCCTGCATCTGATGCGCGAGATCGCCGAGCGGCGCGGCGCCGACGCCGCCCTCAAGCGCGAGAGTGAAAAGAACCGGGCGCTGCTGCAGAATGCCAGCGACGGCGTGCACATCCTCAATGCCCAGGCCCGCGTCGTCGAAGCCAGCGAATCCTTCTGCGCCATGCTCGGCTACCGGCGCGACGAAGTCATCGGCATGCACGTCAGCCAGTGGGAGGCCAATTTCGATGCCACCAAGATCGACAGCATGCTCCGCCTGCAGCTCGAAGGCAGCGGCCGCACCGTCTTCGAGACGTGCCACCGCTGCAAGGACGGCCGCATCATCGACGTCGAGATCAGTGGCTACGCCTTGCAGATCGACGGCCAGCCGCTGCTCTTCAACTCCTCGCGCGACATCACGGCGCGCAAGGCGGCAATCGCCGAACTGCAGGCCGAACGCGAGCTGTTCATTGACGGCCCGGTCGGCGTGCTGGTCTGGCAGACGACTACCGGCTGGCCGGTCACCTATGCCTCGCCGAACATCCACAACGTCTTCGGACGTAGCCGTGAGGCCATGCTGGCACCTGGCTTCAGTTATGCCGCCTGCCTGCACCCGGAGGATCGCCAGCGCATCATCGACGAGACTGCCGCCTGCCTGGCCGACCCAGCCCGGCGCAGTTGGGAGAGTCGCTACCGCATCGTCTGGCCCGACGACAGCGTGCACTGGCTGTACGACTTCACCGTTGCCGAACGTGACGCCGGCGGCCAGGTGCTGCGCCTGCGCGGCTACCTGACCGACGACACCGAGCGCTACGCCATCGCCCACAGTCTGATCCAGACGCACGAACGCCTGAAGTTCGCCCTGCAGGGCGCCAACGACGGCCTCTGGGACTGGAACCTGGAAGCCAACACCGCCTACTACTCGCCGCGCTGGCTGGAGATGCTCGGTTACCTTCCGGGCGAACTGCCCGAGACGCTCGACACCTGGGCGATGCTGGTGCACCCGGAGGACAAGGCGGCGACGCTGGCCATGGTCAGCGACTATCTGGAAGGCCGCCGGCCGGTCTACGAAGTCGAGTTCCGCATGCACCATCGCCAGGGTCACTGGCTGGACATCCTGGCGCGCGCCCGCCTGGCCTGCGACGACCAGGGGCGAGCGCTGCTGCCGCGCCGGCTGATCGGCACCCATGTCGACATCACCGAGAAAAAACGCCTGCATCGCGAACTGGAGGAACACCAGCGCCATCTCGAGCAACTGGTCGAACAACGCACCAATGACCTGTGCCTGGCCAAGGAAGCGGCGGAAGCCGCCAACCGCGCGAAGAGCGCTTTCCTCGCCAACATGAGCCATGAACTGCGGACGCCGATGAACGCCATCATGGGCATGTCGGGCCTCGCTCTGCGCCGCACCGACGATCTCCGCTTGCGCGACCAGCTGGTCAAGATCGACCAGGCGGCGCAGCACCTGCTGGCGGTGATCAACGACATCCTCGACATCTCCAAGATCGAAGCCGAACGGCTGACCCTGGAAGTCGTCGACTTCCGCCTGGCCGAGGTGCTCGAACACCTGGCCAATCTGGTCGGCCACAAGATCACGGAAAAGGGCCTGCGTCTGGTCATCGACACCGCCCCCGAGCTGGCCGACCTGGAAGTCCGCGGCGACCCGCTGCGCCTGCGGCAGATCCTGTTCAATCTGGCCGGCAACGCGATCAAGTTCACCGAGACCGGCACCATCACCGTGCGCACCCGGCTGGCTGGCCGCGACACTCGCGGCACGACCCTGCACTTCGCCGTCGAGGACACCGGCATCGGCATCGCCACGACCGACCAGGCGCGCCTGTTCCAGGCCTTCGAGCAGGCCGACGGCTCGACCACCCGGCAGTACGGCGGCACCGGCCTCGGCCTGGCGATCAGCAAGCGTCTGGCGCGCATGATGGGTGGCGACATCGGCGTCATCAGCACACCGGGCAGCGGCAGCACCTTCTGGTTCACCGTGCATTTCCCGGTGGCCGACGGCAGCCTCGCCCAGCCTTCGCTGGCGCACGCCGAATCGACGGAAAGCCGGCTGCAGGAAGAATGCTCCGGCATGTGCATCCTTTTGGTCGAGGACGAGCCGATCAACCAGGAAGTCTCGCGCAGCCTGCTCGAGGAAGTCGGCCTCGCCGTTGATGTTGCCGATGATGGTTTGGCCGCCGTCGCCAGTTGCCGCCGGCGGCCCTACGACCTGATCCTGATGGACATCCAGATGCCGCAGCTGAACGGTATCGATGCCACGCAGCAGATCCGCGCGCTGCCCGGCCACGAGCACACACCGATCCTGGCGATGACTGCCAACGCCTTCGAGCAGGACCGCCAGGCCTGCCTCCAGGCCGGCATGAACGACCACATCGCCAAACCGGTCGACCCCGACCTGCTGTTCGCCACGCTGCTCTACTGGCTGACCCGCCCCCGCCTCTGACGACGGCCGCCGCCGCTACATTTGCTTACGCTTGGCCGCCCCGTCGGCGCCTTCCCGGACTAATATTGGCCATCATTAATTCGGAGGAACCACCATGGGCATCATCTGGACCATCGTCCTCGGCTTCGTCATCGGGGTCATCGCCAAGTTCCTGCATCCCGGCCGCGACGGCATGGGCTTCATCACCACCATCCTGCTCGGCATCGCCGGCTCCTTCCTGGCCGGTGTCATCGGCCAGTTCTTCGGGTGGTACCGGGCCGGCGAAGGCGCCGGCTTCATCGCCTCGGTGATCGTCGCCATCCTGCTGCTGGCCATCTTTGGCCGTCTTCGCCAACGCTAGACCCCGGCAAAGGAAATCCCCATGCGCTTCCCCCCTCTCGCCGCCGCGCTGTTCGCCGGCACCCTGTTGGCCACCGCTGCCCAGGCCGGCCCACTGATCGAGCTGAGCGCCGACGCCAGCCGCTTGGCAGCCAACGACCTGCTGCGCGCCAATGTCTACGCCGAAGCCAGCGGCAACAACCCGGCCGATCTGGCACGCAAGATCAACCAGGACATCGCCGAAGCGCTGAAGCTGATCCGCAGCCATCCGTCAGTCACGGTGAAGACCGGCCAGCAAAGCACCTACCCGGTCTACGGCCAGAACCAGAAGGTGGAGAGTTGGCGCAACCGCTCCGAACTGCTGCTCGAATCAAAGGATCAGGCGACGATGTCGGAACTGCTGGGCAAGCTGCAGGCGATGCGCCTGGCGCTCGGCCAGCTGACCCAGCTGCCCTCGCCGGCGACGCGAGCGGTGGCCGAGGATGAAGCGACACGCGAGGCGATCCGCGCCTTCCGCGCCCGCGCCGGGCTGATCGCCGAGCAGTTCGGCAAACCCTACAAGATCAAGCAGCTCAACGTCCAGCAGCAGGGCAGCCACCCGCCGCCGATGCCGATGTTCCGTGCCGCCAAGTCGATGATGGCGGAAGCGGCACCGATGCCGATCGAGGCCGGCGAAAGCCAGGTGACGACCAGCGTCAGCGGCCAGATCGAACTGGCCGACTGATTCAGCCGCCGAGTTCGGCGCGCAGGCTGGCGAGCAGCGTGCGCAGTGCGCCGACCTCGGCTTCCAGCGCCGCCACGCGGCCTTTCAATTCCTCGATCTCCTGATTGCCGGGGCGGCCACTCGCCGCCGGCATCT
Source organism: Betaproteobacteria bacterium HGW-Betaproteobacteria-7 (assembly GCA_002840765.1). Taxonomy (GTDB): domain Bacteria; phylum Pseudomonadota; class Gammaproteobacteria; order Burkholderiales; family Rhodocyclaceae; genus Azonexus. The sequence goes on from PHCE01000002.1 coordinate 163,171, forward strand.
CCACGGCCGGCTGGCCGCTGAGCAGGTGACTCCAGCGGTTCTCACGAGACCCGGGCAGACGCGGCAGTTCGACGACCAGGCCGCGGCCGGCCAGTTCTTCGAGGAAGGCGTCGACCGAGGAAATGTCGACAAAGCGGTGCAGGCGCTCGCAGTTCAGGCGCAGTTCGCCGGCCGTCTGCGGGCCGCGCAGCATCAGCACGGTGAGCAGCGCCGAAGCCTGGGTCGGCACGCCGAGCACCTTTTCCAGTCGATGATCGAAGCGCACAACGCGGCTGCCGCTGACCTCGCCGACCAGCCCGGCGTCCTTCAGGCCGTCGATGGCCTGCAGGATTTCCGCCTCGCTCAGTTCGAGCACCGGCTGGCGGCTGGTCTTCTGATTGCAGCCGGCGGCCAGCGCATTGAGCGACAGCGGATAGGTGTCGGGCACGGTGCGCTGCTTTTCGACCAACGTGCCGAGCACGCGGGTTTCAGCGAGGGTGAGAACGGGAAGGGTGTCGGACATGAACTTGGACTTTCGGCGAAGCTGCGGTTAATCAACGCGCCGTTGGCTGGCCTGCCAGGCGCGGTACAGGCGGAGGGCGACATGGGCGTCGTTGGCGGCGTAGAGCAGTTGCCGCTCAGTCAATGTGCGGCTGGCCCAGTTGGAGGTGCCGGTCTTCTTCGATTTCTGCAGCCGCTGGCCGAAAAAATGAGCGACCGCCACCTTGGCTCCGACCGTGCCCCGATGACCCGCGCCGCGCAGCTTCTCGCCAAGATCGAGGACATTGTTGAGGCTGATGCCGAGCCGCGCCTGCAGCGCACTGCGGTCGTTGCCCAGGCCGAGACCGACCTTGAGCACGGTCGGCGACTCGAGGATGGCGCGCAGCGCCGCATGGTCGCCGCCGCGGGCGATGGTGAACAGCCAGCAATGGTCGTCGGTAGCCAGCTGAACCAGATGCGGCCCGGTCGATGCCTCACCCTTGAGAAAGGTCGGCTTCGACTCAGTATCGAAGCCGACGGCGTCCGTGGCCAGCAGTGCCGCCTGCGCCGCCGCAGCCAGTTCCGGCGAAGTGACCAGCGTCACCTGGGCGAGCGGGATGCCGGGATAGTCCGGCAGCTCGGCCGCGGCCAGTTCCGCCCGACTCATCTCGACATCGCTCATGCCAGACGCTCGCGCAGCCACTGGCCGATGTCGGCGACTTCCTCGAGACAGACCGAATGCGGCATCGGGTATTCCTGCCAGACGACAGCATGGCCTTGCGCCTCGACGAAATCGCGGGCGCGCCGGCCGAGCGCCGGGGAAACCACGTCGTCCTGGCTGCCGTGGGCGGCGAACACCGGCAGCGCGTGATTGGCCGGCGTCGCCTCACGTTCGACCAGAGTTTCGACCGGCAGGTAGGTGGACAGCGCGATGATGCCGGCCAAGGTTTCCGGGTGCGTCAGCGCCGTCGTGTAGGCGACCGCGCCGCCTTGCGAGAAGCCGGCCAGGAAGATGCGCTCGCAGGGAATGCCGCGGCCGTTCTCGCGCTCAATCAGGCGGCGAATGGCGGCGCGCGAATGGACGATGCCGGCCTCGTCGATGCGCCGGCTGTTCGGCTCGAGCGAAATGATGTCGTACCAGGCCGGCATCACGTAGCCGCCATTGCAGGTGACCGGGATTTCCGGCGCGTTGGGGAAGACGAAGCGCACGCCGGGGCTCGCCGCCAGCCCGAGTTCCGGCACCACCGGGACGAAGTCGGAACCGTCGGCGCCGAGGCCGTGCAGCCAGATCACTGCATATTGCGGATCGTCGCCGTGGACGAGTTCGATGGCATCCAATAGTTGTTCCATGCTCATTCCTTTTCCGCCAGTTCGGGAAACAGTACATCGGTGAAGCCGAAGCGCGTCAGGTCGCGCATCCGCGTCGGATACAAACGACCAATCAGGTGGTCGCATTCATGCTGGACGACGCGGGCATGGAAGCCCTCGACCGCGCGGTCGATCGGCGCTCCGCGCTCATCGACGCCCTGATAGCGGATGCGCGTAAAACGCGGCACTTCGCCGCGCAAGCCGGGCACCGACAGGCAGCCCTCCCAGCCCAGGTCCTCGTCGGGCGCCAGCGGCGTGATCTGCGGGTTGATCAGGATGGTCTGCGGCACCGCGTCGACCTCAGGGTAGCGCTCGCTGTGCTCGAAACCGAAGATCACCAGCTGCAACCCGACGCCGATCTGCGGCGCCGCCAGGCCAACACCGCCGGCGGCAGCCATGGTCTCGAACATGTCCTGGATCAGTTCAGCCAGCGCCGGCGTGGTGAAATCGGCGACCGGCCGGGCGATTTCCAGCAGGCGTGGATCGCCCATGCGCAAGATGTTTCTGACGGCCATCGGGGTATCCTTGGGTTTTTGGCAGGATGCAAGTGTATGGGATCAAGACCGTGGAAAGGAATCCTCGCCTGGCTGAAAGGGCTGTTCGTCCGGCCGGCACAGCCGCTTTCCGACATCGAGCAGGCCCGCAGGCTGATCGCCGCCATCGACCGCGGCGGCATCCCGCTGAACCCGGCGCGGGTCAATGCCGTGGCCCGCAACCTCGGGCTGGAAGTCGCCAGGACAGCCGCTCTCGCCGACACCATCGAACGCCTGCGCGCTGCCGTCAAACGCGCCGACTGAGGCGACTGCCTCAATATTTTCAAGGCCTTAGGCCGATCATGGCGTACACTGTCGGCCTCACGTACCCCTGACCTGCCGGGCCGCCCCTATTTTTCCCCGCGCCGCCCGCCCCATTCCCCCGAAAGACCCGCATGCACCCGATTCACGATGTAGATGCCCTCCTGTTGCTGGCCGTTGCCATGTCCTCCAAGCGCCGTCCGGCCGAACTGCTGGACATCATGGCCGCCATCGACCTGATCAACGGCAACATTCCCGCTGAAGCCAAGCTGGCCGAAGCCATCTCCCGCCTCGCCGCACACGACCTGATCTGCGCCCCCGCCGGCGGCCTGGCGCTGACCCCGGCAGCCCAGCAGATCATCGAGGCACAGCCGCGCAAGGCCACGCATGAGGAGCGCCTGTTCGGCATCAAGGATCTGCTGTCGATGCACAACGTCAAGGGCGAATACGCGCCGGTCGACATTGCTCCCGCGGACTTGCGCGCCGCCATGCTGGCCCACCGCGCCGCCGCCGCGACGACGGCCAAGAACCTGCTGGTGCCGAAACCCAAGCCGGAAGAGCCGGCCGCCCGCCCCGGCCAGCGCCAGCGCAAGCCGATGCCGGCGCGCAAGCGCAAGGGCTGAGCCGCCTGTGAACGAGATCGCCCCCCAAGCCGCCAGCACCCGCTTCGCCGACCTGCCGCTGACACCGGCCATGCTGGCCAATCTGGAGCAGCTCGAATACCGGAGCATGACGCCGATCCAGGCGGCCAGCCTGCCGCTGGCCCTGGCCGGCCACGACCTGATCGCCCAGGCCAAGACCGGTAGCGGCAAGACCGCCGCCTTCACGCTGCCGCTACTGACCAAGCTCGATCCGCGCAACCTCGCCGTGCAGGCGATGGTGCTCTGTCCGACGCGCGAACTGGCCGATCAGGTAACGCAGGAAATCCGCCGTCTGGCGCGCTGCGTCGACAACCTGCGCGTACTCTCGCTGGTCGGCGGCTCGACCCTGCGCCACCAGGCGACCAGCCTGGAAAACGGCGTCCATATCGTCGTCGGCACGCCCGGCCGCATCATGGACCACATGGAGCGCGGCTATCTCAAGCTCGACGCCCTGAGCACGCTGGTCCTCGACGAAGCCGACCGCATGCTCGACATGGGCTTCCACGACGACATCGCCTACATCGCCAAGCGCTGCCCGGCGCAGCGCCAGACGCTGCTGTTCTCGGCCACTTACCCGGAAGGCATCGCCAAGCTGGCGCAGCAATTCCTCCGCCAGCCGCAGGAAGTGAAATTGATCGAACAGCACGCCGCGACCAAGATCCGCCAGCGCATCTACGAAATCGCCAACGACGAGCGCCTGGAAGCCGTCGCCCGACTACTCAAGCACTACCGCCCGCTGAGCACGCTGGCCTTCTGCAACACCAAGCAGCAGTGCCGCGACCTGTTGAACGTGCTGCGCCACGCCGGCATCCACGCGCTGACGCTGAACGGCGACCTGGAGCAGCGCGAGCGCGACCAGGTGCTGATCCAGTTCGCCAACAACAGCGTCTCGGTGCTCGTCGCCACCGACGTTGCCGCCCGCGGCCTGGACATCGCCGATCTGGAAGCGGTGATCAACGTCGATATCACCCCCGATCCGGAAATCCACGTGCACCGCATCGGCCGCACCGGCCGTGCCGACCGCGAAGGCTGGGCCTTCAGCCTGTGCGGCCCGGGCGACAAGCGCCGCCTGGCAGCCATTGCCGAACAGGGCGGCAGCGTGCCCGAAGTGCACAAGCTGGCCGAGCTGCCGGCCGCCGACGAAGCGCCGCTGGTGCCGCCGATGGTGACGCTGCTGATGCTCGGCGGGCGCAAGGACAAGATCCGCCCCGGCGACGTCATGGGTGCGCTGGCCGGCGAGGCCGGACTGAGCCGCGAACAGGTCGGCAAAATCACCGTCACCGACCAGAACACCTACATCGCCGTCGCCCGCAGCGTCGCCCGCGACACCGTGCGCAAGCTGACAGCCGGCAAGGTCAAGGGCAAGACGATCAAGATCCGCTCGCTGTAAACGGCCAGCGCGCGCTCACTCACTGCCGATGGCCGGCGCCCAAAGCGCCGCGCCGCCCGCCGCCAGGTGGCTGAGATAGACCCGCACATCGAATTCGAGCTGGTGATAAGCCGGCTCCATGTGCCGGCACAGCTGGTAGAAATGCCGGTCGTGGCCGCTTTCCTTCAGGTGCGCCAGCTCATGCACGACGATCATGCGCAGGAACTCCGGCGGCATGTCGCGGAACACCGTGGCGACGCGGATCTCGCGCTTGGCCTTGAGCTTGCCGCCCTGCACCCGGGCAATCGTCGTGTGCGTGCCGAGGGCATTGCGCAGCACATGCATCTTGCTGTCGAAGGCGACCTTGCTGATCTGCGCCCCGTTGCGCAGATACTCGCCGCGCAGTTCCTGGACGTAGTCGTAGAGCGCCCCGTCGCTGCGCACTGTATGCGCCACCGGATACTTGCGCCGCAAGACCTCGCCCAGGCGCTGCTCGGCGATCAGCCGATGCACCGGAGCGACCAGCTCCTCGGCATAGCCGGCCAGATAGTCGGGCAGCGGACTCGGCTTCATCGCCGCTAGTCGCCGGTCGACCGGCGCCCGGCCTTGATCGCCGCCCGCCTGCCCTTGCTCTCCAGGCGCCGCTTGACCGAACCATGCGTCGGCTTGGTCGGCCGCCGCGCCTTGGCGACGACGGCGACACTGGTCACCAGCAACTCCAGCCGGCGCAGCGCCTCGGCCCGGTTCTTCTCCAGGCTGCGGAACTCCTGCGCCTTGATGATCACCACGCCGTCCTTGCTGATCCGGTGGTCGTGCAACTGCAGCAGGCGCTGGCGAATCTCCTCGGGCAGCGACGAAGCGGTGATATCGAAGCGCAGATGCACGGCATTCGACACTTTGTTCACGTTCTGCCCGCCGGCGCCTTGGGCGCGGATGGCGGTGATCTCGATTTCTTCGGGCGGTATGGTGATGACGGGGCGCATGGTCGGGCAGCGGCGAGGTGGAACGTGCAGTCTACGGCAGGCTGCAGCCTTTGTATTCCCCGCCGCGATCGGCTGCCGGCGGTCGCAATTGCTGCCATCTGCGCTTACCATGTACTGATCATGCAGCGCCGGCACCTGGCAAGATGAAAGAGCCCGGCGTCTACCGACAATTCAGGAGGCGGTTAACAGACCATGGAAAGCAGAGAGGCGATTCGCCGGCTGGCGGCAGCGGCGGAAAGCGGCGAACTGGTTTTTTCGACACACGCCCAAGTGGCGTTGCAGGTGCGCCTGGCGCTGGACGATCCGGAAATCCACATGGACAAGGCGGCAAGGCTGGTTCAGGCCGAGCCGATGCTTGCCGCCAGGGTTGTCGGCCTGGCCAACTCGGTCGTCTACAACCGCAGCGGCACCAGCATCTCCGACGTTCGCACCGGCGTCATGCGCCTCGGGCTGCCACTCATCCGCAGCCTGTCCACGGCCCTGATCATGCGTCAGTTCGCCAGCACGCAGTCGCCCGAACAGGACGATCTGGCGACGCGCCTGTGGGAGCACAGCACGCACGTGGCAGCCCTCAGCCAGATTCTCGCCCGCCGGGTCAGCCGACAGAATCCCGAAATGGCCCTGTTCGCCGGCATCGTTCACGAAGTCGGCAGCTTCTATCTGATCTCCCGTGCCGGCGATTGTCCGGACCTGCTGGGCGAAGGGGTCGAGGACGCCTGGCGCAATGGCGGTGAAGCACAGATCGGCCAGGCGGTGCTGCGCGCCCTGTCGGTACCGGACGAAATCGCCGCGGCTGTCCGGGCGCAATGGACCGGAAACTTCACCATTCCGCCGACGAACCTCGCCGACACCCTGTATCTGGCCAATTGCCTGACGCCGATCGCCAATCCCCTGAGCCCGCCCTCGGCCGATATGGAGCGCAGCGCTATGCTCGCGCTATCGACGCAGGTGATGGCCGACCGCAGCCTGGCCGAAATCCTCGAAGAATCCGGGGAAGAGCTCAGTTCCCTGGCCGCCTCCCTGAGTCTTTGATTTTTGTTCTGTAAATCTTTAGTCTTTGATCTAGAATGATTTCGTGGCCTAACTGCATCAAGGCAAACCCATTGAAAGATGGGGACGCAAAGTCACCGGTCTAAGGGGTTCCAGCTGTTTTTGAACCCTAGGATAGCGGGACTGCCAGGCTAGGCGGGATCGGTCGTCTCATTCAATGGGGCGACAGTTCGCGCAGTCTGTAGCGCGTCCTCATAGCTTCACCTGCTTTCATTGGTTTGCCTGACAGGCCCGATTTGATCGGTGTGCGACAGCTTGGTATGGTGTCAGAGGCAAAAGAGGCGAACATGACAGCGACGACCTACAACAACGTAATCAACCTTCAGCCGGCTGGCCCGCGCGTCACCGGGGCCGCCAACCGCATTCTGCTCGAATGCCGGGATCTGGCTTCCCGTCGATTGCGGGAGGCCTTGCGCGAAATGCGGCAGCGAGCCGCCGAGGACTTGAGCCGGCGCGCTGACGAGACGACGGAAGCCGACGAACGACGCTTCCTCCTGGGGCTCAAGGACAGTCTGACGGAACGGGGAAGTCGCCTGGAAAACCAGTTCGCTGCGCACTGGACCCGCGAATTCGACGCCGCCCTGAAGGGACCGCAACAACATCACGCGGCCGGCGAAATCGTCCTGGAGGAGTTGCAGATCGTCGATTTCGGGGAACTGGACGAGGACCTCGCCCTCAAGGCCCTGAACAGCCGGATCAAGGACAAGTGCGAGACGGAGCTCTATGCGCTGGGGCGCCGCTTCAATTACCTGGTCAGCCGCGAGGCTGCCCCAGAAAGCGCCAATCCGTCTTCGCCCGAAGTGTTCACCCGCGCTCTCAAAGATGCACTGCGCGACACCGAGTTTGACAGCCAGGCCCGCCTGGAACTTTTCCGCTTCCTGGAAAGCGGCATTGACGCCGACATCGGCCCGGTCTATCAGGCGCTCAATGCCCACCTGCTACAACATGGCGTCCTGCCCAACCTGCGCCGTGATTACGGCCGGGCGCCTGGCCAGCCGGCTGGCGCCGCCACCAGTACACCCAGCGAAAAAGTGAAGCCCCCCAAGACCGCGGGCGACATGTTTGAAATGCTGCAGCACCTGGTCGCCAGTGGCCCCCTGCAGGCCGCTGCTCCCCAAGGCGCCGCCGGCCCGCTGGCAGCAGCCTTCGCCGGAACCGGTGAGCGCCCGCCCCCGTTACCGCAGGTCTGGGCCTCCCTGGAAACGCTTCAGCACGCGATCCCGGTCGCCTTTTCGCCACAACCAACGGCAGTCGACCTGGCCAATGTCCTGCATCAGTTCCGTGCCAGCGATGTCGGCCAAGGTCTTGGCCAACTCGATGCGATCACCGTCGACATCGTCGCCATGCTCTTCGACATGATCTTCGACGACCGTGAAATCGCCGATCCGATCAAGGCCCTGGTCGGCAAGCTGCAGATTCCGGTGCTCAAGGTGGCGATGCTCGATCGCAGCTTCTTCTCCAGCAAGGCGCACCCAACCCGCCACCTGCTCGACGTCATCTCGCGGGCGGCCCTGCGCTGGGGCCGCGAGGTCGGCCACAACGACCCGGTCTACCGCAAGATCGCCGAAGCCATCGAACGCATCCACAGCGACTTCAAGCAGGACACCAACCTGTTCCAATCGCTTGCCCTCGAACTGGAAGCCTTCCTCAAGGCACACGAGGACGCCTCGGAAAGCAATCTCAACCGCGCCGCCCAGCTTGTCGTCCAGCGCGAACAGGAAGAACTGGCCACCCTGGCTGCCGACAGCGAATTGCAGTTCTGGCTGTGCAGTGACCTGCCGATGGCGGTCAAGGACCTGCTCGACCATGAATGGCGCGCCCTGCTGAAGAAGATCCACCTCACAGAAGGCCCGGAAAGTGAAGTCTGGCAGAACGCCCTGAGCACGGCTGGCGACCTGGCAGACAGCGTGCGGACCAAGCACGACGGACCGGGACGCCAGGCCCTGGCCCGCCAGTTGCCCGTCATGATCAAACAACTGACGGCCGGTTTCGATCGCGTCGGCGTACCTGCCGACCGCCGGCACAGCCTGCTCGACGCCCTGTTCTCGCTGCACGCCGCCTCACTGCGCGGCACCGAGCCGCCCCCCGAAAGCCAGGTAACGCCCGAGCCGGAAACGCAGGTCGAACCGGAGATCGCCAGCCAGTCGCTGGACGATGGCGAAATCAAGGTACACAGCATTTCGGTCACCGCCCCCATGCTCGCCAGCCCCACCTTGCAGGACGTCTCGGCACTGCAACGCGGCGACTGGGTCGAATACATCCAGGCCGACGGCAGCGCCATTCGCTACCGCCTCTCCTGGATCAGCCCGCAGCGCGGCATCTTCCTGTTCACCAATCCCGAATCGCCGAACGCCCTAGCCGTCTCGCCGGAAGCCATGAGCCTGCAGATCGAGCGCGGCGAAGTCCGCTTGCTGTCCAGCGAGCCGATCTTCGAGCGCGCCCTGTCGCGCACCATCGACGTCCTGCAGGCAGCCTGAACCAGCGGGGAGCAAACCGCTCGGCGGGGTGCAGCGTGTAAATGCGCTCGTTCGGGAATCGAGCAGGCGATAATCGGCCCCTCCGATCCATCGCCCGCAAACCCATGGCCCGCTATCAGCACATCCTCTTCGATCTCGACGGCACCCTCATCGATTCCGCCCCGGCCATCCTGGCCAGCTTCCGCGACGCCTTTGCCCAGACAGGCGTCACCCCGTCCTGCGCCATCGACGAAAGCATCATCGGTCCGCCGCTGACCGAAACCTTGCAACACCTCGCCGGTAGCCGTGAACCCGCACTGATCGCCCGCCTGGCCGATGCCTTCAAGGCCAGCTACGACACCGAAGGCTACAAGGCCACCGCCGCCTATGACGGCATCGGCACCATGCTCGCCGGCCTGGCTGCCGCCGGCCTGACCCTCTCCATCGCCACCAACAAGCGCATCCACCCCACCCGCCTGATTCTCGAACACTTGGGCTGGCGCGACCACTTCGCCCACGTTTACGCCCTCGACCTGTTCCCCACCCGCCTGCCCGACAAAGCCGCGATGATCGGCCGCCTGCTGGCCGACCAGACAATCCCGCGCAACGCCGCCATCTACATCGGCGACCGCAGCGAAGACGGCGAATCTGCCGACGCCAACGAGCTGCCCTTTATCGCCGTCACCTGGGGCTACGGTAGTTTGCAGCAAGCGGAAATGCGCGATGAATGGCGAATGGCGCCGCGGCCGGAACTGCTCAGCGAGATGCTGCTGGCAGCTTGACCCCGGGGGACCTGGTGTTCCGGGGTGTGGAGATCGGGCCACTGGCGCTGACAAGCTTTTTCAAGACAGCCCTGGAGCCGATTTGCTGGTCAGCCCGTGTTTGCTTCGGCTTTGGTCATTGGCAATGCTCAGCCTGCCCGAAGATTGCGAAGGCCAACTAAGCGGGTACATCGATCTCGAACCAAGCAATAAATTTACCGATCCTGTCCCGGCAACAAAAGAAAATGCCATTCAGCACTGGCTGAATGGCATTCGGTTTGAAGCCCCTCACCGACCGCCGCGGTCGATCAGATGCGCGATTTGCGACGGCGGTTGACTGCCGCCAGAATCCCCAGGCCGGTGAGTAGCATGGCGAGGGTTTCAGGCTCCGGAACAGCCGTTACCGAGATGTTGTCGAGAGAGCCGCCGAGGCTGTCGGAAATGCCAGTGGCTGCAAATTTCAGGACACCCAAGCCGTTTGCATCTGCCTGCACGTCGAAGACATGATCAAGCCAAGCGGCGCCACCGTTACCGGTGATGCTCGCCAGCAACAGGCTGTTCCAGAAAACGTCGATGCCGTTGCTGTTGGCGGCGACACCTGAGCGCGGCGCGTAAGCGAAGGAGAGCTCCAGGGTCTGATGGGCATTGGTGTGAATGATCTGGGAAATCCAGCTGTTGGCAGTAGTATCGAGTTCGGCAAAGCGAACGCCGTCGGCGGCAGTACCAACAGCAGCGTTACGGATTTCGACACCACGGGGGCCAGTTGTCCAGCCGTAACCCGAGCCGAAGATGCTCCATTGACCCGGTTTGATCGAGGAGTAATCCTCAAAGCTACCATTGACGACGAGGTTGGCTTGGGCAAACGTCGAAGCGCTCAACAGCGCAGCGATGGCAAGCATTTTTTTCATGAGACAAATTCCTTTATGGAGCAATTTGGCACCATTTCAGTTGGCGCACGATACGGCGAACAATATCCCGATCGGACCAATGCTTACTGTGAAGTACTTCACCAAAATGCTCACGGGGCGGGGTTTCGCACCATGATGACGCCGAGGCCAACACTCCTCCGCGAACTTCCAGCCGAATTTGCTGACTACCCTCCAGTCCCTAAACATCGGAACCCTCATGCAAAACCTGCTCTTCAAAATCACCGGCCTGCAGGACGAGCAAAGCGTGCGCACGCTGGCCAATGCCATTCAGGATCTGCCGAACATTGGCCACCTCGAAATCTCGCTGGAGAAGGGCGAAGCGAGTGTCGAGCATGGGCGTTTTGTCAGCCCGGAGGATATTTTGCAGGCCATCGACGATGCCGGGTTTGAGGCGGAACTGTTGGCGTAATCACAGGCACCCAGGTGCAAAAAAACCGGCGCGCGGCCGGTTTCTAAGGGGCTAGGGAAGCGCTTACTTGGCGGCGTCCGCCTCGCACTTCTTCATGAACGAGGTCTTGGCAGCGCCGGCCAGCGGCTTGCCATTCTTGTCCACGGCCTTGGCGGCGCAGTCGTTGGCGCCAGTATCGGCTTCACATTTCTTGATGAAGGAGGCCTTGGCGGCGCCGGCGAGCGGCTTGCCGTTCTTGTCGAGGGCCTTGGCTTCGCAGCTGGCTGCTGCCGGCGCGGCGGCGGCCGCAGCGGGTGCCTGGGCGAAGGCGACGTTGGCGGCAAACAGGGCGAACAGGGCTGAGGCAAAAAGCTTTTTCATTGCGGATTCACTCCTCTGTAGTGGAAGGCAGGGCGCCTTGAGCATTCAACGGCTGAGAACGGCATGGCGTTGACGTTTGGATAAATTTTTCCAGCGCCCCGATTCTACGCCGCCCGCTTCTGTTGTGCCGCCGCTTCCTCGCGCACGCGGCGGGCCTCGTCGAGCAGGTAGCGCTGGTAGTCGTCGAGGTCTCCGTCGAACGGGCCGACACCGCCGCGCGAGACGAGCCAGAATTCGTCGCAGACGGAGCGCAGCAGCGCCCGGTCGTGGCTGACCAGCATGACGGTGCCTTCGAATTCGTTGAGGGCGACGCCGAGCGCCTCGCGGGTGGCCAGGTCGAGGTGGTTGGTCGGCTCGTCGAGGAGCAGCAGGTTGGGGCGCTGCCAGACCAGCATGCACAGCACCAGCCGGGCCTTTTCGCCGCCGCTCATGGTGCCGACGGCCTGCTTGACCATCTCGCCGGTGAAATTGAAGTTGCCGAGGAAGTTGCGCAGTTCCTGCTCGCGCCCGGCGACGTTGCGGCCGGCGGCGATGGCTTCGCGCGCCATGCGCGTCATGTGTTCGAGCGGCGTGTCCTGCGGGCGCAGCACGTCCAGTTCCTGCTGAGCGAAGTAGCCGATGTTGAGGCCCTTGCCTTCGGTGACTTCGCCGCTGATCGCGCCGAGGTCGCGGGCGATGGTCTTGACCAGCGTGGACTTGCCCTGACCGTTGGCGCCGAGGATGCCGATGCGCTGGCCGGCCATCACCGAGCGGTTGATGCCACGGACGATGACCGTCGGCGGCGTGCCGGCCGGGGCCTCTTCGGCCGGCGGGTAGCCGATGGCGACATTGACCATGGAGAGCATCGGGTTGGGCAGGTTCTGCGGTTCCTGGAATTCGAAGCTGAATTCGGCATCGGCCAGCACCGGCGCGATCTTCTCCATGCGCTCCAGTGCCTTGACCCGGCTCTGCGCCTGCTTGGCCTTGCTCGCCTTGGCCTTGAAGCGGTTGATAAAAGATTGCAGGTGGGCGATCTTGTCGGCCTGCTTGGCCATCGTTGCTTGCTGCAACAGCATCTGTTCGGCGCGCATGTCCTCGAACTTGCTGTAATTGCCGCCGTAGCGGACCAGCTTGGCATTGTCGATGTGCAGCGTGACCTGGGTGATGGCATCGAGGAATTCGCGGTCGTGGCTGATCATGATCAGCGTGCCGGGATAGCGCTTGAGCCAGGCTTCCAGCCAGACCATGGCGTCGAGGTCGAGGTGGTTGGTCGGCTCGTCGAGGAGCAGGATGTCGGAGGGACACATCAGCGCCCGGGCCAGTTGCAGACGCATGCGCCAGCCGCCGGAGAAGCTGTCCACCGGGTTGTTCAACTCGGACACCTTGAAGCCGAGACCGAGGATCAGCGCCTGGGCGCGCGCCTCGGCATCGTGCTCACCGGCGTCGTGCAGCGCCATGTAGGCCTCGGCCATGCGCATGCCGTCATCGCTGGCCTCGGCATCCACCACCTCGTTGCGGGCGGCGAGCAGGGTGGTGTCACCATCGATGACGAAGTCGGTCGCGCTCTGATCGGTTTCCGGCATGTCCTGCGCCACCTGACCCATGCGCCACTGCGTCGGGATCGAGTAGTCGCCGCCATCCTCGTGCAAGCTGCCGTTGAGCAGGCCGAACAGGGTCGACTTGCCGGCGCCGTTGCGGCCGACCAGACCGACCTTTTCGCCGGGATTGATGGTGACCGAGGTCTTGTCGAGCAGTACCTTGGTACCGCGGCGCAGGGTGACGTTCTTGAGGATGATCATGGCAGGACTTTCCGGGAAGGCGAGCATGATAGCCAGCCCGGCGCCGCCGACCTACCTATTTTTCGCGACGACGATCCGCAGAAAACCCCGGGATGCACGCTAGCAGCAGGATCGCCGCCGTTCGCTGCACACAACGGCACGTTCTGTTGCAATCGGTTACTTGAATTGCCGGGGGGCGACCCTTATCTTCTACCCATGCGCTGACCAGACATCAGCCTGACGGTAACCCCCCTCCAACCGTCCCGAAGGCCCGCACTCCCCCCGGTGCGGGCCTTCACCTTTTGTGGCAGCGCTTTCGCGCTATGCTGCCGGCGATGCCGAGAAAGCGCCCGAAGAAAATCGTCCGCCATTACACCCCGTCGCCCGCCCCGTTGCCGGCCCGGCTGGCACCGGCCTTTGCCGGGCTGCTGCAGGTGTTCAGCGATGCCAGCCAGCGCCGCCACGGCGGGCTGGCCGCCGTGCTCTTCGCTACGGCCGAAGCCGAACCCCTGGTGGTGACGCGCACGGTTGCCCTTCAAGGCAGCAACGAGCTGGAGTTGCAGGCGGTGCTGTTCGCTCTGGCGCAGGCCCGCGAACACTTTCCCGGCCGGCCACTGGCGCTGTTCTCCGACAACCGTGATGCCGTCGACCGCCTTGACCGGGCCTGTCGTCAGGGCCTCACCGCCGATCCCGAACTGGCAGCCCTGCTCGCCCCCGACGATCTGGCCGGCATGCTGGCGCTGAGCACCTTCCGCTGGGTCCGCGCGCATGCCAGCTGCCGCGGCAACCTGCTGGCCGACCAGCAGGCAACGCTGGCGGCGGCTTAGCCCTGCCGGCGCTTCATGTAGAGATACAGTGATTCCACCCGCTCGCGCGCCCACGGGGTGCGGCGGAGGAATTTCAGGCTGGAGGTGGTGCTCGGGTCGTGGGTGAAGCAGCGGATCTCGATCTCGCGACCGAGGGCTTCCCAGCCGTAATGGGCGACCAGTTCGTCGAGCATGGTGGCCAGGGTGACGCCGTGCAGCGGATTTTTCGGTTGTTCGGTGGTCATGGCGATTCCGGTTGCCGGGCGACGAGTTGCTTGCGCTGTTCGAGACAGTCGTAATCGCCGGCCTGGTATTCGCGGCAGATGAAGGGCCGCTGTTCGTAGATGGTACACAGCATGGTCTGGCGGTCGAGCGCCACACACCAGCCGTCTTCGAGCCGGCGCATGACCCAGCCGCCCCAGCGGTCGCGCAGGGTCATGCGCCGCGGCGGTTCGTCGTCACCCATCAGCATCACCTCCAACCGGCAGCAGCAGGCGCGGCAGGTGTTGCAGGCGACTTGGCTAGCGGCGCTCACAACAGGCCATCGAACGGCTGCACCTGTACGTTCTCGCCGGCCGCCACACCGGCGCAGTCCTCGGCCAGGACGACGAGGCAGTTGGCTTCGGACATCGAGCGCAGCACACCGGAACCCTGGTTGCCACTGGTGCGCACCTGCCAGCGCCCGTCGATGATGACCAGCGTGCCGCGCAGGTATTCGCGGCGGCCCGGCTGTTTGCGGATGGCGTTGGCGGCGACGACGGTGAGCAGCGGCCGCTCGGGAATTGGGTCGAGGCCGGCCAGCCGCAGCAGCGCATCGAGGGCGAACTGCGTGTAGCTGACCATAACCGCCACCGGATTGCCGGGCAGGCCGAACAGCCAGGCGTCGCCGACTTTGCCGAAGGCCATCGGCCGGCCGGGCTTGATTGCCAGCTTCCAGAACTTCACTTCGCCGAGGCGGGCCAGCACCTCCTTGATGAAATCGGCCTCGCCGACCGAGACGCCACCGGTGGTGATGATCGCGTCGGCCACTGCCGAGGCTTCGCGCAGCGTCGCTTCCAGCGCTTCCGGGCGGTCGGGGACGACGCCCATGTCGATGATCTCGGCGCCCAACCGGGTGAGCAGGCCGTGCAGCGTGTAGCGATTGCTGTCGTAGATCTGGCCCGGTGCCAGCGGCTGGCCGAGGGAGGCCAGTTCGTCGCCGGTGGAGAAGAAGGCGACGCGCAGGCGGCGCTTGACGGCAACTTCGACAATGCCGAGCGAGGCGATCAGGCCCAGTTCAGCCGGGCCGAGGCGTTGGCCGGTAGCCAGGGCGACGGCACCACGCGTCAGGTCCTCGCCGGCACGGCGGGTGTTCTGACCGAGGCGCTGACCATCGGGGACAACAACGACGCCGTCCTCGACGCGCGTCATTTCCTGGACGATCACCGTATCGGCGCCGGCCGGCAGCACGGCGCCGGTCATGATGCGCACCGCCTGGCCCTTGCCGACCTGGCCGGAGAAGGCGTTGCCGGCAAAGGCGGTGCCGACCACGGCGAGGCGCGTCTCGCCGCTGCCGGCAAGGCTGGCGAAATTGATCGCGTAGCCGTCCATCGCCGAGTTGTCATGGGCCGGTACGTCGTGCGGGGCGATGAGGTCGGTGGCCAGGATGCGGCCGAGGGCGCTGCGCAGCGGCAGGAATTCGTGGCCGACGATCGGTGCCACCTCGGCCAGCATGCGGTCGCGGGCCTCGGCGGCGGTCAGGGAACGGTTGTCGTGATCGGACATGGTGTTTTCTCTTGATTCGTTAGCGTTCGAAGGCGATGCGCCAGGGCAGTTCCCCCTGCAGGAAGGCGCGGGCTGCCGGCGACTGCGGATGGGCGAAGAAGCGCTGGGCCGGCGCATGTTCCTGTACCCGGCCGTCGGCGAGAAAGACGATGTCGTCGGCCAGGCGCGTCGCCTGCCCGAGATTATGCGTGGTCATCAGCACCTTGGCACCCTCGGTGCGGATTTCGCGGATGATGCGCTCGACCTGTTCGGTGGCCGACGGGTCGAGGCTGGCCGTCGGCTCATCAAGGAGCAGCAGGCGTGGGCGCACCGCCCAGGCACGGGCCAGGGCCAGGCGCTGGCGCTCGCCGCCGGAGAGCAGGCGGGCGCAGTCCTGCTGCCGGTGGGCCAGGCCGACTCGCTCCAGCACTTCGGCGGTGCGCGCGCGCCGTTCGGCAGCCGTCAGCGCCTGCGGCCGAAGGGCGAACTCGACATTGGTAAACACCGACAGGCGCAGCAGCATCGGCTGCTGGAAGACCATCGCCAGGCGACCGTCCGGCTGCGCCGCGCCGCCCCAGCGGATGCTGCCGCTGTCGGCTGGCAGCAGGCCGGCGAGCAGGCGCAGCAGCAGCGTCTTGCCGGTGCCGTTGGGGCCGAGCACGACGCTGATGCCCTCGCCGCAAAGCTCCAGATCGAGGCCGTCGAGAATGGCCCGGCCGTTCGGCTGGAAGCGCAGGCCGGCGATCTGCAGCGGGAACATCAGCCGGCCCTCCGCGCAGCCCAGCCACGGACGTAATGGGCGACCACATTGAGGCCGAGGATCAGCGTCATCAGCACGATGCCCAGCGCCACCGACAGCGCCAGGTCGCCCTTGCTGGTCTCCAGCGCGATGGCCGTGGTCATCACCCGCGTGTAGCCGTCGATATTGCCGCCGACGATCATCACCGCGCCGACTTCCGACATCGCCCGACCAAGGCCAGCCAGCGTCGCCACCGACAGCGAGAAGCGGCAGTCGGCGAGTAACAGCGCCACCGCCTGCGGCCGCCGGATGCCAAACAGCGCGAACTCCGGCGCATATTCCTTCCAGGCGTCCTCGACGATCTGCCGGCTGACCGCGGCGATCAGCGGCAGCACCAGCAGCGTCTGGGCGACGATCATCGCCCCCGGCGAAAAGAGCAGGCCGTAACTGCCGAACGGCCCACTGCGCGACAGCGCCAGATAGACGAGCACGCCGACCACCACCGAGGGCAGGCCCATCAGCGCATTGAGCCCGATGATCAGGGCGCCGCGCCCGGGGAATTTAGCTACCGCCAGCCAGGCGCCGAGCGGCAGGCCGAGTAAGGCGCCGATCAGCAGGGCCGTCAGACTGACGCGCAGCGACAAACCGACAATCTCCAGCAGGCGCTGGTCGAAGTGGCCAAGCAGGGACAGGGCGTCGGCAAGGGTGGCAAACATGGGGCTGGCAGGATAACACCTGCCGGCAAGGGCTGAACATGGCCCAGCGCTTGCCCTCTGACAGCAGATTTGCCATGGAAGGCCGCGGCTATAATGCCGCACGCGGTCTGTGTACCGCCCTGGATAGGTGGCACTTCGGTGCCTTGTAAGCTGCCGTGACATCCGCACGGTGGCAGTTGCTGGACAAATCGGAGTTACAACATGATCAGTTCCAACCTGCGCCGCCTGGCGCTGAAGGGCGCGCTTGCCTGCGCCTTCGCCGTCACCGTTGCCCTGCCGGCCTTGGCCGAGAACGCCGTGCTGCGCGTTTCGGCCATCCCCGATGAAGCCCCGACCGAACTGCAACGCAAGTTCGCGCCGCTCGGCAAATACCTGGAAGCACAGACCGGCATGAAGGTGATCTTCACCCCGGTCACCGACTACGCGGCAGTTGTCGAATCGCTGGCCACGAAGAAGATCGACCTTGCCTGGCTGGGCGGCTTCACCTTCGTCCAGGCGAAGATCCGCACCAACGGCACGGCCATTCCCATCGCCCAGCGCGAGGAGGACGCCAAGTTCACCTCCAAGTTCATCACCGCCGATCCGGCGATCAAGTCGCTGAGCGATCTCAAGGGCAAGACCTTCGCCTTTGGCTCGCCGTCGTCCACTTCCGGCAGCCTGATGCCGCGTTTCTTCCTGCAGCAGGCGGGCATCAACCCAGAGAAGGACTTCAAGAACGTAGCTTTCTCCGGCGCCCATGATGCGACAGTGGCCTTTGTCGCCGCCGGCAAGGTCGAAGCCGGGGTACTCAACGCCTCGGTCTGGGACAAGCTGGTCGAAACCAGGAAGGTCGATACCGCCAAGGTTCGTGTCTTCGCCACCACGCCGCCCTATTTCGACTACAACTGGACGGTGCGCGGCGATCTCGACCCGGCGCTGATCAAGAAGCTGACCGACGCCTTCCTCAAGCTCGATCCGGCCAACCCGGAACACAAGGAAATCCTCGCCCTGCAACGCGCCGCCAAGTTCATTCCGACCCAGAAGGAGAATTACGACGGTATCGAAAAGGCAGCCTACTCGGCCGGCCTGTTGAAGTGAGTTTTCTGCTCGATGGCGTGGCGCTGACCCACGCCAATGGCTTTACCGCACTCGCCGAGATCACGCTGCAGGCGGAACGCGGCGAGCGCATCGCCCTGATCGGCCCCTCCGGGGCCGGCAAGACCTCGCTGATTTCGCTGCTCGGCACAGCGCTGGCGCCGACCACCGGCCGGGCGACAGTGCTCGACACCGCGCTGGACAAGCTCTCACCGAGCCAAAGAAAAGCCCTGCGCTGTCGCATCGGCACCGTCCATCAGGCGCCGCCGATCCCCGGCCGCCAGCGCGTTGTCACCGCCGTGCTGGCCGGCCGGCTCGGTCAGTGGCCGGCCTGGAAATCGCTGGTCTCCCTCATCCATCCGGTCGATATTCCGGGTGCCCGCCGCGCGCTCGAACGCGTTGATCTCGACGACAAGCTGTTCGCCCGCTGCGACCAGCTTTCCGGCGGCCAGTTGCAGCGCGTCGGCATCGCCCGGGCGATCTATCAGCAAGCGGACCTGCTATTGGCCGACGAGCCGGTTTCCGCCCTCGACCCAGCTCTCGCCCTGGCCACCATCAACCTGCTGATCGACGACGCCGGGCAACGCGGCGCCACGCTGGTGGCCAGCCTGCATGCGGTCGATCTGGCGCTGAGCTGCTTTTCGCGCATCGTCGGCGTCAAGGCCGGCGGCATCCACTTCGACCTGCCAGCCGGCGAGGTGACGACGGCCCTGCTGCACGAGTTGTACGCCAGCGAGGGAGAGGAACTGCCAGTGCTGGCTCATGAACCGCGGTCTATCCCGGGAGCCGCGGCGCAGACCGCCGCGCTAGCCGCATGCTGCTGAAATCGACCGCGCGCGACCCGGCCTTCCGTGGCCGCCTGAACGCGGCAATTATCGTGCTGCTCGTCCTCTGGCCCCTGCTCCAGACAGCTGAAGTCAAGCCCGGCGCGCTGTTCGATGCCGGCAATCTGACCGTCATCGGCAACTTCCTCGCCGCCTTCCTGCCGCCGGAGACTGGTTCGGAATTTCTCGGTTATCTGGGCAAGGCGACGCTGGAAACGCTGGCCATCGCCACCGCCGGCCTGGCCCTGGCGTTTCTGCTGGCCGTGCCGATGGGCTACCTGGTAAGCGGCGCTGGCCGCGAGCACCCGACCCTCAACCCGCTGAGCCGCAGCCTGCTCACCATCCTGCGCGGCATTCCGGAACTGGTCTGGGCGCTGGTTCTCGTCCGCGTCTTCGGCCTCGGCCCGGCGGCCGGCGTGCTCGCCCTCGGCCTGACCTATGGCGGCATGCTGGCCAAGGTCTATGCGGAAATCCTCGAATCGGTCGATGCAACACCGGCCCGGGCCCTGCGCCAGAACGGCGCCAGCCGGCCGCTGGCCATGCTTTACGGCCTGCTCCCCCAGGCCTCGAAGGAGCTCGCCTCCTACACCGTTTACCGCTGGGAATGCGCCATCCGCGCCTCGGTGGTGATGGGCTTCGTCGGGGCCGGCGGGCTCGGCCAATTGATGGATCAGGCGATGAAGATGCTGAACGGCGGCGAAGCGGCGACCATCCTGTTCGTCTTCATGCTCCTCGTTTTTGCTGCCGATGGCTTTTCCGGCTGGCTGCGCCGCGCCCTCGACACGCCGCCGGCCCATCGCAGTTCGCCGTTCGGCTGGCGCAGCGGCGGCTTCATGCTGGCACTTCTGCTGTCCGTCAGCGCCAGCTTTCATATGCTCGACATCGGCTTCGGCGCCCTCTTTTCACTGGAGTCGGCGACATCCATCAGCCAGTTCGTCGCCAGTTTCTTCCCGCCCGACCTGTCAGCCGAGTGGTTGGCCAAGGTCGCCAAGGGCATCTGGGAAACGCTGGCCATTTCCATCGTCGGCACCCTGCTCGCCGCCGTGCTCGGGTTGCTACTCGCCCTGCCCAAGCCCCGGGCGCCGTTCACCCTGCTGCTCAACACGCTGCGCTCGGTGCCGGAACTGGTCTGGGCCACCATCACCGTCCTCGCCGTCGGCCTCGGCCCCTTTGCCGGCGTGCTGGCGCTGGCCCTGCACACCGCCGGCGTCCTCGGCCGCCTCTACGGCGAAGCCTTCGCCAACACACCGCCAACAGCGGCCCGGGCCCTCCGCCAGGCCGGCGCGCCGGCCGTGGTGGTCTTCCTCTACGGTACACTGCCCGGAGCCGCGCCCCAGCTGGTCGCCTACACGCTCTACCGCTGGGAGATGAACATCCGCATGGCGGCCATCCTTGGTTTTGTCGGTGCCGGCGGCCTCGGCCAGCACCTCTATTTCGAACTTTCACTATTCCATTACGCGCAGGCATCGACCGTCATCATCGCCATGCTTGCTCTGTCGATTGCCGTCGATCAGGTCAGCGCCGGGTTGCGACGATGGATGCAATAACCCGGAGAGGCTCCATGCAGAACATCCTGATCATCATCCACGCCCCACCTTACGGCAGCGAGCGCTGCCTCTCGGCCCTGCGACTGGCGACGGCGCTGGCCGGCAGCGACCCGCAGCCGACCCTGAGCATCTTTCTGATGTCCGACGCCACCGTGCTCGGCCTGCCGAACCAGGTCGACGGTGCCGGCAACGGCCTGCAGGGCATGGTCGAGGGACTCGTTGCCCAGGGCGTCGAGGTCCGCTCTTGCCGCACCTGCGCGCTGGCCCGCGGGCTGGCCGAGCTGCCGCAGATTCCCGGCGTCAGCATCGGCACGCTGGTCGAGCTGGCGCAGGCGACCCTGGCTGCCGACAAGGTCATCACCTTTTAGGGCACGCGGCCTGCTTGGCCGCTTACCGTTTCCCCATGCTGCGTCTGAAAATGGACATCACCAACCTGTGGAAAACCCTTATTGCAGCGCACCATGGTGTGGCTAGAATTCGCGCGCAACATCCAAAAACACATAAAAGGTTAACAGCAATGAACGTCAAAGTTCACTACCGCATCACGCAGGATCGCGCCGGCCAGCCGCAGGACTTTGCCGGTGCTCGCCGCTTCACCACCAGCGAAGGCCAGGCTGTCGAAGACTTGGCGCGCAAGCAACTGGCGGCCGACTGGCAGATCCCGGCCAGCGCCGTCGAAATCTGCCGTATCGAACACTAACCGCCGCCACGCTGGGTCGCCCGGTCGACCCGCGCCAGTAATTGCTCAGCGGCAGCCGATGTTCCCGCCTGCACGCTGATGTCGACCTGTAGCCGCGCTAGTTGCAGGGCGCCGATCTGCCTTGCCGGCAAGCTCTGTAGCGCAAAATGCAGGCGGACATCATCGATGGCCAGCAGCAGTCCATTTCCCTCGTCGCCAACCGCCACGCCGAACGCTTGCACCAGCGCCCGGCGGAATTCCGCCGGCGTACTGCTCATCTCCCGCCGACGTTCACCGCTCCACGGGTAGGGCCGCTCAGCCACCGGCGATCGGCGGCCACACAGCGAGTACATCGCCCTCTTGCAAGGGCGTTGTCGGCCGCGCTTCCGGCGGGATGAAAACGCCGTTGACCAGTACCAGATGGGTCAGCTTCGCCGGCATGGCAAATTGCTGCAGGACCTCCTGTACGCAGGCACCTTCCGCCGCCACCAATTCGACCCGGTTGTTCTTGCTGGCGGATGGCAGATAGTCACTCAGCGTCGCGTAGAGTTTGACGGTAACGCGCATGCGTCAGCTGTTCGGCCGCTGGCAGGCAATGTAGGCCTCGGCAAAGCGGGTTGGCGTCGCCAACAGCGTGGCTTTCCAGGCGCCGAGTTTCGTCTTGCCCTGGATCAGCCCGCGCAAGGCGCCGACATGTTCGGTCAAGCCGACCGCCGTCGCCCCGACCAGCACATCGCCGGAAAACTGCAGGCTGATGTAACGCCCCATCACCTCGTCCGCCTGCTCGACACCGTCGCCACCGGCCACGCCCTGCCATTCGCCGAAGGAGGAGGAAATCATGCCCATGGAATCGAGCACGTTGATGGCCAGCACGCCCTTCATGCGCGCCGCCTGGCCGGCCATGTTGAGCGCCGCGACACGCGCCTGATCGGCGGCATTGGGCTGGATGGCGGCAACCAGATGGCGGCCGGTGAACAGGTCAGGCGCTTCGGCCACATCGCCAGCGGCGTAGACGCCGGGCACCGAGGTCTGCATGCAATCATCGACCAGCACGCCCTTGGCCACGTGGACGGCGGTGCCTTCGAGAAAGGCGACGTTCGGCGCGACACCGGCAGCGACGATGAGCAGGTCGCAATCGAGCCGGTCACCGGTGCTCAGAGTCACGCTCAGCGGGCAATCGGCGCCAGCCTCGATGCGATCGACACCGGCGCGGGTGACCACGCGAACACCCTGCTTCTCGACCCAGCGCTTGATCATGCCGCCGGCCTCCGGCGTCATCATGCGCGGCACCAGACGGTCGCCCATCTCGACGACGGTCAGCTGAACGCCCCGCTTGATCAGCGACTCCATGATGATGCAGCCGATGAAACCGGCCCCCAACTGCAGCACTCGCGCCCCGGGTTTGGCCAGGCGGGCGATGGCGCGGGCGTCGGCTAGCGTCCAGCAAGTCTGCACCTGATCCAGGTCGATGCCCGGAATCGGCGGCCGCACCGGGTGTGAACCCGTGGCAATCAGCAGCTTGTCATAGTCCTCGAAATGGCCGTCATCGAACAGCACGGTGCGCTTGTCGGCATTCAGCGCCACCGCCCGACCGCACTTCTGCCGAATGCGCAGGCTGGCGAAATGATCGGCCGATTTACGCAAGTAAGTGCCCGCTTCGTCGATATCGCCTTCAAGCAGGTAGGGAATCGCCATGCGCGAATACGGCGGCTCGGGTTCGTTGCCGACGAGCAGAATGTCGTCGTTGGGCGCTGCCCGACGCAGGGTTTCGGCGGCGACAACGCCGGCCGGGCCGTTACCGAGAATGATGTGTTTCATGATTTTCCGCTCCGACAGGGAAAGAAAAGCGGGGCGGCGACTGACGCGACCCCGCTTCCGCTATTCGACCCAGGCCTTACAGGCCGAGACGTTCCAGCGTCGCCTTTTCCGGCACGCCCGCAGCATCCCAGCCGCGCACCTTGTAGTACTCCGGCTTCATCTTGTCGATGCCATTGACCAGGCCCTTGGCCGGGCCGGTCTTCGCCGGTTCGGTCTTCAGGCGCGGCGGCAGGTCATCGTCCCGGGCGGTCATGCCGGCGGCCAGATTGTATTGCCGCTCCATGTTCCAGATGCGCTCGCCGACTTCATTGAGCTTGTCCATCGACCAGTCGCCTTCACAGGCGGCCTGCAGTTGCGGCTGCACATCGGCCAGCGTCCAGGCGAAGCTGGTGAATACGCAGATACCGGCCGAATCGAAGACACCGGTGGCATCCTGGAAGGCCTTGACCAGTTCCGGCTTGCCATCGGTGGCCAGCGGATCGGTCTTGACCGGAATGCCGAGCACTTCCGAAGCCACGGTGTAACCACGCAAATGGCAAGCACCGCGATTGGAGGTGGCGTAGGCCAGACCGATACCCTGGATGCCGCGCGAGTCATAGGCCGGGAATTCCTGGCTCTTGACGCTCATCGACAGCTCGGGCCGACCGTACTTGGCACACATGCGGGCGCTGCCCTGACCCAGTTCCTTGCCGAAGCCTTCGCCGTGGGCGGTCATCTCGACCAGTTTGCACAGCGCTTCGGCCGACCCGAATTGAGCATCAAGACCGATCTGCTCCTTGGTCAGGATGCCCAGATCGTAGAGTTCCATGGCCGCGCCGACCGTCGCCCCGAAGGAGATCGGGTCCATGCCGTGCTCGTTGCACAGCAGGTTGGCATACTGAAGCGCTTCCAGATCCCCGACGCCGTTGGCCGCACCCAGCGCCCAGGCGGCTTCATATTCCAGGCCGCCGTTGGCACCCCAATATTTCGGGCTGTTCTTGACGCTGAAATGGGTCTCATCGATTTTCGAGATGCGGCCGCAGGCAATGGTGCAGCCGAAGCAGGCGGCATTGGTTACCAGATGCGCCTTGCCGTCGGTCGGCCGCTTTTCGTGCATGGCCTCGGCGGAAATCTTGCCGGCCTCTTCGAATTGCACGTCACGGTGATTGCGCGTCGGCAGTGCCCCCATCTCGTTGATCACGTTCATCAGCACCTGCGTGCCGTACTTGGGCAGGCCCTGACCGGTCACCGCGTTGTCGGCGAGTACCTTCTTGGCCGCCGTGGTCGCTGCCATGAAGGCGGGGAAGTCCTTGATGCCGGAAACCCCCTGGGTGCCACGGATGGCGACAGCCTTCAGGTTCTTCGAGCCCATCACGGCGCCGACGCCGGAACGGCCGGCGGCGCGGTGCAGGTCATTGACGATGCAGGCAAAAAGAACGGCGTTTTCGCCGGCCGAACCAATCGACGATACGCGGATCAGCGGGTCCTGATGACTGGCCTTGATCGTTTCTTCGGTTTCCCAACAGGTCTTGCCCCACAGGTGACCGGCGTCGCGCAGTTCGGCCTGGTCGTTCTCGAGGTAGAGATAGACGGGCTTCGGCGACTTGCCTTCGAAGATGATCATGTCCCAGCCGGCGAACTTCATCTCGGCGCCAAAATAGCCGCCCGAGTTGGAGCAGGCGATGGCATTGGTCAGCGCGCCCTTGGTGACGACGGTGTAACGCCCCCCGGTGGACGCCATGGTGCCGGTCAGCGGCCCGGTCGCCATGATCATCTTGTTGTCGGGCGACAGCGGGTCGACCTTGGGGTCGGTTTCCTCAACCAAGTATTTCGAGGCGAGGCCGCGCGAACCCAGGTAATCGTTGGCCCAGGCCATGTTCAGCGGCTCGGGGACGCAGGTGCCGGCGCTGAGGTTCACACGCAGTACTTTACGGTTCCATCCCATGATCTCTCCTCCTTACGCCGCGACAGCAGCAGTGTTGGCCTTGGCCGCCCAGGACCGCATGCGGTCGAGGCCGGTCCAGTCGGCATCGACATAGGTGATGGCAGCGGTCGGACAGGCGCTGACGCACTTCGGATCGCCGCCGCAGAGGTCGCATTTCTGCACCTTGCCGACATCGGCCATGTAATTGACCGTACCGAACGGGCAAGCGATGGTGCACACCTTGCAGCCAACACAGGTCGCTTCCTTGACCACCTTGGCGCCGGTCGCCGCATCGATGACGATGGCCTCGACCGGACAGGCGTTCATGCACCAGGCGTCGGCGCACTGGGTGCAGGTATAGGGAACCTTGCGCCCTTCATGCTCGAAATTGAAAACTTTGATCCGGGATTTCGACGGGTTGATCATGCCCGTATGCTCATAGGAGCAGGCCATTTCGCATTGCAGGCAACCGGTACATTTGGCCGGATCGATATGAAGCGACTTCTGCATGGTGTCTCCTCCATGAATTGTGGGATATCGCCGTAACGAGTTTCATATTTCGCAAAACAGGCACGTTTTTGCATGATGTCGTAAAGCCCGGGGAGTGTCATGCCGCAATGCAACATTCTGTTACAGAAGGCTACGAAAGCAGGACAGACGCACCTCTGGCGGATGACTACACTGCAAAGCGTGTACTGAACCCCTCCTCTCGAAATCCCCCCTTTCGAGAATTTCAACCCCGCCCCCCGGCGGGGTTTTTTTTCGCCTGTTGCGCCGCAAGCCGTTATAATCGCGGACTTTATTCATTGCGCACCGAGGTATACAGCATGGCCGAGAAGCATTCCTCCAAGGGCATCATGTGGGCAGTAATCATTGTTGCGGTTGTCCTGATCGCGATTCTTTATCCGCTGACGGTCAAGAAATCGACTTCCGCCGCTGATGCCGCCTCCTCCGATGGCGATCAGGCTGAAGTCCGCATCCAGCCGGTTGCCCGCTTCCAGATGACCAAGGCCGAAGCGCCTGCCGCCGACGGCGCACCAAAGGACGGGCCGACCGTCTACAACAGCGTCTGCGGTGCCTGCCACAACACCGGTGCCGCCGGTGCGCCGAAGCTTGATGCCAAGGCGGAATGGGCTCCGCGCGTCGCCACTGGCAAGGAAGCGCTGTACGCCTCCGTGATCAACGGCAAGAACGCGATGCCGCCCAAGGGCGGTGCTACCAATCTGTCCGATGATGAAATCAAGGGTGCCGTCGATTACATCCTGGGCAAGGTCCAGTAAGCGCGGGATGCCCCAGCAGCAAGAAGGGAGGCTGCGGCCTCCCTTTTTTGTTGACGCTTAGCGCTTGTTACCGGCCAGCATCGCTTTCAGCGACTCCAGCCGGGCACTGCCGGTGGCCTTGTCGGGTGGTGCAGCCTCCTTCCCCCCGGAAAAGCGCACGTCGTCCTTGCCCATCTCGGCAATGAAGCGCGACGGTTCGCAGGGAACCAGTTCGCGCGCCTGCTTGCGCTTCTCGCAATAACTGAGGTGCAGCGATAACTGGGCGCGCGTGATGCCGACGTACATCAGCCGCCGCTCTTCCTGCAGCTTGGCCGGCTCCTGCGATTCACGATGCGGCAGGATGCCTTCCTCGACGCCGACCAGGAAGACATGGCGGTACTCCAGCCCCTTCGAGGCATGCAGTGTCGACAGCTGAACGGCATCGAACTCATCGCTGTTCTGCTTGTCCAGCATGTTGATCAGGGCGATGCTCTGGGTCAGTTCGATCAGCGTCTTGCCGTCTTCCTCGCCCTTCTTGTTGATCCACTCGGCGAACTCGCAGACATTGGCCCAGCGCGACTGCGCCGTGCGCTGCTCCTCGTGGTCGTAGAGGTAGGTCTCGTAGTCGATGGCCTTGAGCAGGTCGGGCAGCACCTGCTGCGCTGGTTCGCGGCCGGCGCGATGCTGCAGGCGGTTGATGAAGTGGCAGAACTCGAGCAGCGGCTCCACCTGGCGAGCCTGCACGCGCTGGGCAAAACCTTCCTCGAAGGCGGCGTGGAACAGCGAAACATGGCGCTCGCCGGCGTAGGTACCGAGCACCTGCAGGGTCGCCGCGCCGATACCGCGCTTGGGCGTCGTCGCCGCCCGGATGAAGGCCGGATCGTCGTCCTCATTGGTCAGCAGACGCAGATAGCTGATGATGTCCTTGATCTCGGCCTTGTCGAAAAACGACTGGCCGCCGGACAGCAGATAGGGAATGCGGTGGTTGCGCAATTGGGTTTCGAGCAGCCGCGCCTGGTGGTTGGAGCGGTAAAGGATGGCGTAGTCCTTGAACTTGCTGCGCTGCTCGAAGCGATGCGCCTGCAGTTTCATGACCACGCCCTCGGCCTCGGCCTCGTTGTCCTTGCAGGCGGTGACGGTGATCTGGTCGCCGTGGCCGAGCTCCGACCAGAGCTTCTTGTCGAACAGTTTCTCGTTGTGGGCAATGACGTTGTTGGCCGCCTTCAGGATACGCACGGTCGAACGGTAGTTCTGCTCCAGCTTGATGACTTTCAGCGCCGGGAACTCAGCCGGCAGTTTCTTCAGGTTGTCGATGTCGGCACCGCGCCAGCCATAGATTGCCTGGTCGTCGTCGCCCACGGCCGTGAACTGGGCGCGAACGCCGGTCAGCAGTTTCAGCACCTGGTACTGGCAGGCGTTGGTGTCCTGGTATTCATCGACCAGCAGATAACGCAGGCGGTTCTGCCACTTCTCGATGATCGCCGGATGCTCGTTGAAGAGCTTCACCGGCAGGCCGATCAGATCGTCGAAATCGACCGCCTGGTAGGCCTTCAGCGTCGCCTCGTAGGACAGGTAGGTGGCGGCGGCCAACGCCTCGTGCTCGTTGGTCGCCAGGTGAAGTGCCGCCTCCGGCGTGACCAAGGCATTTTTCCAGTTGGAAATGATCGATTGCAGACGACGCAGCGTCGCCTTGTCCACGGTCTTGGCGCAGTCACCGATGATGCCGGCACAATCGGCTGAATCGAAGATTGAGAAGCGCGGCTTGTAGCCGAGCGCCTTGGCCTCCTCGCGCAGGATGCGCACACCCAGCGAGTGGAATGTGGATATCTGCAGTTCGTTGGCGACCGAATTGCCGAGCAGCTTGGCGACGCGCTCCTGCATCTCGCGGGCCGCCTTGTTGGTGAAGGTGATGGCGGCGATGTTGCGCGGCTGGAAGCCGCAGTCCTGCACCAGATAGGCGATCTTCTGCGTGATCACCCGGGTCTTGCCCGAGCCGGCGCCAGCCAGCACCAGCAAGGGGCCGTCAAGGTAATGGATCGCTTCGCGTTGCTGGGGATTGAGACCGGACATGCTGCAAATGACGGCGCCCCGGCACTGCGGGGCGCTTGGAATTGGGAACGAAGGATTTTACTCTGCCCGGGGCTGCCTGGGGGATGCTGAACATTCAGGCCTTTTCATCGACGACACAGAAGCCATCGGGCAGAGCCGGGCGGGTCAGCAAGGCGCGCTTTTCGGGGGGCATCCCGGCCAGCTGCTCGACCACCTGATGAACATCCCGGGGGGTGTCCGGCGTTCCCTTGCCTTGCGGATCGGCTTCGCGCATTTCCTGGCGAAGGCTGCGCTGACGGTCACCCTCAATGGCATTGAGCGCTTCAACGCGGCGCACATCGAGTTCGCCCATATCAGGCGAGCGCTCAAGCGCCGGGCGGACGTAACGATCGGTAGTCGACAGCAGACGGCTGGATTTCATTCGGCAACCTCCTGCCCCTGTTGTCGTCAGGAAACAGCCGAACTTGAGGGCAGACGTCGCTCAGAGGGCGCCGAAAACCTTTTTCAACAGCGCACTGCCGGCAGCCACGGGATTGGCGCGCAGCTTTTTCTCTTCCTCGGCGATCATCAGGAACAGGCCGTCCATGGCTTTCTGCGTGACATAGCTGTCGATGTCTGCATCCTTCGCGTCGATCAAGCCCATGCTCGCCGCCTTGCCGGCGTAGGCGTTGTACTGCTCGGCGAGTTGCAGCTTCTGGGTAGCCGCCTTGACGATGGGCATGAATTTCTGGGTCAGCTGTTCGGAGGAAGTGCGCTTGAAATACTGGGTAACGCTGTCATCGCCACCCGTCAGAATACCCTTGGCATCCTGCACCCCCATCTTCTTGATCGAATCGACGAGAATCGGCTTGGCCTCGGCCACGGCGTTCTCGGCCGCGTGATTCATGGTATTCACCAATTCGTCGGCCTGCTTGCCCATGCCGAACATGCGGAGGCCTTTTTCGGCTTTCTGCAGATAGCCGGGCAGCGGGATTTTGACCTTGTCATTGCCGAGAAAACCGTTTTCCTTGCCCAGCGAAGCCACCGCATAATCTGCTCCCTGGGCCAAAGCCGCTTTGACGCCGGCACTGGCATCGCCGCTGGAAATGGCCTCCAGGCCGGCCGCCTGGGCCAGGCTTGCAGCACCGACAAAGAAGAGAGCGACGAAGGGCGCAAGCAGTCGTTTCATGGTGAGGCTCCTGATCAGACGATGTCGAGATGACCGATGCCGGTACTCAGGTCGCGGTCCTTGGATTCCTTGCCATGCAGTTTGATCTGCAGGCGCAGATCGTTCAGCGAATCGGC
The DNA here is from genome assembly GCA_002840765.1 of Betaproteobacteria bacterium HGW-Betaproteobacteria-7. Taxonomy (GTDB): domain Bacteria; phylum Pseudomonadota; class Gammaproteobacteria; order Burkholderiales; family Rhodocyclaceae; genus Azonexus. The sequence continues at coordinate 192,948 of PHCE01000002.1, forward strand.
GTTGCGCAGGGCATCTTCGTAGGTGATCTTGCCGGCCTCGTAAAGGTCGAACAAGGCCTGGTCGAAGGTCTGCATGCCGAGCTCACGCGACTTCTTCATGATCTCCTTGATCTCGTGCACCTCGCCCTTGAAGATCAGGTCGGAAATCAGCGGCGAGTTGAGCAGCACTTCGATGGCTGCCATCCGGCCCTTGCCGTCCTTCTTGGGGATCAGGCGCTGGGAAACCATGGCGCGCAGGTTCAGCGACAGATCCATCAGCAATTGCTGGCGGCGCTCTTCGGGGAAGAAGTTGATGATCCGGTCGATCGCCTGGTTGGCGCTATTGGCGTGCAGCGTAGCCAGGGCCAGGTGGCCGGTTTCGGCGAAGGCGATGGCGTAATCCATGGTGTTGCGATCGCGGATTTCACCCATCAGGATGACATCCGGCGCCTGACGCAACGTGTTCTTCAACGCCGGCCCCCAGTCGTCGGTATCGACGCCGACTTCGCGCTGCGTGATGATGCAGTTCTTGTGCTCGTGCACGTATTCGATCGGGTCCTCGATGGTGATGATGTGGCCGTACGAGTTCTCGTTGCGGTAATCGACCAAGGCCGCCAGCGACGTCGTCTTGCCGGTGCCGGTGCCGCCGACGAAGATGATCAGGCCGCGCTTGGTCATCGCCAGATCCTTGAGTACCGGCGGCAACTGCAGTTCATCGAGCGTCGGGATGCTCATGTTGATCGTCCGGCAGACCACGCCGACCCGGCCCTGCTGGACCAGCGCATTGACCCGGAAGCGGCCGATGCCGGCCGGCGAGATGGCGAAGTTGCACTCCTTCGAGGCTTCGAACTCGGCGGCTTGGCGGTCGTTCATGATCGCGCGCGCCAGTTCGGCGGTATGCGAGGCGGTCAGCACCTGATTGGAGACCGGCATGATCTTGCCGTCGATCTTGATCGCCGGCGGGAAGCCGGCGGTGATGAACAGGTCGGAGCCCTTCTTCTGCGACATCAGGCGCAGAAGATCGTGCATGAATTTCATTGCCTGATCGCGTTCCATGGTTTCCCCTTGAATTGTTGGGCGCTACCGGCTCAGGCCGGGAAGGCATCCTTGTTGGCCGCCTTGTTGCGCGCCTCGGCGCTGGAGACGATATTGCGGCGAACCATGTCGAGCAGGTTCTGGTCGAGTGTCTGCATGCCGAAGTTCTGGCCGGTCTGAATGGCCGAGTACATCTGCGCCACCTTGTTCTCGCGGATCAGGTTGCGGATGGCCGGCGTGCCGATCATGATCTCGTGCGCGGCGACACGGCCCTGGCCGTCCTTGGTCTTCAGCAGCGTCTGCGAGATGACGGCACGGAGCGATTCGGACAGCATCGAACGGACCATTTCCTTTTCCGCCGCCGGGAAGACGTCCACCACGCGGTCGATGGTCTTGGCCGCCGATGAAGTATGCAGGGTGCCGAACACAAGGTGCCCGGTCTCAGCAGCCGTCAGCGCCAGGCGAATGGTTTCCAGGTCGCGCATTTCGCCGACCAGGATGACGTCCGGATCCTCGCGCAGCGCCGAACGCAGGGCGTTGGCGAAGGACAGCGTGTGCGGCCCGACTTCGCGCTGGTTGATCAGGCATTTCTTCGATTCATGAACGAATTCGATCGGATCCTCGACCGTCAGGATATGGCCGTATTCATTTTCGTTGACGTGATTGACCATCGCCGCCAGCGTTGTCGATTTGCCGGAACCGGTCGGGCCGGTGACCAGCACGATGCCGCGCGGATACTCGGAGATGTCCTTGAATATCTTCGGGCAGTTCAACTCTTCCAGTGTCAACACCTTCGACGGAATGGTCCGGAAGACGGCGCCAGCGCCACGCTGCTGGTTATAGGCATTGACCCGAAAACGGGCGAGGTTGGGTATCTCGAAGGAGAAGTCGCATTCCAGCGTTTCTTCATAGACCTTGCGCTGGCCGTCGTTCATGATGTCATACACCATGCCGTGAACGTCCTTGTGCTCCATCGCTGGCAGGTTGATGCGACGGACATCGCCATGCACCCGGATCATCGGCGGCAGTCCGGCGGAGAGATGGAGGTCGGAGGCCTTGTTCTTGACGCTGAAGGCCAGCAGTTCGGTGATGTCCATACGGATCGTCCTCGGAGCGCGTGTATACTTGGATTTATCAAGGATTTCCCAAGGATTATGAGCGCAATCGCCGGCAACCTGCAAGCCGTTCTCGCCCGTATCGCCGCCGCCAGCAAGGCTGCCGGGCGCCAGCCGGAAAGCGTGCAGCTGCTGGCGGTCAGCAAGGCCTGGCCGGAGACCTGCATACGCACCGCGGCAGCCGCCGGACAGCGGGCATTCGGCGAGAACTACGTTCAGGAAGCCGTCGACAAGGTGATGGCCATGCGTGACCTTGATCTCGAATGGCATTTCATTGGCCCCCTGCAAAGTAACAAGACCCGCCTGGTTGCCGAGCACTTCGCCTGGGTCCATTCGATCGACCGCCTGAAGCTTGCCGAGCGACTCTCCGCCCAGCGTCCAGGACAGTTGCCAGCGCTGCAGGTCTGCGTCCAGGTCAACGTCTCCGGCGAGGCCAGCAAGAGTGGCTGCCGCCCGGAGGAGGCCGTCGCACTTTGCCAGGCGATTGCCGTTCTGCCCGGATTGAAGTTGCGCGGCCTGATGGCCATTCCCGAACCAGCGGACGACGAAGCAGCGCAGCGCGCGCCCTTCCGTCGCCTACGCGAGCTTTACGAGCACTTGCGGGCTGCCGGCCTGCCGCTCGACACCCTTTCCATGGGCATGTCCCATGATCTTGAAGCAGCCGTTGCCGAAGGCGCGACCATCGTCCGTATCGGCACGGCCATATTTGGTGAAAGACACTACGCATGAAAATCACTTTCCTCGGCGGCGGCAACATGGCCAACGCCTTGATCGGCGGCATGTTGAAGCGCGGCTTTGCGGCCGCTGACATCACCGTCATCGATCCCGGCAGCGAGGCCCGCGAGCGCCTGCAGCAGGCCTATGCGGTGCGCTGCATCGACTCCGCCGCGGCACTGGACGAAGCAGGCGACCTGCTGCTGCTGGCGGTCAAGCCGCAACAGATGCGCGAAGCCTGCGTGCCGCTCATCGGCAAGCTTGGTCAGGCACTGGTGGTCAGCATCGCCGCCGGCCTCGACCTGACGACCCTGTCGCGTTTCCTCGGCGGCCATCGCCGCATTGTCCGCTGCATGCCCAACACCCCGGCCTTGATCGGCGCCGGCATCACCGGCCTGTGCGCCTTGCCGGAAGTCGATGAGGCCGGCCGCGCGGCGGCTGACCGGGTACTGGCCGCCGTCGGCAGTACCGTCTGGATCGACGATGAAGCCCGCATGGATGGGGTCACTGCGCTCTCCGGCAGCGGCCCGGCCTATGTTTTCCTGTTCATTGAGGCCCTGCAGCAAGCCGCCGCCGACCTTGGCTTCACGGCCGAACAGGGACGCCAGCTGGCCATTGAAACCGTTCAGGGTGCCGCCGCCCTGGCTGCCCAGTCGAGCGAACCAGCCGCCGTGCTGCGCGAACGGGTGACTTCCAAGGGTGGCACCACCGAAGCGGCGCTGCGCACGATGAGCGAGGCCGGCGTCAAGGCGGGCATCATCGCCGGCGTCAAGGCCGCCGAAGCGCGTGGCCGCGAACTCGGCAAACTACTCGGAGCCGCCTGATGGAAGCGATCTTTTTCCTGATCAATGCCGTCGTCAGCTTTTTCACGACGATGTTCATGCTGCGTTTCCTGATGCAGATGACGCGCACCTCCTTCTCCGGGCAGATTGGCGATTTCGTCGTCAAGCTGACCAACTGGGCGGTCAAGCCGCTGCGCCGCATTGTCCCTGGCGTCGGCGGGGTGGACTGGGCCAGCCTGCTCGCGGCGCTGTGGCTGCAACTGCTGATGGCCGGCATCATCATCGCGGCATCGAGCACCACGGCCACGCTGAGCGCTGATGGCGTCGGCATGGCGCTGATGATCCTGATGTTCGCCGTCCGCGGACTGCTGCGCCTGACCGTCTACATCATGATAGGCGCCATCATCCTGCAGGCCGTCCTCTCCTGGATCAATCCCTACTCGCCGGTAGCGCCGCTGGTCAATCAACTGGTGCGACCACTGCTCGATCCGATCCGCCGCTTCGTGCCGACGATCTCCGGCATCGACCTGTCGCCGCTGGTGGCCATCCTGCTCTTGCAGGTCGTGCTGATGTTCCTGTGAGTGACTGGTTCCGGGTGAGCAGCGATGGCAGCATCACGCTCACCCTGCACATTCAGCCCGGGGCGCGACGGACGGAATGTGCCGGACTGCATGGCGACGCATTGAAGATTCGGCTGGCCGCACCGCCTGTAGACGGCAAGGCCAACGCCGCGCTGATCGAATATGTTGCCGAACGTCTCGGCTGTGGCCGCGCCGCGGTCACGCTGAAGAGCGGCCAGACCTCGCGCCGCAAGGTGCTGGCGGTCACTGGCTGCACAGCGGAAGCGGTAGCCCGCCTGGCCGGGTCAACGTAAAAGGGCGGGAAACCCCGCCCTCACGGCACCACAACCCCAGCGACTACTTCTTCTTGGCGGCTGCCGCGGCATCGCCCACCGACAACTCGCTGCGCAGCTTGTCGAGGCTCTTGTCGCCGAAACCCTTGACCTCCTTCAGGTCGTCGACCGATTTGAACGGGCCGTTCTTGTCGCGATGTTCGACGATGGCCTTGGCCTTGCTCGGGCCGATGCCCTTGACCGCATCCAACTCAGCGACCGAGGCAGTATTGATATTGACCGCCGCCAAGGCCAGGCCGATGCCGGCCAGGAACAACGCAATGCTCGACAGAATGCTTTTCATCAGGAACTCCTCCAGTACTAAAGGTATTGCCGGATTGAAAGAAATTGCCGCCCGCCGGACTAGCCGGGCGGGCAAATCATTCTAGATCAATATGACAAATAACTTAACTGGAAAAGTTGGAGCCCCTACTCCGTGAAGACGACGCGCCCGCCGACCAGCGTTGTCCTGACCTTACCGGTCAGCATGTGGCCGAGCCAGGGCGAATTCTTGCCGCGGCTGCGCAGGCTTTCGGCGCTCAGCTGCCATTCGGCAGCCGGATCGAAAACGCAAATATCGGCTACGGCACCGACCCCCAGATGGCGATCAGCGAGGCCGAGGACGGCCGCCGGCGCCGCAGTGATCCGCGCCAGCGCCTGGCGCAGCTCGACTCCGGCCGCCGCCGCCCATTTCAGGGTCAGCGGCAACAGCACCTCCAGCCCGGTCGCCCCCGGCTTGGCTTCGCCGAAGGGCAGCAGCTTGTCATCGGCACCGACCGGCGTGTGATCCGAGCAAATCGCCGCCAAGCCGCCGGCGGCGGCATCGGACAGCGCCTGCCGGTCGCGCAGGGTGCGTAGCGGTGGCACGAAGCGGGCGTGCGGATTGAAGAAGCCGATGTCGTTTTCGCTGAGCAGCAGGTGATGCACGCCGATGTCGAAGGTAAGCGGCAGACCTTCGGCCTGCGCCTGAGCAACCAGTGCCACGCCAGCCGCCGACGACAGGCGTGTCAGATGCACCCGGCAGCCGGTGTCGCGGACCAACTGGACTATGGTGGCGATGGCGATGGTTTCGGCGGCGACCGGAATGCCGGCCAGGCCGAGGCGGCTGGCGACCTCGCCCTCATGCGCGATACCGTTGCGCGCCAACCAGTAATCCTGTGGCTGCAGCCAGATGGCGAAATCGAACGTGGCGGCGTATTCCATCGAGCGCAGCAGGGCTTCGGTATCGACGACCGGTTGCGTTGCCTGGGAAAAGGCGACGCAACCAGCCTTCTTCAGGCCGGCCAGTTCGGCCAGACGCTCGCCTTTCAGGCCCAGCGTCAGTGCGCCGAGCGGTAGGACACGCGCCTTGCCGATCTCGGTACCGCGATGCACCAGGCGATCAGCCAGTTCCGGCTCGTCGAGCGGCGGATCGGCATCCGGCGGTACAACCACCGAAGTAACCCCACCAGCGACGGCCGCAGCCAGTTCCGCCTCGATGCTGTTCAGGCGGGCAGCGAGGTCGATCAGTCCGGGACAAACGACACAGCCCTTGGCATCGATGGTCTGCACGGCAGCAAAGCCAGCGGGAGCTTGATCGAGGCCGGCGATCCGGCCGTCGGCGATGAACAGGGAAGCAACGCGATCGGTGCCGTTCTGCGGGTCAATGACCCGGCCATTCCTGATTTCGATATTCATCTCAGTTTCCCGCAACGATGCTCATGACGGCCATGCGCACAGCAATGCCGAAGGTGACCTGGGGCAGGATCACGGCCTGCGCCCCGTCGGCCACCGCCGAATGGATCTCGACACCGCGGTTCATCGGCCCGGGGTGCATGACGATGGCGTCCGGTTTGGCCAGCGCCAGTTTCTGCGGCGTCAGGCCGTAGTGCCGGAAGTACTCGCTGGCCGAGGGCAGCAGGGCGCCGTTCATGCGCTCGTTCTGTAGGCGCAACATGATGATCACGTCACAATCCTTGATCCCCTCGTTCATGTCGTGGAAGACATGCACGCCGAGCTTGTCGAGATGTTTGGGCAACAGGGTTTCCGGACCGACGGCGCGGACTTCAGGGACGCCGAGCGTGGTCAGCGCATGAATGTCGGAACGGGCGACGCGCGAATGCAGGATGTCGCCGACGATGGCGACGCGCAGTTGCGTGAAGTCCTTCTTGTAATGGCGGATCGTGTACATATCGAGCAGGCCCTGGGTCGGGTGCGCGTGGCGCCCGTCGCCGGCATTGACCACATGCACGTCGTCGCGGCCGATGCGCTGCAGGTGCTCGGCGATCAGGTAGGGCGCGCCGCTCGAGGCGTGCCGCACGACGAACAGGTTGGCGTGCATGGCGACCAGGTTGTCGATGGTGTCGAGCAGGGTTTCACCCTTGCTCGCCGACGACTTGTTGATGTCGAGATTGATGACGTCGGCGGAGAGGCGCTTGGCGGCGATCTCGAAGGTGGTGCGCGTGCGCGTCGAGTTCTCGAAAAACAGGTTGAAGACGCTCTTACCGCGCAGCAGCGGGACCTTTTTCACGTCGCGCGCCGAGACTTCCATGAACGACTCGGCGGTATCGAGGATCTGCGTCAGGATGCGCTGCGGCAGCCCCTCGATGGACAGCAGATGGCTCAGTTCGCCATCCTTGTTCAACTGCGGGTTATACATGTTCCAGCCTCCACTGCAGGCGTCCATCATCCGTCTTGTCCAGCACCAGGTTTTCGCTGTCGGCCAGGCTCACTTCCCAGACGCACTGGCTGGGCGCCACCGGCAACTCCCGGCCACCGCGATCGGCGAGCACGACCAGCTCGACCGAGGCCGGGCGGCCGTAATCGAACAGCTCGTTGATGGCTGCCCGCGTCGTCCGGCCGGTATAGAGCACGTCGTCGACGAGGACGATGTGGCGGCCCTCGACGTCAAAGGGAATGAGCGTCGGCTTGACCTGGGGATGGAGGCCTTTTTCGGCAAAATCGTCGCGATAGAACGAGACGTCGATAAGACCAATCTCATCTTCGAGTTCGAGCAATTCGCGCAAGCGGTCGGCAATCCAGGCGCCACCGCTATAAATGCCGACCAGCGCCGGTCGGCGGTGAAGCTGCGGACGCAGCAGGTCGGCCAGGCGTTGGCACTGGGCCTCGGCGTCAGGCAGCGGGTTGGGCAGGGGTGACATGGGACGGGCTTTCGAACCAGGTTTGAAGAATCAATTGGGCCGCCACGGCATCGAGCAGCGGCTTCGCCGCGCGGCTGTTGCGGCCGGTTTCGCGCAGGAGCGCTTCGGCATCGAGCGAAGTCAGGCGCTCATCGGCATAGGCAACCGGCAGATGAAAACGTCTTTGCAGACGTTCGCCGAATTTGGTCGCCAGGCGCGTCATTACGTGTGGCGTGCCATCGGCATGAGTCGGCAGACCGACGACCAGTTGCACCGGACGCCATTCGTCGATCAGGCGCCCGATGGCCGCCATCCGGTCATCGTTGGATTCGGCATGGATGGTGGTCAGGGGATGGGCGCTGCCGAGCAGGGTTTCCCCGGTGGCGACGCCGATGCGTTTCTCGCCGAAATCGAAGGCGAGGACCGTGCCGTCAGGCATGTCCGGCGACGTCGGAGAGCTGGCTGAAACTGATGCCGAGATTCTGCATGGCCGCCGGCAGGCGCTCCTCGAACGGCAGGTCGAAGAGGATGGCGGCCTTGGCCGGCACCGTCAGCCAGGAGTTCTGCGCCAGCTCGTCCTCGAGTTGCCCGGCATCCCAGCCGGAATAACCTAGGGTGACCAGGATTTCCGCCGGCAGGCCGGCGTCGGCGACAGACACCAACACATCACGCGAACTGGTCAGGCCGACCTCTTTGTTGACGGTCAACGTTGATTGCCAGGTGCCGAGCGGGCGATGCAGCACGAAGCCGCGATCGAGATGTACCGGCCCGCCGAAATAAACCGGCAGCCCGGCCATGTCGGAAGCCTGCAGCTTGATGTCGATCTTCTCGAACAAGCCGGCAAGATTCAGATCGATCGGCCGATTGACGATGATGCCCAGAGCGCCGTTCTCGTTGTGCTCGCAGATGTAGACCAGAGCGTTGGAAAAGTACGGGTCTTCCAGCGCCGGCATGGCGATGAGAAAGTGATCGGTGAGATTGACGCTGTCCATGCCTGGAATTTTAATCGCCACCGGGGTACAAACCAACCATGCACCAAGAAAAAGCCCTTGTCTGGTTCCGCCGCGACCTGCGCGACCACGACCATGCCGCGCTGGCTGCCGCACTTGCGGAGGCCGGATCTGTTTATTGCGCCTTCGTCTTCGACCGCGAAATTCTCGACGCCTTGCCGACACGCTGCGATCGACGCGTGCATTTCATCCGTGAATCGCTGGTTGAACTTGATGCCGCCCTGCGTGCCCGCGGCGGCGGCCTGATCGTCTGTCATGGCCGGGCGATGAAAGAGATTCCGGCGCTGGCCCGCGAGCTGGGCGTCACTGCCGTCTATGCCAACCGCGACTACGAACCTGCCGCCAAGCGGCGCGACGCCGACGTCGTCGCCGCCCTCGCTGAGTCCGGAATCGCTTTCGCCGACCTCAAAGACCAGGCCATATTCGACGGCGACGAAGTACTGACCCAGGCCGGCAAGCCCTTCTCGGTATTCACACCGTACAAGAATGCCTGGCTGAAGCGCCTGACTGCCGCCGACCATGCCGTTGCCAGCGCTGATGGCCACTTGGCGGCGATCCCGCCGGCCAGTATCCCGACCTTGGCCGAGATCGGCTTTGTCGAAAGCGATCTGCAAACAGTGGGGATCCTGCCCGGCATGTCCGGCGCCCGCCAGTTATGGGATGAGTTCCGTGCCGGCCGTCTCGAACGCTACGGCGCCCTGCGCGACTTCCCGGCCATCAAGGGTGTTTCCTACCTGTCGGTGCACCTGCGCTTCGGCACCATCTCGATCCGCGAATTGGTGCGCACCGCTCTCGCCAGCGAGGCTGCCACCTGGCTCAACGAACTGATCTGGCGCGACTTTTATTTCATGATTCTCGACCGCTTCCCGCAGGTCGTCACTGCCGCCTTCAAGCCGGAGTACGACACCATCCGCTGGGACGACTGGCCGGAAGGCCTGGCCGCCTGGCAGCAGGGGCGCACAGGTTACCCGCTGGTCGATGCGGCGATGCGCCAGCTTAACTTCAGCGGCTGGATGCACAATCGCCTGCGCATGGTCGTCGCTTCCTTCCTGTGCAAGGACCTCGGTGTTGACTGGCGCCTTGGTGAGCGCTACTTCGCCGATCAGCTGAATGACTTCGACCTTTCGGCCAACAACGGTGGCTGGCAGTGGGCGGCCTCCAGCGGCTGCGACGCCCAGCCCTATTTCCGCATTTTCAACCCGGTCACCCAGTCGGAAAATTTCGATCCCGAGGGTCGCTTCATCCGCCGCTACGTGCCGGAACTGGCCCGGGTACCCGACAAGTACATCCATGCCCCGTGGCGGATGGGGCGTCTGGAGCAGGAAGCGCTGGGCATCGTCATCGGCCGCGACTATCCGGCGCCGATCGTCGACCACGCAGCCGCCCGCGAACGCACGCTGGCCCGCTACGCGGTGGTGAAACGTCGGGATTGAAGGCGGTGACCGACGGAACGCTGGTCAGTGGTTCTTCTTGCAGTAGCTGGCGACGAGGCCGAGTAGTTCGTCTTCGTCGTAAGGCTTGCCAAGATAGTGATTAGCGCCGATCTCGTGGGCGTAGTTACGGTGCTTGTCGGCCGTGCGCGAGGTGATCATGATCACCGGCAGGCCCTTCAGGCGATCGTCGGCGCGGACATTGCGGACGAAATCGAAACCATCCATGCGCGGCATTTCGATGTCTGAGAGGATGACGTCCGGCATTTCGTCAATCAACTGCTCCAGCGCATCGACGCCGTCCTTGGCGAGAATCACCTGATAGCCCTCACGGGCGAGCAGGCGGCTGGTGATCTTGCGCACGGTCAGCGAATCGTCGACCACCATCACCGTCGGCAGGCGCCGTTCGGCAACCGGCGCCGGCGCGGCAACGAAGACTTCCGGCTGGCGTAGCGCGCCCTGCACGGGCGCGCGACTGGCCAGCGCCACCGGGTTGAGGATCAGTATCACCCGGCCGTCACCAAGCACCGTCGCGCCGGCGATACCGACGACGCGCGACAACTGGGTGCCGATATTCTTGACGACAACTTCCTGATTACCGCGCAGTTCATCAACCTGGATGGCGACCCGTTGACTGCCCGAACGCAGCAGCAACACCCAGTAGCGGCGATGGATTTCGGGCACGGCCGCGGCATCGCCGAGCAGGTTGGAAAGGAAATGCAGCGGGTAATGATGCCCCTGCCACTCCGCTTCACCTTTCTCGCGCAGCGCCGCCAGCTGCTTTTCCTTCATTTCGAGAACCTGCTCGATCATCGTCGATGGCACCGCATAAAGCTGCGCCCCGGAACGCACCAGCAGGGTTTGGGTGACCGCCAGGGTCAGCGGCAGGTAGAGACGGAAGGTGGTGCCGCGACCGATTTCGGAAACGACCTCGATGCGCCCGCCCAGCGCCGTCACTTCAGTCTTGACCACGTCCATACCGACGCCGCGGCCGGATAGTTGGGTCAGTTCGGTGGCGGTCGAGAATCCCGGCTGGAAGATGAAATCGAACAGGGCAGTCGGCTCAACCGCCTGGCCAGGTTGCAACATTCCCAAGGCTTCGGCTTTCTGGCGGATGCGCTCGGGATCGAGGCCACGCCCGTCATCGGCGAGCGAGAGAATGATTTCATTGCCTTCCTGGGCCAGGGACAAGGTGATTTCGCCGGCCTCCTGCTTGCCGGCGACCTGACGCTCATCGCGCGTTTCCAGACCGTGGGTCACGGCGTTGCGTAGCATGTGCTCGACCGGCCCCAGCATTTTGTCGAGCACCGAGCGGTCGATTTCGACCTGGCCACCAATGACGTCGAGACTGGCCCGCTTGCCGACATCCTTGGCCGTCTGCCGGACGATGCGGTAGAAACGCTCGGCCTGGCTGGCGAAGGGAATCATGCGCACGCCCATCAACTCCTGCTGCAGGCCGCGGTTCAGGCGCGACTGAGCGATGATGGCGGCGTTGGCATCGTCGAGATTCTTCAGCAGATTCTGCTGCACCGTCGCCACGTCATTGACCGACTCGGCCATGAAGCGGGTGAGTTCCTGGAAGCGGGTGAAGCGGTCCAGCTCCAGCGGGTCGAACTCGCCCTCGCCGTCGTGGGTCTGGGCTACACGGGCCTGAATCTGGCCTTCCGCCTGAATTTCGATTTCCCGTAGCTGGCGGCGCAGGCGGATGACGTTTTCCGTCAGGTCGAGTAGCGAGGTCTTCAGGCTGCGCATTTCGCCTTCGATCCGCGTCCGGGCGATGGACAGCTCCCCGGCCTCGTTGACCAGGCGATCGATGAGGTCGGCACGCACGCGCAGGGTGGCCCGCTGACCACTGCCCTCGCCTTCGCTTTCCGCTTCGCTGGCCGGATGCGGAATGGCACCTCCGGCCCCGACATCGACGTGATCGGCAACAGCCGCGGCTTCCGCCGGAACCTCTTCCGTCGGGCCTTCGCGCAGGCGCTCGACAGCAAGGGCCAGCGTATCGCAGCCGTTCTCGATCTCGTCGATGAGGGCGGGGCTGGCGACGCCGACACGCATCGCCGCCTCGACCCGACTTTCCAGTTGGTGCGTGACCTCACCCAGATTCAGCGCCCCGGCCATGCGGGCATTGCCCTTGAAGGTATGCAGCAGGCGGGCGATCGCATGCGGCGCTGCATCGCCGGCTGGTTCATCGCGCCAGTTGCGCAGCTGCACCGTCAGGTCGCGCACTTGGTCGGCTGCCTCTTCAAGGAAGATCGGCAGCAATTGCTCGTCCAGTTCGTCGGTCAGTTGGGGCAGCGGGGCGGCCGGCGCCAATTGGGCAAGCACCGGCTCATCGACCACCGGCGGAATGGGGAGTCCGGGCAGCGGAATGATTTCCGCAGTCGTCGCCGGCGCATCGACGAGCGCTGCATGGAAGATGTCTTCAAGGGCGGCGATCAGCCGCGGCTCCTCTTCCGGGGCCAGTTGCTGGCCCAGTCCGGCGAACATCGCCTCCAGCGTGAAGATTGCCTGGCGCACTGTTTCCAGGCCCTCGATGCTGTCCGGATGGGCCGCCTGATCTCGCCGCAGCAGGGCATGCTCAAGGGCGCCGGCGAGGTGATGCAAGGGCATTAACCCCACTGTCCCGGCAATGCCGGCCAGGGTATGAGCGGCGCGCGTCATCTCGAAGGCGGTCGGCGCCAGCGGCTGGGCATCAAGCGCAGCATGGCTGTCCATCAGCGTCTGCAGATAACCACGGGCCTCGTCGAGAAAAATGTCGTACAGCGTCGGCGAAGCGGTGACCGTCGGCGGCAATTGTTCGGCGACAGCTTCCGGGGGCTGGGCTTCGGCTTCGGCTTCGGCTTCGGCTTCGGCTTCGGCTTCGGCTTCGGCTTCGGCTTCGGCTTCGGCTTCGGCTTCGGCTTCGGCTTCGGCTTCGGCCTCGGCAATAGTTGCTGTCGTTTCCGGTGCCAAGTCAAAGTCGGCCAGTTCGCCGAAATCGCCTAGATCGACAGTCGGATCCTCAAGCACTGGCAGGTCGAGCGCCAGTTCGGTGCTCATACCGGCAGAGTCAGCGCCGTTGTCCGCCGGCGCGGCCGTTGATTCCGTCGTCGGTACCGAAGGCCGCCCAATGCCGTCACGCGGCTCCGGCGGTGGTGAATCGACACCGCGCAGACGGCGGGCGAGGGCAACCAGGGCGGTCGTATCGGGCATCATCCCGTCCCTGGCCTCTAGATGGCCGACCCACACCGAGAAGACGGCATGAGCATCGCCGATCAACTGCAGTAGTTCGGCGTTCGGCACCTGCTCCTGGCGCAACCAGAGATTGAGGGTCTGTTCCAGTTCCCAGGCGGTGTCGCCCAGATCGGTGAGACCAACCATTCGGCCGCTGCCCTTGAGCGTGTGCGAGGCCCGGCGGATGGTCGTCAGCGCATCCTGGTTGTGCGCATCCGCACGGAGCAGAGCATATTGCTGATCCATCGTGCTCAGGACTTCGACCGCCTCCTCCAGGAAGATCGCCAGCAGTTCGGCATCGATCTCCTCGTGACTGGATTCGGCCAGTAGGAGCGTTTCGACAGACGGTTTGGGCGCTTCCGGGGCCGGGGGGAAAATGATGGTCATCGCGGCATCGAATGCCGAATCCATCTCGATCCCCGAATCGATGGCATCGAGCGCCGCCTTGGCCGTCTCACCCAGTTGGTGATTAGCAACCAGATCGGCGTCCTTCTGGATGTCTTGGAGATTCTGCCGAATCTCCTGCTGCAGTTGCTGATCCCGCGGCGCTTCCTTGAGGGCCTCGACCAAGGCCTGCGTCTCGCGGGCCTGCTGGGCCAGTTGCGCCTCGACGGTTGGAACCGGCAAGGCCTCGGCCTCATCGTCCTCGAGCGCTGTCGTTTCACCGTTCATGCGGCGCATGAAGGCATCAAAATCCGTTTCGCCGTTTTGCAGGGCATCGACGAAGAAGCCAAGCAGGGAAAGTTGGTTGGCCACCCACTCGAAATCCTCGGCGACCGGCTGGTAATCCGCTTGGGCAAACTGCCGGATGCGGGTGCTGCACTCGTTCAGGCTGGCAATGGCGCCAAAGTGGCCAAGCATGGCCAGCGCGCCACCGACCTGCTTGAGGGGAGCGTCCAGCGCAACCAGATCGTGAGCCTTGGCCGGATTGCGGAAGAAAGCGTCGAGCGCCTGTTCGATCTGCGCCAGATTGTTTTGGATCTCCCTACCGACCTGACCGATGAGCAGACGTTCCTGAGCCTTGCGCGTCATCTCGTCGAGCAACGGGATCTCGGCGTCGGCCGCCGCCGGTTTGCCGGAGATGCAGGCATAGAGCCGGGCCACCATCAGATCAACCTGCTGCGCGAAGTCGGTACCCAGACGCCGGAAACTTTCGTGGGCATTCTGCAGGAGCAGGATGGTGGTGGCGACTTCCATCGCCACCGTGTCGGTATAGCGCGAAGTGTCCTCGGCCAGCCAGCTGGCGACGGCGCCCAAGCCCTGGCCCAGGCGCTTGAGATCGGTCTGGCCGATTTCCTCGGTGAGCAGGGCGCACTGCCGGGCATGTTCGGCAAACCCGGGCATGCTGCCGACGCTGCCGGTGCAGAACTTGTTCCACAATTCCTCAACTGCCGCCAGGCTGTCCCGCAGTTTGCGTAGTGCAGCCTCCTGCGGTAGCGGACCGGCCGCTGCGACCTCGGGAACCAGCCCCGACAGCTCGAAGGTTGAGCGGACCTCAGCAATCAGCGGCGAGGCTTCGTCCGATGTCCGCGCCACGTAATAGAGCGCCTCGCGCATCACCCGTTCGGCGACATTGCTGGAGCCGTTGAGCAGGCGGCGAATCTGCGCGTCAATGCGGGAACAGAGATAGAGGGCGGCATTGTCGCCGTCCTGGCCGGGATGTTCGAGGGTATCGAGGAAGGCCAGCGCCACCCACCAGAAGGCACGCGCCGCCTGGGTCGACTGTTGCGACTCGATGTCGCTCAGAGCCGCCTTCATGCCCTGCAGACCCTTTCCCGGGTGAGCGGGGTCGCGCAACAACTGGAGCAGGCCCTTCTGGTACGCCAGGCGCTTGCCCTTGAGAATCTTCGTGGACTGTTCCGGGGCCAGTGCTGGTGGCGCGGCGCGGCGTGGCGGTCGCAGCGTCAGATCGGGATAGAAGAGGTCGGCCGCATGGATGACGCTCTGCCCGCGGGCCAGGGCCAGCGCCTGATAGGCGGGCAGCAGGCGCAGCGGTTGGTTCGGCTCGCCGACCATCAGGTCATCGAGATACTGGCGGATCGCCGCCAGGGCCTGGCGAACGACGGCGGGACCGTTATCGCCGGGCAGCAGACGCCCCTCCTCGTAGGCCTTGAGCAGCGCCTCCAGCGATTCAACCACCTGGGTCACACCGTCCAGACCGACGATGGACAGGGCACCGTACACCTGGTGCACGTGGGTGTGGCAGAACTTCAACTGGGTGACGTCAGCGCCCGTCTCGTACTGAGCCAGCGCCTCCTCAGCCCGTTGAAGCGCCAGATCGATCTCGCCCTTGACCCAGGTCAGGGGCCCCAAATCAAATGCAGTAGCCGCGTTCATAGTCTCTCGCGTTGCCTGTCAGTCCACCTTGAAGCCGGCGACCGAACCCTTGAGTTCCGAAGCCAGGGCGGTCAGTTCGTCGACCGCCAGGGCGGTGCGCTGGGTACCGGCGGTGGTCTGCTCGGTAACGTGCAGGATGTCCTGCATCAGTCGCGCCACGTTGGTCGCCGAATCTGCCTGGCTTTGGGTGGAGGAGGAGATGCTTTCGATCAGGTCAGCCAGGTTGCGCGACACATCGCCGATCTCGGACAGCGCCTGACCGGCAGCGTCAGACAGCTTGGCCCCCTCGACCACACCCTGGGTCGACTGTTCCATGGCGGAGACGGCATCCTGGGTATCGGTCTGAATGGTCTTGACGATCGCCGCGATCTGTTTGGTTGCCTCGGCCGAACGTTCGGCCAGTCGCTGCACTTCCTCGGCAACGACGGTGAAGCCGCGCCCGGCATCGCCGGCGGAAGCTGCCTGAATGGCGGCGTTCAGGGCCAGCACGTTAGTCTGCTCGGTAATGTCGGAAATCAGTTCAACGATTTCGCCGATCTCCTGCGAGCTCTCGCCCAGGCGCTTGATGCGCTTCGAGGTTTCCTGGATCTGGTTGCGAATTTCGTTCATGCCCTTGATCGAGTCCTGCACCGCCTGCGTCCCCTTTTCGGCAGCCAGCAGCGATTGCCGGGCAACCTGCGCCGATTGCGTGGCGTTACCCGACACTTCGGTCATCGAACGGGCCATGTCGAGGGCCGACTGGCCAGCTTCCTGAATTTCGCTGGACTGGCGTTCGGCAGCATCGAGCAGTTCGGCTGAGGTCTGGCGGGCGATCTCGGTTGCCGCCGTCACCCGGTTCGCCGCGTCGTTGATGCGGCCGACCAGCACGCGCAGTTCTTCGATGGTGTAGTTGATGGAGTCGGCGATGGCGCCGGTGATGTTCTCGCTGACCGTGGCGGTGACCGTCAGGTCGCCGTCGGCGAGGTCGCCCAGTTCGTTCATCAGACGGAGAATGGCGTCCTGGTTTTCGCGATTGACCAGTTCCGAGGCATGACGCTGGCGGTCGGCCTCAAGTGCCCGGCGGCGCGTATCTTCCAGGTAAAGCCTGGCGAGCAGAGCGAGCGTGGCGAGAGCGGCGGCGACCAGCACGATCATCAGAACGATGAACAGACCACGTGAAGCCAGGTTTTCCTGATAACCGAGGGCCAGATCCTCGGTCGCTTTCAGCAGGTTCTCGCTCTCGCGGAAAATCTGTGATCCAGCCTGCTTGGAGAGAACCAGCGGCTGCATGTTGGCAAGAATGCTGGCAATAGCGTCCTGGTAGCCCTTGAAGGACGCTTCCAGGACGGTAAGTTTTTCATGGCTGTCGCCATCGGTGGTGGTCTTGCCCAGCCCCTGAAGAATGTCGCGGAAAGCGTTGGTATCCTTGCCGAGCAGGAAGGCGACCTCGGGATTGATCTCGTCGCCGACGCGCAGTGCCGAGGCGTTCTTGGCGATGCGCTGGGTCAGCATGACCAGTTGGCTGGCCGCCGCGATGTCGCGCGACGCGGCGCCGGATTGCAGCTTGAGGGCCGCCAGCTGCTCGGTCAGGTCGAGCATCTCGGCATTCTTGTCATCGATCAGGGCGACACTGGTACCCAGCGCGACCAAGTTGGCTTCCTGACCAATCACCGTCTGCGCATCGGTGTCAGTCATCGCCCAACGCTCGCTGAGCGCGTCGAGCTGGGGACGAACCACATTCGGCGAAGCGGGAACATCGACGCCGCCGATTTCGCCACCATTACTGACGCGATCGAGCAGTTGGGCAAAGGCTTCGCGCGATTCCTTGAGCTGGGTGAAGGCCGTGCTATTGCCCTGCAGCGCCAGCAACGAAGCCTTGGCCAGGCGCTGGGAGAGCATGCGCATTTCACCGGCCGCCGCGACATAGGCTGTGCCGTGCGTTGATTGTCGGCTGTCGAAGACGACCAGACCGGCGATCAACAGCACCAGCACGGCAAAAATTGCACCCAACGTCTTCATCTGCTGGATGACCGGCTGCCCGGCGAGGAATCCGGGCAGGGCGACACCCTTGGACTCGCCGGGCATCTCGGCCGAAACAGTCATCGGGGCGTAAGCAGCGCCCTTGCCGCCACCCAGCTTGGGGAGTTTGAAACTGAAAGCCATGGAATCCTCCGATTTGGGTCCTGGGCGTACGCCCCCGGTCAGACCCCGATATTCATGAAATCATGATCGGCCAGCAAATCGCGCACGGAAAGCTTGCGCCAGATGTTGCCGTGTGTATCCGAAAAGCGCTGCGCACACCACGGTGGATCGTCCGCCACGCCCGTCTCGGGAACGAAATCGTCCGGATTCTTCAGCCCGAGCATGCGGGAAACGAGTAGCGCGGCATTTGATCCGTGCTTGGCGCCGATCAACAACAAGCGGGTGCTGGTGTTTTGCGGCGTCGGCGAACCGCCACGAAAGACCGAAAAATCGGTCACCGCATGCAGATTGCCGCGAATATTGGCAATGCCGGCGAACCAGGGACGGGTCAGCGGCACAGGCGCCAGTTGCGGGGCCTGGACAATCTCACCACCATCGGCCAGATCGACCAACCAGGTCTCGCCGCCGGCCTCGATGCCCAGCCAGGAAGAACTGCCATGGCCCTGGGCGGCGGTCGTCAGACGGGCCGCGAGGTATTCCTGAAAGTCGCGAAGACTGGTTTTTTTGGCCATGGGCTCAGGGCAGAGCGGCGATTCGTTTCAGCAGTTCCTCGGGGTTCAGCGGCTTGACCAGATAATCGACAGCCCCCTGACGCAAGCCCCAGATCTTGTCGGTCTCTTGCCCCTTGGTGGTACAGACGATGACCGGAATACCCTTGGTTTCCTCGTCGCGGGTCAGCGTGCGCGTCGCCTGATATCCGTTCAGGCCGGGCATCACGACATCCATCAGGATCAGGTCGGGCTTGTTGGCTTTCGCCTTGGCGATCCCCTCTTCGCCACTCTCGGCCGTGCTGACCTGATAGCCGGCCTTGGTCAGCACGTCGACTGTAAAAAAGCGCTCGGTGGCAGAATCATCGACCACCAGGATGTTCTTGACGGGCATTGCTGGCTCCCCTGGACTACGGTTTTGACGTTGTTTCTGCCGGTATGGCAAAGGTAGCAACCGTTTGCAGCAGACTGTCTTTGGTGAAAGGCTTGGTCAGGTACTGGTCGGAACCGACCATGCGGCCGCGCGCCCGGTCGAACAGCCCATCCTTGGAGGAGAGCATGATGACGGGCGTCGACTTGAATCGAGGATTCTTCTTGATCAGCGAGCAGGTTTGATAGCCATCAAGGCGCGGCATCATGATGTCGCAAAAAATCACGCTCGGCTGGAGATCGGCAATTTTGGCCAGGGCGTCAAACCCATCTTCGGCGAGAATGACCTCGCAACCCGCTTGCACAAGGAATATCTCGGCGCTTCGCCGAATGGTGTTGCTGTCGTCAATGACCATCACCCTGACGCCGCGCAATCTGGATAAATCAGCCAATTTGCCTGTCCCCTGGCCCCTGTAGGCATGAATACTTATCGGTGCATCATACTACGGAAGTCTGCGCTAGGCACAGCCTAGCTGCCATCAACGTGCTTTTCGCTGCGCCGAGTCGGCCGACGCCAGATTCGGATAAAATCCGCCGCATCTTACCCAATCCCTCCAGCATCCGCCAAGGGCCTGCAGGAACATGAATCAGACCCCCGCCAATCCGCCGCGCCCGCCCCAGGTGCTGGCCTTCGCCGCCAGCGACCCCTCTTCCGGCGCCGGCGTCCAGGCCGACCTGCTGACCCTGGCCAGCCTCGGCTGCCATCCGCTGACCGCCATCACCGCCATTACCGTGCAGGATACGGTCGGCGTGCAGAGCGTGCATCCGGTTGCCGCCGAACTGCTTGAACAGCAGGCCCGCACCATTCTCGAAGACATGCCGGTAGCCGCCTTCAAGATCGGCGTGCTGGGCAGTGTCGAGAATGTGTTGACGGTCGCCGAGATCGTCTCCGACTATCCTGAAACACCGCTGGTCTTCGACCCGGTACTGGCTTCCGGGCGGGGTGATGAACTATCCGGCGAAGAGATCATTTCTGCCATCTGCGAAATGCTCCTGCCGCAGACCACGATCATTACGCCCAACGCACCGGAAGCGCGCCGTCTGGCGGAGAGCGACGAGGACGAGAACGAGCCCGCCCTCGATGTCTGCGCCCAGCGCCTGATCGACATGGGTGTTCAATATGTCCTGATCACCGGCACTCATGAGAACACCCCGGAAGTCATCAACACCCTGTACGGCCCCGATGGCATCATCCGCCATGATCGCTGGGAGCGCCTGCCGGGCAGCTATCACGGCTCCGGTTGCACGCTGGCCTCGGCCATCGCCGGTTGTCTGGCTGGCGGCGCCAGCGTCGAGGATGCCGTTCGCGACGCCCAGGATTACACCTGGCAGACGCTGAAGAACGGCTTCCGTGGCGGCATGGGCCAGCTGATTCCGGATCGTTTCTTCTGGGCCCGCGAAGACGAAAACGGCGACGATGGCGAGAGCAAGAAACCCGATGGCAATTGAGTTGCGCGGCCTGTACGCCATCACCCCCGAGGCCACGGATGCGGCGCCACTGTTCGTCGGCGTCGAGGCTGCCCTTGCTGGTGGCTGCCGGCTGCTGCAGTTTCGCGACAAGAGCAGTCCGATGGCCGAACGCCTCGCCCGCGGCCGCGTCCTGCGTGAGTTGACCCGCCGCCACGGCGCCCTGTTGATCGTCAATGACGACCTGGCACTGGCCACCTTGCTCAATGCCGACGGCGTGCACCTCGGCAGCGATGATGGCAACTTGGGCGCCGCCCGCGCCATTCTCGGTCAGCAGAAAATTCTTGGCGCCTCCTGCTATGCCGATTTCGCCGCCGCCCGCGCCGCTGATGCCGCCGGCGTCGACTATGTCGCTTTTGGCGCTGTCTATCGGTCCCCGACAAAGCCCGACGCCGTTCAGGCACCGCTGGAACTGTTCGAGCAGGCCAAGCAGGAGCTGCGCGCCCGCGGCTGCGCCATCGGCGGCATAACGCTGGCCACTGCCCCGGCCCTGCTCGCCGCCGGCGCCGACCTGCTGGCCGTCATCACCGACCTTTTCGCGGCACCGGACATCACTGCCCGCGCCACCGCCTATCAACACCTTTTCGAGGATTCCGCCCCATGAGCTCCCGTAACCAGCAACTGTTCGAACGTGCCCAGCGCCACATCCCCGGCGGCGTCAATTCGCCGGTGCGCGCCTTCCGCTCGGTCGGCGGCACGCCCTGCTTCTTCCAGAAGGGCGTCGGCGCCAAAGTGCAGGATGCCGACGGCAAGTGGTACACAGACTATGTCGGCTCCTGGGGCCCGATGATCCTCGGCCATGCCCATCCGGAAGTCATCGCTGCCGTCCAGGCCGCCGTCGTCGACGGCCTGTCGTTCGGCGCTCCGACCGAGAAGGAAGTGGAGATCGCCGACCTGCTGTGCGAACTGGTGCCGTCAATGGACATGGTGCGCCTGGTCTCCTCCGGCACCGAGGCGACGATGAGCGCCATCCGCCTGGCCCGTGGTTACACCGGCCGCGATGTGCTGATCAAGTTCGAGGGCTGCTACCACGGCCACTCCGACTCGCTGCTGGTCAAGGCCGGCTCCGGCGCGTTGACCTTCGGCAATCCGTCCTCCGGCGGCGTGCCGGCCGATCTTGCCCAGCACACCATGGTGCTGGCCTACAACGACCCGCAGCAACTGGCGGACGCTTTCGCAAAGCACGGCGACAAGATCGCCGCGGTAATCGTTGAGCCGGTGGTTGGCAACATGAACCTGATCGCCCCGACGCCCGAATTCCTCAAGGCGATGCGCGAGCTGTGCACACAGCACGGCGCCGTGCTCATCTTCGACGAAGTGATGACTGGCTTCCGCGTCGGCCTGAAGAGTGCCCAGGGGCTCTACGGCATCACCCCCGACCTGTCCACCTTCGGCAAGGTGGTCGGTGGCGGCATGCCACTCGGCGCCTTTGGCGGCAAGCGCGAAATCATGGAGCAGATCGCCCCACTCGGCCCGGTCTATCAGGCCGGCACGCTGTCCGGCAACCCGATCGCCACGGCCGCCGGCCTGGCGACGCTGAACCTAGTCCAGGCACCGGGTTTCTATGAAAGCCTGACCGCCAAGACGAAATCCCTGTGCGACGGCCTGGTCAGCGCCGCCAGGAAGCACGGCGTGGCCTTCGCCGCGCAGAACGTCGGTGGCATGTTTGGTCTCTATTTCGCCGAGCGCTGCCCCGGCACCTACGACGAAGTGCTGGCCTGCGACAAGGACGCCTTCAACCGCTTCTTCCACGCCATGCTCGACGCCGGCCACTATTTTGCGCCGTCGGCCTTTGAAGCCGGTTTTGTCTCGGCCGCCCACACCGATGCCGACATCGCCGGCACCGTAGCGGCCGCCGAGGCGTATTTCGCCACGCAGAAATGAGTGGAGGCGCCGCCGGGATCAGCGACCGCCAGGCGCTGATCCCGGCCGGCCACTGATTACATCAGGAACAGGGTGGCCAGGCCGAGAAAGATGAAGAAGCCGCCGGAATCGGTCAGCGCGGTGATCATCACCGAGCCGCCGAGGGCCGGATCGGCGCCGAACTTCTGCCGCAGCAGCGGAATGCCGACGCCGGCCGAAGCGGCGAGCAGCAGGTTGAGCGTGATCGCCGCGGTCATCACCATTCCCAGCGCGACGCTGCCGTAGAGCCACCAGGCGGCGACGCCGAGCAGGCTACCCCAGAGCAGGCCGTTGATGCTGGCCACGCCAAGTTCCTTGCGCAACAACCGGCGCATCGCATCCGGCTGCACCTGGCCCATGGCGATGGCGCGGACGATCATGATGATCGTCTGGTTGCCGGAATTGCCGCCGATGCCGGCGACGATCGGCATCAGCGCGGCCAGCGCCACCAGCTTCTCGATCGAGTCCTCGAAGACACCGATCACCCGTGAGGCAACAAAGGCGGTGACCAGATTGACGGCCAGCCAGGCCCAACGGTTCTTCACCGAATCCCAGACCGAGGCGAAGATGTCTTCTTCCTCGCGCAGACCGGCATGCGCCAGTTGCTCTTGCTCCGCTTCCTCGCGGATGTAGTCGACGACCTCATTCACCGTCACCCGGCCGACCAGCTTGCCGTCCGGATCGACCACCGGCGCCGACACCAGATCGTAGCGCTCGAAGGCCTTGGCCGCATCCTCGGCCAGATCGTCCGGCTCCAGTTCGACGAAATCGGTCTGCATCAGCGCCCCGACCTCGACCTCGACGTCGTTGACCAGCAGGACGTTGAGCGGCAGCACGCCCTTCAGATATTCGTTGCGATCGACGACGAACAACTGGTCGGTATGGTCAGGCAGTTCATCGAAGCGGCGCAAGTAACGGAGCACGACTTCCAGCGTCACATCCTCGCGCACGGTGACCATGTCGAAGTCCATGATCGAGCCGACTGAATCCTCGGGGTAGGACATCGCCGCCCGCAACTGCTCGCGCTCCTCGACCGACAGGCTGCGGAAGACGTCATCGATGACGCCCTGCGGCAAGTCGGGAGCGAGGTCGGCCAGTTCGTCAGCGTCGAGGGTCTCGGCGGCAGCGACCAGCTCGGTGCGCTCCATCGACTCGATCAGCGTTTCGCGAACGGCGTCCGAAACTTCGAGCAGGATCTCGCCATCACGCTCGGCCTTGACCAGATCCCAGGCAATCAGGCGCTCGTCGAGCGGCAGCGCCTCAAGAATGTAGGCGATGTCGGCCGGGTGCATCGGCTCCAGCTTGTGCCGAAGTTCGTGCAGGTGCTGCTTGTGCACGATGTCCTCGACCAGGTCGTGGCGCGGCCCCTCCTGCCTGTGCACCAGCCCCTCGACCAGCTTGTGCCGGGCGAGCAGGGTCTGCACCTCGGCCAGGCGCTCCTGCAGGTCTTCCGTGTCAGTTAGCTGGGCTTCTTCGCTCATGGTGCGCCGCGGCAAAAGGTCCGGCATTTTAGCACCGGGTCGTTGGCAGAGCTTTTACAAAAGGTCGACAACCCTGCTCACGCAGCGTTCAGGGCACTTCTGCCGAGGGCATGCGACCGAGGATGATGGCACTCTTGCGGGCCAGCCCCGGGGCGCCGCGATTACGGTCGTAAAGGCGCGGGTTGGGCACCATGCCGGCCAGCCGCGCTGCCTGCTCGGGGCCGAGTCGGGCAGCCGTCAGACCATAGTAGTGACGGGCCGCCGCCTCGGCGCCGAAAATGCCGTTACCCCACTCGATGACATTGAGGTAAACCTCGAAGATGCGCTGTTTGCTCCACAGGTTTTCCAGCAGCAACGTGATCACGACTTCGTTGCCCTTGCGCCACCAGGTCTTGCTCGGCGTCAGGAACAGGTTTTTCGCCAGTTGCTGGCTGATGGTCGAGCCGCCAGCGGCGAAGCGCCCACGCTTTTCGTTCTTTTCCATGGCTTTCTGGATACCTTCCCAGTCAAAGCCTTCATGATCGACGAATTTGGCATCCTCGGCGGCGATGATCGCCCGCTTCAGATGAATCGAGATACGATCGTAGGGCACCCACTGCTGCTTGAGTTGCGCCTGCGGATTCTTCACCCGCAGTTCACTCAGGCGCAGCTCCATGAAGCGCGTCGTGCCCGGATTGACCCAGCCCCAAAACAGCACCCAGCCGAGCAGCCAGAAGAACCAGAGAAAGGCCAGCCCGAGCAGTAACAGCAACAGCCGGTTGAACCAGCGGGCCGGGCGTTTCATGTGCTGATCTGACGGCGCAAGGCGGCGAGGACTGCCGCCGTCGCAGGGCGAACGCCACGCCAGACAAAGAAGGCCTCGGCTGCCTGTTCGACCAGCATGCCGAGGCCGTCGGCGCCCTGTGCCGCCCCCTGAGCGCGGGCCAGTTGCAGGAAAGGCGTTTGGCCCTTGCCGTACATCATGTCGTAAGCCAGCGTTCCCGGTGCGAACAAACCAGCCGGCAGCGGCAGACTTTCGCCGGCGAGGCTGGCCGATGTGGCGTTGATCACCAGATCAAAACTTTTGCCTGCCAGTTCGTTGAAACTGCCGCCGGAAACCGGGGCCATATCGGAAAAAGCCTGGGCCAGCAGCCGCGCCTTCTCGGCGCTGCGGTTGGCGATATGCAGGGACGCCGGGCTTTCGGCCAGCAGGGGCGCGATGACACCACGGGCGGCGCCGCCCGCACCGAGCAGCAAAATGCGGCGGCCGCTCAGCGCGAAGCCAAGGTTGATCTTGATGTCCTGCACCAGCCCGGCACCATCGGTGTTGTCACCGAAAATGCCATCCGCGCGGAAAACCAGCGTATTGACCGCCCCGGCCCGGGCGGCGCGTCCGGACAGGCGGTCACTCAGACGACAGGCCTCTTCCTTGAACGGCACGGTGACGTTGGCCCCCTTGCCGCCAGCGGCGACGAATTCGGCCACCGCCCCGGCAAAGCCATCGACTGGCGCCAGGCGTGCCTCGTAACACAAATCCTCACCGCTCGCCGCGGCGAAGGCGGAGTGGATGGCCGGCGAACGGGAATGGCCGACCGGGTTGCCGAAAACGCAATACATATCGGACATGGGTGAACTCAGCGGTTGGCCGTATTGAGGGCATCGCCCTGGGTGAAATACCAGGTGCGGGCAAAGGAAAGTACCGTCGCGCCGCCCAGCGGCTCGCGCGGAATCGGCCCGAACGGCCCGGCCATGCGCAGGATGCGCAAGGCCGCCTGATCGAGCACCTTATGGCCGGAGGAACGGGAAATCTCGGCGTTGTAGATGCTGCCGTCGGTGGCATTCAGTTCAACATAGATGACCACGGCGCCGTAGAGCTTGCCGCGCGCCGCATCCGGATAGTTCAGCGTGCCGATGCGCTCGATCTTCTGCTTCCAGCCTTCGAGATAGGCGGCCAAGCCATATTCCTCGGTACGCGCGCCGACGAATTTCTTGCGCGGCCGCTTGTTGTATTCCTCGGTCGTCTTGCTGATCTCGCCTTCCAGACGGGCCATCGCCCGTGCCGACTCAAGCAGGTCGATACCGGAAATCGGGCTCGCCGGTGTCGGCTGCTCGGTATTAGTCTTGCTGCTGGCAACGCTGCGCAGGCTTTTCGCCTGCGTCAGCATGGTCTGCTGGGCCGACTCCAGCGCCTGAATACGCCGCTGCATCTGCTGCAGGTCGGTGGCGCTGGTTTGCTGCGCCGTCGGCGGCAGGGGCGTCTTGACCCGGCGGTTTTCGTCGGTGCTGCCGCCGCCGTCGAGGTTGGCCTGGGCCAGTGCCTGGGCGTCAGTCGGCTTGCGCGCCGACTTGGCATTGACCAGGATGATGTCGAGCGCCTTTTCGCGCAGGGCGTTGGAGGCCTCGGGAAACCGGAACTGAATGAACAGCAGCAGGCCATGAATGGCCAGCGAGATGCCAACAGCCAGCCACAAGCGCCGGTCCGCCCTGACCGGCGGTTGCCAGTTCAACGCCGCCGCACTCACTGCTCTTCTTCCTCCAGAGCCTCCGCCGGCACGCTCTCGCCGAGCAGGCTGAGGAAACGGCAGGTCAGTTCGGGGGCCAGCAGGTCGATGGTCTCCACCGTCAGATGCACGCGCTGGCCTTGCGGCAGGTCGGCGGGCAACGACGGTACGCGCAGCAGCAGCGGCAGATGGTCGAGCTTGACCAATTGCTCGCGGCGCACGGTCGCGTCGATTTCCGTGATTCCGTGCTGCTGCAGCCAGCGCAGGCACCAATAGCGCTCCATCAGGCGCTGGAAATCAGCGTAGGCGGCGTAAGTCTGCTCGAAATCGCGCATCGCCGCGAACAGTTCGGCCGACTTCTGGGCGAAGGCCGGCGGCTCGCCCTGCAGACAGGCAATCAGCTGCCACTGGTTCACCAAGTCGCAATAGCGGCGCAGCGGCGAAGTCATCCAGGCGTACTGCGGCACGCCGAGGCCTTCGTGCGGCAGCGGCGAGGTGGTCATGCGCACCTTGCCCTGCGTCTGGGCACGGTACAGGCAGGCGATATTCTTCTCGGCAAGCAGACCGCCCCAGGTCGAGTTGGCGACGATCATCAGTTCGGCGACCAGCTTGTCGAGCGGGCTGCCACGCTTGCGTTCGCTGATTTCGACCAGACAGGCATCCGGCTCGGCCAGGTCACCTTCGATGGCGAAGTTGTAGTCATTGATACCCTGCATCGCCGACGGCTTGCCGCGTCGTCCTTCGCAGGCATTGGCGAAATGCCACAGGTGCAGCAGTTCGTCCTTGAACGGCATGTCGGGCAGCGGGCCGCCGACGGTTTCCGCATTGAACCAGGGTTCGACTTCATGATGGCGCAGGTTGGCGGCGATATGCACCATCTCCAGCCGCGACTCATGGCTGAGGATTTCCAGCGAGTCGCTGACTGTCAGGTAGAGCGACACCGCCGGGCAATCGACGCCGCCGGCCAGCGTGTAGTTCTGCACCACGGCATCGGGCAGCATGGTGATCTTGTTGCCCGGCATGTAGACCGTGGACAAGCGGGCGCGGGCGACGCCGTCGAGCGGCGAGCCGTGTTCGATAGCCAAGCCCGGCGCGGCGATGTGGATGCCGATGCGTGAGCCGATGCCGGGCAGTCTGACGACCGACAGCGCGTCGTCGATCTCGGTGGTATTGGCATCGTCGATCGAGAAGGCACGAACATCGGCGCGCGGCAGGTCGCTCGGCAGACGCGGCGCCTCAAGCGCCGGGAAGCCGGTACCCTTGGGGAACTGCTCATGCAGGAAGCGGCGGTAATGCAGGTGGTAGGCCGACTTGATGGCGCCACATTTGAAAAGCAGTTGCGCAGCGGACAGCCCGCTTTCGCCGCAGGCCGTCTCGAAGGCTTTGGTTTCCGCCTTGTTGCGGTCCGGCGCGTAGAGCAGGGCGTCGGTCAGCGCGCCGATTTCCGGCGGCAGGCGGAATTCCTTCAGCTCGGCGAGCCAGCCTTCCATCGTGAGCGCTTGCTGACGCTTTTTTTCAAGACTGGCCAGAGCAGCTGCGAGAATGTCGGCAGGCGCCTTGCGGAAGCGGCCCTTGCCTTTGCGGTGGAAATAGACGGGCGCGGCGTGCACGGCAAGCAGCACCGCCGTTAGTAATCACGGGCAAAATCCAGAAACGAAAATTCGCCATCGCTGACACACTCCCAGAGGAAATCGGCCTCGATCTCTTCGGCCAACGGCGTCGCCTGCTCCAGCAAGCTCGCCGCCGAGGGCTTTTCGAAACGCAACAGCACCGTCGCCGCCTTGATCTTGCTGCGCTTGCCGGAGGGCATTTCGACCTGCAAGGAGCTGTCGTTGTCGGCCATGACGGTGCCGGCCTTGAAGCCGCCGTCTTCTTCAAACAATACATTCATCGGCGGATTATAGCCCGGCGAATTCAATGAGTTGCGGGACCAACTCGGGAAAGCGCGTGAAGCTGTGGTCGCCGCCCTCGAAGACGCTCTGCCGGCAACCGAAGTAGAAGTCTTGAGCCTGATGGTAGTCGAGCACCTCGTCGCCGGTTTCGAGCAGCAGCCAGTAGCGCGCCGGTGTCGGCGGCGCCACCTGGGCCAGCAACTGGCGGGCATGGTCGGCCGTGAAGGTGAAACGCTCGCCACTGTGGAAATTGGCGTGCTCGCCGATGAATTTTTCGCCATCGAGGCAGGCGATCGCCGCCGGGTTGATCAACACCGCCGGCAAGCCGTATTTTTCGGCCAGGTGATTGGCGTAGTGCCCACCCAGTGACGAGCCGATCAGTGTCACCGGACCGCTAGCCCGCTCGATCAAACGCGAGGCGTCAGCCATCGCCACATCCGGCACCGGCGAGAGTTGCGGACAGACGAACTGCCCGGCCAGCCCGCGCCGCGCCATTTCCTCGGCCAGCAGCTGTGACTTCCAGGAGGCCGGCGAGGAACAGAAACCGTGCAGATAGAGGATCAAGCCGCCCACTCGACCCAGCCCATCTGCGCCGTCAGCAGCACGATCACGCCGAAGACGATGCGGTACCAAGCAAACACGGTGAAATCATGGTTCGAGATGTAGCGGACGAGCGCCCTGACGCTGAGCATCGCCGCCACGAACGAGGCGACGAAGCCGACCGCAAACACCGGCATATCTTCCAATCGGAGGATCGCCCAATTCTTGTAGACGTCGTAAACGGTCGCCGCGAACATCGTCGGGATGGCCAGAAAGAACGAGAACTCGGTCGCCGTCTTGCGCGACAGGCCAAAGATCAGCCCGCCCATGATCGTCGCCCCCGAGCGCGAGGTGCCGGGAAACATCGCCAGCGCCTGGGCAAAGCCGACTTTGAGTGCATCCGGCCAGCGCATTTCGTCGACGCTGTTCACGCGCGGCTGGTAAACCTTGCGTTCGATATAAAGGATCAGGAAACCGCCGACGATCAGCGCCCCGGCCACCGTCAGCGGATTGAAAAGATAGGCTTTGATCGTGCTGTGAAACATCAGCCCAAGCACCGCCGCCGGCAGGAAGCCAACGATCAGCAAACCGACGAAACGCTGTTGAACCGGGTCGGAACTCAATCCGCCGGCAACCTTGGTGATCCGCTCGCGATAAAGCCAGCACACCGCCAGTATCGCCGCCAGCTGGATGACGATCTTGAACACCTTGCTCTGCTCGTCGGTGTAGTTGAGCAGGCTGCCGACGATGATCAGATGACCGGTCGACGATATCGGCAGGAATTCGGTCAGTCCCTCGACGATGCCGAGGATCAGGGCTTTCAGGAGAAGAATCGGGTCCATGGGCAAGGCCGGGCAAAGGGCGGATTCTAGCACCGGGCCTGCCGGGGACTTTTATCCGTTTGGTATCAACGGTCTGCGGCCGATCAAGGCAGGCCCTGAAGGCTACGCTCCTGGGGCCAGCGAATCCGGTAGTCGGCCGAGAACTCCTGGGCGGCCCCCGCCTCCAGCCGCCGCTCCCAGGCGACCACGCCCTGCTTTCCCTGCCAGTCCTGCCGGGTCACCGGCGGGCTGAACTTCGCCTCGACCTGGATCTGGCTGTCCCGAGCCACCGGGCTGGCGTCGAGCACGCTGATGTCGATGGGGCGCCGGTGCTGGTTGGTGACAGTGAACAGATCGGCGATGCGCCGTTCTGTCTGCCGGTCGATGAAGCCGGCACTGGCACTGTCGGCGGCCAGATTGCGGGCGGCCACCTTGATGCGTTCGTCGCGCCCGAAGGAAAGTTCCAGTTCCGTGGCCTGGGCCGGGTTCCAGGTGGTCCGGCCGACGTAGGCGCCGTCCACGTAGAACTGCATCTCGCCAGCCGGCCAGACCCCATCCGGCAGCTTGCCCTGGGCCGTCAGGTAAGCAGCCTTCTCCTGGCGCGGCGCGATCCGGGCGCGCAGTTCCACGGGCACCTGCAGCCGCCCAAGAGAGACGCTGATCTTGCCCCCGTCGGCAGGCAGGCTGAGCTTGCCGGGAATGACGTACTCGGTGGCGAACTCGCTCTGCGTCACCGCCACCTCAAACAGGGGCTGCTGCAGGGGTTTGGCGGCTTTCGCCGCAGCTCGGGCCGCTATCGGCGCCGGCGCGGCGGCCATCCGCATGGCCTCGGCCCGCTGCTCGGGGCGCAGGAAAAGGCTCCAGGTTTCCGGCAGGGGACCGTCGACCCGCTGGCGCGGCTGGCCGGTGGACAGGATCAGGCTGATCTGGCTCCAGTCCTCGCCGCTGCGTTGGGCAATCTGGGCGATGCGTTCCAGTTCCACGCGCCTGCCGTCACCGTCCAGCATGGCCCGGTAGGCGGGCCGCCAGCCGGCATCGGCGAACAGGTAGCGGATGCGCACCCTGCCATCCTGCTGGGCCTGCAGGCGCAGCTGCAGCTGGCGCACCGAAAGCACGGTGGGCCGCACCTGCTCGAGATCCTGACGCCGGGCCTCGAGCTCCCGCTCAAGGTCAACTTTCCGGTTATCAATGTCGAGGATGCGGCGTTGAGCCTGGAGGCTGCCCTGCCGGATGGTCTCCAGAGTGCGCGCCGGGTTGCCGCTGTGGATGTTGTCATTGGGCGTGGCCAGGGCATCCAGGTATTTCAGGGCACGCTCGGCGGCCTTGCGCTCCACGTCCAGGCTGTTCAGGCGCTCCCCCAGCTCGCGCACCAGCTTTTCCAACCGCGCTTCCTCGGCGTTGAGTGGGGCGCTGCGAGCCCGGTCGCGCCAGGCCTGTTCACCGATCTCAATGCCGGCATCGGCTTCGATCTGCACGCTGTCCACGTCGAAACTGGCCGGCAGGCCGTCTATTTCCAGCCGGGTCTGGCCGGCCCGTACCTGGACCACCCGTTCTACCAGGGCGCTGCCCGGGTAAAGCACGACGCGGCTGACCGGAGCGGACTGTCCCGCCAGGGCGGAGCCCCAGCACAGCAGGGAGAGCAGGAACAGGCTGAAACGGCAGGCGGGCGTGTTCATGACGTTGGGCTCATGGATGGGATGCGGCGATTATAGCGGCCCCGGTGCCGCCGCCGGGCTCTCCTCGTTGCTGCAGCTCTCAGCGGGTCAGCTGTTCCAGGTGGTGGAGCCAGGCCAGGGCCTCGGCCTGGCTGTCACCACACATTTCCCGGGAGGCTTGCAGGCCGCCGCAGACGGCGGGCCGCTCGGGGTGGCCGAAGATGGCGCAGCGGTTGTCTGCCAATAGCTGAGCGCAACGCACCCCGGCTGGTTTGCCCAAGGGCATGCCAGGAATGGGCGAGGAAATTGAGGGAGCGATGCAGCAGGCGGCGCAACCGGGGCGACAGCTCATCGTGAGCAGGGACTCATGCATCCTGCCATTGTCGCAGACGCCATGCCGGCGCATGGCAAAACGCCTGCCGTCAACGAAAACCGCCGCCCATTGCGGGGCGGCGGCAAACTGTTGCTGACTGGCTCAAGGCGCCGAATCAGGCACCGCGCATCGGTCGCGGGCCATCGCCGGCCGGACCGCGCGGACCATCGCCGCGCTGACGCGGACGATCCTTCAACTCGGCCAGCTGCTTGCGCTGTTCGGGCGTCAGCACATCGAACACCTGGCGCTCGGTCTTGGCGCGAGTCAAAGCCATTTCACCCATCGCGGCAGCGGCGGCATCAGCCAATTCCTTGGCCTTCGCCTCGCTGAAGTCAGGCGCGGCGGTCAGGGTGCGCAGATCGCCCTGCGCCTTTTGCATGGCCTTGGCTGTATTGCGCATGGTCGGCGCTTGGGCGTGCATGATGTCGAAAATGCGGTCGCGTTGCGCTTCGGTCAGATCGAGACCCTTCAAATAGCGCGGCATGACATCACTGCCCATACCGTGATGGCCATAGCCGGACTTCATGCCCATGCCGTCGCAACCGCCTTGCATCATGCCCTTTTGACCACCAAAGGCCGACGCCGTCAGTGGTACAGCCAACGCCACGGCAGCGGCGACAACAAAACGATTGAGATGCAGATGAGAGATCGTCTTCATGATTTTTCCTCTTTGCAGACTAGCCCGCCCCAAACGGGCCGGCGATGGAATGATGATCTCCCCAAGCCTCGTAAATAGGGGTTACTGGCCTGTAAATGAAAGTAAATGGGGTAAGCAGCCAATGCTGCGAAAAAAAGGGGCCGCGCCGACCCCTTTTTCTGCGTCGGCATTCGCGGACTCACACCTTGTGATAGATCTCCGCGCCGGTCTTCACGAACTCGACGGCCTTGGTTTCCATCCCCTTGTTCAGCGCTTCCTCTTCGGCAATCCCTTGTGCCGCCGCGAAATCACGCACATCCTGGGTGATCTTCATCGAACAGAAGTGCGGGCCGCACATCGAGCAGAAGTGGGCGACCTTGGCCGATTCCTTGGGCAGCGTCTCGTCGTGGAATTCGCGCGCCTTGTCCGGGTCGAGGCCGAGGTTGAACTGGTCGTCCCAGCGGAATTCGTAGCGTGCCTTGGACAGTGCGTTGTCGCGGATCTGCGCGCCCGGATGGCCCTTGGCCAGGTCGGCGGCGTGCGCGGCGAGCTTGTAGGTGATGATGCCGGTCTTGACGTCGTCCTTGTCCGGCAGACCGAGGTGTTCCTTGGGCGTCACGTAGCAGAGCATGGCGGTGCCGTACCAACCGATCATCGCGGCGCCGATGCCGCTGGTGATGTGGTCGTAGCCCGGCGCAATGTCGGTGGTCAGCGGGCCGAGGGTGTAGAACGGGGCTTCCTTGCAGTATTCGAGCTGCAGGTCCATGTTCTCTTTAATGAGGTGCATCGGCACGTGGCCCGGGCCTTCGATGATGGTCTGGACGTCGTGCTTCCAGGCGATGGCGGTCAATTCGCCGAGCGTCTTCAATTCACCGAGCTGGGCTTCGTCGTTGGCATCGTAGATCGAGCCGGGACGTAGGCCGTCGCCGAGACTGAAGGCGACGTCGTAGGCCTTCATGATTTCGCAGATGTCCTCGAAGTGCGTGTAGAGGAAACTTTCCTTGTGGTGGGCCAGACACCACTTGGCCATGATCGAGCCGCCGCGGCTGACGATGCCAGTCATCCGGCTGGCGGTCATCGGGATGTAGCGCAGCAGCACGCCAGCGTGGATGGTGAAGTAGTCGACGCCCTGCTCGGCCTGCTCGATCAGCGTGTCGCGGAAGATTTCCCAGGTCAGGTCCTCGGCCTTGCCGTTAACCTTTTCCAGCGCCTGGTAGATCGGCACCGTGCCGATGGGCACCGGCGAGTTGCGGATGATCCACTCGCGCGTTTCGTGGATGTTCTTGCCGGTGGACAGGTCCATCACCGTGTCGCCGCCCCAGCGGATCGACCAGGTCATCTTCTCGACCTCTTCCTGAATGCTGGAGCCGAGCGCCGAGTTGCCGATGTTGGCGTTGATTTTGGTCAGGAAGTTGCGGCCGATGATCATCGGCTCGCTTTCCGGGTGATTGACGTTGTTCGGGATGATGGCGCGGCCGCGGGCGATTTCGCTGCGGACGAATTCCGGCGTGATTTCTTCCGGAATGCTGGCGCCGAAGCTCTGGCCAGGATGCTGGCGGGTCAGCAGCTTGGCCAATTTTTCGCCCATCGGACCGGTCGACCGCAAGGATTCGACATAGGCGGCGCGATTCAGGTTTTCCCGAATCGCCACATATTCCATTTCCGGCGTGATGATGCCTTTACGGGCGTAATGCATCTGCGACACGTTGGCGCCGGCCTTGGCGCGGCGCGGCTTGCGCTGCAGGCCGGGGAAGCGCAGTTCGTCGAGCGCCTGATCAGCCGCGCGCTGGCGACCGAATTCGGAAGACAAGTCCGGCAGTTCTTCGGTATCGTTGCGCTCTGCTATCCATTTTGCGCGCAGCGCGGGCAGGCCGGAGCGGATGTCGACCTTGACCGCCGGGTCGGAATAAACGCCGGAACAGTCGTAAACATAGATCGGCGGATTCTGCTCGCCGCCCATGCCGGTCGGCGTGTCAGCCTGCGAAATCTCACGCATTGGCACCCGGATATCCGGACGCGAGCCCGCGACGTAAACCTTGCGGGAATTGGGCAGCGGCTGGACTGCAGCCTCGTCGACGTGGGCATTGGCGGCGAGGAATTGTTCGGTGGCGTTCATTGAAGCTCCATGCGTGAATTCAGGGGGTAAGACGGGCAAGGAGCGATAAGGTTCGTTTCCCTACGACGGCATGACCCGGTCAGGTTCGAAGGGTATTTCTCAGTCGGCCGACTGTGGAAAAATCAGGCCAACACCCCTAACGAGAGGTCTGCAAGTTACTGGAAACACAGGCAAAATGCAAGGAAGCAAAGGCCGCGCTCAAGATTTCTCGAAATCGGTCGAAATCATAGAGACAAGCCGCGGATTTCAAAAATAAAGAGGTTCTGAATGCATCCATCGATCGTGGTCGCCCTGGCCATCGCCCTGCCCCTGACGGCGACTGCCGCGCCTACCTGGCAGAACGTTTCGTCCGAGCCGGGCAAGCGCATCGAACTCGACCGCACCAGCATCAAGCGCGAGGGCCAGACCGTCGAAGCGCAGAGCCGGATGATCCTTGAGAAGGAACTGATCGACATTCGCTCGGGCGCCCCCTATTTGATCATTGAGGTCGTCACCCGTTACGACTGTACGGC
This sequence comes from Betaproteobacteria bacterium HGW-Betaproteobacteria-7, assembly GCA_002840765.1. GTDB lineage: Bacteria > Pseudomonadota > Gammaproteobacteria > Burkholderiales > Rhodocyclaceae > Azonexus. The sequence continues at coordinate 227,551 of PHCE01000002.1, forward strand.
GCGCAACGCCAACACCATCAAACGGACCTTCAAGAAGGACGAAAACACCATCGTTCGCGCCGAAGACCTCAAGGGCACCGACCTGCCGGTGCGTAGCGGCACCCTCGACGACAAGGTGCTGCGCGAAGTCTGTCGGCCACCGAAGGAAAGCCAGGCCGATCTCGCCGCCAAGGCCAACGAAGCGGCCAACCAGTTACGCCAGGCCAACGAGGCACTGCTGAAGAAGGAACTGGCCAAGGCGCCAAAGGCGACGCCCTTGAAGACTTCGGACGCCGCCCCGGCAGCGGCTGAAGAGGCACCCAAGTCGGCCATTCCCTCGATCCGGCCCAGCCTGAAAGCAGCGGCGGAAGCGAACCTGCCGAAGCCGGCAACCAATCCCGCCCCGGTTGAAACCAGACCTGTCGCCCAGAACACGCCAGCCCCCGTTGCCAAACCGCCCGCTGTCCGTCGGCCACCGGCCGCCAAGCCCAGACCACCCGCCCCGCAAGGTGGCTATATGCTGGAACTGGTGCGCAGCGAACCCACTCGCCCGACGCTGCCCGTGCAATGGGGCTACGAAGGTGCCGGCGCTCCGGAAAACTGGGCCCGCCTCGATCCGCGCAACTCGCTGTGCGCCAGCGGCCAGCGTCAGTCGCCGATCGACATCAGCGACGGCATCAAGGTCGACGTCGAACCGGTTCGCTTCGATTATCGTCCCAGCCGCTTCCGTATTGCCGACACCGGACGAACCGTTGAGGTTTTCCTTGGCGACATGTCTTTTTCCTTGACCGGCAAGACCTACACGCTGCAAAAGATCGCCTTCCACCGCCCCTCGGAGGAGAGGATCGACGGTCGCCGTTTCGACATGTCGGCGCACCTCATCCATAAGGCCGATGATGGGCAGCTGGCGATCATCGCCGTGTTGATCGAGCGTGGCAACGAGAACCCCTTCATCCAGACCCTGTGGAACAACCTGCCGCTGGAAAAGGGGCTGGAAGTCGCGCCGCCGGCCGCCACCATCGACCTCGACGCCCTGCTGCCGACCTCACGCAACTACTACGCCTATATGGGATCGCTGACGACGCCGCCGTGCACCGAAGGTGTGCTGTGGCTGGTCATGAAACAACCGATCCAGGTTTCCCAGCAACAGGTGGACATCTTCTCCCGGCTATATCGCAACAACGCCCGGCCAGTCCAACCGACCAACGGCCGCCTGATCAAGGAGGGGCGCTGAACCCACCAACCCGGGAGGCACCGCGCCGCTCGGCGAACGCAGGAGCCGGCCGGCGACTCGGCTATAATCGAGTTTTGTCGGAACCAATATATTAGCCCATGCTAATATAAAGCCTGCGGAGACCCCAATGAACATCGAGCAAGCGCGCTTCAACATGATTGAACAGCAGATCCGGCCGTGGGACGTGCTGGACCCGCAGGTTCTCGACCTGCTTTTCGTCGTCAAACGCGAAAACTTCACCCCCCCGGCTTATCGCAGCCTGGCTTTCGCCGACATGGAACTTCCTCTGGGCGACGGGCAGAGCATGTTGACCCCAAAAGTCGAAGCCAAGTTGCTGCAGGAACTCGACCTGCGCAAGACTGACAAGGTGCTGGAAATCGGCACCGGCAGCGGCTATATGGCCGCCCTGCTGGCCGCCCGTGCCGAGCACGTGGTCACCATCGAATGCCGCCCGGCACTGGCTGAGCTGGCCCGCCAGAACCTCGCCGAAGCCGGTGTTGCCAACGTCACCGTCGAAACCGGCAATGGTGCCGCTGGCTGGCCCTCGCGCGGCCCTTACGATGCGATCATCGTTTCCGGCTCGCTGCCGACACTGCCCGACGCCCTGCTCAAGCAATTGCGGGTCGGTGGCCGCCTGGCCGCCATCGTCGGCGCCGCGCCGGTTATGGAAGCGGTACTGGTGACCTGTACCGGCGAAGGCGTCTACAACAGCGTCAACCTGTTCGAGACAGTCATCGCCCCGCTTGACGGCTTTGCCGCCAGACCATCATTCAGCCTCTGATGCAGCAACTGCTTCCCGCTCAACTTGCCGAGTGGCTGGCCGATGCCGGCCGGCCACAACCGCTGTTGCTTGACGTACGCGAGCCCTGGGAGTTCGAACTCTGCCATCTCGCCGGAGCGCAGCACATGCCCATGCATCTGGTGCCGCTACGCAGTCAGGAGCTGGATCCCGAACGGGATATCGTCGTCATCTGTCACCATGGCGCACGCAGCATGCAGGTCGCGATGTTCCTGGAAAATCGCGGCTTCGCCTCCGTGCACAATCTCTCCGGTGGTGTTAATGGCTGGGCCATGAACGTTGAACCTGCCATGCGTCGTTACTGAGGACATCATGAAAGCCCTTGCCAGCCTGCTCGCCACATCGTTCTTCGCCCTGACTGCCCAGGCCGACGACCTGATGCAGGTCTACCGGGCTGCCCAGGAGAACGACCCGACTTTCGCCGCCGCTCAGGCGACGCTGGATGCCGGTCGCGAAAAAATGCCACAGGGGCGCGCCGGCCTTCTCCCCAGCCTGACCCTGTCGGGCAATACGGTGTGGAATGAGAACGACCTGTCGAACCGCAACGGCACGGTCTTTGCGAAGCAGCGCTATAACTCCAACGGTTACCAGCTGAACCTGTCGCAGCCACTGTTCCGCTGGCAGAACTGGGTTGCCTACGATCAATCGAAGCTGCAGGTTATGCAGGCTGAAGCGACCTTCGTCAACGCTCGTCAGGACCTCATCCTGCGGGTGGCGACGGCTTACTTCGACGTCCTTTTCGCCAGCGAGAACTTGGCCGCCGTGCAGGCCAACAAGGCAGCCATCAGCCAGCAACTGGAATCGGCGAAAAAGAATTTCGAGGTCGGCAACTCGACGATTACCGATACCCATGAAGCACAGGCGCGCTACGACCTGGTCATCGCTCAGGAAATTGCTGCCGAGAGCGACCTCGAAGTGAAGAAGAGTGCACTACTGTCGATTATCGGCCGCAACCCGACGCCTCTTGCCGGCCTGCGCAAGACTGCCGAACCCGGGCAACCGACACCGGCCGACATGAGCCAATGGGTCGCCGCCGCCGAAAAAGACAGCATCAATGTCCAGATCCAGCACGCGCTGGCCGAGATCGCTGCCCGCGAAGTCGACCGGCAACGCGCCGGCCACTATCCGACCATCGACCTGGTGGCCAACTATGGCTACGCCAAGTCGAGCACTCAAGGCGCTGGTCTGATCGAAAACGATTACCAGAACATCGGCGTTCAACTGAACATCCCGCTCTATCTGGGCGGTCAGGTGACGTCCCGGCAACGCGAGGCCTCGGCCAACCGGGCAGCCGCCATGTCGACGCTGGAAGCGACCCGCCGGGGCGCCGCCCAGTCGGCACGCCAGCAATACCTGGGCGTCGCCAACGGCCTGGCCCAGATCAGGGCGCTCAGGGCGGCACTGGTTTCCTCGCAGTCGGCCCTTGAGTCGAACAAGCTGGGCTATGAAGTCGGCGTGCGCATCAACATCGACGTACTCAATGCCGAAAACCAGGTCTATGTCACCCGCCGTGACCTGGCCCGTGCCACCTTCGACACCCTGCTCGCCCAATTGCGCCTGAAGGCTGCCACCGGCGCCCTCGGCGAGGACGACGTGGCCGCCATCAACGCCTTGCTCGAACCGACCACTGCTCGATAAACGCCAGCGTGCGTTGCGTCGCCCCGCGGTGAGCGCTGGCGAACTCACCGGCCGCCCGGCGCATGACCGCCAGCTTTTCCGCATCGCCGAAGAGTTGGCGCAGCGTCTCGGCCAGCACTACCTCATCGGCCACCCTTAACGCCGCCCCGGCTGCAAGCGCATCCGTCGTCGCCTGCAGGAAATTGAAGGTGTGCGGCCCGACCACCACCGGACAGCCACAGGCCGCAGCCTCAATCAGGTTCTGCCCGCCGAGCGGCAGCAGGCTGCCGCCGATGAAGGCGACATCGGCGAGACGGTAGTAAGCCGCCATTTCCCCCATGCTGTCGCCCAGCCAGATTTCCGTATCAACAGCCGGCATGGCCGCGCTCCGCCGTTGCCAGGCAAGACCACGCTGGGTCAGCAGGTTCGCCACCTCCTCGAAGCGTTGCGGATGGCGTGGCACCAGGACCAGCAAGGCGCCGGCCAGGGCCAGGCGCTGCCAGGCAGCGAGAATCAGTTCCTCCTCGCCTTCGCGCGTGCTGGCCGCCAGCCAGACCGGCCGCTGCCCGACGGCCTGGCGCCAGGCATCGCCCAGAGCCAGTTTGTCCTCGGCCGGAGCCACATCGAACTTGATATTGCCGCAGATTTCAACGGGACCGCCCCCCTGGCTGGCGAGGCGTCCGGCATCGCCAGTGGTCTGGGCACAAACGCCGGCCAGGGCAGCGAAGGCCGGCTGGACCAGCGCCGACAGACGGCCATAGCCACGGGCAGAGCGCTCTGAGAGTCGGGCATTGGCGAGAATGACCGGAATGTCGTAGCGACGACTGGCGGCCATCAGATTGGGCCAGATTTCCGTTTCCATCAGTACCCCGAAGGCCGGCGCGAAATGACGCAAGAAGCGCTGCGTGGCACCCGGATAATCGTAGGGTAGGTAGGCCTGCAGCACGCGCTCACCATAGACCGCGCGCCCGGCTTCGCGGCCGGTCGGCGTCATGCCGGTCAGCAGGATGCGATGCTCCGGCCAGCGCGCCAGGAGCCCTTCAATCAGCGGCTGCGCCGCCCGCGTCTCACCGACCGAGACGGCATGCACCCAGATCAGCTTCGGCGGTGCGGACCGGCCGTAGAAGCCGTAGCGTTCGGTCAGGTGCTGCAGATACTCGGGCTGTTTGCGCGCCCGCCAGAGCAGGCGCAGCCAGATCAGCGGGCTGGCCAGATAGAACAACAACGAATAGAGCCAGCGGGCCATCACGCCGCCGACAGTTGCTCGAGCACCTGGCCGGCCGACGGCACCTGACCCTTGCCGCCCAGATTGCAGTGGAAGGCGGTGCCATAAACGCCGGTCAGACCCGGATCGGTCGCCGTATACAGGGCGACGGTCGGCACTTTCAAGGCCACTGCCAGATGGGTCAGGCCGGTATCGACGCCGACCGCCGATCGGGCGCCGGCGAGCAGGGCGGCCAGTTGTGGAATATTCAGCGGCGGCGCAGCGACGGCCCCGGGAATTCCGGCCGCCAGGCGTGCCGCCCGCTCACGCTCGGGCGCGCTACCGGCTGGGAGCACGGCGGCGCAGCCCTGCTCATACAGTTGGCGGCCGAGTTCCAGCCAGTGTTCCTCAGGCCACAGCTTGTCGTCGCGACTGGTGGCAGTGAGGAAAACGACATAGGGCGACGGCGGCAACCAGTCGAAGGTGGCCGGGGCGGCGGTGATGCCGTAGTCCGGCGCCGGTTGCGGCGTGTAGCCGAGCGCCGCGCCCACCAACTGGCGGTTACGCACCACCGCATGAGCCGAGGCGGACACGGCGAAGCGGCGTTCGTAGAAACAGGTTGCCAGCATTTCGCGAGCCGAGGCGGCATCATAGCCACAGCGCTTACCGTCGACCTGCGAGACGACGAGGGCGCTTTTCAGCAGCCCCTGGGTATCGATGACCAGATCGTAGCGCTGTGCCCGCAAGCGCCCCCGCGCGGCGATGATCTCCTGCCAGGTTCGGCGACAGCATAGACTCTTGCGCCAGCGCCGGATGGCGACCGGCAGCACATCGACAACGCCGGGATGCAAGCGGGGAATGGCGGCAAAGCTATCCTCGACGCACCAGTCGATGATGGCGTCGGGAAAATGCTGGCGAATGTCGTCAATCACCGGCAAGTTGTGGATAACATCGCCGAGCGAGGAAGTTTTCACGATCAGGATGCGCATCGGCAGATAAAATGGCGGCTCTTCGAAGCGGCAATTATAAATGCCTGACCTGCATCCCCCCCTTTCTCTCGCCGTCTGCATGGCAATTGCCGATGTAATACGAATGCTGCAGTGCGATAAAATCCAATGATCATTCGCCAGGAATAAGTTCGTGAAAATCCTCGTTACCGGCGCCGCCGGTTTTATCGGCATGACCACCACCCTGCGCCTGCTGGCCCGTGGTGATCAGGTTGTCGGCCTCGACAATCTAAACGACTATTACGAAGTGGCGCTCAAGGAAAGCCGGCTGGCCCGCCTGACCGGCCATGCCAACTTCCGCTTCGTCAAGCTCGATGTCGCCGATCGCGCCGGCATGGAGGCCTTGTTCGCCGCCGAGAAGTTCGACAAGGTGATCCACTTGGCAGCCCAGGCCGGTGTCCGCTACTCGTTGCAGAATCCGCATGCCTACATCGAGAGCAACATCGTCGGCTTCACCAACATTCTCGAAGGCTGCCGCCACAACAAGGTGGCGCATCTGGTGTACGCCTCCAGCTCCAGCGTCTATGGCGGCAATACGAAAATGCCTTTCTCCGAGCATGACAGTGTCGACCACCCGGTCAGCCTGTATGCGGCGACCAAGAAGGCCAACGAGTTGATGGCGCATACCTACAGCCACCTCTACGGCCTGCCGACCACCGGCCTGCGCTTCTTCACTGTCTATGGCCCGTGGGGCCGTCCGGACATGGCCCTGTTCCTGTTCACCAAGGCCATCCTCGAAGGACGGCCGATCGATGTCTTCAATCACGGCAACATGAAGCGCGATTTCACCTATGTCGACGATATCGTCGAAGGCGTCATCCGCGTCACCGACCGGACCGCCGAGCCCAATCCGGACTACCTTCCCGACGAAGCCGATCCGGCAACTAGCAATGCTCCCTATCGCGTCTTCAACATCGGCAACAACAACCCGGTACAGTTGCTCGACTTCATCGGCGCTATCGAGAAAGCTCTCGGCCGCCAGGCGGAAAAGCGCCTGCTGCCGCTACAGGATGGCGATGTCCCGGCCACCTACGCCAACACCGACCCGCTCAACGACTGGGTCGGCTTCGTCCCCGGCACGTCCGTCCAGGATGGCGTCGATCGTTTCGTCGCCTGGTATCGCGACTACTACAAGGTTTAAGGATCAGCTATGTGTGGCATCGTCGCGGCAGCTGCCGGCAACAATATCGTCCCCCTCCTCGTCGAGGGCCTGAAGAAGCTTGAATACCGAGGCTACGACTCGGCCGGCCTGGCCGTCATCAGCGGCGCTGCCATCGAACGTGTGCGCTCGGTCGGCCGCGTGGCCGAACTGGAAGCCGCCTCGGCCAGCACCCAGTCGGTCACCGGTATCGCCCACACCCGCTGGGCGACCCACGGCGTGCCATGCGAGCGCAACGCCCACCCGCATGTTTCCGGCTCAATCGCCGTCGTCCATAACGGCATCATCGAGAATTACGAAACGCTGCGCAGCGAGCTGACCGCCCAGGGCTACGTGTTCACCTCGGACACCGACACTGAGAGCATCGCCCACCTGATCGAAGCGACGCTGCGCCAGACGCCCGACCTGTTCGCCGCCGTGCAGATCGCCTGCCGCCGCTTGGTCGGCGCCTATGCCATCGCCGTCATCGACCACCGCCAGCCAGGCAAGGTTGTCGTCGCCCGTGAGGGCTCGCCACTGCTGCTCGGCGTCTCCGATACCGGCAACTACGCCGCCTCCGATGCCTCCGCCCTGTTGCAGGTCACCCGCAACATGGTTTATCTGGAAAACGGCGACATCGCCGAACTGACCCCGACCAGCGTCCGCATCACCCGCCTCGACGGCACGCCGGTCGAGCGTCCGGTGCATGTCTCGCAACTGTCTGCCGCCGCTGTCGAACTCGGCAACTATCGCCACTACATGCAGAAGGAAATCTTCGAGCAGCCTGAAGCGCTGGCCAACACGCTGGAAATCGTCGGTGGCAGCAAGTCCATTCAGCCCGGCATTTTCGGCGCTGAAGCCGGCAATTTGCTGGCCGATGTCGACTCGATCCTCATCCTTGCCTGCGGCACCAGCAGCCATTCCGGTTACACCGCCCGCTACTGGCTCGAAGCCATCGCCGGCGTGCCGTGTAATGTCGAAATCGCCAGCGAATACCGCTACCGCACCTCCGTCGCCAACCCGCGCCAGTTGATCGTCGCCATTTCGCAATCGGGCGAGACCGCCGACACCCTGGCCGCCCTGCGCCACGCCAAGTCGCTGGGCCAGAGCAAAACCCTGGCCATCTGCAACGTGCCGGAATCGGCCATCGTCCGCGAATGCGCCTTGCGCTTCATCACCCGTGCCGGCCCGGAAATCGGCGTCGCCTCGACCAAGGCCTTCACCACCCAGCTCGCCGCGCTGTTCGTGCTGACCCTGGTGATGAGCAAGATCAAGCAGCGCCTGACGCCGGAACAGGAAGCCGCCTACATCGATCAACTGCGCCACCTGCCGGTCGCCGTAAACAAGGTGCTTGAACTCGAACCGGAGATCGAAGCCTGGGCCAAGCGCTTCGCCGACAAACATCACGCCCTCTTTCTCGGTCGCGGCCGGCATTACCCGATCGCCATGGAAGGCGCCCTGAAGCTCAAGGAAATTTCCTACATCCACGCCGAAGCCTACCCGGCCGGTGAGCTCAAACACGGCCCACTGGCCCTGGTCGATGCCGAGATGCCGGTCATTTCGGTGGCGCCCAATGATCAGCTTCTGGACAAGCTGAAATCCAACCTCAGGGAAGTCCAGGCCCGAGGCGGCGAACTCTACGTCTTCGCCGACGCCGACTCGGAGATCCCCGAGTCCGATGGCGTCCACATCCTGCGCCTGCCCGAGCACTACGGCGAACTGTCGCCCATCCTGCACGTCATCCCGCTGCAACTGCTCTCCTACCACGCCGCCCTGGTCAAGGGCACCGATGTAGACAAGCCACGCAACCTGGCCAAATCGGTCACGGTGGAATGACCCACTAGCCACCAACAACTAGTAGCCAAAAATGGCCACCTACGCCATCGGCGACATCCAGGGCTGCTACGACTCGCTGCGCCGGCTTCTCGATCTCTGCGCCTTCGACCCGGCCAGCGATCGTCTGTGGCTGGTCGGCGACTTGGTCAATCGTGGTCCGAAATCGCTGGAGACGCTGCGCCTGATCCGCTCCTTCGGCGATGCGGCGCTAACCGTGCTCGGCAACCACGATCTTTACCTGCTGATGGTGGCCGAGGGCGGCGCCAAGTTCCGCGGCAAGGACGACACCATCCAGCCGGTGCTCGACGCCCCGGATTCCGGCGAACTGCTGGACTGGCTGCGCCGTCAGCCGCTCTGTCACAGCGAGGGCGAGTTCTGCCTGGTGCATGCCGGCCTGTTGCCGCAATGGACAGCGGCACGCGCCCGCGAACTGGCCAGGGAAGTCGAAGAGATGCTCCAGGGCCCACACTTCCGCGAGTTCATTCTCAATTTGTGGGGTAGCGAGCCGGCCTCCTGGTCCGACGACCTGACTGGCTGGCCACGCCTACGGGTGATCGTCAATGCCATGACCCGGATGCGGTTCTGTACCGGCCAGGGGGCCATGGAATTCAAGACCAAGGGCAAGCTGGCCAATGCGCCGAAGGGCTATGTGCCGTGGTTCGATCTGCCCGACCGGCAAAGTGCCGATGCGGTGCTGGTCACCGGCCACTGGTCGGCACTCGGCCTGAAGATCACGCCGAATCTGCTGGCGCTGGATTCCGGCTGCCTGTGGGGCGGGCATCTGACGGCAGTGCGCCTGGAAGATCGCCGGGTGTTCCAGGTGGATTGCTCGCCAGGGGAAGCCCAGCCGCCAAAGCGATAGCCTCGCGCGCAGCGGCGGCGACCTGCTTGCGGTCCTCGCCATGCTGTCCGCGCAGGGGCGTCGTCACCAGCCGGGCGATCAGGCGTCGACGGCCGAGTATGGCCCGTGTGCACTGCCCGAGCGTGATTTCCCCGTCGTAGCGTGGAGCGAGGCTGCGCTGCCCATTGAGTTCCCAGTAGGAAATGGCCACTGGCAGCACCGGACGCCCGGCGGCCAGCGCCGGCTGGATCAACGCTGCATGAAAATGCAGCAGGCTGCGCCCGTCGGTCGTCGTCCCTTCGGGAAAGACCGCGACATGCTTGCCGCGCTCCAGCACCGCCGCCACCTCGGCATTGATCACACGGGCATGGCCGCGACTGCCACGGCGCAGGAAGATGGTGTCATGGCGTGCCGCCAGCCAGCCGATCAGCGGCCAGTGGCGGACTTCCTCTTTGGAGACGAAGGCCGCCGGCAAGGCCGCGTTGATCACATAGATGTCGATCCAGGAGATGTGATTGGCCACCAGCAGCGCCCCCGGCACGGCATGCGTCAGATCGGCCTCGACCTCGACACCAAGCGCATCAAGCAGAGCGACCGCCCAGCTTGCCTTGAGACGCAGGCGAGTAGCGTCACTGCACCAGGGGATGATGAAGAGCGTGGCCAGCACCCCGCTGGCGACCAGCAAGCCGAGGCGGAATAGACGAAAGGCGCGCAGCGGTAAGGTAGTTTCGTTCAGTCTGCTTGTCCCAGATAATGCTTGGCGTAGCGGCCGCTGACCTTGGCCATCGGCATCAGGATGGGCAGGTCGGCGGTGTTGAAGTCAGGATCCCAGGCCGGCTCGCCGCAGATCCAGGCACCGGCCCGCAGGTAGCCCTTGATCAGCGGCGGCACCTCGGCCGGACGATCGCCCTGCAAAGCGGCCAGCGGCAACGGACAGCGCGGAAAGACACGGTATTCCTGCGGCCCGAGATGCTCGGCGATCAGGCGATTATACAGACTGGCGGCAGCGTGCCCGCCGTCGGCCATGCTGATCGAGGCGCAGCCCATCAGGTAATCGTAGCCGCGGCTGGTCATGTATTCGGCCAGGCCGGACCAGAGCAGCATGATCGTCGCGCCGCTCCGGTAATCGGGATGGACGCAGGAGCGACCGATCTCGACCAGACGTGAGCGCAGGTGCTGGAGACGGGTGATATCGAACTCATTCTCCGAGTAATAGCCGATCTTGCGGGCATTTTCCGGCGCCAGGATGCGGTAGGTACCGACCACTTCTCCAGACTGCGTGTCGCGTACCACCAGATGGTCGCAGAAGGGATCGTAGATGTCGTGATCGACACCCGGTGTGCGACTGGGCAGCTTGGCGCCCAGTTCACCAGCGAAGACGCGATGGCGCAGGCGCTGCGCATCGAGAATTTCGCCTGACCCGCGGGCCAGGCCAACGTTCAGGCTCGGGCGGTTGCTCCGCCGGCGTTCGGCACCAATGTGCTGATGTTCCATGCTGTTCTCCATTCAGGTTGTGGAGAACAGTCTGCGGGGCGCCGGTTACAACGCTATTGCAGGAATCTTGCGCCACCGTTGCAGGGCGGCGCAAACCAGTGGCGACGCCTTACCAGGGCGCGTGGCCGAAGGCTCGTTCATAGCGGGCGGCGATTTCCTCGCGACTGGGCTGATGATTCTGGCCGCCGCGGTGGGCGATCTTGATCGCCCCCATGACCGCCGCCAGACGGCCAGTCGTCGGCCAATCGAACCCGTTGGCAATACCGTAGAGCAGGCCGGAGCGATAGGCATCGCCGCAACCGGTGGGGTCGACGATGGCATCGGCGGCGACACAGGGAATGGTGTGGCAGGTGCCGTCGGCGTAGATATCGGAACCTTCGCCACCACGGGTGACGATCAGCGCCTGCACTTCGCCCGCCAGGTCCGCCAGGCTGCGACCGGTGCGATCACTCAGCAGCTTGGCCTCGTAATCGTTGAAACAGGCGTAGTCAGCCAGACGCAGGAAGTCGAGCAGTTCGTCGCCGTTGAACATGGGCAGGCCCTGGCCCGGATCAAAAATGAAGGGTACGCCGGCGTCAGCGAAGTCGCGGGCGTGCTGCATCATGCCTTCGCGGCCGTCCGGGGCAACGATGCCCAGCTTGGCCGAGGGCGCATGCTCGACCTTGTTGAGGTGGGAAAAGCTCATTGCCCCCGGATGGAAGGCGGTGATCTGGTTGTCGTCGAGATCGGTGGTAATGAAGGCCTGGGCGGTGAAGCCGCCCGGCACGTGGCGGACATGGGTGCGCGGCAGGCCGAGCTTGTCCAGGCGCTCGAGATAGGGCGCGGCGTCATCGCCGACGGTGGCCATGATCAACGGCTCGCCGCCGAGCAGCATCAGGTTGTAGGCGATGTTGCCGGCACAGCCGCCGTACTCACGGCGCATCTCGGGCACCAGGAAGGCGACGTTCAGGATGTGGATCTGTTCCGGCAGGATGTGGTTCTTGAAGCGGTCCGGAAAGACCATGATGTTGTCGAAGGCGAGGGAACCGCAGATAAGAGTTGTCATGTCGGAATCAGGGATAGAAAACGTAAAGTCGGTAACCGGCGGCGCCCAGGTTGCGCGCCTCGATCCACAGGCGGACGGCAACTTCGCCGTTGGCCGGGAAGACCTCCGGACTGATGGCCGGCGGCAGATATTCGGCAGCACTCATCACCCGCCGGGCAACGACGCTGTCGCTGGCATCGGTCAAGGTCAATTCAAGGGCCGGCCAGTCCTGGGCATAGTTGGCACGATTGTGCAGCGTTGCCTGGAGCACGAACATGCCACGCGCATTATCCGCCTGCAGATCCGAGGCCTCGATGACGACCAGGTCGGGATTGCGCGGCAGGGGAACGCTGATTCCGGCCTCCTGGTAATAGCTAGCGGCAGCCGGCAGCCAGCGCACCACGTCGCTACGGAAATGCAGCAGCAACTGGACCAACAGCCCAAGAGCCAACAGCAAGGCAACGACGACGAACGGCCAGACCAGACGCCGTGCCGGCGGCGGCGCAAAGGAAGACGCGCCGCCGTCGGCCAGAGCGTCGGCTGCCCAACGATTGTAGGCTGGCGACTCGGTCAGTTCGCGGGCGGCCACCAGGCCAGCCTGGCGCGCCGCCTGGGTAGATTCTTCGTGGGTTTCTTCCTGGGTTTCGAGCGGCGGTTCGGTCAGCGGGCCGCTGTCCAGGTCAATTTCGTCAGATCGCCATTCTTCTGGCGGCAACTCGGTGGCCGTAGGCGAGTCGGTAGGCAAGAAATCGTCGGCGACCAGGGCTTCTGCTACCCACTCATCCAGTCGATCAGCCGGCGGCTCAGCGGGGGCCGTATCTGGATCGACAGGCAGCTCCGGCAGCGAAAACGCTGCAAACGGCAGATCGGCTGGCTCGGCGGGTAACTCCTCGCGAACGGAGGATGTGCCTTCTTGTAGCGCATCAGGTTCGGGAATCATGATCGGCGGCCAAGCCTCCGGCGCCGGCTCACGACTTTCAACAACGCTCGCCGCTGGCTGACTTCGACTCTCCGGCGAGTGATCTTCCGGCAAGAACTCGTCGAAAGCGTTGAAAACGGCCTGGCAATGGCCACAACGCACCTTGCCGGCTTTCAGGCGTAGCTGCTCGGAGGTAACGCGGAAAACCGTGCTACACGCCGGGCAGCGGGTGCGCATCAAGGCTTGCGCCCGGCCAGACATACCCAATCCTCGCGCACATCGGCAATCTCCAACGGCAACCAGCGGGCGTAGATGCCAATGATTTCCACCGCTTGTTCGCGGAGGATGCCGGACAGCGCCAGCAATCCGCCGGAGCGGACATGGGCGCAGATAGCGGGGGCGAGAACGCGCAGCGGATTGGAGAGGATGTTGGCCACGACGACATCATACTCGCCGGCCACCGGCTGGTCCGAATCGGCGAACAGGGCGGTCACGCCGTTGCGTTCGGCATTGGCCCGCGCCGCCTCGACTGCCTGACTGTCGATATCGACGCCGGCGACCTGCCCGGCCCCGAGACGCGCGCCAGCGATGGCCAGGATGCCGGAGCCGCAACCGTAGTCGAGCAGCGAGCAGCCGGTGCTGACGTTGCGCTCCAGCCACTCCAGGCAGAGCCGGGTGGTCGGGTGCGAACCGGTGCCGAAGGCCATGCCGGGGTCGAGAATCAGGTTGATCGCTGCCGGATCGGGAGTTTCGTGCCAGGACGGCACAATCCACAGACGCTCGGAGACGCGAATCGGATCGAACTGCGACTGAGTGAGCTGCACCCAGTTCTGTTCGGCAACCGCTTCAACGGCGTAGTCGGCGATGCCGCCAAGACCGACGGCTGCAGCGGCCGTGGCGAGCACGGCGGTAACGTCGGCATCCGCTTCCAGCAGGGCGACGATACGCGAGTGCTGCCAGCCGGGGGAATTGACCGAGCCGGGTTCGCCGAACTGCGGCTGTTCATCCGGCGTCCCGGCATCGGCATCCTCAATCGAGGCCGACAGCGCGCCGGCCTCAAGCAGCGCGTCGCACAAAGGCTCGGCGCTACCCGCTTCGGTCAGGAAGCTGACACTTTGCCAGCCCATCCCCTACCTCTTCACTTCGCCCTTGTCGGCGAGTTTCTGTTCGAGATAGTGAATGTTGGTGCCGCCTTCGAGGAAACGCGCATCGAGCATCAGTTCCTGATGCAGCGGGATGTTGGTCTTGATGCCCTGGATGCTCATTTCCGACAGCGCGATACGCATGCGGCGGATAGCCTGCTCGCGGGTGTCGCCATAGGCGATGACCTTGGCCACCATCGAATCGTAATGCGACGGTACCTTGTAACCCTGATAGATATGCGAATCGACCCTGATTCCAGGGCCACCCGGCGGATGATAGAAGTCGATCTTGCCGGGAGACGGCACGAACGTGAAGGGATCTTCGGCGTTGATGCGGCATTCGATGGCGTGACCACGGAACACGATGTCCTTCTGGCGATAGCGCAGCTTTTCGCCGAAGGCGACGCGAATCTGCTCCTGCACGATGTCGACGCCGGTGATCATTTCCGTCACCGGGTGCTCGACCTGGACGCGGGTGTTCATCTCAATGAAGTAGAACTCACCGTTCTCGTAGAGGAATTCGAAAGTACCGGCACCGCGGTAGCCGATCTTGCGGCAGGCCTCGGCACAGCGCTCGCCGATGCGGGCGATCAGACGGGCCGGGATGTGCGGTGCGGGCGCCTCTTCGATGACCTTCTGGTGCCGACGCTGCATCGAACAATCACGTTCGCCAAGGTAGATGGCGTTCTTGAACTCATCGGCCAGAACCTGGATTTCCACGTGCCGCGGATTCTCCAGATACTTCTCCATGTATACAGCCGGGTTGCCGAAGAAACTGCCGGCCTCCTGGCGGGTCATCTGCACTGCACTGACCAGGGCCGCCTCGGTATGCACGACGCGCATGCCGCGCCCACCGCCGCCGCCGGCCGCCTTGATGATGACCGGATAGCCGACAGCACGGGCGATGCGCACGATTTCCTTGGGATCCTCCGGCAACTCGCCGTCGGAGCCCGGCACGCAGGGCACGCCGGCCGCCTTCATGGCATCTTTGGCCGAAACCTTGTCACCCATCAGGCGGATGGTTTCGGCGCGCGGGCCGATGAAGACGAAACCTGAGGTTTCCACACGCTCGGCAAAATCGGCATTTTCCGACAGGAAGCCGTAACCGGGGTGGATCGCCTCGGCATCGGTGACCTCGGCCGCCGAGATGATGGCCGGCACATTCAGGTAGCTGAGGGCCGACGACGCCGGGCCGATGCAGACCGATTCGTCGGCCAGCTTGACGTACTTGGCATCACGATCGGCCTCGGAATGGACGACCACCGTCTTGATACCCAGTTCTCGGCAGGCACGCTGAATGCGCAGGGCGATTTCGCCACGGTTGGCGATCAGGATTTTTTCAAACATGGGTCGCTCAGCCGATCACGAACAGCGGCTCACCGAATTCGACCGGCTCACCGTTGTCGAGCAGGATCGCTTTGACCGTGCCGTCGGCATCGGACTCGATCTCGTTGAGCAGCTTCATTGCCTCGATGATGCACAGGGTCTCGCCCTTCTTGACCACGCTGCCGATCTGCACGAAAGAATCGGCGCCCGGCGACGGTGAACGGTAGAAAGTGCCAACCATAGGCGATTTAACGACATGCCCTTCCAGCAGATCGTCCTCGTCGTCGAGATTGACCGACGACGTACCGGCGAACGCAGCCTGCGGGGCAGCAGGCGGAGCGACCATGTACTGAGGGGCGGGCGCGGCAACCGCGCCGTAATGCTTGGCGATACGAACCTTTTCCTCGCCTTCGGTAACCTCCAGCTCCGAAATTCCGGATTCCTGAACGAGGTCGATAAGTTTTTTGAGTTTACGCAAATCCATGGATGACTCCCTTTTTTATCGAAAGATGCCGGCAAAATGCCGGTCTATTCGATGCCGAGATTGATTTTGTTAAGCAGGTATTCGAGGGCCAGCCGGTAGCCGTCCTGGCCCAGGCCACAAATGACGCCGATCGCCAGATCGGAGAAATAGGAGTGATGCCGGAAGGGTTCGCGGGCATGCACATTGGACAGGTGCACCTC
The DNA here is from genome assembly GCA_002840765.1 of Betaproteobacteria bacterium HGW-Betaproteobacteria-7. GTDB lineage: Bacteria > Pseudomonadota > Gammaproteobacteria > Burkholderiales > Rhodocyclaceae > Azonexus. The sequence continues at coordinate 243,795 of PHCE01000002.1, forward strand.
GACGAACGGGATGGCCACGGCAGCCAGCGCGTCACGCAAGGCGACACTGGTATGGGTATACGCTGCCGGATTGATGATGATGGCCCGCACGCCCTGTTCCCGCGCCGCGTGGATGCGCTCGATCAGCGCCCCTTCGTGGTTGCTCTGGAAAGCTTCGAGTTCGACGCCGACCGCCTCCGCCATGCGGGCAAGGGCCATGTTGATGTCGGACAGGGTGGTCCGGCCGTAATGTTCCGGTTCCCGGGTGCCGAGCAGGTTCAAATTTGGCCCGTGCACCACCAGGATGCGAGGCTTTTCGACCGGCCCGGAAGCAGTTTTTCGCTTCGTCATGGCGGCAAGTTTGCCGCAAATCGCTACAACTTGTCCAGTCTGGCGCTTTAGCCGACGCTTATGAAAGCAGCGCTTGCAGCGCCTCTGCTCGGGCCCGCTCGCGTGGCCGACCATCGCGATACTTCAGCGTCACGCGCTCATACGAGACAGGAAAGACAACCAGGTTGGCAGCGGCAACCTCTGTTTCGACCACCAGAACAGCCTCGGCTTTCTCGTGACGCGGCTCGGCATGAGCAAACGGGATGTCGCGATTGAGCAGGAAGATCTCGACCTCCTTGGCACTGTCGGCAAAGAGCAGGATGTCGATACTGGAATGCTCACCGGCCGTACCTTCGAGCACCGAGCCAGTCAGATAGGGTCGGAAGTCCGCCAGCAACTCGAGCAACTCCAGCGCCGCCCGGCGCAACACTGCCAGTAACTCGGGATGATCATCACCGCGGTAAAGACTGCGATAGGCACGCAACTCCGCTTCCACCTCCGCGTTATCGGGAAACTGTACGTGGTCGGCCAAACCCAGCTGGCGGGCGGCTTTCTTCTTGGCATGGTGATAGTCGGTAATGCCATCCTCGGCCATCAGGCGGGCGGCAGTGCTGGCGATGCTGGCCCGGGCGGCGGAGCCCGGGCGATACCTTTCGTGGCGGGGCATGGTAGCTCGATCAAGGTAGAATCGCCCTCATTCTAACCACAGTACGTGACATGCACATTCACATTCTCGGCATCTGCGGCACCTTCATGGGCGGCATCGCCCAGCTGGCCGTGGCCGCTGGCCACAAGGTTACCGGTTGCGACGCCAACGTCTATCCGCCGATGAGCGACCAGTTGCGCGGCGCCGGCATCGAGTTGATCGAAGGTTTCGCCATGGCGCAACTGGCGATGAAACCCGATATTTTCCTGGTCGGCAACGCCATTTCGCGTGGCAATCCGCTGCTCGAAGCCATCCTTGACCAAGGCCTGCCCTACGTTTCCGGACCGCAGTGGCTGGCCGACAATATCCTGCAGGGTCGCTGGGTACTCGGCGTCGCCGGCACCCACGGCAAGACAACGACCAGTTCGATGCTGGCCTGGATACTGGAAGACGCCAACATGGCGCCGGGCTTCCTGATCGGTGGTGTGCCGCTGAACTTCGGCGTCTCGGCCCGACTGGGCGAGACGCCGTTTTTCGTCATCGAAGCCGACGAGTACGACACGGCTTTCTGCGACAAGCGCTCCAAGTTCATTCACTATCGCCCGCGGACAGCAGTCCTGAACAATCTTGAATTCGATCATGCAGACATATTCAGCGATCTGGCGGCCATCGAAACACAATTCCACCATCTCGTCAGAACCCTGCCGGCCAATGGTCTGATCGTTTCCAATGCCGGCGAAGGCAGTCTGGAACGGGTGATCGCACGCGGTTGCTGGACGGCGGTCGAACGTTTCAACGATCCTGCCGGCTACCGCTGCACAGGCGACGACGCCAGTGGCGAACTGGTGCTGCATGGACCGGATGGCGAAATTGGCCGCGGCCTCTGGCAACTCTCCGGCGAACATAACCGGGCCAATGCCTGTGCTGCGCTGCTCGCTGCCCGCCACGTCGGTGTACCCTTTGCCCGCGGCCTGGAAGCGCTGGCGCGCTTCGAGAACGTCAAGCGGCGCATGGAAGTACGCGGTACGGTGCGCGACATCACCGTCTACGATGACTTTGCCCATCATCCGACGGCCATTGCCACGACGGTTGCCGGCTTGCGTCGCAAGGTCGGCGCGGCACGCATCCTGGCGGTGCTCGAACCGCGCTCGAACACCATGAAACTGGGAACGATGAAGAGCCAGCTACCGGAGAGCCTGCGCGAAGTCGACGCGGCCTTCTGCTTCGCCGGCAACCTCGGCTGGGATGCTGCCGAAGCACTGGCGCCAATGGGCGGAAGGGCGACGGTTGTCGAGGAACTCGACCACCTGGTGGAACAAATTGCCCAGGCCGCCCGTCCGGGCGATCATATCCTGGTCATGAGCAACGGCGGCTTCGGCGGCATTCACGACAAACTACTGCAAAGGCTGGCCGCATGAAACGACGCAATTTCCTCTACCTGTTTCCGGCACTCGGCCTGTTGGCCTGCGGTGTCGACGAGCGCGGGTTTTACAACAAGGACCAGACCGCCCAGGGGATCGTGCCACAGGCCAGCCTCTTCGGCGGCGACGGCAATGCCGTCAGCTTCGAGGATTTCCGCGGCAAGGCGCTGGTCGTCTATTTTGGCTACACCAATTCTCCGGAAATGGTGCCGACGGCGATGCGCAAGTACGCCAGCCTGATCCGCAACCTGCGCAGCAAGGATGCCGAGCGTGTGCAATTCCTGTTCATCAGCTTCGATAGCGAGCGTGACACGCCGGCGCTTAGTAACACCTATGCCCGCCTGTTCAACCAGGGATTCACCGGCCTGGCTGCAGATGCGCCACAAATCGCTGCTCTTGCCAGCCAGTTCGGCGCCACTTACACGAAGAAATCCGTTGCCGGCAGCGCCGCCTATCATTTCGAGCACAGCAATGAGGCCTATGTCGTAGACCCCAAGGGTCGCCTGCGCCTGGCGCTGGCCGCCGACGCCCTGCTCGAACCGATTACCGCCGACCTGCAGAAACTGTTGGCGGAAAAGTAAAAAGGCCTCGCCGCAGCGAGGCCTTTTCGACTGATCGACTGAAGCCGGATCAGCGCTCCATCGATTCGACAACCGCCAGTGCCGTCATGTTGACCAGTCGGCGAACGGTTGCCGTCGAGGTCAGCACATGCACCGGACGAGCCACGCCGAGCAGGATGGGGCCGATGGTGACGCCTTCGCCGCCGGTCATCTTGATCAGGTTGTAGGAGATGTTGGCAGCGTCGATGTTGGGCATGACCAACAGGTTGGCCTCGCCCTTGAGCGGCGAATCCGGGTTGGCTTCTCGGCGCAGATCTTCATTGAGCGCCGAATCGCCGTGCATTTCGCCATCCACTTCCAGTTCGCCGGCCGACATGGCCGAGACCAGACCGGCAGCGACGCTCATCTTGCGCGCCGACTCGGAATTGCTGGAACCGAAATTGGAATGCGAGAGCAGTGCCACCTTCGGATGGCTGCCGAAACGCTTGACCTGCTCCGCTGCCATCAGCGTCATTTCCGCGATTTCCTGGGCATTCGGGTTCTCGTTCACATGCGTGTCGCAGATGAACAGCGAACGGCCCGGCAGCATCAGGTAGTTCATCGCCGCCAGCGTGCTGACACCGGTGCGCTTGCCGATAATCTGGTTAATCACGCCGAGGTGGTGGCTGTACTGGCCGGTCATACCGCAGATCAGGCCATCGGCGTAGCCGAGTTTGAGCAGCATGGCACCAATCACCGTCGGCTTGCGCCGCAGAGCTTCCTTGGCGATGGCCGGGGTGATGCCCTGACGCGCCATGGCCTTGTGGTACGCCATCCAGCACTCGCGGTAACGCTCATCAGATTCCGGATTGACGATATCGAAATCAACACCAGGCTTGATCCGCAGCTTGGCTTTTTCAAGACGATGCTCGATGACCCCCGGACGACCGATCAGCAGCGGACGGGCGAACTTTTCTTCGATCACGACCTGAGCGGCACGCAGCACGCGCTCGTCTTCACCTTCGGCGAAAATGATGCGCTTGCCCTTGGCCTGACGGGCGGCCTGGAAGATGGCGCGCATACCGACGCCGGTGTGATATACGAATTCGGACAACTTGGCACGGTAAGCGGCCCAGTCGGTGATCGGACGGGTGGCGACGCCCGAATCCATGGCGGCCTGGGCAACGGCCGGGGCGATCTTGACGATCAGGCGCGGGTCGAAGGGCTTGGGAATCAGGTATTCCGGGCCGAAAGACAAGTCAGCGCCGGGATAGGCCATGGCCACTTCATCGGTCACTTCGGCTTCGGCCAGTTCAGCGATGGCACGCACCGAAGCCATCTTCATTTCTTCAGTAATCCGTGTGGCGCCAACATCGAGCGCACCGCGGAAGATGAACGGGAAGCAGAGGACGTTATTGACCTGGTTCACGTAGTCGGAACGGCCGGTGGCGATGATCGCATCCGGGCGCACTTCCTTGACCAGTTCCGGCATGATTTCCGGGGTCGGGTTGGCCAGCGCGAAGACCATCGGCTTGTCAGCCATGCTGACGACCATGTCCTGCTTGACGACGCCGGCAGCAGACAGGCCGAGGAAAATATCGGCGCCGACCAGCGCTTCGCCCAGCGTGCGCTTGTCGGTGTTCTGGGCGTAGCGGGCCTTGGTTTCGTCCATGCCACCCGGGCGACCGACGTAGATGACACCCTTGGAGTCGCAGATGGTGATGTTCTCGCGTTTGACGCCGAGATCGCACCACAGGTTCACGCAGGAGATGGCAGCCGCACCGGCGCCAGAAACGACGACCTTGACCTCGTCGATCTTCTTGCCGACGACCTTCAGGCCGTTGAGCATGGCGGCGCCGGAAATGATCGCGGTGCCGTGCTGGTCATCGTCTTCAAGGTTGATGCCACCGAGCGTTGGCTCGAGGGCGGCGATCATGTCAATCAGCTTGTCCGGGTCGTTCTCCGCCAATTCGATGTCGAAGACGTCAATTCCGGCGAACTTCTTGAACAGGCAGCCCTTACCTTCCATGACCGGCTTGGAAGCCAGCGGGCCGATATTGCCGAGGCCGAGTACCGCCGTACCGTTGGTCACAACACCAACCAGATTGGCACGCGAGGTGTACCAGGCGGCCGTTGCCGGATCTTCGACGATCGCGTCACAGGCGGCGGCAACGCCCGGCGAGTAGGCCAGCGCCAGATCGCGCTGGTTGGTCAGCCCCTTGGTCGGGCGGACGGAAATTTTGCCTGGCGTGGGCCAGCGATGGTATTCAAGTGCTGCTTCGCGCAGATCCTTTTCCACGGATTCTCCTCGGCGGATGGCTATTGGGAAAAACCCCGTAGGTTACTCCAACTCCCCAGGGCATTGCTACGTAATTATGAATTATAGAGTGAACTACGTAGAATCCGAAACCCCGCGAAAGGCATTCGTGGGCGGTTTCAGACAGCCTGCGGCCGGCGCGTCAGCCGCAGGGCCATGACAAAACTCAGCGCGATGATGGCGACCAGCGCAAAACCGAATGCCAACTCCTTGCCTTCACTCCAGGCATCGACCGCCGGCGACAGCAGCTTGGCCGTGCCAAAGGCGGCAACCAGCAAGCTGATGCCGGAGACCACCAGTCCCATGACGCGCGAGGCAACCAGCGCCACCTGGTCGGCACGAGCGATCAGGCGGGCGATCCACAAGCCGTTGATGCCGTCGGTCAGCAGCATGCCGGCCATGAACAACGTGGCCAGCAACAGCGCATGCTGCCAGCCGCCGAACTGGGTTGCCGTCAGGGCGAAGAAAGCGGCTTGCGACAGGGTGTCGAAGGACAGGGCAAACAGCGCGCCGACCAGCGCCACCAATCCGGGATGTGAGACTTGCCGCAGATTGCCGAGCAGCCGCCCTTTGAGGCCGACCGGTTGGACCAGCTCATCCGGCCCGGCGCGCAGTACAGCTGCCAGATTCAGGCTGCCGAGGGCGACCAGGAAGGCGATCGAGATCACCGCACCGAGCAGGCCGAACCATGCCGGCACTTCCCACTGGCCCGCCAGCGCCGAGACACCGAGGGCGATGGCCAGCACCACAGTACCGTGACCGAGGGAGAACAGGGTACCGCAATAGCGCGCCAGGCCCGGCCGGGTGCGGGCGTTATAGCGGGTCAGGCCGTCGATGGTGGCCAGGTGGTCGGCGTCGAAGCCATGCTTCATGCCGAGGACGAAAGTCAGGATCAGCAGCGACAGCCAGTCGGTGGGCAGGGGGTCCATGGTGAGCTCGTATGAAAGATTTATATATCTTCATACAAACTCCGTGCCAGAACAATAAGCCATTGTTCGCATTGACATCGCCATGCCGCCGTGACGGCCTTGCGGTGATCAAGTGATCAGCTACTTTCCACCGGCAGCGTCAGGATGAATTCCACTCCGCCCCCGGGCAGATTGGCGGCGCTCAGCCGGCCACCGTGGCGTTCGACGATGCCGTAGCTGATCGACAGCCCGAGGCCGGTACCTTGGCCAACCGGCTTGGTGGTGAAAAAGGGTTCGAACAGGCGGTCGAGGTGTTCGGCGGCGATACCCGGCCCGTTGTCGATGAAACGCAGCGTGACCTGACCGTCAGCGACGTGGCCGAGAATGCGCAGGCGCGGCGCCGACTGGTTGGCCGTCGCATCGCAGGCGTTCTGCACCAGATTCATCAGCACCTGCTGCAACTGGCCGGAGGAGCCGGTGCAGCGCAACTCGGGCGGCAGCTCGAGATCGACGGCAAAACGCGCCGGAGCGCTCTGCACCACCCAGCGCACGGCGCGTTCGACGACCTCGTTAAGGTTCACCTGCTCCGGCGTCATCTTGTCCACAGCCGAGAAGCGCTTCAGCGCATCGACGATGTCACGGGTGCGTTCGGCGCCCTCGATCATGCCGTCGATCAAATGCGGCATGTCGGCCAGGATGCGGTCGATGCGCAACTGTTCGCGCATGGCGCGCAGGGCCTCGTCATCGGCAGCTGGGCTGGCGTGCACGGCGCCAAGATAGTTTTCCAGGCGTTCGGCGTAACGCTTCAGCGACAGCACATTGCCGAGTACGAAGCTGATCGGGTTGTTCAGTTCGTGAGCGACGCCCGCCACCAGCCGGCCGAGGGAAACCATCTTCTCGGCGTGCAGGAGCTGGCCCTGAGTCCGCTTCAGGTCGTCGTGGGCCTGGCGCAGGGCTTGGTAGGCGCGGCGCAGTTCGCCGACCGGCCGGCCAGTGACCACCATGCCCATCAACTTGCCGGTCTGCGAGACGCGCGGCGTACAGTTCATCGACACCGGCACCGTCGAACCATCACCGGCCCGCAGGAAGAATTCGCAGTCATGCACACCGTCGCGGCCGAAGCGGGCAAACACTTCGCGCGCCTTGGCCCGTTCGACATCGTCGGCGAACAGGCTGAACACCGGCGTATTTTCGAGCGCCGCGGCCTCCTTGCCAGCGAAATGGCAGAGCGAACTGTTTACTTCCTCGATCGAGCCGTTGCGGTCGCAGACGATCAGGATGTCCGACATCGAGGCGAGCACGCTCTCGATGAACTGGTGCGACTCTTCGAGCGCGGCATTCTTCTCTTCCAGCGCCACTTCATATTGCAGGAGGTCGTTGTAGACCTCATCCATCTTCTGGATGACTTCGATCCAGGCCTGTTCGCCGATGGTGTCGGACGCCTCGCCGAGGGGGCTGCTAGCGGGCGGGACGGTAATGGACATGGGCTTCGCCGTGTTCGTCGTGGGCATGGTGGCGCTCGGCTTCGAGGGCGATCACGTTGAGCTTGCCATGGCGGACCCCGCGCTCGGCCATCAGGGCTTCGGCAAACTGCCGGACATCGGCGGTGGCGCCCTTGAGGATCACCGTTTCCAGGCAGTTGTCGTGGTCGAGATGGGTGTGCATGGCGGCCACGGTCAGGTCGTGGTGGGCGTGCTGGAGGCCGGTCAGGCGCTCGGCCAGTTCGCGCTCGTGGTGGTTGTAGATATAGGAGAGATTGGCGACGCAATGGCCGGCCGGCGGATCACGCTGGCGGTCGCTCTCGAGGGCGCCGCGGATCAGGTCGCGCACCGCTTCCGAGCGATTGACGTAGCTGCGGGCGGCGATCAGCTCGTCGAACTGGCTGGCCAGCGATTCGTCGAGCGAAATGGTGAAGCGTTCCATCGGTCAGGCTCCAGGCGAAAACGCCTGCAACAATGCCGCCAATCGAGGCGCCATGCAACCGCCCGCCTTCAGGCTGGTTGGCCGGCCTCAGGCTGGGGCAGCATCTGCCCGAGTTCGCCGGAGCCCTGCAACAGGTCAGCCAGCGTGTAGCGATCGAGCACGGTGAACATCGCCGCCAGCGCCTCGTCGAGAATCGGCGGCAAACGGCAGACGGCATGAATTTGACACTGGCCGCCGGTAGCAAAGCACTCGACCAGCGCGAAGTCGTTTTCCGTCTGGCGAATGACCTCGCCCAAACGGATGCCGGCGGCGCCCCTGCCGAGGCGAATGCCGCCGCCCTTGCCGCGTACCGTCTCGACGTAGCCGAGGCGGCCGAGCAGGTTCACCACCTTGGTCAGGTGATTGACGGAAATGCCATAGGCAGCGGCGATCTCGCCGGCGGTCGCCAGACGACCGCCATGCACGCCGAGATACATCAGCACGCGCAGGCTGTAATCGGAAAAACTGCTCAGTCGCATTGCACCGGGAGAAGATTCGTTGTTACCATAAGATGCATAAATTATACATGTTATAAATCCCTGCAACAGAGACCCTATTGGAGTCATGGCAAAACAATCCCCGAACAAGCGGGTCATCCCCATCCAGGCGGTGACCGACCCCAACGCCAAGGTATATCCCCGTTCGATCAGCGGCATCTTCCAGAACTGGCGCATCGTCTTCGTCTGGCTGACCCAGATCATCTTCTACGGCCTCTGCTGGCTGCCGTGGAATGGCCGGCAGGCGGTACTGTTCGACCTCGAAGAGCGGCGCTTCTACATCTTCGACCTGGTCCTGTGGCCGCAGGACACCATCTACCTGACCTTCCTGCTGCTGCTCTCAGCCCTGGCGCTGTTCCTGTTTACCGCCGTTGCCGGCCGCCTGTGGTGCGGCTACGCCTGCCCGCAGACCGTCTACACTGAAATCTTCCTGTGGATCGAGAAGTGGATCGAGGGCGAGCGGCCACAGCGGATAAAGCTCGACGCCGGGCCGCGCACGGCGGAAAAAATCCGCAAGAAGACACTGAAACACAGTATCTGGTTGCTCATCTCACTGTGGACCGGGCTAACCTTCGTCGGCTACTTCACGCCGATGCGCGAACTGCTGGGCAGCATCGTGACCGGCGACATCGGCGCCTGGGAAATCTTCTGGGTGCTGTTCTACGGTGCCTCGACCTACGGCATGGCCGGCTTCCTGCGCGAGCACATGTGCAAGTACATCTGCCCGTATGCGCAGTTCCAGTTCGTCATGTTCGACCGCGACACGCTGATCATCGCCTACGACGCCGAGCGCGGCGAGGCCCGCGGCAGCCGCGGCAAGAATGTCGATCCGCGCGCCGCCGGCCTCGGCGACTGCATCGATTGCGGCATCTGCGTCCAGGTCTGCCCGACCGGCATCGACATCCGCGACGGCCTGCAGCTTGAATGCATCGGTTGCGCCGCCTGCATCGACGCCTGCGATCAGGTCATGGACAAGATGAACTACCCGCGCGGCCTGATCCGCTACTCGACCGAGAACGCCGTCGCCCAGCACTACACGCGGCCGCAGATCATCAGTCGCGCCTTCCGTCTGCGCACCCTGGTCTATCTTGTCGCCTTCCTGACACTGAGCGCTGCCGTCGCCTGGTCGCTGGCCACCAAGGTGCCGCTCAAGGTCGGCATCCAGAAGGACCGCAGCGTGCTCTACCGCGAGGGCAACGACGGCGCCATCGAGAATACCTTCCAGATGCACCTGACCAATGCCAGCGAGCAGGATCGCAGCTTCCGCATCAGCGTCCAGGGCCTGCCCGGTATCCGCCTGCAGGGCACCGACACAGCCAGCGTGGCGGGCGCCGGCATGCAGGATCTGTCGCTGACCGTCAGCGCCGAACCGGGCAGCCTCGACAGCGGCTCGCATCCAATCATCTTCGCCATCGAGGACACGGCCAATCCGGATACCCGGGTCGAACAGAAAGCCACCTTCTGGATGCCGTGAGTCACCGTCCGTCGGGTTTTCTGGAACGGGAGTTGCTTTGAACTTGTCGTAGCAGCGTACTCAACCCTTTTGCCGACACCCACAAAGGGCGCCGGCAGTTCAAGGAGGAAGTCATCATGGCAAGCCACGACATCCGGCTCTCGGTCGCCGAAGAGCGCACCATCTACCACGTCGCTGACATCGAGCGCGCCATGGAAGAAGCGGCGAGCAATCGCAACGAAGCCCTGGCCAGCTACTACGAGAAGATGCGCCAGCGCGGCGGCGGCCGCTTCCTGGTCCGCCCCAACGGGGCCGACATGATCGATGACCTCTACGACTCCTGCCCCAATTTCGCCGAGGTCATCGACGACCTGAAGAAGTACATCGCCCTGTCGGTGGCCGGCAACGAGCCGATGAGCTTCACTCCGATCCTGCTGCTTGGCGAACCGGGCATCGGCAAGACCCATTTCGCCCGCGAACTGGCGGCCCGGCTGGGTACTGGCCACGAATTCATCTCGATGAGTTCGCTGACCGCCGGCTGGGTGCTCTCCGGCGCCTCCTCGCAGTGGAACAACGCCAAGCCGGGCAAGGTGGCGCACACTTTGGTGCATGGCGACTACGCCAACCCCATTGTGGTGCTCGACGAGGTGGACAAAGCCGGCGGCGATTCGCGCTATGACCCGATGGGTTCCCTCTACAGCCTGCTCGAAAAGGACACGGCGCGCGCCTTCAAGGACGAGTTCATCGACATCGACATCGATGCCTCGCACATCCTCTGGGTGACGACGGCCAACGACGAGCGCAGCATCCCCGAGCCCATCCTCAACCGCATGAATGTCTACGAGGTGCCGCGCCCCGACCGCGATGCCGCGCTCAGCATCGCCGCCGCGCTCTACCGCGAGATCGTCCGCGAGCACGACTGGGGCTTCCCGCCCGAACCCGCGGACGAGGTCCTGGAACGGATCGGTTCGCTGCCGCCACGCGACATGAAGAAGCGCCTGCTCGCTGCCTTCGGCACGGCCAAGCTGGAAGGCCGTAACGAGCTGACGGCGGGTGACTTTGAAACAGCGCGCATGGGACGTAGCCGCAAGATCGGGTTCTGACCCCCCGGCAGCGCCCGGCAAGCCCGGGCGCTGCCGGGTTATGCTTGGCGGCCCTGCAACACACGGCCACCGCCATGCGCAACCCCGTTCCCGTCATCGTCCTTGCCCAGCTGTTCGGCACCTCGCTGTGGTTCTCCGCCAACAGCGCCGCCGATGACCTGATCCGCCAGTGGGGCATCAGCCCGGCCGACCTCGGCACGCTGACCAATGCCGTGCAGTTCGGCTTCATCATCGGCACCTTGAGCTTCGCCATCAGCGGCCTCGCCGACCGCTACGCCGCCAGCCGCATCTTCGCCGTCTGTGCCGTCCTCGGGGCGCTGGCCAACGCCGCCTTCGCGCTGTTCGCCACCGGCATGGCCAGCGGCGTGCCGCTGCGCTTCGCCGTTGGCCTTTGCCTGGCCGGCGTCTACCCGCTGGGCATGAAACTGATCGTCAGCTGGGTGCCGGAACGCGCCGGCGCGGCGCTCGCCCAACTGGTCGGCATGCTGACCCTGGGCACCGCGCTGCCGCATGGCATTCGGCTGGCTGGGGCCGGTTGGTCGTGGTCAGCGACCATACTCGTTTCCTCGGTGCTGGCGCTGCTTGCTGCAGTCTTGATCCTGCGCCTGGGTGACGGCCCGCATCTGCGGCGCCGGCATGATGCCCCGCCACTGCGTCTGGGCCGCGTCTTCCATACCTTCTCGATCCGCGAATTCCGCGCCTCGGCCTTCGGCTATTTCGGCCACCAATGGGAGTTGTACGCTTTCTGGACACTGACCCCGGCGCTGGTCGTCATCAGCGGCCTGGCCATGCCCGGCAGTCCGGCGCTGTCCGGCTTCGCTTTCGCCATCATCGGCATCGGTGCCATTGGCTGTCTGGCGGGCGGCTGGTCGAGCCTGCGTTTTGGCAGCGCCCGCGTGGCGGCGACGGCGCTGGCTCTGTCAGCCCTCTGCTGTGCTGTCTTCCCGCTGGCCCTGGAGTGGCCGGCCTGGGCCAGAATCGCCTTGCTCCTGCTCTGGGGCGCGACGGTGGTTGCCGATTCACCACATTTCTCCGCCCTCTCGGCGCGCGCCTGCCCACCGGAAATCGTCGGCAGCGCGCTGGCTTTTCAAAACGCCATCGGCTTCGCCATCACCATGCTGTCAATTCACCTCGGCACGGCCTGGGTCGTTGACTGGCAGGGCGATATCGCCTGGCTGCTGCTGCCCGGACCAGTAATCGGACTGCTCGGACTATATCCGCTGTGGCGGCGCCAGCACCGGCAACAATAAAAAAGGCGGGACCAAGCCCGCCTGTTACTCGTCTGCCGCTTACGCTGCCAGCGCTATGTTGCGTACTGGCGTCTCCGTCCGCGGCTGTGTCTTCAGCTTTTCCAGCCGGCGCATTTCGGCGTTCAACGCCACCTGCTGACCAGCAGTCAGCATCCGATGACCGGTCCGCCACTCGCACAGGGCATCACCGGCCAGCACACCGGCCTGATGCAGCGCTCCAGCGATAGCGCGCAGATCGCCCTGGACGAAGCGCTGCCCGTCGCTCACTTCGGCGATGAATTCGTTCTTGTGCAACAAGATTTTTGCTTGAATCGTCATGGCTAAACCTCCTGTAGGCGAAGCTTAGCTCGATGACGAATGGGACGACCGTGGGATATTCCACACTTGCCGGCGAATAAATCGACGATCTTCGGCCGACCGTCGGCAGCATCACCAGACTGCCTATTGCTCGCTCTCCAGACGCTGGGCCGCTGCCGCGGCACGCCCGGAGAATCCTGGTGCCAGCAGCTCTTCGGCCGTCATGCCGCGATCGACGTCGAGCCCGATCAAGCGCCAGTCATGCACGGGCAGGTTGGGAATCGGCTTCTTCAGGCGCTCGTAGTAACGCGTCGGCCAGAGCACCCCGGCGATCCTGCGGTGATCGAAGAAATCGACCTCGGCCACCGCGCCCTGTGTCGAGACCAGCCCGTCGAGGGTGAAGCGAACGCGCCGCAGCCAGCGCTGCTGACGGTCGATATAGAGCAGGAAACGGTCCTCGGTGGCAAAACCGAGGCCGGGCCGGCGGACGACGAGCAGGATGTCGCAGTGATGACCGTTGACCCAGGCATCGTCAATGCGCTCAAGGTGGACGTTGCCACTCAGGAAATAGAAGGGGCCGCTGAGGAACAGCCGATAACCATCGGCAACCAGCGCTGCTGCGGCGCGCACCTCGGCATTTTCGGCCGGCTGGCCAGCGTAGCTGACGTGCACCTCATCCACTGTGCGCAGCACCTGCTTCTGGCCACCTGGGCCGCGGTGGCTTTGACCGACGATCGGTGAACCATCAAGGAGCAACCGTTCTTCCGATCCCTGACGAAACGCGGCGTCGATCAGCGTCGGCTGCAGCTTGCCGACGACGCCGGACCACTCGCCCTCGTAGGCGACGCTGATGTCCCGCAGCTGCCGCCAGGCCGCCAGCCCATGGGCCTCCGCCGAGGCCGCCAAGATCGCTCGCCCGGCTGCCGTCTCACCAGCCGCCAGCGGTTGCGGCACCCCGCGCCCAGCACAACCGGCGAGGAAAAAGAGAGTCAGGCTAAGACACAACAGGCGAACGAAGGACATGATTGGCTCCAGCAGACGACGACTGCGCCCAATCTAACGCAAACCGACGATGCCGGGCGATCAATGCACCGTGCACACCATGCACGGATCGAAGGAGCGGACGACGTGTTGCACGGTCGGCAGCGCGTCGTCGCCGGCCGGCAGGCCGACGAGGGCCTGTTCGAGCGGGCCGGGCTGGCCCTCGCTGTCGCGTGGCGAGAAGTTCCAGGTAGTCGGGGCGATGATCTGGTAGCGCTCGATGCGGCCGCGCTTGATGCTCAGCCAGTGGCCGAGACTGCCGCGCGCGGCTTCGACCAGGCCAACTGCCTGCCCGACATCGGGCATGGGCGCCGGCAAGCAGAAGGGTTCGCCGGGAACGATGGCGCGCACCCAGTTTTCCATTTCCGGCAGCACCCTGGCCATTTCGCTCATGCGGGCAACGACACGGGCGGTAACACTAGCGCCAAAACGGCCCACTAGGTCGCCGGCCAGCGGCTGGCCAGCGACGAGCTGCCGGGCCAGGGCACCGGTTTCGACGACGCTTCCGGCGTAGCGCGGCGCCTTGCACCAGGTGTAGGCATCGGCCTTGTCGGCGACGACGACGGTTTCGCCCAGTGCCGGCGGTAGCGGTGCAGCGTCGGCCAGCCAGGCGTGGCGGGTGTCCTCGGTGACCTGCCCGGCATCCAGCGCGACGCTGCCGCCCGCCTGCCAGAGACCAGCGGCGAACAGGCCGTAGGCGCCATAGGAGATGAAGCGGTCCGTGGCCCGGCCAGTACGCTCCAGGCCGAGATCGCCGGCGGCCATCAGGAAGCGGGGGAAATCGGCCTGACGGCCAGCAGCCCATTCCTGCAAGGCCGGCCAGCTGACGATGTCGGCGAAAGCTTCCAGTCGGTCGCCAAGCAACGTTCCTTCGACAAAGGCGCGGAATTCGCGGAGTAGTGCCAGCACGCGGATGCGCTCGGCGCCAGTCAGCGCCTTGGTGCTGCCGCCGGCCTGCAGGGCCAGGGTATGCGGCCAGCGGCCGGCGAGGAAGCCGGTCAGATTAAAGAAGCGGGCACGCGCCTGCAGCACCTCGCGGGCGGCCGTTCCGCGCGTGGCGGTGAAGCGGCCGGCCAGCTCCGCGTGCCAGAAACGGTCGGCATAGGCCGGACGGGCAAAATCGGGCATGAAGAAGAGGTAGAAATGGGTCAGGTGATCGGCCAGATTTTCCGTCGCCTGGATCAGCTGCCGGGCCAGTACACCATTGGGCGGTGGCGTGACCCCAGCCAGATCAGCGAGCGCCGCAGCCGCCGCCGCCGACTGGGCAACCGAGCAGATGCCGCAAATGCGCGGCACGATGGCCAGCGCATCTTCCGGCAGGCGGCCGACGAGCACCTGCTCGAAGCCGCGAAACAGCGGCGAATTGACGCGGGCAGCGGCGACCTGGCCGGCCTCGACATCGAGGCTGACTTCGAGGTCACCCTCGACGCGGTTGAAGGGGCCGAGCTGGATGCGCTTCATTTGCCCTTTTTCTTCACCGCCGGGCGGATCACCGTATGATCGACGACGGCGTTGTCGCGCACGCGCTTCGGCGTCGCTGATTTGGAGAGGGCGGCGAGGGCGACGAACCAGGCCTTCGGCATGTCGGTCGGCAGGCCGATGGGAATGCCGGCCAGCTTCGGCGTTTCCTGGAAGGCGTGGCCGGGCGCTTCGAAGCCCGGCTCGGTGCAGGCGATACAGGCGAAGCCGCCCTTCAGGCAGGAGCCGCTGCCGTTCCACGGCCGCAGATTGCAGTCGGCGTGCGCCTGCGTGCCCTTGCAGCCGAGGTTCTCCATCAGGCAGCCGAGATCGGAATGCTTTTCGGCGCTGGCCTTGAATTCGTAATACTCGTTGCGGGCGCAGCCGTGATGCACCAGCTGGTCGGCGTAGAGCAGCGGCCGACCGACCTCGTCGAGATCGCCGGCGACGAGGCCTTCGAGCGCCAGTTTTTCCAGGGTGTCGACAATCCAGCCCGGATGCGTCGGGCAACCGGCGATGTTGACCACCGGCAGTCCGCCAGCGGAACGGAAATCGGCCCCCAGCAGTCCGCCTGGCGTGTCGCCGTCGTACTGTAGGCCGCAGGCTTCCAGTGGATTGCCCGGGGTGCTGGCCGAGAGACCACCATAGGCGGTGCACGAGCCGATGGCGAAGACCCAGCGGGCCTGGGCGGCGAGCCGATCGACCCAGTCGGTCAGCGGCCGGCCGTCGCCGGCCATCAGGTGGAATTTGCCGCTGCCGTTGGGGCCGCGCAGCATCGCCCCCTCGACGCAGAGCACATCGAAGGCCTGGCGGCCATCGGCACAGGCGCTCAGGATGTTCAGGGCTTCCTCGCCGCTTTCCTGGGCCAGCGCCGGATGCCAGAGAAATTCGATGCCGGCATCGCGCAGTTCATCGAATAGTGGGCGCGGCTCGGCGCACAGCATGGATTGCGTGCAGCCGCCGCAACCGCCACTCTGCAACCAGAGCACCTTCAGCATGTCGATCCTCCGAAGCTCATTGCTCCGCCTCTTCCAGGCCATAACGGTTCAGCTTGGCGCGCAGGCCGACACGCGACAGGCCGAGTTCGCGGGCGGCGCGCGACTTGTTGCCGCGATGGCGCTGCATGGCCTCGGCAATCACCCGCTGTTCCAGCTGCTCCATGCGTTCGCGCAAGTTGCCGTGGAGACCGGTGGTCGGCAGCGCGGCGTCAGCGTCCGGCCGGCCGCCGGTGGCGCCGAGAACGCGCGGCGACAGCAGTTGTCGGCCGAGCAGCGCCGCATCGGCGAGGGCCACCATCCGCAGGATCTCGTTCTGCAACTCGCGGACATTGCCTGGCCATTGATAGGCTGCCAGCGCCTGCATCGCCGCCGCCTCGATGCCGTCGACCGGCTTGTCGAGAATGCGGGCAGTCGCTTCCAGCAGATGCGCGGCCAGCAACGGCAGGTCCATCGGCCGCTGGCGCAGCGGCGGCACGTGCATCGGTATGGTCGCCAGCCGGTAGTAGAGGTCTTCGCGGAAGCGCCCGGTGCGGACATCCTCCTCAAGATCGCGGTTGGTGGCGGCGATCACCCGCACGTCCACGGTCACCGGCCGACTACTGCCCAGGGGGCGAAATTCGCCTTCCTGCAGGGCGCGCAGTAGCTTGACCTGGAAGGCCGGGCTGGTTTCGCCGATTTCGTCGAGAAAGAGGGTGCCGCCGTCGGCCTGCTGGAAGAGGCCGACGCGATCCTCGACAGCGCCGGTGAAGGCACCGCGCTTGTAGCCAAACAGTTCGGATTCGAGCAGGCTGTCGGGCACGGCGCCGCAATTCTCGGTGATGAAGGGGCGGGCGGCGCGGCGGCTTTCATAGTGGATGGCGCGGGCAACCATTTCCTTGCCGGTACCGGATTCGCCGGTGACCATCACCGACAGGTCGAAGGGCGCAACACGGTGGATCAGCGCGCAGACCTCCTCGAGCGGGCTGCCGGGGGCACGCACCAGACCGTCCAGGCCAAAGCGGGTGCGCGCCTTCTCCTGCTTGCTGTCCACACGCTTCCTGAGTACCGGCTCGGCGGTACGCAGGTCAAGCGCCAGGCGTTCGTTTTCCTGCTGCAGGCGCCACACTTCGGCAGCCCGCTGCAGCGTCAGCAGCAGTTGCTCGGGCTGCCAGGGCTTGAGCAGGTATTGCCAGATGCCGGCTTCGTTGACGCCGGTGATGATGTCTTCGGCGTCGGTGTAGCCGGAAAGGATGATGCGCACGATGTCCGGCCAGCGCTGACGAACGTCGCGCAGGAACTGGACGCCGGTGGTGCCGGGCATGCGCTGGTCGCAAAGGATGACGCGGATGGCGGCGGCCGGCTGCTCGCGCTCGAGGATTTCCATGCCCTCGGCCGCCCCGGAGGCGCAGAAGACGACAAAGTCCTCCTCGAGCGTCCGGCGCAGCGCTTCCTGCGAGCGCAACTCGTCATCGACGACGAGAACGGCGGGCAGGCGGCGCAGGGCAGCTTGGCTCATGCGGGGATTTTCCAGTCGAGATCGCGGTGGCGGGCGAGGTGGCGCGGCGTCCAGGAGTGCGGCGTGCGGGTCACGAAATGATAGCGCGCGACATGGTAGGAAGGATCGAAGCCGTAGAAATTGCGCCGCATCTCGGCCAGTTCCTCAGCGCGCCAGACGGCCAACGGCTTCGTCGCCTCATCGGCGGCACGCCGGGCGCGCTTGGCTGCCAGTTGCTGCTCAATATCGGTAGCGGCCGCCAACTCCGCCGCCCGGCGGGCGACATCGACGGCGAAGCCCGGCCCCGGCAGGCAGGCATCGTAGAAGCCGAGCGCCAGCGCTTCCGCCGCCGTCATCGGCAGGCGGCGATGCATGATGGCCCGCGCCCCGTCAGCGCCGACGCGCGCGGGCAGCAGATAAGTCCACAACTCCGAACCATAGAGATTGCCCATATTGCGGTAGTGCGGATTGAGCATGACACCATCGCGCACCCAGACGAAGTCGGCGGCGCGGGCCAGAAAACAGCCGCCGGCGCCGGCATTGCCGCCGACCGCGGCGACGGTGAGCTGCGTTTCACAGCGCAGGATGGCCTCGGCCAGGTCGTCGATGGCATTGATGTTGGCCCACGACTCGTCGGCCGGACTATCGGCGGCCTCGATGGTATTCAGGTGGATGCCGTTCGACCAGAAGTCGCTGCCACCGCGCAGCACGATCACCCGCGTCGGCCGGCCGCTAGCCCAGCGGAAGGCCTCGGTCAGTCGGGCACACTGGCAGCTGCTCATCGCCCCGTTGTAGAAGTCGAAGGAGAGGAAGCCGACACCGCCGGCCTCCTCGTAGGCGATGTCCTGCCAGGTTGGCGTCGGCGACTTCCAGTAGCCAGGCAGCGGCAGTTCCGGCAAGGCGGTAGCCTCGGCGAAGGCCTGCGTCGCCGGCAGCTTGATGCCGCCGGCACGGCGGACGTGGCCGATCCACAGCGCGCCGTCGGCGGTGGCGCGCAGGACAGCCCCTTCACGGCGGCCGAGCAGGGCGCCCGGGGCGCCCTGCAGCGTTGTCTCCGGCCAGGCATCGAACAGATGACAGGGATGACCAAACAGCGCATCGGCGACACCCGGCACGCCGTCGGCCGCATCGAGCCGGGCCAGTACCTCGGCCGTCGTCATCCGGCTCCAGTCAATTGACCGGTCATCCTGGCGCATCATTTGGTGCGCCAGGCCGGGCACCCGTTGCGGGACGAAATCAGCGCCCTGGAAGCGTTCAACGGCGGTCAGCACTGCCCGCAAAGCCGCCTCGGTCACTTCGTTGCGATAAATCGAGGACTTGCGCGCCACTCTCATGGGAAAGCGCTCCGCCGCCCAGACCGGGCCGGCATCCATCTCCGCTTCGGCCTGCAGCACGGTGACGCCCCATTCCGGACGACGCTCGCTGATCGCCCAGTCCAGCGCCGACGGGCCACGGTCGCCAACGATGCCCGGATGAACGATCAGACAGCAATGATGCCGCCAGATGGATTCAGGAATCGCCCGCTTGAGAAATGGCGCGATGATCAGTTCCGGCCGGAACAGCGCCACTGCCTCCTCGGCCACGGCATCGGCAATATCGAACTCGACACTGAGCTCGTGTCCGCGCGCTGCCAGCGCGCAAAAAAGGCGCTGGGTCAGGCTGTTGAAACTATGGGTCAGCAGCAGGATTCGCATTGTGTCGACATATTTACAAAAAATTCCATCGGTATGACCCTATAGCCAGCAAGGCTTTCAAGGCAGCTATTGGTGAAGTGACGGCAATCTATAACTTTCGCGATATTTTTCAATTGCTTGGCTTTCGTTAGGATGCGCTGCAACAAGAAACCAGATATCCAGGGGAACGTCATGCAAAGTCAACGCAAGCCCGCCGCACCACGTAAAGCCCGCCGCCCGCAGCCGGTCGCCCGTGCCGAATACACCGCCGCCGTCCGCTTCAATAATGGCCGCCGCGATATCTTCCGCATACTCAACGCCGACGACATGGCCGACGCCCGCGCCCTGGTCCTCGCCGAACTGGATGACGTGAGCAGTCTGGTCATTGCCCTGCGCAACTGATCCAACGCCTTCAGCAAATCCGCGGCAACTGCTCGCCGGACAACCAGTCCACGATGCGGCGGCCGCCGAAGCCGGTGGTCATCTGCACGAAATGATGGGGATCATCATGCACCGTACCGATGATCGCGGCAGCACCACCCAGCGGATGCGCACGCATCGCCACCAATAGCTTTTCCGCATCATTTTCGCCGCAGATCGCCACCAGTTTCCCTTCGTTGGCCACATAAAGCGGATCGAGCCCGAGAAACTCGCAAGCCGCATTGACCGCCGGTTTCACCGGCAGCGCCTTCTCCTGCAGCATCATGCCGACACCCGACTGGCGGGCGATCTCGTTCAGCGTCGTCGCCAACCCGCCACGCGTCGGGTCGCGCAGTACGTGAATGTCGGCGCCGCTCGCGCGCATCGCGGCAATCAACTCGTGCAGCGCCGCCGTGTCGGAAACGATCGGCGAATCGAAACCCAGGCTCTCGCGTTCGGCCATGATCGCCATGCCGTGATCGCCGAGCGTGCCGGAAACCAGGATCACGTCGCCCGGCCGCGCCTGGCGGCCGGACAGTTCCATCCCCGGCGCGACAACGCCGACGCCAGTGGTGGTAATGAACACCCCATCACCCTTGCCGCGCTCGACCACCTTGGTATCGCCGGTAACCACCGGCACACCGGCAGCCTTCGCCGCCGCCGCCATGCTTTGCACGATGCGCACCAGATCAGCGATCTTGAAGCCTTCTTCGAGGATGAAGCTTGCTGCCAAGTACAGCGGCGTGGCCCCCATCACTGCCACGTCGTTGATCGTGCCATGTACTGACAGGCAGCCGATGTCGCCGCCGGGAAAGAACAGTGGCGAGACGACGTGGGCGTCGGTGGCCATCACCAGACGTCCGGCACCGGGTGACGGTAACAACGCGCCGTCGTCGCCCTGGGCCAGGTACTCGTTGCCGAGATGGCGGGCGAAGACCTCGTCGATCAGTTGTGCCATCGCCCGGCCGCCGGAGCCGTGAGCCATGTCGATCTGGCCGTGTTTGGTGTCGAGGGGGCGGATGTAGTTTTTACGTGTTTCGGTCATGGGGTGGGGTTTTCCGGATTCAACGGGGCGCTGTTTCTTGCGCCTTATGCGCAGGCGGTTTTGACTGATCGAGCGCCGGGTTCCGCCCTTGCGGGGCGGGCGTACTTTTTCTTGTGTGGCCAAGAAAAAGTAGCCAAAAAGAAGGCCACCCCTGGGTCGGTGCCCCGCTACGCGGGGTCCCCTGCGCTACTCGCCGTTGGCGGGGGCTGCGGAACTCGGGGCTGTGCCCCTCAGACAGTCCTCGCCCTTTTTCCGCCAACGCCTGCGTTGCTCGGCACCTCCCAAGGGGCCCGGGAAAACAATCCGGTTTTTGAGGCTTTTCGCTGGACCGAAACGGTGAGTGCCAGGGCGGGTTTTGGGGTCCCCCTGGAAGGCGCTGAGCAACGCAGGCAGGACGGGGGCCTTCGGCTGGCGTTGTCCGAGCCGCAGGCGAGTTTAGCCAGCCGCCCGGCCTGCCGAGTAGCGCAAGGGACCGGGCGCAGCCCGGCGCCGACCCAACGCCAGCGGAAGCAACGCATCAAACATCCTTATACCGCCCATACGTGTAATGCGCCGCACAGGCCCCTTCGGAGGAAACCATGCACGACCCCACCGGATTTTCCGGCGTGCACACTGTGCCGAATATCTTGCAGTCCTGCGGTCGCTTCACGCCGCGCAGGATGGCGCCGCATTCGCAGGCCTTGTGATCCGGCACCGAACAGTAGTCGAGCGGAAAACGCTTTTCGGCGTCAAATTCGGCGAACGTGCTGCGAATGCGCAACGCGGAGTAGGGCAGCACGTTCAGCCCGCGCCACTCGAACGCCTTGCGCATTTCGAAGACTTCGGCGACCAAAGCCTGCGCCTTGAGGTTGCCGTCGCGGTCGACAGCGCGCGAGAACTCGTTCTCGACTTCGGCGCGACCTTCGTTGACCTGACGAATCAGCATACGGATCGCCTGCATTACGTCGAGCGGCTCGAAACCGGCGATGACCACCGGCTTGCGGTATTCCTCGGCGAAGAATTCGTAGGGCCGGCTGCCGATGATGGTCGATACGTGCGCCGGGCCGATGAAGCCATCGAGCGGCACGGTGCCCCATTGGCGGACTTCCGGCGATTCGAGAATGCTGGAAATGGCCGACGGGGTCAGCACGTGGCAGCACAGCACCGAGAAGTTCTTCAGGCCGAGCGCCGCTGCTTGTTTGATCGCCACCGCCGTCGGCGGTGTCGTCGTCTCGAAGCCGATGGCGAAGAAAACCACCTGCTTGTCCGGATGTTTCTGCGCCAGGGCGACGGCATCGGCGCTTGAATAGACCATGCGGATGTCGCCGCCGCGGGCCTTGGCTTTCATCAGCGACAGACCGTCGGAGGCCGGCACGCGCAGGCAGTCGCCGTAGGTGCACAGGGTGACGCCTTGCTCAAGCGCCAGGCGGATGGCCAGGTCGACGCGACCAATCGGCAGCACGCAGACCGGGCAGCCGGGCCCATGGATCATGCGCACATTGTCGGGCAGCAAATCGGTGACGCCATAACGCGAAATGGCGTGCGTGTGGCCACCGCAAAACTCCATGAAATGGTAACGGCGAGCCGGATCGGCCTCGCGGCGAATGGCGTCGGCCAGGCCGCGGGCCACCTCACCGTCGCGGAACTCGTCGATGTACTTCATCAGTGCTGCGTCTCGCCGGCCTGGTGTTGTTCCAACTCGGCGAACAGCGCCAGCGTGCGCGCCGCCTCCTCGGGATCGAGCTTGTTCAGCGCGTAGCCGACATGGACGATGA
Source organism: Betaproteobacteria bacterium HGW-Betaproteobacteria-7 (assembly GCA_002840765.1). Taxonomy (GTDB): domain Bacteria; phylum Pseudomonadota; class Gammaproteobacteria; order Burkholderiales; family Rhodocyclaceae; genus Azonexus. The sequence goes on from PHCE01000002.1 coordinate 266,360, forward strand.
CGTAGTCGCCGGGTGCCACGTGGTCAACCAGGGCCAGCGAGATTTCCTTGCGGACGCCGGCCAGATCAACGACGGCCATGTCGCCGTCACGCAGTTCGACGACTTGCGCGGGGATTGCCAGACACATCAGCGCCTCTCCTTGTTGAGTTCAAGCCATTGTCCGCCAGTACGGGCAGCCACGGCAATGAGCGTAATCAAGGCCGCCGGCCAGTCAGCCGGCGCAGAAAGCCACGCCGGGGCGGCTCACTGGCGGCGGCGGCTGCCGGTGCGGGTTCTGCCGCTTTGGCCGGAATAGCGAAGGCGCTACGCAGTGCATCAAGCGCCGCCTGGCGCGCTGCGCTCATGTTGGCGATGCCGGTGACCGGGGCGATCAGCGGGCAGTATTGGTAGGGACCGATAACCGGATCGTCGTCGGCGATGAATTGCAGGGCGCCGCAAGGCAACTCCAGGTAGCGCCGCTGGCCGGCCGGAATATTGCCCCACAAGGTACCGCCGCCGTTGAGCAAAAACAGATTGAGGAACCACGGGGTAACGACGACGCCCAACCAGTCGCCACTGTAGCGGACGAAGCCGATGGCCTCGACCTGCAGCGCCGGATTGACGAAGGGCAGATCATGCATCTGCGTCTGCCACACGCGCAGAAAGTGTTCATTGAGAAAGGCTGAGGGATCGTCGGCGCGGGCTTCCGCGATGCGCACGGGTGGCGGCGCCATGGCCGGCTGGCGGATACCTTCGCTCATCGCCCCGCTTCCAGGTCGCGGAAATAGCCGGCTGCTTCGTAGTCGCCGTCAAGCGAGGCGGCCAGCGCCGCCAGCGCTTCCTCGATCAGCGCCAGTTGTTCCGGCTCAACCACTTCGCGGGCCAGGCCGAGCGAGGTCAGCACCCAGGTGCCGATGGGCTGCGGGCCGAGCAACATCATGTTCACGCGTTCACGCCGCCCCTCGCGAACCAGCCAGGCGAAATCGCCGTCGCCTTCCCATTCGGCGACCTGCATCGGCACCGACAGACACATCAGCCGACCGCCCCGACCAGCAGGCCGCGACGTTCCAGTTCGCCCAGGGTCAGGTCGACCAGTTCCGGCAGCCGCGCGCCGACCGCCGGCGTCAGTTCCATGCCGAGGGCCAGCGATTCCGGTTCGATGCCGACGATGACGGTTTCCCGCGGCGCCCGGCCGGTCAGTTCGAGACTGGCCAGAACGTCGGCCAGGCCGATCTGGTGCGGCGACAGCTTGGTGCGGAAAAACACCGGCACCGCCTCGCCGCGCAGCACCACCGGCGTCCCGGGGGGCCGGCCACCGCGCACACAGTCGACGACGACCAGCAGGTCAAGCTCCTCCAGTTGGTCGAGCATTTCCATGCCGCAGGTGCCACCGTCGATCAGCTCGATATCGTCCGGCCAGCTAGCACGGGACGCCAGCGCCTCAACGACGCGCACGCCGACACCCTCGTCGGAGAGCAGGATGTTGCCGATGCCGAGAACTGCGTTTCTAGTCATTGGTAGTTAGCGGTTAGTTGTTGGCAAAAGCGGGGCGGTCTGCCCCGCCCCGCTCGATCCTCGATCCTAACAGCTCCCAGCCGCCGTCACCGTCACCACCGGCCGCTGCTCCTCGTCGACGACATGCACGGCGCAGGCCAGGCAGGGGTCGAAGGAGTGCACGGTGCGCAGCACTTCCAGCGGCTTCTCCGGGTCTGCCACCGGGTTGTCGAGCAGGCAGGCCTCGTAGGCGCCGGGCTGATCATTTTCGTTGCGCGGCGCGGCGTTCCAGGTGGTCGGCACGACGCACTGGTAATTGGCGATCTTGCCGGAGTCGATGACCACCCAGTGCGACAGCACGCCGCGCGGGGCTTCATGGAAGCCGACGCCCATCTGCTCGCCCTTGGGGAAGACCGGCTTGTTGAAGGTGGTCAGATCGCCCTTGGCCATGTTGGTGACCAGCAGGTCCCACTGCTTGATCATCTCGTCGGACTGCACGGCGCAGCCAACCGCGCGCGCAGCATGGCGGCCGATGGTCGAATGCATGGCTTCGAGACCGACCGGCGTGCCGGCGATCGTCGATACCAGATCGAGGGCGGTGGTCGCGTATTTCTTGGTCGGCTCGTGGCCGGCGGCCAGCATGTTCAGCACGCGAGCCAGCGGGCCGACCTGCATCGGCTTGCCGTAGAAGGTCGGCGATTTCAGCCAGCTGTATTTGCCGTCGTCCTGGAAGTCGGTGTAGTTCGGCGTCGTCTCGCCCTTGTACGGGTGCAGCGACTGGTTGTTGCCGGCCTTGTAGTCGTACCAGGAATGCTTGATCGCCTCGCTGACACCATCGACGAAATACTGGTCGCCGAAGGTCTTGATCGGCTTGAAGCTTTCGAGCTTGCCGCCTTCGATATAGCCGCCGGGCAGCGCAAAGGTCGTGCCCTTGCCGTCTAGCGGAATGTCCGGCACACACAGGTAGTCGGTGATGCCGCGGCCGACCTTGGTCCAGTCGGCGTAGAAGGCGCCGATGGCGGCGACGTCGACGAGATAGACGTTCTTGACGAAGTCGTCGAGCTTGAGCATCCATTCCTTGACCGCCAGCAGGCGCTCGACGGTCAGCACCGACTGGGCGTCCAGCGACAGCGGATTGGCGACGCCGCCGACAGCGACGTTCTGGATGTGCGGCGACTTGGAGCCGAGGATGGCGACGATCTTGTTGGCGTAGCGCTGCACTTCCAGCGCCTGCAGGTAATGGACGACGGCCAGCAGGTTCACTTCCGGCGTCAGCTTCATCGCCGGGTGGCCCCAGTAGCCGTTGGTGAAGATGCCGAGCTGGCCGGTGCCGACGAAGCCCTTCAACTTCTCCTGCACCTTCCTGAACTCGGCCTTGCTGTTGCCATTCCAGTTGGACAGGCTCTGCGCCAGTTCGGCCGACTTGTCCGGGTCGGCCTTCAGCGCCGAGACCACGTCCACCCAGTCGAGCGCCGACAGGTGGTAGAAATGCACGATATGGTCATGGATGGCGTGGGCCAGCATGATCATGTTGCGGATGTACTGGGCGTTGACCGGGATTTCCAGCTGCAGCGCGTTCTCGACGGCGCGCACCGAAGCCATAGCATGCACCGTGGTGCACACGCCGCAGATGCGCTGGGTGATCGCCCAGGCGTCGCGCGGATCACGGCCGATCAGGATGTTCTCGACGCCGCGCCACATCTGGCCGGAAGCCCAGGCCTTCTTGACCCGGCCGCCATCAACCTCGACATCGACGCGCAGATGGCCTTCGATGCGGGTGACCGGATCGATGGTGACTCGTTTGGACATGTTTTTCTCCTATCCCTGGAATTCAGTGGGCAGCTTCGGCGCGCGGCAGCACGGGGAAGCGGCGGGTGATGATGATGTAGCCGAGCACCTCGATGGCGAAGATGCCTATGGTGACCAGCAGTTCGGCGATCGACGGGAAGTAGGTCCAGCCGGGGCCGGTGTCGTAGCCGATCAGGAAGCCGTTGAGGCGCAGGAAGATGCCGCCGAGCATGATGGCGACGCCGGCGACGAACATTCGGGCCGGATTACGGCGGGCGGCGGCATTGCCGATCAGCAGCAAGGGTGCGGCAAAGAGCAGCATCTCGAGCCAGAACACGAAGGCCTCCAGCGTCGGGGCGAAGGCGTGGCCGAAGGCGCCACGCAGCACCAGGTCACCGATGCGGACAACCAGGAACACCGCCAGCACGCCCAGCATCACGCGGGCCATCGGCTGCAGCAGGTGCATCTCGATCTGCCGGCGGTAAGCCGAGGCGGCGACGCAGGATTCGAAGAGCACGATACCGTAACCGATGGTGATGGCGCTCAGCAGGTAGAGCAGCGGCACGACCGGCGTCTGCCACAGCGGATTGACCTGCGTCCCCATAACCACCAGCAGCGTGCCCAGTGACGACTGGTGCATCATCGGCAGCAACGTGCCGAGGGCGATGACGAAGAACAGCACCTTGTTCAGCTTTTTCTTGGCGTCGCGCAGGCCGAACTTCTCGAGGAACACCGGCGAGAACTCGATCCACATGACGATGATGTAGGCACTGATGCACAGCGCCACCTCGAACATCACCGAGTTCGGATTGGCGTAGGTCGGCCAGAAGATGTGCCAGAAATTCCAGTAACGGCCAAGGTCGAACATGACGCCGACACCGGCCAGTGTGTAGCCGAACAGGCTGGCCAGCAGCGCCGGACGGACCAGCGGGTGGTACTGGCCCTTGTTGAAGATATAGACCAGCATCGCCACCGAGAAACCGCCGCAGGCGAAGGCTGAGCCGATGACCACGTCGACCACCACCCAGATGCCCCAGGGATAGCCGTCGTTGAGGTTGGTCACCGCGCCCAGGCCGAAAATGAAGCGGGTGACCAGAACCGCCACCATGACCGCGATCAGGACGCCACAGATGAAGGTCGCGGTGGTGAACAGCGGGCCGCCGACCGGTGCCGGCTGGGCATGTTGATGGGTGTTCATGTCACTGCCCTCCCTGATCGTTGCGTTCGCCGTCATCGTCGGCCACGACGTTGCGGCGGGCGACGAAAGTCAGCGCGCCGAGTACCGCCAGCGGCATCAGCAGGCCACCGTACAGCGAGTGCTGGATGGTTTCGGAGGTCGCTGCCGACGAGCGCGGCGGCAGGTCGGGCATGCCGACCTTGACGAACGGCACCGCTGACAACTTGAGCACCTGGGTACCGCCGTACTCGGTCTCGCCATAGACATGGCGCACGTAGTTGCCGACCTGGGCCTCGTAGTGCTGGTCACGCGGCGCTTTCCAGAGGGCGGCCTGCTCGGCCGTCTCGTCGGGGGCCGGCAGGCGGCCGCGCGGCATCATCGTCCATTTGCCGGGCTGCAGGTTGAGCCGGCGCTTGGCCTCGACGAGCAGGTCGCTGGTCCGCCCGAACAGCGTGGCGCCCGTCGGACAGACTTCGGCGCAGGCCGAGTAGTGGCCGTCGGCGTAGCGCTCGCGGCACAGCTCGCACTTGCCGATCTGGCCGGTCGGCGAATCGTACTGGTACTTGGGAATGCCGAACGGGCAGGCAGCAACACAGTAGCGGCAGCCGATGCAGGCATCCGGGTCGTAGCCGACGACGCCGGTGACCGGATCCTTGAACATCGCCGTGACCGGACAGGCGGAAACGCAGGACGGGTCGGCGCAGTGCATGCACGAGGTCTTCATGAAGGCGAAGCCGTTTTCCTCGGTGTCCTTCGTCGTCATCGTGCCGTGGCGGTACATCTTGATGATGTTGAACGTATCGCCCGAGGTATCGAGCGGCGTATCCCACAGCTTGTCGAGGGCGTTGAATTCGGCCGGATTGTCGTTGGCCTGCTTGCAGGCGGCGACGCAGGCCTGGCATCCGACGCACAGCGTCGCATCGTAGAGCAGGCCGAGCGCCTCCGGCGGTCGCTGGAGCGTGTCGCGGGCGACCGCCGGAGTCGGCACGACGGTAGCTGCCACGGCCCCCCCGGCCAGGCAGCCACGCAGGAAATCGCGTCTGCTGGCCATTTCAGACCTCCGTCGATTGGTTGGCTTGGTCCTGCTTCGCCTTTTCCAGCTCCTCGGCCTGATGCGACAGACCCAGGTTGCGCGTCAGCATCGCCCCGGCCCCGGCGGCTGCGCCAGCCACCGCGGCGAGCAGGGCGGCGGCGCCGAGGCTGGCACCGACACCCTGTTCCTCGACGATGCGCGGCAGGAAGGCGGAGGGCTCAATGTTCTTCAGCTTGGCCAGCGCGTGGATCGGCTTGGCGAAGCCAACGCCTTCCTCGGTGCAGCCGATGCACGGATGGCCGCAGGCCACTGGCCAGGTGCCGGCACCGGCATCGCCAAAGAGGATTACCGAGCAATTGGCGTAGGTTTCCGGCCCCTTGCAGCCCAGCTTGTACAGGCAGTAGCCCTGGCGGTGGCCAGGATCGCCGAATTCCATGGCGAAGCGCCCGGCGTCGAAATGGGCGCGGCGCTCGCAGTTTTCGTGGATCAGCCGCGAGTAGGCGAACTTCGGCCGGCCCAGGTGATCGACTTCCGGCAGCTTGCCGAAGGTCAGGAAATGCACCACCGTCGACAGAAAGTTGTACGGATTCGGTGGGCAGCCGGGAATGGTCACCACCGGCTTGCCGAGCACCTTGGCCACGCTGGAGGCGCCGGTCGGATTGGGATCGGTCGACGGCATGCCGCCCCACGAGGCGCAGGAGCCGATGGCGATCACCGCCGCCGCATCGGCCGCGCATTCCTTGAGCAGCTCGATCGCCGTCTGGCCGCCGATCTTGCAGTAGATGCCACCGTCCCGGGTCGGAATGGCGCCTTCGACGACCAGGATGTACTTGCCCTTGTGCTGTTCCATCGCCGACTTGCGCGCCGCTTCCACCTGATGACCGGCGGCAGCGAACAGTGTCTCGTGGTAGTCGAGCGAGATGACGTCGAGAATCAGCTTCTCCAGCGTTGGATGTTCGGCGCGCAGCATCGATTCGGTGCATCCCGTGCATTCCTGGAAATGCAGCCAGATGACGCTCGGCCGTTGCTTGGTCGCCACTGCTTCGGCAACGGCAGCGTCGGCGCCTTGCGGCAGGCCAAGCGTGGCCGCCAACGCAGCGCAGAATTGCAGGAATTCGCGGCGCGTCATCGACAGGCGCTCGGCAGCGGCAGAAATGCGTGCGTCGCGCTCCAGCGCGATCAGATTGGTATTGGCCATGACCCTCCCCTCTTGATGAATGTCGGTAAGCGACCGACCAAGCGTCTCTATTGGGGATCTGGCGTTATGGGACTTCTATTGAGCAAATAACGTGCTAGAAATCAGTTGTCTTTTAATTCAGCAACATAGGATCATCCGACCGATCATCAACGGATGATTTTGTGGAAACATTTCTTTCACTGCGTCCACTTTTCCGCAAAGCCAGCTTCCACTTCAAGAAGCAGCCAGCAGGCTCTGGCGGCCGATCCAGGCCTGGCCGAGGGCAATGCCGCCATCATTGGGTGGTGCCAGCCGGGCTTCCAGCAGATGTAGCCCGGCCGCGGTCAGATCCCGGCGCAAAGCGCTCATCAACAGCCCATTGAGCGCGCAGCCGCCAGCGACGGCAACGGTCGCCAGCCGCTCGCGCTGCGCCGCGGCGATGATCCACTCGGCCAGGCCGGCGGCGACCGTGGCGTGGAACAGGGCGGCACCGTAGGCCGGCTCGCGGCAATTGAGCAGCGCCGGAATCAGCGGCGACAGGTCGAGCAACTGTCCGTCATCAGACAAACGCCAGCCACCTAACAGGGGTTCGACCGGCCCGTGGGCGAAGGCCAGGCCTTCCAGTTCCATCGCCGCCTGACCTTCATACTGCATTTCGGCCCGGCGGCCGAGCAGGCCGGCGGCGGCGTCGAACCAGCGGCCGAGGCTGCTAGTCGGCGGGCAACGCAGGTTGCGGGCGAGCATGGTCAGCAGCGGGCCGGCCTCGTGTTGCGGGTAGTGCTGCAGCAACCAGCCGCCAACCCGGTAGCCGAGGCCGACGCTGTGCAGCGCCGCCACCGCCATGCGCCAGGGTTCGCGGGCAGCGCGATCGCCGCCGGGTAGTTGCAGCGTCTGCAGGTGGCCCAGGCGGGTGCACGCGGCGCCGTCGAGGCGCAGCAATTCGCCACCCCACAGGCCGCCATCCGGACCCAGGCCGACACCGTCGATGGCCAGCCCTAGCAGCGGCTCGGCGCAGCGATGCTCGGCGGCGACGGCGGCAATGTGGGCATGGTGATGGCCGACGGCCAGTACCGGCACGCCGAGTTCGCCGGCCAGACGCTGCGCCAGGTGGGTCGAGGGGTAATCCGGATGCAGGTCGTGCACGATCAGTTCGGGCCGCGCCGCCAGGATCGCCGGCAGGTGCGCCGCCATTTCCTCGAGGAAACCGACGGCGGCGACATTGTCAAGACTGCCGATATGCTGCGACAACCAGGCGGCGTCGTCCTTGACCAGGCACAGGGTGTTCTTCAAGAAGCCGCCGAGCGCCAGCACGCAGGGACCGTCGCCGGCCAGCGGAATGGGCAGCGGCACATAGCCACGGGCACGGCGAAGTAAAACCGGGGACAGACCACGGTTTTCGCTAAAACCGTGGTCTGTCCCCGGTTTTACTACCGAATCGTCGCAGCGGATGACGATGTCACGGTCGTGCACCAGGTAGGCATCGGCGATGCCGGCCAGGCGTTGCAGCGCCTCGTCGTTGCCGATGACCAGCGGTTCGCCGTGCGGATTGGCGCTGGTCATCACCAGCAACAGTTCGCTCTCGTCGGCCAGCCAGGCGGTACCGGCCGGTCGGCCGGCGCCTTCGTGCCAGAGCAGCAGATGCAGCGGCGTCGCCGGCAGCATGGCGCCGAGCCAGGCCAGGCCGGGTGCGACGCCGGACAGTTCTGTGCCGGCCTTGGGGCAAAGCACCACGGGCGCTGCTGCCGAACGCAGTAGCGCTTCGGCGTCACCGTCGATACCGGCATACGCCGCCAGCGAGCGCGGATTCAGACCCATCACCGCAAACGGCTTGGCCTCGCGCTGCTTGCGCTGGCGCAACTCGGCCACCGCCGCCGCGTTGTGCGCATCGCAAGCGAGATGGAAGCCGCCCAGCCCTTTGATGGCAACAATGCCTCCAGCATGGAGCAGAGCCAGCGTCGCCGCCAGCGGATCGCCGGCCAGCAGCTGGCCACCGGCATCGAGCAGGCGCAGTTGCGGGCCGCAGTCCGGGCAGCAGGTGGTCTCGGCATGGAAACGGCGGTCGGCGGGCGCCGTGTATTCGTCGGCGCACGGTGGACACAGCGGAAAGGCGGCCAGGCTGGTACGCGCCCGATCGTAGGGAATGCCGCGGCTGACCGTGTAGCGCGGGCCACAATGGGTGCAGGTGGTGAACGGATAGCGCCAGCGGCGGCCGGCCGGGTCGCAGAGATCGGCGATGCACTCGGGACAGATTGCGGCATCGGGGCCGATGGCGGTGCTGACTACGCTGCTCTGGCTGTCGAGAATGGAAAACCCGCGATCAACGAATGCCTCACCGACTTCCTCAACGATGGCGTCGATGCGCGCCAGCGGCGGCGCTTCCTTGGGCAGGCGGGCGAGGAATTCGGCAAGGCGTTCGCCCGCAACAGCGATGCTGACTCCGGCCCCGTCGTTGCGTACCCAGCCGTCGAGGCCCAGTTCATTGGCCATTCGCCAGACGTAAGGCCGGAAGCCGACGCCCTGGACCAGGCCGCGAATGCGCAGGCGGCGGCCGCTCACTTGGCGGCCAGCTGGCGCTCCAGTTCAACCACCCTTCGCTTCAGCGCATCGACCGTCTCCGAACGCTTGCCGCGTTGGGCTTCGAGACCGGAGGTGATCCAGTCGATCCAGGCGCTCATGCCTTCGCCGCGCGTGGCCGAGACGCGGAACACGGTCAGGTTCGGATTGACCTGGCGGGCGTTGGCTTCGGCCAGGTCGGCGTCGAATTCGAGGTAGGGCAGCAGGTCACACTTGTTGAGCAGCATAATGTCGGCGGCGCGGAACATGTCCGGGTATTTCAGCGGCTTGTCCTCGCCCTCGGTGACCGAGAGGATGGCCACCTTGTGATGTTCGCCGAGATCGAAGGCAGCCGGGCAGACCAGGTTGCCGACGTTCTCGATGAGGAACAGCGATTCGTCGGCCGGTTGCAGGCGTTCGATGGCGTGGCCGACCATGTGGCCATCCAGGTGGCAGCCCTTGCCGGTGTTGATCTGCAGCGCCGGCACGCCGGTGGCGCGGATGCGCTCGGCGTCGTTGGAGGTCTGCTGGTCGCCCTCGACGACGCAGATGGCGACCTGGTCCTTGAGCAGTTCGATGGTCTTGACCAGCAGCGTGGTCTTGCCAGAGCCAGGGCTGGATACCAGATTCAGCGCGAAGATGCCGCGATCGTCAAAGAGGTGGCGGTTCTTTGCGGCATAGCCGTTGTTCTTGCTCAGGATGTCCTGCTCGATCTGCACCATGCGCGCCTGGCTCATGCCCGGCACATGGGCGCGGGCCGGGCCGTTGCCATAATCGAGATCGCCGCCGAGCGCCGGCTGATGCTGATGCTCGCCCTCGTAGCCGTGCGTGTGCACGTGCTCGCCGTCATGGCTGTGGGCGTGGCTGTGTTCGCGGCCGTCGGCGTGGTGATGGGTATGCGAGTGGACGCCGAGCGGCGCGTCGTCGTGGGCATGGGCATGCTCATCGGCATGCTCGTGGGTGTGGGTATGCACCGTGCCATCGGCATGGACATGAGTATGGGCATGGCCATCCCCCTCGATCTTCACTTCACCTTCGCCGCAGCCGCAAACCGTACACATCGTCGTCTCCTAGTCGCCCTACTCGATTTCAATTTCCTTGACCCGCATCTCGGTACCGCCGGTCGGCTGCACCTGGTAACTGCCGCACTGCGGGCAGGCACCGAAACTCTCCGTCATCGGCACCGTCGCCGCGCACGGCATGCACCAGCCACTACCCGGCACGGCGACGATTTCCAGCGCCGCCCCGTGGGCGATGCCGCCGTGTGTCACCGCCTCGAAGCAGAAGCGCAGCGCCTCCGGTTCGACCGAGGATAGCTGGCCGATCTCCAGAACCACCAGCTTAACCCTTTGCGCCCCTTCGCGCTGCGCCGTGTCCTCGACCAGTTGCAGCACGCCTTCGGCCAGCGACATTTCATGCATCTTGCAACTCCAGCGTATAGGGCAGACAGGGATCAAGGGCCAGCACGGCCAGATTCAGCGCCTGCCGCGCCGCCGCCGCCGAGGCGTAGATGCGCTCGCCGAGAATCTGTTCGAGCGCCAGCGAATCGGCGAACAGCGCATCGGTCGGCGCCCACAACTTGTAACTGACGATGCGCCCGTCGTCCACATGCGCTGCATGGGTCAGCACACCGCGTGAGGTCAGCGTCTGGCCGACCCCCCAGCCCTTGCCGCCGGCAGCGGCCACCGGATAGGGCGTGCCGGCGACAATGGCGGCAGCGGCCATCTCGGCCTCGGCCAGGCGCCGGCGACAAGCGGCGGCAACCGACGGCGGGGGCAGCGCGGCTGGCCGCTGATCGACGTTGCCCTGCCAGTAATCGAGCCAGACCTCCGGCGCCAGTTGCGGCGCCGGCCCGATCCCGCCCTCGTCGAGGCAGGCCAGGCAGGCAGCCGCCTGAGCGCGCGCCACCTTGAGCACGGCCTGCATGCGCAGCAGCGCATCCTCGTCGCCACGGGCCGCCCGCCAGGCGACGAAGGCGTCGCGGGCATCGGGCAGGCCGAGGGCCGGCGGCCAGTCGAGCAGCAGCCGCCAGAGGCTTTCGTGCAGCATTTCGCCCCACAGTTCGCCGTCATCCACCGGCCGCCGCTCGCTGCCTTCGGCGGCGGCCAGCGCCGCCTGAGCGGCGGCGCGCTGGGCGTGGGCGCAGAGGGTGAACAGGTAGGGAACGGCCTTGACCACGGCTTCCGGAATCTGCTGATGAAAGAGCATGGTCACCGGCGGCCGCTGCAGATTCACGGTCAAATCATGCAGCCGCCCCGCGCGCAAGCGGGCACTGACTGTCAGCAGTCCGGCGGAACTCATCGTGCCAGGCCGAGGAAGGCCCTTCGTCCGGCCAGTGCCTGGGGTGCCGGAGCGGCCAGCGGGGCGGCGAACAGCGCTTCGTCGGCGGCCAGCGCGGTCAACCGCGCCTGTTCGTGGCTGGCAAATTCGAGCGCCGGGGAAAACAGCGAGCACAGGTGATAGCTGCCCAGGCTGGCTTCTTCGGCAACAATGAACTCATAGACGCCGGAAGGAAAATGCCAGTCATGCTTGCTGCCGGCGGCCAGTTGCGGCCAGTCACCCTCGCCGGGCAGGCAGAGCAGGTTGATCGCCCACGGGGTGATGGTCAGGCCGGCCCAGTGGCCCTCGGCGGTACGGCGGAAGGGCAGCACCTCAACCAGCAGCGCCGGATTGCAGATGGCCAGGCCGGCCATGCGCGTCGCCGCGATGACGGCAAAAGCCTGCTGCAGCGCCGGCGCCGGATCGGCTGACCAGACCTTCATTCGCCCAACACCATGAATTTGTGGCGCGGCGCGTCGCAACCGGGACAGCACCAGTCGTCCGGCAGTTCAGCGAACGACTTGCCGGGCGGGATGCCGCGGCTATCGTCGCCGACAGCCGGATCGTACACCCACCAGCAGATGCCGCACTCCAGCCTGTCCTGCGGCCCGACATCGAGAAAGGAACCTTCGAAACGCATGCGTCCAGCCTATACAGGCTCGGCCAGCATGTCGAGATATTCGCGCAGGCGCTCCAGCGAGTCGGCAAAATCCTCGTCGGCGGCCAGCGCCACTTCCGGCATGGCGACGACTTCGATGGAATTGAGGATCAGCGTGTCCATGCTGTTGAAGTACTGCACCCACCAGACGTTGTGCAGGCGCGTGCTGGTGATCCGGCAGTTGCCGTAGCCGCGCGACAGGATCGATACCTCGCGATGGCCGAGCCAGCCGTAGAGCGTGTCGAGATCGGCATCACTGACCGGCAGCAGGGTCAGGTTAATGACATGGGCCGCGTCGCCCGGTCGCCAGGCCGCCGACTGCAGGCGCAGTTCCTCGACCAGCGGCGGCGCATTCATGCAGCCCTCGGGGTAGGCCGGTGCCGGCAGGTCGGCGACTGCCGTCTGGCGCATGGTTTCGCCAAGCACCGGCGGAATGCTGCCGGTCTCCAGGCGATCGATCAGGAAGCGACCGTCGTCGGCCACCTCCAGCACCCGCCAGAGGCCGGCGAAGGCGGTTTCCTGGACGCGCCAGTGGCGCGGCGCCGTGGTGAAGGCGCTGACCTCGCCGAAGCCCAGCGACTGGTTGATCACCTCGCGCACGGCCGGCGGCTGAGCCAGCAGGTCGACTTGCACGCCGGCGGTGAAGCCCTGTTTTTCCAGACGCTCGAGCAACTTGCCCAGCAACTCGCTGGCGGCGGCGACCACCTCGGGCGCCATGTCATCCGGCAGGCGCGGCGCGGCGAAGCTCTGCATCTGCGGCAGCGGCAGATAGGCCGGCGCTTCGTCGCCCTGCGAGCCGGGGCCCATGGCGACGACGGAAATCGGGAAGGGACGCAGCGTGCTCGGGTTCATGCGCAGGCTCCTTGCGGGTTGGCGGCAATCACGGCAATGCCGATCGGCTTTGGCCGGGCCGGGCCATTGAGCAGTTCGGCAATTTCGACCTGGTATTCGCGCCAGTCGCGGATGCCGTTGAGGCTGCCGAGGTAGGCGCCATCGCGCAGGAAGACGACGGCCGGCGGCCGGGCAACGCCGAATTTCTGTTGCAGGACGGCCGTCACATCCGGGCCGGCGACCTGGCGGACGATAGCGTCGCCGAGCGGCTTCAGCGCTTCCGGCAGGATCACGCAGGCATCGAGCACTTCCGGATTGCGCTGCGGGTCCTCGGTCAGCAGCAGGGCGCAGAGGCCGGCGGGAAATTCGCTGGCAGCATCGCTGACACGCTGGAAACCGTGCTTCTGCTGGAGGCGGCCGATGGCCGTTTCCAGGCGATCGAGCGCAGTCGCTCCTGGGGCAAATTGCTGGCTCATGCTGGTTTCATCCTGAGGAAATCGGGCAGTTGGGGTTCGCGGTCGAGATCGGCGAAAAAGGCCGAGAAATCGGTGGCGCCGCCCTCGGCGGCAGCCAGGGCAGACAGTGCAGCGTCGATGGCGGCAGCGCGCTCGGCCGGAATGACCTCACGGGCAGCGCCGAGAAAGCCGAGCAGCCAGGTGCCCGGCGGCTGTTCGCCGACCAGGCTGATGTCGATACGGACTTCGCCGTCGCGACTGGCGCAACGGGCGAAATGTTCGCCGCACTCAAGCACCTGCAGGGGAACGCCGAGGCACATCTCAGGCCGCTTCCATCGACAGGAAACGGGCATCGCCCAGACGGCAGGCGATTTCCGCCGAGGGCCGCTCGCCTTCGTAAACATCGATGGCCAGCGCCCGGTTGGTGATCGCCTCGGCCTCGCCGTGGCGCACCTGGCCGACGACACCCCAATGCTCCAGCCAGTCCAGCGCCTTGTTCAGCGCCGGCACCATCTGCGCCCGCACCGAGGCGCGCAGGCTGCCGCCGTAATCTTCCAGCTCCTCGGCCTGGACGCCGAGCAGTACCAGTTCGGCCGGCAGCTTGCCGGTCAGCTCGGCAGCCATCAGCACTTCCTGGAAACCGGTCTGATGCAGGCTCATCTTCTTGGCACCCATGAAGCGCGGCACCTGCTCGCCGGTCACTTCGCGCAGGCTGCCCGGCACGTCGCCGTAATCGACGGCGTCGAAAACCAGCAGACAATCCGCCTCCTGCACGTAGGGCAGCAGATAGAGGCCCTGGGTGCCGCCATCCATCAGCGTCACATTCTCCGGGAAAGACCAGCCGGCGTGCAGGGCCTCGACGCAGCGCACGCCGAAGCCTTCATCGGCCCACAGGATGTTGCCGATGCCAAGGACGAGTATCCGTTTTTCCATCGCTCAGTCCTTGAACATCCGCCAGCCGGAAATCATCGTCGAGATCAGCGACTGCCGACTCATGATGTCCTCGCGGATCGCTGCGTAAACATGCACCAGGACGAAGGTCATCATGATCCACATGCCCAGCCGGTGCAGGCTATGCACCTGCATGGAGCCGCCGAGGGCCGGGATCACCCAGCCGAACAGCGTGTCGCTCCAGGTGCCGAGGCCGGCGCCTTCGCTGTACAGGGCGAAGCCGGTGAACACCATGCCGACGGCCAGCACCGTGAAGAAGAAGAACATCATCAGCTGCGCCATTGGATTGTGGCCGACGTACTTCTTCGGCGTCTTTTCGAGGAACAGGTACCAGCGCAGCTCGAAGAAGACCTCACTCCACCACTGGCCGTTGGTAATCGGCAGCTTGAAGATCTGCCGGGCGTGGTGGTTGCCGACGAAAGCCCAGTAAACACGTCCGAGCAGACCGATGGCGAAGATGTAGGCGGCAGCGAAATGGGCGAAGCGGATGTAGCCGAGCAGGAAGTTGTCCGAGGCTTCTCCGGGCATCGTCGGCAAGGGCTTGCCGATGAAGTAGCCGGTGACCGCCAGGACCACCATGCACAGGGCGTTGATCCAGTGCCAGAGACGGACCGGGGCTTCATAGACATAGATCGAGCGGACTTGTTTGCCGTGCCGCTCGGCTTCCAGCATGTCCTGTTGAGAGAGCATGATTGGCTCCTTTCCGGACCGCTCAGCGGACCTTGACCGACGTCATTTCCTGGCCGTCCGGGCTCATCACGTGCGTCGAGCAGGCCAGGCAGGGATCGAAGGAATGCAGGGTGCGCAGGATTTCCAGCGGTTCGTCAGCCTTGGCCACCGGGGTGTCCATCAAGGCCGCTTCGAAAGCGCCGATCTGCCCCCGCTCGTCACGCGGGCCACCGTTCCAGGTGGTGGGGACGACGCACTGGTAGTTGTCGATCTTGGTGTCCTTGATCTTGATCCAGTGGCCGAGCGCGCCCCGCGGGGCTTCGGTGAAGCCGGCGCCCTGGGCATCCTTCGGCCAGGTGCTCGGTTCCCACTTCTCGATGTTGGCCGTATTGAGGTCGCCAGCCTTCAGGTTGGCCATCAGCTTGTCGAAGAAATACGACTGCTTGTGCGCCGCCCACTGGCATTCCAGACCGCGTGCCGCAGTGCGGCCGAGGGTGGAGAACAGGGCCTGGACCGGAACGTCGAGTTCCTTGAGCAAGGCATCGACCGGCCCCTTGAACTCCGGGTTGCCCTGGGCGTAGCCGATGATGTAGCGGGCCAGCGGCCCGACTTCCATGGCATGGCCGCGCCAGCGCGGGGCCTTGATCCAGGAGTACTTGGCGCCTTCGTCGAGTTCCTTGATGTTGGTCTTGGTGCCCTTGGTGTTGGGGCCGAGAACGAAGTTCGGCTCGGTGACGCCGTCGAAGGGATGCAGGCCCTTGTTGTCGTCCGGGTACTTGTACCAGGAGTGGGCGACGAATTCCTGGATCTGCTCGGGATCCTTGAGATCGATCTCATGCACCTTGGACAGGTCGCCGTTGATGATGGCACCGCGCGGCAGCAACAGGTTGCCGGCCGAGTAGTCGTTGGCCTTGTCGGGAATGTCGCCGTAGGACATGACGTTCTTCGACGACAGACCGCCGCCGTAGAGCCAGCCCTTGTAAAACTTGGCGATGGCGATCAGGTCGGGGATGTAGACCTGCTCAACGAACTCGATGCAGCGGTCGATGATGCTCTTGACCAGGTTCAGCCGCTCCATGTTCACCGCGCCGACCGCCCCCGCGCCTTCGAGGTTGATGGCACAGGGCACGCCGCCGACCAGCCAGTTCGGGTGCGGGTTCTTGCCGCCGAAGATGGTATGGACCTTGACGATTTCCTTCTGGAAATCGAGGGCTTCCAGATAGTGGGCGACGGCCATCAGGTTGGCTTCCGGCGGCAGCTTGTAGGCCGGGCTGCCCCAGTAGCCGTTCATGAAGGGGCCGAGCTGTCCCGATTCGACGAACTTCTTCAGGCGGTTCTGGATGTCGCGGAAGTAGCCGGGCGAAGACAGCGGCCACGAGGAAATGCTCTGCGCCAGCGCCGAGGTCGCCTTCGGATCGGCCTTCAGCGCCGAGACAACATCGACCCAGTCGAGCGCATGCAGGTGGTAGAAGTGCACCAGATGGTCATGCACCTGCAGGTTCAGCTGCATGATGTTGCGGATGCTGTTGGCGTTCTCGGGAATCTGGATCTTCAGCGCATCTTCGACGGCGCGCACCGAAGTCAGCGCATGGGTGCCGGTACAAACGCCGCAGATGCGCTCGGTGAAAGCCCAGGCGTCGCGCGGATCGCGGCCCTTGAGGATGACTTCCAGGCCGCGCCACATGGTGCCGGTGGACACGGCGTTGCGAATGACGTTGTTGCTGTCGAGATTGACCTCGACGCGCAGATGACCCTCGATGCGGCAGACCGGGTCGACGACGACGCGCTTGCCGGTGTTGTCGAGCTTGAAGCCTTGTGTTTCGTAGCTGCCCATCTCAGTTCTCCCCCTGCTTGTCATTGCTGTTGGCCGATTCGCCGGCCTTCTGCCGGGCGCGCGCCAGTGCCGTCACCGCGGCGTGGGCGGCGATCGCCGCACCGACGGTGCCGGCGGCAGCCAGACCGACCGTATCGGCATTCGATTCGACGCCGAACTGCTTGATGTCGGTGACGCGGTCGTAGAAGCTGCCCTTGTCCCAGAACCCCTCCTCGGAACAGCCGATGCAGCCGTGGCCGGACTGCACTGGCCAGCTGACGCCGCCATTCCAGCGCATCGACGAGCAGGCGTTGTAGGTGGTCGGACCCTTGCAGCCCATCTTGTACAGGCAGTAGCCCTTGCGCGAACCTTCGTCGTCCCAGGCTTCGGCAAACTGACCGGCATCGAAGTGGCCGCGCCGGTAGCACTTGTCGTGGATGCGCTGGCCATAGAACATTTTCGGCCGGCCCTGGCGGTCAAGCTCGGGAATGCGGTCGAAGGTCAGCATGTAGGTAACGACGCCGGTCATCACCTCGGCGATCGGCGGGCAGCCCGGGACGTTGATGATCGGCTTGCCGGTGATCACCTTGTGCACCGGCGTCGCCCGCGTCGGATTCGGTTTGGCCGCCTGGACGCAACCGTAGGAGGCACAGGCGCCCCAGGAAATGATCGCCTTGGCGTCGGCGCAGGTTTCGCGCAGCTTCTCGACGAAGGGACGGCCGCCCTGGATGCAGAACATGCCGTCCTCGTTGAGCGGCGGGTTGCCCTCGACGGCAACGATGTACTGGCCCTTGTACTTCTTCTTGACCTCGTCGAGGATCGCCTCGGCCTGATGGCCGGCAGCGGCCATCAGGGTGTCGTCGTAATCGAGCGAGAGCATGGAGAGCACGACGTCCTTGGTCAGCGGGTGCGCCGAGCGGATGAAGGATTCGGAGCAGCAGGTGCATTCCAGGCCGTGCAACCAGAGCACCGGCGTTCGCGGCTTGGTTTCCATGGCATGGGCGATGCGCGGTGCGGCAGCACTGCCCAGGCCGAGCGAGGTCGCCGTCAGGCTGCAGAACTTGAGGAAGCTGCGCCGGGTGATCCCCTGGCGGCGCAGCACTTCGTAGAAAGTTTCGGTCACGTTCGGTCCCCTGTTGTGGTGTTGCAATGTTTGCTGCCTTCAACGCAAGGCCCATGCCACCGCCGGAAAATCGCTTTTTCTCCATACGAATCAAGACCATGAAAAGACAACACCGGCGACACCGGGAACCGGCCCAGCATTCCATATGGTCACTTAAATCCCAGAGTGGAAAGCAGCTTTTCACCTAGCCCCCGACCGCCGGATTGACGCCAATCAAGCGACGGCACGCTGCCCAGGCTCTACAATCCGCAGCATGAAAGCTCTGCGCATCGCCGATCTCATCAGCCCTCAGGACGGCCAGCTACCCCCTTCGGCCACCCTGGCCGAGGCGGCAACCCTGATCATCGACAACGGTGGCTCATCAGTAGTCGTCGTCGACGACGGACGCATCGCCGGCATCGTCACCGAAGGCGACCTGCTGCACGCGCTGCGCGAACGCCGCAACCTGCAGCAACCCCTGGCGACGGCGATGACCAGCCCGGTACTCAGCGTGCCGGCCGCCACCGATTTCCGCGCCGCCTTCCGCCTGCTGGTGGAACGGGGCCTGCGCCATCTCGTCGTCACCGACGACGACGGCCGGCCGCTCGGCGTCGCCAGCGAATCGAGCATTCGCGAACGTCTGGGCACCGATTTCTTCCGCCACCTGAGCGATGTCGAATCGCTGATGGACCGGCTGTTTCCCCGCCTGCCGCCGACAGCCGGCCTTGATGAGGCGCTGACTGTCATGCAGGCGTCGCGTGCCAGTTGCACGGTAGTCGTCCATGGTCGGCAGCCACTCGGCATCCTGACCGCTCACGACGTCGTCCGCCTCTTTCTCGCTTCCGGCAACAATCCGCCGCTCAAGGATGTCATGACGACGCCGGTGATCACCATCGCCGAGGACCGGCCACTGGCCGAGGCTGCTGCGCTGATGGCCGAGCGGCGGATTCGTCATCTGGTCGTTGTCGATGCCGCCGGCAATGCCAGCGGCCTGCTCTCCGAGCACGCCCTGCTGCGCCCGCTGGAACTCGACTGGGTAGACGAGCTGATCGATGAACAGCGCCAGCTCACCCGTTCGCGCGACACTGCCCTGCAGCACAACGCCCTGGCTGCCCGTTACCAGCGCGCCCTGCTCGACAATTTCCCGTTTCCAGTCTGGCTGAAGGACACCGAGTCGCGCTTCCTGGCCGCCAACCGGATGCTGGCCGAAGCACTCGGCGCCGACTCGGCCGAGGCGCTGATCGGCAAATCCGATTATGACTTTTCGCCACGCGAACTAGCCGAGCACTACCGGCAAATCGACCGCGAAGTCATGGCTGACCGCCAACCACAGATGGTCATCGAACCGGTCTGGCTCAACCGGCGCAATGTCTGGCACGAGACCTACAAGGCACCGGTAGTCGACGCCGCCGGTAAATTGCTCGGCACCGTTGGCTTCGCCCGCGATGTGTCGCGCAACAAGCGCGCCGAGGAGGGCATGCTGCTGCGCAACGCGGCCCTCGCGGGACTGGCACGTGGCGAACCGATCACCGGCGTACTGGAACTGCTGGCCTTGTCGCTGGAAGCCGAATTGCCCGGCTGGCGCTGCGCCATCCTGCTCGCCGACACAGCGGGCCGGCTGCTCCACTGCGTCGCCGCACCCAGCCTGCCGGAAGCCTGGCAGAGCGCGCTCGCCAGCATCGCCATCGCGATTGATGGACTGCCCTGCAGCCGGGCGGCCGCCCACCGCCAGCGGGTGATCATCGATGACATCTTCACCGCTGATGTCCCCGCTACGCTGCTTGAGCTGGCCCGCCAGTCGGACTTCGCCGCCTGCGTTGCCGAGCCGCTGCTCGGTCCCGACGGCAGCCTCTATGGCAGCTTCATCGCCTATCGCCAGAGCCCCGGCCGGCCCGCCGAAGATGACCTGGCACTGCTCTCCCAGCTCGGCCAGCTGACGGCGCTGGTCATCAGCCACCAGCGTACGGCCGAGCACCTGCGCGGCAGTCGCGATACTTTCCGCGGCATTTTCGACAGCGTCGCCGAAGCCCTGCTGGTACTCGGCGAGGATCGCCGCTTCCGCGATGCCAACCGCGGCGCCGAGGAGATCTCCGGGTATCCGCGGAACGAATTGATCGGCAGTCGCTACGACAATTTCGGCATGCCCGGACTGAATGACCAAGCGACCATCGAGCAGCACATCACCGCAGCCTTCACCGGTCAGCCGCAAGTATTTGAGTACTGGACACGCAGCGCCGCCGGTCGTGTTTTCCCGACCGAGGTTCGCCTGCAGCCAGGCAGCTACTTCGGCCAGAAAATCCTGATTGCCGCTGTCAGCGATATCACCGAGCGCAAGAATGCCGGTCTGCGCCTGGAAATCGAACATGACCTGGCCAGCACGCTGGCCACCGGCGGCGACCGCGAGGCCGTGCTCGCCGCCATCCTGCGCGCCGGTCTGCGCTTCCATGAATTCGATGCCGGCGCGCTCTACTGGCGACAGGCGGACGGCAGCTACCGCCTGCAAAGCCATGCCGGTCTGTCACCGACCTGCCCGGAAGCCATCGGCCATTACCCAGCCGGCAGCGTGATGGCCAGCCTGGCGGCCGGCAACGAAACCGTCTGCAATTGCCAGGCGGCCTGCGGCGAGTGCACGGACAACCGTCTGCTCGACGAGCCGGCGCTGCAGCGCGAAGGACTGCGTTGCCTGGCCCTGCTGTCGATCCGGGTCAGCGGCCAGACAGAGGTCTGCCTGTTGCTCGGCAGCCGCCATTCGACGCAAATCCCGACGGCCACCCTGGCCACCCTGGAAGCCCTGCGCGGCTACTTCGGCGACAGTCTGCACCGCCTGCAGATCCAGGAGGAGACCCGCCGCCAGCAACAGAACCTGGCTGGCCTGTTCGACAGCCTGAACGACATGATCTTCATCGTTGATGGTGGCGGACAGATCGTCCACCACAACCGGGCTGCCGGCGCGATGCTCGGTCACACCGAAACATCTCTGCGCGGCTTGCCGGTCGCCAGCATTCTCAGCGAAGCCTATCGCAACGAAGCAGCGCGGGCGGTCGCTGCCATCGGCAGCCCTTACACCGGGCGCGGCACGGGACCACTGCTGCGCGCCGACGGTAGCCAGCTGATGGTTGACGGTCGCGTCGTCAATGGCCACTGGAACGAGCAGCCGGTGCTGATCGGCATTGCCCAGGACATCTCCGCCCGCCTGATCGCCGAGGAACGGCAGAAGCTGGCGGCTAGCGTCTTCGAACATGCTCACGAAGGCATCATGATCACCGACCCGGCCGGCCACATCGTCGAGGTTAACGCGACGTTCAGCGAGCTGACCGGCTATACCCGTGCCGAGGCCATCGGCCACAACGCCGATCTGCTCAAGTCTGGCCATCACGACGCCGCCTTTTACAATGACATGTGGCAGACCATCCACCGCGAAGGGTACTGGCGGGGCGAGGTGTGGAACCGCAAGAAAACCGGCGAGGTCTTCGTCGAACTGCTGACCATTTCGACGGTACGCAATCGCCAGGGCGAAATCTCCCACTTCGTCGGCATCTTCTCCGACATCACCTTGATCAAGGAACACCAGAAGCGCCTCGAACACCTGGCCCATTTCGACGCCCTGACCCAGCTGCCCAACCGCATGCTGCTCGCCGATCGCATGCAACTGGCGATGGCGCAAAGTGAGCGCAGCGGCAAGATACTGGCCGTCTGCTACCTCGACCTCGACGGCTTCAAGCCGGTCAACGACCTGTACGGCCATGCCGTCGGCGACCGCCTGCTGATCGAGGTCGGCCAGCGTCTGCGCAGCTGCGTCCGCGGCGGCGACACGGTGTCCCGCCTGGGTGGCGACGAATTCGTGCTGCTCTTCGCCGATCTCGACAGCGAACGCGAAGCCGATCATGCCGTCGGCCGCGTCATCTCGACGCTGACCCATCCCTTCCAGATCGCCAGCCACGCCATCCAGATATCGGCCAGCATCGGCGTCACCCTCTTCCCGCAGGACGGCGCCGACTCCGATGCCCTGCTGCGCCATGCCGACCAGGCGATGTACACGGCCAAGCAGGCCGGCCGCAACCGCTTCCACCTGTTCGATCCGGAAAACGACCGGCGAGCCCGTGCCCGTCATGAAGAAATCGCCCGCATCCGCGAGGGCTTGCACCGCGGCGAGTTCGCCCTGCACTACCAGCCGAAGGTCAACATGCGGCGCGGCAACGTGGTCGGCGCCGAGGCACTGATCCGCTGGCAGCACCCGGAACTCGGCCTGCTCCTGCCGGGTGAATTCCTGCCCGCTATCGAAGGCACCGAACTGGCCAGCGAACTTGGCAACTGGGTGCTATGCCAGGCCCTGGACCAGCTCGCCACCTGGGTGGCAGCCGGTCTGCAGCTGCCAGTAAGTATCAATATTGCCGGCGAACACCTGCAACAACCCGATTTCGTCGACCGCCTGGCCGAGGCGTTGGCCGCCCGGCCCACGGTTCCGCCGG
Organism: Betaproteobacteria bacterium HGW-Betaproteobacteria-7; assembly: GCA_002840765.1. Classification (GTDB taxonomy): domain Bacteria; phylum Pseudomonadota; class Gammaproteobacteria; order Burkholderiales; family Rhodocyclaceae; genus Azonexus. The sequence continues at coordinate 288,828 of PHCE01000002.1, forward strand.
TCCTGCTCGAACTGGAAATTCTGGAAACCGCCGCCCTCGAAGACATCAGCAGGATCGCCGAGCTGTTCACCGCCTGCCGCCAACTCGGCGTCCGTTTCGCCCTCGACGATTTCGGCACCGGCTACTCGTCACTCACCTATTTCCGCCGCTTGCCGGCCGAAGTGCTGAAGATCGACCAGTCCTTCATCCGCGACATGCTCGATGACCCGGAAGATCTGGCCATCGTCGAGGGGGTCATCGGCCTGACCCAGGCATTCCACCGGCAGGTGATTGCCGAGGGCGTCGAATCCGTCGAGCACGGCCTGATCCTGCTGCTGCTTGGCTGCGACGAAGCACAGGGCTTCGGCATCGCGCGCCCGATGCCAGCGGCCGAACTGCCCAGCTGGGTGGACAACTTCCGCCCGGACGAACTGTGGAGTTCGGCGGCGGCCTTCCGCTGGTCGCGCGAAGATCTGCCGATGCTGATCGCCGAAGCCGAGCACCGGCGCTGGAAAAAGAATCTCTTTGCCTGGCTCGATGGCAGCAACGAACAACCGGTGGGCGTCACGCCCCACGACTGTCGCTTCGGACGCTGGTATCACAGCCCGTTCAGCCAGCGCTATGCCGGTCTCGACGGTTTTGCCGAGCTGGCCGCCAGCCACGATCGCGTACACACCATCGGCCGGCAACTGCTGGCAGCGGGGCGCTCACTGCCCGCGGCCGAATTGCAGGCCTTGCGCCAGGCGCTGGAAAATGCCAGCAGCGAACTGGCGGCGCACCTGCAGCAGGTGCAGGCGGAAATACTGATCGGGGCTTGAAGCCTATTCGACCAGGCGGGAAGCAGGGTTGTTGAGGGCGCTCGGCAACGCGGCTGAAATTGCCTTCCTGGGATAACGCGACCGGCGACCAGCCGAACTTCGCGCAGCCGATCCTGCCACCTTCGACCGACCACGCTCCAGCGTCAGCTATCACTCCAGCCGGATCACCGGCAGTTGCAAAGTCACGCACAGGCCGCCAGCGGCATCATTGGTCGCCGAACGGCTACCGACAATTCGATCCGGGCACCGCCCCCCATGGCTTCGAAGCGTGCATCGCCGACGATTTCGGCGAGCAGTTCACCCAGATTGACGCACTCCTCATCCTTTGCCGGCAGATCGGACTGCAGGCGCGAAAGCGCCAGCGTCTCGCCGAGCGTCTTGTCCAGCCGATCGATCTCGTAGGCAATCCGCGCGAACATCTCGTCGACTTTCGCCGGCTGTTGGCGAGCCAGTTCGAGCGCAATCTGCATGCGCGCCAATGGCGAGCGCAATTCATGCGAAACGTCGTGCAACAGGCGGATCTTTTCTTCGATGACCCCTTGCAGGCGGCGTCATGTCGTCGAAATGGCGCCGCCTGCCGATTGCCGGCGACACACGCGTTGCCAGATCGCCCCCGGCAAAACGCCGATTGGCGTCATGCAGAATGCGGATCGACCGGTACAGATACCAAGCCAGGCGAACGGCAAAGAGGAAACTGACCAGGGCCATCGCTGCGGCCTGCACACGGGCGGATTCGGCATAGTGGTAGACATGCAGTTGTGGCGCCGTTGCCGGCAGAAACTGCAACGGGACGAACAACAGGTAAGCCGCGCCATCAGGCAATACCACCTGCCGGACGGCCAGATCTTCGATCTTGTCGGTCAGCAACCGCCGTGCCTGATCGCGTGCCGCCGGGGCACCGCTCGTCCCAGGATGTCCCGCCCCGCCTCCTCCCAGCCGCCTTTTCTGGAAGATATTCGTTTCCCTTTGGTTAGCGATCGCCGCCATATCGCTCTGTGCCGACTGGGCCGTCAATCAGTTGTTTCAGGCCGAATTGCGCCAATCTCCCGATTTGTCGATCGGCTTTCGGGCCGAACTGGCGACCAGTCTGGTGGCCAGCAGCCTGCGCCATGGGGGCATCGCGGAGGTGCGGCAACTGTTCGTCGACTGGGCGGGGCGCCGGGTGCGTCTGGCGATTTACCGAAAGCTGCGGCAACTGCCACGAAGACAACCTGAAAAGCCACCGCGCCACCTACCACGGCCGGGTCGGGTCGCCTCGCTCGGCCATGCCTGCACCGCCAAGTGCTTCGATTGCCATGGCAGCCATGGCGTATTGAAGGGCGACAACCCGGATTCAACAATTCATCCGGACAACCAGCTGGAAACCTGCCAAACCTGCCATACCGACTAGAAGCCGGGGATGCGAACCCGGCAACAGAAAACCCGGATGGCAACGGGTTCCCTGCAATGACCGGCAAACCAGTTTCTCGCTAATGGGGAGGAAGCGCTTCCTCCCTCTTTTTTTGCCGATGCATTTGTTTGATCCACGCTAATCTGCCGTTAAACTTGCGCGTCCATAATTTGCCGCTGATTCTTTTCGGTTTTTCCCCTGATGCTCGAAGCTGACAATCTGGAGTGCGTGCGCGGCGAGCGCCGCCTGTTCGCCGGCCTCGGCTTTCGGCTGAACCCGGGGGAACTGCTCAATCTGCAGGGCCGGAACGGTTCCGGCAAGACCAGCCTGCTGCGCATGCTGATCGGCCTGCTGCCACCGGAAAACGGCGAGATTCGCTGGCAGGGCGAACCGATCCGCAAGCTGGGTGACGACTATCGCGCCGACCTCTGCTACCTCGGCCACCTGAACGCCATCAAGGAAGAGCTGACCCCCCTGGAAAACCTGCTCGCCGCCGCCCGCCTGGCCGAAGAAGACCTGAGCGAGGACGATGCCCTCGACGCACTGGAGCAGGTCGGCCTGGCCGGCCGCGAGTATCTCGCCTGCAAGTACCTGTCACAGGGTCAGAAGCGCCGCGTGGCGCTGGCCCGCCTGGTCAAGGAAAAGCGGCCACTGTGGATCCTCGACGAGCCCTTCGTCGCCCTCGACGTCGCCGCCGTGGATTGGCTGGCCGGCATCATCTCCGCCCACCTTCAGCGCGGCGGCCTGGCTGTAATGACCACCCACCAGCTGGTCAACATTCCGGCCGGCACCGTGCGCGAACTGCGCCTCAGTTGAGAGTGATCCGCTGATGTTGAAGATCATCCTGGCGGTCATCGGCCGCGATCTCAAACTGGCCATGCGGCGACAGGCAGACATTGTCTCGGCGATCTTTTTCTTCATCATTGTCGTCAGCCTGTTCCCGCTCGGCGTCGGCCCCGAACCGGACCTGCTGCGCACCATGGCGCCCGGCGTGCTTTGGGTGGCGGCCCTGCTGGCAACCATGCTGTCGCTGCCGCGCCTGTTTGCCGACGACCATCGCGATGGCACCCTGGAACAACTGGCCCTGGCACCGCATCCGCTCGGGCTGGTCGTTACCGGGAAAGTGATCGCTCACTGGCTGGTTTCCGGCCTGCCGCTGGCGCTCATCGCGCCGGTCCTCGGCATCCAGTTCGACCTGTCCACCGAAGCCCTGCTGGTGCTGACCGGTTCCATCCTGCTCGGCACGCCGGCACTGTCCGGTATTGGCGCCATCGGGGCGGCGCTAACCCTTGGCCTGCGGGGCGGCGGCGTGCTGCTGTCGCTGCTGGTGCTGCCGCTGTACATACCAGTGTTAATATTCGGCGCTGGCGCAGTCGATGCAACGGTGTCCGGTCTCGGGGGGGAAGGGCATCTATCGCTGCTGGCCGCCCTGACTTTCGCCTCACTTGGCTTCGCCCCCTGGGCGTCGGCCGCTGCCTTGAAGATCGCCCTCGAATGAAAGACCGCTTCAATCTCTACCGCTTCGCCTCGCCGGCGACCTTCTACCCCCTTGCCGGCAAGATGATTCCCTGGTTCGTCGCCGCCTCGGTCGTCTTCGGCCTGGCCGGCCTATGGCTCGGCATGCTGGTGGCGCCGACCGACTTCCAGCAGGGCGAAGGCTACCGGATCATCTTCATCCACGTTCCAGCTTCCTGGATGTCGATGTTCATCTACCTGGTCATGGCCTTCTGGGCCGCCATCGGTCTGGCCTTCAACACCCGCCTCTCGGGCATGATGTCGCAGGCGCTGGCGCCGACCGGCGCGCTGATGGCCTTCCTCTCGCTATGGACCGGCGCCCTGTGGGGCAAGCCGATGTGGGGCACGTGGTGGGTCTGGGATGCCCGGCTGACCTCGGAACTGATCCTGCTCTTCCTCTACATCGGCTACATGGCCCTGACCGCCGCCATCGACGACGTGCGCCGTTCCGACAAGGCGGGTGCCCTGCTGCTGCTGGTTGGCGTGGTCAACATTCCGATCATCTATTTCTCCGTCAAGTGGTGGAATACGTTACACCAGGGCTCCAGCGTCAATCTGACCAAGTCGTCGATGGCCGAAACCATGCTCTGGGGCATGCTGCTGATGGCGCTGTGCTTCTGGATGTATTCGATCGCCGTCGCCCTGGCCCGCGCCCGCACCATCATGCTCGAGCGCGAGCGGCACACCGACTGGGTGCGCGCCGAACTGGCGGGAGCGCAGAAATGATCCACTGGAACAGTTTCGGCGAATTTCTCGCCATGGGCGGCTATGGCCTTTACGTCTGGGGTTCCTTCGGCGTCACGGCATTGATCATGGTCATCGAACCAATCGTCGTCGCCCACAATCGAAAGAACACCATCGCCCTGCTCAAGCGCCAACTGCGCGCCGATGCCCGTGCCGAAAACAGGAGTACTGCAGAATGAAGTCCCGTCACAAGAAACTCGCCCTGATCGGCGGCGCCCTGTCCATCGTCGGCATCATCGCCGCCCTGGTGCTGAATGCCCTGAACAGCAACATTGCGCTGTACATCTCGCCGACCGACGTCGCCGCCGGCAAGGCACCGGCCGACAAGCTGTTCCGCATCGGCGGCGTGGTCAAGGCCAACAGCATCCAGCGCCAGGCCGACGGCGTCACCATCGCCTTCATCGTCACCGACATGGAGCAGGATGTCACGGTCAACTACAAAGGCATCCTGCCCGACCTGTTCCAGGAAACCAAGGGCGTCGTCGCCCAGGGCAAGCTGACCCCTGCCGGCGTTTTCGAGGCCAAGGAAGTGCTGGCCAAGCATGACGAGAACTACATGCCCCCGGAAGCCGCCAAGGCCATGGAGGATGCTGCCGCCCGCGCCGCCCAACGGACGGCCGGCGAGACAACCGGCGCTGCTGCCCCGAAAGCGAGCTACTGAGCATGATTCCCGAACTCGGCCATTTCGCCCTCATTCTCTCCGCCTTGGTCGCCCTGATCCTCGGCACCCTGCCGCTGATCGGCGCCCATCGCAACCGGCAGGCCTGGATCGCCCTGGCCCGTCCGGCCACCGGCGCCATGACGCTGCTCATCGCCTTCTCCTTCCTCTGCCTGACGCAGGCCTTCGTCGCCAACGACTTCTCGGTGGTCTACGTCGCCCAGCACTCCAATTCCCTGCTGCCCGTCGAGTACCGCGTCGCTGCCGTCTGGGGCGGCCACGAAGGCTCGCTGCTGCTGTGGATGCTGATGCTGACCGGCTGGGCCTTCGCCGTCGCCATGCTGTCGCGCCAGCTGCCCGACGTCATGGTTGCCCGCGTGCTCGGCACGCTCGGTCTGGTCGCTTTCGGCTTCCTGCTCTTCATCCTGTTTACCTCCAATCCGTTCGAGCGCCTGCTGCCCGGCGTGGCCGAAGGGCGCGACCTTAATCCACTGCTTCAGGATCCCGGTCTGATCATTCACCCGCCGCTGCTTTACATGGGCTACGTCGGCTTCTCGGTCGCCTTCGCCTTCGCCATCGCCGCCCTGCTCTCCGGCCAGCTCGACGCCGCCTGGGCGCGCTGGTCGCGGCCATGGACGACTGCAGCCTGGATCTTCCTGACCCTGGGTATCGCCATGGGTTCATGGTGGGCCTACTACGAGCTGGGCTGGGGCGGCTGGTGGTTCTGGGATCCGGTCGAAAACGCCTCGTTCATGCCCTGGCTGGTCGGTACGGCGCTGATGCATTCGCTGGCGGCCACGGAAAAGCGTGGCAGCTTCAAGAACTGGACCGTGCTGCTGGCGATTTCCGCCTTCTCGCTATCGCTGCTCGGTACTTTCCTGGTCCGTTCCGGCGTGCTGACCTCGGTGCATGCCTTCGCCACCGACCCGACGCGCGGCATCTTCATCCTGGTCTTCCTGATCGCCGTCATCGGTTCCTCGCTCGCGCTGTTCGCCTGGCGGGCACCGAAGGTCGGCCTCGGCGGTCGCTTTGGCCTGGTTTCGCGCGAGTCGCTGCTGCTCACCAACAACGTGCTACTGGTTGTCGCCTGCGCCACGGTGCTGCTCGGTACCCTCTACCCGCTGCTGATCGACGCCCTCGGCGCCGGCAAGATCTCGGTCGGCCCGCCGTACTTCAACGCCGTCTTCGTGCCGGTGATGACGCCGGTGCTCTTCCTCATGGGCATCGCCCCGTTCGCCCGCTGGAAGGAAGCCTCGGTGCCGGAAATCCTGCGCACCGTGCGCTGGGCCTTCGTCGTCGGCGTCATCGTCGCCATCGCCGTGCCATTGATTTATGGCCGCTGGAGCCCGCTGACCGCGCTCGGCCTGCTGCTCGCCACCTGGATTGTCGTCTCCGCTCTGATCAACTTCGTGGACCGCGCCCGCCAGACGCGTGGCGAGGGCTCGCTGACCAGCGCCCTACTGCGCCAGCCGCGTAGTTTCATCGGCATGCACCTGGCCCACATCGGTATCGCCGTCTTCGTCGTCGGCGTCACCATGGTGATGAGCTTCGAAGAGGAAAAGGACATCAAGATGGAACCGGGCGAAGCAGTGACTGTCGCCGGCTACACCTTTACCTTCCTCGGCGTCCACGAGGTCAAGGGACCGAACTACCTGGCCGCCCAGGGCCAGTTTGACCTCTCCAAGGACGGCCGTTTCCTGCGCAAGATGAATCCCGAGAAGCGCAACTACTTCTCGTCGACCATGCCGATGACCGAAGCCTCGATCGACGCCGGCCTATTGCGCGACGTCTATGTCTCGCTCGGCGAGCCGATCGACCGCGATCAGCCGGAAGGCGCCTGGGCCGTGCGCGTCTACTACAAGCCTTTCGTCGACTGGATCTGGGGCGGCTGCGTACTGATGTCGCTCGGCGGCCTGCTCGCCATGCTCGACCGCCGTTACCGCGTCCGCGCGCGGAACACTGCCAACCTGCCTGCCGGAAGCCAACAAGCATGAACCGTTACTACTGGATCCTCGGCGCCTTCGCCGCCCTCGTCGTCCTGCTCGCCGTCGGCCTCGGCCTGAATCCGCGCGACATCCCCTCGCCGCTGGTTGGCAAGCCGGTGCCCGCCTTCAAACTGGCCGTACTGGCCACGCCAGATAAGACCTTCGGCCCCGAGGACCTGCGCGGCAAGCCGTGGCTGCTTAACGTCTGGGCCTCGTGGTGCATTTCCTGCCGCCAGGAGCATCCAATCCTCGTCGAGTTCTCGAAGAAAGTGGATGTGCCGCTGATCGGCCTCAACTACAAGGAAGTACGCGGTGACGGCGGTTTTGACATGGGCAAGCTGCCGCCCGACGAGGAAGTCAAGCTGGCGCTGCAACGCGCCAATGGCTGGCTGCGCGACCATGGCGACCCGTACCGGCTGACGGCGATGGACATCGATGGCCGCGTTGGCATCGACTTCGGCGTCTACGGCGTGCCGGAAACCTACGTCATCGACAAGGACGGCATCATCCGCATGAAGCACACCGGGCCAATCACGCCGGATATCCTGGCGAAGAAGATCATGCCGCTGCTGGCGGAGCTGGCCAAATGATGCTGCGCGTCCTGATCCTCGCCCTCTGCCTGGTAGCCACCGGCGCCGTCGCCTCCTCGGCCCGGGAAGCCGCCCTGGCCGCCGACCCGGTTGCCGAAAAGCGCCTGCAGGGCCTATCCAAGGAGTTGCGCTGCCTGGTCTGCCAGAACGAGACGATTGCCGATTCGAATGCCGAACTGGCGGTCGATCTGCGCCGCGAAATTCGCAGCATGATCGCCGACGGCCGTTCCGATAACGAGATTCTCGACTTCATGGTCACCCGCTATGGCGACTTCGTGCTCTACCGGCCGCCGGTCAAGGGCGTCACGCTATTGCTCTGGGGCGGCCCGGTGGCCCTGCTGCTGCTCGGCCTCTTCCTGCTCGTCAGCTACCTGCGCCGGCGCGCCCGCCGCCTGGTCGATGCCGACCAGCCGCTGGCCCCCGCGGATGCCCAGCGCGCCGAAGCCCTGCTCAAGGAAATAGAACCCAAATGATTCAGTTTGCCATTGCCTCGACGCTGATCGTCGTGGTCATCTGCGCTTTCCTCTTCCTGCCGCTGTGGTCCGGCGGCCGCCGCACCGCCAGCGCCGGCGAACGGCAGGCCGCCAATGTCGACGTCCTGCGCGACCAGCTGGCCGATCTCGAACGCGATCGCCGCGAGGGCACCCTGGCCGCAGCGGATTTTGCTGTTGCCCGCCAGGAACTCCAGCGTCGCTTGCTTGATGAAGTCGACTCTGCCGCCGGCGAAGCTGCCACCGCACCAGAGGGCGGCCCAAGCCGCAAGATGGCCATCGCCCTGCTGCTCCTGCTGCCGGTCACCGCCCTGCTGCTTTATGCCCTGCTCGGCAAACCGGAAGCGCTCGACCCGGCCCGCACGGCACCGCCGCCGGCTCAGGCCCCGATGACCCAGGAACAGATCGAGGGAATGGTCGCCCGTCTGGCCACTCGCATGGAAAGCAATCCGGACGATATGCAGGGCTGGCTGATGCTGGCCCGTTCCTACAAGTCGCTCGGCCGCTATGACGATGCCGTCCAGGCCTTCGCCAAGGCCGAGAAGGTCATCAATGACGAGCCTGATCTACTGGCCAGCTACGCCGAAACCATCGCCATGGCCCGCGGTGAAGGACTGGCCGGCAAACCCCGGCAACTGGTCGAACGCGCCTTGAAGATCGATGCCACCCACGCGCACAGCTTGTTCCTGGCCGGCGCCGCCGCCATGCAGGCGAACGATGCCAAGAATGGCATCGCCTACTGGGAAGCCCTGCTGCCCCAGGTCGAGGCAGGTACCGAGCTGGATCAGATGCTGCGCGCCGGCATCGAGAAGATGAAGCAGGCCAAGTAAGTGGTCGACGCCGCCCGCCGCGGTTTCCTGCGCGGCCGGTCGCGGCCGCGGGCGGAACTACGGCCGCCCTGGGCACTTGTCGAAAGTGCCTTCAGTGAGCGCTGCACGCGCTGCAATGACTGCCTCAAGGCCTGCCCCGAGGGCATCATCGTCAGCGGCGATGGCGGCTATCCGACCATTGATTTCGGCCGAGGTGAATGCACCTTCTGCGCCGAATGCGTGACCGCCTGCCAGCCGCAGGCGCTGCTCCGCCGCCAGGGCGAAGCTCCCTGGGCATACAAGGCGCGCATCAACGACGCCTGCCTGCCAGCGCGCGGTGTCGAATGCCGCGTCTGCGGCGATTTCTGCGCCGTGCGGGCGATCGTTTTCACGCCGCGGGCCGGTGGCTGTGCGCTACCGCAAATCGATGCTCAACTGTGCACCGGTTGCGGTGCCTGCCAGGCTCCCTGCCCGACCGCCGCCATCCGCATCAGCTGAAACCGTCGCCACGGCTGCATTTCGCTGCAGCAGCGATTTCCTTGTGCTTTAATCTGCGTAAAACACCGCTCACCGGAGATCCAGATGAATAACCAGAAATTCCGCCTCGTCACCCGCAGCGATTTTGACGGCCTGGTCTGTGCCGTGCTGCTTAACGAACTGAACCTGATCGACGACATCAAGTTCGTCCATCCGAAGGACATGCAGGACGGCAAGGTCGACATCAGCAACCGCGACATCACCACCAATCTGCCCTACGTCGCCAGCGCCCATCTGGCCTTCGACCACCATCTGTCGGAGACCATCCGCAACACCAGCGAGCGCGCCAACCACATCATCGACGCCAATGCCCCTTCGGCGGCCCGCGTCGTCTATGACTACTATGGCGGCAAATCCGCCTTCCCGCGTATCTCCGAGGCAATGATGGAGGCTGTGGACAAGAGCGACTCAGCCCAGTTCAGCCGCGACGAGATCCTCAACCCCGGTGGCTGGGTGCTGCTCAACTACCTGATGGATGCGCGCACCGGCCTCGGCCGCTTCCGCGACTTCCGCATCAGCAACTATGCGCTGATGATGGACCTGATCACCTACTGCCGTGACCACGATATTGACGACATCCTGGCCCTGCCCGATGTCGTCGAGCGCGTCGAGCTCTATTTCCAGCATGCCGAAAAGGCCAAGGATCAGATCCTGCGCTGCGCCACTGTGTACAAGAATCTCGTCGTCCTCGACCTGCGCAACGAGGAAACCATCTGGGCAACCAATCGCTTCACGATCTACGCGCTGTTCCCGCAAACCAACATCTCGATCCACATCCTGTGGGGCGTGCAGAAGCAGAACACCGTCTTCGCAACCGGCAAGTCGATCCTCGATCGCGGCAGCAAGACCAATGTCGGCGAACTGATGCTCGAGTATGGCGGCGGCGGCCACCAGGCAGCCGGCACTTGTCAGGTCGCCAATGACCAGGCGGCGGCGACGTTACAGGCGCTGATCGCCCGGATCAACGCCGACGGCTGACTTCAGACGTCATGCGCAGGAGCGGCAACCAGCGGGGGTGGCGAAAAGCCGAGAGCCACCATCTCCGCCTCCAGCTTGATACGCAGCACCAGCAGGCCCTGCAGCGTCTGCCGGGCCTTGTCTTCCGCCCAGGACGCATGGTGCAGGCCAAGGCAGGCGTCGATTTCGTGCCGATTGGCGAGATCGACGCGACAGACCGCCGCATAGTGAATGATTTCGTGGTCCAATTCACGCAATTCGCGCTCATAATGTTCAAATCCGCTCATGGATGGAGCTTACATCCAAAGGAGTTCCCATGCACCGGCTAGTCCTGCCTGATCCGCGCAAAAATATCGAGGCGGCCTTTCAGGACATACCCACCGCCAAAAGCTGGCTGGCCCGCCAGCCCCAGGCGCAGGCCCTGCAGACTTTGGCCGCCATCTGCCTGCAGGTGGAGGCCGTGGACGGGGGCAAACTGGCGCCCGTGCTGGCCATCGACCTGCTCGATCTGCTGCGCTCCGCGGCCGTGCCGCTGCTGGACAACATCGAGACGCGCTATACGCGCAAGGCCCTGCCGCTAACCGAGGAGGAGAGGCGGATTTTCGAATTGGCTGTCCGTGTCTGGCTGCGTCTGGGCATCGCCTACCTGCGCCAACTCGATGCCCTGCCGGCGGAGGCGCGCAGCAAGCCGCTCAATCGCGCGGCCAGTGCCCTGCGCATGGCAACTCACTGCTACTTTCTCGCCGCCTACGAATGCCCGTTGTCGCTCGACCGCCTGCTCTACAGCGTGCTGGCCGCCAGCAGCGACGCCGGTCTGCTGGACCAGCCCCTGGCCGACCCGGTTTTTCCCCACCTTGGCGAATCGACCGTTGGCGGCCATCTGGCCTGGACCTTCCTGCTCCGCCTGATCGACCCTTATCGCCTGACAGCGGCGCAGCTCACCGTAGCCAATCGGGCGATCAGCCGCTGGCGGGAGCTGGTCAGCTTCCGCAGTGAACCGGACAGCGATGCGCGCGCCCACGACATTGATCTGGCACCGCTTTGCGGCGGCCAGCCGGCAGCGGGAACACCGCGCTGGCTGGGCGTTCGCTCGGTCGCCCGCAAGATCGACCAGCGTCTGGCGGCGCTCAAGGCCGGCGAGTCGCCGGAATCGCTGAAGCTGGGCCGGGAATTGTCGGCTGCCGCCTGCATTCGCCTGCTCGAGGAGCTGCGCTTCAGCCTGGATGCCCATGAACGCGAGATGGCCGGCGAGAACGGCGAAATCACGCTTATTTTCGGCGGCGAGCCGGCCTACGCGCTGCTCCATGGCGACTATCTCAATCGCCCGGACAGCCTGGATACCAGGAGCGCCTCGCTGGCCCACCAGCGCATGGCCCTGTTCGGCTTCGACCGCATCGAATCACTGGCCACTACCGTCAAGCGCATTGAGGTACCCGGAGAAACCTGGACCATCATCGACGGCATGCTCATTCGCGCCGCCGGACAACTGACCAGCCGCCACCAGTCGCCCTGCCTGGTGGCCGCCCGCCTCGCTGGCAAAGCACGTCTCGGCGTGCTGTTCGGCCTGCAGGTAACGGCTGGTGATGTACTGACCGGCGGCCTGCACTGGTTCGCGGAAAGCGTCGAACCGGGCTGGCTGAAACGCACCGACCCGCTCGAGAGCGGTGCCCCGCGCACCCCGGTTTTCCTGATCCGCGAGGACGATGAACTGTCGCTGATCCTCCCGGCCAACGTCGGCGCCCGGCTGGGCGTCGGTATTGCGATCGACGGCACCTCAGTGACCCATTTGCTGCCGCGGGAAGTGCTCGAACGCGGCATCGATTTTGTCCGCTACGCCTGCCGCGCCGGCTGAAATGAAAAAGGCCCGTCAGCAGACGGGCCTTGCTGGTCATGGCCGCCGGAAGCATCCGGCGGCTGGGTCGATCACTCGAACTCGATGATGATCTGATCCACCGTCAGGCTTTCGCCGGCGGCAGCCGAGATCTTCTTGACCTTGCAATCCTGGTCGGCCTTGAGGATGTTTTCCATCTTCATGGCTTCGATGACTGCCAGCTTCTCGCCTGCCTTGACGTCCTGACCGACCTGAACGGCGACTTCGCGGAGCAGACCCGGCATCGGCGACATCAGGAATTTCGACAGGTCGGGTGCCTGCTTCTCCGGCATCAGCGCCAGCAGTTCGGCAGCGCGGGCGCTCATGACCATGAAGTCAGCACGCGTGCCCCAGTGGAACAGGCTGTATTTGGTCTTGTGCCGCTCGACCTGGAGGGTGAACTCCTCACCGTTACAGGTGCCGTTGAACAGCGATTCGCCCAGCTTCCAGCCAGACAGGATCTCGTACATCTCACCCTTGTACTCGACGTGGTAGCCACCCGGGATCGGACGGGCAACGACCATGTGGTTCTCGTTGCCGTTCGGGTTGAGACGCACGACACACCAGCTGTCGCTGACCAGACGTTCGTGCCCCTCTAACTGGCCGGTGATCGAGGCGGAGCGGTCGGTGAAGGCACGATAAACGTAGGCAGCCACCGATACCAGCAAGGCCGGGTCATCGTGCGGCACCATCGAGGCATCGAAGCCGGTCGGGTAGTGCTTGGGGATGAAGCCGGTGTCGAAGATGCCGGAATGGAAAACCGGATGCTGCATCAGCGCCGCCTGGAACGGAATGTTCGAGGAGATGCCGCGGATGACGAAACCATTCAACGCATCGCGCATGCGGGCAATGGCCTGCTCGCGGGTGGCACCGTGCACGATCAGCTTGGCGATCATCGAGTCGTAATACATCGAGATCTCGCCGCCGTCATAGACGCCGGTATCGACGCGCACATGGCCAGAGATTTCCTGCGGCGGCTGGAACTTGACCAGACGACCGGTGGACGGCAGGAAGCCACGGAACGGGTCTTCGGCGTTGATGCGGCATTCCATGGCCCAGCCGTTGATCGGCACTTCAGCCTGGGTGATTGGCAGCTTCTCGCCGTAGGCGACGCGGATCATCTGCTCGACCAGGTCGAGACCGGTGATCAGTTCGGTGACCGGGTGTTCGACCTGCAGGCGGGTGTTCATTTCCAGGAAGTAGAACTCCTTGGTGGCACCGGAAACGACGAACTCGACCGTACCGGCCGATTCGTAGTTCACCGCGCGGGCCAGGGCCACGGCCTGTTCGCCCATCGCCTTGCGCATTTCCGGATCGACGAAGGGGCTCGGCGCCTCTTCAATGACCTTCTGGTGACGACGCTGGATCGAGCAGTCACGCTCGTTCAGGTACACGTAGTTGCCGTGGCTATCGCCGAGCACCTGGATTTCGATGTGGCGCGGTTCCAGCACGTACTTTTCGATGAAGACGCGGTCGTCGCCGAAGGAGTTGCGCGCTTCATTGACGCAGGACGAGAAGCCTTCGTGCGCTTCGGCGTCATTGTAGGCGACGCGCAGGCCCTTGCCGCCACCGCCGGCGGAGGCCTTGATCATCACTGGATAGCCGATGCCCTGGGCGATCTTGACCGCTTCGTCAGGACCGGCGATGGCATCGTTGTAGCCCGGAATGGTATTGACGTTAGCGGCAATGGCCAGCTTCTTGGACTCGATCTTGTCGCCCATCTTGGCGACCGAGTAATGCTTCGGGCCGATGAATTTGATGCCTTCTTCCTCCAGACGGCGGGAGAAGGTGGCGTTTTCGGACAGGAAGCCGTAGCCCGGATGGACAGCCTGAGCACCGGTCTGCTTGCAGGCAGCGATGATCTTGTCCATGACCAGGTAGGACTCTTTCGAGGCAGCCGGGCCGATACAGACAGCTTCGTCAGCCAGGTCGACGTGCAGCGCATCCTTGTCGGCTTCGGAATAGACGGCAACGGTCTTGATGCCCATCTTGCGGGCAGTCTTGATGACGCGGCAGGCAATTTCGCCGCGGTTTGCGATCAGAATCTTGGTGAACATATTCCTTTTTCTCCCTGACGCTTACAGAGGAATGTTGCCGTGCTTGCGCCACGGGTTTTCGAGTTTCTTGTCGCGCAGCATGGCCAGCGAACGGGCAATACGCTTGCGCGTGGCGTGCGGCATGATGACGTCGTCGATGAAGCCACGGGCGCCGGCGACGAACGGATTGGCGAACTTTTCCTTGTACTCGGCTTCGCGCTGGGCGAGCTTGGCCGGATCATTCTTTTCCTCGCGGAAGATGATCTCGACCGCACCCTTCGGCCCCATGACGGCGATTTCGGCCGACGGCCAGGCCAGATTGACGTCACCGCGCAGGTGCTTGGACGACATCACGTCGTAGGCACCACCGTAAGCCTTGCGGGTAATGATGGTGACCTTGGGCACGGTGCATTCGGCGTAGGCGTAGAGCAGCTTGGCGCCGTGCTTGATGATGCCGCCGTACTCCTGCGTGGTGCCCGGCATGAAGCCCGGGACGTCGACGAAGGTAACGACCGGAATGTTGAAAGCATCGCAGAAGCGGACGAAGCGGGCGGCCTTGATCGACGACTTGATGTCCAGGCAGCCGGCCAGCACCAGCGGCTGATTGGCGACGATGCCGACCGGGTGGCCGTCCATGCGGCCGAAACCGATGATGATGTTGCGGGCGTAATCGGCCTGCAGCTCGAAGAAGTCGTTGTCGTCGACCACTTTGACGATCAGCTCCTTCATGTCGTACGGCTTGTTCGCGTTGTCCGGCACCAGCGTGTCGAGCGAATAGTCGAAGCGGTCGACCGGATCGTTGGTCGGTGTGACCGGCGGCTTTTCCTTGTTGTTCGACGGCACGAAGTTCATGAAACGACGCAGCATGGACAGCGCTTCGACGTCGTTCTCGAAAGCCAGGTCGGCAACGCCGGACTTGGTCGTGTGGGTCACGGCACCGCCCAGTTCTTCCGCGGTCACGTCTTCGTGGGTCACGGTCTTGACCACTTCCGGACCGGTCACGAACATGTAGGACGAATCCTTGACCATGAAGATGAAGTCGGTCATCGACGGCGAATACACCGCACCGCCGGCGCAGGGGCCCATGATCATCGAAATCTGCGGCACAACGCCGGAGGCCATGACGTTGCGCTGGAACACGTCGGCGTAGCCACCCAAGGAGGCAACGCCTTCCTGAATGCGGGCGCCGCCCGAGTCATTAAGGCCAATCACCGGGGCACCGACCTTCATCGCCTGGTCCATCACCTTGCAGATCTTCTCGGCGTGGGTTTCCGACAGCGAACCACCGAAAACGGTGAAGTCCTGCGAGAAGACGAACACCAGACGGCCGTTGATGGTGCCATAGCCGATGACGACGCCGTCACCCGGGGTCTTTTCCGCCTTGTCCATGCCGAAATCGACACAGCGATGTTCCTTGAACATGTCCCATTCTTCGAAGGAACCCGGATCGAGCAACAGTTCGATACGCTCGCGGGCGCTCAGCTTGCCCTTCTTGTGCTGGCTGTCGATGCGCTTCTGGCCACCGCCGAGGCGGGCCATTTCACGCTTTTTTTCCAGCTGGCGAATGATGTCGTGCATAAAGACTCCCTAAATGGAACGGGTGATGTGAAAACTCAGTGTTTCAAATAATCGAGCAACGCATACGCGGCGGCGGCCGGCGTCGTATGCCCGTCCTCGACGGAACGGATGAAGGCGGGCAGGTTTTCCTGCACACGCGGGTGCTGGCGGAAATGCTGGTGCAGGCCGGATTCGATCAGCTGCCACATCCACGACAGCGCCTGATGCTGGCGCTTGGCGGCAAATTCGCCGGTCGGCTTCAAGGCCGCCTGGTATTTCTCGACTTCGGCCCAGAATTCGACGATTCCCTGCTTGTGCAAGGCTGACAGTGCGATGACCGGAGGTGCCCAGTTGGGCGAGGCCGGGCGCAGCATGTGCAGCGCGTTACGCCACTGGGCCCGGACGACGGCGGTCGCCTGCTTGTCGATGTCGGCCTTGTTGATGACCACCATGTCGGCGATCTCGACGATGCCTTTCTTGATCGCCTGCAAATCATCGCCGGCATTCGGCAACTGCAGCAGGCAGAACATGTCGACCATGCCAGCGACCGTCGTTTCCGACTGGCCGACGCCAACGGTCTCGATGATGATCACGTCGTAGCCCGAGGCCTCGCAGAGCAGCATAGCCTCGCGCGACTTTTCGGCGACACCACCAAGCGAACCGGACGACGGGCTCGGCCGGATGAAGGCTTCTTCGCGCTGGCTCAACAACTCCATGCGCGTCTTGTCGCCGAGGATGGAACCACCGGACACCGACGACGACGGATCGACAGCGAGCACGGCCAGTTTCTTGCCCTGCTCGATCAGCCAGATGCCCAGTGCCTCGATGAAGGTCGATTTGCCGGCCCCCGGGACGCCGGAAATGCCGATACGAATCGCCTTGCCGGTGCTCGGGAGCAGCGCGTTGAGCACCTGTTGCGCCCGCTGCTGATGATCGGCGCGGGTCGACTCGATCAGCGTGATCGCCTTGGCCAGCGCCCGGCGCTGGCCGGCGAGCACGCCGTCGACCAGTTGCCGGTCGGCATCAGACAGAAGATTGGCCCGCACCGGCGCCTCGTCCAGTTTCATCCGCGACGACTTAACCGCGTGCCTTGCGGATTTCTTCCAGCACCTTGCGGGCGGAATCCTCGATCCGGGTGCCCGGGCCGAAGATGGCCTTGGCGCCGGCGGCGTACAGGCCATCGTAGTCCTGCGCCGGGATGACGCCGCCAGCGAAGACGATGATGTCGTCGGCACCCTGCGCCTTCAGCGACTGCACGAGTTGCGGCAGCAGGGTCTTGTGGCCGGCGGCCAGCGAGGAGACACCGACGGCATGGACGTCGTTTTCGATGGCCTGACGGGCAGCTTCTTCCGGGGTCTGGAAGAGCGGCCCCATGTCGATGTCGAAACCGAGGTCGGCGTAGGCGGTGGCCACCACCTTGGCGCCGCGGTCATGGCCGTCCTGGCCCAACTTGGCGATCATGATGCGCGGACGACGGCCTTCTTCTTCGGCAAATTTGGCGACATCAGCCTTGATCGCTTCCCAGCTTTCCTGACCTTGCACGACACCTCCGTAGACACCCGAAATGGTCTGGTTGTTGGCGCGAAAACGACCGAATATCTTTTCCAGCGCATCCGACACTTCACCGACCGTCGCCCGCAGGCGCATAGCCTTGACCGTCAGGTCGAGCAGGTTGCCTTCGCCGCTTTCGGCAGACTTGGTCAACGCTTCCAGGGCGGCATTGACAGCCGCCGTGTCGCGGCTGGCGCGGATGTTCTTGAGACGGGCAATCTGCGAGTCGCGCACGGCGTGGTTGTCGATATCGAGGATGTCGATCGCGTCTTCCTTGGCCAGCTTGTACTTGTTGACGCCGACGATGACGTCCTTGCCGGAGTCGATGCGTGCCTGCTTGTCGGCGGCGCAGGTTTCCACCTGCATCTTGGCCCAGCCCGATTCGACGGCCTTGGTCATGCCGCCCATCGCCTCGATTTCCTCGATGATGCCCCAGGCCTTGTCGGCCATGTCCTGGGTCAGCTTTTCCATCATGTAGGAACCTGCCCACGGATCGACGACATTGGTGATGTGAGTTTCTTCCTGAATGATCAACTGGGTGTTGCGGGCGATGCGCGACGAAAATTCGGTCGGCAGCGCGATCGCTTCGTCGAGCGCATTGGTGTGCAGCGACTGCGTGCCGCCAAAGACGGCGGCCATCGCCTCAATGGTGGTACGGACGACGTTGTTGTACGGGTCCTGTTCGGTCAGCGACCAGCCGGAGGTCTGGCTGTGCGTGCGCAGCATCATCGACTTCGGGCTCTTGGCCTCGAACTTGGTCATGATGCGGTGCCACAGCAGGCGGGCGGCGCGCATCTTGGCGATTTCGAGGTAGAAATTCATGCCGACGGCCCAGAAGAAGGACAGCCGGCCGGCAAAGGTATCGACATCCATGCCCGAGGCGATGCCGGTGCGCACGTATTCCATGCCGTCGGCCAGCGTGAAGGCCAGTTCGATCGCCTGATTGGCGCCGGCTTCCTGGATGTGATACCCGGAAATGGAGATCGAGTTGAACTTCGGCATGTGCTGCGCCGTGTAACCGAAGATGTCAGCAATGATCTTCATCGACGGCTTGGGCGGATAGATGTAGGTGTTCCGCACCATGAATTCTTTGAGGATGTCGTTCTGGATCGTGCCCGACAGCTTGTCCTGTGAAACGCCCTGTTCCTCGGCGGCGACGATATAGCCGGCGAGGATGGGCAGCACGGCACCATTCATCGTCATCGACACGGAGACCTTGTCGAGCGGAATGCTGTCGAAGAGGATCTTCATGTCCTCGACCGAGTCGATCGCCACGCCGGCCTTGCCGACGTCGCCGGTGACGCGGGCGTTATCGGAGTCGTAGCCGCGGTGCGTCGCCAGGTCGAAAGCGACGGAGACGCCCTGACCGCCAGCGGCGAGCGCCTTACGATAGAAGGCATTGGAAGCTTCGGCGGTGGAGAAGCCGGCGTACTGACGGATGGTCCACGGCTTGACCGCGTACATGGTCGGTTGCGGGCCGCGCAGATACGGGGCTACGCCCGGCAGCGTGTCAGCGAACTCGAGACTTTCGACATCTTTTTTCGTGTACAAAGCCTTGACCGCAAGGCCTTCCGGGGTATTCCAGACCAGATTATTGACATCGCCACCCGGGGACTGTTTGGCCGCAACCTTTTCCCAGACATCCAGGTTATTGGAATCAAAGAACTTTTCAGACATGAAACACCTCTCGCCGATTCGATTTTTTCGGGCCGATGATGCAGAATTCAAAATTCTACGCGTTTGGGCCCGGCTTGACATAGCCAGCCCTGCATAATACTGTATCCATAATTATGGAAGCAAGTCGGCAATGTACCGATCCGCTCCTGGACACCACACCACAAAATGAACCGTATCGCACCAACCGCGCTTTACCAGGAAGTGGCCGAACGACTGCGCCAGCGTATCTTTGCCCACGAACTGACGCCCGGCACCTGGATCGACGAGCAAAAGCTCGCTGAACAGTACGGCATCTCACGCACACCGCTGCGCGAGGCGCTCAAGGTTCTCGCCTCGGAAGGCCTGGTCGAATTGAAGCCGCGCCGCGGCTGCTACGTGACCGAGATTTCCCGCCAGGACCTCGACGACATCTTCCCGCTGATGGCCATGCTCGAGGGCCGTTGCGCCGTGGACGCCGTGCGCCGCGCCAAGCCGGCCGACGTCCGTGATCTGAAGGTGATTCATGAGCGCCTCGAAGCCGCCGCCCGCGACGGCCGCATCGATGCCTTCTTTGAAGCCAACCAGGAATTCCACAAGCGCATCCAGGAACTGGCCAACAACCGCTGGCTGCTCTCGGTCATTCAGGACCTGCGCAAGGTGCTCAAGCTCTCGCGCCTGCATTCGCTGTCGCTGGAAGGCCGCCTGCAGCAATCGCTGGACGAGCACCGCAGCATCATGGCCGCCTTCGAAGCCGGCGACGCCGAAGCAGCCGAAAAGATCATGCACGACCACCTGCTCTCCGGCCGCGACGCCCTCGCCCGCATCCAGGACGTCGGCGGCAAGGCCGCCTGAAAGCGACACCGCGGCCCTGGCGAGGGTCGCTAGCGCATTCACCGTTCGATGTCGGCAAACAACCGATCGTAGATATCGATCACTGCGTCATTCCCCGGCAAGCCGGGGTGAACCAAAAAAAACCCCGACTGCCACAGCAGTCGGGGTTTTTGCACGTCGATGGACGATTAGTGCTTGGCTGCTCCGGAAGCGCCAAAACCGGTCTGCGCCCGCACGTACTGATCTTCGAAAGCCTCGATCTCCTTGCCGGCACGGACGCTGCTGTCGCTCTTCGAGAAGATGAAGGCGAGCAGGAAGGCCAGCGGCATGGCGAACAGGGCCGGCTGGGTGTAGGGGAAGAGCGGGGCAGCATTGCCCAGCACGTCCACCCACACCGACTTCGAGAAGACCACGAAGAGCACGGCGGAAACCAGGCCACCGTAACCACCCCAGAGGGCGCCACGGGTGGTCAGGCCCTTCCAGTACATGGACAGGATCAGCACCGGGAAGTTGGCAGCCGCAGCAACACCGAAGGCCAGACCGACCATGAAGGCGATGTTCTGCTTTTCAAAGGCGATGCCGAGAACGATGGCGACGAAGCCAAGACAGATCGTGGCAATCCGCGAAACACGGATTTCTGAGGCCTCAGAAGCCTGACCCTTCTTGATCACGCGAGCATAGATGTCATGCGAAATGGCCGAAGCACCAGCCAGCGCCAGGCCGGAAACGACGGCCAGGATGGTGGCGAAGGCGACGGCAGCCAGGAAGCCGAGCAGCATGTTGCCGCCGACGGCGTTGGCCAGGTGCATGGCGACCATGTTGCCGCCGCCGATCAGCTTGCCGCCGACGACACCACCTTCAAAGAACTCGGGATTCTGGCCGACGATCAGGATGCCGCACAGGCCCATCAGGAAGATGACGTTGAAGAAGTAGGCAACGAATCCGGAGGCGTAAAGCACCGACTTGCGTGCTTCCTTGGCGTCGCTGACGGTGAAGAAACGCATCAGGATGTGCGGCAAGCCGGCGGTACCGAACATCAGGCCGAGACCGAGCGAGATGGCGGTGATCGGATCGGCGAGCAGGCTGCCCGGCGACATCAGCTTGTCGCCCAGCTTATGCACGGCGGTCGCTTTTTCCAGCAAGTTGCTGAAGGAGAAGTCGAACTGACTAAAGGCCAGGAACATCACCAGCGTGCCGCCGAACAGCAACATGCAGGCCTTGATGATCTGCACCCAGGTCGTCGCGACCATGCCGCCGAAGGTGACATACACCATCATCAGCAGACCCACCGCGAAGATGGCAACGTTGTAGTCAAGACCGAAGAGGAGCTTGATCAGCTGACCGGCACCGACCATCTGGGCGATCAGGTAGAAGCAGACCACGGTCAGCGAGGAGATCGCGGCCATGGTGCGCACCTTGCCCTGGTCGAGGCGATAGGCGGTAATGTCGGAGAAGGTGAACTTGCCCAGGTTGCGCAGACGTTCGGCCATCAGGAAGAGGATGATCGGCCAGCCGGCGAAGAAGCACAGCATGTAGATATAGCCGTCGTAACCCTGCATGTAGACCATGGCGGTCAGACCGAGCAGCGTGGCCGCCGACATGTAGTCACCGGCAATGGCCAGACCGTTCTGGAAACCGGTGATGCCGCCGCCGGCGGTGTAGAAGTCCGAGGTGGACTTGGTGCGGCTGGCCGCCCAGTAGGTGATCCCCATGGTCATCGCCACGAAGATGCAGAACATGATGATGGCGTGCCAGTTGGTCGCCTGCTTTTCGGTAGCGCCAACAGCGTCGGCAGCGAGGGCCAGGTGGCTCAGGCCAAGCAGGCCGAGCGTCGTAGCCAATTGAATGATGCGGTGCATTATTTGTTCTCCTTCCAGGCTTCCTTGACGATTTCCTGGGTCATGGCATCGAATTCGGTATTGGCACGGCGGACATAGAGTGCCGTCAGTACCCAGAAGAAGATGAACATGAATAATTCGACGGCCACGCCAACGGTGACCATTGAGCCTTCGGCGATCGGCTGGCCCAGCGAGGCCGGGCTGAAAGCGACGACCATCACGAATCCGTAGAACATGGTCAATACGATGGCGGCCAGCGTCCAGGCAAATCGCTCCCTCCTCGAAACCAGCTCCAGGAACTTCGGATTGGCCCGCATCCGCTCATACATAGCGCTGCTCATGGCTAGTTCTCCTTTGTTAATTAATAATTACCGTCTTTCGGCGGCCAGAATCTTATCTTATATAAGAGTCAAACCGGTTGATTTGTATCAGCCATTACGCATTAATTTATTGATTTTCCGAAAAGGGATATCCCACAGATGAGTCAGATCCACCTCTTGATTGATGGCGAAATCGCCACGCTGCTGCTCGACAATCCGGGCAAGCTAAATGCCATCAACCTCGCCATGTGGCAGCAACTGGCTGGCCACATGGCGGCGATTAGCGCCGATTCCGGCGTCCGCTGCGTCGTCATCCGCGGCGCCGGCAACGAGGCCTTCGCCGCCGGTGGCGATCTCGAGGAATTCGTCAACGGCCGGGCGACACTCGAGCAGGCGCTGCACTACCACGGGCAGGTCGCCGCGGCGCTCAACGCCATTGCCGACTGCCCGCACCCGACCGTCGCCCTGATTCGCGGCGCCTGTATCGGCGGCGGCCTGGAAATCGCCGGCGTCTGCGACCTGCGCATCTGCGGCGTAGGTGCGCGTTTCGGCGCGCCGATCAACAAGCTCGGCTTCTCCATGTATCCCGGCGAAATGGAAGGCCTGCTCAAGCTGGCCGGCCCGGCGGTGATGAAAGAGATCCTGCTCGAAGGGCGCATCCTGACCGCCACCGAGGCCTACGAAAAAGGCTTGGTCACCCGCGTCGTGCCGGACGCCCAGGTCGAGGACGAAGCCTATGCCTCGGCCCGGCGCATCGCCGCCGGCGCACCGTTGGTCGCCGGCTGGCACAAGCAGTGGATCCGCCGCCTGCAAAGCGGCAAGCCGCTCAACGACGAGGAAAAAGCCGCCTCCTTCGCCTTCCTCGACACTGAAGACTACAAGGAAGGGCTGAGCGCCTTTCTGGAAAAACGCAAGCCGGTATTCAAGGCACGCTAAGTCAGCTGCCGAAGACGGTGTGCAGCATCTTCGCCGAAAGCACAATCAACACGCCGGCAAAAACCTTTTTTAGCGTCGCCACCGGCAAGCGGTGCGCCAAGCGGGCACCCAACGGGGCAGTGAACATGGAAACCAGACTGACTGCCACCAGCGCCGGCAGGTAGACGTAACCGACCGACCAGTCCGGCAACCCGGCACTGCCACAACCGTTGATCAGATAGCCGGCGGCGCCGGCCAGCGCGATCGGCAGGCCAATCGCCGCCGAGGTGCCGATGGCGTTCTGCATCTTGACGTTGCACCAGGTCATGAAGGGCACAGAGAGAGAGCCACCGCCAATCGCCACCAAGGCCGAGATGCCGCCGATAACCCCACCAACGCCGACCAGACCGGGCACCCCTGGTAACTCACGCGACGGTTTTGGTTTTACGTTGAGAATCATCTGCAGCGACACGTAGGCCATGAAACAGCCAAAAAAGATGGCCAGAGGAGCGCTGTCGACCCGGGAGGCGACGAAAGTGCCGGCAAATGTGCCAACCAGCACGCCAGGTGTAATGCCGCGCACGATGTCCCAACGCACCGCGCCATGCGCATGATGGGCACGCAGACTGGAAATCGAGGTCATCACGATCGCCGCCATCGATGTGCCGAGCGCCACATGCACCAGATGCTCATGCGGAAACCCTTGGGCGGCAAACATCGTCGTCAGCACAGGCACCATGATGCCGCCACCGCCGACCCCCAGCAGCCCGGCGAAGAAACCAACAAAAGCCCCCAGTATCAGGTAGGCCGCCAGCCACTCTATTGCCATTGCACTACCTCTTTGGTGCCGGCAGCTCGAGCAGGCAGCCGGTGATGAATTGCCATTCTTCAGCGCTCACCGGCGTGATCGACAGCCGGTTGCCGCGGGCAAGGAGGCGCATGTTAGCAAGTTCCGGACAGGTCCGCAGTTCGGCCAGGGTCAGGTAGCGCGTTCTGGCGACAAAGCGAACATCACGCACCAACCAGCGGGGTTTCTCAGGCGTCGAACTGGCATCGAAATAGGGACTGCCGGCGGCGAATTGGGTGGCATCCGGGTAGGGGTCGGAGCCAATTTCACAGATACCAGCTATGCCCGGGTCAGTGCCCCCAGAATGATAGAAGAAGGCCTGATCACCAATTTTCATCGTGTCGCGCAGAAAATTGCGCGCCTGATAATTGCGCACCCCGAACCAGGGCACGGTCTGCCCTGGCGCCGCCGCGAGGTCGTCGATCGACACCTCGTCAGGCTCGGATTTCATCAGCCAGTAATGCATGTCGCGGTTCCGCAAATGAAAACAGGTGGCAGAAAAATCTGCCACCTGTCTGGAGGAAGGCCCCCGCAAGTGCCGTCAGGCCGGCATCCTGAACCTGGGTCCAGAGTGGCTGCTTTCCTCCCGCTTCAGGCCCCCGCGACGAAGCGGGCGCACAACAGCGGTTTCGATGGTCAGCAACCGATGCCAATCAGCATTGGTTCAAGGAATGTATGGCCTTAACAAACACCGCAGGGGACGCTCGGCGGGCGGCGCCGGGATCAGTAACAGCCTAGATGTCGAGCCGTTGCTGGGGCGCAAGCACGGAATCAATCCGCGCTCCCATGTCACCGATTCTACGCCTTGCGTCGGAAGTATCAACCGCTTCGCCGACTGTTTTTTCGGTGGCCCCCGAGAGGTACTCATGGGCGATATTGAGCGCCGCCATGACGGCCACGCGCTCGGCGATGGTGCTCTTGGTCCGCTGGGCAATTTCGCGCATCTTGCCGTCGACCATATCGACCGCCGAGAGCAAGGCATCGCGCTCTTCCGGGGTACAGGCGACGCGGTACTCGCGGCCCATGATCTTGACGTCGAGGAAATTCGGCTCGAGGCTCATCTCAGGCATCCTCTGGCACTTTGTCCATGAGGACTTCAAGCCGTTCGCGAGCGGCGGTCATCGTCTGCCGCAGGTGCAGGCGTTCGGCCTCGGCCGCCACCATCTGGTTCTTCAGGACTTCGTTCTCGGCGCGCAACTGGTGAACCAGGGCAACGACCTGATCGATCCTGGCTTCGAGCGCTTCGAGTTCGCTATTCATGGCGCGCACTATAGAGGGAGAAATGTCGCCCGGTCAAGGACTAAGCTCCTATTCTAAAAGTGGTTTATAGAAACCGGCTCAGACATTTCAGATGCGTTGCCGGGCATGCCGATGTAGAATTCGCGCCGTTTCAGGTGCTGCGCGCGGTTTCGCCAAACGCAGTTAAACGGGAAAGCGGTGCGTCGCCCAAGCGACCAAGCCGCTGCTGCCCCCGCAACGGTAAGCAAGTGCGGGCGTATCACGAAGCCACTGGGGTCATTCCTGGGAAGGCGATACGTCAAGACTTGCGAGCCCGGATACCGGCCTGCGACAACCAGCGGATGTAGCCTTCTCCCTCGGCATTTCCTTTTTCAATGCATTCCGGTATGCGGGGACGCCTGCCGGGAGAGGAAGGATCATGAAAATTTGCATGCGACCCGTCGCCTTGGGTCTGATTGCGGCATTTGGCCAGGCCAGTGCCTTGCTGGCCGAGGAAACCCTCGCCCCCATCGTCGTCACCGCCGCCCGCGCGCCCTTGCTGCTTGAGCACGCAACCGGTGAAACCATCGTCATTACCGACCGGGAAATTGAAGCCCGGCAGCCCGTCCGGCTGACCGACATTGTCGACAACACGCCCGGCCTTTTCGTGGCGACCGGCAAAGGCATGTTGCAGCCTGGACCCGGCCTGGCCATGCGCGGCATGCCCAGTGATCGCCGATCGCTCGTTCTGGTCGACGGCGTCGCCATGACCGACGGCTACAGCGGCAGCGTTCTGCTCGGCGGCATGCCGCCGGAGTCGATCAAGCAGGCCGAAATTCTCTTTGGGCCGATGTCCTCCCTGTATGGCGGCAATGCGATGGGCGGTGTCATCAACTTTGTCACCCGCATGCCCAAGAGTCCCGAATTCGGCATCACCATCGGTTATGGCGATGCCGTCGACCAGGGCACAGCGCCGGCCAATGTGCGCAAGACTTTCATCCATGCCGGCACCTTGCTCGCCAACGGACTCTCCTTCCGCATCACCGCCAATCGGGCAAGCACCGACGGCTATCGCAGCGAATGGGTGACTGGCAACCGTCCGGCCGGCACCCGCGGTGGCGTCCCGACCACAACGGAGCTCGGCGCTCCGACCGTCCTGCTCGGCCAGAAAGGCGACAACACCTGGGAAGAGCAGGGCGCCTCGGTAAAAGTCGAACAACATCTCGGTGGCAGCACCCGCTGGCGTGCCGGCTGGCTGCTTCAGGAATATGGATACGCCTACGATCGGCCGGAAACCTACCTGCGTTCCAATGCTACCGGAGCACCGGTATACACCTCGGCCTTCGCTGGCGGCGACAGCGACTACCAGCGCCAGATCGTTCATGCCGGCTACGAAAGCGGACTCGGCGTCGGCCATCTGAATCTGCTATTCAGCCACAGCACGGTGAAAACCAATTCCTTCATCATCGCAACCGCCGGAGCGACGGCCTTTGGCGGTCCTGGACGCCTGAACGACAGTCCCTCCGACTCGAGTAGTTTCGATAGCTACTGGAATGCCGCCCTGGGCGCCCATGACCTGACCGTCGGCTACGCCTTCCGACAGGACCGCGCCGATGCCAGGGACTACACCTTGAGCAACTGGGCCGATGCCGATTCGCGTACCAGCCTCTATTCGCGCGCCAAGGGGAAAATGAATCTGAACGCCGCCTATGTTCAGGATAACTGGTTACTGGCCCCCAACCTGACCGTGCAGGCCGGCCTGCGCTACGATCACTGGGAGAACGCCGACGGCCTGAGCATCGACCCCTCCGGCCGCTATACGCACGAGAATCGCCGCGAATCGGCCTGGAGCCCGAAGATCGGCGCCTCACTGCGCCTCTCCGAGCGCCTGACCCTGCGCACCTCGGCCGGCCAGGCCTTCCACGCGCCGACCGTCTATGACCTGTACCGCAGTTCCTCGCTGAGCACCTACAACATCAGCGCCAATCCGGCTCTCAAACCGGAAACCGTTACCGCTTGGGAAGTCGGCGTCGATTGGCAGCCGTGGACAGGCGGCGAGATCCGCAGCACCTATTTCCACAACGAAATCACCGACTTGATCTACCTCGGGCCGCGCCAGCCGGGGCCCGCCGGCAAGGACGTGCGGCTGCGCATCAATGCCGGCAAGGCCGAGAGCAGCGGCGTGACCTTCGCCATCACGCACCGTTTCGACGCTGACAACCGGGTCTTCGCCAACCTCACCTACACCGATAGCGAAATGCTGGAGAACCAAGCCTCGCCAAACTCGGTCGGCAAGCAGCTGACCCATTTGCCGCGCAAGTTGGCCAGCGTTGGCTTCGCCAGCCGCCGCGGCGCCTGGCAACTGGCCGCCAGCGGACGCTATGCCGGCAAGCAGTTCAGCGACGATAGCAATGCCGACGAGGCGACCGGCGTCTACAAGGCCTACGACGCCTATTTCGTCGTCGACGCGCGGCTGGCCTATCGTTTCAGCCGGCAGCTGACGGCATCGCTGGCGGTCAGCAACCTATTTGACCGGGACTATTTTTCCTACTACGCCGCCCCCGGCCGAGCCTGGTTCGCCTCGCTTTCCTATAACCACTAAGCAGACACAGCACTGCCGGCCGATGCCGGCAGCAGGTAAAATACCAGTTGTTTCAGGTGCTGCGCACGGCCTCGCCAAGCGCAGTTAAACGGGAAAGCGGTGCGTCGCCCAAGCGACCAAGCCGCTGCTGCCCCCGCAACGGTAAGTAAGTGCGGGCGTATCACGAAGCCACTGGGGTCATTCCTGGGAAGGCGATACGTCAAGACTTGCGAGCCCGGATACCGGCCTGCGACAACCAGCGGATGTTTCAATGCATTCCGGCGTGCGGGGACGCCTGCCGGGAAGGAGAATCCATGTATCTACGCAGCAAGCCGCTCACGGCGGCCCTCTCTCTCGCCCTTCTGGGAACGGCGCAAGCCCAGACCAGCCCGCATCTCGAACCGGTTTTCGTCACCGCCACCCGTTTCAGCGAAAACGAGGTGCGCGTACCGGCCAACGTCAGCGTCATCTCCCGCGATGACATTCTGTCCACACCGGCCCACGACCTGCCCGGCATCCTCAAGTCGCGGGCCGGCGTCAGCGTCAGCGCGCTCTACGGCAGTCTGGGACTCGACTCGACGATCGACCTGCGTGGCTTCGGCGAGACGGCCGGCGCCAATACGCTGGTCCTGCTCGATGGTCAGCGCCTGAATCCCATCGACTCCGGCGCGGTCTCCTGGTCCGCCGTTCCCCTCGACAGCATTGAGCGGATCGAGGTACTGCGCGGAGCCGGAACCGTGCTCTACGGCGACCGGGCAACTGGTGGCGTGGTGAACATCATCACCCGCAAATCCGGCAAACCGGAAGCCGCGGTCACCGTCGGCGCCGGCAGCTACGACACGCGAACGATCGATGCCCATGTGGCGGCCGGCAACAGCAGTGCCTACTTCAATGCCTTCGGTCATTACGCCGCCACCAACGGCTGGCGCGACAACGCCCAGTCGGACCAGATGGCATTGAGTGGCCGGGCCGGCGTGTACATCGGCCAAGGCGAAGGCTTCCTGGACTATGCGGTGTACAAGGACAGCTCCGGCTTGCCGGGCTATCTGCTCAGCGCCGACTACGCCAGCCGGCCGCGTCACTCGCGGACGCCGGATGACCGTCAGCGCCGCGATGGCTATCGCCTGCGCCCGGGAATCGCACTTCCGCTAACCTCCTACCTGACGCTCGAGGCCGAGGCGGCGCTGGAGCACCAGGACAACCGCGCGCGCTACCTTTCCTTCGGCAGCCGGACCAAGGCCAGCCGCGACAACTGGTCGCTGACCCCGCGCCTGCGCTGGCAGCATGGCCTGGGCCAGCTGGCGAGCGAGACCGTGGCCGGCGTCGACTACTACTCCGGCGAGGTGGATGCGTTCTACAGCACGGCCGCCAGCCAGGGCGCCCGACAAAAAAGCGCCGGCTACTATGTCCAGAACACCACCGAGCTGACCCCGGGATTGGCCGCCACGGCCGGCCTGCGTCACCAGAATGTCGAGCAGGATGCCCGGCAGGGAGCCTTCACCAATGTGTTCGGAACACAACCGGCGATGCGCGGCGACGGCGAGCATTCGCGCAACGCCTGGGACATCGGCCTCAATTACGCCGGGCAGGGCTGGCGACTATACGGCAAGGTCGGCACCACCTTCCGCTTCGCCAATACCGATGAACTGTTCAGCTACGACCCGATGACCGGCAACCCGGTCTTCGCCGGCGACATCAAGCCGCAACAAGGCCGGATTCAGGAATTGGGCGGCAGCCTGACACTCGGCGCAGTCAGCAGCCGGGCGGCGGTGTACCACATGCGCATCGAGGACGAGATCGCTTACGACGGCGCCTTGTTCGCCAACGTCAACCTTGACCCGACCCGCCGTCTCGGCGCCGAAGTCGAAGTCGACTGGCGCATCCAGCCCAGCCTGCTGGCCCGACTAAGCTACGCCTACACCGATGCCAAGTTCCGCAGCGGCCCGTACGAGGACAAGCAGATCCCGCTGGTCGCGCAGGACCGGACGGCTGCCAGCCTGACCTGGGATAGCGGCGCATTCGGCAAGTACTCGGCGATCGCCAACTACACCGGCAAACGACATTTCAGCGGCGACTATGCGAACCAGCGCAAATTACTTGCCGGCTACACGACTGTCGACGTCATGGCTAGCTGGAACTTCAAGCCGTGGTCGATTTCGGCCCGCCTGATCAACGCCTTCGACAAACGCTATTCATCCTATGCCGGCTATTCGACCTTTGCCGGCGATTACTATTACTACCCCGCCGACGGCCGCAACTTCCTGCTCACCGCCAGCTACCAGTTCCACTGACATGCCCTCCAGCCGTCGCGCCCTGCTGATCCTCTCCGTGCTGGCCCTGCTGGCGCTGGCCAGCATCGGCCTGGCGCTGATGGTCGGCAGCTACCGCGTGGCGCCGGCCGATGTACTGGCGGCGTTGCTCGGGGGCGAGGCGGGCGGTGCCGAAATCGTGTTGCAACTGCGGCTGCCGCGGGCCCTCGCCGGTTTCGCCTGTGGTGGTCTGCTGGCGCTGGCCGGGGCGCTGATGCAGGTGCTGCTCCGCAATCCGCTGGCCGATCCGTACGTGCTCGGTATTTCCGGCGGCGCCGGGGTCGGCGCCATGTTCGCCATCCTGATCGGCCTGCCGGTACTCGGTATCGACGGATTGGCCTTCGCCGGGGCGCTCGGCGCGATGTTCATCGTCTTCGGTCTGGCGCACGGCGACGGCAGTTGGACGCAGACCCGCCTGTTGCTGACCGGCGTCATCGTCGCCGCCGGCTGCGGCGCGCTGGTCGCGCTGATGTTGTCGGTGGCCGAGGAGCACAAGCTGCGCGGCATGCTGTTCTGGCTGATGGGTGACCTCGGGCAGAGCAGCAGCCCGTGGCCACCCTTGCTGGCGCTGCTGGTGGCGCTGGCGGTGAGCATCCCCTTCGCCCGCGAACTGAACCTGCTGGCCCGCGGCCTGATGCAGGCGCGAGCGCTGGGTGTCGCCGTCGATCGCCTGCGCTACGCCGTCTACCTGCTGGCGTCGCTGGCCACCGCCGCCTCGGTAACCACCGCCGGCTCGATCGGCTTCGTCGGCCTGGTCGTGCCGCATCTGGTGCGGCTGGCCACCGGCAACGACCAGCGCCTGCTGCTGCCGGCCTCGGTGCTTGCCGGCGGCTCCTTGCTGGTGCTGGCCGACACCGCGGCGCGCACCATCATCGCGCCGCAGCAACTGCCGGTCGGCGTGCTGACGGCGCTGATCGGCGTGCCGGTGTTCCTGTTCCTGCTGTCTAGGCAGCCACGATGAGCGCGCCGCTGCTCGAAGCCCGCCAGCTGGCCGTCGACATCGGCGGCCGCCGGGTCGTCGACCGACTCGATCTGGCCCTCGCTGCCGGCGAACGGCTGGCCATCCTCGGCCGCAACGGTGCTGGCAAGTCGACGCTGCTGTCGACACTAGCTGGGCTGCGCCCGCCGACAGCCGGCGCGGTGCTGCTTGACGGCGAAGACTGCAGCTTGCTGCCAGCGCGCGAATCGGCGCTGCGCCGGGCCTGGCTCGGCCAGTTCCAGAACGATCCTTTCGGTTCGACGGTGCTGGAAACGGCATTGACCGGCCGCCATCCACATCTCGGCCGCTGGGCCTGGGAGTCGCCGCGCGATGCCGAACTGGCGCGCAGCGCACTGGCCGCCGTCGGCCTGCACGGCATGGAAGCCCGGCAGATCCACACGCTGTCCGGCGGCGAGCGTCAGCGCCTGGCCATCGCCACGCTGCTGACCCAGGCAGCACCGCTCTACCTGCTCGACGAACCGCTGTCGCACCTCGACCTCAATCACCAGATGGCTGTGCTCGACCTGTTCACCAGCACCGCCCGCGATTGCGGCGCCGGCGTCGTCATGGTCCTGCACGACCCGGCGCTCGCTCACCGCTTCTGCGATCGCGCCCTGCTGCTCCATGGCGACGGACGCACGGAGACAGGTCCGGTCGACAGCATCCTGACCGCGCCGACGCTGTCCCAACTCTACGGCTACGGCTTGCGGCAGATCGAAGACCGCGGCCATCGCTGCTTCATCCCGGAGTAAACATGATTTCGCACGAACAACGCATGCAGAAGAAGAAGTCCGTCGTCGACAGCCACATTGCCGCCGCTCAGGAGGAACGCGGCGTACTGGTGGTCAATACCGGCACCGGCAAGGGCAAGTCCTCGGCGGCTTTCGGCGTCGTCGCCCGCGCCCTCGGCCACGGTTTGCAGGTCGGCGTCGTGCAGTTCGTCAAGGGTCGATCGGATACCGGCGAGGAAGCCTTCTTCCGTCGCCAGCCTGGGGTTTCCTGGCACGTCGGCGGCGAGGGCTTCACCTGGGAAACGCAGGACAAGGAGCGCGACGCCCGTGCCGCCCAGGCCGCCTGGGAAGTCGCCTGCAGTCACCTCGCCGATCCGGACATCGGTCTGGTTGTCCTCGACGAGATGACCTACGCCTTCAAGTATGCCTGGCTCGACCTCGACATGGTCATCGCCAAGCTGCTGTCGCGCCCGCCGATGCAGCACGTCATCATCACCGGCCGCGCCGCACCGCAGGATTTGCGC
This sequence comes from Betaproteobacteria bacterium HGW-Betaproteobacteria-7, assembly GCA_002840765.1. Classification (GTDB taxonomy): domain Bacteria; phylum Pseudomonadota; class Gammaproteobacteria; order Burkholderiales; family Rhodocyclaceae; genus Azonexus. The sequence continues at coordinate 321,064 of PHCE01000002.1, forward strand.
GACGTGGCTGACACGGTCAGCGACATCGGCATGGAAAAGCACGCCTTCCAGGCCGGCATCAAGGCCATGCCCGGCCTCGAATACTGATGCCCGCCTGCCCCGCCCTGCTCATCGCCGCCCCAGCCTCCGGCCAGGGCAAGACCACCGTCACCGCCGCGCTGGCCCGCCTGCATGCCCGCCAGGGACGGCGCGTCACCGTCTTCAAATGCGGGCCCGACTTTCTTGATCCGCAAATTCATGCCGTCGCCAGCGGCCGGCCGTGCCAGAACCTCGATCTCGGCATGTGCGGCGAGGCCGACGCGCGCTGGCGCCTGGCCGCTGCGGCCGGTGATTCCGATCTGATTCTGGTCGAGGGCGTCATGGGCCTGTTCGACGGCACGCCGTCAGCGGCCGACATCGCCGAGCGCTTTGCCATCCCGGTGATGGCCCTGATCGATGCCGGTGCCATGGCCCAGACTTTCGGCGCCGTCGCCCACGGCCTGGCCAGCTACCGGCCCGGCCTGCCCTTTGCCGGCGTACTGGCCAATCGCGTCGGCAGCCCGCGCCATACCGAGATGCTGCGCGCCAGCCTGCCGACCGGCATGGGCTGGTTCGGCGCCCTGCCGAAAAGTGCCGACAGCCTGCCCGAGCGGCACCTCGGCCTGCTCCAGGCGGCCGAAATTGACGATCTGGAAGCCCGCCTGGACAAACTGGCCGATGCCCTGGCTGCCAGCGCCGATGTCGACTTGCCGGCGCCGGTAGTCTTTGCCGAGGCCACACCTCCCACCGTGCCGCCGCTGCTTAACGGCAAGCGCATCGCCATTGCCCGCGACGCGGCCTACGGTTTCATCTATCCGGCCAACCTGCAAACGCTGGCGGCGCTGGGTGCGGAGCTGCGCTTCTTCTCACCGGTGGCCGGCGAGTCGCTACCCGATTGCGATGCCGTCTGGCTACCCGGCGGCTATCCCGAGCTGCATGCCGAGGCGCTGAGCGCCAATGCCGCGCTGTGGTCGGCCCTGGATGCCCATGTAAACGTCGGCAAACCGCTGCTCGCCGAATGCGGCGGCATGATGAGCCTGTTTGAAGAAATCGTGGACAAGACCGGCACCAGCCACCGCTTCGCTGGCCTGTTGCCCGGCCGGGCAGTGATGCAGCCGCGGCTGACGGCGCTCGGCACGCAGTTCGTCGATCTGCCGGAAGGCACGGTGGCCGGCCACACTTTCCACTACTCGCGGAGCGAGACGCCACTAGCCCCGCTGTACCGCGCCCGCACCGCCGATGGCCGGGCCGGCGAGGCGGTCTATCGTCGTCAGCGGCTGACCGCCTCCTACGTGCATCTCTACTTCCCATCGGCACCGCAAGCCACCGCCGCCTTGTTCAGCAACTGAGAACTTTCCGGTTTTCTCGAAGTCAGACGCAGCAACACATTTGTTTTTCCGTGCGTCGTCATCTGCGTACAATGCGCGCACTACTTTGTCTGAAGGAGTCATCCATGAACAAATTCCTCGCCATGGCAGCTGCCGTGATCATCGGCTTCACGCTGAACATCAACGATGCCGAAGCCAAGCGCCTCGGTGGTGGCAGTTCTTTTGGCATGAAGCGTCAGGCCACGCCACCGGCCAACAACGTCAGCCAGGCACCGAAACAGGCACCTGCCGCCGCTGGTCAAGCTGCCCAGCCGAAGCGTTCGTGGATGGGCCCGATCGCCGGCCTCGCCGCTGGTCTGGGTTTGGCCGCCTTGGCCTCGCACCTCGGCTTCGGCGAAGAACTCGCCAACTTCATGATGATCGCCCTGCTGGCCATGGTCGTCATCGGCGCCATCGGCTTCTTCATGCGCAAGAAGGCGGCGGCTCAAGGTCATGGCATGCAGTACGCCGCAGCCGGCCCGAAACTTGGCGGTCAGCCGGGCAATGTCGCCCGTCCCGACTTCACCCCGGCCGGTGGCTCCGCCTTCACGCCCGCCGCCCAGTCTGTTGAATCGACCGGCGGCAACATCCCGGCCGATTTTGATGTCGACGGCTTCGTGCGCAACGCCAAGGTCAACTTCATCCGTCTGCAGGCCGCCAACGACGCCGGCAATCTCGACGACATCCGCGAATTCACTTCGCCGGAAATGTTCGCCGAGATCAAGATGGCCATCGGCGAGCGCAATGGCGCCAGCCAGGAAACCGATGTCGTCCAGCTCGACGGTCAGGTCATCGACGTCGCCGAGGAAGCCGGCCGCTACATCGTCAGCGTGCATTTCAGCGGCCAGATCCGCGAAGAGCGCAACGGCCCGGTCGAAGCCTTCTCGGAAATCTGGCACATGAGCAAGCCGATGGACGGCAGCCGCGGTTGGGTTATCGCTGGTATCCAGCAAGTTCAGTAACAGATCAGGCAAGACAAAAAACCGGCGGGTTGCCCCCGCCGGTTTTTTTACGTCCGCAACTCACGCAACTCACTAGGTTCCACAAAAGGTCTGATAACAGGCCGTGACCTCCGGCGGCGCCGGCTCGGCGAAGTCGGCATCGGCAGCACGCTCGTCAAACGGGTGCTCGACCACCGCCAGCAGCCGCTCGAAGGGCTGCAGATCGCCGTCATCGACAGCTGCATCCAGGGCCGCTTCGAGCCGATGATTGCGCGGAATGTAGCAGGGATTGGCGCCCTGCATGGCCGCCAGGAGTGTGTCTGAACGCTCAGGCTGGCGGGCCTGCCAGCGTTGCCGCCAGGCGGCGAAATCAGCTAGCGGCACGAGGGGGGAAATAGCATCGGTCTTTCCCCGCGCCAAGTCGTACAGGGCGCGAAAAGCCTTGGTGAAATCGATGCGCCCCCGCTGGAGCAGGGTCAGGAAATCATCAGTCAGGGCCTGATCGCCTGCGTCGTCGGCAGGCTCAGCCGACAGCCCGAGTTTGGCCCGCATCACGCCCAACCAGCAAGCCGCGTGTTGTTCCGGGAAAGCATCGAGCACCCCGGTGGCGGCCGCCACGGCCCGATCAGCATCCGTATCGATCAACGAAAGCAAGGTCTCGGCGAAGCGGGCCAGGTTCCAGCGGGCGATGGAGGCCTGCTGGCCATAGGCGTAGCGGCCAGTGGCGTCAATCGAGCTGAATACCGTCCGCGGGTGGTAGGCCTCGATGAAGGCGCAGGGCCCGTAATCGATGGTTTCACCGGAAATGGTCATGTTGTCCGTGTTCATGACCCCATGAATGAATCCGACGCCCAACCAGCGGGCAACCAATTCCGCTTGCCGCACGGCTACCGCCTTGAGCAATTCGAGGTAAGGCAGCTCAGCCGCGGCCAGTTCCGGATAATGGCGACGGATAGCGTAATCGGCCAACTTGCGCACGGCCTCTGGTCCCTTGTGGGCGGCAAAGTATTCGAAGGTGCCGACCCGCAGGTGGCTGGCGGCGACCCGGGTGAGGATGGCGCCCGGCAGCGGGCGCTCCCGGCGAATGGTTTCACCGGTGCTGACGACAGCCAGGGTGCGGGTGGTGGGAATGCCAAGCGCCGCCATGGCTTCACCGACAAGGTACTCACGTAGCGCTGCTCCCAGCGCGCACTTGCCATCACCCCGCCGGGAAAATGGCGTCGGGCCGGAACCCTTGAAGGCAATATCACGGCGCTGCCCTTGGCGATCGATGATTTCGCCGAGAAGGAGCGCCCGGCCATCGCCCAGTTGCGGCGAGAATTGCCCGAACTGGTGGCCGGCGTAGGCTTGGGCAATGGGTGTCGCACCGGCAGGCACACTGTTCCCGGCCAGGATCTTGACGCCCTCGGCCGCCGCCAGCGCGCCGGGATCCAGGCCTAGCTCCCGGGCCAGCCCCTCGTTCAACTTGACCAGTTGAGGTCCCGGTACCGTGGCCGGCGTCCAGGGAACGTAATAGCCCTCAAGCTCGCGGGCGTAGGTGTTGTCGAAGGCAAAAATGGCTGAGCCGGTCTCAGCAGTGGTCACAATTCCCAAGATCTGCTTCCTGAGTTCATTTGTTGAGTGAGAAAGACAACAGAGTTGGGGAATGGTTGCCCGATAAAGCCCGGGCAGCAAGGCACGTGCGCTACGATCAATGACCAATCGGCCCGGTTCCAGAGACCGCCATTGACGCAAGACGGCTCGCCAGCGCTAACATGGACGCCTACCCACTGCCCTGTGCCCAAATGTTCCGCCGCTACCCGCTATCCTTCATCATCCTGACCACGCTTGGCGTGCTCTGCGCCATTCCCGGAGTGCTCAGCATTGCCGGCTTTGGGGCGATCATCCATCCGGTGCTCGATGACCCGATGGCCGGGTTGGCCTTCATCGTTTCGGCCGTGGCCCTGATCGGTTCCGGCGCCTTTCCGCTGGTCATCGCCAAGCTCAAGGAAAACGGCTAGGCGGACTCGCGTCAGGCTTCGTGCATCACCCGCCAGAACTGGATTTTCAGCGTCACCGCAGCACCGGCGACGATGGCCAGGAAGGTGACAATGGACCCCAGGGCCAGGGTCGAAAAACCGGTGATGCCTTGGCCGACCGTGCAGCCGTAGGCGAGCACGCCACCGAAACCCATCAGGGCGCCGCCGATCAGGTGGCTGGCGGTGTCCTCGACGCTGACGAAGCCTTCCCAGCGGAAATTGCGCGTCAGCAGGGACCAGGCGAAGGAGCCGGCGATGACGCCGAGCACCGTGGCGATGGCAAAGGTCACGGTGCGACTGGTATCCGACCACAACAGCAGCAGTTCCAGTGTGTAGGCCTGCGGGGCGACGAAGGTCAGCGATTCCATGCGCCCGCTATTGGTGGTCAGGAAGGCCTCCTCCAGCGTGTCCGGATGCTCGGCGACATAACCGAGGTGACCGCTGACATACCAGGCAGCAACGACCATCAGGCCGATGCCGAGGCCGCCGAGCAGGTTGTCGAGGGTCCAGAAATCGCGCTTCAACAGGCAGAAGGCAGTCAGGCCGCCGCCAATGCCGAGCACGGCCAGCCAGAAGGCGGTCGACGCCTCGACCCCGGCTGCCGTCAGCAGCGCCGGAATATCCTGGCCACCGGGGAAGTTGATGGCCACCGGATCGAGATAATTGACACGAAAGACGCCGAAAACGCCGCGCATGGTCATGTAGGCGAACAGGCCGAGGACCAGGAAGACGACCACCGATTTCAGGTTGCCGCTGCCAATGCGGATCAGCGTCTTCGAACCGCAGCCGGACGCCAGCACCATGCCGATGCCGAAACAGAAACCGCCGAGCAGGTAAGACAGCCAGGTGAAGGCCGTCGTCCGGTAGATCGACTTGTCGAGATCGATCAGCCCGGCCGCGTGCAGCACACCGGCACCGAGGATGGCGACGCCGATGGCCAGCAGCCACATGCGCATGCGGCTCCATTCGCCCATGTTGACGATGTCGGAGACGGCGCCCATGGTGCAGAAATGCGTCTTCTGGCCGATGGCGCCAAAGACGAAGGCGACGGCGAAAGCCAGCCAGAGGATGGTGTTGGGGGAAGCGGCAGTATCCATGATCAGGCGCGGTAGGAGGTGGGATCGACGAGGCCGGCAGCGGCAAAGCCTTCGGCGCGCAGCCGGCAGGAGTCACAGACACCGCAGGCGTGGCCGAGTTCATCCGCCTGGTAGCAGGAGACGGTCAGCCCATAATCGACGCCGAGGGCAGCCCCGGTACGGATGATCTCGGCCTTGGAGAGATCGATCAGCGGTGCGTGGATCGACAACTGCACGCCCTCGACGCCGGACCGGGTGGCCAGGTTGGCCATCTTTTCGAAGGCGGCCAGGTACTCCGGCCGGCAATCCGGGTAGCCGGAATAATCGACGGCATTGATGCCGACGAAGATGTCGCGGCTACCGAGCACCTCGGCCCAGGCCAGGGCGAGCGACAGCATGATGGTGTTGCGGGCCGGCACGTAGGTGACCGGTATGCCCGGATGCACGCCGTCGATCGGCACGTCGATCGAGGTATCGGTCAGTGCCGAGCCGCCGAACTGGGCAAGGCCGAGGTTGAGCACGCGATGCTCAATGGCGCCCAGCGCCTGGACCACGCGCTCGGCGGCCTGCAGTTCGGCGCAATGGCGCTGGCCGTAATTGAACGACAGGCAGTAGCAGGCAAAGCCCTGGCTGCGGGCAATAGCGAGGCAGGTGGCGGAATCGAGACCACCGGAGAGGAGAACGACGGCTGGCTTCATCATGGGGCGCGAATATACCTGAATTTTGCCCCTTCCTGACCCGGTATCTGCTTGTTCCTGCGCTACAATTTGCCCCTTTCGCCATTCTCCCGGAGATCCCGATGCCGTCTCGCCTGACCGCTCTCGCCGCCGCCCTGCTGCTGGCCGGTGCCGCCCACGCCGCCGATTCGATCAAGGTCGGTTTCGTGTCGACGCTCTCCGGCCCCGGTGCCGGCCTCGGTGTCGATATCCGCGACGGTTTCAACCTGGGCATGAAGCAGCTGAACGGCAAACTCGGCGGCCTGCCGGCCGAAGTCCTGATCGCCGACGACCAGCAGAGCCCGGACGTCGCCAAACAGGCGGCCGACAAGTTCCTGAAGAAGGACAAGGTCGATTTCATGACCGGCATCGTCTTCTCCAACATCATGCTGGCCGTCGGCCCGGCGGTGTTCCAGAACCAGACCTTCTACATCTCGGCCAATGCCGGCCCATCGCAATACGCCGGCGAGCAGTGCAATCCCTTCTTCTTCAACGTCGCCTGGCAGAACGACAACCTGCACGAGGCGGTCGGCAAATACGTGCAGGACAAGGGCTTCAAGAACGTGGTGATCGTCACCCCGAACTACCCGGGCGGCAAGGACGCCGTCTCCGGTTTCAAGCGCTACTACAAGGGCAAAGTCGCCGACGAGATTTACACCAAGCTCGGCCAGCTTGACTACGCCGCCGAACTGGCGCAGATCCGCGCTACCAAGCCGGACGCGCTGTTCTTCTTCCTGCCGGGCGGCATGGGCATCAACTTCGTCAAGCAGTTCGTCGCCGCCGGCCTGTCGCGCGACACGCAGCTGTTCGCCCCCGGTTTCTCCGCCGACGAGGATGTGATCAAGGCCGTCGGCGCGCCGATGATGGGCATGTTCAACTCCTCGCACTGGGCGCACGACATGGAGAATGCCGAGAACCAGCGCTTCGTCGCCAATTTCCAGAAGGAATACGGCCGCTTGCCGTCGCTGTACGCCTCGCAAGGCTACGATGCGGCGCTGATGATGGACGCCGCCGTGCGCGACGTGAAGGGCAATGTCGCCGACAAGAAGGCGCTGCAGAAGGCGCTGGAAGCCAAGCGCTTCAAGTCGGTACGCGGCGACTTCAAGTTCAACACCAACCACTACCCGGTGCAGAACTATTACCTGCGCGTCATCGGCAAGGATGTTCAGGACCGTGTCACCAACAAGACCATGGGTACCATTTTCACCAATCATGCGGACGCCTATGTCGCGTCCTGCAAGATGAAGTAATGGCTGACCGGGACCGGTCCGCCAGTCCCGCCCCCGTTTCATGACGCAACTCATCCTCGAACAGGCCCTCAACGGCCTGCAGTTCGGTCTCATGCTGTTCCTGCTCGCCGCCGGGCTGACGCTCGTCTTCGGCATCATGGACTGCATCAACCTGGCGCACGGTTCGCTGTACATGGTCGGCGCCTATTTCGTCGCCGCCGCCGCCCAGGCTGCCGATTCATTCTGGATCGGGCTGGGCGTTGGCGTGGCCGGCGCTGCCGTGCTCGGCCTGCTGCTTGAACTGACGCTGTTCCGCCAGTTGTACCGGCGCGACCACCTGTCGCAAGTGCTCGCCACCTTCGCTCTGATCCTGATCGCCAACGAGGCCGTGCGGGTGATCTGGGGACCGGCGCCGCTGCTGCTCAATCCGCCCGAGGCGCTGGCCGGCCCAGTCGAATTGCCACTGTTCGGTGAAACCTTCTTCTACCCGGCCTACCGGCTGCTGATCATCGGCGTCGGCCTGGCCGTCGCCGGCCTGCTCTACCTGCTCGTGGCGAAAAGCCGGGTTGGCATGTGGGTGCGCGCTGGCGCCTCGAATCGCGAAATGACCGAGGCCCTGGGCATCAATGTCCGCTGGTTGTTCACCGCCGTCTTCGTTTTCGGCGCCGCCCTGTGCGCCCTGGCCGGCGGCCTGCTCGGGCCGTTGCTCGCAGTGCAGGTCGGCATGGGCGAGAGCGTGCTGATCCTCGCCTTCGTCGTCATCATCATCGGTGGCATCGGTTCGATCCGCGGCGCCCTGGTCGGCAGCCTGATTGTCGGCACCGTGGACACCCTCGGCCGGGCGCTGCTGCCGACGCTGCTGCGCGCTACCCTGCCCGGCGACGCGGCGGCGACGCTCGGTCCGGCCCTGGCCTCGATCCTGATCTACCTATTAATGGCCGGTATCCTGTTCTTCAAGCCGCAAGGCCTGTTCCCGGCAAGAGCGTAAATGGCCTTCTACCGTCCCACCCGCTGGCAGAGGTCGCTGACCATAGTGCTGCTGACCCTGCTGCTCGGCCTGCCGATGCTGCTGAACAGTCTCGAACAGGGCTTCTACATCGGCTTCGCCACGCGCGTGCTGATCTTCTCCCTGGCGGCGACCAGCCTCAACCTGGTACTCGGTTTCGGCGGCATGGTCTCGCTCGGACACGCCGCCTTCTTCGGTGCCGGCGCCTACATCGCGGCCATCTGCCAGCAGGCCGGTTTGAGCGAAGCGCTGCTGGCGCTGCCCCTGGCCATGCTCGGGGCCGGCCTGCTGGCCCTGCTCATCGGCGCCATCAGCCTGCGCACACGCGGCGTCTATTTCATCATGATCACCCTGGCCTTCGCCCAGATGGTCTATTACCTGTTCATTTCGGCCCGCGCCTGGGGCGGCGACGACGGCCTGCCGCTGAGCGAGCGGATGCGTTTCGCCGGCTTCAGTCTGGTCGACGATGCGGCGCTTTATTACCTGGCGCTCGGCGCCCTGGCCGTCGTCATGCTGCTGCTCGGCCGCCTGACTGAGGCCCGCTTCGGGCGCAGCATCCAGGCCATCCGCGAGAACGAGACGCGCATGGAGGCGCTCGGCTACCCGGTATTCACCTATCGCCTGGTCTGCTTCGCCCTCGGCGGCGCCGTCGCCGGCCTGGCCGGCGCCCTGCTCGCCAACCTGACCGGCCTGGCCAGCCCGGCGCTGTTGCAATGGACGCAGTCGGGCACGCTGCTGGTCATGGTCATCATCGGCGGCGTCGGCTATCTCTACGGCGGTGTCGTCGGCGCCGTCGTACTCTTGCTGCTGGAAGAAGTGCTGCTCGGCTACTTCGCCCACTGGCACATCGTCCTTGGCCTGTTGCTGCTGGCCATTGTGCTGTTTGCCCCGAAGGGCGTCGCTGCACTGTTCGGGAGGCCACGTGGCTGAGGCGCTGCTTGAAGTCCGCCAGCTATCGCGCTGCTTTGCCGCCGTCGATGCGTTGAAGGACGTCGATTTCAGCCTCGATGCCGGCGAGGTTCATGCGCTGATCGGGCCCAATGGTGCCGGCAAGACGACCTTCATCCACCATGTCTCGGGCGCCCTGCAGCCAGACTCCGGCAGCGTCCATTTCGCCGGCCGCGACGTCACCCGCCTGGCCATGCACCAGCGCGTCGCCGCCGGCATGGCCCGCTCCTACCAGATCACCAACGTCTTCCGCGGCCTCACGGCGCTCGACAATGTGGCGCTTGCCGTCCAGGGACGGAGCGACGCCGGCAGCAGCTTCCGCTTCTGGCGGCCAGTGCGCAGCGAACGGCGGCTGTTCGACGAGGCGCAGGACTTTCTCGAGCAAGTCGGCCTGGCCGATAAGGCGGCGATTGTCGCCGGCCAGTTGTCGCACGGCGAGCAGCGGGCGCTGGAACTGGCCATGGCCCTGGCGACGAAACCGCAGCTGCTGCTGCTCGACGAGCCGATGGCCGGTACCGGCCCCGAGGAATCGGCGCGCATGGTCGAACTGATCGAGCATCTGGCCCGTCACGTCACCATCCTGCTGGTCGAGCACGACATGGACGCGGTATTCCGCCTGGCCGACCGCATCTCGGTGCTGGTCAACGGCCAGTTGATCTGCACTGGCACACCGGAGGCGGTGCGCAACGACACCGGCGTCCGCCGCGCCTACCTGGGAGATCACCTGTGAGCGGCTTGCTCGAGATCAGCGCCCTGGAAGTCGCCTACGGTTCCAGTCAGGTACTGTTCGGCCTCGATCTGGCCATGGCCGAAGGCGAAGCGGCGACGCTGCTTGGCCGCAACGGCATGGGCAAGACGACGACACTGCGCGCCCTCTGTGGTCTGCAGCCGGTCAAGGCCGGGCGCATCCGCTTCGCTGGTGAGGACATCGTCGGCTGGCGCCCGGACCGCATCGGTCGCGCCGGTATCGCGCTGGTCCCGGAAGGCCGCCAGTGCTTTCCCAATTTGACCGTAGACGAGCATCTGCTGGCCTTTTTTGCCAATCGCCGCAGCGTTGCCGAAGCGTGGACGCCGGCCCGCGTCTACGAACTGTTTCCACGCCTGGCCGAGCGCCGGAAAAACCTCGGCAACCAGCTTTCCGGCGGCGAACAGCAGATGCTGGCGATCGGCCGGGCGCTGGTCACCAATCCGCGGCTACTGATCCTTGACGAAGCGACCGAAGGCCTGGCGCCACTGGTCCGCGAGGAAATCTGGGGCTGCCTGGGGCGTCTGCGCGCGGCTGGGCAGAGCATCCTGGTCGTCGACAAGTACGTCGAGAAGCTGATCGGCCTGGCTGACCGGCATACCGTCATCGAACGCGGCCAGGTCGTCTGGCGCGGCAGTTCGGCAGAACTCGATGCCGATCACGGCATCTGGCACCGCTATCTGGGAATTTAATTGTCCAGCCCGGCCAGACGGGCGTCAAAATCGGCGAAGGGCATCGGCCGGCCAAATAGATAGCCCTGAAAGCCTCGGCAACCGTGCTCGATCAGGTAGGCCCGTTGCTCTTCGGTCTCCACCCCTTCGGCGACGACATTCAGGCGCAGGGCATTGCCCATGGCGACGATGGCGCTGACGATGGCGGCATCGTCTGGATCGCTGGCGATATCGCGGATGAAGGAACGGTCGATTTTCAACTGCTCGAAGGGGAAGCGCTTCAGATAGGCGAGCGAGGCGTAGCCGGTACCGAAGTCGTCAAGCGAGAAGCAGACGCCGATCGCCTGCAAGGCCTGCATCTTGTCGACCACCTGGTCGACGTTGTCGAGCAGCAGGCTTTCCGTCAGCTCGATCTTCAAGCGCGCCGGATCGGCCCCGTGGCGTTGCAGGGCGGCTTGCACCTGGGCGACGAAATCGGGCTGGCGGAACTGGCAGGCGCTGACATTGACCGCCAGATAGAGATCGCGGCTAGGTGCACGCTCAGCCCAGCGGCGTAGTTGGGCACAGGCCTCGTCAAGCACCCATAGGCCGATCGGCACGATCAGGCCGGAGGCCTCGGCCAATGGCACGAAATCGCCAGGCATGATCGCTGGCCGGCCAGCCGGCTGCCAGCGGATCAGGCACTCGGCGCCGCGCAACCGACCGCTGCAATCAACCTGCGGCTGGACAAAAAGCACGAACTCGTTGCGCACCAGCGCACTGCGCAGACCCGATTCGAGCGCCGCCCGTTCATGGAGCGCCGTCTGCATGGCATTGTCGAAGAAGCGCACCATATTGCGCCCGGCATCCTTGGCCCGGTAGAGCGCGATGTCGGCCTGCTTGACCAGTGCCTCAACACTTCCTCCCAGACCGAAGAACAGGCTGATGCCGATGCTGGCGCTGCTGAAATGCTCGCTGCCATCGGCCAGGCGGAAGGGCCGGGTCAATTCGCTGCGGATATGTTCCGCCACTGTTTCCGCCTGAACCGCGGCGGCCGCCGCATCACTCCCCAGTTCCTCCAGCATCACGGCGAACTCGTCGCCGCCCTGGCGAGCCGCCGTATCGCCCTCGCTGATGCAGCCGCGCAGGCGACCGGCCACCTCGACCAGCAGGCTGTCGCCGACATCGTGGCCGAGGGTGTCGTTGAGGGTCTTGAAATGATCGAGGTCGATGAACAGCAGCGCCCCGTAATGACCGCTACGCCGGGCTGCCTGGCCGGCCTTGTCGAGGCGGTTGAGGAGCAGGCGGCGATTGGGCAGGTCAGTCAGCGGGTCGTAGAAGGCGAGGTGATGGATTTCCGATTCCGCCACCTTGAGGTTGCTGATATCGGAAAAGGTGCTGACGTAATGGCTCAGTGCGCCTTTTGCGTCGCACACGGCGCTGATGGTCAGCCATTCGGGATAGATCTCACCACTCTTCCGGCGATTCCAGATTTCTCCCTGCCAGTGCCCCGTCTGCTCAAGTTCGCGCCACATTGCCTGATAGAACTGACGGTCCTGGCGCCCTGACTTGAGCATGCTTGGCAAACAACCGACCGCCTCTTCGGCGCTGTACCCGGTGAGTTTGGTGAAGGCTGGATTGACGCGCAGGATGCGCTGTTCGTGATCGGTCACCATGATCGCTGCCTGCGACTCGAAGGCGATGGCAGCCACCCGCAATTCCTGCTCCATGCTCAGGCGCTCACCGATATCGGCAGCGATTCCCAGGTAGCCGATCAACTCGTCGGCGGCATTGCGCAGGGCGGTGATGGTCAGCTGGACGTGCAGGCGGGAGCCATCCTTGCGCACGTAGACCCAGGCACCGTCGTCGCGGCCCTCGCTGGCAACGCGAGAAACCAGAGCGGCAAATCCGGAAGCCTGAGCGCCACCGCTGTCATCGAGCAGACGGATGCGCGCCGCCACTTCTTCCGGCGCATGAAACAGTTCCGGTGTCGCCCGACCCACCACTTCGTGCCACGCATAGCCGAGCATCTGCTGGGCCGCCCGGTTGAAGTAGAGGATGGTCCCGGCAACATCGGTGGCGATGATGGCCGAGCCGGCGTTCTCGAGAATCGCATACTGGATGGCACAGAGGTCGGGGAGGACCGCCCCCGGTGCAACCTGAACATCGGCGGCACAACAGTACTGGGTTGAATCTTGATCCTGGCTCATCACAAGGGATTGACAGCAAAGTCAGTAGTTATTTCGGTCACCAGGGATCGGCGAAACGCCCGGCTGCTTGTCGAAAATATTCATCAATACTGTGATTATCGCCACCAATTGCGAAAAACAGCAAGCAAGCATTTTGCATTTCGCTGCCTCCGCCGCCTGCGGCGAGGGCCTAGCCGCCAACAATCAGGCTCAGTTGCTCAGCAGCGTCCTGATTTCCCGTTCGAGCAGTGCTTCGTCGCCGAGATTGAGCGCTACCAGGCGACGCAGATGGGTGATGCTGTCGAGGTCGATTTCCCGGCAGGCCAAGCCGTAGCAGTTGCCCAGATGATGGACGACGGCAACTTCCATACGTATGGTCGAAGCCGCACCCTCCAGGTGAATCTCGAGGATGCCATTGTTGCCGATGGTGACGTAGAGATCGTCTTGGGGACGAATCATCGCTCCCTTCAGCGAGAGATCGAGGACATCGACCGGATGCTCGCCATTGGCGAGAAACAGTACAGCCGACGTATGGAAGGGAATGCGCGTGAATTGACGGCGGTTGCTGGTCATTGTTGTCTCCCGCTTTATTTTCCCTGAATGTTACCCCAAAGCAGTTTGTGCAGTTGCATCTGGAAACGCACATTCAGGCCATCGGCGAGAATCCATTCAGCTAGTTGCACCGGTTCAAGCAGCCCCTGAGCCGCCGACAGCAGCACCGGACAGAGGGTATCCAGGCGTCGCTCGCGCAATTGCTCGCGCGTCCACTCGTAATCGGCCCGCGAGGCGATGATGATCTTGATCTCGTCCCGGGCGTTCAGGCAGTCCAGGTTTTCCCAGCGATTGCGCGCGCACTCGCCGGAATCCGGCGCCTTGAGGTCCATGATCCGCGAAACGCGCGGATCCACGGAAGCGATATCCAGGGCGCCAGAGGTTTCCAGGGAAACATCGTAGCCGGCGTCGCACAATGCCGTCAGCAGCAGCAGACAGTCCTTCTGCGCCAACGGTTCGCCGCCGGTGACGCAGACCTGGCGCACCGGATACTTGCCGACCTCGGCCAGTACCGCAGGGATATCGCTGGCCTCGCCACCGGTGAAACTGTAGGCCGTGTCGCACCAAACGCAGCGCAGCGGGCAGCCGGTGAGGCGGACAAACACCGTCGGCAGGCCGGCACGCGAGGCTTCCCCCTGCAGGGAGAAGAAGATTTCAGTAAGACGCAGGGCCAATTATTTCAGCCGCTGCTTCGCCGTATCGGCCGCCGGCGTTCCCGGGAAAGCAGTGATCACCGTTTCCAGCGAACGCTTGGCACCCTTTTGGTTACCCAGTTCCTTCTGGCAGGTGGCGATGGCCAGCCAGGCATCGGCCGCCTTGGGACTATCGGCATACTTGGTGGTGACCACCGTCTGCGCCTCGATCGCCTTGCTGCAGTTGCGTTGGGCATACCAGGCATTGCCTAGCCAGTACTGAGCATTGGGCGCCAGCGTTCCGGCCGGATATTTCTGGACGAAAGCGGCAAAGGCCGTTGCCGCCTCCTTGTAGCGTGCCGCCTTGAAGTGGCCGAGCGCCGCCTCGTAGTCACGGCTTTCCGCCGCCGGGTCGGTCGCCGCTGTCAGCGCCGTTGTCGGCGCAGCTGTCGGCACCGCCGAATCGCCGGCAGCTACCGGCGTCTCGAACTTGCGCAGCCGGCTGTCGAGATCGAGATAGAAATCCTGCTGCCGCTTCTTCGCCGTTTCCAGCTCGTAGCTCAGCGTCTCGACCTGACCGCGCAGGCGGGCGATTTCGTCAACCTGGCGCTGGATCAATGCCTGAAGTTCCAGCTGCGCCCTGGCCTGCTGATCGAACTGGGCTTCATTCTTGATCCGCAGGTCGGCGATCTGACGACGCGCTTCCTCGTCATCGAACATGCCAGCCTGGGCCTGAGTGGCGGCCAGGCTGGCGATCAACAAGGCGGCGATGCGCAGCTGGCGCATGATCAGAACTCGCCGCGGCCGTCAGCAGCCCGGTAAAGGATGTCGGCGCGACGGTTTTCCGACCAGGCGGCTTCGCCAGAACCCGGGTTCTTCGGCTTCTCTTCGCCGAGGCTGACCGATTCCACCTGATCTTCACGCGCGCCAAGCAGGACCAGCGAACGCTTCACCGCATCGGCACGCTTCTGGCCGAGCGACAGGTTGTATTCGCGGCTGCCGCGCTCGTCGGTATTACCCTGGATCAGCACCTTGAAGCCGCGATTGTCGACCAGGTACTTGGCGTGGGAGGCGATCAGATCCTGGTATTCACCCTTGACTTCGTAGCGGTCGAGATCGAAGTAGACGCTGCGTTGAGCCAGCTTGCTCTTCGGATCGGTCAGGACGCGCGGCAGGCCGCTGGCGTCAAGATCGCCAGTAACGACCGGGGCGACAGTGCCACCGCCGCTACGCGACTCGACCGGGGCGCCGCCGGCGCTGTCTTCCGGCAGGGGTGTGGTGCTGCAACCAAGGATCAGGGCGGACAGCAGGGCGGGGATGATCAGTTTGTTCATGGTGTTCTCCATTGAGGTTTTACTTGCTGAAAGGGCCCCAGGCCGGCTCGCGCACATCGCCGGCGGCAACCGACAGACGCTGCTTGATCCGGCCATCGCTGGACACGGCAGACAACACGCCGCGCCCACCAATTTCGGTGGCGATCAGGATCATGCGGCTGTTGGGGGCAAAACTGGGGGATTCGTCCTTGTTGGAATCGGTCAGCACCTGAACCTGGCGACTGGCCAGATCCATCACGGCAAGCTGGAAGCGGCCGTCGCGCCGGGTGATGAAGGCCAGCGTCTTGCCATCCGCCGACGGCCGCGGCGAGACGTTGTAGCTGCCTTCGAAACTGACGCGCTGGACTTCGCCGCCGCCGGCGTTCATGCGGTACAGCTGCGGGCTGCCGCCACGGTCGGAGGTGAAGTAGATGCTGCCGTCGGGGGCGAAGCGCGGCTCGGTGTCGATGCCCGAGGAATTGGTCAGGCGCTGCGGGGCACCGCTGCCATCGGCATTGACCAGGTAGATCTGCGAATTGCCGTCCTTGGAGAGGACGACAGCCAGCCGGCGCCCATCTGCCGACCAGGCCGGCGCCGAGTTGGAGCCCTTCAGGTTGGCGACGATGTGGCGACGGCCGCTGGCCAGGGAATGGACGTAGACGATCGGCTTCTTCTTCTCGAAGGAGACATAGGCCAGTTGGCTGCCATCCGGCGACCAAGTGGGGGAGATGATCGGCTCCGGCGAGGTGAGGGCAGTCGCCGCACCCTGGCCGTCGGCATCGGCGATCTGCAGCAGGAACTGGCCACGCGACTTGACGACGTAGGCGATACGGGTGGAGAAGACGCCCTTTTCGCCGGTCAGCTTTTCATAGATGAAATCGGCGATGCGGTGACCGGCGACCCGCAACTGCTCAGTGCCGGTCAGGTAGGCGGCACCGCCCAGAGAAACGCTTTTCTGCGTGTCGTAAAGGCGGAAGCGCGCCTCCAGACGACCGTCGGCGGTACGGACGACGCTACCGGCGGCCAGCGCATCGGCGCCGCGGGCCTTCCAGTCGGCGTGATTGACCGGCGAGTTCTCGTCGAGCGCGGCGCCGGCCGTATCGACCAGTTTGAACAGGCCGCTGCGCTCCAGATCGCTACGGACGGTTGCCGTGACGATCCGTGCCGCAGTGCTGTCACCGGCCAGATCGGCAATGGCAACAGGGATGCGGTTGGCACCGGCACCGGTGATCTCGATGGACAGCTGGGCTTGGGCCAAGGTCGCGGCGAGAAGGCTGCAAATAAGGAAAAGACGACGGGAAATGCGCTGCATTGGGCTCATTTTCTTCAGAATTTGGGGGATTTTACTCTTCAATCGGCCGGTACTTGATTTCCAGGACACGCTCGAATAATGAAGGATCATCAGGCTTGGGCAAAGGCGACGACTTGAGTATGGCGCGTTCGATTGCCGTGTCCAACGCCGGGCTACCACTCGAGCGTTTCAGGCGCACCGCCAGCACTTCGCCGGTCGGCAACTGGTTTACTTCGAAGATCGCCTCCGGATTGCCGGCGATGCCCGGTGGCAAGACGATGTTGCCGCGCACCTTGCCGCGGATCTTGCTGGCGTAATCGGCCAGACCGCGTTTGCTGGCCGAGGCACGCTGCTCGACTTCGGCCTGGGCAGCCAGGCGGGCCTGAGTATTGGCGGCGTTGCGCTGGCGCTCCTCGCGTTCAAGCATTTCCTTGAACGGGTCTGGCTTCGGCGCAGGCTTGACCGGCTCCGGCTTCTTCGGTTCGGGTTTCTTCTCTTCCGGTTTTTTCGGCTCCGGTTTCTTTTCCTGCTTGACCACAATATCCGGCTTTTTCGGCGGCGGCGGCTCGGGCTTCGGCTCAACCTTGGGCAGTGGCCTCGGTTCCGGCTTCACTTCCGCTTGCGGCGGCGGCGCCTTGGCCGGCTGCGGCGACGGTGACCACAACTCGACCTCCATCACCTCCGGTTGGCTGCGTTTCCACTGGACGCCAAGAAACAAGGCGCCGACCAGCAGACCATGCACCACAAAGGTGAGTATCAGCGCGAATTTCTTGCCGGGTTCCTCGCGGGTCGCGTTGATCATGAATGCCTACTTGGCCGCGGTTTCCAGGCCAACCTTCTGGAACCCGGCACGCTTGGCCTCGTCCAGTACTTCGATGACGTTCCGGTAAGGGGCTTCCTTGTCGCCGGCGATCAGGATGGGCATCTTGGCGTCAGCCGCCTGCAGGCTGAGCAACTCGCTTTTCAGTTCCTTAAGGCCCTTGAGCGAGCGCTCCTTGCCGTCGACATCGAACAGCGACAGGCTGCCGTCTTCCTTGATCTGCACCTTGACGTACTTGTCCGGCTTCTGCGGCGCCGTTCCGGCGGCCGGCAGATCGACCGAGCCAGTGGTCATCATCGGCGTCGCCACCATGAAGATGACGAGTAGCACCAGCATCACGTCGATGTAGGGAACGACGTTGATTTCGTTTTTCAGGCGGCGCTGGCGCATGGCCTTATCTCATCTGCCGCTGGAGGATGTTGGAAAACTCTTCCATGAACGACTCATAGCGGGTGGCCAGGCGGTCAATGTCATGCGAGAAGCGGTTGTAGGCGAGCACCGCCGGAATCGCCGCGAACAGGCCAATGGCGGTGGCGACCAGGGCCTCGGCGATGCCGGGAGCGACCGAGGCCAGCGTCGCCTGACCAACATTGGCGAGGGCGCGGAAGGCATGCATGATGCCCCAGACGGTGCCGAACAAACCAATGTACGGGGAAACCGAACCGACCGAGGCGAGGAAGGCGAGATGCGCTTCCAGGGTATCCGTCTCGCGCTGGTAGGTGGCGCGCATGGCCCGCCGTGAACCGTCGACGACATCCTTCGGATCGAGGTTCTTCTGGCCGCGAAGCTTGGTGAATTCGCGGAAACCGGCCTCGAAGATACGCTCCATCGAACCGGCGTGATGGCGATCGGCAACCGCCCCCTGGTACATGTTGTTGAGGTCGCCGCCGGACCAGAAGTCGCGCTCGAAGGTCTCGGTCTTGGCGCGTGCCTGGCGCACGGCGAACCACTTCATGAAGATGTAATACCAGGACATGACAGAGACGCCGGCGAGCAGGAGCATGACGGCCTGGACGACGGCGCTGGCATCAAGGATCAGGTGAAGGATGGATAGATCCTGGGTGACGTTCATTTAAGGCTTTCCAACTGTTGATACAGATATTGGGGAATCGGGGCGGGCCGCATGGCAGCCATGTCCACGCAGGCGATCTCGACGGTGCCGGTGACCAGTTCCTCGTCGCCGCGGCGCACATGCTGGCGGAAGACGACGCGGACACGGGTCAGCTTTTCGACCTCCAGGCCTACGGTCAGCTGATCGTCGAGGCGGGCTGGCCGCAGGTATTCGCAACTTGCCTTGCGGGCAACGAAGCCGATGCCCGCTTCGGCGGCCAGCACCGACTGGTCGTGACCCGCCTGACGCATCCACTCGGTGCGACAACGTTCGAAGAATTTCAGATAGTTGGCGTAATACACGACGCCTCCGGCATCGGTGTCTTCATAGTAGACACGGACGGGAATGGAGAAGGCGTTGGGATTGGGCTCGAATTTCATCGCGGGATTTTACCTTGCACTGCAACAGCGTTTTGTAACGACTTGTTCGCGCGCACATTTTCAGTAACGCGGCAGGTGGCAATCGGATGACCCACGGCGCAAAAGATGGCGGATGGGCAGGCTTGCCAGCATAATCCGCCCATGCCTGCTTCCGCCCTCTTCATCGATCGCTACCGTCTGATCCTCCTGCTGAGCCTGCTGCTGACCTGCGGCTTCTTCGCCACCACGTTGATCGGCTACTTCGTCTCCAAACAAGCAATCCGCTCGGCGATCATCGGCCAGGATCTGCCACTGACGTCGAGCAACATCTACTCGGAGATCCAGAAGGACCTGGTGAGGCCGGTCCTCATCTCGTCGACGATGGCCCACGACACCTTCGTTCGCGACTGGGTGCTGGCCGGCGAGGCCAATGTCGAGGAAATGACCCGCTACCTGGCTGAAGTCAAGGAACGCCACGGCGCCTTCAGCAGCTTCTTTGTCGCCGAGCGCAGCGGCAACTATTACACCGGCGCCGGCATCTTCAAGCAGGTCAGCCCCGATGAGCCGCGCGATGCCTGGTATTACCGGGTGCGCGACATGCAGCCGGATTACGAGATCAACGTTGATCTCGACATGGCCAATCGCGATGCCATGACCATTTTCATCAACTATCGGGTCTTCGACTTTGCCGGCAACTACATCGGTGCCACCGGCATCGGCCTGACCGTCGATGCCGTGCGCCGCCTGATCGGCGAATACCAGCAGCGCTTCCAGCGCACCATCTACTTCGCTGATGCCCAAGGTCAAATCGTCTTCGGCACGCCGCCCGGCCACGCCGTCGACCTGCGTAAACGCCCCGGCCTGGGGCCGCAGATCGAGCGCATCCTGGCTGAACGCTCAGGCATCTACCAGTTCGAGGCGGACGGCGACAATCACATCCTGAACGTCAACTATGTCCCGGAACTGAAGTGGTATCTGTTCGTCGAGCAGAACGAGGATGTCGCCCTGGCCGGCATCCGGCAAACGCTGTACGCCAACCTGGCGATCAGTCTGGCGGTGACGCTGCTGGTGATCTTCCTGACTTACCTGTCGCTACGCCATTACCACTCGCGGATCGAGGAAATGGCTTCGACCGACAAGCTGACCGGACTGCTCAACCGCCACGCCTTCAGCATCCTGATCGAGAAGCTGATGGCCAACCACCGTCGGCAGCCGCGCCCGATCACCTTCCTGCTGGCTGACGTAGACCACTTCAAGGCGATCAACGACCGCCATGGCCACCGCGCCGGCGACGAAGTGCTGGCCGGCATCGGCGCGCTGCTCCGCAGCAACCTGCGCGCCGCAGATTTCGCCGTGCGCTGGGGCGGTGAGGAATTTCTCCTGGTGCTGGCGGACTGCCCGGCCGAAGAGGGCCGGCAAGTCGCCGAGAAACTGCGCCTGGCGGTAGCCGATGCCCGTTTGTGCAGCACCGACCCGGCCCTGCAGGTAACGCTGAGCATCGGCGTCAGTGAATTCGATGGTCAGGAATCGCCGGATCAGGCGGTCAGCCGGGCCGACCGGGCGCTGTACTCAGCCAAGGGCGACGGTCGCAACCAGGTCCGAGGCTGCACCAACCAACACCTGAGCTAGTCGTCGGCGAGCAGATCGCGGACGACGGCGCTGGCCGGTTCAGCCAGGCCGAGGTGGCGGTAGATGGCGGGTGTCGCGATGCGCCCGCGCAGTGTCCGCTGCAGGTAGCCCTGCTGGATCAGGTAGGGCTCGAGCACGTCCTCGATGGTGTCGCGCGCTTCGCCGATGGCCGCCGCCAGGTTGTCCACGCCGACCGGGCCGCCGCCGAACTTGTCGATCACGGCGGACAGCAGCTTGCGGTCCATCAGGTCGAGGCCGGCGCTATCAACATCGAGCATCTTCAACGCCGCATCGGCCACCGGCCGGCTGATCTTGCCGTCGGCCTTGACCTCGGCGTAGTCGCGCACCCGGCGCAGCAGGCGGTTGGCAATACGCGGCGTGCCGCGCGAGCGTTTGGCGATCTCGAAGGCGCCATCAGGATCAATCGGCGCATTAAGCAAGCTGGCCGAGCGGCCGACGATGCTTTTCAGCTCCTCGGCCGAATAGAACTCAAGGCGGGCGACGATGCCGAAGCGGTCGCGCAGCGGGTTGGTCAGCATGCCGGCGCGGGTGGTCGCGCCGACCAGCGTGAACGGCGGCAGATCCAGCTTCACCGAACGGGCCGCCGGGCCTTCGCCGATCATGATGTCGATCTGGAAGTCCTCCAGCGCCGGGTAGAGAATTTCCTCGACCACCGGGCTCAGGCGGTGGATTTCGTCGATGAACAGCACGTCGTGCGGTTCGAGATTGGTCAGAATGGCGGCAAGGTCGCCGGCGCGCTCAAGGACCGGGCCAGAAGTCTGGCGCAGGTTGACGCCCATCTCGTAGGCAATGATGTGGGCCAGCGTCGTCTTGCCCAGGCCGGGCGGGCCGAAGAGCAGCACGTGGTCGAGCGATTCGCTACGGTTTTTCGCCGCCTGGATGAAGATCTCCAGTTGTTCGCGGATCTTTTCCTGGCCGGTGTAATCGGCCAGGCGCTTGGGCCGCAGCGCCCGCTCCAGCGCTTCCTCCTGCGCCGATTTGGCTTGCGGGGCGATCAGGCGCTCGACACTGGGGCCAGGCTTTGTTTCTGTGGTCGCGACGAGCTTGTCGGTTTCGATCATGCTGCAGGTTCCTCGCGTATCCAGCGGGTGAACAGCATCTGGCCCAAGGCAAGCAGCACCGGGCCGAGAAAAATGCCGATGAAACCGAAGACCAGCACGCCACCGAAGACACCGAGGGCAATCAGCAGGACGGACATGCCGGCACCGCGAGCCATCAGGACGGGTTTGACGAAGTTGTCGATGCTGCTGATGATGAAAATGCCGTAGAACGCCATGAAGATGGCCCAGCCGAGCTGACCCTGGCCATACAACCAGAAGGTGGCGGCGCCCCAGATCAGCGGTGGACCGATCGGGATCATCGACAGGAAGAAGGTGGCGAAACCGAGCAGGATGGCCTGCGGCACACCGGCGATCAGAAAGCCGAGCATGGCCACGGTGCCCTGGGCGGCGGCGGTGCCGACAATGCCGAGCATGACGCCAAGCACCGTGTCGCGGGTTTTTTCCAGCATGTGCTCGCCCAGTTCGCCGCCCAGTTTGTTGGCCGCCCGGTAAAGGGCATTGGCCAGCGCGGCACCGTCACGATAGAGAAAGAAAGCGACGAAAAGGACCAAGGCCAGCTGCAGCAAGCCGTTAGCCACGACCCCGCCGGCGGCGAGCAGGAATTTCCGGGCCGGGTCGATCAGCTGGGCGAGCGCGGCATTCAGCGCTTCGCGGCTGCCCGTCAGTTCGTGCCAGAAATCGTTGATCGGCCCCCCGATCAACGGCAGCGCCGCCAGCCAGACCGGCGGGTCGGCCGGCAGGCCGCCCTCGACATAGGGTTTGACCAGCCCGATCAAGCCATCGGCGCCGCTGGCCAGTGAGCCGGCCAGGAACAAGGTCGGCACCAGCAGGATCAGCACCAGCAGTAACAGCATCAACAAGGCCCCGACCGTGTCCTGCCCGCGCAGACGCGGCAGCAATCGATCGCGATATACCTCCCAGGTACACACCCAGATGACGAAGGCGAACAGAATGGCACCGACGAAGGGCAGCAGGACGGCGATGCAGCCGACGATCAGCAGCACCACCAGCGCAATCTGCGCCAGCCGCTTGGGATCCTGTTCGGTGAACATCAGACCTTGGACAGCAACTTGAGGGCCTGGCGGATGCCGTCGGAGGTGCCGATCTCGGCCGGCAACTGCTTCAGCGCCGAACTCGCCTCCTTGTCGTTGTAGCCAAGGGCCAGCAGGGCATTGAGAATATCGTCGCGGGCATCGGCCACCACCGCGCCGCCGAGCGCAACACCGGTGGTTTCGGCCAGCTTGCCCTTCAGTTCGAGCAGCAGGCGCTCGGCGGTCTTCTTGCCGATACCCGGCACCTTGATCAGGCGCCCGACTTCCTGGCGAGCAACGGCCGCCGCCAGATCGCCGACCGACAGACCGGAGAGCACCGACAGCGCAGTGCGGGCGCCGATGCCGGAAATCTTCAGCAACTGGCGGAAGGCAAAACGCTCGGACTCGCTGAGGAAACCATATAAATAGTGGCCATCTTCGCGCACGGCGAAGTGCGTCAGCAACGTCGTCTTCTCGCCAGCCCCCGGCAGGTTGTAGAAGGTACTCATCGGCACATCCAGCTCGTAGCCGACGCCGTTGACGTCAAGCACGATCTGCGGCGGGTTCTTTTCGGCGATCAGGCCGGTGAGTCTTCCAATCATGGGTTATCCGGATACTGTATGTTCAAACAGGTTGTCATCCTATCAGTCGCCCGCCGCGAATGCGATACCCCGCCGTCACCAGCGCCCCCAGTCCCTGCCCGCCGTGGGCGTGGCAAATGGCGCAGGCCAGCGCATCGGCGGCATCGGCAGTCGGGGCGCCGGGCAGGCTCAACAGGCGGACAACCATGTCCTGCACCTGCTCCTTGGCCGCCTTGCCCTGGCCGACCACCGCCTGCTTGACCTGCAACGCCGTGTATTCGGCCACCGGCAGGCCGCCATGCACCAGGGCGCTAATCGCCGCCCCGCGCGCCTGGCCGAGCAGCAGCGTCGATTGCGGATTGACGTTGACGAAGACCTTCTCCACCGCTGCCTGGTTCGGCTGGTAGGTGGCAATGACCTCGCTGATGCCGGCGAACAACGTGGCGATACGGTCGGGCAGGCCCTGCTTGTCGTTCGACTTGATGCAGCCACTGGCGACATAGACCAATTGCTTGCCATGCATTTCGATGACACCAAAGCCGGTCACCCGAAGACCCGGGTCAATCCCGAGGATACGCGGCGCGCTCATTTGACCGGCCTCGCCACCAGATAGACACCGCCAACGGCCAGCGCCATGCCGAACATCGCTGCCGGCGTCAGCGCCTCGTCGAACATGGCCCAGGCGATCAGCGCCGTGGTCGGTGGCGTCAGGTAGAACAGGCTGGCGACATTGACCGCGCTGCCCGAACGGATCAGCAGATTGAGCAGGCTGATGGCGCCAAGCGAGAGAACCAGCACCAGCCAAGCCAGGGCGAACATGAAATCGCTGGTCCATTCAACCTGGTAACCTTCGAACAGCGCGACGGCGATGCCGGTGAGCACTGCCGTCGGCACAAACTGGATCAGTGAACCGGTACGCAGGTCGAAGCGGGCGCAATAGCGCTTCTGGTACAGCGTGCCGGCGGTGATGCCGAACAGCGCAACGAGCGCCGGCCACAGCATTTCCCCCAGCTCTGCCTGGCCGAACTTGCCGGCAACGACCAGCGCCACGCCGACAAAACCGAGCGCCAGACCGCCCCATTGGCGAGCGCTCACTTTCTCGTGCAGCAGCCAGCCGGAGCCAAGGGCGGTCAGCAGCGGCTGCATGCCGACGACCAGCGCGGTGATGCCGGCCGGCAGTCCGTGCTTGATCGCCATGAAGACGCCGCCGAGGTAGATGGCATGAACGAGCACACCAGAAACGCCGATGTGCAGCCATTGCGCTGGCTGCTGCGGCCACGGCGCGCGAGTCGCCAGCACCACCGCCGCCATCAGGGCGATGACGAAGCCGTAGCGGGTGAGCAGGAAGGACAACGGCCCGGCATGCGGCAGCCCGTACTTGGCGCCGATGAAGCCGGTGCTCCACAGGAAGACGAAAAGGAAGGGGTAGAAGCGCGACACGGGACTTTCCGGGACAACTGGCTGGGCTGCCCGCAAGACCGGACAGTAGGTAGGTGAGGGGAGCATACCGCGCCCAGAACGACGAAGCCCGTTATCATGACGGGCTTCGTGGCCAGCGGACAGGCGGGACGGACATCAGCGCAGGGCGCGGTTGCGGGCCTCGCGCTCATGCAGTTCGTCGGCGAAGGGCTGGTCTTCCTCACGGATGTGCCTTTCGAACCAGATTTCCAGATAGCGCAGGAAACTGAACACATCGCGCTGGCCGCTCACCACCACGCGCACCCAGCCGCCCAACGTGGTCAGGGTCTCCCGGTGCATCCGGGCATGTTCGGTGAATTCAAGCTGCAGCGCGGCGGCCATGCGCTCCTCGGTAGCGAAATGCTCGCTCAGGAACGCCAGCAAGTCGCCAACCACGGCCTCGGGCAGCTCGTTGTGCTCGATACAGTGATATTTGAGGTTCTCGATACGGTAGAAGATGGCCTCATGCTGTGCATCGACCTCGGGAATATCCAGAACCAGCAGTTCCGGCAGCAAGCCGTGGCTAGAAATATCCATGTCGCACAACCTTCCGAGAATGGTGGCCCCAAGCCAGTGTAGAAGAACGCTCCCCAATTGCCAAACCGTTCTCCACCGCCGGCCCTCCTTAGTCGTCCATCACCGCAGTGGTGTAGATTTCCTGCACGTCGTCCAGATTTTCCAGGGCGTCGAGCAGCTTCTGCATTCTCACTGCATCTTCGCCGGTGAACTCGTTCTCGCCTTCCGGCTTCATCGTCACTTCGCCGAATTCCGGCTTGAAGCCAGCGGCTTCCAGGGCGTCCTTGACGGTAATGAAATCGGCCGGTGCCGTCAGCACCTCGATCGAACCATCGTCATTGGTATTTACATCGTCGGCGCCGGCCTCGATGGCGGCATCCATCAGCGCTGCCTCGTCGGTACCCGGGGCGAAGATCATCTGGCCGCAGTGCTTGAACTGGAAGGCCACGCAGCCGTCGGTGCCCATGTTGCCACCGTACTTGTTGAAGGCGTGACGCACTTCGGCGACCGTGCGGGTCTTGTTGTCGGTCAGACAGTCGACCATGATCGCCGCGCCGCCGATGCCGTAGCCTTCGTAGCGGATCTCGACGTAATCGACGCCTTCCAGCTCGCCAGTGCCCTTCTTGATGGCAGTGTCGATCTTGTCCTTGGGCATATTGACGCCCTTGGCCTTGTCCACAGCCACGCGCAGGCGCGGATTGAAGCCCGGATCGCCGCCGCCCAATTTGGCGGCGACGGTGATTTCCTTGGCGATCTTGGAAAAGGCAGCGCCGCGCTTCTCGTCCTGGCGACCCTTACGGTGCTGGATATTGGCCCATTTGGAATGACCAGCCATGATGATTTCCCGAATGCAGATAACGAAGAAGGCGAGATTTTACCCGGCCGAAGGCTTCCCGTCAGGCCGGCATAAGCCCACCGCATGCGGGGCGGCATTGCTAGAATGCCCGAACAATTTTCCCAGGAGCCCGCCGCCATGTCCGAACCCCTGTATCTCGCCAAGTCCGAAGACGCGTACCCGGCACTGCTACCGCAGATGGCCAATCGCCATGGGCTGATTACCGGCGCCACCGGCACCGGCAAGACGATCACCCTGCAGTCGATTGCCGAACGCCTGTCGTTCGCGGGCGTGCCGGTGTTCATGGCTGACGTCAAGGGCGACCTCTCGGGCATGGGTGCCGTCGGCAATCCCTCGGAGAAGCTGTTGAAGCGCATTGCCGAGCTTGGCCTCGAAGGCTTCCAGCCCTACGCCAACCCGGTTGCCTTCTGGGACGTCTTCGGCCAGGGCGGCGTACCGGTGCGCGCCACCGTTTCCGACATGGGGCCGCTGCTGCTGGCACGCCTGCTCAACCTCAACGATACGCAGACCGGCGTGCTGCAACTTGTCTTCAAGATCGCCGACGATCAGGGCCTGTTGCTGCTCGATCTCAAGGATCTGCGCGCCATGATCCAGCACGTCGGCGATAACGCCAAGACCTTCACCACCGAATACGGTAACGTCTCGGCCGCCTCCATCGGCGCCATTCAACGCGGCCTGCTGGGGCTCGACGAGCAGGGTGGCGACCTGTTCTTCGGCGAGCCGATGCTCGACATTCACGATCTGATGAAGGTGGATGAAAACGGCCGCGGCATCATCAACGTCATGGCCGCCGACAAGCTGATCCACGCCCCGGCCCTCTATTCCACCTTCCTCCTCTGGCTGCTCGCCGAACTTTTCGAACAACTGCCGGAAGCCGGCGACCTCGACAAGCCGAAACTGGTGTTCTTCTTCGACGAGGCCCATCTGCTCTTCTCGGACGCGCCGCAGGCACTGGTGGACAAGGTCGAGCAGGTGGTCCGCCTGATCCGCTCGAAGGGCGTCGGCGTCTTCTTCGTCACGCAGAACCCGCTCGACGTCCCGGAAAAAATCCTCGGCCAGCTCGGCAACCGCGTCCAGCACGCCCTGCGCGCCTTCACCCCACGCGACCAGAAGGCCGTGCAGGCGGCAGCGCAGACCATGCGCGCCAATCCCAAGTTCGACGCGGCCACCGTCATCACCGAATTGGGCGTCGGTGAGGCGCTGGTTTCCTTCCTCGACGAAAAAGGCCGGCCGAACGTCGTCGAACGGGCGCTGATTTTCCCGCCGGCCTCGCGCTTCGGCCCGCTGACCGATGGCGAACGCCAGGCCATCATTCAGGCCTCGCCGATGCTCGCCACCTACGGCCAGGGCATCGACCGTGAATCCGCCTACGAGGCCCTGCGTGGCCAACCGGCCAACAAGCCGGCGGCCCCCGGCGCCATTCCCGCCCCGCCGGCCGGCAGCGACCAGAATGCCTGGGGCAACACCACTGCCAGCACCCCGCGCCCGGCACCCGAGCCGCAGCAACGGCAACAACCCGCCCCCGCCCCGCAGGCAAGTGGTGGCGGTCTGCTCGACGCACTCGGCGGCATGTTGACCGGCACTACCGGCCCGCGCGGCGGCCGCCGCGAAGGCGTGCTTGAATCGGCCGCGAAGAGCGCCGCCCGCGGCATGGCCGGCACCGTCGGCCGGGCCGTCGGTCAACAGATCCTGCGCGGCATCCTCGGCTCGATGCTCGGCGGCAAGCGCTGAGCCGGACTCACGCCCCGGCTACCGACCGGGGCGCTAGCCGGCCGTGGCGCAACCAGTCAACTGACTCCTGCCACAGCGTGTCGCGGAAGCGGCTATTGAAATAGCCAAAATGGCCGATGCTCTCGACGCCAATACTGGCCGGCGCAATGCGCACATGCTGGCGGCGGGCGTTATGGTAATAGGCGAGTAGGCGGTCGAGTGCCGCCGGCGTGCCGAAGGGATCATCTTCCAGGCCGATCGCCAGCAGATCGCCGCGCATGGCGGCAAAATGCCGCAGCGGGTCATCGCCCGGCCGCTGCCAGCGGCGGTAGGCCTCTTCCAGCGAAGCCGGGCGGCGCGCCCATTCCCAGGCGGCGCCGGCCGGCAGGTCTTCATGCCAACCCAGGCGACGAGCCGGGAAATAGCCGCAGGCCGCGGTCAATAACGGCATCAGCAGGTGCCAGCGCAGCCACATCAGCGGCTTGCCCGGTCCGTAGTCGCGCCAATAGGCGTACTGCGCACCGACCGTCAGCGCCCGATTGACCAATCCGGCCGATGGTGCCAACCCCAACAACAAGCCGCCGATGCTGTGCCCGACCAGATACAACGGCCGTCCGGGGAAAGTCCGCCGGGCGTGGCGCAAGGCCGCGTCGCAGTCGTAACGGCCCCAGTCAAGCTTGGTGATGTGCTTCCAGCGGCGCAGGCTGCCGTGGCGCGAGGCGCCGATGCCCCGGTAGTCGTAGGTCAGCGCCGCCAGGCCGTGTTCGGCGAGGAAGGCAGCGTAGCGATGGTAGTACTCGGCTTTGACCGCCGTCGCCGGATTGATCACCACCACCGCCTCGGGCTCGCCAACAGCCGGCCACATATGGGCGGCCAGCCGGTAGCCGTCAGCCGCCATGAGTTCCAGCGCCTGCGGCATCGCCAGTTGCGGCGACCGGGCGTTCATGCCGTCGCTCCCGGCCGACTGCAGACGCTGAGACGCGCGCCGGCCAGCGTGGACAGCACGATCTCGACGCCGGGCCGCAAGAGCCAGTCTTCGCCGGCGACGAGGATGTTGTCGCCGGTGCTGCCGCTTTCGGTCAGCCAAACTTCGCCTGACTCGCAACGCAGCTGGCCGCTGCCGCGAACACGCAGGGTTTCGCAGCACTGTAGCGATACGCGCAACGGAACGTCATTGACCGCTTGCAGGATCGGTCGCATGTTCCTATCCTCCATTCACGATGTTCATAAATACCGGAATCCTTTCCGGCCCACGACGTCAATGTATTAGCCATAGGTGGCATGTAACAAACGAATATTCGGCATCTATTTCATGCAAGAAACGCATAACTTAATGATCTTCAACCTGCGCAACCTGCCACCGCTCGACCCACTCAAGGGCTTCGTTGCGGCCGCCCGCCACGCCAGCTTCACCAAGGCCGGCGAAGCGCTGTTCCTGACCCAGTCGGCGATCAGCCGCCAAGTGCAGGCGTTGGAAGGCCAGCTCGGCGTACCGCTGTTCCGGCGCAGCACCCGGCAACTGCAACTGACGCCGGAAGGCGAGATCCTCTATCGTGCCGCGCTCGCCGCCTTCGCCGAACTCAACGATGCTGTCCGCCAGATCGCCGCGCCGCGCCGGCCAGCCGGTGTGAGCATCTCGACCTCCATCGGTTTTGCCGCGCTGTGGCTGGTGCCGCGCCTGTCCAGCTTCCAGGAGGCGCACCCGGACATCGCCGTGCGCCTGTCGGCCGACAACCGCGCCGTCGATCTCGAGCGCGACGATGTCGACCTGGCCATCCGCTATTGCGCCCCCGGCGACGCCCCGGCCGGCAGCCACAAACTGTTCACTGAAGCCCTGCTGCCAGTCGTCGGTCCCGGCCTGCGCAGCCAGTTGCCGGCCGCCGCCAGACTCGACCACGACACCCTCGGCCAGCTGACCCTGCTCGCCTTCGAAGACGCCATCGCCCACCCGTGGTTCGCCTGGAACAACTGGCTGCAACCGCTCGGCCTCAATGCCGGGCAGGCCCGCGGCCATTTGCAGTTCAACCACTACGACCAGTGCATCGCCGCGGCGGTGGCCGGGCAGGGCGTCGCCCTCGGTCGTGAACCGCTGATCCGCGACCACCTCGCCGACGGCCGGCTGCTCGCGCTGGCGCCAACGCGGCCGGTGCCCGAACGCGCCTACTATTTGCTGGCCGGCGACACGGCCAATGAACCCGCCGTTGCCGCCTTCACCGCCTGGCTGCTGGGCCAGGCCGATACGCCGTCGGAAACCTGACCATGCGCGACCTGCCGCCGCTGCACACCCTGCCCGCTTTCGAAGCCGCCGCCCGTCTCGGCAGCTTCCTCGCCGCCGCCGAGGTATTGCACCTGACGCCTTCGGCGATCAGCCACCGCATCCGCCTGCTCGAAGAGCACCTCGGCCAGCCGCTGTTCGAACGCCGCCACCGCGCCGTTGCCCTGACCCCGGCCGGCCGCCGCTTCCTGGCCGTGGTCCGCGACAGTCTGCTGCGCCTCGACGAGGCCAGCGCCCTGCTGCGTGCGCCGCAACGCGAACGCCTGCGCCTGTCGGCGGCGCCGGCGCTGGGCAGCCAGTGGCTGGTCGGCCGCATCGCCACCTACCAGGAAAAGCACCCCGACCTCGAATTCGTCATTGGCAGCGCCACCGGCCTCGGCCCGCTGCTCGCCGGCGAAGCCGACATCGGCTTGCGCTACGGCGAGGAGGAATGGCCCGGGCTACTCGCCTGGAAACTGTTCGAGGAGCGCATCTTCCCGGTGTGCAACCCGGCGCTGGCCGGGCAACTGAGCACGCCGGCCGACCTCGAACGCCAGCGCCTGCTGCGCCACCCGCTGCTCTCCTGGCAGCGCTGGTTCGCCGCCGCCGGATTGAAGCGCAACGATCCGACCCACGGCCCGCTCTATGAGGATGCCCGGCTGATGCTCGAAGGCGCCGTTGTCGGCCACGGCATCGCCTTGATGGCCGGCAGCCTGGCCGCCCCCTACCTGGCCGACGGCCGTCTCGTCCGCCCCTTCGCCGAAGACTGCCCCGACCGCAGCTTCTACGTCGTCGCCCCGCCGGCGATTCAGGAGCGGCCAGCGGCGATGGCCTTCATCCGCTGGCTGGTGCGCAGCGCGCATGAGGCCTGATGGGCAGACGAACAGATATTTGACATGCCCTAGCTTGCTGAAATCGCATACGCTGTAATGACCTGCTTGTCTGATCACGCAGCCATCTGAACATTTGCCGGCGACTTCGCGGCGACGCCATCGAATCGCCGCTCCGCAGAAGGGGAAGCATCCATGGACCTTGTCTCAAGTGAACGCGAAAAGTCGGCAAAGACGCTGACGACGATCGTTTATGCCCTGTACGCAGCGTCTTACCTGATCGGCATCACCGCCATCGTGGCCATCATCATCAATTACGTTAAAAAAGACGATGTTGCCGGCACCTTCACGGAAAGCCACTTCCGCTGGCAGATCCGGACCTTCTGGTTCGGCTTGCTATGGGGCGTGCTTGGCGCACTGACCTTCGTACTTGTGGTCGGCTGGTTCGTACTCGTTGCCGACGGCATCTGGATCATTTACCGCATCGTCAAAGGCTGGCTGCGCCTGAACGACAACAAGGCGATGTACGCCGACTGAACCTCGGCTGTACGGCGCTGCGGAAGTACCCCCCGCGCCTAGCGGTAAAAATTTATCTCTAGTGCCTTCGGCGGAATACGTCCAGCTACTCGCGACCTGTGATTGGAAAATCCTCGCCCCGTGACATGAAAATAATTCATCTCATGTCGAGTCAATTCGTTTGAGCCCACCTCAAACCCGCCGCATTCTCTCCTCACCGCTCCTTTCCGTCTGCAGTCCGCCTACCCGGCACCAACTGCCCCCGGACCCCGCCGCGTCCACCCTTCGGCGCGCGCACCGCCGACCGCATCTGCGGCCGGCCCACGGATTTCAAGGAGAACATCATGCAAGACCGCGACGGTTTTATCTGGCTGGACGGGCAGTGGCTGCCCTGGCGCGAGGCGAAGGTGCACGTGCTGACCCATACCCTGCATTACGGCTACGGCTGCTTCGAGGGCCTGCGCGCCTACGCGACGGCGGACCGGCCGGCGATCTTCCGGCTTGACGAGCATTTGAAGCGGCTGGCCGATTCGGCGCACATCCTGGCTATCGACCTACCTTACGACCGTGACGCGCTGGCCGAGGCCTGCCGCGAAGCGGTGACGCGCAACAAGCTGGACAGCGCCTACATCAGGCCGCTGGTCTTTCTCGGCGCCGAGAAGCTGGGCGTCGATCCGGCTGGAGCGGCGACACATGTGATGGTCGCCGCCTGGTCGTGGGGTGCCTATCTCGGCGGCAAGGCGCTGGAGGAGGGCATCCGCGTGCGGGTCTCGTCCTACGCACGGCATCATCCCAACGTGCAGATGTGCCGGGCCAAGGCCATCTCGATGTACGCCAACTCCATCCTCGCCGTGCGTGAGGCGCGGCGCGACGGTTACGACGAAGCGCTGCTGCTCGATACCGAAGGCTACGTCGCCGAGGGTTCCAGCGAGAACCTGTTCCTGGTCCGCGACGGCGAATTGCTGCAGCCGGAGACCACCTCGGCGCTCGACGGCATCACCCGGCGCACGGTGTGCACGCTGGCCGCCGAGGCCGGGCTGAGCGTGCGCAGCCAGCGGATCACCCGCGACGAGCTATATTGCGCCGACGAGGTTTTCCTGACCGGTACGGCGGCGGAGATCACACCGGTGGTTGAGGTCGATCGCCGACGGATTGGCGACGGCCGGCCGGGGCCGGTGACGCGCGCCCTGCAGCAGCGCTTCTTCGCCTGCGTACGCGGCGAGGACGCCGGCCACGCCGACTGGCTGACGACCTGTTAACCCGGGGCCGGGGTTCACTCCCCGGCTGCGCCGTCACCACCTGCCAATGAAAGGGATCAGTTCGCTCGCCTCAGGGCAACGACCCCACTTTCACCACTGGCCGGGCTGCGGTATTGCCCGTTGAGCATCAAGCCGTCGGGACTGACCTGCATCAGCGCCTGATAGGGAACGCCATTGAGCGCGTATTCCAGCGCCAGCTGGTTGCCGTTGACCATGCCGGCGCCACTGACCGGGCCATGCACGCTGATGCCCTGGAAGGCCACCTGCACTCCTTGTTGCAGCAGGCGGTAGTTGCCACCCTCGGCATCCTGCCAGTTGCCGGTCAGGTTGATGGCGGCGACAGCCGGCAGCGCGCCGTTGCCATATTGCCCACCCTGGCCGCTGATAACCGGCGGCATCATCTCCTCGCCGTTGTCTTCCAGATCGACCGCAGCAGCGACCAAGAGGAACAGGATGCCGCCGCCGAGCGCCCATTTCTTCCAGCCGCCAGCCTTGGCCGGACTGACCGGCGGCGCCGGGACCGGGTCGCCGCCGTCATCAGGCACCGGCGAGGGCAGGTCGAGGGCCTTGATCACGGTTTCCAGCAGTTTCGAGACATCGAACTCCCAACGCTTGTCGGTCAGTTCGATGGCATTGCGCCTGGCCAGCTGCTTCAAGTCGTCGGGTAGCTGGTCGGCGGCCGGCATCTCCGCCCCTTCGACGAGAACCGGGATGACTCGCACATTGCTGCTGCCGAGGGCGCTGGCGATTTCCAGACGGATGAAATCATCCGGGTCCTCAAGGCGCCGCCGCCCGGCCGCATTGGTGACATTCAGCCAGCGCGGGCCAATGATCGCCAGGAGGATGCCGCAGGAGCGCAGGGCGCGGTCGATCGCCTCGACGAAATCGACGCCAGGCTCGATGGTCTCGACATCACGGAAAATGCGCACCGAGCGCAGGTGCTCACGCAGATGATCGGCCAGTCGCCCGGCGGCGCTCTGACTGTCCTGACGGCGGTAGCTGATGAAGATGCCTTTCATGTCTGCGTCCCTCCTCCGTGCCCAGAATAGCAACAGTTTGAGCGGCTGGCGACGCGGACGTTCGCGGCGCCTAGAACTTCTCCGGGCGCAGCACCTCGACGTCGTGGAGGAAGCCGATCATTGCGTAATCGCGGTAGTAGGTGGCCTGCAGGTGGGCAAGCAGGCTCTCCGCCTGGCTACGCGGGCAGATCACCTCGATGCGGATGTTGGCTGCCTCCTGCCAGCTGGCGTCGCGCACGCCACGGCCGCCCTTGCCGCGAGCGTCGGAAATGGTGAAGCCGCGGATGCCGTGCAGGGTGAAATCGCGCATCAGGCGGGTTTCCAGCGCGGCTTCGGTGATGATGGTGAGCAGGGTGCGCTTTTCGAGTTCGGTCATGACATCGCTCCGGTTAGTTTGAGCGCCAGCTGGTGATAGAACGGAATGCCGACGAGGATGTTGAGCGGGAAGGTGACGCCGAGGACGGCCGCCAGCGACAGCGCCGGATTGGCTTCCGGCACGGCAATACGCATGGTGGCCGGGACAGCGATGTAGGAGGCGCTGGCGGCCAGCGTGGCGAGCAGCGTCATGCCACCGACCGAGAGGCCGAGCAGGGCGCCGCAGGCGAGGCCGAGACAGGCCGAGAGCATCGGCATGGCCACCCCGAAGCCAACGATGAAGGCGCCGCGGCGGCGGATCTCGCCGGTCTGGCGGCTGACGATCAGGCCCATTTCGAGCAGGAACAGGGCGAGCGCCCCCTTGAACAGATCATGGAACAGACCCTTGATCGGCTGCAGCCCCTCCGGCCCAGCGATCCAGCCGATGGCCATGCCACCGAGCAGCAGGGTCACACCCTTGCCGAGGAAGCTTTCATGGGCCAGCCCCTTCCAGTCGGTGTCCTTGCGCAACCCGCGGGCGAGGACGATGCCGACGAGGATCGCCGGCACTTCCATGACAGCAAGAAAGATGGCCATCTGCGGCTCGAAGGCGATGTCGCGGCTAATCAGCCAGTTGGCGCCGACAGCGAAGGTGGCGACGCTGACCGAGCCGTAGTGGGCGGCCAGTGAGGCGGCATCGGCTCTGGCCAGCCGACCTATGCGGGCAAGGAGGAAGAAGCCGAGCAGGGTCTGCAGCACGCCAAGGGCGATGACGGCGAAAAGCTGCGGCACGAGCGGGCCGAGCGCCTGGGTGGCGAGGCCTTCGCCGCCTTTCAGGCCGATGGCCAGCAGCAGGAAGATCGACAGCGAATCGTAGAGTTCTGCCGGCAGCTTCAGTTCACTGCGGGCCAGCCCGGCGAACAGGCCGAGCAGGAAGAAGAGAATGACGACGTCGATCATGGGTGTCTGGGCGGAAAGGGGCGGCGCGGATTGTCCGGATATGACGCTCCGGGAAACAGGCAGCTTAGCCGTCCGGAAGTTCCGAATTTTCCGAAACCGCCCCGGCCGACTGCGCCAGATGATCGAACAGCGCCACCGCCGCCGGCGCCAGCGCGGCCCGGCTGCGCACGCAGAGCTGCAGGTCGCGCTGCGCCCAGGCATCGACGATATCGACCACAGCGAATGGCGATGCCGGCCGCCGCTCGGCCTCGGCAGCCGCCGCCGGCACCATGCCGATGCCAACGCCAGCGGCGACCATGCGAACAATGGCGTTGAAACTGCGCACCTGAATGCGCACATCGAGCCGGCCGCCAAGTTCGGCAGCGGCGTTCATCATGAAGGTGTGAATGGCGCTGCCGGCATGCAGGCAGACGAAAGGCTCGTCGAGCACGTCGGCAAAGGCCAGCGCCGCCTGTCCGGCCAAGCGATGGCTCGGCGGCACGATCAGCACCAGTCGGTCGCGCCGGTAGGGCCGGGTTTCCAGGCCGGCGACGCCGGGCTCAGCAGCGACCACGCCGAGGTCCACCTGACCGGCAGCAACGGCGCGGATGATCGCCGGGCTCGGCTGCTCTTCCAGGCTGACACGCAACCGCGGCTGCTCGCGCAAGAAGCCGCCGATATCTTCCGGCAGGAAGCAGTTGATGGCGTTGGTATTGGCGAAGACGGTGACCTGGCTGGCCAAGCCGCTGGCGTAGGGGGCGAGATCGGCGTGCATCTGTTCGAGCTGGGCGAACACCTGGCGGGCATGGCGGAGCAAGGATTCGCCGGCGGCGGTCGGCGTCAGGCCCCGCGCATGGCGTTCGAAAAGAGCCACACCAAGGGCCGCCTCCAGTTGTGTCAGCCGGTGACTGGCCGATGAAGCGGCGAGATGCACTCGCTCGGCGGCACGGCTCAGGCTGCCGCAGTCGGCGATGGCGGCGACGAGTCGGAGGTCGGGGAGGTCGTAGCGCATGGTTTCGTCCAGATCGAATGCTCGCTTGCGATAATACCAATTGCCTGCCGGCCCGGGCGGGAGTCCAATCGCCTTTCCCATCCTCGCCCTAAGACGCCGTGTCCCCAGCCGCCACCCCTGCCCAAGCTTCCGCCCGCATCACGCTGGCGCTGTCGCTGGCCGGCTTCTCCTGCTTCATGCTGCTCTACGGCACGCAGCCGCTGCTGCCGCAATTGACTGGCGCCTTTGGCATTTCGCCGGGCACCGCCAGTCTCAGCGTCACCGCCGGCACCGGGTTGATGGCGCTGCTGCTGATCCCGCTCAGCCTGCTCGCCGACCGTTACGGTCGCGAACGCCTGATGCGCCTCGGCCTCGTCGGCGCCGCCGGATTCTCGCTGGCTTCCGCCTGGGCGCCGGATTTCACGCTGCTGGTACTGGCCCGCGCCGGACTCGGACTATGCGTCGCCGGCGTGCCGGCGGCGGCAATGGCCTATCTCGGCGAGGAACTGCCGGTCGCCGAGCGCGCCCGGGCGATGGGCCTGTACATCGGCGCCAATGCGCTGGGCGGCATGGCCGGCCGGCTGATCGCCGCCGCCGTCAGCGACTGGACCGGCTCCTGGCACTATGGGCTGGCCGCCATCAGCCTGCTCGGCCTGGTCGTCGCCGCCGTGTTCTGGCGCTTGTTGCCGCCAGCCACTCACTTCGAGCCACGTTCGCTGCAACCACGCGCGTTGTTCGCCGACGTTCGCCGCATCTACGCCGACCCCGGCTTGCCCTGGCTGTTCTCTATCGCCTTCCTCGGCATGGGAACGCTGGTCGGGCTCTACAACTACCTGCCCTTCCGCCTCAGCGCCGCCCCCTACGGCCTCGGTCCGGCGGCCATCGGCAGCATCTTCCTGCTCTACGCGGTGGGCAGCTACGCTTCGGCCTGGGCCGGGCAGCAGGTCGCCCGCCACGGCCGCCAGCGCATCCTGCTTGGCATGGCACTGCTGATGACCGCCGGCATTGCGGTAACGCTGGCCGCGCCGTTGTGGCTGATCATCGGCGGGCTGGCGCTCTTCACCTTTGGCTTCTTCGCCGTGCATACGGTCGCCAGCGCCTGGGTCGGCCACCGCGCCGGCACCCGCCGCGGCCTGGTTTCGGCGCTCTATTTGTCAAGCTATTACCTGGGCGGCAGCGTCATCGGCACGGCCACCGGCTGGGCGTGGACCGAGGCCGGCTGGCCGGGCGTCATCGCCGCCATGCTGGTTTGCGGCGCGGCGGTGATCGGCATTGCCACGCTGCTGCGCCGGCTGGCCGCCGACTGAGGCTGGCCGCACCGATGAGCACTTCCCGTACCGCCGGTGCCGGCTTTGCCCTGCTTGCCGCCTTTGGCTTTTCATTGAAGGCCATCTTCATCAAGCTGGCTTATCCCTACGGTGTGGACGCCATTACGCTGCTCGCCCTGCGCATGGCCTTCGCCCTGCCGGTGTTTCTCTGGGTCGGACTGGCCCGGCAGCGGGCCAGCGACGCGCTCAGCGGCAGTGACTGGGGACGGATCATCGCCCTCGGCTGCCTCGGCTATTACGGCGCCAGCATTCTCGACTTCTGGGGACTGCAATACATTTCGGCCGGGCTTGAACGCTTGATCCTGTTTACCTATCCGACGCTGACCATCCTGATCGGCGTGCTCTTCCAGGGGAAAAGCTTCTCCTGGCGGGAAGGTGCGGCGATGGTCCTGTGCTACACCGGCATCGGCTTCGCCTTCGTGCACGATCTCGGCCTCACCGAATCGCGCGACGTGTGGCTCGGTGGCGGCCTGGTTTTCGCCTCCAGCGTTGCCTACGCGATCTACCTCGCCGGCAGCGCGCCGATGATTGCCCGGCTGGGGGCGATGCGCTTCTCGGCACTGGCGATGCTGGTGTCGACAGCGGTGACGCTGCTGCATTTTATTGCCGTCCAGCCGCTTTCCGCTTTCATCCAGCCGCTGCCGGTCTATGGCTGGAGCCTGGCGATGGCACTGTTCGCCACGGTCATTCCGGTGTTCGCGCTGGGTGCGGCTATCCGGGTTCTCGGCGCGGGCCGGACGACGCTGTACGGGATGGTCGGACCGCTGCTGACGATCGGTTTCGGCTGGTGGCTGCTCGACGAGGCCATTTCGGCGGCGCAACTGGCCGGAGCGGCGCTGGTGGTGGCCGGTATCCTGATCGTCAGCCGCCGGTAAGCAGCGCGCTCGGGTTAGAATCCGCCGCATGATTGGCATCCTCCTGATTACCCATGGCAGCTTTGGCGAGGCGCTCGTGCAGAACGCCTGCCATGTGCTGAACAAACGGCCGGTGCAGCTGAACCAGCTCGGTGTCGCCGCTCAGGACGATCCGCTCGACCTGATGCCGCTGGCCCGCCGGATGATCGACCTGGTGGACAACGGCAAGGGCGTGTTGCTGCTCACCGACATTTTCGGCGCGACGCCATCGAACCTGGCGCAAAAACTCCTCGAACCAGGCCGCATCGAAGGGCTGACCGGCGTCAACCTACCGATGCTGCTGCGGGCCCTGAACTATCGCGAGAAGGGCATGGAGATTCTGCTGCATCGCGCCCGCGACGGTGGCCGCGACGGCATCATCAACATGCAGGACCACTGAAAAATGCTGACCCGAGAAACCGAAATCATCAACAAACTGGGCCTGCATGCCCGCGCTTCCGCCAAGTTGACCCAGTTGGCCGGCAAGTACAAATGCGAGGTGTGGATGACCAAGGGCACCCGCCGCATCAACGCCAAGAGCATCATGGGCGTGATGATGCTGGCCGCCGGCAGGGGCTCCAAGGTCGGCATCGAGACCGACGGGCCGGACGAGGCCGAAGCGATGGACGCGCTGCTGGCGCTGGTCGCCGACTACTTCGGCGAAGGGGAATAGGCGCCATGAGCTTCACCCTGCACGGTCTCGGCGTCTCCGGCGGGATTGCCATCGGACGGGCACTGCTGATGTCGCACGCGACGCTCGAGGTGTCGCACCTGACCGTTGGTCCGCGCATGGTTGACAAGGAAATCGCCCGTTTTGACCAGGCCGTGGAGACGGTCAAGAAGGAACTGCTGTTGATGAAGGAGTCGACCGAACACGCGCCAGCGGAGCTATCGGCTTTCATCGACATCCACACGATGTTCCTCGAGGACCCGGAACTGATCGACAAGCCGCGCGAGATCATCCGCCAGCGGCGCTGCAATGCCGAGTGGGCGCTGGTCCAGCAAATGGAACACCTGGTCCAGCAGTTCGAGCAGTTCGACGACCCCTACCTGCGCGAGCGCAAGCTCGACGTCCGCCAGGTGGTCGAGCGCGTCATCAAGGAACTGCTCGGCCACCCGAGCCGGGCCGTGATGAAGGCCGGCAAGGGTCTCAAGGAAGAAACGCTGATCGTTGTCGCCCACGACCTGTCACCGGCTGACGTGATCTCCTTCAAGGAACACCGCTTCGCCTCCTTCATCACCGACGTCGGCGGTGCCACCTCGCATACGGCGATCCTCGCCCGCAGCATGGCGATTCCCTCGGTGGTCGGGCTGGAGAATGGCCGCTCGCTGATCCGCGATGGCGAACCGATGATTGTCGATGGCCAGCGCGGCGTCGTCATCGTCAATCCGGACGAGCGCGTGCTGGAGGAATACCAGCTGCGCAAGAACCAGATCGAGCTGGAAGACACCAAGCTCAAGCGGCTGAAGAGCGCCAAATCGCAGACGATTGATGGTGTTGAAGTGTTCTTGCATGCCAACATCGAACTGCCGGTGGACATCCCGGAAGCCCTGGAAGGCGGCGCCGAGGGTGTCGGCCTGTTCCGCACCGAGTTTCTCTTCCTCGACCGCGGCGACATGCCGGACGAGCAGGAGCAGTACGAAGCCTACAAGAAGGTGGTCAAAGGCATGGGCGGCCGGCCAGTCACCATCCGTACCTTCGACCTCGGCAACGACAAGGATCTGCGCCCCGATTCCAGCTTCGGCGACCGGGTCAAGACCAATCCGGCCTTGGGCCGCCGCGCCATCCGCCTGTCGC
Source organism: Betaproteobacteria bacterium HGW-Betaproteobacteria-7 (assembly GCA_002840765.1). Classification (GTDB taxonomy): domain Bacteria; phylum Pseudomonadota; class Gammaproteobacteria; order Burkholderiales; family Rhodocyclaceae; genus Azonexus. The sequence continues at coordinate 361,089 of PHCE01000002.1, forward strand.
TGGCCGAACCGCAGATGTTCCAGACGCAGTTGCGGGCCATCCTGCGCGCCTCGAAATACGGGCAGATCAAGCTGCTGATCCCGATGCTGGCGCACGCCCACGAAATCGACCAGACGCTGGCCGCCATCGAACAGGCCAAGTCCAGCCTGCGTGGCGAAAAAATCGCTTTCGACGAGAACATCCAGGTCGGCGGCATGATCGAGATTCCCGCCGCGGCGCTGGCCATCGGCCTATTCCTCCGCCGCCTCGATTTCCTGTCGATCGGCACCAACGACCTGATCCAATACACACTGGCCATCGACCGCTCCGACGAGCAGGTCGCCTCGCTCTACGATCCGCTCCACCCGTCGGTGCTGATGCTGCTGGCACACACCATCTCCAGCGCCGAAAAAGTCGGCATCCCGGTTTCTGTGTGCGGCGAGATGGCCGGCGACCCGAAGCTGACCCGGCTGTTCCTCGGCATGGGCCTGCGCTATTTCTCGATGCACCCGTCGCAGATCCTCAAGGTCAAGAACCGGGTGCTCAAGGCCGACGTCAACGAAATTGCCCCCAACGTCCGCCGCATGCTGCGCCTGGAGGAACCGGGCAAGCTGCGCGAGGCGCTGGAAAAGCTCAACGCTTGAACAGGTGCCGCAACAACCACCAGATTAGTGGGCGCACACTTCCCACACGAACAAAGCACAATGACATACCCCGCTGGCTAGGCATTCGGAACTAAACCCATTGCCGCGCGACAATTTGTCGCATTCCCAGTCTTTGCGAACTCCCCGAAAATCAGCCGGCGCTGAAGCCATCAGCCGCTCAAATAGAATCAAGGGGAGTTTCATGGGGTACCGCATCCGTCCGTTGGCCGCTGCCATCGCTGTCGCCTTCGCGCCAACGGCCACCTGGGCCGAACAGCCAGTCAGCACACCACGCCTTGACGACGTTGTCGTCAACGACAGTCGCCTGCAGCCCACCCCCGAACCGGCAACCCTTGATTCCCGCAGCCTGGCGCCGCAACGTGCCGCCACCAGCGATGCCGCCAGCCTGCTGCGCGACGTACCCGGGGTCAGCCTCTATGGCGCCGGCGCCGTTTCCAGCCTGCCGGCGATCAACGGTTTAGCCGACGACCGCCTGCGTATCAAGGTCGACGGCATGGACCTGATCGCCTCCTGCCCCAACCACATGAACCCGGCGCTCTCCTACGTCGACCCGAGCAATCTCGAGAGCCTGACCGTCTATGCCGGCATCTCGCCGGTCAGCCTCGGCGGCGACAGCATCGGCGGCAGCATCATCGCCGAAACCCGCGCTCCGGAATTCGCCGCCTCCGGCCAGGGCACCATCGCCAAGGGCGAACTCGGCGCCTTCTATCGCAGCAACAACGACGCCCGCGGCGGCAACGCCTCGGCCACCGTCGCTACGGAAAATTTCAGCATTTCCTACAACGGCGCCCGCAGCGAGGCGAACAACTACACCGCCGGCAAGAATTTCAAGACCTACACGGCCACCGGTCGTGCCGGCGAGCGCATGGATCGCGACGAAGTCGGCTCCACCAGTTACCAGACGGACAACCACACTCTCGGCATCGCCATGCGTGGCGGCAACCATCTCTTCGAGGCCAAATTCGGCTATCAGAACATGCCCGAGCAGCTCTACCCGAACCAGCGCATGGACCTCCTCGACAACGAACAGAAACGCCTGAACCTGCGCTACCTCGGGCAGTTCGACTGGGGCCGCCTGGAGGCTCGTGCCTATCACGAGAAGGTCGACCACTTCATGGACTTCGGGGACGACAAGCGCTGGTGGTATGGCGCCGCATCCGGCGGGGCCGCCGCCATCGACCCGATCGCTTGCGGTGCGATGAGTGCCACGTGCGCCCAGGGCATGCCGATGTACACGGAGAGCAAGACCAGCGGCGCCAGCCTGAAGGCCGACATCGCCCTCGGCCAGAACGACCTGCTGCGTGTCGGCAGCGAATTCCAGCGCTATCGTCTTGATGATTGGTGGCCGGCTTCCGGCAGCAGCATGTGGCCCGGCACCTTCGTCAATGTCAATGATGGCGAACGCGACCGCAGTGCGCTGTTCGGCGAATGGGAGGCGCAGCGCGAGCGGTGGACGACCCTGCTCGGCGTCCGCTACGAGCGCGTCAGCATGAACGCCGGCACTGTTCGCGGCTACAACCCGGCCGGCAGCGGCAATCAGGGCCGCGACGCCAACCTGTTCAACGCCAGCGACCGTTCGCGCCACGACAATAACTGGGATCTCACCGCGCTCGCCCGCTATGCCGCCAACGCCGGCCTCAACATCGAGGTCGGTCTGGCGCGCAAGGTACGCTCGCCCAGCCTGTACGAGGCCTATCCATGGTCGACCTGGCAAATGGCGGCGCTGATGAACAACTTCGTCGGCGACGGCAACGGCTATGTCGGCAATCCCGACCTGAAGCCGGAAAAGGCGCACACGCTTTCCGCCACCCTCGACTGGCATGCTGCCGACCGGCGCTGGGAGTTCAAGGCGACGCCGTTCTACACTCATGTCACCGACTACATCGATGCCATTCAATGGGACGGCACCACCAATGCACCGCGCACGACACCGCTACGTGATCAATTCACCGTGCTGCGCTACACCAACCAATCAGCCCGCCTCTACGGCCTCAATCTCTCCGGCCAGATGCCGCTGGCCAGCACTGGCATCGGCAACCTCGGCATCAAGGGCCTGCTCAGCTACACCCATGGCCAGAACCGCGATACCGGTGATGGCCTGTACAACATCATGCCGCTGAACGCCAAACTGACGCTGACGCAGAAGTCCGGCGGCTGGGACAATGCCCTCGAACTGATCGGCGTTGCCGCCAAGGACCGTATTTCCGATGCCCGCAACGAGATGAAAACTGCCGGCTACAGTCTGGTCAATCTGCGCGGCAGTTACTCGTGGCAGCGGGTGCGCCTCGACTTCGGCGTCGAGAACCTGTTCGACCGCTATTACGAAATGCCGTTGGGCGGCGCCTATCTCGGCCAGGGCACGACAATGTCGGCCACCCTGAACAACGTGCCGAGTGGCGTCGTGCCGCTGTGGGGCACGCCGGTTCCCGGCATGGGCCGCTCGCTGTACGCCGGCGTCAACGTCAAGTTCTGAAATCTGCCGGCTACTACCCAGATCATGAGCCATCCCGCCCGCCCCCCCGAAACCCGCCCTACCGAAAGGCTGGGCCGGCGACTGGCGAGCGGCACGGCGATCTATCAGGCCGGCGACAACGGATTGGCCTGGCGGCTGCAACGGGGCGTCGTGCGCCTCGATAGCGTCGGCCGGGACGGAGAATGGCAGTTCGCCAGCCTCGCCATCGCCGGCGACATACTCGGTTGCGAAACCCTGCTGCTCGGCAGCTACGCTTTCTCCGCCAGCGCCCTCACCGACTGCAGCCTGAGTCCCTGGCCGGAAGGCGCCCCGGCGCTGGCCGGCGAATCGCTGCTCGCATCTTTGGCCACGGCTCAGCGCCGGGCCGCCGATGTCGTCGCCCTGCGCGGCGGCCAGGCCGCCGAGCGCGTACTCGGCCTGATCCGCCTGCTCGCCGATGCCGGCGGGCGCGTCGTCCTGCCGTCGCGCCAGGATATCGCCGACATCACCGACCTGCGCTTCGAGACCATTTCGCGCATCATCAGCAACCTGCAACGCGAAAATTTGCTCACCCCGCTGCGCGTCGCCGGCGTCCACGCCACACGCAGCTTCCAGATGCATTGCCCGCCGGCCTGAACGGCAAGCGGCAGGACAAAGCGTTAAAATCGCCCGATGAACACCGCCATTCTCGAGTTGCCGCACGAAATCCCCGAATGGCGGAGGAGCGGCCATTTTCTGGCACTAGCGGCAGGCCTGCACGCGGCAGTTCTCTTCTTCCCGATGCGCGAAGCCCTGGGCAAGCTGGAATTGCCGCCGCCCGCCAACATCATGGTTCGCCTCGTCGCCGCGGAAACGCCGGCCCAGCCGGTGCCCATGCAAGCCGCTCCGGCCGTCACCGCGCAACCTACCGCCCCACCGGTGCGGCGCCAAATGCCGCCCAGCCCCCCACGCCTGGCCATGGCGCCGCAACAGGTAAGCGAAGCAGCGCCATTCACCGTCCCGGAAACGCCGGTCGCCGAGGTCGCCAGTGCTCCGGTGACGGAAGCCCCGATTGCCGCCCCGGCACCGGCCAACCTGACGCCGGCACGCTTTGACGTCGCCTATTTACAGAATCCGCGGCCGAACTATCCCTCCCTGTCGCGGCGCCTCGGGGAAGAAGGCAAGGTACTGTTGCGTGTCCTGGTCAGTCCGCAAGGGCAGGCGCTGGCCGTCGATCTCGAGCGCAGCAGCAACTTCGCCCGGCTCGACGATGCCGCTCGCCAGGCGGTCGCCCGCTGGCGTTTCGTACCAGCCAGGCGCGGTGAACAAAGCATCGAGGCAGCGGTGATCGTTCCCGTGGTCTTCCGCCTGGACAGCTGACGGATTCCAGACGTGACGACGGGGACCGAAGTCCCCGCCGGCTATCTTTGGTAACAAGGCTCTAGCAGCCCCGGCTAACCGTTTTTAGGCGGCAATAGCGAATTGCTCGCCTGACGAGTTGCCTGCGCACCTTTGCCCGCCCTGTCGAAGCCAGTGCACCCCCATCCAAACACACTGTCGCCAATGCCCTTGGGTGGAGGTGAGGGGAATCGAACCCCTGTCCAGAACGCCTCCAGATTGCCGGAATTACAACCATGCTTTGAATTATGGGGGCGGGTAGGGGGTTTTACAAGGCCGAGGCGCTAGCCTTTTTCAGCCGAGTTCGCGTTCGGCGCTGAGCAGGCGTTCGCAGTAGCGGGCGATCAGGTCCACTTCCAGATTGACCTTGGCGCCTGGCTTGAGCAGGTGCAGCGTGGTGTTTTCCAGGGTGTGTGGGATCAAATTGATGGTGAACACCTGGCCGCTGACGTCGTTGGTCGTCAGGCTGGTGCCATCGACAGCGACCGAGCCCTTGCGCGCGATGAACTTGGCGATCTCCTTGGGGGCCAGGATTTCCAGCATCCGGTTGTCGCCGACCGGATCGAAACGCAGTACTTCGCCAACGCCGTCAACGTGGCCGGAAACCAGGTGGCCGCCGATGACATCGGACAGGCGAAGCGCCTTTTCCAGATTGACCGGGCCGGGGGCATCGAGGCCGACGGTACAGGACAGCGTTTCCGGCGACACATCGACCATGAACTGATTCCCGTCCTTGCCGACAACGGTCAGACAGACGCCGCTGTGGGCGATGGAATCGCCGATGGCAACATCGTCGATGCCCAGCTTGCCGGCATCGACATGCAGGCGGAAACCGGCTTCGCGGGTGGTGAGGTGAGTGATGCGGCCAACCGCCGCGATAATTCCAGAAAACATGGCTGAACCCGTTGTGCGTAAGGTGAAGGCGCGACTTTATCACGCCCCGTTTCACCGCTTGTTGACCGGGCGGCTTGCGGGAATGGCTAGTTGATACTAGGGTCTTTCCCTTTGTGCAATCGATTCACCGAAGGGAGACAAAATGAAGAAAGCATTGCTCGCCACCCTGCTTGCCGGTGTCGCCACGGCGGCGCTTGCCGACATCACTGTCGGCGTTACCGTATCAGCCACCGGCCCGGCCGCCTCGCTGGGGATCCCGGAAAAAAACACCATCGATCTGCTGCCGAAGAGCATCGCCGGCCAGAAGGTGAACTACATTGTGCTCGACGACGCCTCGGACACGACGACGGCAGTCAAGAACGCCCGTAAGCTGATCAGCGAAAACAAGGTGGACTTGATCATCGGCTCGTCGACAACGCCCAATTCACTGGCCATGATTGACGTCGCCGCCGAGGGCGAGACGCCGATGATCGCCCTGGCCGCCTCGGCGCGCATCGTCGAGCCGATGGACGAGAAGCGCAAATGGGTGTTCAAGACGCCGCAGAACGACACCCAGATGGCTACCGCCATCCTCGAGCACATGACCAGCAACAACATCAAGACCGCCGCCTACATCGGCTTCTCCGATGCCTACGGCGAGGGCTGGTGGAACGAGTTCGCCAAGCTGGCCGAGGCGCGCAAGATCAAGGTGGTGGCCAGCGAACGCTTCAATCGCACCGATACGACGGTGACCGGGCAGATTCTCAAGATCCTTTCGGCCAGACCCGATGCCGTACTCATCGGCGGCGCCGGCACGCCGGCCGCGCTGCCGCAGCGCTCACTGAAGGAGAAAGGTTTCAAGGGCCTGATCTACCAGACGCATGGTGCTGCCAACAATGACTTCCTGCGTGTCTGCGGCAAGGACTGCGAAGGCACCGTGCTGCCGACCGGCCCGGTGCTGGTCGCTGCCCAGTTGCCGGCCGACAACCCGGTCAAGAAACCGGCGCTCGACTATGTAACCAAGTACGAGGCGGTGCATGGCAAGGGCAGCGTCAATGCCTTCGGCGCCTACGCCTGGGATGCCGGCGGTCTGTTCGCCAGCGCCGTGCCTTCGGCACTGAAGAAGGCGCAGCCGGGCACCCGTGAATTCCGTACCGCTCTGCGTACGGCCCTCGAATCGACCAAGGAACTGGCTGGCGCCCACGGCGTCGTCAACACCAGCGCCAATGACCACCTCGGTCTCGACCAGCGTTCGCGCGTCCTCGTCGTGGTCAAGGACGGCGCCTGGCAACTGGTTCGCTGAACCGACTCCCCACCGACGCGGCCGCTGGCGGACTGCCGGTGTGCCGCGTGCTAGACTTTCGCCCTTTACCGCCTTCACTTCCGGGATGAGACCATGCTGAAAAAACTGACCGTCGCCGTTCTCGCCGCTTTCTCCGCCACCGCCATGGCCGACATCAATGTCGGCGTCTCGGTTTCCGCCACTGGCCCGGCCGCCTCGCTGGGCATTCCGGAAAAGAACACCTTCGCCCTGTTGCCAACCACCATCGGCGGCGAAAAGGTCAATTACATCATCCTCGACGACGCCACCGACCCGACCGCAGCGACCAAGAACATCAAGAAGTTGATCAGTGAGAACAAGGTCGATGTCGTCGTCGGCTCGACCACCACGCCGAACTCGCTGGCGATGATGGACGTCGCCGTCGACAACGAGACGCCGCTGATCTCCATGGCCGGCTCGGCGATCGTCGTCGAACCGATGGACGCCAAGCGCAAGTGGGTGTTCAAGACGGCGCAGAACGATGCCCACATGGCCACCGCGCTGGTCCAGCACATGACCGACAAGAACGTGAAGACGGTCGCCTTCATCGGTTTTGCCGATGCCTACGGCGAAGGCTGGTTCAAGGAATTCGCCAAGATCGCCGAGGCCCGCAAGCTGAAGATCGTCGCCAGCGAGCGCTTCCAGCGCAACGATACGTCGGTGATCGGCCAGACGCTGAAGATGATGTCGGCCAAGCCGGATGCCATCCTCATCGGCGGCGCCGGTACGCCGGCCGCCCTGCCGCAGAAAACGCTGAAGGAAAAGGGCTACAAGGGCCTGATCTACCAGACCCACGGTGTCGCCAACAACGACTTCCTGCGCGTCGGCGGCAAGGATGTCGAAGGCGCCTTCCTGCCGGTCGGCCCGATGGTCGTCGCCGCGCAGTTGCCAGCCGACAATCCGGTCAAGAAGTCGGCCATGGAATACGTGACCAAGTACGAGGCGGCGTACGGCAAGGGCAGCGTCAGTTCCTTCGGCGGTCACGCTTGGGATGCCGGCCTGCTGCTGCAGAACGCCATCCCGCAGGCGTTGAAGAAGGCCAAGCCGGGCACTGTCGAATTCCGCCGCGCCCTGCGCGACGCCATTGAAGGCACCCAAAACCTGGCCGGCGCCCACGGTATCTTCAACCTGACAGCGAACGATCACCAAGGCTTCGACCAGCGTGCCCGCGTCATGGTGACCATCGAAAACAACACCTGGAAGCTGATCAAGTAAGCAGCGGCTGCTCGCGGGCGGCGCCTGACGCCCGCGGCATTTGATCGCCCAGCCGTGGAAACGGCTGCCCGGCGCGCATGGCGCGCCAATTCATCGTATCCGGCTCCTGATGGACCTTCAAATCCTCCTTCTTCTCGGCCAGGACGGCATCACCAACGGTGCCATCTACGCCCTGCTGGCACTGGCCCTGGTACTGGTGTTCACCGTCACCCGCGTCATCTTCATTCCGCAGGGCGAATTCGTCGCCTTCGGCGCGCTGACCCTGGCCTCGCTGCAGGCTGGTCACGTTCCCGGCACCATCTGGCTGCTGCTCGGCCTGGGCACGACGGTGGCCGTACTCGACGGTGTCCGGCTGATCGGCGAACGCCGTTACGCCAAGCTGCCGCCGCTGCTCATCTTCAACATTGGCGGGCCGCTGCTGGCGGCCGCTGGCCTCTTCGCCATCTCGCCGGCGCAACTGCCGCTCGCCGTCCAGGTGATTATCGCGATGCTGTTGGTAGTGCCGATGGGACCGATGATCTACCGCATCGCTTTCCAGCCGCTGGCCAGTGCCTCGGTGCTGGTGCTGCTGATCGTCTCGGTCGCCGTACACGTCGCCCTGGTCGGCCTCGGCCTGCTCTTCTTCGGCGCCGAAGGTTCGCGCACGCCGGCGTTCACCGAACTGTCCTTCGAGCTGGCCGGGGCGCCGCTGCAAGGGCAGACCATTCTGGTCGTCGTCGCCTCGGCGGTACTGATCATCGGCCTCTATTTCTTCTTCGAGCGCACACTTTACGGCAAGGCCCTGCGCGCCACCGCGATGAACCGCACCGGCGCGCGGCTGATGGGCATTCCGCCGATCCTCGCCGGCAAGCTGTGCTTCACGCTGTCGGCCGCCATCGGTGCCTTTTCCGGCATCCTGATCGCACCGATCACCACCATCTATTACGAATCGGGCTTCCTGATCGGTCTCAAGGGCTTTGTCGGCGCCATCATCGGCGGCCTCGCCTCCTATCCGCTGGCCGCCCTCGGCGCCATCCTGGTCGGCCTGCTCGAGGCCTATTCCTCGTTCTACGCCAGCGCCTTCAAGGAAGTGATCGTGTTCACGCTGATCATTCCGGTGCTGCTCTGGCGCTCGCTGACCACGCGCCATGTCGAAGACAATGACGAACACACGGATGAGGTCAATCCCGAGTCGCCGACCGCCCAGCCCCAGCGGCGCTGGCTGCGCCACCTGCCATTCGCCGCCTTCATCGGCCTGTTACTGGTCGCGCCAAATCTCCTGCCCGAGTTCTCGATCACCCTGCTCAACTACATCGGCCTCTACGCCATCGTTGCCATCGGGCTCGTGCTGCTGACCGGCGTCGGCGGCCTGACCTCGTTCGGACAGGCAGCTTTCGTCGGTGTCGGTGCGTACACGACGGCCGTGCTCACCACCACCTACGGCCTGTCGCCCTGGCTAACCTTGTTCATCGGCCTCGCCATCACCGCCGCCGTCGCGCTCTCCCTAGGCTTCATCACCCTGCGCATGGGCGGCCACTACCTGCCACTGGGTACCATCGCCTGGGGGATCAGCCTGTATTTCCTGTTCGGCAATCTCGAATTTCTCGGCGGCCACACCGGCATCACCAGCATTCCGCCGGTATCGCTGTTCGGCTGGGAGTTGAAATCCGGTGACCAGTTCTACTACCTGATCTGGCTGGTCGTCCTGCTCGCCATCGTCGCCATCCGCAACCTGCTCGACTCGCGCGAGGGCAGGGCGATCCGGGCGCTGCGCGGCGGTGTTGTGATGGCCGAGTCGATGGGCGTCAACACCCAGCGCACCAAGATCGTCATCTTCCTGATCGCCGCCCTGCTGGCCAGCACTTCGGGCTGGCTGTACGCCCACCTGCAGCGCTTCGTCAATCCGACCCCGTTCGGGCTGACGCAGGGCATCGAATACCTGTTCATGGTCGTTGTCGGCGGCATGGGCCATGTCTGGGGCGCCGTGCTCGGCGCCGGGCTGATCACCATCGTCAAGCAATGGCTGCAGGACTGGCTGCCGCAAATTCTCGGCCAGAGCGGCAATTTCGAAATCATTGTTTTCGGCATCGCCATGGTCATCGTCCTGCAGAAAGCCCGCGTTGGTCTGTGGCCGGTCATCGTCAAATTGCTGCCCAGCCGCACCCGGCAACGCACGCTTCCGACTGCCGAAATGCTGGCGAAGCGGCCGACGGCCGCTGCCGGTACGGTGCTGCTCGAAGCCAGCGAGGTCACCAAGCGTTTCGGCGGTCTGGTCGCCAACAACAACATGGATCTCAGCGTCCGCGCCGGTGAAGTGATGGCGTTGATCGGCCCGAACGGCGCCGGCAAAAGCACGATGTTCAACTGCATCTCCGGCGTCGACCCGGCCAGCGCGGGGAAAATCGCCTTCCTCGGCGAATCGACCGTTGATCAGGGTTCGCGCGACATCGCCCGGCGCGGCATGAGCCGGACCTTCCAGCATGTGCGTTTGCTCGGCCAGATGTCGGTCATCGAGAACGTCGCCATCGGCGCCCATCTGCGCGGCAGCAAGGGCGTCATCGCCGCCGCCCTGCGCCTCGACCGCAGCGAGGAAAACCGCCTGCTCGCCGAAGCGGCCCGCCAGATCGAACGGGTCGGCCTGGCCGAACATATGTTCGATCCGGCCGGCAGCCTGGCCCTTGGCCAGCAGCGCATCGTCGAAATCGCCCGCGCCCTGGCTGCCGACCCCTGTCTGCTGCTCCTTGATGAACCAGCCGCCGGCCTGCGCTACAAGGAAAAACAGGCGCTGGCCGAACTGCTGCGCAAGCTGCGCGCCGAAGGCATGGGCATTCTGCTGGTCGAACACGACATGGATTTCGTCATGGGTCTGGCCGACCGCGTAGTGGTCATGGAATTCGGCGAAAAGATCGCCGAAGGGGAGCCCGAACAGGTCCAGCAGAATCCCAAGGTGCTCGAAGCCTATCTGGGTGGAGTCGAATGATGAGCAAGCACGCACACCTGCACGATCACGAGGTCATTCTCGATGTCAAGAACCTGCGCGTCGCCTACGGCAAGGTGGAGGCGCTGCACGAAGTCAGCCTGACCATCCGGCGCGGCGAAATCGTTACCGTCATCGGCCCCAACGGCGCCGGCAAGACGACGCTGCTCTCAGCCGTGATGGGCCTCCTGCCCTCGCGTGGCGACATTGTCTACATGGGCCAGGCCCAGTGGCATGAACGCTCGGTCGAGCATCTGGTCCGCCACGGCATGACGCTGGTCCCGGAAAAGCGCGAGCTGTTTGCCGAAATGAGCGTCGAGGACAATCTGCTGCTCGGCGCCTTCGACCGTTACCGCACCGGCCATCGCGACCAGATGGACACCATGGACGAGGTTTTCGAGCTGTTCCCGCGGCTTGAAGAACGTCGCGACCAGCTGGCCGGTACGTTGTCCGGCGGCGAGCGGCAGATGCTGGCCATGGGTCGGGCACTGATGGCCAAGCCGAAGCTGCTGATGCTCGACGAGCCGAGCCTCGGCCTGGCGCCGCTGATCATCAAGGAAATCTTCAGGATCATCGGCGCCCTCAAGGAAACCGGCGTCGCCATCCTGCTGATCGAGCAGAATGCCCGCGCCGCGCTGCAGATTTCCGACTACGCCTACGTGCTGGAAACCGGCGAGGTCTCACTATCCGGGCCGAGCGCCGAACTGGCCGCCGATCCGCGCGTCATCGAATCCTACCTGGGCCTCGGCCACAAGCACTGACGCGCCGGGACGGCGAACCACCACCGCCGCCCAGGCTCAACGGCGGCCGCGCTCGTCGCCTTCCTCGCCGCGCCCACGACGCTCGGACGACTCCCGTTCACGCGGTGCCTCACGCTTTGTTTCCGGTGGCCGCATGGCGGGCTGTCGTGCCTCAGCTTCCGGCCGGCGAACGCTGCGAGTTTCCTCCTGACGCGGTGCCTCTGGCCGGGCAGCCGGCGAACGCGTTTCAACACGCATTTCACGCATTGGCGCCGGTACCGGCGCAGCCTGAGGCAAAGGCCGGGGCGCCGCCTCCTGACGACGCAACTGCGGAGCCTCGCCTTCCTTCACTTCCCGACGGCTACGATCATCGTTGCCCTGATCGCGCCGCGGCTCGCGTTGGACTGGCGGCACGGCACGCTCGGGAACTGGCCGCGGCAGTGCGGCGGGGCTGCGGACCTGGGGAGCGACTACCGCACGGTCGGGCCGACTATCCTCGCGCTGATCACGCACCGGCTCCCGCACCACGGATGGAACAGCGCTTGCCGGCACCCGCTCTGGCTGCACTGTCTGCTCAGGCAGCGCCGGGCGACGGCTCGGCGCTGCTTCGCGCTCGGCCGGACGCGGCTGACGGGAATCCGCTTCGCCCCGCCGTTCCGGTCGCGACGCCACTGCTTCATGCCGGGAACGGTCTTCTACCCGCGGCCGGCGGGCCTCGGGGGCCGGTGCCAACCATTCCTTCGCCGGCGAAACGGCAGCGACCGGCGCCCGGCCAAGATCATTACGCTCAACGTGCTGGAATTCTCGCCTGGTGATGTTCCGACCTTCGCGCAGCTGACTGGCCGGGACCACGGTCACGGCATGCGGGCTGTCGCGATGGGTAAAACGCTCGCGCTGGCCGCCGCGCTCGGCACGTTCAATGATCGTGACGTTGTGGACATGAGTGACATTGAGACGGCGGATATAGGTCGGACTGTAGCGGTAGTGGGGCACATAGACTTCGCGCGGGGCCAACGGGAACCAGCCGACCGCCGGGGCGGCACCAAAGCTGAAGCTGACGCTCCAGCCGGGATTGCCGATCCAGGCGACCAGTGCCGGCGCATAGACCGGCCGTTCCGCCCGCCGTCCGGGAATCCACGCCCAGCGACCATGGATCTGCAGCCAGCGACCATAGTGGAAGGGCGCGAAGCCCCACGGGGCGGCATCGATCCAGGTCCAGCCCCAGGGGGCGACCCAGGCCCAGCGGCCAAAACGGTAGGGGGCCCAGTCAGCGGCAATCGCCCGCGGATACCAGACGCTGCCGTACTCCCCATCGGCATCCCAGTCACCGTGGGCGTCGAGATCCTGGTAACCGGTCATGTAGGGCGACACGTGGCGCCGCGCCTGGGCGGCCTGCGTCAGATTTTCGCGCTCGCCGACCCAGTGGTCGAAAGCGTCCGCTCGGTCGGTCCCGACAACGCGCAGGCGGCCGTCGGCAAAAAACACGGCCTTGTTGCCGGCCGCCACTTGCAGGCGACCGCCGGCGTGTTCGATGCTGGCCAGACCGGCGAGGGTGGTCAATTCACTCCTTTCGCCTTCGACATCGAGCCGGTAACGGCCGGCGGCCAGGAAGCGGAGGTCGGCACCGGGAAGGCTCAAGACGAGATCGGCAGCCTGTTCGCTCTCCATGATGCTGACCGCCAAGCTTCCGGCGGCAAGATTGAGGGCCACCTGCTGATCGTCGACCCGGGCGAAGTCGACCTGGGTATTGTCGGCCAGCCGCAGAGCGGTCGAACCGATCCAGATTTCCGCCCGCCCACGTTCGCCGGTGTGCACGACGGCGCCACTACTGATCGGCCAGTTGGCCGTCGCCGGCTGCAGTGCTTCGTCGCGGCCAGTAGCGAACCAGACACTGTCTTCGAGATAGGCCAGGCGGCCGACCCGGGCCGGCGGATCAGCCAGCGCCACTGCCGGGGCGAGAAAGGTGAGGGCGGCGAACAAAACGCCAAAGTAACGCAGCAACATCATCAACTCCCGAAACTGGTTGGCCACCGACGGAGCCGGGGCATGTACCGATTAACGCACCGACCGCCGTTTCGATCTACCGAAAAGGCGTGGCAAGTCGTTTCAGGATGTTGCTGTTACCTACTCCTGGGCTTCGCTGGTGATGCCGTATTTGCGGGCGACGGTCACGTACATCTCACGCGCCGACGCCACCTTGGGACTCTTGCGGTCCTTGCGCTGGGCTCGCGCCAGGTAGTCCTGGGCCTTGGCCGCCAGTTCGGGATCCCAGCCCTTCTTGTCCATCAGGGTGTAGATGGCCTTGGCAGCATTGACCAGGAACTGCAGATTGGGTACCTGCTCGACGGCCTGGATGAGCAGCCGCACCGAGCCTTCGAAATCGCCGTTGCGCGCCGCCAGCACACCCTTGTTGTTGAGATCGACGATCTCCCGGCCGACCTGGTCGAGCAGCGCCTTGCCGGCATCTGGCTGGCCGGTCTTGGCGAAGACCTGGGTGATGTGGTCGATCAGGTGCGGGTCTTCATTATTTTCCGCGGCCACCTGTCGCATGATTTTCTGTGCCGCAGCGGTTTGGCCAGTGGCGTAGCAGGCATGGGCGAGATCGACGACCAGGCGCTGCGAGGCGTGCTCACCCCTGGCTGCCGTGTCACTGGCGATTTCCTGCTGCAATTCGAGCGCCTGACTGACCAGTTGCTGCGCCTTTTCCGGTGAACCCTCCTGGCTCAGGCAGAGACTCTCTGTAACCAGGGCGGCCAACTCGGCCTGCTTGTCACCGCGCCATTCACGCTTCATTTCGCTGGCGATCTTGCGCGAAGCGACGACGTTGCCGCGCTCGACCAGCACGCGCGACAGATTGGCGAAATCGTCGACATTGCGCAGGCTCGATCCGCGGTTGCGCTCGATGACCTTGCCGTAGGCTTTTTCGGCCGCCGACAGATCGTTGTTGCGGGCGGCGACGTCACCAACCAGGCGTTGGCGCAGCGTATTGTGCGGCGAGGCATCGGCTGCCCGCTGCAGCACCTGTTGGGCCGCCTGCAGCTTGCCCTTGGCCTCGTGCACCGAGGCGAGAAAATCGTAGGCGCTGAGATATTCCGGCGCGTCCTGCGTCACCTGATCGGCCAGTTCCTCGGCCTCATCAAGCGCTCCACGGTCGCGCAGGGCGACGGCCAATCCCATCTTCGCCCAGGGCACCACCCGGCCATCGAGCACGCGGCGAAAGACCTCCTCGGCCTCGGCCGTACGACCCAGGGTGTGCAGGAGTTCGCCCTTGAAACGCAGGGCGTCATACATGTACACGGGCTGCTGCTGGATTACCCGGTCGGCGGCGGCAATCGCCTCGACCAGGGCGCCGCGCTCAATCTGCTCGTAGATTTTGCGCAGCACGTGCTTCTTGTAGATTGCCTTGATCAGCCGGGCTTGCAACTGATCGGCGGTGAACGGCTTGATCAGGTAGTCGTCCGGCGCCAATTCAGCCAGGGCGACGACATTGGTGTAGCCGCGCTCGCTGGTGATGATCAGGTAGACCGTCGATAGCGGAATGAGATGGGCATGACGCAACTCTTCCAGCAACTGCTGGCCGTCACGGCCATCATCGAGGACGAAATCGGAAAGGATGATGTCGAAGCGATTGGCCTTGACCTGACGAATCACCTCAGCTGAATTGCCCGCCCCGTGTACCGCCGTGACGCCGATGGCGCCGAGCATCAGGCGCATGGAATCACGCGCTGGCGAGTGGCGGTCGACAATCAGTACCCGTTTCTTGGTGAGTGTCTGCTGGAGAACCAGCAGCATCTCTTCGTTATCGAGGGGATTCATGAGCGTTGGGCAATTTAGCGTATGCGCTGCAAGTTACTGCAGTTCGCCGGGCACAGCAAGACAGCCCGGAAAAACTTCGAATTTTCAGCGCCCTGACGTAAAATCCGCGGTCCAATCCCGCGCCGCAGCAAACCGTCCCAGATGCTTTATCCCACCCGTTTCGATGTCATCGTCGTCGGCGGCGGTCATGCCGGCACCGAAGCTGCGCTCGCCGCGGCACGGGCGGGTGCGAACACGCTGCTGCTGACGCATAACCTCGACACCCTTGGCGCGATGAGCTGCAACCCGTCGATCGGCGGCATCGGCAAAGGCCATCTGGTGCGCGAGGTCGACGCGCTGGGCGGCGCCATGGCCGCCGCTACCGACGAAGCCGGCATCCAGTTCCGCATCCTCAATGCCTCGAAGGGCCCGGCGGTGCGTGCCACGCGCGCCCAGGCCGACCGCGTGTTGTACAAACAGGCGATTCGTTCGCGCCTGGAAAACCAGCCCAATCTGACCATTTTTGCGGAAGCCTGCGATGACCTGATCGTCGAGGGCGACAAGGTCTGCGGCGCGGTCACGCAACTGGGCATCCGCTTTGAGGCGGAAGCCGTGGTATTGACCGCCGGCACCTTCCTCAACGGCAAGATCCACGTTGGCCTGGAAAATTACACCGGCGGCCGCATGGGCGATCCACCATCGGTCTCGCTGGCGGCCCGGCTGAAAGAGTTGAACCTGCCCCAGGGCCGGTTGAAGACCGGCACGCCGCCGCGCCTGGATGGCAAGACCATCGACTTTTCGGTCATGGAAGAGCAGCACTCGGACAATCCGCTGCCGGTCTTTTCCTTCCTCGGAAATGCGGCGCAGCACCCGAAGCAGCTGCCGTGCTGGATCACCGAAACCAACGAGAAGACGCATGACATCATCCGCAGCGGCCTCGACCGCTCGCCGATGTACACCGGCGTCATCGAAGGCGTCGGCCCGCGCTACTGCCCGTCGATCGAAGACAAGATCCATCGCTTCGCCGACAAGAATCAGCACAACGTCTTCCTCGAACCGGAAGGCCTGACGACACACGAGATCTACCCGAACGGTGTGTCCACCAGCCTGCCCTTCGATATCCAGCTGGCGCTGGTGCGCTCGATCAAGGGCCTGGAGAACTGCCACATCCTGCGCCCCGGTTACGCCATCGAATACGATTTCTACGACCCGCGCGGCCTCAAGGACACGCTGGAGAGCAAGGCCATCAGTGGCCTGTTCTTCGCCGGCCAGATCAACGGCACCACTGGTTACGAAGAAGCGGCGGCCCAGGGCCTGCTCGCCGGCATCAACGCCGTGCGTTACGTACGCGGCGAAGACGGCTGGTGCCCGAAGCGCAACGAGGCCTACCTTGGCGTCCTGGTCGACGACCTGATCACCCGTGGCGTCAGCGACCCCTACCGGATGTTCACCAGCCGTGCCGAGTATCGCCTCAGCCTGCGCGAGGACAACGCCGATCTGCGCTTGACCGAGCAGGGCAGGGCGCTCGGCCTGGTCGACGACGTGCGCTGGGAGGCTTTCTGCAAAAAGCGCGACGCCATCGCCGGCGAACAGGAACGCCTGAAATCAACCTGGGTGAATCCCAGAATCACGCCGACCGAAGACTGCATGCGTGTGCTGGGCAAGGCCATCGAACATGAATACAACCTCTTCGAACTGCTGCGCCGGCCGGAAGTTTCCTATGCCGAACTGCTGACCCTGCCAGGTGCCGGGGAAGCCCAAACCGATCCGCTGGTCGTCGAGCAGCTGGAAATATCGGCCAAGTACCAGGGCTACATCGACCGCCAGGCGGAGGAAGTCGCCAAGTCAGGCAGTTACGAAAGCACGGTGCTACCCGCCGATCTCGACTATTCCAAGGTCGCCGGCCTATCCAACGAGGTCAGGCAGAAGCTCGCCCTGCACAAGCCGCAGACCATTGGCCAGGCCTCGCGCATCCAGGGCATCACCCCGGCGGCGATCTCGCTGCTGCTGATCCACTTGAAGCGCTTCAACCTGTCGCAAGCGGCATGAGCGCGATCACCCTGTCCGCCGGCCTGGCCGAACTCGGCCTCGACCTGCCCGCTGAGGCGCAACAGAAGCTGCTCGCCTTCCGCGATCTGCTGCTCAAGTGGAACAAGACCTACAACCTGACTGCGCTGCGCGATCCGCAACAGGCGATTTCGCACCACCTGCTCGACTCGCTGGCCATCCTGCCTTACGTCGCTGACGGCGCCCTGCTCGACGTCGGTGCCGGCGGCGGGCTGCCCGGCATCCCGCTGGCCATTGCCCGGCCGCAACTGTCGGTGAGCATGGTCGATACCGTGCAGAAAAAAGCGACCTTCCTGCAACAAGCAGCCATCCAGCTCGGCCTGAAGAATGTCGCCGCCCACCATGCCCGGGTTGAAGAAATGACCGGCCAGTACGCACAGATCAGTTCGCGCGCTTTCGCCGAACTCAAGCTCTTCGTCGACCTGACCCGCCACCTGCTGGCGCCCGGCGGCCGCTGGCTGGCCATGAAGGGCCAGCGCCCGGACGCGGAAATCGCCGCGCTTCCTGCCGACATCGTCGTCGACCAAATCATTCCGCTGCACGTACCCGGCCTGGGCGCCGAAAGACATCTCATCCTCCTGAAAGCGGGCTCATGAAAGTACTCGCCATCACCAACCAGAAGGGCGGCGTCGGCAAGACGACGACCGCCGTCAATCTCGCCGCCTCACTCGGCGCCGAGGGCCAGCGCGTCCTGCTGATCGACATGGATCCGCAGGGCAACGCGACAACCGGCTCCGGCATCACCAAGAAGGAAGCGTTGCCGACGGTCTACCAGTTGCTGATCGGCGCGGCGACGCTGACCGAGGTCTGCCTGAAGACCGAGTTCGCCTTCGACATCCTGCCCGCCAACCGCGAACTTGCCGGTGCCGAAGTCGAACTGATCGAACTCGACCGCCGCGAATACCGGCTCAAGGAAGCGCTGGCGCAGAACCACGACGGATACGACTTCATCCTCATCGACTGCCCGCCGGCGCTCAACATGCTGACGGTCAACGCGCTGGTCGCCGCCGACTCGGTACTGATCCCGATGCAGTGCGAGTACTACGCGCTGGAAGGGCTCTCCGACCTCGTCGAAACTCTGCGCAAGGTGCGCCACCACCTCAATTCCCGGCTGGAAATCGAGGGCCTGCTACGGACCATGTACAACGGCCAGAGCACGCTGACCCAGCAGGTGTCGAACGAACTGGAAAGCCATTTCGGCAACAAGGTCTACAAGACCATCGTGCCGCGCAACGTGCGCCTGGCCGAGGCGCCGTCCTACGGCAAGCCGGTCATCGCCTTTGACAAAAACTCCAGGGGCGCGCAGGCCTATACCTCGCTTGCCCGCGAAATTCTCGAAAGGGTCGCCAAATGATCAAGATGAAGGGACTGGGCCGCGGCCTTGACGCACTGCTCAGCGGTAGCGATGCAAAACCCGAGGAGGAGTTGCGCAACCTGCCGGTCGACCGGCTGAAGCCCGGCAAATACCAACCGCGTACACACATGGACCCGGAATCGCTGGCCGAACTGGCCAGCTCGATCAAGGCCCAGGGCGTCATGCAGCCGATCCTCGTGCGCGCCGTCGACAAGACCCCGGGTGCCGAACGCTACGAAATCGTTGCCGGTGAACGCCGCTGGCGCGCCGCCCAGCAGGCCGGCCTCGGCGAAGTGCCTGTATTGGTCCGCGGCATCCCCGACGAACAGGCGCTGGCGATGGCGCTGATCGAGAACATCCAGCGTGAAAATCTCAATCCGCTCGAGGAAGCG
Organism: Betaproteobacteria bacterium HGW-Betaproteobacteria-7; assembly: GCA_002840765.1. Lineage (GTDB taxonomy): Bacteria > Pseudomonadota > Gammaproteobacteria > Burkholderiales > Rhodocyclaceae > Azonexus. The sequence continues at coordinate 380,275 of PHCE01000002.1, forward strand.
CAAGGCCTGCAGCGTCTGATCGACGAATTCGGCCTGACCCACCAGCAGGCCGCCGACGCCGTCGGCCGTTCGCGCCCGGCGGCGACCAACCTGCTGCGCCTGCTGCAACTGAACAGCCCGGTGCAGGAACTGCTGATGACCGGCCAGCTCGACATGGGCCACGCCCGCGCCCTGCTGCCGCTGCCCAGCGCGCAACAACTGGCGATCGCCCGGCGCATCGTCGACAAGGGAATGTCGGTGCGCGAAGCCGAGCGCCTCGTCCAGCAGATCCTCAATCCACCGAAAAAGACCGACAAACCGGTGGACCGCGATCTGCTGCGTCTGCAGGAGGAACTCTCCGACGGACTCGGCGCCGCCGTCGCCATCAGCACCAACAAAAAGGGCGCCGGCCGAGTGACCATAGAATTCGCCAGCCTCGATCAACTCGACGGGCTGCTCGGCCGCCTGCGCAGTTGATCCGCGGCTTTTGCCAAAGCCACGCCAGATACGGGAAAACCCTCGTTTTGTGCATTGCAACAATTGACTCTTCTGTAAGACTTGTTTACACTCGCAAGGTTTTTGAACGAGGCATGCAGTGCATCCGCAAGTAAGCTGGATACTCAGCCGGCAAGCGGCACTGACGATTGTCCTGGCCGCAGGTGCCGGACTTTTTGTCAATGCGAATGCAGCTGTCTCCGTTCTGATTGGGGGATCAATCGGACTCATCGCCAATCTCGGCTACGTGCTGAGAGCATTGCGGATGAGCTCGGCGAGCGACCCGGTCAAAGTTTATCGGGCGCAGGCAGCCGGAGAGGGGTTCAAGTTCTTACTGACTCTTGCCGGGTTTGCGCTGGTGTTTTGGGGGTACAAGGAAGTGGCGGCCCTGCCGCTCTTTCTTGGGTACACATCAACCTTCGTCATCTACTGGATGGCACTGCTGAAGCAACGCTAGGCTGACTGGAGAAAACATGAGCGCAGAGGGCGGCACGCTGACCACAACGGGCTATATCCAACACCACTTGACCAACCTGGCCGTCTGCTCCGACGCGGCCAAGGACGCCACCGGTCACTGTCATGGATTTTGGACCTTTCACCTTGACACCCTGCTGGTGTCGGGCATTCTCGGCCTGCTGGTCTTCGGCCTGATGGCCAAGGTCGCCAGCAAGGCCACTTCCGGTGTTCCGGGGAATCTGCAGTCCTTCATCGAAATGGTCGTCGGCATGGTCGACCAGCAGGTCAAGGACACCTTCCACGGCAAGAGCGCCCTAGTCACCCCGCTGGCCATCACCATTTTTGTCTGGGTGTTCGTCATGAACGCCATGGACTTGATCCCGGTCGATTTCCTGCCGGTCACCGCTGCCGCCGTTGGCGTCGATTATCTCAAGGTCGTGCCGACCACCGACCCCAACCTCACCTTCGCCATGGCGCTGTCGGTGTTCTTCATCACGCTCTTCATGGGCTTGAAGGTCAAGGGTTTCGGCCACTTCATGCATGAAGTTTTCGCGGTTCCGTTCGGCCTCAAGCTCGCGCCGGTCAACCTCCTGTTCCGTATCGTTGAAGAAATCGCCCGGCCGATCTCGTTGTCCCTGCGACTCTTCGGCAACATGTACGCTGGCGAAATGGTCTTCATCCTGATCGCCCTGCTCGGAATCTGGCAGCTTCCCCTGGCTCTGCCATGGGCACTGTTCCACATCCTGATCATCACCCTGCAAGCCTTCGTGTTCATGATGCTGACCATCGTGTACATGTCGATGGCCGCAGAGTCGCACTAAGTTCGTCGCAGTTTTTTCAGTAGTTTTTAACTTCAACCCCGCATTAACCTACCTTACTGAGGAGTAAACATGGAACTCGCAACCGTTCTCTCCAACACCGCTATCGCCGTGGCCATCCTGATCGGTGCCGGCGCTCTGGGCACCGCTATCGGCTTCGGTATCCTCGGCGGCCGTTTCCTGGAAGGCGCTGCCCGTCAGCCGGAAATGATCCCCACGCTGCAAGTCAAGATGTTCATCGTCGCCGGTCTGCTCGACGCCGTGACCATGATCGGTGTTGGTATCGCTCTGTTCCTGCTCTTCGCAAACCCGTTCCTGGCTCTGCTGAAGTAATAACCGCGCCCCTGTAACCCTACTCACCAGGAGGTTAGCGTGAATATCAACGCTACACTGATTGGCCAGGCAATCTGGTTCGCTGTCTTCATCTGGATCACGATGAAGTATGTTTGGCCGCCGCTGCAAAAAGCGATGGCAGACCGGCAAACCCAGATCGCTGATGGCCTGGCTGCGGCAGAACGCGGCAAGCACGAACAAGAGCTTGCTGCCAAGCGTTCCGCCGATGCGTTGCGTGAAGCCAAGGAGAAATCCTCGGAACTCGTCGCTCAAGCCGAAAAGCGTGCGCAGCAGATCGTCGAAGAAGCCAAGGGCAACGCCAAGGTCGAGGCCGACAAGGTCGTCGCTGGCGCCAAGGCCGAAATCGACCAGGAGGTCGAACGGGCCAAGCAGCAGCTGCGCGAACGCGTCGCCGAGCTGGCCGTCGCCGGTGCCGAAAAGATCCTGCGCAAGGAAATCAACGCGTCCGCGCATGCTGACATGCTGGTCGCCCTGAAACAGGACCTGTAAGCAATGGCTGAATCCGTCACTATCGCCCGCCCTTACGCCGAAGCCCTGTTCCGGGTGGCCAAGGAAAGCGGCAATCTGGCCAAGTGGTCCGAGCAGGTCGCCCTGCTCGGTCAGGTGGCTGCCAACGCTGATGCCCGTTCGGCAATCAGCGATCCCAACGTGGCGGCCCCGCAACTGGTCGACCTCTTCCGGTCTACCTGCGGTACGGCGGTAGATACGGAGCTGTCGAACTTCATCCAGCTGCTGTCCAACAACGACCGTCTCGGCTTATTGCCTGAAATCGCCGGCCTGTACGAAAGCTACAAGCAGGCCGAGGAAGGCACCAAGCAGGCCGAAATCGTTTCGGCCTTCCCGATCGACGACAATCAGGTGAAAGCCCTGGTGCCCCAACTCGAAGCTGTTTTCAAGAGCAAGCTCGAAGCGACCGTGTCGGTGGACCCGGCACTTATCGGCGGTATCAAGGTAATCGTTGGCGACCAGATGCTGGATGTTTCGGTTCGCGGCAAGCTCGACGCCATGGCTACGGCGCTGAACAACTAGGAGAATTTCATGCAGTTGAATCCTTCCGAAATTTCTGAACTGATCAAGAGCAAGATCTATCTGCCGTGTGCACGGCCTGCAGGATGTCATGCAGGGCGAAATGCTGGAATTCCCCGGCAACACCTTCGGCATGGCGCTCAACCTCGAGCGTGACTCCGTCGGCGCGGTGGTTCTTGGTCCTTATGAACACATTTCCGAAGGCGACGTCGTCAAGACGACCGGTCGCATTCTGGAAGTTCCCGTCGGTCCCGAACTGCTCGGCCGCGTGGTCAACTCCCTCGGTCAGCCGATCGACGGCAAGGGCCCGATCAACGCCAAGCTCACCGACAAGATCGAAAAAGTCGCCCCCGGCGTCATCTGGCGTCAGTCCGTTTCGCAGCCGGTGCAAACTGGCCTCAAGTGCGTCGACTCCATGGTTCCGGTCGGCCGCGGCCAGCGCGAACTGATCATTGGCGACCGCCAGACCGGCAAGACCGCCGTCGCTGTCGACGCCATCATCAACCAGAAGGGCAAGAACCTCTTCTGCGTTTATGTCGCCATCGGCCAGAAGGCTTCCACCATCGCCAACGTCGTGCGCAAGCTCGAAGAACATGGCGCCATGGAATACACCATCGTCGTCGCTGCCCCGGCTTCCGAATCCGCAGCGCTGCAATACCTGGCGCCTTACGCCGGATGCACGATGGGCGAGTACTTCCGCGACATCGGTGAAGACGCCCTGATCGTTTATGACGATTTGACCAAGCAGGCCTGGGGTTACCGTCAGGTTTCCCTGCTGCTGCGCCGTCCGCCGGGCCGTGAAGCCTACCCGGGCGACGTTTTCTATCTCCACTCGCGTCTGCTCGAGCGCGCCGCTCGCGTTTCCGCCGCCTGGGTCGAGAAATTGACCAATGGTGCTATCAAGGGCAAGACTGGTTCGCTGACCGCGCTGCCGGTTATCGAAACGCAAGCCGGTGACGTTTCCGCCTTCGTTCCGACCAACGTCATCTCGATTACTGACGGTCAGATCTTCCTGGAAACCGACCTCTTCAACGCCGGTATCCGCCCCGCCATCAACGCCGGTATTTCCGTGTCGCGCGTCGGCGGTGCCGCCCAGACCAAGCTGATCAAGAAGCTCGGCGGCGGTGTCCGTCTGGCCCTGGCTCAGTACCGCGAACTCGCTGCCTTCGCCCAGTTTGCTTCCGACCTCGACGAAGCAACCCGCAAGCAGCTGGAACGTGGCCGTCTGGTGACCGAGCTGATGAAGCAGCCCCAGTACTCGCCGATGAGCATCTCCGAAATGGCTGTCACGCTGTACGCAGCTGACAAGGGCTATTTTGACGATGTCGAAGTCAAGCGTGCCCTGGAATGCGAAAAGGCAATGATTGGTTACCTGAAGACCAGCTGCGCCGACCTCATGAACAAGATGGAGTCGACCGCCGATCTGGATGCTGAATCCGAGAAGCAACTCGCTGCCGGTATCCAGGCTTTCAAGAGCAGCTGGGCCTGATCTAGGAGAACGCCATGCCTAGCGGCAAGGAAATTCGCAACAAGATCAAGAGCGTCGAAAACACGCGCAAGATCACCAAGGCCATGGAGATGGTGGCCGCTTCCAAAATGCGCAAGGCGCAGGAACGGATGCGGGCTGCCCGTCCCTATGGCGAGAAGATCCGGCGCGTTGCAGCTCACCTGTCTCATGCCCTGACCGAATACAAGCATCCGTTCCTGGTGAATCGTGAGGTCAAGACCGTCGGTCTGGTCCTCATCACCTCGGACAAGGGTCTTTGTGGCGGCCTGAACTCGAACATCCTGCGTCTTGCTGTCAGCAAGATGAAGGAGTTCGAGCAGCAGGGCAAAAAGTTCCAGGCAACCTGCATCGGCAACAAAGGTCTCGGCTTCATGCAACGCGCTGGTGCCAAGATCGTCTCGCACGTTTCGGCACTGGGCGACACCCCGCATCTGGAAAAGCTGATCGGGCCGGTGAAAATCCAGCTTGACGCCTATATGCGTGGTGAAATCGACGCGCTGTTTATCGGCTACACCCGCTTCATCAACACGATGAAGCAGGAACCCGTGTTCGAACAATTGCTCCCGTTGCCGGGCGACGCCGTCGGCTCGTCCCGCACCAAATGGGACTACGTGTACGAGCCGGATGCCAAGGCGGTGATCGATGAGCTGCTGCTGCGTTACGTCGAAGCGCTCATTTACCAGGCTGTGGCCGAAAACATGGCCTCCGAGCAATCCGCCCGGATGGTTGCCATGAAGTCCGCTTCCGACAACGCCAAGACCGTCATCGGTGACTTGAAGCTGGTTTACAACAAGGCCCGTCAGGCTGCGATTACCAAGGAACTCTCGGAAATCGTCAGCGGCGCCGCCGCGGTGTGACGCGTAGATTTTTATCCGAAGGTCTACGACGCGCTCAAGCTGGATGCTTCCGAAGCAAACGGCATGGCGGAAGACGGCCTGACCTTCGAAGTGCAACAACAACTGGGTGACGGCGTCGTCCGCACCATCGCCATGGGTTCGTCCGACGGTCTGCGTCGCGGCATGAAGGTGAACAACACCGGCGCCGGCATCTCCGTGCCGGTCGGTATGGGCACCCTGGGCCGCATCATGGACGTTCTCGGTCGCCCGATCGACGAAGCCGGTCCGATCGATGCCACCGAGTTGCGCGTCATTCACCAGTTGGCACCGAAGTTCGACGAACTGTCGTCCTCCGTCGATCTGCTCGAAACCGGCATCAAGGTTATCGATCTGATCTGCCCGTTCGCCAAGGGCGGCAAGGTCGGCCTGTTCGGTGGCGCTGGCGTCGGCAAGACCGTCAACATGATGGAGTTGATCAACAACATCGCCAAGCAACACGCGGGTCTGTCCGTGTTTGCCGGTGTTGGTGAGCGTACCCGCGAAGGTAACGACTTCTATCACGAAATGAAGGACTCCAACGTTCTCGACAAGGTCGCGATGGTGTTTGGTCAGATGAACGAGCCGCCGGGTAACCGTCTGCGCGTCGCGCTGACCGGTCTGACCATGGCCGAGCGTTTCCGTGACGATGGCCGCGACATCCTGTTCTTCGTCGACAACATCTACCGTTACACGCTGGCCGGTACGGAAGTTTCCGCGCTGCTCGGCCGTATGCCTTCCGCTGTGGGCTATCAGCCGACGCTGGCTGAAGAAATGGGTCGTCTGCAAGAACGTATCACCTCGACCAAGGTTGGCTCGATCACTTCCATCCAGGCCGTTTACGTGCCTGCCGATGACTTGACCGACCCGTCCCCGGCTACCACCTTCCTGCACTTGGACTCGACGGTTGTGCTGTCGCGTGACATCGCCTCGCTGGGCATCTACCCGGCCGTCGATCCGCTCGACTCCACTTCCCGCCAGCTCGACCCGCAAGTCGTCGGTGAAGAGCACTACGCCGTTGCCCGTGCCGTGCAGATGAATCTGCAACGCTACAAGGAACTGCGCGACATCATCGCCATTCTGGGTATGGATGAACTGTCCCCCGAAGACAAGCTCGCCGTGTCCCGCGCTCGTAAGATCCAGCGCTTCCTGTCGCAGCCGTTCCACGTTGCTGAAGTCTTCACCGGCTCGCCCGGCAAGTTCGTTCCGCTCAAGGAAACGATCAAGGGCTTCAAGGGCATTTGCGCTGGCGAATACGATCACCTGCCGGAACAGGCCTTCTACATGGTCGGCGGTATCGAGGAAGTCATCGAAAAGGCCAAGACGCTGCAATAACGCGTCGTCAGCATAGGAGCCAAACATGGCACTTTCTGTTCATTGTGATGTCGTCAGCGCCGAAGAGTCCATTTTCTCCGGACTCGTCGAGCTGGCCGTGTTTCCCGGTGAAGCCGGGGAACTCGGCATCCTGCCGCGGCATACCCCGCTGCTGACGCGTATCAAGCCCGGCACCATTCGCCTGAAGGTGCAGGGTCAGAGCGAGTTCGAACTGGTCTATGTTTCCGGTGGCATGCTGGAAGTGCAACCGGACATGATCACGGTGCTCGCCGATACGGCGATCCGTGCTCACGATCTGGACGAAGCCAAGGCCCTGGAAGCCAAGAAGCACGCCGAGGAAGCACTCGCCAACCGGCAGGCGGAAATGGATTACGCTGCCGCCGAAGCCGAACTGGCCCAGGCTATCGCGCAACTCCAGGCAATTCAGCGTCTGCGCAAGCACACGCACTGAGTTCGCTCAGGAATGGAAAAGGGCAGCTTCGGCTGCCCTTTTTTACTTTTCCACTGGCGAAACAACGCCCGTCGGCCTGCGCTTTGTTCAGCCCAGACGCTGCACCCGCTTCTCCAGTCGGGCGAGATCGTCGCGCAGACGATCGATAGCGCTGACTAAGCTGCTCACTTCCGACGCCGAGACCAGGATGCCGGCTTCCTCGCTGGCGAACTCGGCGACATTGGCCGCCAGCCGGCGACTACCTTCACTGATCTCGCGACCGAGGCGATCGCCCAGCAGGCTCAGACGGCGAGCCGGAATGTCACCGACGAAGCGCGCCAGATCTTCTTCGACGTCCCAGCGCAGATTACGAAAGACAAAGGCCAGCGCTTCGGCGATATCGGCCGATCCGGCGAGACGGATGCCGGCAAACAGGCTTTGCCGATCCAGCAGCAGACGCAAGGGCGCATCCGCCGGCAGGGTCAGCGTCACGTCCGCCTCGGCAGCCACCTCGCTGGCCTGCAGTAAGCCGTGTTCGTCGATGCGCAGCACGATGGCCAGCGGCCCGCCCTCGATGCGCACGATGGCTCCGGCATGCGGCCGCAAGCGCTCGCGGGCCCAGCTTTCGCGGGCCAGCAGATGGCCGAGTGCGGCAACGATCAGTTTCTGCGGAGCGGACACGCCGGGCGCCTAGAACTTGTAGCCGCGGTGCAGGGCGACGACGCCGAGCGCCAGGTTGAAGTATTCGACCTTTTCCAGGCCCACGCCTTCCATCATCGCCTTCAGTTCTTCCTGACCGGGATGGACGCGGATGGATTCGGAAAGATAGCGATAACTGTCGGCGTCCTGGGTGATCAGCTGGCCAACACGCGGGATGACCTTGAAGGAATAGAAGTCGTAGAGCGGCGCCAGCGGCTTCCAGATCTGCGAGAACTCGAGCACCAGCAAGCGGCCGCCGGGGCGCAGGACGCGCCGCATTTCAGCGATCGCCGCATCCTTGTGAGTCATGTTGCGCAGGCCGAAAGCAACGGTGACGCAGTCGAACCAGTCGTCGGGGAAGGGCAGCTTCTCGGCATCACACTGGGCGACCGGCAACATGTAGCCCTTGTCGGTCAGCCGATCGCGGCCACGGGCCAGCATCGCGTTGTTGATGTCGGTCAGCCAGACCTGGCCGCTCTTGCCGACTTTCTTGGCAAAGGCCAGCGACAGGTCGCCGGTGCCGCCGGCCACGTCGAGCACACGCGATCCTTCGCGGACGCCGGAACGCTGGATGGTGAAGGCTTTCCACAGGCGATGCATGCCGCCCGACATGAGATCGTTCATCAGGTCGTAGCGGCTAGCGACGGAATCGAAAACGTCGGCGACGCGGCGGGCTTTTTCGGTTTCGGCAACGGTTTCGTAGCCGAAGTGGGTAGTGTCGTTCTTCATGATCTCAATGATGCTGGCCGCAGGCACCGCCGGCCGGCCGCGAAGTGGAGTCGATATCGCGGGAATGCCCCTGGCTGTCGAGCTGCTTCAGGTATTCCGCCCACAATTCATCGTGATGCACGGCCAGATTGTGTAACAGGTCCCAAGAGTAGAGACCGCTGTCGTGACCATCCGAGTACACAAAACGCAGGGCATAGGTGCCGACCGGTTCGATACGCTCGATCAATACGTTGCGCTTGCCGGTCTGCAGCGTTTCCTGGCCGGGACCGTGACCACGGGCTTCGGCAGAGGGTGTGAATACCCGGAGGTATTCGAAATCCAGCTGATAGCGCTGGCCATCGTCGTAGGCCAGCTCAAGGCGGCGCGATTTCTGGTGCAGCGTGATTTCGGTGGGTATCGGCGTATCCCGTTCGATGCCTGCCATGATGTCCTCCACAAGAAGGACGCTAGTTTAGCGCACTCAAACCGCGCCGGTTGCCAGCCATATCAAAGCGGCGAATAGCTTAGCCGCTCGAAGTCGGTACCGCGCTGCAGTACATGGGCCATGCGCACCTGCCAGCATTCCTCTTGGCAGACGATTTCCAGGACCCGGCTGGCCTGATACATGCCGGCCGGCAGTACCAGCGATGCTTCCTCGCCGATTGCCGGCAGCGCTGGCAGCATGAAGGCACGCTGGTATCGTTCATGGACTCCGTTGGTCGACAAATGGCGAACAGCGACCGCGACTGGCATGCCGGGCAGGGTGGCGAGCCCGGCAATCAGACCACCGCCATGCTCCTGCATCAGCCAGGTCACCTGAGCGATCAGGAAACTCTCCCCGTCGTGGGGGCAAATGGCCAACAGTTGAGCGTGGGTGATTTTCTGGCCGGCAGATGAGCGTCCGAGCCGAAAGCCGTTGGCGGAATGGTTGATCACCGCCCACTCGTCGATCGGGAACTCGATATTCGGCCGGATATTCAGTTTCTGCCCGGGCGATACCTGTTCGCGGAAGGTGAATAGCTCCTCGAACTCCCCCCGAGAGTAGGTACTGACCGCATCGGGCTGGACGAACTCCTTTTGGCTGACGGCAAAGTGCATGGCCTCGAAACCACACGCTACATGCGCAGTGCCTTCACTGGCGAAGCGCCGGAAGCGGCGCGGCGAGGCCTGTTGCGTCCACGGACGTTGCAGATGTTCAAGCAACTGCAGGACGTGGCTGGTGGTTTCCTCACCCAGGCCGAGTTGGGAAGGGGTGATCCGCTGCCGCAACTGGGCAAGCATGTGATTGATCTGGAAGCCCAGGCGCGTGGTATCGAAACGACGGGCATCGTTCCCCAGTTGATCACTGACGGCGCTTGGATGCAGCGGGGCATCCTTCATCAATTCGACGACATAGGGCGGCACCTCCAGATCGTCGTCAAGGCGATGAATTGAAATCAGCGGTGCCCAGTTGGCCGCCCAGCGGCGGATCAGATTGAGGTTGCGGACGCTGTTGCTGTACGGGCTGGCGATGTCGATCAGCATCAATGTCGAGTACGCCGCCGCACAGTGCGATGCCTGAAGACTGTTCTCCAGCGTGTCCTGGACCGGCAGATAGGCGATACCCCACTCTTCCGCCGATTCGTAATAACCGTGCAGTTCCAGCCAGATACCGACCGGCAGTTCACGCCGGGCGCGGAAATGCTCGAGCAGTATCATCCCGGTGTAATACAGGCAGCGATGCAGGATGGTCGCCATCATCAAGCGGTACTCGGGATTGCCGGCATCCGGCTCCTCGAGGCGGGCGCACAGGGCGTAGGCTTTGGCCGCCTTGCTCCAGGCGGCGATGACCTGGCGGAAATTGCCTTCCTCTTCCTCGGCCAGCGGAACTGCCTTGCTGTGATAGCGCCGCGCCATTTCTTCCTCGATGAAGCACAGCGGCGCCCGTGCCTGCTCCAGCAGTCCAAGAAACACGGCAGGTGTCGGCGGATCAGTCAGCAAGGCGTCGAGAAAGCGAATCAGCTGCTGCTCGGCTACCGGTGGATTGGCCAGCACCAGTCGGGAAAGATAATTGCCACCGTCGGCCAGTTCGCGGAATGTTGGCAGGAAGGTATCGGACATCGCTTCATCTCGCTTTCAACGATTCACTTTCGCCAAAGCGGCCGCCAGCGCCCCGGCCACTTCCTCATCAGCCACCAGCGGCCGGCCGCCGGCATCATCACGGTGGACCTGGCCCCAGACCGGTTCCGGAAAATGCCGGTCATCCCGCCAGCGGGGAATGATGTGCCAGTGCAGGTGCGGAACGACGTTGCCGAAACTGGCGAGGTTGATCTTGTCGGGCGCAAACAGCCGGCGAACCACCTCTTCAACGGCGAAAACGACGGTCAGCAACTGCTGCCTTTCTGCCGGAGGCAGATCGGTCATCTCGCGCACGTGCGCATTCCAGATGACACGACAGAACCCCGGGTAATGCGGGTCGTCAACGCGCACGACGCGACAGTCGGCTGACTGCCAGAGAACGCTCCCCCCGGGAACGGCGCACAATTCGCAGGCGGCTTCGATTGGGCTCACATCAAGGCTCCGGACATGCTGGGCAGGATCACCCGGAAACATTGATAACACAAGCCCAGCAGGGTCCTCAAGGAGCTATTTCACGGAGTTGCAATCAGAGCAACACGCGTTCAATGCCACCGTTATTCGCCTTGCCGACGTAATCCGCCATCCAGTTGTCGCCGAGCAGGTGCTTGGCCAGCTCGACAACGATATAGTCGGACGTCGTATCAGCATCGTCATCGTAGCGGGACAATCCCTGCAGGCAGGCCGGGCAAGAGGTGAGGATCTTGACCTCCCCGGCAAACCCGTCGGCGCGCAGCTTGGCCGCACCGCTCTCGATCTCCTGCTGCTTGCGGAACTTCACCTGGGTGGCGATATCCGGCCGCGAATAGGCGAAGGAGCCGGCATCGCCGCAACAGCGGTCGGTCAGCGGCACCTCCTGGCCCATCAGCGTCTTGGTCACGGCCAGCGGCGCGTAGGCCTTCATCGGCGTGTGGCAGGGGTCGTGGTACATGTAGCGGGTGCCGGTCACTCCTTCGAGCTTGACGCCCTTTTCCATCAGGTACTCGTGGATGTCGAGCAGGCGGCAGCCGGGGAAGATTTTCTCGAACTGGTATTTCTGCAGCTGATCCATGCATGTTCCACATGAAACAATCACTGTCTTGATGTCGAGATAGTTCAGCGTATTGGCGACGCGGTGGAACAGCACGCGGTTGTCGGTGGTGATCTTCTGGCCCTTGTCGGCGTCGCCGGAGGCGTTCTGCGGATAGCCGCAGCACAAATAGCCCGGCGGCAGCACGGTGGTGGTGCCGACTTCGTAGAGCATCGCCTGCGTCGCCAGACCGACCTGCGAGAACAGCCGTTCGGAGCCGCAACCGGGGAAGTAGAAGACGGCTTCCGACTCGTCGCTGCCCTTCTGCGGATTGCGGATGACTGGGATGACCTTGTCGTCTTCAATGTCGAGCAGGCCGCGGGAAGTGCGCTTGGGCAGGTTGCCCGGCATCGGCCGGTTGAGAAAATGGATGACCTGGGTCTTGACGCTGGGCGCGCCGAGTGTCGCCGGCGGATGCTGACGGCTGGCCTGGGTCAGCCCGAGCGCCTTGGCCGCCTTGTGCGCCAGACGCTGAGCCTTGAAGCCGAAATCCATCATGCCGAAACGCATCAGCTTGATGGTCGCCGGATCCTTCAGGTTCAGATAGGTCATCGCCGCGAAGGTGCCGGGGCTGAAGCGCTTCTTCTCCTGCTTGCGCAGGAAATTGCGCATGGCCACCGAAACGTCGCCGAAATCGATGTCGACCGGGCAGGGCTTCAGGCAGCGATGGCAGACCGTGCAATGGTCGGCGACGTCGTTGAACTCGTCGAAATGCTTCAGCGAAATGCCACGCCGGGTCTGCTCCTCATACAGGAAGGCCTCGACCAGCAGGGAGGTGGCGAGGATCTTGTTACGCGGCGAGTAGAGCAGGTTGGCGCGCGGCACATGGGTAGAACAGACCGGCTTGCATTTGCCGCAACGCAGGCAGTCCTTGATCATGTCGGAGATCTTGCCAATTTCCGACTGTTCCATGATCAGCGACTCGGTACCGAGCAGCGAAAACGACGGCGTGTAGGCGTTGCCCATGTCGCCGCCGGGCATCAGCTTGCCCTTGTTGAAACGCCCTTCCGGGTCGACCCTCTGCTTGTAGGCGCGGAAGGGGCCGATTTCCTCCTCGGTCAGGAATTCCAGCTTGGTGATGCCGATCCCGTGCTCGCCGGAAATCACGCCATCCAGGCTACGGGCCAGATGCATGATGCGCTCGACGGCCTTGTGCCCCGTCTGCAGCATGTCGTAATTGTCGGAATTGACCGGGATGTTGGTATGCACGTTGCCATCGCCGGCGTGCATGTGCAGGGCGACGAAGACGCGGCCGCGCAGCACTTCCTTGTGGATGGCTTCGAGGCGTTCGAGGATCGGGCGGTACATCGCGCCGTCGAAAATCTTGGCCAGGCGGGCTTTCAACTCCTGCTTCCAGGAGGTGCGCACGGAATAGTCCTGCAGGCGATGGAAGAGGCGCGGATTGGCCGCCTTGTTGGTCAGTTCACCAGCGACAACACCGTAGGAAGCAAAGCGCGATTCTGCCTCGGCCAGCGGCAGATCGAGGTTGTCGAGCAGCCATTCCCAGCGCAGGCGGACGGCGGCGACATAATCCAGCGCAGCCTGCCGGCGGTCGCCGATCAACACATCCTTGTCCAGATTGGCATCGCCGGCATGCAGCGGCAGTTCGCCCTGGAGGAATTCACTCAGTGCATCGCACAACGCCAGCTTGTTCTGCGTGGACAGTTCGATGTTGATGCGTTCGATCCCATCGCAGTAGTCGCCCATGCGCGGCAGCGGAATGACCACGTCCTCGTTGACCTTGAAGGCGTTGGTATGGCGCGAGATGGCGGCGGTGCGCGAGCGGTCGAGCCAGAATTTCTTGCGCGTCTCGGCATCGACAGCGATGAAGCCTTCGGCGGCGCGTAGGTTGCACATGCGCACGACTTCCGAGGCGGCGGCCATCACCGCCTTCTCGTCGTGGCCGACGAGATCGCCGATCAGCACCATCTTCGGCCGGCCGTGGCGCTTGGCCTTGGTCGCGTAGCCAACGGCCTTTACATAGCGTTCGTCGAGGTGTTCCAGGCCGGCCAACTGCACGCCGGCGGCATGACCGGCACCGCCCGGCTTGAAGTAGTCGGTGATCTCGACGATGGCCGGCACCGCTTCGCGCACCTGGCCGAAGAACTCCAGACAGACGGTGCGCGCCACCGGCGGCATCTTGTGCAGCACCCAGCGGGCGGCGACGATGATGCCGTCGGTGCCTTCCTTCTGCACGCCGGGAATGCCGCCGAGGAACTTGTCGGTGACGTCCTTGCCCAGGCCGGTCTTGCGGCAGGCGGCGCCGGGCATGGTCAGGACTTCTTCACCGAGCAGCTTCTTGCCGCTGGGGTCGAAGCGCTTGACGCGGAACTCGACGTTTTCCTGCTCGTGGATCTTGCCGTAGTTGTGATTGACGCGTTCGACTTCGAGCCAGTTGCCGTCCGGATCGACCATCTTCCACCAGGCCAGGTTGTCGAGCGCCGTGCCCCAGAGCACGGCCTTCTTGCCGCCGGCGTTCATGGCGATGTTGCCGCCGATGCAGGAGGCGGAAGCGGAGGTCGGATCGACCGCGAAAACGCGACCGGCCAGCGACGCCGCTTCCGAGACGCGGTCGGTGACGACACCGGCGCCGGTACGAATGGTGGCGTACGGTGTTTCGTGACCGGCCAGCACCAGTTCCTCGACCGGGCCGATGTCGATCAGTTTTTCGGTGTTGATCACCGCCGAGTACGGCGTCAGCGGCACAGCGCCGCCGGTGTAGCCGGTGCCGCCGCCGCGCGGAATGATGGTCAGGCCGGCTTCGAAGCAGCCGCGGACGAGGTGGGCGATTTCCTCTTCGGTATCGGGATTGAGAACAACGAAGGGATATTCGACACGCCAGTCGGTGGCATCGGTGACGTGCGAGACGCGGGCCAAGCCGTCGAAGGCGATGTTGTCGCGACGGGTGTGCTTGCCCAGCACCTTGAGCACCTTGCGCCGCAGATCGATGGTCTTGCCGAAATGTTCGGCAAAACGGTCGACCGCTACATGCGCCGCCTCGACCAGGCGCTTGACCTTGGCCGAGCGCTCGGGATCATCTGCTTCGCTCTCGGCCCGCCGCTTCTCAACTTCCTTCAGCCGGTGGCGCAGGGCATTGACCAGCGCGTCGCGCCGTTCGCGATTGTCGAGCAGGTCATCTTCCAGGTAGGGGTTGCGCTGGACCACCCAGATGTCGCCCAGCACTTCGTAGAGCATGCGCGCCGAGCGGCCGGTAACCCGTTCGCCGCGCAGTTCGTCGAGCACCGCCCAGTTGTCGGCACCGAGCAGGCGGATGACGATCTCGCGATCGGAGAACGAAGTGTAGTTGTAGGGGATTTCGCGCAGGCGAGCAGTCATGAGGCGACCAGAATCAGGGGCAGTAAAGGGGAAATTTTAGCGTACCCGACTGGCGGGCGGCGCTTCAGAGGGCGGTTCGACACAAATAACCGGCCTTCGTTCGCCAAACAGGGCGGCAAGCAGTACCATTACCCCAAAGGTAATAGGGTCATCATGCTCCGCAGACATCTGCTCCAGGCACTCGCTTCGCTGCCGCTCCTGCCATTTTCAAAGCAGCTCCTTGCCGAGTTACCGGCGCTGCGCCTCGGCATCATGCCCTTCAATTCGACGCTGGCCCTGTTCAAGACTCATCAGCCGCTGCGCGAGCATTTGCAGAATGACCTGCAACGGCCGCTCGGGCTGTTCACCGCTGCCGACTACTTCACTTTCCTCAACGCCTCGCTGGCCGGCGAATTCGATCTGCTGATTACCGGCCCGCACTTCGGCGTGCTCTGTCTGAAAGCCGGCTACCAGCCACTGGTCCGCTACCGCGCCGTCCTCCAGCCGGTTTTCGTCGTCCGCAAGGGCAGCGAAATCAGCCATCTCGACGACCTGCGCGGTCGGCGCATCGGCCTCTCCAGCCGGCTGTCGATCTCCTCCATCGGCGGCGTCAAGTGGCTGCTCGACAACGGCCTGCAGATGGGGCGCGACTACCAGTTGTTCGAGCGCGCCACGCATGGCGCTGCCGTGGCGGCGGTGGCGGTCGGCGAACTGGATGCAGCGCTGACCACCCATACGCCACTGCGTCAGGTGCCTGAGGACGTACGGGCAAAGGTCGATATCCTGCCCATCGAGGTCGGCGTGCCGCATCTGATGACGCTCGCCCACCAGCGCCTGGGCAAGGCCACCATCGGCCGCCTGCGCCAGTCACTGAACGGCTTTGCCGCCACCCCGGCCGGCGGCGAGTTCTTCCGCAACACCGGCTACGAGGGCTATGCGCCGATCAGCGCTGGCGATATCGCCGCCCTCGAACCCTATGTGGCATTGACCCGCAGCTTGCTCGGCCACGCTTCCTGATGTTCAGCATTCGCCGTTCGCTGCGTGCCAAGCTGTTGCTCGCCAGCGTTATCGTCGAGGCCGTGATGCTGGCGCTGCTGGTCAGCAACAGCGTACGGCTGATCGAGCACCATCTCGGCGAACAGCTGGAAGCCCGCATCGCGGCTGTCGAACTGGCCTACAAGACCGCCGTCGCCGTACCGCTGGCGGCCCGCGACTACGCGACGTTGCGCGACATTATCGACGGCTGGCGCAAGACGGGCGACATCAATTACATGGCGGTCAGCGATCCCGATGGTCGCCTGCTGGCCTCGTCCGGCTGGCCGCCCGGCGAGGCGCTGCCGTTGGTTGAGCAGGTGGTCGGTGAGGTGCGTCATGTACGCTTTCCGGTGGACTACCTCGGCCAGGTCTACGGCCATGTCCATTACGGCATGTCCACCGCCTTCATGACCAAGGCTTCGCGCGAACTGCTCTGGCAGAGCGGCCTGATCGCCTTCGCCGAGATACTGCTGTCGCTCGTTCTGCTGTCGATCATCGGCTATCTGCTGACCCGGCACCTGATCAATCTGGCCAAAGCCAGCATCAACGTTGCCCACGGCCACTACGAAGAGCGCATGGAAATCGCTGGCGCGGACGAAGTGGCGGTGCTGGCGCAGAACTTCAATACGATGACCGACGCCGTGCGCGGCCGCATCGCCGACCTGTCGCACCAGGCCAGCCACGATTCGCTGACCGGCCTGCACAACCGGCGGGCCTTCGAGGTCCATCTCGGCGAAGCACTTGCCGCGCCGGACGTCGACGCCCATCCGGTGACGCTGCTCTACCTGGATCTCGACCAGTTCAAGGTGGTCAACGACACCAGCGGCCACGCCGCCGGCGACGAACTGCTGATCCGCCTGACACGGATGATCGAGCAGCGCTTCGCTTACGGATTCATCGCCCGCCTGGGCGGCGACGAGTTCGGCATCGTCATGCCCGACGTTCCACTGGCCGATGCCGAACGCCGTGCCACGCAGCTGATCGAGGAAATCTGTGCCTTCCCGTTCTCCTGGGAAGGCCGCGCCTTCCGCCTCGGCGCCTCGATCGGTATCGTCCGTTCCGGGCCGGGAATGATGAACGTCACCGACCTGCTGATCGCCGCCGACACCGCCTGCTATGCCGCCAAGGAACACGGTCGCAACCGCGTGGACATCTATGCCCCGGACGACGAGTGGTACCGCCAGCGCAGTGAGGATTTCCGCACCATGCCGCAGGTCACGGCGGCGCTGGCCGAAGGGCGCTTCCTGCTCTTTCACCAGCGCCTGGCACCGCTCAAACCCGGCCTGCCGCCAACGGCGGAAATCCTGCTGCGCCTGTCCGACCCGCTGGGCAAGATCAATTCGCCCAGCCGTTTCATCACCACCGCCGAACGCTACAACCTGATGCCCTACATCGACCGCTGGGTGGTCGAGAATGTCTGCCGTTACCTGCGCGACTGGGCCGCCTGCGGCCAGCCCTTGCCATTCGGCCACCTGGCGGTCAATGTTTCCGGCGCCAGTCTTGGCCTGCGCGATTTCCCGACTTTCGTCCGTCAGCAGATAGAGAAGTACGCCATCGACCCGGCCCTGCTCTGTTTCGAGATCACCGAAAGCTGCGCCGTCGCCAATGTCGAACCGGCCCTCGACTTCATCGACCAGATGCACACGCTGGGTGCGACACTGGCGCTCGACGATTTCGGCAGCGGGCTGTCGTCCTTCGGCTACCTGAAGCGCTTCAAGGTCGATTACCTGAAAATCGACGGCATGTTCGTCAAGAACATTGACCAGGATCCGTCCGACCGCGCCGTCGTCGAGGCCATCGTCCAGCTCGCCCGCGTCCACGGCCTGACCACCATCGCCGAATATGTCTGCAACGAGGCGGTCTACCAGGTGGTGCACGAGATCGGCATCGACTATGCCCAGGGATTTGTCCGCCACAAGCCCGAGCCGCTACCCAACATTCCCGGCTGAAGAGGCTTTCGCCGGCCTCGCGCCGTGACGTTTGCCCGGGGCGGCCGTAGAATGCCCCTTTTGCCTTGATGAAGCGCGCCATGCATCCGGATTACCTCGAAAAAGTCCTCAACGCCCAGGTTTACGACGTCGCCGTCGAAACGCCGCTGGAACTCGCCGGCAACCTGTCGGCCCGGGTTGGCAACAAGATCAGCCTGAAGCGCGAGGACATGCAGCCGGTGTTTTCCTTCAAGCTGCGCGGCGCCTACAACAAGATCGCCAGCCTCTCGGCCGAGAAGCTCAAGCGCGGCGTCATCTGCGCTTCGGCCGGCAACCATGCCCAGGGCGTGGCCCTGTCGGCGGCCCAGGTCGGTTGCCGGGCCGTCATCGTCATGCCGACCTCGACGCCGGGCATCAAGATCGATGCGGTCAGGCGGCGCGGCGGCGAAGTCGTGCTCTTCGGCGACTCCTTCGACGAAGCCTGTGCCCACGCCCTGGAACTGGAAAAGACCGAGAAGCTTACCTTCGTCCATCCTTTCGACGATCCGGAAGTGATCGCCGGGCAGGGCACCGTGGCCATGGAAATCCTGCGCCAGCACTCGCGCCACAACGGGCCGATCCATGCCATTTTCTGCGCCATCGGCGGCGGCGGGCTGGCCGCCGGGGTGGCCGCCTACATCAAGCGCCTGCGCCCGGAAATCAAGGTCATCGGGGTCGAGACCTTTGACGCCGATGCGATGAAGCAGTCGCTGGAAAAAGGCCACCGCGTGCGCCTGCCGCAGGTCGGCCTGTTCGCCGACGGTACCGCGGTCAAGTTCGTCGGCGAGGAAACCTTCCGCCTGTGCAAGGAATATCTCGACGAGGTCATCCTGGTCGATACCGATGCCATCTGCGCGGCGATCAAGGATGTCTTCGAGGACACCCGTTCCATCCTCGAACCCTCCGGCGCGCTGGCCGTCGCCGGCGCCAAGGAATATGCCCGGCAGAACAAGCTGAAGGACAAGAACCTGATCGCCGTGACCTCCGGCGCCAACATGAACTTCGACCGCCTGCGCTTCGTCGCCGAGCGGGCCGAATTCGGCGAGCAGCGCGAGGCGGTGTTCGCCGTGACGCTGCCGGAGAAACCGGGCGCCTACAAGAAGTTCCTGGCGCTGATCGGCAAGCGCAACATCACCGAGTTCAATTACCGCTACAACACCGATGCCGAAGCGCACGTCTTCGTCGGCGTCCAGGTGGCCAAGCGCGAGGAGTCGCTGAAGCTGGTCGACAGCCTGCAGAAACACGGCTATCCGACGCTCGATCTGACCGACGACGAAATGGCCAAGAACCACATCCGCCATATGGTCGGCGGCCATGCGCCGCAGGTGTGTCAGAACGGCATGAGCGAATTGCTCTACCGCTTCGAGTTCCCCGAACGACCGGGCGCCCTGATGAATTTCCTCGCCCAGATGAGCGCCGGCTGGAACATCAGTCTGTTCCACTACCGCAACCACGGCGCCGACTATGGCCGGGTGCTGGTCGGCATGCAGGTGCCGGCCGGCGACATGGGGCAGTTCCGCGACTTCTTGAAAAACCTCGGCTACGCGCATTGGGACGAAAGCCAGAACCCGGCCTACAAGTTGTTCCTCGGCTAATGACCAAAGCTGATATGGATTTGCGTTTTTCGTCTTTGGCCGGCCGGCCGAGCCGCCTAGACTGCAGCTACCCACTTCCGGAACTCCGCTCATGAAAATCGCCAACAACGTCACCGAACTGGTCGGCAACACGCCGCTGGTCAAACTCAACCGCGTCACCGCCGGCGCCGGCGCCACGGTCGTCGCCAAACTGGAATTCTTCAATCCCGGGCACAGCGTCAAGGACCGCATCGCCGTCGCCATGCTCGACGCAGCCATCGCCGCTGGGCAGATCGGCCCCGAGACCGTTGTCCTTGAACCGACCTCGGGCAACACCGGCATCGGCCTGGCCATGGTCTGCGCCGCGCGCGGCATCAAGGCCGCCTTCGTCATGCCGGAAACCATGAGCCGCGAGCGCAAGCTGCTGTTGAAGGCCTACGGCGCCGAACTGATCCTTACTCCCGGCCCCGAAGGCATGGGCGGGGCGATCAAGAGAGCCGAGGAACTGGCAACCAGCGATCCGCGTTACTTCGTGCCGCAGCAGTTCGAAAATGCCGCCAACCCGGCTGTGCATCGCAGCACGACGGCCGAGGAAATCTGGCGCGACACCGACGGCGAGGTCGATATCTTCGTCGCCGGCGTCGGCACCGGCGGCACCGTGACCGGCGTCGGCGAGGTGCTGAAGGCGCGGAAGCCCGGCGTGCACATTGTTGCCGTCGAACCCGACGCCTCGCCGGTGCTTTCCGGCGGCGCCAAGGGCCCGCATCCGATCCAGGGCATCGGCGCCGGCTTCGTGCCCGGCGTGCTCAATACGGCGGCTTACGACGAGGTGATCCGCGTCACCAATGACGATGCCTTCGTCACCGCCCGCCGCATGGCCACCGAGGAAGGGCTGCTCGTCGGCATCTCCTCCGGCGCCGCCACCTGGGCCGCGCTGCAGCTGGCGCAACGGCCGGAGAACACCGGCAAGCTGATCGTCGTCATCATTCCATCCTTCGGCGAACGCTACCTGTCGACCGCTCTCTACCAGCATCTGGAAGTGTGAGCCCGTTCGACACGCCGATCGAGCGGCGCGGCACCGACTCGATCAAATGGGGCAAGTACGCCGGCCGCGACATCCTGCCGCTGTGGGTCGCCGACATGGATTTCGCCGCGCCGCCGGCGGTGCTCGCCGCGCTGCACCGACGGGTGGAGCAGGGCGTCTTCGGTTACGGCCATCCGTGGCCGGCACTCGAAGAGTCAGTACTCACTCATCTCATCAATGAGTATGGCTGGGCCATCGAGCGCGAGTGGATCGTCTGGTTGCCGGGCCTGGTCAGTGGCCTCAACATCGCCTGCCGGGCGATCGACGGCGAGGTGTTGACGGCAACGCCGGTCTATCCGCCCTTCCTGTCGGCACCGCGCTTTTCCGACCGGGTGCTGAACCGGGCCGACCTGACGCAGCGCGACGGCCACTGGCAATGGGACATGGAGGCTCTGGCAGCGGCCACCACCTCAGCGACCCGACTGTTCCTGCTCTGCCATCCGCACAACCCGGTCGGCCGCTGCTGGAACCGAACCGAGCTGCAGGCGCTGGCCGACTTTGCCGAGCAACGCGACCTGATCGTCTGCTCGGACGAAATCCACTGCGGCCTGATCCTCGATACCGACAAGCGCCACATTCCTTTCGCCAGCCTGTCGCCGGCCGCGGCCAAACGCAGCATCACGCTGCTGGCGCCCTCGAAGACCTTCAACATTCCCGGCCTCGGCAGCGCTTTCGCGGTGATTCCCGATGCCGCCCTGCGGCGCCGCTTCCTGCGGGCCATGGACGGCATCGTGCCGCATGTGAACGTGCTCGGCCTGGCCGCCTGCGAAGCCGCCTACCGCGACTGCACCGATTGGCATCGCGAGCTGCTCGCCTATCTGGCCGGCAACCGCGACCGGGTGGCGGCAACGGTCGCTGCCTGTCGTGGCGTGGCAATGAGCCCGGTCGAAGCCACCTACCTGGCCTGGATCGATGTGCGCGGCCTGGGCCTGCAGAATCCTGCCGGCCACTTCGAGGCGCATGGCCTGGGTTTGTCGGATGGCAGCGATTTCGGCGCCACCGGCTGGCTGCGCCTCAATTTCGGCTGTCCGCGGGCGACGCTGGACGAGGCGCTGCGCCGCTTCAGCGCCGCCTGCCAGGCCGCATGAACAGCTACCAGATCACCCTCTGGGCCCTGGCCGGCGGCCTGTTGGGGCAAATATACGCTGCCGGCATCGCCGTCGACGCCTATCTGGGACGCGGCCAGCCGGCGATCTGGCGACGCATCTGGTTGACCTTTGCCGGCAGCTCACTGCTATTGGGTTTGCTCCACGGCTACGCGCTGGAACTCGCGCTGCGCACCGGTTTGTACGATATGCGCCAAGCGGTGCTCGCCGGTCTGGCGGGCGTCGCCTTCGCCATCGGCTGCCAACTGCTCAGGCGGCAGCCATCCTGAAGGCGCCGGCCTCGGTGACGATCCAGTCGAGCCGCTGATCGTGTGCTTGGGGACGGATGCTCGGCAGGCGGTTGATTTCGAAACCGACGCCGACCGCCAGCGGCCGCGGGGCGAGGGCGGCCAGGGTACGATCGAAGTAGCCGCCACCGTAGCCAAGGCGATAGCCGGCATCGTCGAAACCATTGAGCGGCAGCAGGATCATGTCCGGCTGCAGCCAGTCGCCGGCCACCGGCGTCGGAATGCCATAGCGGTCGGGCTCCAGCGGCGTCTCGCGGCACCATTCGCGGAAGGCCAGCGGCGTCTCCTCGGCCACCACCACCGGCAATGCTGCCCGGCAACCAGCCGCCCGCCAGAGATCGACGATCGCCCGCACATCCGGTTCATGCTTGATCGGCCAGCAGAAGGCCAGCACCGGCGGCGGCGAAAAGGCCGTCTGCAGATGGCCGACGATGCGCGCCGAGACGACCGCATGCTCGGCATCGGCGAGCGCCGCCCGGCGGGCCGTCATCTCACGCCGCAACGCCCGCCGCCAGGCCGTGCTATCCTCGTTCGTCAACCCCAATGTCTTACCCATAGAACAAATCTAACATGAAGTTTCAGCTTGTCCTCGCCGGCCTGTTCGGCCTCGTTCTCGCCTTGCCCGGCGCCGCCCAGGAAGTCCGTGACGAAGCCTTTCTCAGCGCCCGCGACGCCTTCCGCAATGGCAACCGCAATCGTCTGGAGCAGGCCGCCGCCGGCATCGGCAACCATGAGCTGGCGCCCTATGTCGAAAACTACCGTCTGCGTATGGAGATGGATAGTGGCAACAGTGAGGCTTTGCGCGCCTTCCTCGCCCGCCACGAAGGCACGAATGTCGCCGAGCGCCTGCGCGCCGACTGGATTCGCTGGCTCGGCAAGCGTTCCACGTGGAACGTAATCGAACGCGAGTACGCCGCGTTACTCGCCCCGGAAACCGATGTCACCTGCTGGAACCAGCAGGCGCGGCTAACCCGCGGCGACCGCAGCGTGCTCGACGAGGCCGACCGTCTGTGGCTGACCATGCTCGAACCACCGGAGGCCTGCCGGCCGTTGATCGAAGCCCTGGTCATCGCCCAACGGGTAAGCGCCGACGACGTCTGGCAACGTGCCCGACGCCAGCTGGAAGCCAATCGCCAGGGGCAGGCACGGAGCACCCTGAACTATCTGCCGGACAGCCAGTTGCCCGAAGGCAAGAGCTACGAATTGACCATCGCCGGTCCGCAACGCCAGCTCGCCACGCAAGCGGCGAACTGGCACGCCAGCCGGACCGGGCGTGAACTGACGGCGATCGCCATCCAGCGTCTGGCCGTCAGCGACCCGCGCCTGGCCGCTGGAGAACTGGAAAAACGTCAGCAACGCCTCGATGACACGCAACGCGAATGGGCCTGGGGACAGATCGCCCTCCAGGCGGCCCGCCGCCATCTGCCGGAAGCCGTCGACTGGTATGCCCGCGCCGGCCTCTCGCCGCTGTCCGACGAAGCCGCGCAATGGAAGGTGCGCGCTGCCCTGCGCGTCCAGGACTGGGGCACCGTGCGCGAAACGATCATGGCCATGCCGGCCGAACTCTCCGCCCGTCCGGAGTGGGTTTACTGGCTGGGCCGGGCGCACCGGGCCGGTGGCCGCCTCGCCGAGGCGGATGCGCTGTTCGCCCGCATTGCCGGCCAGGCCAATTTCTACGGCAACCTGGCCGATGAAGAACTCGGGCGCAGCATCGTCGCGCCGCCGCGAGCCCGTCCGCCGGCCCCCGAGGAACTGCGCGAGGCCGGCAACAACGCCGGTGTGCGCCGGGCGCTGGCCTTCTTCCGCGTCGACATGCGCACCGAAGGCGTCCGCGAATGGAACTGGTCGCTGCGCGGCATGAGCGATCGCCAGTTACTGGCCACCGCCGAACTGGCCCGCCGCCAGCAAATCTGGGATCGCGCCATCAATACCGCCGAGCGGACCAAGGATGAGCACGATTACGCCCTGCGCTTCCTCGCCCCCTACGACGAACATGTGCGTCCCGCCGCCCGCAACCAGTCGCTCGACGATGCCTGGGTCTATGGCCTGATGCGCCAGGAAAGCCGCTTCATCACCAATGCCCGATCCTCGGCCGGAGCCTCCGGCCTGATGCAGCTGATGCCAGCGACCGCCAAATGGGTGGCGCGCAAGATCGGCCTGCGCGACTACCAGCACAGTCGGGTCAACGATACCGAGACCAACGTCCTGCTCGGCACCAGCTACATGCGCCTGGTCATGGAAAACCTCGACAATCACCCGGTGCTCGCCTCGGCCGCCTACAACGCCGGCCCCGGCCGGGCCAAGCGCTGGCGCGCCGACCGCCCGCTGGAAGGGGCGATTTACGCGGAAACCATCCCCTTCAGCGAGACGCGCGACTACGTCAAAAAAGTGATGAGCAACGCCATTTACTACTCGGCCATGTTCAACGGTCGCCCCGATTCGCTGAAGGCCCGTCTGGGGACCATCGGCCCGGCCAGCGATCAATCAATGAAGGACCGCGACCTGCCGTAAAGCGGCGATAGTGTTTGTCGCCGCCCGGTACGGCGGCTAGACTTCAGGACGTCCTGCGGCCGCCAACGGTCCGTCAACCTGTAATCGCCTCCAGCCATGCCCATCGCCCCAGACCGCTTTGAAGTCGCCCGCAACTGCCGGGATCGTTACCTGCAGGATCTCGGCCTGCTGCTGCGCACCTCCGGGATGCTCGGCGAAATGTCCAGCCAGGCCATTCTCGACGGCGTTGGCAGACATTACGACCAGATGGTCGAACGCACCTCGCGCGGCGGCTTCAGCGAGGAAGCGCACGGCCTGACCGCCTCGCGCATCACCCTGGTCGGCGATGACGAACTCGAACTGGGCATCCGCCTCGACAACCTTACCGGCAGGCTGTTCGAGGGTGCCGTTACCGATCTCTGGCACACTTACCTGCGCTTCATCACACTGCTTGGCAGGCCGGACCTGCAGAAGGCCGATAACCCCGTCGGACCACGCGGTATCAGCGCCGGCCTGCGCGAAATGTTCAAGGCGCTCGGTGCCCGCTCGCTGGACGAACAACTCGATCTCGTCGACCGCCTGGAAGAATTGCTGCTCAGCGGACTGCCGGAAATTTACCGGGACCTTAACGGCTTTCTCGAGAATGCCAGCATCGCTGCGGCCCAGGCCAGCATCGTCGGCACCCCGGATTCCCCGCAGAAGACGACCGCGAGCAGCGATGTCGGTCAGGATGCCATCGTCGCCCTGCAGGAAGGGCTGCTTGCCCGCAGTTCCGACCTTGCCCCGGCTCTGGGCAGTAGCAATCCCGATATCGGCGTTGCCCTGCTCAGCCAGGCGGCGCTTGACAACCTGATGTTCCGGCTCGACAACCTTGAGCGGACAAGCAGCAGCCAGGACGATTTCCTGACCAGCAGTTCGCCGGATCTCGCCAGCCTGCTGCCCGGCCTGTTCGAGGACCATCAGGCCAAACCTCAGCCGGCGGCCCGCCCCATCACCGCCCGCGAACTCGGCGTCCCGTCGGCGACGCCGGAAGGGCTGGCCATCGATTCGGTCGCCATGCTGTACGAGGCCATCCAGGCCGACCCGAAGCTTGCCGACGCCCTCAAGACAATGATCGCCAGCTTGCAGATCACCATCGTCAAGCAAGCGGTCAAGGACCGCAGCCTGTTCACCGACGCCAACCACCCCTGCCGGCGCGTCATTGATCGCCTGGAACGGGCGCTGTTTGGCGCACCGCTCGACATCCCGGCACAGCATCCGCTGTGTGTCCGGCTGACGGCCATCACCAATGGCCTGCGCGCAGCGCCAGCCGGCGACCGAAGCGCTTTCGAAAAAGCGGCACGACAACTCGATGCCATCATCGCCGAGCGCCATGCCCGCATCGACAGCGAAGCCGCCGCCTACCTGCCGCTGTTCACCTGGCTGGAACGCCGCGATCAGGCACTCATCAGCATCGACCAGCTATTCCAGGGCCTGGCTATTGAGCGCCTGCCGGCGGAACTCTTCCATTTCATCGAACGCAACTGGCGTCCCATACTCGAACAGACGTGGCTGAAAGAAGGTCCGGACAGCGCCACCTGGCAGACACAGGCCACCGCCATCCGGACCCTGCTCGGCGGCTTCCCGAGCAGCTCCGACGGGGATGAACGCAAGGCCCCAGCCGGCCCCCTGGCGCAAGCCCTGTTGACCCTCAATGCGACCATGGACCGCGCCAAACTTCCGGCCGATGAAAGGACGCGCCTGCTCGACCTCTGCTTCGCCCAGCAACGCGACGCCCTGCGCCGCTCGCCAGCACCCGGGACGGCTGAGCCAACGGCGCCAAACCGCCGACCGTCACAGCGGGTGGCGACGGGAACCCTGAAATCCGGCATGCTGACCCTGCACACCCTCGATTTCACCCAGCCGCACAAGCTCGCGGTGCGTCAGTCGAGTTGTCAGCCCGGCGACTGGCTGGAGTTGACCGTCGCCGGCGAACGGCAGGTGTTGCGCCTGTGCCGGCAAAGCCCCAACAGCGGGCGTAGCCTGCTGTTCAATTCGGAACTGGCGCTGGCACTGTCCATCCACCCGCAATTGCTCGAACTGCAGTTGCGTGCCGGCGAAGCCAGCCGGCTCGGCGAACCCGGCCTGTTCGAGACGGCCGCCATCGAAGCCCTGCGCGAAAGCCGGCGCTAGGCCCGAACGGCTGCCCGCCACGACTGCATTTGCCGTAAAATCGTGGCTTTACGAAACACGTTTCCGGGGTTCCAGATGGACATCAAAAAGGTCTTGCTGCTGGGGGGTAGCGGTTTTATCGGTACCTACATCGTCAATCGCCTGTCGCAACGCGGCATCGAAGTGACCGTACCGACCCGCCGCCGCGAGCGGACCAAGGCCCTGATCATGCAGCCGGGCGTGGAAATGCCGGAAGCCAACATCCATTGCCAGGAAACTTTGACCAAGCTGATGCGCGGCCACGACGCGGTGATCAACCTGGTCGGCATCCTGCACAGCCGCGACGTCAAGTTCCCCTACAGCCGCGACTTCGCCGAAGCCCACGTCGAACTGCCGAAGAAGATCGTCGCTGCCTGCAAGGCCGCCGGTGTCCGCCGTCTGGTGCACATGAGCGCGCTCAAGGCCGACCCCAAGGCGCCCTCCGAATACCTCGCCTCGAAGGGCGACGGCGAAGCCATCGTCCGTGCCGCCCAGGGTGAACTCGACGTCACCGTCTTCCGCCCCTCGGTCATCTTCGGACTTGGCGACTCCTTCCTCAACATGTTCGCCAAGGTGCTCAAGCTAGCGCCCGTCTTCCCGCTCGGCTTCGGCCATGCCCGCTTCCAGCCGGTGTGGGCGGCCGACGTTGCCGACGCCTTCGTCGACTGTCTGGGCGATGCCGCCACCGTCGGCCAGGCCTACGACCTGGTCGGTCCCAAGGTCTATACGCTGCGCGAACTGGTCGAGTACACCGCCTCGTTGTGCGACAGCAAGGCCCGCATCATTCCGCTCTCCGAGGGCTGGGCCTACCTGCAGGCCGGCCTGATGTGGCTGGCGCCGAACCCGATGATGTCACCGGACAACCTGCGTTCGATGCAGGTCGACAGCGTCTGCGAAGGCGACTGCCAGCCGCCGGCCAACTGGCGCCCGACAGCGCTGGAAGCCGTCGCCCCGACCTACATCGCAATGCGGACGCCGCGCGGCAAGCTCGACAGCTTCCGCTACCGCGCCGGGCGCTAGGCCCGGCACCGGCCGATGCAAATCTACGTCGTCGGCGGCGCTGTCCGCGACGAGTTGCTCGGCCGGCCGCATGCCGACCGCGACTACGTCGTCGTCGGCGCCACCCCGGAAGCCATGCTCAGCCTCGGCTTCCGCCCGGTCGGCAAGGACTTCCCGGTCTTCCTCCATGCGCAGAGCGGCGAGGAATACGCTCTGGCGCGCACCGAGCGCAAGAGTGGTCGCGGCTACCACGGCTTCACCTTCCAGGCCGCTCCGGACGTCACCCTGGAAGAGGATCTCGCCCGCCGCGACCTGACCATCAATGCCATGGCCCGCGACGAATGGGGCCGGCTGGTTGATCCCTTCGCCGGTCAAGCCGACCTCGCCGCCAAGGTGCTGCGCCATGTCGGCCCGGCCTTTGCCGAAGACCCCGTGCGCCTGCTGCGCATCGCCCGTTTCGCCGCCCGTTTCGCCGATTTCACCATCGCCCCGGAAACCCTGGCGCTGATGCGCAGCATGGTTGCCGACGGCGAGGTCGATCATCTGGTCGCCGAACGCGTCTGGCAGGAACTGGCAAAAGGGCTGATGGAAGACCAGCCGGCGCGCATGTTTGAGGTGCTGCGCGAATGCGGCGCCCTGGCCCGGCTGCTACCGGAAGTCGATGCCCTGTTCGGCGTGCCGCAACGTGCCGATTACCACCCGGAAATCGATACCGGCATCCACACGATGATGGTCATCGGCCAGTCGGCCCGCCGTCGCTACGCGCTGCCGGTGCGCTTCGCCGCACTGACCCACGACCTCGGCAAGGCGCTGACGCCGGCGGACATCCTGCCGCGCCACATCGGTCATGAAGAGCGCAGCGTGCGTCTGGTCGAGCAGTTGTCGGCCCGCCTGCGCGTCCCTGGCGACTGCCGCGACCTGGCCCTGCTGATGGCCCGTTACCACGGCAACATCCACCGCGCCGGCGACCTGCGCGCGGCGACCATCGTCGGTCTGCTGGAAAAGAGCGATGCGCTGCGCCGGCCGGAACGCTTCCAGCAATTGCTGGAAGCCTGCATCTGCGACTACACCGGTCGCTTGGGCTGGGAGGATCGCCCCTACGACAGCCCGCAACGGCTGCTCGCCGCCCTGAGCGCGGTCAATGCCGTCAATGCCGGCGAGATTGCTGGCAACTGCAGCAATCCAGCGCAGATTCCCGAGCGCATCCACGCCGCCCGGGTCAGGGCAGTCAGCCAGGCCTTGGCCATCGACTAGATCAGCCGCGAAATCAGCCAGAGCAGCAGTGAGAAAAGCAGAATCGAAACGAAGGGGAAGGCGTAGGTTCGGCCGCGGAAGCGAAAGGCAAAATCGCCCGGCAGCTGGCCGAAGCGGATGAAGCGGGCGAGATGCGGGGTCAGGATGCCGAGCAGGAAGATGGCGATGACCAGCGTCAATATCCACTTCAACATGGTTTGCCTTGCGTTGCCGGGGGAAAGTCGCATTTAATCACGCCTTCCCCTGACCGACTGCCACCATGACGCGCCACACAATCGAAGGCCTCGAGATTCTCTCCTGCCTTCCTGACAAAAAATCGGCCCGCCCACCGCTGCTCTTCGTCCATGGCGCCTTCGCCGGGGCCTGGATGTGGAGTGAAACCTTCATGCCCTTCCTGGCCGCTGCCGGCTATCCCTGCCACGCGCTGTCGCTGCGTGGTCATGGCAAAAGCCATGGCCACGAGCAGATCAACTGGCACTCGGTCGCTGACTACGTCGACGACGTCGCCACGGTGGTTGATTGGCTGGGTACAGAGCCGGTGCTGTTTGGTCATTCGATGGGTGGCTTCATCGTCCAGAAGTACCTGGAGCGGCACGCCGTTCCCGGCGCCGCGCTGATCTGCTCGGTGCCGCCGCAGGGCCTGATCGCCTCGCAATTTCACCTGATGTTCCAGAAACCGCATCTGTTCGCCGAAATCAACCAGATCATGGCCGGCAACTGCACGGATACGGACACCCTGCGCGAGGCACTGTTCGCCGGTGAAATCGATGAATCCATGCTGTCGATCTGGCTGACCCGCATGCAATCCGAGTCGCAGCGCGCACTGTGGGACATGTCGATGTTCAACCTGCCCAACCTGCATGCCATGCACCGGCCGCCGATGCTGATTCTCGGTGCCGAACAGGACATTCTGGTACCGGCCTTCCTGGTGCAGAGCACTGCCCACACGTATGGGCTGCCCTGTCACATTTTTCGCAACATGGGCCACGCCGTGACCCATGAAAAGGAATGGCCGCTGGTAGCGGCCATGTTGCGCGACTGGCTGGCGACGATCAAACCCTGACGTCGACGCCGTTGCCGAGATTGGCTGGATTGCTGGCCACCTGGGGCAGGGCCTGGAGCAGTTGCAGTGCCGTCTGCGCCTGGACGTCCATCACCTTCTTCATGACCAGGACAGCCACCGCGTCGCCGGTGCGGGCCTGGGAAAGGCTGGTGCTCATGTTGCTGATTGAAGCCATGTCCATCTTGCGTTCACTCCCGAATCGAACCACTATTGGCTCAGTGTAGCTGACCAACAGACGAATTCAATGAGCACCCCAAAAAACAACGATACCCAGTCCGCCATCCGCGAAGCCATTCGCGCCAAGCGCGAGCGCAAATCCGGTGTCGAGGAGGACATCGCTGCCCTGGAAGCGTCGCTGATTGCAGACATCGAGACCTTCGACCTGGATGCAGCCGAGCGTCGTGCCCGCCGCGAGCAATCCGCCAATTCGGGTGCCGGCATGAGCGATTCGGCCCTGGTATTCCCGGAGATCGTCCCGAGCAGTGCCCCCCACCGACCTAGCGCCTCAAGCCCAACACCGACCGCGACCACCGCCGCGCCCAAGGCGAGCGAGGGCAATCTGCTCGATCAGTTGCGCCACCAGGCCGAGCTACGCCAGCGCGAAGCCCATTCGGCGCTGGCCGAACGCAATACGACCAATGAAGCGATCGATCAGGCTCTCAAGCACCTGTTCTTCTACCTGCATGAATTCGTCCAGCAACTGAACATCCTGAAACCGGCCATTTCCCGCCAGTACCTACTGGTCGATCAGCATGTACTGGGCAGCCTGACCTGGCAGGAAGGCTTCGCCGACTATCGCACGCAAAGCCAGAGCGCCGGCGCCCTGGTCGAACTGGTCAGCTTCTCCTACCGGCTGATCGGTGCCGCCCTGCCACCCATCGAACGCGACGGACCATCCGTCGAACGCTTCCGGACCACCTTGTTCGACTTCGGGCTGCCATTCACCTGCAAGGAATTCAAGAACGAGCGCAGCTACGTCGAGCGGGCCGAATTCCACATCACCAGCGAAGTCAGCGTCAGTGCCCGCTGGCGGGCCGATTTCGCCAAGGGCACGTTAATTCTCGAAAGCCGCAACCTCGAACGCCTGGGCAGCACCGTCTACACCGTCCGGCCGCAAGCGGTCGATCAGGCCCTGCTGGAAGAATTCGGCCGCCTCGTGCTGAGCCAGCCGAACCACTTCCGCGACCTGGCACGACGCTGACGCTCGGTTCCCGCAACGCTCGCCGTAAGCTGCGGGACTTGTATGCTGTTATTTCCGCCGCAGTCGCCGATACACTTGCTCAGCATCCGGGTTGACCGGCAAAACGTCGCCATTGATCACCAGAACCGGCAGCATGATCCGCCCCTCGCCGTCGCCGGCAATGAGCATGCGGAGACGCTCCGCTGCCTGTGGGTCGCTATCGACTGCCAGCACTGAGTGACGCAGGCCCTTGGCATGCAACCAGGCGCGCATCTGGTCGCAGGACGCGCAGCCCGCCATGACATAGATATCGATAGTGTTGTCGTCGGCATATTCCACCGGCGCTTCCGCCATGGCGCTCTCGTCTGAAGCGTCGTTCTCATCAGCCTCAGCCGTTGCCTGGCCCAGGCTGACGGCCTGGAGAAACAAGGCCATTTTTTCCGGGCTCTGGCTGATCGTGCGATAGCCGACATTGGCGATCGCGACAAAAGCGAGTGCGGCGATGAAGAGCCGTCCACCAGAAGCGGCTGCCGGTTCCGGACCATGCTCGTTAGCCTCGTCATCACCGGGGATGAACAGGAGGATCAGGGTCATCACGGCGCCGAGCACGGGAACCAGAATGACCAGCGACAGCCAGCCGGTACGGCCGCTATCGTGTAAGCGCAGGGCAATGCAACGCACCCCGTAGATGACCGAAATGAGAATGCCGAGGCCGGCGATACCCGGTTTCCCGGCCTTCACTGCCAGCAGGACAAAGAACAGCCAGACGATGGTGCTGAGCAGGGAACCGACAAGATAATCGAGGCGCCCCAGGCGTCCGGAGAAGCTGATGCCGAACAGACCAGCCTGCCGCTCGCCAGGATCGGCTGGCGTGCGCCCGCCCCTGGGCGCCTCGCGTTGTGCCGCGAGACTGGCCTCTCGCTCTTCACGTGCCTCGTCCTCGGCCGCCGCCCGCGCCGCCAGAAAACGCGGCATGTCGAGGCCGCATTTCCGGCACAGGGTGCGTTTCGGCTGTGCCTCCCCACATTTCGGGCAGACGAGCTCATCGGCTTCGCTGAGCGCCAGTTTGACCGACGCCATTGGCGCCGGCACCTCAGTCCTGGGGGCTGGCGGCACTGGTGGCGGAACGACGGCGGCAGGAGCGTTCAGGGCAAACAGTTCCTCGCCACTGGCTCGCTCGGCAGGAAGGGGAGCGGCGGCTGGTGCCGTGGTCGGAATGGCTACCACATCGCTGATGGCCTCGATGCGCGCCTCCAGAGACAGGGCTTGCAGGCGGGCCTGCAGCTTCTCGGCCGCCGCTCGCGAACTACGCCGCGAAACAACCAACGGTCGGCCGCTCAGCATGCGCTCGAGTTGCTCACCCTGCAGCTTGAAGGCACGGCTTACATCTTCCCGCAGTTCGCCAAGCAAACGACCGCCGATGGTCCGCCCCGAAATCACCACCCTGTATTGTTGTTCCATGATCCGAATGGAATGTTATGAAGGCGCATTTTCCCTCCATTCCAGTCATCCGGACAACCGAATGACATGCCGACCATATAATGTGGTCGTCAAGTCAGCCGCCATTTCCTCATGTTGATCCTTCCCTTGCCGGTCCGCCCCGATTGGAGCCGGCCGCCACTGGCCACCATCGCCATCATGCTGCTCTGCCTGATTGCCTTCCTGATGCAGGGTAGTGACCACGCTCGTCTCAACGAGGCGTGGCGTTTTTACAAGGAATCGGGTCTGGCCGACGTTGAAGCGACGGCTTTCCAGGCCGACCGCAAACGTCGTGGCCTGGAACCGGCCCGCGGGGATATTTTCCGGGTGATGGAGGACGACCGTGACTTCATGCGCCGTCTGCAAGGCGACCAGATCATCCAGCCGGGGAACCCGGAGTATCCCGGCTGGCGCAACAAGCGCACACGCCTGGAAGCAATGCGTGCCCGCGTGGTCACCGAACAATATGCCCTGAACGGCCAGGAGCCGCGTCTGGCAAGTCTCTTTGGCCACATGTTCCTGCATGGCGACATCATGCACCTGAGCGGCAACATGGCCGTGCTCTTCGTCGTTGGCTACACCGTTGAGGCAGCCCTCGGGCCACTCGGCTTTCTCGGTCTATACCTGCTCGGTGGTCTGGGTGCGGCGCTGCCCGACATTATTTCGCCAGCAACCGGTTACCGACTGTCGCTCGGTGCCTCCGGCGCGATTTCGGCGGTGATGGCCGCCTATCTGGTGCTCTTCGGCTTGCGCCGCATTAATTTCTTTTACTGGCTGTTCTTCTTTTTTGGTACGGTCCGCTGGCCGGCGCTGGCCATCCTGCCGGTGTGGCTGGCCAACGAATTGCTGCAGAATTTCATTCTTGATCGCGGCGGACGAGTCAATTACATGGCTCACTTCGCCGGCCTGGTCGCCGGCGCGCTGCTCATTGGCATCTATCGCTGGCGCCGCCGCGGCAAGAGTGCCGAGATCGTTCATCGTCAGGATACCGACGAGGCTGTCGCCAACATCCGTCAGCGGGTCGACGAACTGATTGGCGAACTACAGTTCGCTGCCGCCGCACTGCAATACAAGAAGCTCTTTGCCGAACACCCGCAGAGCGATCCAGCACTGGCTGCCGAATACGTGCACATTGCGCGACTGACCCGACAGCCGGAAATCCAGGCTGATGCCCAGCGTCAGTTGATCCTGGCAGCCAGCCACAGCCCCGGCGCAATCGACCCTGCCTTGCTGGCCGAAGCCCTGGCCGCCGGGCAGGGGGGCATCCCGAAATTGTCGGCAGGGCAATGGGAGGGCTTGCTCGGCCGCCTGATCGATGGCCGCCAGTACGACGCGGCCGAGCAATTGCTGCTCCGTCTGTTGGCCCGGCCGCAGATCCGTAGCGCGCTACGCCGCCAGACCAACCGTCTGGCCGAGGCATTCGTGGCCAGCGGCCAGGCGACGCGCGCCGAACCGCTCAGCCGCCTGCTGGCAAATCCCTCCTAGGCCTCCGCCACCCCCGCCAGACGGTCGAGCAAGGCCAGCAACTGGTCTGCCTCGGCGGCTGCCGGGCTCGCCGGAAAATGCCGGCGCAGGGCGTCGAGCACGCGGCGCGCCTGGGCTTCGTCACGCCGATGTTCAATCAACAGCCGCGCCCCCAGCAGATAAATCGCCGCAATATCGGCATGGCCGGGAAAGCGGCGATCGAATCCCTTGATCAAGTGGGCCGCGCTGTCATACCGGCGGACGGCGAACAAGGCTTCGGCCAGCGGCAGGTACCAGGCGCCCAGTGCCGGGCGATAGTCCGGCTGTTCCCGCCAGATCGCCTCGATCACCTCGGCGGCCTGACGCGATCTGGCGCTGCGCAGGAGCGACGGTAGCCATTCACTCGCCTGGGCCAACATGGCCGACGCCTGCCCCGGCACGGCGAGCAGCAGGCGATGCAGACGCAGGTTGGCGGCGAAGTCGTCCGGCCTGGCAGTCACCTCGGCGCGGTCCAGAGCGATTGCTTCAGCGTATTGCCCCGCCTTGAGCAGGGCCGTCGATTCGGCCAGGCGTTGTTTGACGGGATCGCCGCCGACCGCATCGACCTGGCTCTCGAAGCCGACATCGACGGCGAAACCCAACTCCGCGTGATACTGGTAGAGGGTATAGCCCATGAGCCGGAACATGACGATGATGAAATAGGCGCCGATGAAGCCGCCAAGCACATTGAGCAGGGACATCGGCACCACCGGCAGCAGCAGGCCGAGCAGGGCGCCACTGCTGGAAGAAAGCAGGAGCAGACAAGCGCAGAGGCCCAGATAGGGCACGCCGATGCCGTGCATCACCTCCCACAGGCGGGGCGGCGAGAGCGACTCGCCGAGATCGTCGGTCAGCGCCAGAACCATGGTATTGGCCGGCAGCAGCATGGCGAAGAGGACCAGCAGAATCATCGCCAGGTGGTGGCTGCCGAACCCGGCGGCATAGCCTACCAGGGTCATGCCGATGGCGATGACGACGAACTGTTTGTAGGGGCGGTACTTGCCGCCGCTCGACCGGTCGATATTGGCCAGCCCGTCATCGAGATTGCCACGGGCCGTGCGTTCCAGCACCTTGTAGCCGTAACGCAGGGTGGCGACCAGCAGCAACAGCTGGACGACCACGCCGGCCAGCGTAAACAGAAGGCTGGACAGCCCGGAGAGCAGACCGATGGCGATACAGGCGAGCAGCGGCTCCAGGCTCAGCGGATAGAGGAAGAAGCTGGCGAAACGGGTCCAGTAGGGCGGGATGGCGGTGGGTTTCGGCACCATGCAGTTGCACTCCGGCGGGCGGTGTTTGGAAAGAGGCGTAAGGCATCAGCCGCCCTGGCCGGGATTATGCCATTGACTTTCCATGGCGAGCCGACAGCCCGCTTGAGCGGCTGCCCTGCAGCTGCGACCTACAGGCGGCGACGCTGGTCGCCAGCAGCAAAGCCGCGCAGCGGCTCGTTCAGGCCGCGGCCGAGGGCGATGACCTTGAACAATTCCCCCATCTCGTGCGGTAGCAGGAGCTTGTTGACGGCGCCGGCAGCCCGCAGGTAATCGGTACTGTCCGGCGGAATGGCGGCCAGACAGTCGAGGATGCCGCAGTCGAGGAGAAAGCGTCCCTGGCTGGCATAACCCATGACATCCAGCCCGGCGGCGTCGGCGGCAGCGGCGATGGCGGTGAAATCGACATGCGCGGTGACGTCCTGCAGACCCGGTAGATAAAAAGGATCGGGATGGGCGAGGTGGCGGTAGTGGCACATCAGGGTGCCGCGCCCACGCTGCGCGTGATAGAACTCGTGACGCGGAAAGCCGTAGTCGATGAGCAGCAGCAGGCCGCGTTCCAGGCGGTGTCCCCACTCGGCGGCCCAGGCACGGCTGGCCAGCCCGATCTCACTTTCATAGCCCGGCGGCAACTGGCATTGCTCGCCGATTTCACTGGCTGCCGCCAGTAGAGCACCGCTGGCTGGCCGTTCGCTCCACGTGAAACATCCGTTTTCCGCCAGAGCAACGCCGCGCGAAAAAATACCTTCGCCACGCCAGGCGACGATATCCACCGGCATGGCGTCGAGCAGTTCGTTGGCGACCACGACGCCGGCAAAACGCTCGGGCAGGGCATCCAGCCAGACGGCCCGGGCGGCCAGGTGCGGCACTTCGCGGGCCAGCGTCGCCTGCTGGCGCTGACGCAGGTCGGCCGAGAGTTCAAGCAGGCAGTATTGCTCGGGCAGGGCGTCCAGCGCTTCGAGCGCCAGCAGCAAATCGGCGGCCAGCCGGCCGGAACCGCCACCGGCTTCGAGCACAACCGGCGCCGAAGCGGCCATCCCTTCGGCTACCTGACGCGCCAGCGCCTGGCCGAACAGGCCGCTCATTTCCGGTGCCGTGACGAAGTCGCCGGCGGCGCCGAACTTGCGGGCACCGGCCGCGTAATAACCCAGGCCGGGCGCGTAAAGCAGCTGCTCCATGAAACGCGAGAAGGGTAGCCAGCCACCGTTGTCGCCGATTTCGCGCGCCAGCAACTGGTACAGCTGTTGGCTGTGGGCGAGGGCATCGGCATCGGGAATCGGCAGGGAACTCATGGGGCCTCGGCAAAAGGCGGATTTTAGCGGCCGGAGCGCTTATTCGGCGGCCGCTCATGCTATTTTTCCATCATTGAACAGCCCAGGAGAAGACGATGCGCGTCAAACAGGCCTCTTTCCGCAGCCCAGATCAAGCGGCCGGCGCCTTCGACGACATCGTGCCCCAGCTGGTACTGGTCTTCGCCGCCGTCGAGCAGTTCGCCGCGGATCAATTTGCCAGCGAACTACAGCGACTATTTCCCGGCGCCTTGCTGCTCGGCTGCTCGACCGCCGGCGAAATCTCGGCGGCCGGCGTCGAAGACGGCAGCTGCAATCTGACCGCCGTACAGTTCGCCGCCACCCGTCTGCGGGCGGCTGACACGGCGCTGGCCGGCATGGAGGATTCCCATGCTGCCGGCCTGCGCATCGGCGAACAACTGACTGCCGACGATCTGCGGGCGGTCATGGTTTTTGCGCCGGGCGTGAACATCAACGGCAGCGCCCTGGTGGACGGCATCGCTGCCAGCATCGGCGCCGCGGTGCCAATCACCGGCGGGCTGGCCGGCGATGGCGGTGCCTTTCGCCGGACCTTCACCATAGGGGCAAAGGGCGTCCGCGATGATGGCGTCGTCGCCATCGGCCTGTACGGCGACCGGCTGCGCTTCCACCACGGCTCCTTCGGCGGCTGGGAACCCTTCGGCCCGGCACGCAAGGTCACGCGCAGCAGCGGCAATGTGCTGCACGAACTCGATGGCGAACCGGCTCTCGACGTCTATCGCCGCTATCTTGGCGAATATGCCAGCGAGCTGCCGGCATCCGGGCTGCTCTTTCCCTTTGCCATGCTCGGCGAAAATCACGGGGCGATCGGCCTGATCCGGACCATTCTCGGCGTCGATACGACAGACGGCAGCCTGATCCTGGCCGGCGAAATCGAACCCGGCGGTTATCTGAAACTGATGCACGCCAGCACCGACAAACTGGTTGGCGGCGCCGAAAGTGCCGCCCAGGCGGCGGCTGACCCGGCAACCGACCGCCTGGCGGTGCTAGTCAGTTGCGTCGGTCGCAAACTGGTCATGGGCAACCGGGTCGACGAGGAGATTGAAGCAGTGGCGGATGTGCTGGGCAAGCAGGTCACGCTTACCGGCTTCTATTCGTATGGCGAGATCAGCCCGTTCATGCCCGGCACCACCTGCAAACTGCACAACCAGACGATGACCATCACCTGTCTCGGCGAGGATTGATGTCCGACGCCATCCGCAAACTGCTCCTGCGCCAGCTGCGACGCTCCGTCGGCATCGCCGATGAGGGCGGGTTGGCAGCCCTGCTGGCCTCGCCGGTCGATGCGTCTGACCCGGCCTGGCAATCCTTCGGGCGGGGCCTGGGCGACTTTCTCGAGCGGGTGTCCGGCAGCTACGAGCAGTACGAACGCGACCTGGCGCTGCGCACGCGCAGCCTGGAGATTTCCTCGGCCGAGCTGACCGCCGCCAACGACAAGCTACGCCATGAACTGAAGCAACGCGCGGCGGCCATTCATTCGCTCCGCCAGCTGATCAGTGAATTGTTGCCGCAGCACGGCGACAACGCAGCGCCGGCCGAGCCTGCCAGCGACGACATAGCCGTACTCAGCCGGCGCATCGGCGAACTCGTGCGCGACAGTGAACGGAGCCGCCGAGCGCTGGCCAACCAGAAATTCGCCCTCGACCAGCACGCCATCGTCAGCATCACCGACGCCCAGGGCAACATCACCTACGCCAATGACAAGTTCTGCGCCATCAGCGGTTACGCACGCGCCGAACTGCTGGGTCGCAACCACCGCGTCATCAAATCGGGCCTGCATCCACCGTCTTTCTTCGACGACATGTGGGCCTGCATCGCCAGCGGCGAGGTTTGGCACGGAGAGATCTGCAACCGCGCCCGCAACGGCCATCTGTACTGGGTCAACGCCACCATCGTGCCGCTGCTCGACGAGCATGGGCTGCCCGAGCAATACATTGGCATCCGCACCGATATCAGCGACCGCAAAGCCGCCGAGGCCATCGTCCTCCAGGCCAAGGAGGCGGCCGAATCGGCAAGCCGGGCGAAGAGCGACTTCCTGGCCAACATGAGCCACGAAATCCGCACGCCGATGAACGGCATCATCGGCATGACCGATCTCGCGCTCGACACCGATCTCTCCGCCGAGCAGCGCGAGTACCTGGGCATCGTCAAAGCCTCGTCGGAAGCCTTGCTGACCATCATCAACGACATCCTCGACTTCTCCAAGATCGAGGCCGGCAAGCTGCTCGTCGAGGATATTCCATTCAACCTTCACCGCCTGCTCGGTGAAACGGTGAAGAGCCTGGCCCTGCATGCCCACGCCAAAAACCTCGAGCTGATCTGCGAGATCCCGCCCGAGATACCTCGCCATCTACTCGGCGACCCGGGGCGCATTCGCCAGATTCTGGTGAACCTGATCGGCAATGCGATCAAATTCACCGATCAAGGCGAGATCGCCGTGCACGCCACTTTGCTGAAGAGCCGCGAGGACGTCGCCAATATCCGCATTTCGGTGCGCGATACGGGCATTGGCATCAGCGCCGAGAAGCAGGAACTCATTTTCGAGAGTTTCACCCAGGAGGACAGTTCCACCACCCGGCGCTACGGCGGCACCGGCCTCGGCCTGTCCATCTGCCGCCGTCTGGTCGAACTGATGGGCGGCAACATTGCGCTGGAGAGCCAGCCCGGGGTCGGCAGCACCTTTCATTTCGCCCTGCCGCTGCAGCTTGATCCACAACCGCAGCTTGAGGAGAAGATTTCGCTCGACCTGACAGGCCGACGAGTGCTGATCGTTGACGACAACGCCACCAACCGTCGTGTCCTCGGCGGACTGCTCGCCGCCTGGCAGATCGAATCCGCCAGCGCGGAATCGGGAGCGGTAGCACTGGCCCTGCTGCGCCAGACGGACCGACACTTCGACGCCATCGTCCTCGACGCCCAGATGCCGGAAATGGATGGTTATGATCTGGCCCGCCGGCTGCTACTGGAGCACCCCGATCTGCCGCCGATGATGATGCTTTCCTCCTCGGCCATGCGCGGCGATGCCCAGCGCTGCCGCGAAGCCGGCATTGCCGCCTATTTTTCCAAACCCATCTCCGGCGAGGAACTACAGGCCGCCCTCGGCCTGCTGCTCAGGGGGCAAGTGGGCGCGGCCGGCCAGGGGCAACCGATCAACCGCCATTCCCTGCACGAACGCCAGCGACCGCTCGCCATCCTGCTCGTCGAAGACCATCCGATCAATCAGAAGCTGGCCTGCGGACTACTCACCAAGTGGGGACATCGGGTCACCCTGGCGAGCAATGGCAGCGAAGCCCTGGCACATTTTGCCGAAGGACGCTTCGACCTCATCCTGATGGATCTGCAAATGCCGGTCATGGGCGGGCTGGAAGCCACCCGCCGCATCCGCGAGAGCGAACGCCAGCAGCAGTTGCAACCGACACCGATCATCGCCATGACCGCGGCGGCCATGGACGAGGACCGCGTTGCCTGCCTGGCTGCCGGCATGGACGATTACGTCAGCAAACCGATTCACATCGCCGATGTTCTGGAAAAACTCGCAGCCATTGCCGGCAACGAGTGGCCAACGCCGGCGGCTGCAGCGTTCGATTACCGGGCCGCCTTGCAGCGCGCCGATCAGGAGACGGTCCGCATCGTCGCCGGCGTCTTCCTCGATACTTGGGAACGCGATATTGATCGCCTGCGTAACGCCGCCGCCGCTGACGACTCGCCACTGGCCGAACGCACCGCCCATAGTTTCCGCAGCTCACTGGCCTGTTTTGCCGCCGATCCCGCCATCGCTCTCGCTATCCGCCTGGAAAGCCGGGCTCGCGAAGGCCAATTGCTGCAATTGAATGACGAAATTGCTGCACTTGAACGTGAAATACGCACGCTTGCCGAACATCTAAGGCCCCTTGCCGTCACCGACTCGGGGTAGACTCCGGGTTCTTCCGATCCTGGTCTGCACACGAACTCGTGGACCTGCCTCGCTTACTGCCCGATGACCACTTCGAACAACCTCCAGAAACTGCGCCGATTCCTCGAAAGCCGTACCGGCAAGGCAATCGGTGACTACAACATGATCGAGGAGGGCGATACCGTCCTCGTCTGCTGCTCGGGCGGCAAGGATTCCTACACCCTGCTCGCCATGCTGATGGCACTGCAACAGCGGGCGCCGATCAAGTTCCGCCTGGTTGCCATGAATCTCGACCAGAAACAGCCGGGCTTTCCGGCCGATATCCTTCCCGCCTATTTCGCCTCACTGGGGATCGAACATCGCATCGTCGAAGCCGACACCTACTCCATCGTCAAGGACAAGATTCCCGAGGGGAAAACCACCTGCTCGCTCTGTTCGCGCCTGCGCCGCGGCATCATCTACCGAACTGCCAAGGAACTCGGCGCCAACAAGATCGCCCTGGGCCACCATCGCGACGACATGGTGCACACCCTGTTCCTGAACATGCTGTTCGGCGGCAAGCTGAAGGCCATGCCGCCGAAGCTGGTCACCGACGACCGGGCGCATGTCGTCATCCGGCCGCTCGCCTACTGTGCCGAAACCGACATTGCCAAGTTTGCCCGTGGCATGGAATTTCCGATCATTCCCTGCAATCTCTGCGGTTCGCAGGACAACCTGCAGCGCCAGAAAATCCGCGAAATGATGCAGGACTGGGACAAACGCTACCCGGGACGCACCGAGTCCGTATTGACTGCCATGCAGAACATCGTCCCCTCCCACCTGGCCGACAACAAGCTTTTCGATTTCGCCGGTCTGACGCTGGAGACACCGGTGGAAGAGGGCGACATCGCCTTCGATGCCCCGGAGTTGCCAATTGCCGGCGCCATCCCGCTGACCCTTTCAACATAATGCCGGCGCAATGCGCTTCAGCTTATAATCGTTCCTCCGAGTTCGCCCCGCCATGACGCCGTCGATGACCTCAGCACAACGCAGAATGATCGTGATGTTTGCCGACGTTTCCGGCAGTGCCGGGCTTTTTGAACGGCTCGGCGACACAGAGGCCATGCATGCCGTCGAGCGCTGCCTGAAGCGCATGAAACGTTCGATCGACGGTTATCGCGGACGCACCATCCAGATCGTTGGCGACGAACTGCTGGCGGTCTATGAAACGGCCGAGGATGCCTGCCTGGCTGCCATCGACATGCAACAACGGATCGCCGACCTGCCGCCGGTTTCCGGCCTCAAGCTGACCATCCGCATCGGTCTGCATGCCGGCATGGTGACCGAGGAGAGTGGCAAGCTCAAGGGCGACGCCGTCACCAACGCCGCGCGTATCGCCGGCATCGCCCGGCGCGACCAGATCCTTTGCAGTTCGGTGCTGGCCAGCGAACTGCCCGAGTCGACGGTCATCAATGTCCGGCCGATGCCGGAACTGGGCAGCGTTCCCGAGCAGGGCGAAAGCCTGCCGCTGTTTCATATCCACTGGACCGCCAACGAAATGGGCGGCTATTCGCATTCCACCTTTGGCCCGCAGAGCACACCACCGGCCAACGACCGGCTATGTGTCCGCTATCACGGCAAGGCCTTCCTGCTCGACAGCAAGACGCCAGCGCTGACCCTCGGTCGCGACCTCGGCAACAAGCTGGTCATCGAGGATCGCAAGGCCTCCCGCCAGCACGCCCGGATCGAAAAACGGAAGGATGGCTACTATCTGGTCGATGTCAGCACCAACGGCTGTTTCGTCACCATCGGTAGCCGCCCGGAAAAGCTGATTCGCCGCCAGGAGATCCAGCTTGAAGGCAACGGTCGCATCTGCTTCGGCTGTAGTGGCAACGACGCCAGCGCCGATGGCGCCGAGTTCGAATATCTCTGAACGGTCACCCGGGCCTGCCAGCCAAACGCCGGGCTTAAGGTAACGGGCTTCTCAAGCCTCGTCGTCGAGCATCATCCGCTGCTGGCGGTCCATGAAATCCTGCATGCTGTCGATACCGCGCAATTGCAGAATGGTGTTGCGTACTGCCGCTTCCAGCAGCACCGCCAGGTTGCGCCCGGCAGCAACCGGAATCACCACCTTGCGGATCGGCACGCCAAGCACTTCCTGCGTCTGGGCATCGAGCGGCAGGCGCGGCGCATCGGTGATGGAAGCCGTTTTCTGCAAATGGACGATCAGCTTCAGGCGCATTTTGCGGCGCGACGCGGTTTCGCCGAAGATGGTCCGGATATTCAGCAGACCGAGGCCGCGGACCTCGAGAAAGTCACGCAGCATGCCGGGACAGCGGCCGTCGATGGTGGCTGGGGCAATGCGCGCCATTTCCACGACATCGTCGGCAACCAGGCCATGGCCCCGGGAAATCAGTTCCAGCGCCAGTTCCGACTTGCCGACGCCCGAGTCGCCGGTGATCAGGACGCCCATGCCAAGCACGTCCATGAATACACCGTGCATGTTGACCGTGTCGGCCAGCCGCGCCGACAGGTAGATGCGCAGCAGATCGATCACCGCCGAGCACGGCTTGGGTGACAGAATCAGAGGCGTCGCCGACTGCGTGCAGGCCTCGCGCACCAGGTCGGGTGGCGTCAGCCCGTCGGCAACGATGACGGCCGGTGGCTGGGCGGCCAGCAGATCCTGGAACATCTGCCCAAACCGCCGCTCGCCGATGCGCTCGGCCCACTCATACTCGGCCTGGCCGAGCACCTGCAAGCGCTCCGGGTGAATGATGTTGATGTGCCCGACGACATCGGCACCGTAGTTGTTCGATACCTTGATCTCGATTCGCCGATCGGCCTGCTGGCCGACCAACCAGCTGAACAGCAGCTTCTCGCGATTGTCCTCATACAGCTGGATCAGGCTGATGTGGCGCACGACCGTTGGTCAGGACTGGAAAAGAGCCAGCACTGCGGCGGCATCGGGGGCGTTTTGCAGTGACTCGCGGAAGGAGCGATCGGCAAAGCGCTGGGCCAGCTCGGAAAGGATCTGCAGGTGTTCTTCAGTGGCCTGTTCGGGAACCAACAGGACGAATAGTAGATTCACGGCGCGA
This sequence comes from Betaproteobacteria bacterium HGW-Betaproteobacteria-7, assembly GCA_002840765.1. Classification (GTDB taxonomy): domain Bacteria; phylum Pseudomonadota; class Gammaproteobacteria; order Burkholderiales; family Rhodocyclaceae; genus Azonexus. The sequence continues at coordinate 424,223 of PHCE01000002.1, forward strand.
CCGTCAGGCGAATCGAAAGGCACCGGAGTAGCCAGGCGGATGAAGGCGCCAGCGGCTTGCTTGAGGCCCTTGATGCGGCCGTGGGGAATGGCGATACCCTGACCGAGACCGGTCGAGCCGAGTTTTTCCCGGGCGAAGAGACTATCAAATATCACGGAGCGAGCGAGGCCGAGGTGCCCTTCAAAGAGCTGACCGGCCTGCTCGAATACCCGTTTCTTGCTGCTCGCGTCGAGATCGAGAAGGATCTGCTCCGGAGACAGGATTTGGCTAAGTGGGTTCATGAGCGTACAAAAAACAAAGGCCGCGACAAAATACTGCCGCGGCCGGTCAGCCGTTATTCGACGGCGTGGAGGTCCGCCTTGCCACCGCGATGGTGGTCCTGGACCTTCTGCTTGTACTTCAGGACCTGACGGTCCAACTTGTCGAACATGGCATCGATGGCAGCGTAGAGATCGTCACCGGATTCCTCGACATGCATGTCCTTGCCCGGTACGTGCACCGTAACCTCGGCTTTCTGCTTGAGCTTCTCGACCGACAGGACGACGCTGACGCCGGTGACCTTGTCAAAATGGCGAATCACGGGGTCCAGCTTGTTCTCCACGTATTCGCGCAATGCCGGCGTAACTTCAATATGGTGACCAGCGATCTGCAGATTCATGTTTTCTCCTCTCTCTACAGGGTCTTGCGTAAATTGACCGGCGGGATGTTGAGCGACTCGCGATATTTTGCAACCGTGCGCCGGGCAACAACGATTCCCTGCTGGCCTAGTATTTCGGATAATTGACTATCCGACAAGGGCTTCTTGCCATCCTCGGAGCCGATCAATTGCTTGAGCAGAGCGCGGATGGCGGTGGCGGAACAGGCTCCGCCGGTATCGGTAGCGACATGGCTGCCGAAGAAGTATTTGAGTTCGAAGATACCGCGCGGCGTCGCCATGTATTTCTGGCTGGTGACGCGGGAGACGGTGGATTCGTGCAGGCCGAGGATGTCGGCAATCTCGCGCAGGACCAGTGGCCGCATGGCGACTTCGCCGTGCTCGAAGAATTGGCGCTGACGGTCGACGATGGCCTGGGTCACGCGATGGATGGTGTCAAAACGTTGCTGTACGTTCTTGATCAGCCAGCGCGCCTCCTGCAACTGCCCGGTCAGGTTGCCATTGCCGCGGCGCTGGCGGGCCAGGATCTCGGCATAGAGACGGTTGATGCGCAGACGCGGATAGGCATCCGGGTTGATGTAGGCCGTCCACTTGCCCTTCAGTTTCTTGACGATGACATCTGGGGTTATGTAGCGCGCCTCGGTCTGGGCAAAGCCGGCTCCCGGGCGGGGATTCAGACTGGTGATCAGGCTGTGCGCAGCCTTCAGTTCCTCATCGTCGCAACCGGTCAACCGGCGGATCTTGGCGAAATCGCGGGCGGCCAGCAGTTCCAGATGCTTGTCCACGATGGCCAGGGCGAGCTCCTGCACCTCGTCCACGTCCAGCGCCTTCAACTGCAGGGCCAGGCACTCGCGCGGATTGCGTGCGCCGATGCCGGTCGGATCGAAATGCTGGATATGGTGCAGGGCGATCTCGAGTTCCTCGATCTCGACCTCGTATTCCGCCGGCAGCGTTTCCAGCAATTCTTCGAGGGAAGCGGAAAGGTAACCGTCGTCGTCGAGAGCCTCGATCAGGAAGCGCACCAGCGCCCGATCACGCTCGGAGACCTGGGTCATGCCCAGTTGCCAGCCTAGATGGTCGCGCAGGCTGACCGTCCCGGCGTGGATGTCCTGGGCGTCGTTATCGTCGTCCTCGTCGCGACCGGCACCGGTAAAGGTGCCGGCATCGGAGCTCCAGCGGTCATCATCGACATCGGAGGGGGCCGAGGGCACATCCTGCTCGCGGTCGTCGTGGGCGTCGCGCTCTTCGCGTTCGACGCGTTGTTCGCGCTCGCCTTCCGCCGTCTGCGGCGAATCGAATTGCTGCGCGGTGGCGAAATTTTCCGTCGGCTGATCGTCGTCGCGCTCGAGCATGGGATTTTCGAGCAGGTAGCGCTCGATTTCCTGCTGCATTTCCACCGTCGACAGCTGCAATAGCTTGATCGACTGCTGCAACTGCGGCGTCAGTGCCAGATGCTGCGATAGTTTTAGTTGGAGTGCCGGCTTCATCGTTTGGGTGACTGGGCTACGTTCTGGTCAGAGCCGGAAGTGCTCGCCAAGGTAGACCTTGCGCACGCTTTCATTATCAACGATTTCTTCCGGCCGTCCAGCCGCCAGTACATGGCCGGCGCTGATGATGTAAGCGTGATCGCAGATACCGAGGGTCTCGCGCACGTTGTGGTCGGTGATCAGCACACCGATGCCGCGCTCCTTGAGGAAGCGGATGATCTTCTGGATTTCGAGCACGGCGATCGGGTCCACGCCGGCGAAGGGTTCGTCGAGCAGGATGAAACGCGGACTGGTGGCCAGGGCGCGGGCGATTTCGACACGCCGGCGTTCGCCGCCGGAGAGGGCGGCGGCGTTGATGTGCCGGACATGGTCGATGTGCAGTTCGGCGAGCAGGCCTTCCAGCCGGTCGTTGAGTTCGGCGGCCGGCAGATTGCCCAGTTCGAGGACGGCACGGATGTTTTCCTCGACATTCAGCTTGCGGAATACCGAAGCTTCCTGGGGCAGGTAAGACACACCCTGACGGGCCCGTGCATGCATCGGCAGGTGGGTGAGGCGGGTTTCGTCGATATGGACTTCACCCCCATCAGCCGCCACCAGACCGACGATCATGTAGAAGCAGGTGGTCTTGCCGGCGCCATTTGGGCCAAGCAGACCAACAACCTCGCCGGACTTGACTTCGAAGGAGACATCCTCGACGACGGTACGCGCCTTATAACGTTTCTTCAGGTTGTTGGCGGAAAGGGTGGCGGCAGTGCTCATTCGTCGGCTCCCGCCAGCACGCGGCGAATCGCCTCACCGGAAAAGCCGCGGTACTGCAGGAAACGCATCTGTCGCGCCCGATCTTCGGCCGACTGCGGCAACTCGCCGAATTTCCTTGCCCAAACCGCCCGGCAACGCTCACTTTCATCACCGGCTTCGGGCAGGGCAGCGGCAATTTCGTCGTCACCGACGCCTTTCTGGCGCAGCTCCTGACGCAGGCGGGTATTGCCGTAGCGTCCGGCGCGAGCAACGACGCGCTGGGCGGCATAACGCTGATCTGAGAGCAGGCGCTCTTCCTCCAGGCGATCGAGGACGGCGTCCAGTTGCTCCGCTGACTCGGCCTCGGCTGCCAGCTTGCTACGCAACTCGACCCGGCAATAATCCCGCCGGGTGAGCAGTTGCAGGGCGCGCACACGCAGCAGGTCAGGCATCAACCTTGGCAGCCTTGACCGGCTTGATGACGTTGGTACTGGCCGCTTCGCGAATGCCGGCCTCGATTTCCTGGGCGATTTCCGGATGCGCCTTGAGGAATTCGCGGGAATTGTCCTTGCCCTGACCGATCTTCTCGCCCTTGTAGGAGTACCAGGCGCCGGATTTCTCGACCAGCTTGTGGGCGACGCCCATTTCGACCACTTCGCCGTGACGGGAGATGCCTTCGCCGTAGAGAATGTCAAAGATGGCTTCGCGGAAGGGCGGGGCGACCTTGTTCTTGACGACCTTGACCTTGGTTTCGCTACCGATGACTTCGTCACCCTTCTTGATCGCGCCGATGCGGCGGATGTCGAGGCGAACAGAGGCATAGAACTTCAGCGCATTGCCGCCAGTGGTGGTTTCCGGCGAGCCGAACATGACGCCAATCTTCATGCGAATCTGGTTGATGAAGATGACCAGGGTGTTCGTTTTTTTGATGTTGGCAGTCAGCTTGCGCAGGGCCTGCGACATCAGGCGAGCGTGCAGGCCGACCATCTGGTCGCCCATCTCGCCTTCGATTTCGGCACGCGGCGTAAGAGCGGCCACCGAGTCGACGACGATGATGTCAACCGAGCCGGAGCGCACCAGCATGTCGGCAATTTCCAGCGCCTGTTCGCCGGTATCCGGCTGCGAGATCAGCAGTTCGTTGACATTGACGCCGAGCTTCTGGGCGTATTGCGGATCGAGTGCATGTTCGGCGTCGATGAAGGCGGCGGTACCGCCGAGCTTCTGCATTTCGGCGACGACCTGCAGACAGAGCGTGGTCTTGCCGGAGGATTCCGGACCGTAGATTTCAACGACGCGACCGCGCGGCAGACCGCCGACGCCAAGGGCGATGTCCAAACCCAGCGAGCCGGTGGAAACGACCTGGATGCCCTCGTCGATTTCAGCATCGCCCATCTTCATGATGGAGCCTTTGCCGAACTGCTTTTCGATCTGTTGCAGCGCTGCGGCGAGCGCCTTTGCCTTGTTGTCGTCCATGCGGGTACCTCTAAAATTTGAGCGGATTATGGCACAGGGGCCGGAGATGGAATAGAAATTGCTGAGCCAACAGAAAGCAGGCTAGCCGGCAGTTATGTCAATGGCAAGTCGGATTTTTCCTAAAATCGGGGAAGCACTGGCGAGCGTACCGGTTCCCGCCGGCACTGCCATCGAATACTGTTGTTATGTACAGTAATATGGAGGCAAGTAATTGGCAAGATTATTCTTTAGCGGACACTCGATGCGGCAAAAACTGGCACTTCTGGCTCTTGTCGGCAGCCTGGCCGCCCCGGCACTGGCCGGCCCGGCCCCCTGGTACTGGTGGGTCAGCCGCAGCAGCGATGCGCGTATCTGCTGGCAGACCTCACCCGGTGAAGGCTGGATGCGCGAGCCCCAGCCGTTCAGTGACGCCCATTGCCGGAAACGCCAGTAAGCCGCCCCGATGCTGCCGTACACGCCACCGCCCGACCGCGGGCTGGAGATTCTTTACGCCGATGATGCGCTGCTCGTCGTCGACAAACCGGCCGGCCTGCTCTCGGTACCGGGGCGGGGTGCTGACAAAGCCGACTGCCTGATCAGCCGGCTGCAGGCAAAATTTGCCGATGCGCTGGCCGTGCACCGTCTCGACATGTCCACTTCCGGCCTGCTGCTGGTCGCCCGTGGCGCGGCGATGCACAGTGCCCTGTCCCGATTGTTCCGCGAGCGTCAGGTAGGCAAGCGCTACCTGGCCGAAGTCGAAGGCTGCCTGGCAACGACCGCCGGCGAGATTGAGTTACCACTGATCTGTGACTGGCCGAACCGCCCCCGGCAGAAGGTGGACTTTGAAATTGGCAAGCACTCACTAACGCGCTACCGCCTTGTTTCCATTGATGCGGAACGCCAAACCAGCCGCGTTGAACTGGAACCGGTGACCGGTCGCTCGCATCAACTGCGGGTACACATGGCCGCCCTCGGCCATCCGATCCTTGGCGACGAACTGTACGGCAGCGGCAATCCCGAGACCGGTGAGCGCCTGCACCTGCACGCCACGGATCTGGCCTTCGTTCACCCGTTGAGCGCGGAATATTTGCAATTTCATTGCAAAGCCCCGTTTTGCGCCCCTGAAACCGTATAATCCCCGCGTTTTCAACCTCTTGCCCTGGCCGGATGCCCAATCATGCTGATCTGGTTCGTCGTCCTCTATCTGCTCGCCTCGATCGCCATCGGCCTCTTCGCGGCGACGCGCGTCCATAACGCCAAGGACTTCGCCGTCGCCGGGCGCAGCCTGCCGCTACCGGTCGTTACCGCTACCGTCTTCGCCACCTGGTTTGGCGCCGAGGCGATCTTCGGCGTCTCCGCCACCTTCGTCCAGGAAGGCCTGCGCGGTGTCGTCGCCGACCCATTCGGCGCCAGCCTGTGCCTGGTCATCGCCGGCATCTTCTACGGCACCAAAATATACAAGCTGAACGTGCTGACCCTCGGCGATTTCTTCCGCATGCGCTACAACCGCACGGTCGAAATCCTCACCACGATCTGCATCGTCGTCTCCTATCTGGGCTGGGTCTCGGCCCAGATCAAGGCGCTCGGCCTGGTCTTCAATGTCGTCACCGACGGCGCCATCAGCCAGGAAATGGGCATGGTGCTGGGCACCGCCATTGTGCTGACCTACACCACCTTCGGCGGCATGTTCTCGGTGGCCATTCTCGATTTCGTGCAGATGGCGGTGGTCATGGGCGGCATGCTGTTCATCGGCTACCTTGTTTCCGGTATGACCGGCGGTGTCGACGTCGTCGTCGCCCACGCCTCGGCAGCTGGCAAGCTGGACTTCTTCCCGAGCGGCAACTGGGTCGAATGGCTGGCCTTCATTGCCGCCTGGATGACCATGATGCTCGGCTCCATCCCGCAGCAGGACGTCTTCCAGCGCATCACCTCAGCGAAGAGCGCACGCGTCGCCATCTGGGCCTCGATCCTCGGCGGCACCCTGTATTTTTGCTTCACCTTCATCCCGATGTTCATTGCCTACGCGGCAACGCTGATCAATCCCGAACAATTCAACGGCCTGATCGCAACCGATTCGCAACTGGTGCTGCCCACCCTGGTCATGCAGCACACCCCGGTCTTTGCCCAGGCCATCTTCTTCGGCGCCGTCCTCGCTGCCATCATGGCCTGCTCCTCGGCAACGCTGCTGGCGCCATCGGTATCCTTCTCGGAAAACATCCTGCGCAACATCTTCCCCGACGTAAACGACCGCGAACTACTGCGCATGATGCGCATCACCATGGTCTGCTTCGCCGGCCTGGTGCTGCTCTTCGCCCTGAACAGCGAGTCGTCGATCTTCGAAATGGTCGAAAACGCCTACAAGGTCACCCTGGCTGGTGCCTTTGTGCCGCTGTTCTTCGGTGCCTACTGGTCGCGGGCCACCACACAGGGGGCGCTGACGGCGTGCATCGGCGGCGTCGGCTCATGGCTGATCGTCGAACTGCTGATCGGCGAGGCCAGTTTGGTGCCGGCGCAGCTGATCGGCCTTGGCTTCAGCATCGTCGGCATGATCGTCGGCTCGCTGCTGCCGCAGCGCTTTGGCCGGCCGACCCCGCACGACGACATCCATCACGCGCTGCATCACCGGGCGGCGGCAGAAACCCATCACGCTGCCGATCATCCGCATCACCATTAAGCCCCTTAATCCGGGCAGGGCAGGGGAATGCCGGCTGACGCTCCGGCCGATAACGCCTAAAATCCGCTGATGACCGAGCATGGCCGCGGCCCCATCCTTCTTGCCCGTTATTTCGCGCTGGCCTGGCTCGGCCTGATCGCCTATGGCAGCCTGCACCCGTTCACCGCCTGGCGCGATAGCGGCATCCCGTCGCTTACCTTTCTCGAAGGCGGCTGGCCGCGCTACTGGACAGTCTTCGACCTGTTGGCCAACGTCGCCGTCTACCTGCCGCTCGGCTTTTTCCTGACCCTTGCCCTGCGCCGCCTGCCCGGCCGTTTCAGCGCCCCGTTCCTCGCCGTCCTGCTCGCCGCCGGAACCAGCCTGGGACTGGAAGTGCTGCAAACCTGGCTACCCTCGCGCGTGCCGTCCAATCTTGATCTCGCCTGCAACGCCATCGGCGGCCTGGTCGGGGCCGGTCTGGCCCAATGGGCCGGTCCGCGGGTCTTCGCTCGCCTGATCGCCTTTGAACAACGCCTCATCGCCCCGATTCCCCACGCCGAACTGGGCCTCACCCTGCTCGGCCTCTGGCTGCTCGTCCCCCTGTCGCCGGAAACCCTGCTCTTCGGTGCCGGCGATCTGCGCCACCTGATCGATTTTTCCAGCGCCTTTCCCTTTGCTGCCGAGAGCTTCGTCCTCATCGAAGCCAGCATCGCCGCTCTCAATGCCCTGGCCGTCGGCCTCGTCGTCCGCATGCTCTGCGCCCGGCTGCTCCCTGCCTGCCTGATCGTGCCGCTGTTCCTGCTCCTCGGTCTGATCGTCCGCACCCTGGCCGCGGCGATCCTCATCGGCCCCGACGAGGCCCTCGCCTGGCTGACTGCTGGCGCCCGCAACGGCCTGCTCGCCGGCGGCGTGCTGCTGGCCGTCGCCATCATTCTGCCGCCCACGCCGCGCCTGGTCCTGACCTTGCTCGCCCTGCTCGCTGGCACCGTGCTGGTCAATCTAGCGCCACCCAATCCCTATTCGATAGCCGCCCTGGCCACCTGGCGCCAAGGGCACTTTCTCAATTTCAACGGTCTGACGCGGTTGGTGGCAACGCTCTGGCCGTTCCTGGTGCTGCCCTTCCTGCTGCTGGCAACGCGCGCCCGACCGCGTTCCACGTGAAACCGGAGCGGCCTCTATAATGAGTCCCCCGAGGAGAACAACGATGAGCTATTACACCCACCACGTATTCATCTGCTGCAACCAGCGCGAGGCCGGCGAGCAGTGCTGCAACGCCGTTGGCGGCTCGACCGCACTGGCCTACGCCAAGGACCGCATCGGCACGCTGAAGAAAAACGGCGCCGGCGCCATCCGCATCAACAAGGCCGGCTGCCTGGGTCGCTGCGACAACGGGCCAGTCATGGTCGTCTATCCGGAAGAGACCTGGTACAGCTTCATCGACCACGAAGACGTCGAGGAAATCATCCAGGAACATCTGCTCAATGGGCGCATCGTCGACCGCTTGAAGATCTGAATCATGAAAGCCCCGGAAGAGAAAATCCTCATCGACGGCCCGGTCGGCAAGATCGACGTCATCATGGAACGCCCAGATGCGCCGCGCGGCATCGCCCTGATCGCCCATCCGCACCCGATGGGCGGCGGTGCCAACACCAACAAGGTCGCCTACACGCTGGCGCGGACCTTCGTCAGCCTCGGCTATGCCGCCTTCCGTCCGAATTTCCGGGGCGTCGGCGGCACTGAAGGCGTCCACGACGAAGGCGATGGTGAAACTGACGATCTGCTGGCCGTGCTCAAAGAGGCCAAATGCCGCTGCGGCAACCTGCCGGTGGCGCTGGCCGGCTTCTCCTTTGGTGCCTTTTGCCAGACGCGCGTCGCCAAACGCCTGAGCGAGGCCGGTCATCCGGCGCAGCGCCTGGTGCTGGTCGGCACCGCTGCCGGCTATGTGGAAAGCACACGCCACTACGACACCGAGGCCGTGCCGCACGACACCATCGTCATTCACGGCTCGGCCGACACACTGGTGCCACTGAGCAATGTCTTCGCCTGGGCCCAGCCGAACGACCTGCCAGTCGTCGTGGTACCAGGCGCCGACCATTTCTTCCACCGCCGGCTGCACCTGATCCGCGACATCATCACCCGCGCGTGGCGACACTAGGCTCCCCCCCGGCGCTGGCGATCACCGAGCTGCGCAAGACCTACGCCGGCACCGCCGTCGTCGACGGGCTGTCGTTCGCCGTTGAGCCGGGCACCTGCTTCGGCCTGCTGGGGCCGAATGGCGCCGGCAAGACGACGACGCTGCGCCTTTGTCTCGGCCTGACCGCACCGGACAGCGGCCGCATCGTCCTCAATGGCCACGCCATCCCCGACGATGCCCAGACGGCGCGGGCACGGGTCGGCGTCGTGCCGCAGTTCGACAATCTCGATCCGGATTTCACCTGCAGCGAGAACCTGCTGGTCTTCGGCCGCTATTTCGGCATTGCCGACACCGACATCCGCGCCCGCATCCCGCAGCTGCTGGAGTTCGCCAGTCTCGGCAGCAAGGCCGATGCACGCCTGGCGACGCTTTCCGGCGGCATGAAGCGGCGCCTGACGCTGGCCCGGGCGCTGGTCAACAACCCCGATGTGGTCTTTCTCGACGAACCGACCACCGGCCTCGACCCACAGGCCCGCCACCTGATCTGGGAACGCCTGAAGAAGCTCAAGGCCGCCGGCAAGACGTTGATCCTGACCACCCACTTCATGGACGAGGCCGAACGCCTGTGCGACCGGCTGATCGTCATCGACCACGGGCGCAAGATTGCCGAAGGCAGTCCGCGCCAGCTGATCGCCGAGCACATCGAACCGCAGGTCGTCGAAGTCTATGACGAAGCCGGCGGCGACCTGCCGGCCTTCGTCGACGGCGCCCGGGCGCTCGCCGATCGGGTCGAAACCAGCGGCGAGACCGCCTTCTTCTACTGCCGCGAACCGCACGAACTGCTCGCCCGGCTCGCCGCGGCACCCGGCCTGCGCTACGTACACCGTGCCTCCAACCTCGAAGATGTGTTCATCAAGCTGACCGGGCGGGAGTTGCGCGATTGAAAGTCAACAAGCAGGCCGGCACCTGGGCCGTCATCTACTGTCCGTCGGCGGGTACCTTCCTCTTCGGGCGGCGTTCGGACGTGGTGAACAAACCTGGTGTCTGGAATTTCTTCGGCGGTCATATCGACGAGGGCGAGACGCCCCGCCAAGCCTTGCTGCGCGAATTGCAAGAGGAGGCCGGCATCGCGCGAACCGACGATGACCTGCTGCATTTCGGCGGCGTCAGCGATGCCGAGATCCAGGGCCTGGGCTATGTCGAGGCCTTGCGCGAACTGCATTATTTCCTTCTTCTTGCCGACCACGAATTCACGCCTCAGCTGAATCACGAACATTCCGAGTTCCGCTGGTTCAAACCGCACAGCCTGCCGCACAACCTCAACCGACCAACCGCCATCGCCATCAACATCGGCCTGATCCACAAGGCGCTGCAACTTGCCTGAGTGCCGCCGCCCAATGAACCCTACCCCTAAACGATTGCCCACCCCATGTCGTCCGCAGTGATTCCCCTCGGCTGGCTCCCCGTCTGGCGACGCAACTTCCTCGTCTGGCGCAAGCTGGCCTTGCCGTCCATCCTCGGCAATCTGGCCGATCCGCTGATCTACATGCTCGGCCTCGGCTACGGCCTGGGCGCCATGCTGCCGTCGATCGACGGCCAGCCCTACGTCGCCTTCCTCGCCGCCGGCACGGTGTGCGCCTCGACGATGAACGCAGCCACCTTCGAAGCCCTGTATTCGTCCTTCTCGCGCATGCACGTGCAGAAAACCTGGGACGCCATCCTCAACACACCGCTCGGCCTGACCGACGTCGTTGCCGGCGAGCTGTTCTGGGCGGCGACCAAGTCCTTCTTCTCCGGTTGCGCCATCCTTGTCGTCATTGCCGCCCTCGGCCTGACCAACGGGCCGCTGCTCTTCTGGGTACTGCCGGCCGTCGTCCTCACCGGCCTGGCCTTCGCCGCGCTCGGCCTGATCTGGAATGCGCTGGCGCCGTCCTACGATTTCTTCATGTACTACTTCACGCTGTTCATCACGCCGATGACGCTGATTTCCGGCGTCTTCTTCCCGACCGACCAGCTGCCCGGCTGGCTGGCCACCATCGGCGCCTGGTTGCCGCTGGCTCAAGGCGTCGCGCTGGTCCGCCCGTTGCTCGCCGGCCAGGTGCCGGCCGATGCCCTGATCCACATCATGGCGCTACTGGTCACCACCGGCGTAGCCTTCGCCATCGCCCTGCGCCTGACCCGCCGCCGCCTGCTCAAGTAGAATTCGCTGATGGAACCGCTACTGATCATCACCAACTGCCCCGACGAAGAAGTCGCCAACGCCATCGCGCTGGCGCTCGTCGAGGAAAAGCTGGCCGCCTGCGTCAACCTGCTGCCGCGCGTGCAGTCGGTCTATCGCTGGCAGGACGCCGTCGAATCGGCGAGCGAAATACCGCTGCTGATCAAGTCCACGGCCGCCTGCTGCGCTGCTATCGAAACCCGTATCCGCGAGCTGCATCCCCACCAAGTTCCGGAAATCATCGCCGTGCCGATCACCCACGGCCTGCCTGCCTATTTGAACTGGCTGGCCGAGGAAACGCTCCAATGACCATGCGCCTGTTCCTTCTCGTCTTCGCCTTCCTGGCCTCCTTCGCCCACGCCGAGGAGTTCCTCGATCCACTCGTCGCCTTCAAGCCGACGGCGCGCGCGCTCGACGGCCAGACCGTTGAAGTCGTCTACACGATTGCCAAGGATTACTACCTGTATCGCGACAAGTTCCGCTTCGCCGCCGAAGGCGAGGCGGCGACGCTGGGCACGCCGGTGCTGCCCAAGGGCAAGGAGAAAGACGACGATACCTTCGGCAAGGTCGAGGTCTATTACAAGACGGTGGCCATTCGCTTGCCGGTCGAACGCATCAGCTCCGGCGAATTGCCGCTGCGCCTGGCGGTCACCTCGCAAGGTTGTGCCGAGGCCGGTGTCTGCTATCCGCCGCAGACGCAGTCGGTCAGCCTGACCCTGCCCGATCCGGCGACGACACCGTCAGCCAGCCTGGCCGATGACGGCGCCGGCGACGAAAGTGGCCTGATCGCCGCGACGCTGAAGGATGCCGGCTTCTGGGCCATTCTCGCCTTCTTCTTCCTGGCCGGCCTCGGCCTGTCGCTGACCCCCTGCGTCTTCCCGATGATCCCCATCCTTTCCGGCATCATCGCCGGCCAGGGACACAAGGCCTCGCACGCGCGCGGCTTCGCCCTGTCGCTGACCTACGTGCTGGGCATGGCGCTGACCTATGCGGCAGTCGGCGTCGCCGCCGGGCTGAGCGGCACGCTGCTCTCGGCGGCCCTGCAGAACGCCTGGGTGCTCAGCGCCTTCGCCCTGATCTTCGTCATCCTGTCCTTGTCGATGTTCGGCTTCTACGAACTGCAACTGCCGACCGCGCTGCAGAGCAAGCTGTCGGAAGAATCCAGCCACCTGCAGGGTGGCCGCGGCATCGGCGTCTTCCTGATGGGCGCGCTGTCGGCGCTGATCGTCGGCCCCTGCGTCGCCGCCCCACTGGCCGGCGCGCTGCTCTACATCGGCCAGACCGGCGATGCAGTGCTCGGCGGCACGGCATTGTTCGTCATGGCGCTGGGCATGGGGGCGCCGCTGATTGCCGTCGGCACTGCCGGCGGCTCGCTGCTGCCGAAAACCGGACCGTGGATGGAGGGGGTCAAGAAGGGCTTCGGCGTACTGCTGCTGGCCACCGCCCTGTGGCTGATCTCGCCGGTACTGGCGGAGGTTGTCGTCATGCTCGGCTGGGCGGCCCTGCTGATCATCCCGGCCATCTTCCTCCATGCCCTCGACCCCTTGCCGCCGCAGGCCAAAGGCTGGCAGCGCTTCTGGAAGGGCATCGGCATCGTCATGCTGCTGACCGGCGCCGCACTGCTGATTGGCGCCCTGGCCGGCGGCCGCGACCCGCTGCAGCCGCTGGCTGGCCTGCGCGGCTCGGCGATTGCCGCCGAAACGCGTAAATTGCCCTTCGAGCCGGTGCGCTCGGTCGCCGAACTGGAGGCGCACGTCGCCGCCGCCGGCCGGCCGGTGATGCTCGATTTCTATGCCGACTGGTGCGTTTCGTGCAAGGAAATGGAGCGATTCACCTTCTCCGACCCCGACGTGCAGGCGAAACTCGCCGGTTTCACCCTGCTCAAGGCCGATGTCACCGCCAATAGTGAGGACGACAAGGCGCTGCTCGCCCGCTTCAAGTTGTTCGGCCCGCCGGGCATCATCTTTTTCGCTGCCGATGGCCGGCAGATCGACTCCGTCCGCGTCGTCGGCTTCCAGGATGCCACCACCTTCCTGCGCAGTCTGCAACGGGTCATCTGAGAGGAGTGCCGCGACCCAGTCGTTTTTTGTAAACGCCTGGCCTTGGGCTAAAATGCACGGGTTATGGACTCCCTCGACCTGATTCGCGAATTTCTCCACGATCGCCTAGGCGTCGCCCCGGAGCAGGTTGTGCCCGAGGCTGCGCTGGCAGCGCTTGGCGTCGACTCTTTGATGATGCTCGAACTGATGTTCGAATTCGAGGACCGCTTCGGCATCACCCTGTCCAAAAACCTGAAAACCCCAAAGACCATCGGCGAAATGAGTGCCCTGATGGATCGCCTGCGCCGTGAAAAAAGCGCCTCATGAGCCAGCGTCGTGTCGCGGTGACCGGGCTGGGTATGGTCAGCCCCTACGGTGCTGGCCCGGCTGACTTCTTCGCCCGGCTGCTGGCCGGTGAATCAGCTGTGCGCATGCTGCGTACCGACGATGCTCCGCGACCGCTGAACCTGCCCTTCGTCACCTGTCCCGCCTTCGATCCGGAAACCACCCTCGGCCGACCGCTGGCCGGCACCATGGATCGCTTCGCCCAACTGGCCATGGCTGCCGCCTTCGACGCCTGGGCCGACGCCGGCTTCGAACGCGCCGCCGCCGACGGCGAGGACCGCGATACCTGGGGCGTCGCCTGGGGCACCGCCTTGGGCGGTACGCTGGCCTATGAAAAGGGCTACCGCGAGCTGTGGCAAAAGGGCCGCGAACGCATCTCGCCACTTTCTGTCGTACTCGGTATGAATAATGCCGCCAACGCCCACATTTCCATCCAGCTCGCGCTCGGTGGCGTCAGTATGAGCCATACCGTGGCCTGCGCCTCGTCGGCCATTGCCATCGGTGAGGCCTTTCGCCGGGTGCGCAGCGGTGAGGCGCCAGTGATGCTGACCGGCGGTTCCGACGCCCCCCAGGCCTACGGCGTGGTCCGCGCCTGGGAGGCGCTGCGGGTCATGGCCGGCGGCGACGAGACGACGGCGGCCAGCGCCTGCCGGCCGTTCCATGCCGACCGCAACGGACTGGTACTGGGCGAGGGTGGGGCGGCCCTGGTGCTTGAGGACTGGGAGCGCGCCGTCGCCCGTGGGGCCCGTATCCACGGCGAGATCGTCGGCTATGCCAGCACCTGCGACCACAGCCATCTGGTGCGTCCGGAAATCACCGGCCAGGTCCGCGCCCTCAGGGCGACGCTGGCCGACGCCGGCCTGACGCCAACCGACATCGATTACGTCAATGCCCACGGCACCGCCACGGTGGAAGGTGACAGCACGGAAGCTGCCGCCCTGCGCGAAGTCTTCGGCGAGCGCGCAAGCAATCTGGCGGTCAGCGCCACCAAGTCGATGCACGGCCACCAGCTCGGCGCCGCCGGTGCCATCGAAGCCATCATCACGCTGCTGGCGCTGCGCGACGGCGCCATTCCGCCGACTGCCCATCTCGATGCCGTCGATCCCGCCTGTGCCGGCCTCGACCACGTCACCGCCGCCCGCCGCGACCAGCCGCTGCGCGCCGCCCTGTCGAATTCCTTCGCTTTCGGCGGCAGCAATGCGGTGCTTGCTTTCCGCACTGTCCGCTAATACATCCACGGAAATCCCGCCATGACCCAAACCATTTCACCGGAAGCCATCGCGGCCCTGTTGCCGGAAGTCGCCGAGCTGATCGTCTCGGCTCTCAACCTGGAAGTCGCCGCCGGCGAAATCGAAGCCGACGCGCCGCTGTTCGGCGACGGCCTGGGCCTCGACTCGATCGACGTGCTGGAAATCGCCCTGGTCATATCCAAGCGCTATGGGTTTCAGCTGCGCTCGGACAACGAGGACAACTTGCGCATCTTCTCCTCGCTGCGCGCCCTGGCCACCCACATCGCCGGCCAACGGACCAAATGATCCTGGCGCCGGTCAGCCTGCTACGCGCCCTCGCGCTGCTCGCCATCATCGTCGGCTGGGCGGTGCTCGCGCATCAGGGCAGCGCCGGCGATGCCCATCGCGATTTCGCGGCTGCCGTGGCCACCGCCCCCATCATCGTCATCGCCGTCATGCTTCTTTGGCGCGCCGGCCATCCGCTGTGGATCATTGGCGGCGGCACTGCCGTCTTCCTGCTGCTCGCCTGGGCCTGGCCGTTGCTGCGCCAGAACGTCGCGCTGCTTTACTACGTCCAGCATGTCGGCACCAACCTGGCGCTCGCCACCTTCTTCGGGCGCACGCTGTTCGACGGACATGAGGCGTTGGTCAGCCAGTTCGCCCGTTTCGCCCACGCGGGCGTCATCTCGCCACTCAAGGCCCGCTACACGCGGCAGGTGACCGTTGCCTGGACTACCTTCTTCCTGACCACGGCGACAGTGTCGACCCTGCTCTTCTGGCTGGCGCCGGCCGCCGCCTGGTCGGTGTTCGCCAACCTGCTGACCATGCCGCTGATAATCATGATGTTCGCTGGCGAACACCTGGTCCGCCAGCGCGCCCTGCCGGCGGCGGAACGCTCGAGCATCGCCGACACCATCCGCGGCTACCGGACGGCGATGCAGGCGCGCAACCAGGCGGCGCCGAGAAACCCATGAAGCACGTGCCGCTGCTCGGGCACGCCAGCCTCGACGATATCTTCGCCTGGCGCCAGGATGGACCGGTCAGTGTCCGCCGCTTTCTCGCCGATGTCCGCGCCCTGGCCATCCTGCTGCCGCCCGGCCGGCACCTGCTAAACGTCTGCGAGGACCGCTACCACTTTGCCGTCGGCTTCGCTGCCGGCCTGCTCGATGGCCGCATCAGCCTGCAGCCGGCTTCGCAATCGGCGACCACGCTGCGTGACATCCGCGCCCAGGCCCCGGATCTGTGCTGCCTGTGCGACGCCCATTTCGCCAGTCTCGACCTGCCGCGCCTTGATTTTCCGGCGCAGCTCGCCGCCGATCCGGCTGCCATCCGCGAGATCCCGACCATCGCCGCCGGCCAGGTGGCCGCCCGCCTGTTCACCTCCGGCTCGACCGGCACGCCGATGGCCCACGACAAGACCTGGGGCAAACTGGTGGACAACGGCCGGGCGGAAGCCGAGCGCCTCGGTCTGGCCGGCCGGCCGCACGTCATCATCGGCACGGTGCCGGTTCAGCATTCTTACGGCTTCGAATCGACCTTCCTGCTGGCCTTGCATGGCAATTCGCCCTTCTGGTCGGGCAAGCCCTTCTATCCACAGGACATCGTCGCCGCCCTGGCGGCACTACCGCAGCCGCGCCTGCTGGTAACGACACCGTTTCACCTTTCGTCGCTGCTCGCCGCCGATATTCCGTTGCCGGCCATCGACCTGCTGCTGTCGGCGACAGCTCCGCTGTCAGCGGAGCTGGCAGCGCGCGCCGAACAGCGCTGTGCGGCGCCGCTGCTGGAAATTTTCGGCAGCACCGAGAGCGGCCAGATCGCCAGCCGGCGGCCGACTGTGGACAGCGCCTGGCACCTGTTCCCGGGCATCCGCCTGGGTCAGGACGGCGACCTGACGATCGCCAGCGGCGGCCATGTCGAAGGCGAGGTGCCCCTGTCCGACCTCGTCGAACTGCTACCCGGCGACCGCTTCACGCTGTACGGCCGACATGCCGACCTGGTCAACATTGCCGGCAAGCGCACTTCGCTGGCCTACCTCAACCACCAGGCGACGGCCATTCCCGGCGTCATCGATGCCGCCTTCTTTCTGCCCGAGGAAACCGCGGACGGCGTGACCCGCCTGTGCGCCTTTGTCGTCGCCCCGGAACTTGACGCCCGGCGCGTCCAGGCCGCGCTGCGCGAGCGCATCGACGCCATCTTCCTGCCGCGCCCGCTGGTCCTCGTCGACCGGCTGCCGCGCAACAGCACTGGCAAGTTGCCGCGCAACGACCTCCTGGCGCTCTACACTGACAAGGTCCCTCATGGCGGTGCATGAATTCACCTGGACGGTTCCCGCCGACCATCCGGCACTAGCCGGCCACTTCCCCGGCCGGCCGATCGTCCCCGGCGTCGTCCTGCTCGATCGTGCCATCCTTTACGCCGCCACACTGGCCAGCGGCGGCAACGGGCGTTGGCAGATCGGTATCGGCAAGCTCCTCAGCCCGGTCGGCCCGGGGGAAACTTTGACCTTCACGCTCGAACTCAAGCCGAGCGGCAGCATCGCCTGCCGCGTCCGCGCCGGCGAACGCGACGTGGCCTCCGGTAGCCTGACGCCGGGCGGCGCATGAGCGGGGAGCCGCCGGCCGGCACCGACTGGTTACGCCAACGGGAAAAGAGCAACCTCGCCATCCTCAGGCTGATGGTCTGGATCTCGCTGACCTTCGGCCGCCCGATCGGGCGCGTCGTCCTCTACGGCATCGCCACTTATTACGTGCTCTTCGCCACCAGCGCCCGGCGCGCCAGCCGCGCCTACCTGCAGCGGGCGCTCGGCCGCTGGGCCGAATGGTCTGACGGTTTCCGCCACGTACTGGCCTTCGCCAGCACCGTCCACGACCGCATTTACCTGCTCAACGACCGTTTCGACCTGTTCGACATCGAGGTGATCGGCGCCGACGAGCTGCATGCCAGCCTTGAACGCCAGCCCGGCGCCTTGCTGATCGGCGCTCATCTCGGCAGTTTCGAGGTGTTGCGTGCCCTCGGCCGCAACCGGGCAGGGCTCAAGGTGGCGATGCTGATGTACGAGGAAAACGCGCGCAAGATCAACGCCACGCTGGAAGCCATCAATCCGGCAGCGACCGAGGACATCATCGCCCTCGGCCGCATGGATTCGATGTTGCAGGCGCGCGACCGGCTCGACCAAGGCTACCTGGTCGGCATGCTGGCCGACCGCCGGCTCGGTGACGACGCGACCGTCGACTGCGACTTCCTCGGCCAACCGGCGCCTTTCCCGACCGGCCCCTTCCGCATGGCGGCGATGCTGCAGCGCCCGGTCTTTTTCATGACCGGCTTGTATCTCGGCGGCAACCGCTACCGTATCCATTTCGAAGCGCTGGCCGACTTCACCGACACGCCGCGCAACGAACGCGCGGCGGCGATGCAGGCCGCCCAGCAGCGCTATGCCGAAAGGCTGACCCACTATTGCCGGCTGGCGCCCTACAATTGGTTCAATTTCTTCGACTTCTGGCAGAAAAAATGAACAAACAAATCCTCTTCGGCCTGCTGCTCGCGGCGCTGACCCTGCCGGCCAGCGCCGCCTTCGACATCGGCCAGCTGATGACCGGCCTGGCGGCGCACAAGGGCGGGCGGGCCAAATTCGTCGAGAAGAAGTACATCTCGCTGCTCGACAAGCCCGTCGTCGCGACCGGCGAGATGAGTTACAGCGCCCCCGACCGCCTAGAAAAACGCACGCTGACACCGAAGCCGGAAACCCTGGTGCTCGACAAGGACAAGGTCAGCATCGAACGCGAACAGCAGAAACTGACCATCAGCCTCGCCAATCAGCCGGAAGCACTGGCTTTCGTGGACAGCATACGCGGCACGCTGAGCGGCAACCGGGCGGCACTGGAGAAGAATTACGCTCTGCATCTGTCAGGCACCGAAGAGAAGTGGGTGCTCACCATGCTACCCAGTGACCAGCGCATTTCCGCGGTCATCCTGCGCATCGTCGTCACCGGCAGCCGCAACCAGGTACTCGGCATCGAATACCTGCAGGCCGACGGCGACCGTTCGGTGCTGACCATCGAGCCGATCACCGGCAAATGAGGCTTAGCGGCGCCCGCGTCTTCCTGCTCTGGTTGCTGGCCATGCTGGTCGGCGCCGCCATTGTCTGGCAGAGCCGCTTCAGCGCCGACATGTCCTTCTTCCTGCCGGCGCGGCCGACGGCCGAACAGCAGGTGCTGGTCGACCAGTTGAAGGAGGGCGCCGTTGCCCGTCTGCTGATGATCGCCATCGCCGGCGGCGACGCCGAACAGCGTGCCGCCCTGTCGCGCGACCTGCGCCGGCGGCTGGTCGCCGGTCCCGACTTCCTCTCCATCCAGAACGGCGAAGCCGGCAGCCAGGATGCCGACCGCGACTTCCTGCTCCGTCACCGCTATCTGCTCAGCCCGGCGATCAGCCCCGAGCGCTTCACCGTCGACGGCCTGCGCGCCGCCATCGGCGACAGCATCGACCGCCTGGCTTCGCCGGTTGGCATGATGCTGAAGAACCTGCTGCCGCGCGACCCCACCGGCGAGCTGGTAGCGCTGCTCGGCACCCTCGGCGGCGGCAACGAACCGGCCAGCCGGGCCGGCGTCTGGGCCTCGCGCGACGGCGAACGCGCCATGCTGCTGGTGCAGACGGCTGTCCTCGGCTCCGACACCGACGGCCAGCAGGCGGCGATCGAGCGCATCCGCCGCGAGTTTGCCGCCAGCAGCGGCGGCGATCCCGCCTTCACGCTGCAGTTGTCCGGCCCCGGCCTCTTCGCCGTCAATTCGCGGGCAATCATCGTCAGCGAAGTGACCCGACTGTCGCTGATCAGCGCCTGTGCCATCATCGCCGTCCTGCTCTTCGTCTACCGCTCGCCGCGCCTGCTTGGTCTCGGCCTGCTGCCGGTGGTGTCCGGCGCCCTGGCCGGCATCGTCGCGGTCAGCCTGGCCTTCGGCACGGTGTTCGGCATCACCGTCGGCTTCGGCGCCGCGCTGATTGGCGAATCGGTCGATTACGCCATCTATTATTTCGTCCAGTCCGGGCGCAGCGGCGTCGATGCCTGGCGCCAGCGCTTCTGGCCGACCGTCCGGCTCGGTGTGCTGACCTCGGTGGTCGGCTTCGGCGTGCTGCTCTTCTCCGGTTTCCCCGGCCTGGCGCAACTGGGACTGTATGCCCTGACCGGCGTCGTCACCGCCGCGCTGGTCACCCGTTTTGTGCTGCCGAAACTATCGGCTGACGAGTACCCGATGCGCGATCTACGACCTCTCGGCGTGCGCCTGCAAGCCGTCATCGAACGCCTGCACGTCCTGCGCTGGCCAGTAATCCTGCTGGCGCTGGCCGCCGCCGCGCTGCTCATCAGCGAGCGCGGCGCACTATGGAACCCGAGTCTATCGGCGCTCAGCCCGGTCAGCGCCGCCGACAGCGATGTCGACATGGCGCTGCGCGCCGACCTCGGTGCTCCCGACTCGCGCTATCTGGTACTGGTCAACGGCATCGATCAGGAGAGCACCCTGCAAGCGGCCGAGGCGGTCGGCCGGCATCTCGACGGCCTGGTTGCCGCTGGCCAGATCGCCGGCTACGACAGCCCGGCGCGCTTCCTGCCCAGCCAGAGCAGCCAGTCGGCCCGCCAGGCCTATCTCCCGGAAGCCGACGAAGTGCGCCAACGCCTGGCTGAAGCCCTGCAAGACTCGCCACTCGCCGCCAGCAAGCTCGAACCCTTTCTCGCCGATCTGGCGGTAGCCCGACAACAAGCTCCGCTGAGCCGCGCCGACCTCGACGGCACCCATCTCGGCCTCGCCGTAGACGCCCTGCTGTTGCACGGCAGGCAAGGCTGGAGCGCGCTTCTGCCGCTACGCCCGACCGCCAGCGACATCGAGGCCGGGCAGTTGCGCCAGGCCCTGGCCGGTTCCGGCGCCCTGTTCATCGACATGAAGACCGAGTTCAACCAGCTCTACAACGACTATCTGCAGGAAGCCATGCTGCTCTCGCTGAGCGGCCTCGGCGCCGTGCTGGTGCTGCTTGGCGCGACGCTGCGTTCACCGCGTCGCCTGGCGGCAGTCATGCTGCCGCTGCTGCTCGCCGTGATCATTGTCATCGCCGGCCTGTACCTGGCCGGCGAACGGCTGCACCTGCTGCACCTGATCGGCATGCTGCTGATCGTCGCCGTCGGCTCCAACTACGCGCTGTTCTTCGACCGCGCCGAGGAAAACCACGGCCTCGACCCGGAGACCCTGGCGTCGATGCTGATCGCCACCGTCACCACCAGCATCGGCTTCGGCACCCTGGCCCTGTCGGAAGTGCCGATCCTGCATGCGGTCGGCGTCACGGTGGGGCCGGGCGCCTTCCTCGCCTTGCTGCTGGCGGCCATTTTCGTTCCACGTGGAACCGTCCGATGACGATCGCCCCGCGCACCCTCCGCCACACCACGCCGGGTGCTCGCGACTTGATCGTGCTCTTGCCCGGTGCCTACATGACGCCCGAGGATTTCGTTGCCGCCGGCTTCTTCGCGGCGGTCGACCGCCAAGATTTGGCAATCGACGTCATCGTCGTCGATTTCGATCTTGAAAGCATTTCGGGCGGCCACGCACTGCCGATGCTGCAACAGCACATCCTGGCTCCCGCTCGCGAACACGGTTACCAGCGCCTGTGGCTGGGCGGCATTTCGCTCGGCGGCCTGCTCAGCCTGTGCCACGTCGCCGACACGCCCGGTTGTGTCGACGGGCTGTGCCTGCTCGCCCCCTATCCGGGCAGCCGGCTGACCATCAATGCCATCGATCGAGCTGGCGGCCTGGACGCCTGGACTCCAGAAGGCGGGCAGCTCGACGATCCGGAATTTCGCATGTGGCGCTGGCTGCAACGCCCGCCGGCCGCTTTCCCGGTCTTCGTCGGCTATGGCCGCGATGACCGCTTTGCCAAGGGCATGCAGTGCATCGCCGAGCGCTTCCCGGCCGCTGACCGCCTGGCCGTGCCTGGGGGCCATGACTGGCCGGCCTGGCAGCTTTTGTGGGAACATTTCCTCGCTTCTGCTTACCTGCGCCGCTGATCACCGCATGCCACAACCCTGGAATCCCAGCCCCTTCGTCAAGTTCTCGCTGCTCACCCATGCGGCGGCCGGCGCCAGCCTGCTCGTCGTGCCCGGTAGCTGGCCGTGGGCGCTCGCGGCCATCGCCGCCAATCAGGGCGCCCTGATCACCGCCGGCCTGCTGCCACGCACGACGTTGCTCGGCCCCAATCTGACGCGCCTGCCGGCAGCCGCCACCAAGCGCCGCGAAATCGCCCTGACCATTGACGACGGTCCCGACCCGGAAGTCACCCCACATGTCCTCGATCAGCTCGATGCGGCCGGCGCCAAGGCCAGTTTCTTCTGCATCGGCCACATTGCCCGCCGCCATCCGGCGCTCTGTCGCGAAATCGTCGCCCGCGGGCATCGCGTCGAAAATCACGGCGACTCGCACTCCTCGCTGTTCGCCGCCTTCGGCAGCCGGCGCATGACGGCCGACATCGCCGCCGCCCAGGCGACGCTATGCGACCTCACCGGCGAGGCGCCGCGCTTCTTCCGGCCAACTGCCGGCCTGCGCAATCCGCTGCTCGACCCGGTGCTGGCCCGCCTCGGCTTGCAACTCGCCGCCTGGACCCGGCGGCCGTTCGACACGCGCGAAGGTCAGCCGCAGATCGTTTTCGACCGCCTCACCCGCCAGTTGGCGGCCGGCGACATCCTGCTCATGCACGACGGCCACGCCGCCCGCACAGCCACCGGCGAGCCTGTCATCCTGGCCGTCTTGCCACGGCTGCTGCAAACTCTGGCCGAACACCGGCTCACCCCCGTCACCCTCGCTTCCGCCCAGCCATGACCGAACATCGTTTCCTGCCCGCCCTGATCGACGAAGCCAGCCACCCCTTTCGCAGCGGCGGCCATTTTGCCTATCACTACGCGCGCGGCAAGCTGTCCTCCGACTGCATCTTCCGCGAACTGCTGCGCCGCGGGCTGGTGACCGATCGCCGCCGCTTCCTCGACCTCGGCTGCGGTCAGGGCAGCCTGTTCGCCTGGCTGCTCGCCGCCAACCGGCTGTACGCCGCCGGCAACTGGCCGGCCGACTGGCCGGCGCCGCCACGACCGGAGTCGCTGCGCGGCTACGAACTGATGGATAGGGACGTCGCCCGCGCCGCCCGCGCTTTCGGCGAAGACCATCCGGTGGTCGCCATCCGCCAGGGTGACATGTGCGATGTCGATTTTGGCGAGGTCGACGTCGTCACCATTCTCGACGCCCTGCATTACATCGACCACCAGCGCCAGAACGACGTGCTCCGGCGCATCCGCGCCGCCCTGCCGGCCGGCGGCATCTTCCTGACCCGCGTCGGCGACGCCGGTGCCGGTTTGCCCTATCACCTGTGCAACTGGCTCGACCATGCTGTCACCTTCGTCCGCGGCCATCGCCTGCCGGCACTTTACGGCCGCCGCCTCAGCGACTGGGTGGACCTCCTGCGCCAACTCGACTTCACCGTGGATAGCGTGCCCATGAGCGAGGGCAAACCGTTCGCCAACGTCATGCTGACCTGCCGCGTACCGGACCGTACCGGCTGAATCGATGCGCCACTGGTTGCCCTGCCTGCTGCTGGCCGCCCTGGCCGGCTGCTCGTTTCTCGAAAGCGAGCCGGAAGGCCCGGCCCTGCCGCCGGACATGGCAGGCGGCAGCAACGGCAAGACGGCCAGTGCCTGGCCACTCAGCCTGGCCCAGGACGAAGCGCAGCGCCGCATCGTCCGCCTCATCCCGAGCTATGCCAAGGATCGCGCCGGCTGGGCCAGTGAGCTGTACACCGCCTTCAGCTCACTGGAAGTGCCGCATGCGACGCAGAGCTACTGTGCTGCCATCGCCATCATCGAGCAGGAAGCCAGTTTCCAGGCCGATCCGGCAGTCCCCGGCCTGCCGCGCATCGTCCGTCGCGAACTGGAGGAGCGCGCCGAGCGCTACCGCATTCCCCGACTGCTGCTCGATACCGCGTTGCAGAAAGACTCTCCGGATGGGCGCAGCTACGACCGCCGCATCGCCGCGCTGCGCACCGAGCGGGAACTGAACGGCCTGTTCGAGGACATCATCGGCGAACTACCCTTCGGCCGGCAGCTCTTCGCCGGCTACAACCCGGTGCGTACCGGCGGCCCGATGCAGGTCAGCATCGCCTTCGCCGAGCAGCACGTGCAGGAGCGCGACTATCCTTATCCGGTCGAACGCAAAGTGCGCGACGAGGTGTTCACCCGCCGCGGCGGCGTCTATTTCGGCAGCGCCATCCTGCTCGACTACGCCGTCCCCTACGACCAGATCGTCTATCGCTTCGCCGACTTCAATGCCGGCCGCTACAGCAGCCGCAACGCCGCCTTCCAGGCCGCCCTCGGCCGTGTCACCGGCAAACCGCTGGTGCTTGACGGCGACTTGCTGCGTTACGAGGACGGCCAGGTTTCGACCATCGCCAGCAGCGTCGAGGAAACAGTGATCGACATCGCCAGCAAGCTGGCGATGAGCCGCCCGCAAATCCGCCGCGATCTGCTGCTGGAAAAGACCGCCGCCTTCGGCACCAGCCCCTTGTTTCAGCGCGTCTTCGCCTTGGCCGACACTACCGCCGGCAAACCGCTGCCACGCCAGGCGATGCCGCGCATCGACCTGAAAAGTCCGAAAATCAGTCGCAAACTGACCACTGAGTGGTTTGCCAAGCGAGTGGACAAGCGTTATCGAACCTGCCTCGCCCGCGGCCGCTTCTGACCGGTGGCGGGAGGCCGCCAGCAGCGCCCTCTGCTAGAATGCGCCGGACATCGTTCCGGGCCTCATCGTGACTCCGCTGCTGCTTTCCCACTACACCGCCACCACCTGCCTCGGGCGCGGTCTCGACGCCACCCGCGCGGCGCTGCACGATGGCCGCAGTGGTCTCGCCCCCTGCGCTTTTGAAACGGTCCGCCTGGATACCTGGATCGGCGAAGTGGCCGGCGTAGACGACATCCGCCTGCCCGCACCGCTGGCCCGCTACGACTGCCGCAACAACCGCCTGACCCTGATGGGCCTGGAAACCGACGGCTTCGCCGAGCGCGTTCGCCTGGCCATCGAGCGTTACGGCCGCGACCGCGTCGGTGTTTTCCTCGGCACCAGTACCGCCGGCATCCTGCAGACCGAACTGGCCTATCGCCGCCGCGACCCGGTGAGTGGGGCGCTACCGGCCGACTTCCACTATCGGACGACGCACAATTCCTTCTCGTTGGCCGAATTCACCCGTGCCTATTTCGACATTACCGGCATCACCATGGCCATTTCGACTGCCTGCTCGTCGAGTGCCAAGGTGTTCGCCGCGGCGGCCCGCCAACTGGCGCTGGGCACCATTGATGCGGCGATCGTCGGCGGCGTCGATACGCTGTGCCTGACGACGCTCTACGGTTTTTCCTCGCTCGAACTGACCTCGCCGCTGCCATGCCGCCCCTACGACCCGGCACGCAACGGCATTTCGGTTGGCGAAGGAGCCGCCTTCGCGCTGCTCGAACGACCCGCCGGCTTGCTGCCCGGCAGCGTGCTGCTGCTCGGTACCGGTGAATCAAGCGATGCCTACCACATGTCCTCGCCCCATCCGGACGGCCTCGGCGCCCGGATGGCGATGAGCGCCGCGCTGCGCTCGGCTGGGCTGACGGCGGCCGATATCGACTACATCAACCTGCACGGCACCTCGACGCCGGCCAACGATGCTGCCGAGGGCAAGGCTATTGCCGGCCTCTTTGGCGATCGCGTCGCCTGCAGTTCGACCAAGGGCGCCACCGGCCATACGCTGGGCGCTGCCGGTGCCGTCGAAGCTGTGATCTGCGCGCTGGCGCTGCGCGAAGGTCTGCTCCCCGGCAGCCCGGGAACCGCCACCCTGGACCCGACACTGCCCATCCAATATGTGCTACGCAGCCGCCCAGCCAGAATACGGCAAGTCCTCTCCAATTCTTTCGGCTTCGGCGGCAGCAATTGCAGCCTGGCTTTCGGAGTCGCCGAATGAACGCTTCGCTTACCGCCTGGATTTCCGGCATCGGCTTCCTCGCCCCCGGCCTTGCCGACTGGCCGGCTACCCGCGCTGTGCTGCGCGGCGAAGCCGACTTCGTCGAGGCACCGACCATCCTGCCGGCGCCGGCCATCCTGCCACCGGCCGAGCGCCGGCGGGCCAGCCGTGTCGTCAAGCTGACCCTGGCCATCGGCCTGGAAGCTGCCGCCCACGCGCAGGCTGATGTATCGACGCTGGCCACGGTTTTTTCGGCTTCCGGTGCCGACGGTCACACCTGCCACGCGTTGTGTGAGCAATTGGCGAGCGACGACCGGCAGATTTCGCCGACCCGTTTCACCAATTCCGTACATAACGCCGCCGCCGGCTACTGGGGCATCGCCACCCGTGCCATGGCCCCTTGCCAGGTGATCTGTGCCTACGACGCGACCTTTGGTGCCGGCCTGATCGATGCCCTCGGCCAGGTGACACTGGATCATCAGCCAACCCTGCTGATCAGTTACGACAGCGAATATCCCGAGCCGCTGCATGCCGTTCGCCCCATCCCTGACGTCGCCGGTGTCGCGCTACTGCTGACGCCAGAGCGTAGCGAACACTCACTCGCGCAGATCTCCGTGGCGGCTAGTACGGCACCCGCCGCGACCCTCACCGATCCGGCGCTGGAAATTCAGCGCCTGGCCATCCCGGCCCTGCGCTCCCTGCCGCTGCTGCAGATGCTGGCCCGTGGCGAAGGTGGTGCGGTAGTGCTCGACTATCTGGCGCCGACGCAACTGCAGGTGACCGTCACCCCGTGCTAGATCACAGCGGCATCGCCGCCCTTATCCCGCATCAGGGGGCAATGTGCTTGCTTGAGACGGTTGTCGCCTGCTCGGAAATCGCCATCGACTGCCTCGCCATCAGCCACCGCAACCCGGCCAATCCGCTGCGCGCCGAGGGTCGCCTGGGCGCCGCCAACGGCATCGAGTATGCAGCGCAGGCAATGGCCGTCCATGGCGCCCTGCTCGCCGGCCAGACTGAGGCGCCGCGCCAGGGCTACCTGGCCAGCGTGCGCAGTGTCCGCCTGCTGGTCGAGCGCCTCGACGACCTGCCACAGCCGCTCGCCATCCACGCCGAACGCCTGTCCGGCGAGGGCAACCACATCCTCTACCAGTTCGCGCTCAGCCACGCCGGCCAGTTGCTGCTCGACGGCCGCGCCGCCGTCGTGCTTGATGCTGACACCCCGCAGGAATTCCGCCCATGAAACGCGCTCTCGTCACCGGCGGCAGCGGCGGCATCGGTGCCGCCATCTGCCGGCGCCTCGCCGCCGACGGCCATCACGTCATCGTCCATGCCAACCGCAGCCGCGGTAAGGCGGAAGCCATTGTCGGCGAGATCATCGCCGCTGGCGGTAGCGCCGAAGCGGTGGTCTTCGACGTCACCGAACGGGCAGCCACGGCGGCCGCGCTGGAGGCGCTGCTGGAAACCGGACCGATCCAGATCGTGGTGAACAATGCCGGCATTCATGCCGACGCGGTCTTTCCCGGCATGAGCGCCGAGCAGTGGCATTCGGTGATCGACGTCTCGCTGCACGGTTTCTTCAATGTCACCCAGCCGCTCAGCCTGCCGATGATCCGCACCCGCTGGGGCCGCATCATCAACATTTCCTCGGTTGCGGCGATTGCCGGCAACCGCGGCCAGGTCAATTACTCGGCGGCCAAGGGCGCCCTGCATGCCGCCACCAAGTCGCTGGCGCTGGAAGTGGCCAACCGCGGCATCACGGTCAATGCCGTGGCCCCCGGCGTCATTGCCACCGAGATGAGCGACGGCGCCTTCGATGCCGAGACGATCAAAAAGCTCGTACCGATGCAGCGCGCCGGCCGGCCGGAGGAAGTCGCCGACCTCGTCGCTTTCCTGGCGTCCGACAAGGCCGCCTACATCTCTGGCCAGATCATTTCGATCAACGGCGCGCTGATCTGAATCGGCTCACGCCGAGCGGACGATCAGTTCCTTCAGCCGCGCCAGCTTCGGCGCCACCATTGGCACGGTCAGCATGGTGCTGGCAACGGCCATCAGCAGCAGGGCGGTGAATGCCTCATTGGTGATGATCTGGCGGTCGAGCAGGATGTTGGCGAAGATGATCATGATCAGCGCCTTGGTCTGCAGCAGCCAGCCGATGATGCTGGCTTCGCCCGGCGTCCACTTGAGCACGCGGCCGGCCAGGCCGACACCGAGCAGCTTGCCGGCGACGGAAGCAACCAGCAGCAGCGCGGCGGCGATGAATACCGCCTCGCCACCGACGGCCCAGTTGGTACGCAGTCCGGTGCTGAGGAAAAACACAGGCATGAAGGCGAGCAGCACGTGGTGCCGTAACTGGTCCATCTTCTCCTGATCGAACCATTCGGCATCGATGGTGGCGCCGGCGAGAAAGGCGCCGACCATGAAATGCAGCCCGGCCCAGTCGGCGCCGAAGGCGCAGACGGCCAGCCAGATCAGCGCCACATACCAGCGGTCGCGCTCGGCCAGCGCCTGCATCAGGCGGCGGAAGCCCCAGGCGATGAAGACGAAAGCGACGAGGAAGAACAGCTGCTTGCCGACCCGCTGCCAGTCCATCAGGATCAGCGCCAGGACGCCCCAGATAGCGATGTCGTCGAGGCTGGCGTAGCGCAAGATGCGCTGGCCGATCGGCTGGCGCAGGATCTCCAGCTTCTCCATGAACAGGATCAGGATCGGCAGCGCGGTGACGGCGCAGGCCATGCCGACGCCGAGCACGAATTGCCAGGTCATCGCCAGCGGCCCGACCCAGCCGTCGAAGGCGAGCAGCACTACAGCGGCAACGCAGCCGAAGAGCAGCGGCATGCCGAGCGCCAGGCCGGCAGTGATGCCGCTTTCCCGGCGATGCGCCCAGGCCTTGCGCAGGTCCAGTTCGATTCCGGCGATCATCACGAACAACATCACCGCCCACCAGGCGATGCCGTTCAGCGACTGGATCACCGCCGGATTGAAGACGAAAGTGTAGTAATCGGGAAAGGCGGCGCCGAGAATGCCGGGGCCGAGCAGGATGCCGGTCACGATCTGGACGACCACCAGCGGTGCGTAATAGTCGGTCTTGCCAAAGCGCCAGATCAGCCAGGGCACGGTGAAGATGATCGTCATCGCGATCAGGAAGATTTCGGTGGTGTTCATGTCGTCAGTCGTCGCCAGAGCAGGAGCGGCAAGCGCAGCAGGAAGCCGATAAACAGCCGGGTGTGCATCCAGGTCAGCAGCGTGTTATCGCGCAGGTAATTGAAATGCGAGACGCCGCCCTCGTCGGCGCGGAAATAGCGCACCGGGGCATCAATGTTGAGTGGTCGGATGCCGGCCCAGCACAGGCGAACGACGGCTTCGGGATCGAAGTCGAAGCGGCGCATGAAGCGGTTGCCCTGCATGATGCGGCGCAGCGGCGCCACCGGATAGACGCGAAAGCCGTACAGCGAATCGCCGATGCCCATCCACAGCGTTTCCAGGTTGGCCCAGCCGTTCGACACCTTGCGCCCATTGACGCGCAGCGCCGGCGCGTCGGCGGCGAACACCGGCTTGCCCAGCACCATCGCCGCCGGCGCCGCCTGCGAGGCGGCCATGAAGGCGGGAATCAGGTCGGTCGGATGCTGGCCGTCCGAGTCCATGGTCAGCACATGCGTATAGCCGGCGGCCTCGGCTCGCTCCAGACCTTCGAGCACCGCCGCGCCCTTGCCACGGTTCTCCGGCAGCACGATGACGCTCAGGTGTTCCACCTCGGCGGCCAGCGCCTGCAGCTTTTCGGCACTGCCATCGGTGCTACCGTCCACGACCACCCACACCGGCGCCCATTGGGCGAGTGCCGCACGTACCGTGGCGAGCACCTTGGGACCGGGGTTGTAGCTGGGAATCAGGACGAGATGCGTGGTCGAGGCAGTCAGCATGGCTTCAGGCAGTGGCGGTTGGCGCCAGTTGGGCGAGGAAATAGGCATCGAGCTCGCCGGTGAAGGCAGCGACGTCAGTCGGCGGGGGAAAGCGCCGGCCGACACGGACCCGGCAGTGCAGCGGCAATTGCGGCGGCCGCAACAGCGGCCAGGCCTTGCCGAGATAGGGGGTCGACATCTCGACCAGCAACGTCTGCACCGGCACCCCGCTGCGGCTGGCGATCAGCCCGGTACTCGCCGTACATCGGTCAACCGGAAAATTCACCGTCCGCGTGCCCTCGGGGAAGATCAGCAGATGCCCGCCGGCATGCAATTCATCGCGCGCCTCGAGAATCATCGCCAGCGGCGGATGGTTGGAAATGTAGCGCGCCAGACGCACCGCGGCGCCGAACAGGATGTTGTCCATCAGCGTCGCCTTCATGACGCAGACGGCATTGGGCAGGCGCGAGAGGATCAGCACCGCGTCGAGCCGCGACGGATGATTGGCGACAATGATCAGCGGGGGTTCGTCACGCAGGCAGTCGAGTTCGTCGAGATCGAAGCGGAAGGCGCAGGCCAGTTCGAGCACGCGCAGGTAGCCGCGAGCGCCGCCCATGATCGCCCGTCGTCCCCAGCGCACGCCTGTAGCTGCCGGCAGCAACGGCTTGAGGATCAGCGCGCAGGGCAGCCAGACGACGCAGAGGAAGGCCATCAGGCCGAGGCCGAAGACCATCACCAGCACCTCGTAGGCCCGCCACAACGGATTGGCGGCGGGCCGGCAATCAGTCATTCACCTGCACGCGGGTCGAGGATTCACCGAGCACCCAGGTGACGGCGATGCCGGCCGCGAAATAATCCTTCTGGCGGACCAGCGGGCTGTTCGCGAAAGTTGCCCCGGACAGGTTGTCGTAGCGGATGAAGCTGCCGACCCAGTATTTCGGGAAACGCTTCGACAAGGCCACCAGGTACTGCATGCCGGCATAGCCGGAGCCCGCCTCGTAGGCCGGCCGCAACGCCGTCGCATAGCGCGGGGCGACGCTGTAGTAATAGGCGTGCTGACGCTTGTCGCCCCAGATCGGTCCGGCCAGGGTGCCGAGATTCCAGCCGGGCAGGCCGGGCAGGTCGGTGATGTCCATGTTCAGCTTGGGATGGAAGACCCAGCCAATGCTGTCCGGCGAACTCTCTAGCGTGACGGCGGCACGCAGCGGCAGCAGCAGCTTGACGAAGCGGGCGCGGTTTTCCGAACGCCACAGGGTCAGGTCCAGTTGTGGACCGATCTCGAAGGTCGCCTCGAGATCCCGCATGCCGGCGCGCGCCTTGATGTCGTCGCTCGGCGCCGGTGGCGACAGGGCGAGGCTGACCGTCAGGTCGACACGGTCGGAATCGAACAGGCTGCCGCGAATGCCGTGACGGTCGGCCTTGAAGAAATCGCCGTTGTAGGTGAAATGCGGCACCGGCATCAGAAAGTTGTTGGTTTCGTCCGAGCCGCGGTAGGCAGGAAAACTCAGCGCCGCGGCGCCGACACCAATTTCCCAGAGCGGCCTGTCTCCGGCAACGGCGACGCTCGAAACGGCCAGGCAGCTGGCCAGCAAGGTACTTGTCAGGATGGATTTCATGGCGATTAGCGCCCCCCCAGCGCATGCGAGGCGGTCGCCTCGATTTCGATCAACAGGTCACCGCGGCAGATGTCTGCCTCGACATAAACGATATCGGCATCAGGCCCGAGCAGTGGCGCCAAAATCGCCGCCACCAACGGCTGGCTGGCGGCATCGCGGATGTACACGCGATAGACCAGCTCACCCAGCGTATAGGGCCGAGTGTGACCGAGGCGGCTGGCTTCGCCGATGACGGCTTCGATATTGGCCAGCGATTCCCGGCACTGCGCCGCGACATCGCCTGGATGCACGGTCTGGTGGCCGACAATGCTGGCCGTGCCGGAAACGAAAAGAATTTCGCGGCCGGGCGGATAGACCAGTGCTGCCCGCGAGAAGGTCGGACTGCGCGGGCCGTACAAGGCCGGATAGTTGTAGGCGCTGACCTGGCGCGGATTCTCCACCGCCACCGCCGGCGTGGCGCCGGCCATGAAGGCGATCGACAGCGGCCCGCCGGCCAGGCCGAGGGCGCAGGCGGCCGGCACGTTGCCGGTGGCACCACGGTTGTATTCGAGAAAGGCGTCCTGGCGGCCGATGTTGAACTGGCGATAGCGCTCCAGGCCATGGCTCTCACCATTGATCTCGGCAAGATAGTTCCAGACCCGCCAGAGATGCGGCAGTTCCTGCGCTTCGAGCAGGCGGAAAAGGCGCAGATAAGCTTCCTCACTGGCCGCCTGCAGCGGTGTCCGGCGGCTCTCGCCGGCGAATAGCGCCTCGTCGAGCTCGAGCACGCCGTAGAGCACATCGCCGCTGCGTCGCCAGACGATGCCTTCGCTCTCGCCGCCGGCTACCGGCAGGGTGCTCAGCCAGCGCTCACCGAGCAGCGCCGCGTCGGCGCCGAGCAGGGGCGCGGCCAGGCGCTGCTCCGGCCATTCGGCGACGCTGCCGGCGGCAGCCGCGCCGAACAGGGCGCCACCGAGCACCGCGCCGGTTTCACGTGAAACCGGCGCGGACTCCGTAAGCGCGCATTGGGTAATCAGCTGCAGGGACACTAGACGCCATTCATGGCCGGATCATCGACCCGGCGAATGTTGAAGCGGCGACGTTTCCAGCCCATGAAGGCACGGCGCGGCTGAACGATGTTGGCGATGTAGTAGAGCAGCTTGAACATCTTGATCGAGCGCCAGATAGGCGTCTTGCCGAAGATGTCGCCGGCCAGCACCGAGAGCAGCGCTTCCTTGACCCGGAAAATGTTCTTCGGGTACATGAAGAAGTCGCGCATGATCGGATTGGTCACCCGGTAGATGAACCAGGAAAATTCCTTCGGTCCGTGCTTCATCAGCTGGTCGAAGCGCTTCAGTGCCGCGGCGGCTTGCGCCGGCTGGCGCAGGCAGGTGTCGATGGCCTCGGCACCGATGATGCCACTGTTCATGGCGAGCAGCACGCCGGAGGAGAACACCGGATCAATGAAGGCGTAGGCGTCGCCGAGCAGCAGGTAGTTGGACCCGTGGTTGCGCTCGGAGACGTAGGAGAAGTTGCCGGTGGCTTCGATCTCGTTGACCAGGGTTGCCGACTTCAGCCGTGCGGCCAGCGCCGGACAGCGGGCGATGCCATCCATCAGGAACTGCTGCAGGCTGCGCTCGCCCTTGGTCTTCATGAAATACGGCCAGGTCACCATGCCGATGCTGGTGACGTCGTTCATCATCGGGATGAACCAGAACCAGCCGTGCTCGAACCAGAAGATGGTGATGTTGCCTTCAGCCTGGCCGTCGTGGCGGCGGGCGCCAGCAAAGTGGCCGTAGACCGCCGAGCTGTTGTGTTTCGGGTTGCGGTGCTTGATCTGAAAGCGGTTGGCCAGGAAGGTGTCGCGGCCTGAGGCATCGACGACAAAGCGAGCCTTGTACTCGGTCAGCCGGCCGTCGTCGTGCTCGGCACAGACCAGCGCCGTGTTATCCGCCTGGAAATCGACCGACTTGGCCTTGCAGCCCTCATGCACCTCGACCCCCTTGTTGGCCGCGTTGCGGATCAGGATGGTGTCGAACTCGGCGCGGCGTACCTGGTAGGCATAGGGCATGCCCTTGTCCCAGGATTCAGCGAAATGGAAGACCTGAGCCATGTCGTGCTCTGGCGAGACGAACTCGGCACCCCATTTCTCCATGCCGATCGCCCGCACCTCGTCGGCCACGCCCAGCCGCTCGAACAGGGGCAGGTTGGCCGGCAGTAGCGATTCGCCGATGTGGAAACGCGGGTGGTGGGCCTTTTCCAGCAGCACCACGCGATAGCCCTTCTCGGCCAACAGCGGCGCCACCGTCGTGCCCGCCGGTCCGCCGCCGATGACCAGGACATCGCACTCCCTTTGCTCCGCCTGCATTTGCTGTTCCATGGGTTTAACCCTCTTATTACTCTCTGTGGCGGAAAAGAATTATTCGCCTTTGTCGGTCATACAGTCGCCGGTTTCCCAATGGCCGCCAACAATAAGCAGCGTGAGTATTTCCGTGCAAATTCATGTGCGTATCGCCAACCGGCGGATTATAGCGCCGCCTGCAGGGCCGGCGGCGTACAACAGGCGGTTGATTCTTCAACGACCGGGATCAGCAGCTTCTTGGCATCACGCCGGGTGAGCTTGACCGGCGAGTTGGAGACGATGTTG
This sequence comes from Betaproteobacteria bacterium HGW-Betaproteobacteria-7, assembly GCA_002840765.1. Taxonomy (GTDB): domain Bacteria; phylum Pseudomonadota; class Gammaproteobacteria; order Burkholderiales; family Rhodocyclaceae; genus Azonexus. The sequence goes on from PHCE01000002.1 coordinate 458,321, forward strand.
TCGATCAGCAGATCCGGACTGAGGAAGGGCTTGAGTCCCATGGGCTGGCGCGGATGCACCTTGAATTCGCGCTTGGCCTTTTCCAGCTGTTCCTTGTTGGAACTGAAATATCGGGCGGCGGCAATGGTTTCCGGCAGGTGCTTCAACACGTGCCAGAGACTCCAGCGATGCTGCCACAGCCGCTTGGCAAACCGCCGACGGTAGCCCTTGCTGTCGTAGAAGCGTTTGACGTGCCAGTTGTACAGCGCGTCCATCTCCTCGCGCGACGAGAAACCTTCCGGCAGATAGACGAAGTTCAGACAATTCATCAGGCGCCAATCTTCGACGAAATCGCCGGTCGGATCGTTGATGCACTCATCCCAGATCGGCGCCCCGTGCAGCGGGCTGAACTTGGTCATGTTCATCTCGTCGAGTTCGAGCGAGAGGATGAAATCGCTGGTCGTCCGTACCGTTTCCGGCGTCTCGCCCGGCATGCCGAAGATGAACAGGCCCTTGGCGCGCAGGCCGGCGGCGTGGATCGAACGCACCGTCTCACGTACCGCTTCCAGCGTCACGCCGGCCTTGTGTCGTTCCATCATCGCCGGGTCGGCCGATTCGATGCCGATGGAGACCATCAGTGCCCCGGCCTTCTTCAGCTGGGTCAGCATCTCGTCCGACGTATGGCCGGCACGGATGGCGCAGTTGAACTGCATGCCGAGGGGTTTATCAATCAACAGCTGGCAAAGATCGAAGACGCGCTGCTTCTTGGCGGTGAACAAGTCGTCGTACATGTTGATGTGATAGACGCCGAACTTGTCGCGCAGGTACTTCATGTGATCGTAGATGTACTGCGGCGAATTGGTCTTGTACTGGCGCTCGAACACCGTCCGGTCGCAGAAGGAGCAGGTATAGGGACAGCCGCGCGAGGTGATCATCGTCGCCCCGTCGCGCATTTCGTAGGCGAACAGCGGCAGGTGGTAGGCATGCGGGAAGCCGGCCAGCTTCTCGTAGGCGGGGAAGGGCAGTTCATCGAGATCGAGGATGCGATCGCGACGCGGGTTGATATGGATCTTGCCGCTGTCGTCGCGGTAGATCAGGTTGCCGATCTCTTTCAGCGGCTTGCCGTCGGCCAGTTCGAGCATCGCTCCTTCGCCTTCGCCGATGACCAGATAATCGATTTCCGGGAAATGTTCGAGGATCGGCGCACCGAGCGAGGAAACATGGACGTTGCCGAAGACGATGCGGATCTCCGGCCGGCGTTCGCGAATGTAAGTAGCGATCTCGACGGCATCCATGAAGCCCGAGGTGGTGGCCGAGAAACCGACCATTTCCGGATCCGTCGCCAGCACGATCTCGGCATTCTCGGCGATGGTCTTCGGCGCGTAGGGACCGAGACAATCATGCAAAGCAACGCTGTGACCGAATTTTTCCAGCCAGGAAGCCAGCTGCATGATGCCGATCGGCGGCATGCGGTTGGCCAGAACCGAGAAATCCGGCTGGCCAGGAACAAAATTGAAGCCGGCAGGGTGGACGAGGGTAAGGCGCATGAGGTCTTCCTGGAGCGAAGTGGCTGGATTTTATTTGAAAAACCCGGCGCCAATGAGTTCCAGAAAAACTATGACGACAAAGCAAAAGTATCCCAGGCGAACTTGATGATCAGAACGCCGACCACCAGCAGGAAAACTTTGCGGACAAACGCACTGCCATGGCGCAGGGCCAGCCAGGTGCCGGCCACGGAACCGGCAACATTGGCTACCGCCATGCATACGGCGAGCAGCAGCATGATGTAGCCGTTGGGCAGGAAATAGGCGAGCGCGGCAAGATTGGTGGCGACATTGACCACCTTGGCACCGGCCGAGGCATGCAGGAAGTCAAAACCAAAGAAGCGGACGAACAGGAAAATCAGGAAACTGCCGGTACCCGGCCCGAAAAAACCATCGTAAAAGCCGATCACGCCGCCCAGCAGGACGGCGTAGAACAGTTCGCGATGACCGCTATGAGCCGGCCGGTGCACCTGGCCGAAATCCTTGCGAAACAGCGTATAGGCGGCGGCACCGATGAGCAGGACGAGGATCAGCGGGCGCACCGCATCCTTGGGCAGCCAGGCGACCGCCGCAGCCCCGGCATAGGAGAGCAGGAAAGCGGCGATGGCCGCCGGCAGGATGGTGCGCCACGGCATCTTCACCTGACGGGCATAGCGCCAGGTGGCATTGGCGGTACCGAAGACGCTGGCAAACTTGTTGGTGCCGAACAGCGTTGCCGGAGCGGTACTGGGGTAGGCGGCGAACAGCGCCGGAATCTGGATCAGCCCGCCACCGCCGACGACGGCATCGATGGCGCCGGCAATGAAGGCGGCAAAGACAAGGGCAAATAAAAGACTGTCGGGCATGCGTTTGGAATTGGCGGGCTGGCGGGCGGCATCCGGCCCGGCAAAAGCGTGTCAATATACTGCCTCGGTACCTTTCACGGGCCCACGCATGAACAAATTCTTCATTGCCCTGCTGCCGGCTTGTCTGGTCGACGGGATGTCCCGAGCCTGAAGTTGATGGCCGGGACCTCCTCCAGCGCCAGGATGCGCAGCCAGCGCTGGCTGAAACGCCAGGGCCGCCTGGCCGGTTTTTCCGCTCTCTCCGTGGTCGCCGCACTATCGCCGGCCAGCTATGACCGGATTACCGGACGCGGCTTGGCCGGCATGCTCTGCCTCGGCGCCTGGCAGATGCTGCCCGGCTATCTGCTGGCCAGCATCCTGATCAGCACCGTACTCACCCGCATCGTCGCCGTCACCGCCGCCAGTTACGGCTTGTCGCACCTGGCCCTGGAAGCCATCGTCCGTGTCCTCGTCCTCGAACTGATCCCACTGGCCGCCGCCCTATTCGTCGCCCTGCGTGTCGCGCCGGTGACCATGCAGCGCCTCGGCCGGCCGGCCGGCGATCCACCGCCCGCCTATCGCGACCTGATTCCTTACACCGTCGGCAGTGCCGGCGCGGTCATCGTCCTCGCCGTGCTCAGCGGCATCAGTGCGCTGGCCGTCGCTTATCTGGTGGTGCATGGCATCAGCCAGTGGGCTCTCGCCGATTACGCCCGGCTGATCGGTCAAGTTTTCGATCCAACCATGGCAGCTGTTTTTTCCATCAAGCTGATGCTGTTCGCCGTTGTCGTCGGCATCGCCCCGACAACGGTCGCCCTCGACGCCGGTCCGCTTGATCCGGTCGTCCGCCAGATGCGAGTCATGGCCCGCCTGCTGCTGATGCTGATGGTGATCGAAGCCACCCTGCTGATCCTCCCCCGTCTCTAGGAAAACAATGCCCCCCGCCGACAACCAGCTGCCGCCACCAGACATTCCCAACGCTCCGCTGAAAGCTGCCGGCTTGCTCCTGGTCACGCTGCTCGCCATCGTTGCCTTCGTGCTCTTCGTCATGCAGGCCCGCGGCGTTTTTCAGCCGACCCAGCGCCTGTTGCTGGTTGCCGAGAGTGCAGAAGGCGTTGCCGTCGGCAGCACCCTGACCTTTTCCGGCTTTGCTATTGGCCGCGTCGTGCGCATTGAACTGGGCGACGACGGCAAGGCCCATCTCCATATCGAAGTGCCAGTTGCCGATGCCCGCTGGCTGCGTACTTCCTCAGTTTTTACGCTGGAACGTGGTGTCGTCGGCGGTGCCAGCCTGCGCGCCTTCTCCGGCCTGCTCGAGGATCCGCCCCTACCCGATGGCGCCCGGCGCGACGTTTTGAGCGGCGATGCCTCGGCCGGCATACCGCAGCTGGTGGCCAGCATCCAGCAACTGGTCATCAACCTCGAACGTCTGACAGCCGAGCAATCGACCCTTTCAAGCACACTGGAAAACCTGCAAAAATTCAGCGGTGCACTCAACGGTCGTCACGGCGCCCTTAACGCTCTGCTCGGCAGCGAGAAGAACGCCCGCCAGGTCATCGAAGCGCTGGAACGGGCCAATGCCCTGCTGACCAAGGCCGATGCCCGACTCTTCGGCCGCGACGGCCTGATGGACAAAGCCGAGCTATCCGTTGGCGAACTCGCCCAGTTACTCGGCGAAGCGCGCAACGCCCTGAAAAAGGCCGACGCCATACTCGGCAACGTCAATGAGGCCAGTAGCGATCTCGATATGCTGCGCAACGAGGTGGAAGCGACCCTGCGCCGGGTCACCGCACTGACCGAACAATTGAACCAGAAATGGCCCTTTGCCCGCGAACGGGAGCTGAAACTGCCATGAAATTTTATCTTGGCCTGTTGCCGGCAATCTTCCTCGTCGCCTGCGCCGGCACTTCCTCCCCCAGTTGGTTGCTGGAAACCGATGCCGCGTTGTCTGCCTATCACGCCGCCTATCTGAACGGTAACGAACGCGTCGCCGCCCGCGAACTGGCGCTGGCTCGCCGTGAAGTCGGGCGCACCGGCGATGCGATGTTGATGGCTCGCGTCGAACTGTCCGTTTGTGCTGCCCAAACCGCCAGCCTGGCCGGCACAGGCTGCCCGGCCTTCACCCCTCTAGCCACCGACGCCGGCGATGCCGAACGGGCCTACGCGGCTTACCTGGCCGGTGAAAGCTTCACCGTTGATCAATTGCCGGCCAGCCAACGCCAGGCCTGGACTAGTGGCCAGACCAGCGATCTGGCAGCAATTGCCGATCCACTATCGCGTCTGGTCGCTGCTGGCGTGTTGTGGCGGCATCGACGTCTGGCTGATGAGGGGTATGCCCTGGCGACGGAAACAGCAGCCGGGCAGGGCTGGCGCCGGGCCTTGCTGGCCTGGTTGGCTGCCGATCGTGAACGCTTGCTGGCAAAAGGCGATGTTCCTTCTGCCACTAGCCGGCAACGGCGCATCGAACGTATCGTCGATTCGGCACGCTGAAAGCGCCTGACTTGGTTCTTTAATAAGAACTATAAATAAAAGGACTATGAAGACTATATCAGTAACAGTTCTGTGGATAAGTCAAATAGTTAACATCGTTTCAAAGGTTTAAGTCGACTATTTAGAGGCGGCAAAGGCACTGAATGTCCTGTGGAGCAAATGTGCACCGTTTTGACCAAGTGCCCAAATAGTCATTTGCCCCACAAAGCACGGACAGCTTGTGCACAGGTTTGCCCACAGGCAGGAGAGGGTCTATTTGCCGATGCAGAAACGGCTGAAAATGACGCCGAGCAGGTCATCGGCGGTGAATTCGCCGGTAATTTCGCCGAGCGCCTGTTGGGCCAGGCGCAATTCCTCGGCAAAGAGTTCGAGAGCCGGCAAGCGTCCTTCGACGACGGCGCGGGCGGCAGCGACGTGTTCCTGAGCCGTGGACAGGGCGCGCAGATGGCGCTCACGGGCAATGAAGACATCCTCGGTCTGATGCCAGCCGGCAATGCGCAGCAGCTCATTGCGCAGCAGTTCGATGCCCAGGTTGGCCTTGGCTGACAGCGAAATGGCGACGGCGTCGCCATGCGCATCATGTTCGTCGTGGCGTTCCGGCGTTCGAGCGGCAAGATCGATCTTGTTATAGACGGTGATGCGCTGCAGACGGCTCGGCAGGCGCGAGAGGATCTCGCGGTCGGCGGCGCTGATGCCTTCACGGGCATCGACCAGCAGGAGCACCACGTCAGCGCGCTCAATTTCCTGCCAGCTGCGTTCGATACCGATTTTCTCGACGACATCCTCGGTGGCACGCAAGCCGGCGGTATCGATAATATGCAACGGGATGCCTTCGATCTGGATGGTCGAGCGCAGGGCATCGCGCGTGGTGCCGGCAATCGGCGTGACGATGGCCAGGTCGTCGCCAGTCAGGCGATTGAGCAGCGAGGACTTGCCGACATTGGGCTGGCCAGCGATGACGACGTGCAGGCCCGATTGCAGCAGTTTGCCCTGGCCGGCACGGTCGAAAATCTCGGCCAGTTTCAGTTGCAGGCGTTGCAGTCGACCGAAGGCATCGGCGGCCTTGAGGAAATCGATGTCTTCCTCGGGAAAGTCGAGTGTTGCTTCGACCAGCATGCGCAGATTGATCAGTTCGTCGGTCAGGCCGTGGATGGCTTTCGAGAACTCTCCCTGCAGCGAGCGCACGGCCGAGCGGGCGGCACTGGCCGTGGCAGCGTCGATCAGATCGGCGACGGCTTCCGCCTGGGCCAGGTCGAGCTTGCCGTTGAGAAAAGCGCGGCGGGAAAATTCGCCGGGTTCGGCCAGGCGGGCACCGAGATCGAGACAGCGGGCGAGCAGCATCTGCATGACCACCGGGCCGCCGTGGCCCTGCAGTTCAAGCACATCCTCGCCGGTGAAGGACTGCGGATTGGGGAAGTAGAGCAGCAGGCCGCTGTCGAGGGCACTGCCGTCGGCCGCTCTGAACTCGGCCAGGGTGGCGTAGCGCGGCTGCGGCGTCTTGCCGGTCAGCGCCAAAGCAAAGGGCAGCAATTTGCTGCCCGAGATGCGGATGACGCCGACACCACCACGGCCGGGGGCCGTGGCGATGGCGGCGATGGTGTCGGCGCTTGTTACACCGCCCACACGTCAGGCCTTGGCGTCGTTCGCCGCCTTGCTGCCGGCTTCAATCATGCGCGTGATCTGCCACTGCTGGGCAATCGACAGCACGTTGTTGACCACCCAGTAGAGGACCAGACCGGCCGGGAACCAGAGGAACATGATGCCGAAGACGAAGGGCATGGCCATCATCACCTTGGCCTGGATCGGGTCCGGCGGCGTCGGATTGAGCCGCATCTGGATGATCATCGAGGCAATCATGATCACCGGCAGGATGTAGTAAGGATCAGGCGAAGCCATGTCCTTGATCCACAGGATCCACGGCGCGTCGCGCATTTCGACGGCGCCGAGCAGCACCCAGTAGAGGGCAATGAACACCGGAATCTGGATCAGGATGGGCAGGCAGCCGCCGAGCGGATTGACCTTTTCCGTCTGATACAGCTTCATCATTTCCTGGTTCAGACGCTGCTTGTCGTCGCCGTAGCGTTCCTTCAGCTGCATCAGGCGCGGCGTCAGCAAACGCATCTTGGCCATCGACTTGTAGGAAGTGGCCGACAGCGGGAAGAAAATGCCCTTGATGATCACCGTCAGTACGACGATGGCCCAACCCCAGTTGCCGACGATGCCATGGATGAACTGCAGAGCCCAGAAGATGGGTGCGGCGACGACAGTCAGCCAGCCGTAGTCAACGACCAGATCGAGACCAGTGGACACCTGCTTGAGCGCTGCCTGTTCCTGCGGACCGGCGAACAACGTGGCCTTGGCGGTGACGCTGGCACCCGGAGCGATTTCGGCCACCGGCACGATGACACCGGCCTGGTAGGCGTTGGCGTTGTCGAGCTTGCGCATGTAGAACTCGCGCGGCGTCTTTTCCGTCGGCACGAAGGCGGCGACGAAATAGTGCTGGACCATCGCTACCCAGCCGTTGTCGGCGGTCTTGACGAATTTGGCGCTGTTCGAGGCAACGTCCGAGAAGCTCAGCTTCTGGTACTTGCCTTCCTCGGTGTAAACCGTCGGACCGGTATAGGTCATCATCATTGCCGATTCACCGGCCGGCGCTTCGCCATCACGCTGAATCTGGAAATAGGCATGCGGGGCGATCGGCTGGGCGCTGCCGTTGGTGATTTCCCAGGTGACGTCGACGACGTAGGAATTGCGGCGGAAGGTCAGGATCTTGGCGACCTTGCTACCGTTGGCAGCGTCGGCTTCCAGGCGGACCTGCAGTTCGTCGGCGCCGTCGGCCAGCTCGTTCGTCCCGGCGACGCGGCGGAAAGTCGAGCGATGGGTCGGCAGGCCTTCGCCGATCAGGCCGCTCTGGGCGAAATACTGATGTTTGGCGTCGAAGAGGACAAAATTCTTCTCCTTGTCCTCCTGTTCCTTGTACTTGAACAGTTCGAGGCGAACGATGTCACCGCCCTGAGTGGAAATTGTCGCTTCCACCAGATCGGTGCGGACGGTGAAGGTCTCGCCAACGGCGGCCGGGGTTGCAGTTGCCGTCGGCGGCGTGACGCTGCCAGGCTGTAGACTGACCGAGGGACGTGGGGCGTCACCGCTCGCGGCAGCAGCCGGTGTTCCCGCGGCAGCGGCAACTTCGGCAGCCGGTTTCGGCTGGTTGTACTTCTGCCAGTTTTCCCACAGCAAAAAGCTGGAGAACGTGAAGATCATCACCAGGATCAGGCGTCGAGTGTCCATGAACGGCCCATGCAATCAAACATTTGTTGAATCAGGGTACGGGATCGTACCCACCCGGATGCCAGGGATGACAGCGGCCAATGCGCTTTGCGCCCAGCCAGCCACCCTTGATGGCACCGTGTTTCCTTATTGCTTCCACCGTATATTCCGAACAGGTCGGCACATAGCGGCAGCTTCGCCCCATGAGCGGACTGATCGCATACTGATACACGCGGATCAGCCCGATCAACAGGCTTTTCATGATGCTTCCCGCGGCGGCGCGAACCGCTGCAGTTTTGCCAGCAGGGCAACAAAATCGTCGACCAGGACGCTGGCGTCAAGCGGAACCGGTTTCACTGCCAGACGAACGATCAGGTCGCAGGCTGGCAGACCGGCACGCCGCAGGCGAAACTGCTCGCGCAAAACCCGCTTGAAGCGATTGCGATCCACAGCCCTTTTCAGGAGCTTCTTGCCGACCACCAGACCGAGTCTTGCATCGTCCGTGGCAGCAGGTCGTGGCTGATAGTGCAGCATCAGCAGCTTGCCGCGAATGGCCTTCCTGAAACCAAAAACGGATGAGAACTCATCCGTTTTTGTCAGGCGATAGCGTCTGGCGAAGGTATGTTCCACCCCGCCGGACGTCCGGGTCAAACGCCCAGACGCTTGCGACCCTTGGCGCGGCGAGCAGCGATCACTGCACGGCCACCCTTGGTGCGCATACGAACCAGGAAGCCATGGGTGCGCTTGCGGCGCACGACCGACGGTTGATACGTGCGTTTCATGTTGGTAATCCCTTGATGTGCTAAGAAAAACGCGCAATTACACCGCGTTAACACATGCTCTGTCAAGATCAATTATTTTCCAAAGCTGTGGATAACTTTTGACGCGAAGGGTAGAATTCCGTCTTTGCCGGTTTGCCAAAGGCAGGCCGGAAATACACCAAAACAGTCTAAAAATCAAACAACTAAAAGTACCCGTGGGGGATTATTTCGCCGGCGGGGAGGAGCATCATCGTCAATGGCCGGTTTCTGGGAATCCTGCTTGCATCGTTTTGAACAGGAGCTGCCAGCCCAGCAGTTCAACACCTGGATCAAGCCGCTGCGACTCGAAGGCGAGAACGCGGCGACGGAAGACGGCCTGCGTCTGATCGCGCCCAACAGCTTCATTCTGAAATGGGTACGCGACCGTTATCTGTCACGTATCGAGGACTACAGCCGCAGCTTCTTCGATGGCCCGGTCAACATTGTGCTGGTCATCGGCAGTGGTCGGGCGACGGTCGCTCGCAGCGAGTCACCGACAGGTGAGACGGCAGCCGGCGAAGCTCCGGCCAAGGCGGCCAAGCCGGCCAAAGTTGAAGAAAAATCTCGCGGCCGCGGCAGCAATTACGAGAAATCCCGTCTTTTCCATGCCTTCACCTTCGACAATCTGGTCGTCGGCAAGGCCAACGATCTAGCCCGCGCCGCCGCCATCCAGGTCGCCAACAATCCGGGCGGTGCCTACAACCCGCTGTTCATCTACGGCGGCGCCGGCCTCGGCAAGACTCACCTGATCCACGCCATCGGCAATACCATCGTCGGCGAGAATCCGGACAAGGTGGTGCGCTACGTGCACGCCGAGGATTACTACTCCGACGTTGTCCGTGCCTACCAGCAGAAATCCTTCGATACTTTCAAGCGCACCTACCGCTCGCTCGATGTACTGCTGCTCGATGACGTGCAGTTCTTCAACGGCAAGAACCGTTCGCAGGAAGAGTTCTTCTTCCTGTTCAACGCGCTGATCGAAGCGCGCAAGCAGATCATCATCACCTGCGACACCTATCCGAAGGACATCAACGGTCTTGACGACCGCCTGGTGACCCGCTTCGACTGGGGTCTGACGGTGCAGATCGAGCCGCCCGAGCTGGAAATGCGCGTCGCCATCCTGCAGAAGAAGGCCGAAGCCGAAGGCATCCGCCTCGACGACGAAGTCGCCTTCTTCATCGCCAAGCACCTGCGCTCCAATGTCCGTGAGCTCGAAGGTGCATTGAAGAAGGTGCTCGCCTATTCCTCGTTCCACGGCCGCGTCATCGCCCTGGATCTGGCCAAGGAAGCGCTGAAGGATCTGATCGGCTCGGTGCGCAACGTCGGCATCGACAATATCCAGAAGACCGTCGCCGACTATTACAAGATCAAGGTCGCCGACCTGTTCTCGAAGAAGCGCACGCGCGCCATCGCCCGGCCGCGCCAGCTGGCCATGTGGCTGTGCCGCGAAGTCACCTCGCACAGCTTCCCGGAAATCGGCGATGCCTTCGGTGGTCGCGACCACACCACGGTAATCCACGCGGTGAAAACTATCGATTCCTTGCGCCTCAAGGAAAACGAACTAAACCACGATCTCCACGTGCTGTTGCAGGTGCTCAAGGGATGAGCGCTGTCCATAAGCCTGTGGGCAAGTTGTCTGTACTTTGTGGAACAAACGGACTTTCCCCCTTTGTGGGAAAATTGTCCGGATTTCATCCACAGGCAATCCAGAGGCTTTCGCAGAGCCGAAAATAGATTGCAAGGTACTGAAAATAAAATGTTATTTATCGTTATCCACAGAACTGTTCCCGATATAGTCTATAAAGGAATTTAATTTATGGTTCTTATTAAAAGTCAAAGAGACACGCTCCTGGCACCGCTGCAGTCCGTGTCGGGAATCGTCGAACGGCGTCACACCCTGCCGATCCTTTCCAACGTGCTGCTGGAAAAGAAGGGCGAGCGCCTGACGCTGCTGGCTACCGACATCGAAATCCAGATCACCACGGTGACTGACGGCGCCATCGGCGATGGCGATGGCGCGGTGACGGTCGGTGCGCGCAAGCTGCAGGAAATCCTGCGCTCGCTGCCGGATACCGCCGAAATCAGCCTGCTGCTTGAAGACAAGCGCCTGCAAGTGCGCGCCGGCAAGAGCCGTTTCAGCCTGCAGACCCTGCCGGCCGATGACTTCCCGCGGATGACGCTGACCGAGGGCGACACCCGCAGCTTCCAGATCACGCAGAAGGCCTTCCGCCAGTTGATCGGCAAGACCCAGTACAGCATGGCTGCCCAGGACGTTCGCTACTACCTGAACGGCCTGCTGCTGTTGGTCGAGGGCAAGGAACTGCGCGCCGTCGCCACCGACGGCCATCGTCTGGCCTACGCCAGCGTTGCCATCGATACCGAACTGCCGCGCCAGGAACTGATCCTGCCGCGCAAGACCGTGCTCGAACTGAACCGCCTGCTGGTCGATAACGAAGAGCCGCTGAACATTACCCTGGCTTCCAACCAGGTGCGCTTCGCCTTCGGTTCCGTGGTCCTGGTTTCCAAGCTCATCGACGGCAAGTTCCCGGATTACGAGCGTGTGGTCCCGGCTTCGCTGCGCAATCACATGACGGTTTCCCGGCAGACGCTGATGCAGGCCATGCAACGCGCCGCCATTCTGACCAACGAGAAGTTCCGCGGCATCCGCGTCGTCCTGGCCGACAACAGCCTCAAGCTGATCGCCGCCAACGCCGAGCAGGAAGAGGCGCAGGAAGAAATCGAAGTCGATTACACGGGCGAGCCGATCGACGTCGGCTTCAACGTCGGCTACCTGCTTGACGTGCTCAACAACGTCCATACCGAAGAAGTGCAGTGGAGCTTCAACGATGCCAATTCCAGCGCCCTGATCACGGTGCCGGGCAACGATCGCTTCAAGTACGTCATCATGCCGATGCGCATTTGAGGACCGTTATTTCAGGCAGAACAAAGGCTCATCCGCCGGATGGGCCTTCATCGTTTCACGTGGAACCAAATCAATGATTGAAGAGAACAGCGCAGAAGGCACATCGCCGGCTTACGGCGAATCCAGCATCCAGATCCTTGAAGGCCTGGAGGCCGTGCGCAAGCGCCCGGGCATGTACATCGGCGACACCTCCGATGGCACCGGCCTGCACCACCTGGTCTTCGAAGTCGTCGACAACTCGATCGACGAAGCGCTGGCCGGGCATTGCGACGACATCATCGTCACCATTCACACCGACAACTCGATTTCCGTCATCGACAACGGTCGCGGCATCCCGGTCGGCGTCAAGATGGACGACAAGCACGAGCCGAAGCGCTCCGCTGCTGAAATCGCGCTGACCGAACTGCACGCTGGCGGCAAGTTCAACCAGAACTCCTACAAGGTTTCCGGTGGTCTGCACGGCGTTGGCGTTTCCTGCGTCAATGCGCTGTCCAGCTTCCTGCGCCTGACCATCCGCCGCGACGGCCAGAAGCACTTCATGGAATTCTGCCGTGGCGTGCCAGTCGATCGTTGCCTGGAAACCCGCAACGGTTTTGAAGTCTCGCCGCTGAAAGTCCTCGGCGACACCGAAAAGCGCGGTACCGAAGTGCATTTCCTGGCTGACGTCGAAATCTTCGGTCACATCGAATTCCACTACGAAATCCTCGCCAAGCGCCTGCGCGAACTGTCCTTCCTCAACAACGGCGTCAGCATCAAGCTGATCGACCAGCGTTCCGGCAAGGAAGAGCTGTTCGCCTTCGCCGGCGGCGTGCAGAGCTTCGTCGAATACATCAACCGCACCAAGTCGGTCCTCCATCCGAACATCTTCTACTCGGCCGGCGAAGCCAAGGTCGGGCAGGGCGCTGCCGATACCGGCATCACCATCGGCGTCGAAGTGGCCATGCAGTGGAACGATTCCTACCAGGAACAGGTGCTCTGCTTCACCAACAACATTCCGCAGTCCGACGGTGGCACCCACCTGACTGGCCTGCGCGCTGCGATGACCCGCGTCATCAACAAATACATCGACGAAAACGAGATCGCCAAGAAGGCCAAGGTCGATATCGCCGGCGACGACATGCGCGAAGGCCTGGCCTGCGTGCTCTCAGTCAAGATGCCGGACCCCAAGTTCGCCTCGCAGACCAAGATGAAGCTGGTTTCCAGCGAAGCGCGCGGCGCCGTCGAGGAAGTCGTCGCCCAGAAACTCGCCGATTTCCTGCTCGAGCGTCCGGTCGATGCCAAGATGATTTGCGGCAAGATCGTCGAAGCCTCGCGCGCCCGCGAAGCTGCCCGCAAGGCCCGCGAAATGACGCGGCGCAAGGGCGTGCTCGACGGCGTCGGCCTGCCCGGTAAGCTGGCCGACTGCCAGGAAAAAGACCCGGCGCTGTGCGAAATCTACATCGTCGAGGGTGACTCCGCCGGCGGCTCCGCCAAGCAGGGCCGCGACCGCAAATTCCAGGCGATCCTGCCGCTGCGCGGCAAGGTGCTCAACGTCGAGAAGGCACGCTTCGACAAGCTGATTTCCTCCGAGCAGATCGTCACGCTGATCACCGCGCTCGGCACCGGCATCGGCAAGGACGACTTCAACGTCGAGAAGCTGCGCTACCACCGCATCATCATCATGACCGACGCCGACGTCGACGGCGCCCACATCCGCACCCTGCTGCTGACGCTGCTCTATCGCCAGATGCCGGAGCTGATCGACCGCGGCTACGTCTATATCGCCCAGCCGCCGCTGTACAAGGTGAAGCACGGCAAGACCGAGCGCTACCTGAAGGACGATCTGGAATACAACCAGTTCCTGCTCAACATGGCGCTCGACGAAGCCGTGCTGACGCCCGCTGCCGGCGCGCCGATCACCGGCCCGGCCCTGGAAGGCCTGGCCCGCTCCTGGCTGGCCACCGAAGCGATCATCGAGCGCCTGGCGCATCTGGTGAATCCGGAAGTCCTGCATGCCATCGTCCGCCACAACCTGGCGGTGGACCTGTCCACCGAGGACCTGGCCCGCGCCAGCGCCGAGCTGATCGCCGCCCGCATCCCGCGTGGCACGCGTCTGGTGCCCAAGTTCGACGACATCCAGGAACGCTGGATCCTGCGCGTCGAGCGCATGCACCACGGCAACCTGAAAGTCGGCCTGATCGACGAAGACCTGCTGCTCTCCGGCGACTTCCTGCAACTCAAGCGCACCGCCGAAACCCTCGCCGACCTGTTCGGCAACGGTGGCGTCATGGCCCGCGGCGAGAAGAAGCAGGTCGCCAGCAACTTCGGCGACGCCATGAAGTGGCTGCTCAACGAAGTCGAACGCGGCATCGCCAAGCAACGCTACAAGGGTCTCGGCGAAATGAACCCCGAGCAACTGTGGGAAACCACCATGGACCCGAAAGTCCGCCGCCTGCTGCGCGTGCAGATCGATGACGCGATTGCCGCTGATGAGATCTTCACCACACTGATGGGCGAACTAGTTGAACCGCGCCGGGCGTTTATCGAGACCAATGCGCTGAATGCAAGGATCGATATCTGACGAAAAAAATTTTTCGGATATGTTTAAAAAATGGAGGCCTGCGGGCCTCCATTTTTTTGCACCAACTTAATTTTTGCTATTGACCGCCATTGGATCGGCGTGGAAAATAATCGCCAAAACTTGCTTGGTGCAAAATTTTTATGACCATCCCACTACGCCAACTGGTCGACCTCAAAGCCGGATACCCCTTCCGCGGTGCCGTGCCGACCGTCGATAACGGCAACGCTCATGTTGTGCAGATGCGAGACGTCGCTTTTGATACCAGGGTTGCCTGGCCTGGTCTGACCCGGACATCGATCACCGGACGCAAGGGGCCGGATTGGCTGGCAGCAGGCGATATCCTCTTCATAGCCCGGGGCGCGCAGAATTTCGCCGTGCATCTCGACAGCGTGCCTTGTGAGGCCGTCTGTTCCCAGTACTTCTTCCAGCTTCGCGTCCGCCGGCCAGAGCTGCTGCTTGCTGAATTCCTCGCCTGGCAGATCAACAGCCTGCCGGTTCAGCGCTACCTTTCGGCCAATGCCCAGGGCAGCGCCCAGCTTGGTATTGCACGCGCCGTGCTTGAAGCCACGCCGATAGCCGTGCCGGCGATCGCTACCCAGCACCGCATCGTTGCCCTTGCCACGGCCGCCCGCCGGGAAAAGCTCCTGCTGCATACCCTGGTCGAAAACCGCGCCCGCCAGCTTGATGCCCTCGCTCTTCAATTTCACGCCACTTCCGGCCTCGCCGAGTAATTCACCATGACCCATACACCGATCAATCAAGACACCATCAACGCCGCCGTCTGGTCGGCTTGCGACACCTTCCGGGGCACCGTAGATCCGAGCATCTACAAGGACTACGTCCTGACCATGCTCTTCCTGAAGTACATCTCCGATGTCTGGCAGGATCACTACGAGGTTTATGCCAAAGAGCACGGCGACCATCCCGAGCTGATCACCGAACTGCTCAAGAACGAGCGTTTCGTGCTGCCGCCTAGCGCCAATTTCTACGCTTTGCACCAGGCGCGTCACCAGCCCGGCAATGGCGAGCGTATCGACAAGGCGCTGCACGCCATTGAAGAAAGCAACATCGCCAAGTTGCGCGACGTCTTCCAGGACATCAGCTTCAACTCCACCAAACTGGGCGACGAGGCGCAGAAGAACGACATCCTGCGTCACCTGCTCGAAGACTTCGCCAAGCCGGAACTCAACCTGCGGCCGAGCCGCATCGGCCTGCTCGACGTCATCGGCAACGCCTATGAGTTCCTCATCAAGAACTTTGCCTCGACCAGTGGCAAGAAAGCCGGCGAGTTCTACACGCCGCCGGAAGTCTCGCAATTGATGGCGCTGCTGGTCGATCCGCAGGAAGGCGATGAAATCTGCGATCCAACCTGTGGTTCTGGGTCGCTGCTCATGAAGTGCAGCCAGCTAATTCGTCAGCGTAGCGGCGGCAAGAAATATGCGCTGTACGGGCAGGAAGCCATCGGCAGCACCTGGGCGCTGGCCAAGATGAACATGTTCCTGCACGCCGAGGACAACCACCGCATCGAGTGGGGCGACACCCTGCGCAACCCCAAGCTGCTCGATGGCAATAGCCAGTTGAAGTTGTTCGACATCGTCGTCGCCAATCCGCCGTTCTCGCTGGAGAAATGGGGTTTCGAGAATGCCGAGGCCGACCCCTACAAGCGCTTCCGCCGTGGCGTGCCGCCCCGCACCAAGGCCGACTACGCCTTCATCCTGCATATGATCGAAACCATGAAGCCGGGCAGTGGCCGCATGGCGGTGGTTGTGCCGCATGGCGTGCTGTTCCGGGGCGCTGCCGAAGGCCGCATCCGCAAGGCCCTGATCGACGAAAACCTGCTCGAAACCGTCATCGGCCTGCCGGAAAAACTCTTCTACGGCACCGGCATCCCGGCCGCCGTTCTCGTCTTCCGCAAGAACAAGAAGGACGACAAGGTCCTGTTCATCGACGCCAGCCGGGAATACCAGGACGGCAAGAACCAGAACCAACTACGCGACGCCGACCTGCAGAAAATCCTCAATGCTGCGGTCGACCGGAAAAATCACGAAAAATACGCATATCTCGCCAGCGTCGCCGAGATCGCCGAGAACGACTACAACCTCAACATTCCCCGCTATGTGGATACCTTCGAGGAAGAAGCCGAAATCGACCTGATGGCCGTGCGCGCCGAGCGGGAAATGCTCAAGGCCGAACTGGCGGTGCTGGAGGAGAAGATGGCTGGCTACTTGAAGGAGTTGGGCTATGAGTGACAAAAGCGTGAAGACTGCAAACAGCAGCCACAGGACCTTTGAAGGCCTCCGGCAAGTGGACGATGACGGCAATGAATTCTGGTCGGCCCGGCAACTCGCGAAGGTCCTGGATTACTCGGAATATCGACATTTCCTCCCGGTTGTAGAACGAGCCAAAGAAGCTTGTCGAAACAGCGAACAGAACATCGAGGACCATTTCGAGGATGTCCTCGAAATGGTGGAAATTGGTTCCGGTGCATTGCGTCCGGTCAATGACTTTCGTCTGTCCCGCTATGCGTGCTACTTGATCGTCCAGAACGGCGACCCGTCAAAGCCGGTGATCGCCGCCGGGCAGACCTACTTTGCCATGCAAACCCGGCGCCAGGAGTTGGAAGACCAGCGGCGCCTTCTCATGCGTGACGAACTCACGCAGCACAACAAGGATCTCGCTGCCGCTGCCAAGCTGGCTGGCGTAGAAACGCCCCTTGACTACGCCGTCTTCCAGGATCACGGCTACAAGGGGCTGTATGGTGGCCTTGGTGCAAAAGACATTCATGCCAAAAAGAGCCTGAAGAAAAGCCAGAAAATTCTTGACCATATGGGCAGCACCGAACTCGCCGCCAACCTGTTCCGCGCCACGCAGGCCGAAGATAAACTGCGGCGCGAAGGGATCAAAGGCAAGGCAGCGGCAAACCGTACCCACCTTGAAGTCGGTCGCAAGGTTCGTCAGACCATCGAAGAACTGGGCGGCACCATGCCGGAAAACCTGCCGACCCCGGAAAAGAGCATCAAGCAGTTGGAACGGGAACAACTGCGGCTCGAGAAGAAGGAAGGTGAGGGTGATGAGTAAGCAACCCGAACCCACTCTCCGCGCCGAACTGGTCATCTACGCCACCGACGACGGCACGGCGCAGTTTTACCTGCGCGCCGAAGATGGAACGGTCTGGCTGAGCCAACTGGAATTGGCTGAACTGTTCCAGACGACTAAACAGAACGTCAGTCTGCACATCAAGAACATCCTGGCCGACGGGGAGTTGCTGGCCGAAGCAACTGTCAAGGAATACTTGACAGTTCAAACCGAAGGGCGCCGCCAGGTTGAGCGTTCCATCCAGCTCTACAACCTCGATCTCATCCTCGCCGTCGGCTACCGCGTTCGCTCGCCGCGCGGCATCCAGTTCCGCCAGTGGGCCAGCACCCACCTCAAGGAGTTCCTGATCAAGGGCTTTGCCATGGATGACGAGCGCCTCAAGAACCCCGGCGGCTGGGACTATTTCGACGAGTTGCTGGAGCGCATCCGGACCATCCGCGCCTCGGAAAGTCGCTTCTATCAGAAGGTGCGTGAACTCTTCTCGCTCTCCAAGGACTACAAAGACAACCGCGAAGCCACCGACCTCTTCTTTGCCGAAGTCCAGAACAAGCTGCTCTTCGCCGTCACCGGCAAAACTGCCGCCGAAATCGTCGTTGACCGCAGCGATCCGACGCAAGCCAACATGGCCCTGAAAACCTGGAAAGCCGGGCGGGTGCGCAAGGCCGACGTGATCATCGCCAAGAATTACCTGGAGCTTGAAGAGGTTGATGAACTCAACCGCCTGATCACCATGTTCCTCGACTTCGCCGAAGACCGCGCCCGCCGCCGGCAGCAGATCTCCCTCGACGACTGGCGGCAATTCACTGCCAATTTCCTCGCCTTCAACGAACGTTCGCTACTCAAGGGCAGTGGCAGCATCAGCCGCGAAAGCATGGTCAGGATTGCCCACGAACGCTACGAAACCTTCGATGCCCAGCGGCGACGGGCAGATGCCTTGCGGGCGGATGCCGAGGACATGGCCGAACTGGAGGCGATTGAAAAGGGGGCACCGAGCCAGAAAGGGTCAAAACAGTGATTTACGAAGGTAGCCACAGGCTTGGAGATCTGTTTTCTAGCCGGCGCGAAAAAGGCAAAGCTGGTTTGCCTGTTTTGTCGGTAACGATGAACGATGGGCTAGTTAATCGCGAGGATCTAGAGCGGAAACAAGAAAGCAGCCTCAGTCCCGAAGAGCATCTTCTCGTTAGGGAGGGGGATATCGCTTACAACATGATGCGCATGTGGCAAGGTGCATTTGGATTGGCAACAAATGCGGGAATGGTTAGCCCTGCATACGTTGTTTTGGTCAGTAATGAGAGTGTGGCCCCTCTTTTTGCCTCCTATCTTTTTAAGACAAATCGAGTCCTCCATTTATTTTGGGCATATTCACATGGGCTAACAGAAGATCGTTTACGGCTCTATTTTGATGACTTTTCAAAGATTCCTGTAACTATCCCCGATCTCCAAGAACAGGGGAAAATTGGAGAAATACTTGCTACATGGGATAAAGCACTGAAAGTCGCAAAACGTCTACTTGAAAATAGTAGGCAGCAAAAATTGGCGTTAATGCAAAATTTATTGACGGGCAATAAAAGAATTACGGATTTCAATGGCCCATGGCAAGTTAGATACCTCGGTGATCTTTTCTCAGAGAGAGTTGAAACGGGGTTTATTTCCCTTCCCCTTCTGTCGATTACTAGGGAGGCGGGGGTTATACCGCGAGAAGATGTGAGTGAAAAAGATGTCTCCAGTGGTGATAAGTCAAACTATCGTCGGATTTGTCCCGGAGATATTGGCTATAACACCATGAGGATGTGGCAAGGGATATCGGCTCTTTCCAATCTTGAGGGTATTGTTAGTCCCGCTTACACGATAGTTACACCAAATGACCAAATTCAAGGTCGTTTCGCTGCTCACCTATTTAAGCACTTACCTATGGTGTTTCAGTTCTATCGATATTCGCAAGGTCTAGTATCTGATACATGGAATCTTAGTTACCGAGATTTTTCATCCATAAAAGTGAAAATTCCATCTGTTCCCGAGCAAAAAGCAATAGCCGATATTCTTGATGGAGCAGAAAACTCAGTGCAGATTGTTGAGGGTTTGATTCTTAGACTAGAAAATGAGAAACGAGCCCTGATGCAGCAACTCCTGACCGGAAAACGCCGCGTCCATCTTCCCGCTAGCGAAGCCGCGAGGGCCTAAATGAGCTCCGTCCCGCAAACCCGCGAGCAGTTCAGCACCCACCTTCCCGCCCTGCATCTGCTGTGCAATTTAGGCTGGAATTTCCTGTCGACCGCAGCCTGCCTGGCCTTGCGCGGCAGTACCCGCGAGGTGGTGTTGCGGCCCCGGCTGGTCGAGGTTTTGCAGACGCGGCGCTTCGAGTACAAGGGGGCGTGGTATCCGCTGTCGCCTTCCGGCATCGAGCAGATCGTCCGCGAGTTGTCGGCGCTGAGCCTGACGGAAGGACTGCTGCCGGCCAATGAGCGGCTGTACCAGAAGCTGGCTCTGGGCATCACCGTCACCGAGTTCATGCCGGACGGCAAGAAGCATCAGCCGACCATCGCCGTCATCGACTGGGCCGATCCGGCGGCCAATCGCTGGGAGGTGACCGAGGAACTGGAAGTGCTGTCCACGCACGGCACGCATAGCCGGATTCCCGATCTGGTTTGTTACGTCAATGGCCTGCCGCTGGTGGTGATCGAAGCGAAGCGGCCGGAGAGCGGTAAAGCCGAGAAAGCGACGGTCGACGAGGGAATCAGCCAGAATTTGCGTAACCAGCGGCACGACGAGATTCCGCAGCTTTTCGCCTACGCCCAGTTGCTGCTGGCGGTGAACCATAGCGAAGGGCGCTACGGTACGACCTTTACGGCGGCGAAGTTCTGGGCGCGCTGGCGCGAGGAGGAGTTTACCGACGGCCAACTGGCGGCGTGGAAGAACCAGCCTTTGTCGGCGGCGACTCACGCCGCGCTGTTTGCCGACAAGCCGGCGAAGTTGCGCCAGCACTTCGAGCAATTGTGGGCACAACCGATGTTGCCGACCGAGCAGGACCGCTTGCTGGTGGCCTTGCTGACGCCGGCCCGGCTGCTCGAATTCCTACGCTTTTTTGTGTTATTCGACCGCAAGGTCGGCAAGGTGGTGGCGCGTTACCAGCAGTTTTTCGGCATCCGCGCCTTGCTCAAACGCATCCAGCAGCGCCGGCCGGATGGCGGGCGGGAGGGCGGCATCGTCTGGCACACGACGGGCTCCGGAAAGAGTTTCACGATGGTCTTCCTGACCAAGGCGCTGGTCGTCCATGACGACCTGAAAGCCTGCCGGGTGGTGGTGGTCACCGACCGCGTCGATCTGGAAGACCAGTTGGCGCGCAATTTCATCAGCAGCGGCGCTTTTGGTTCCGCCATCGCCACCAAGAAGGAAGGCGATAAGGCGCGGGCGCAGACCGGGCGGCAGTTGGCAAAGCGCATCGGCCAGGGCGCCGAGCGCATCATTTTCACGCTGATCCACAAGTTCGCCACCGCCTCGCGCCAGCCGGAGTGCTACAACCCGTCGCCGGATCTGATTGTGCTGGTCGATGAAGGCCACCGCAGCCATGGTGGCGAGACGCATGAGCGGATGAAGAAATCTCTGCCCCTGGCCTCTTACGTGGCTTTTACCGGAACGCCGCTGTTGAAGAAGGAGAAGGCGGCCAACAAGTTCGGCCCCATCGTCCATGCCTACACGATGCAGAAGGCGGTGGAGGATGAAACGGTGGCGCCGCTGCTCTACGAGGAGCGGGTGCCCGAGTTGACGATCAACGAGCAGGCGGTGAATCACTGGTTCGAGAAGATCACAGCCGGGTTATCCGAGGCGCAAAGCGCCGACTTGAAGAAGAAATTCGCCAACAAGCGGGCGATCTACGGTGCGGCCAACCGCATCGAGCTGATCGCCTGGGACATTGCCAGCCATTTCAGCGAGAACATCAAGAAGCTGGGCCTGGGGTTGAAAGGGCAGGTGGCGGTGTTCAGCAAGCTGGATGCGATCCGCTACCAGGGCTATCTCGACGATACCGGCCTGGTCAGCAGCGCCATTGTGATTTCGGCGCCGGATAGCCGGGAAGGCAATCTGGAAGTCGATGAAAGCAAGCTGCCCGAAGTGCAGAAGTGGTGGAACGCCCATGTCGGCAACGATCAGGAAG
This sequence comes from Betaproteobacteria bacterium HGW-Betaproteobacteria-7, assembly GCA_002840765.1. Lineage (GTDB taxonomy): Bacteria > Pseudomonadota > Gammaproteobacteria > Burkholderiales > Rhodocyclaceae > Azonexus. The sequence continues at coordinate 479,954 of PHCE01000002.1, forward strand.
GCTACGAGCGGCGGGTGCTGGAGGGTTTTGCCGGCGATGGCGAGCCGGACCTGCTGATTGTCGTCGACCGGCTGCTCACCGGCTTCGACGAGCCGCGCAACACGGTGCTTTACATCGACAAGCCACTCAAGGAACACAACCTGATCCAGGCCATCGCCCGCGTCAATCGTCTGCATGAGGCCAAGCGTTACGGGATTCTGGTCGATTACCGGGGCATCCTGAAGGAACTGGATACCGCTGTGAAGGCTTACCAGGATCTGGAGGCGCGCACTCAGGGCGGCTACGATCTGGCCGACATCGAGGGGCTGTATCAGCAGTTCAGCAGCGAGTACAAGCAGTTGCCCGGCTTGCATCACGACCTGTGGGCGATCTTTGCCGAGGTGAAAAACAGGCGTGACCTGGAGCAATACCGCCACGTCTTGATGCCAAAGTACGCCGAGGATGAGGAGGGCCAGAGCTACGACACCCGCCAGAAGGTGCGCGATGATTTCTACGCGGCACTGACGAAGTTTGGCCTGTGCCTGCAAACGGCGCTGGCCTCACGCAGCTTCTACGAGGACCACACTTTTTCGGAAGCCAAATTGGCGACTTACAAGGAAGACCTGCGCTTCTTCACCAGCCTGCGCCAGATTGCCCGGCAGGATGCGTTGGAAACCGTCGATTACAGCGTGTACGAAGAGCAGATTCGCCGCATGGTGGATAAACAGGTGATCGGAAAGGAAGTGCGCGAGCCGGCGGGGGTTTATGTCGTGCACAAATTGGGCGGAGACGATCCCGAAAACTGGAGCGAGGAAAAGACCCGCAACGAGACGGACATGATCCGCACTCGCCTGAAGAAGACCATCGAGCAGGATCTGGCGGATGATCCCTATGCTCAGAAGGTGTTCGCCGATCTGCTGAAGGAAGCGATTGCGGCGGCGGAGGCGATGTTCGAGCATCCGGTGAAGCAGTACGCGCTATTCAAGAAGTTTGAGGCGCAGGTGGAAAACCGGGAACTGGCGGGCGTGCCCGATGTGTTTGCCGGCCAGGCCCACGCCCGGGCCTATTTCGGGATTTTCCGGCTGGTGCTGGGTGAGGGGGAATTCGTCCAGGGCGAAGAAGGGGCGTATGTCGAGGAAGCCCGGTTGATCGACCAGATCGTCCGCGATGCGGTGGCCGAGAATTCGCTGAATCCACAGAACATCGAGGCGGCGATCCGCAAGGCGCTGTTGCCCCGCTTGTTCGGCTTGATGGGCCTGGAACGGGCGAAAAATGTCATCGAGCAGGTGATACAGGTGACCCGCGTCGGCTTGAGTCGCGGCGGCTTCTGACATGCAGCGCAGTATCCGCTATGGCGATGCACGGATCGCCTTTGCCATTTGCTTTGCGCCAAAGCCGCGGCGGCGGATCACGATTCACGTGCTGCCGGAAGGTTCTATCCGGGTCGATGCGCCGGAGGACGCTACACCGGAGCTGGTGATGGCCGCAGTGCAGCGGCGCGCGCGCTGGTTGTGGTGTGAGTTGGAAGCCCGGCGCGAACGCTGCCTGCATGTCCTGCCGCGCGAGTACGTCAGCGGCGAGAGCCATTTTTATCTGGGCCGACGCCACATGCTGAAGGTGGAACTGGTCGAGGGCGGGAAAACCAGCGTCAAGCTGCTGCGCGGCAAGTTGCTCGTCGCTGTGCCGCGCCGTGATCCTTTGCTGGTTCGCGCGTCGTTGGAGGATTGGTATCGGCAGCGGGCAAGAGAGGTTTTTGCCCGGCGGTTGGCAGAACTTGCACCGCGCTTGCCTTGGTTATCCGCGGTGCCGAGTTTTCGCTTGCTGAACATGCGTACGCAGTGGGGGAGTTGCTCGCCATCCGGCGAACTCGTGCTTAATCCGCAGTTGGTGAAGGCCCCGCGGGTCTGTATCGATTATGTGATCTTCCACGAGCTATGCCACCTGCGCGAGCATAACCACAGTCCCGAGTATTACCGTTTGCTGGAATCCGTGATGCCTGACTGGGTCTCGCACAAGGCGATGCTTGATGGTCTGGCGGAGCTGTTGCTGAATCGATAGGAATCGGATGGAGAGGGAAGGCGTCCCGGTGGCATACCGACTTGGCTGTTATTTCTTCGCCAGTTCCGCCACAAGTTCGCGCAGGTTCTCCGGCGCATAGAAAACGTAAGCGTTCCCCTGTTTCGTCTTGATCAGCAGCCCCAGTTCGTGAAGGCTCAGCAGATCGTTGCGGGCGGTCTGGTAGACCACATTGTGCGAGCGCTGGTGGGCGTCGACGCGGTATTCGGTGCCGTTGTTGCGCAGGGCGTGGTTGAGCAGGGCGGTCTGTCGATGGTTGAAGCGGCTGCGCAGGCTGACGGAGGCCGAGAGCAGCTTTTCGGTTTCTTTCTGCTCACGACTCTTGCGGTCCAGGTATTCGTGCAGGGCTGCGATGGCCTTGCGGATGGTCGATAGCTGGTGGAGCAGGAAATAGGTGGTGTCGTTGCCGTCCGATTCGCTGTGCAGGTAGGCGCGCATGTATTTGGCCGGGGCGCGCCGGATGATGTGGCTGATCGAGGTGTATTCCATCAGCCAGTAGCCGCTGCGGGCAATCGACCAGTAGAAGAGGGCGCGGGCGGTGCGGCCGTTGCCGTCGGCGAAGGGGTGGTCGTAGCCGATCATGAAGTGCAGCAGGATGGCGCGCAGCACGGGATGGACGAAAGGCGAGGCGCTTTCGTCGGCGTTGGCGAAGTCGCACAGCCGTTGCAGGCGTTGTGGTAGCTCGTCATGGCCGGGCGGTTCGTGGAGGATGGTGCCGTCGCGCGGATCGACCACGCGGATGTCGTTGGCCTGGCGCAGGCGCCCGGCATCGGCGGGGTCGTCCAGCGTGTCTTCGCTGAGGATGCGATGCAGCTCGAGGATGTGCCCGGGCGTCAGTACGTCGCTCTTGATCTCGCGCAGGTGTTCCATGGCGCGATAGTTGTTGAAGATCATCTTCTCGCTATGGTCGCGCGGTGTCCGGCCGCTCTTGAGCATGGCGGCGGCGACCTGGCGGGTGGTCGAGGCGCCTTCGAGCTGGCTGGAGGTGATGGCTTCCTCGATCAATGAGTTGATCAGGTAGCGATGGGGTTCTTCGCGGAGCGGCGCGCCGGCAGCCGAATGGATCTGGCCGGCGGCGTCGCGGTCGATGTGGTGCAGGGCGATCAGTACCGGGCTGGGGGTGGCGAAGCGGAAGGGCTTTCCCGTTTTGTCGAGCAGTGGCAAATCCTGCAGCAGGGCGGCCCGGCCGAGCTGGATGGAGGCCCACCAGGCCTCTTTTGCTACCTCGTCCGGCGCGGGCCGGTAGCGAAGGTCGTCCCAGTGCAAATAGCGGCCGCCGACCAGGGGATTGATGTTCGCCGTGACCCATGGATAGTCCTCGGGGCTGAGGCCCTGCATGAGCTGGGTGAAATCGGGCGCGGGAGTGGGCTTTTTCATGTGTCTACTAAATTGCAGATGAATTAGTAGACATTAGTATAGGTGGCGCTTTCCGGCAGAGTCTACTAATTAGTAACTTGATTAGTAGATATTGGTAGACCGTGCTGGCGGCGCCGCCGTTTGCTTCCCCTTGTGCCGCCAATCGCCCGATAATCGATTCCTTGCCGCCAGGAGGACACAATGATGCCCGTATCTCCACTTGCTGACCGCGCTATGGGCGCCCTGATGGGGGCTTTCATCGGCGATGCGCTGGCCCTTGGCCCGCATTGGTACTACGACCTGGATCAGCTGCGCGCCGACTATGGTCCGTGGATCAGCGACTACACGACGCCCCGGCCGGGGCGCTATCACGCCGGTTTGCAGGCCGGGCAGCCGTCCCAATCCGGCGTCCTGCTGCGCCTCACCGTGGAATCGCTGGTCGCTTGCGGCGGCTACGACGAGGTGGATTTTTGCCGGCGGCTGGATACGACCTTGTTCCCGCTGCTCGATGGGACGCCGATGAACGGACCGGGTGGCTATACCAGTCAGTCGATGCGCGAGGCCTGGCGCAAGCGGGTGGTTCTGGGGCTGCCCTGGGGGCAGGTCGGCGGCAATGCCGACACCACGGAAGCCGCCGAGCGGATTCTGGCGATCGCCATCCGCTACGCTCGCCAACCGGCCGAGCTCGCCGCCGCCGTCACCGGCAATACGCTGCTGACACAGACCGATGGTACGGTGGTGGCGATGACCGTGGCCTTTGGCGCCGTGCTCGGCATGCTGGTTGAAGGCCATGCCCTGGACGGGCAGCTGGCCGGCAAGCTGATGGCCCGGGTCAAGGCCGGCGAGCTGCCGTTCCACACGGTAACCACCGGCAACCTGCAGGCGCCGCACGCCGGCGCGGCGGAAGCGCCGACCAGCGGACGCTTTCCGTCGCCCGACGCTCTGCTCGGTCCGTCGTCGATCGCCCTGGCGGCCGTCGATCCCGATATCCGCATCGAGCCGGCGTGGAAGGCATCGCTGGTCTATGGCCTGCCGTGCGCCGTCTATCACCAGTTCCCGGCGGTCTACTATCTGGCCGCCCGCTTTGCCGGCGATTTCGAATCCGCCGTGCTGCACGCGGTCAATGGCGGCGGTCAGAACCAGGCCCGGGCCATTCTGGCCGGCGCCCTGGCCGGGGCGCAGAGCGGCCTGTCGGGCATTCCGCAGCGCTTCCTCGACGGCCTGGAAGACAGCCCGGCGTTGGTTGTGCTGGCTGAGCAACTGGCCAGCCGGTTGATCGACTAGAACCACGTCATGGCCGGTGATTCCGGGCCTCGGGAAGCGGCCGGGTGCGGCCGGGCCGCGTGTTAGAATCGGCTGCTTTTTCCGGAAACGGCGGAGCACAAAATGAGCAATCTCACCCCAGGCGATCGAGTTTTTCACCCCAAACAGCAGGCTTGGGGGCTGGGCAAAGTGCTCACTGTGTCGGCCGACAGCATCGACGTTTTCTTTGTCGGCAGCGGCGCCAAGCGCCTGGCTAAATCCTTCGTCCAGCTCGAGGTCGCCGAGGGAGCGATGGCCAAACACCGGCTGCTCGACAACCTGATGGATGCTACCCAGATCGCCAGCGCCGACTATGTGACGCCGGCAATGGCCATCGAACGCTTCCTGGCCGTTCATCCGGATGGCTTTGCCGCGCCGCGCCTGGCCAAGGAAGTGCGCGAGGCGATCATGCTGGCGAACCAGTTCGCCATCCAGCTGCTGGGCCAGACGGAAATCTCTGAGTTGATTGCCGAGCGTCGCTATCAGGACGTCTGCGACCGGGCCCGCCATGTCGAATCGCTGACCACGTTGCTGACCAAGACGGAAAAGACCGCGCTCTATGCCGCCCTCGAGCAGCCGCTGCAGCAGAAGACCTTCGCGCTGGCGCTGGCCGAATTCCTCTACGGGACGGAAGCGGAAGAAATCCGCTTCAAGGAGTTTGCCCGCAGCCTCGATCTGCTCGGCATCAACCGCTGGCCGTACGCCACGCTGTTCAGCTTCATCCGCTTTCCGGAAGACAAAGCCTTTATCAAGCCGGTGCTGATCCAGAAAGTGGCCAAGGCCTTCTGCTGGCGGATCCTCTACAAGCCCGAGCCGAACTGGCGGACTTACGCGGCGGTCCTGCGTCTGTCCAGCCATCTGCGCGCCAGCCTGACGGAAGCCGGCATGGCGCCGCGCGACATGATCGATGTGCACGCTTTCATGGCCTCGGTCAGCTAGAACCGGCTGGCGCCGGCGCGCCTACAGCCAGATTTCCGGATAACGCCGCGAGCGCGGAAGGTTGTTGAGTAGCAGGGCCACGGTCAGCAGGATCAGGGCGCCGGCGGTGGCCGGGGCGAGGATGTACCAGAAGCCGAGGCGATGCACTTCGCCGGAGCCGATGACGGCGATCAGCGCGGTGGCGCCGCCCGGCGGGTGCAGGGTGCGGGTGGCGTGCATCAGGGCGATGGCGGTGGAGACAGCCAGGGCGGCGGCAAGCCAGGGCATGAAATACAGCAGTTTCCAGCAGATGACGCCGACCAGCGCCGACAGGATGTGACCGCCGAGCACGTTGCGCGGCTGGGCCAGCGGGCTGCGCACGGCGCCGAACAGCAGCACCGCCGAGGCGCCGAAGGAGCCGGTCAGCAGCATCAGGTCGGCCGGGCTGAAGAAGGCCTGGCCGATACCGGCGAGCAGGCCGATGCCGACGAAGGAGCCGATCCAGGAAAAGAGGATTTCCTCGTTGCTGACCCGCGGCGGGCTGCCGCGTGTGGTGCCGCGCATCTTCCGCCAGTAGTCGCGCCAGCTGCTTTCGATTTTCATCGGGTTTCGCCGTCCACCGCGGCGGCCTGCTGCGCCCGCAGGCGTTCGAGCGCGTGGCGCCAGGCCAGGTGGTAGACGATGCGGAAATCCTCGGTGCTGATGTCGATGTAGCCCGGGACATGGGTCAGCGCGTCGAGGATGTCTTCGTCCGTCAGTTCGAGTTCGCGCGGTTCCGGTTCCGGCGGTGTCACTTGACCAGCCTTTCGTAGAGCTTGACCGTGGTATCGACATGGCGCAGCAGGCGGTCGCCTTCGGCCATGACGGTGCGGACGTGCGCTGCCCGGCCGGGCCGGCTGAGGTTGGGGGCGAGGGCGTGGTGAAACTTCTGCCACTGGCTGGCCACTTCCTGCAGTTGCGCGGCCAGTTCGGGCTGCTTGCGGCCGCTCTGCCGCAGCTGTTCCAGGTTGTCCTCGAACTCCTGCGCGCAGGCTTCGATGTGCGGCCGGATCGCCGCGTCGCCACCGCTCCAGTGGGCGAACAGGAAGAACTTGCCGATGCGCTGCGAGAGCATGCGGTTGCGCCCAGCGATATTGACCGTGCGCCCGGCCGGCGTACGGGCCGCCTGCTCGGCCTGGCCGGTCAGGCGGTCGGTGGCGGCGAGAATGTCTTCGCTCATGGCCAGCAGTTGCGGGGCATCGGCGGGATCGGCGACGGCCTCGATGACGGTGGCACGGTAGGCCGGCCAGAGGTCGGCGACGCCCTGCAAGTGGCCGCTCAGTGCCGGCGGCAGATCGGCCGCGGAAAGGCGGGCGAGGATGCGCTCGAACTCGCCTTCCAGCTGGCGCAGGCGGACGCGCGCCTGCGACGGGGCGATATCCGAGGCGAGCAGGCCCCAGGCGATGGCCATGCGCTGCGACAGCATGCGCAGCCGGCCGCAGGCGTTGATCAGGGCGCCGGGCGCCAGGCTGCGGGCCGGGCTGGCCCGTTCGCCGCGCGGCTTGCGCGAGAAACTGAGGCGGCGGGTGGAATCGCCGGTGGCGGTGTCGAGCAGGGCAGCGCGTTGGATATGAACGTGGCGCCCGTCGACGACGATCACCCCGTTGTCGCTCAGTTCGCGCAGGCTGCGCGAGAAGGACTCGGGGGTCATACCCATGTGGGCGGCGATGGTCTTCTTGGCGGCTTTCAACAGCACTGTCGTCTCGCCGGCCAGACCGCCGGGGTCGCCGGCCAGCTCGAGCAGGTAGTCGAGGGTGCGCTGGGTGCCGGTGAGGCCGGTACGGTGGCCGCTGGCATCGTCCTCGAGGGCGCATTGGCGGCGAGCCAGGTCGCCGAGCAGGCGCCAGCTCAGTTCGCTGTCCTGACGCACGACCTGGCGCAGTCGCTGGCTGTCGATGGCGAGCAGCAGGCAAGGGCTGATCGCCGTGGCGGTCGAAGTATGGCGGGTACCGGCAAACAGTTCGCCGGGGCCGAGCAGTTGCGGTGATTCGATCAGTTCGATGATGGTCGGCGCCTGACCGGTGACGGCGCTGCTGCGCTTGATGCTGCCGCGCAGCAGCAGGTGGGCCGCGCGGATCGTCGTGCCGGCGCGGAACAGTTCCTCGTTGGCTACCAGTTCCAGTACCCGGCTGGCCTGGCTCAGCATCTCGAGATGCTTCGCCGGCAAGCAGGCGAACAGCGGGCAGCCGCTGAGCAGTTGGCGCTGCGCCCGGTACGGGTCGGTGGACGGGACTTTCACGGTGAGTCGGTCTTTCGCCGGGCAGGAAAGACCCCATCCTAGGCAATGCAGCCAGGCTTGACCAGCATCGGAGAGTTGGTGAGGTTCGTGCCGGGTGGGCATGGTGAAACTTCTGTCCTTTCCTGGTTTGCTTGCGGGAGCGCACTGTCGCAGGCTGACCAAAGCTTGCTTTGATCGCCATCAAGAGTTCGGGGAAGATAGATGGCAGGCGGCTTGGCCAGCCGACGATGCTTGACGGCGATCAAGCTCGCCGGTGGCCGGGCCGGGGAACGTCGGGACAATGAAGGAGCGGGGAATGCGGGTTGTCGTGCAGCGGGTCAGGGAAGCGTCAGTCAGCGTCGAGGAGCGGGTGGTCGGCCGGATTGGCGCCGGGTTGCTGGTATTGGCCGGTTTCGAGGCGGCTGATACCGACGCCGATCTCGACTGGATGGCCGGCAAGCTGGTGCGTCTGCGCCTGTTCGCCGATGGCGAGGGGGTGATGAACCGCAGCGTGCTGGAGTCCGGCGGTGAAATTCTGGCGGTTTCGCAATTCACCCTGTTCGCTTCGGTGAGGAAGGGCAACCGGCCTTCATGGAGCCGGGCGGCGCGTGGTGAGGTGTCGCAGCCGCTGTTCGAGCGCTTCGTCGCCCGGCTTGTAGCCGAACTGGGCAAGCCGGTGCCGACCGGGGTGTTCGGTGCCGACATGCAGATCGCCTTGGTCAACGATGGGCCGGTGACGCTGAGCCTCGACTCGCGCGCGCCGGAGTAGACCCTTCAGGGGAAGCCGCCCGGTCCCCGAAAATCGGGCAGACCGGAGTCGATGCCCATGCCGGCGCCGGCGGTGATCAGCAGGCCGTCGGCCGCGCGCAGCGAGGCGGTGGCGCGGGCCAGATCCTCAGTCGCCATCCTTGTGACGGGTGAGAACGCCGGGATAGCCGTCCGGATCGTGCCGGTGGTCGTAGATTTCCCTGATGTGGAATTCGAGATCGGTCAGCGCCCCGTTTTCGTCGGCGTAGATTTCGCGGATGCGCAGGATCTCCGGCATGGCTTTTTCGAAGGCGCCGATCAGCTGCGGGTCGAAATGCCGCCCGCTCTGGCTTTCCAGGTAATGCAGCGCCTGTTCCAGCGGCAGCGCCGGTTTGTAGGGGCGAAGCGAAAGCAGGGCGTCGAAGACGTCGGCGATGGCAACGATGCGCCCTTCGAGCGGAATGTCCTCGCCCTTGAGGCCGAGCGGGTAGCCGCTGCCATCCCATTTTTCGTGATGGCTGATGGCGATGACGCGTGCCGTTTCAAGCAGCTCGTTGTCGTGCTTGCCGATGATCTCGGCGCCCATCAGCGGGTGCTGCTGCATGATCTTCCACTCCTCGGCATCGAGCTTGCCGGGCTTGAGGAGGATGGCGTCGGGGATGCCGATCTTGCCGATGTCGTGCATCGGCGAGGTGCAATAGATGATGTCGGCGGCCTCGCTGCCCAGTCCGTGGGCTTCGGCGATCAGCCGGGCGTAGTGGCTCATGCGCAGGACGTGGTTGCCGGTCTCGTTGTCCTTGAATTCGGCGGCGCGGCCGAGGCGGCGGATGATCTGCTGGCGGGTGGTCATCAGTTCCACGGTGCGCTGGCGAACCATGCGCTCCAGTTCGCGCGACTGGTCGTAGAGGGCGAGGTGGGTGCGTATCCGCGCCTTGACGATGGCCGGGCTGATCGGCTTGGTGATGTAGTCGACAGCACCGGTGGCCAGGCCCAGCTGCTCGTCTTCAATGCTGGTCATGGCGGTGACGAAGATGATCGGAATGCGCCGGCGGTCCGGATTGGCCTTCAGGCGGCGGCAGATTTCCAGGCCGCTGAGGCCGGGCATCATGATGTCGAGCAGGATCAGGTCGGGCGGTTCGTCGGAGTAGACGATCTTCAGGGCCTTTTCGCCGGAAGTGGCGACGCGGATGCGGTAGTCGTCGGCGAGGATGCTGCTGAGCAGGTCGATGTTGTCCGGCGTGTCGTCCACGACCAGGATGCATTGCTTGGGCAGCAGGGGCGTCACGGATTGTCCATTCATCTAAAGATGTCTCCGATGATTCCGGTAAGGGCGACGGCGGCCGCCTCGAAATCGTAGTTTGCTATCAAATGTTCGAGCTCGTCGACCTGTTTTCCGTCAACTTGCTGGCGGAGGTCTGCCGCCAGTTTTTCGAATTCGCCGAGGGTCGCGGCGTCGCAACCGTTGGCCAGCGCCAGCAGGTTGGTCAGCGCCGCGCGCAGGGCTTCCGCCGGGGCCGGTGGGGCTGCCGGCAACCCCATCGGCGCAGCGGCATGGGGGGCGATGGCGGCCAGGGCGTCGGCCATCCCGGTAGCCAGTCCGTTCAGTCTTTCTTCCAGGTCGGGTGGCACGGCACCGGCCCGCCTGAGCAGAGCTTCCAATTCGCCGGCCAGCGTGGCCAGCCGGCTGGCACCCAGGTTGCCGGCCAGGCCGCGCAGCGTGTGGGCGAGCAGGATGGCGCCCTGGTGATCGCCGCTGGCCAGCAGGCTGCGCAGCCGGGAGATGGTATCGCCCTGAGTTTCGCCGAAGCGTCGGGCCAGGCGCCCGTAGAGTGCACCATTCTTCCCGAGGCGACCGAGGGCGGCGGCCAGATCGAGGATGGCGGGCGGCTCCTGCGCCTGCTTGGCAGTTGGCTGCTCGGGCGTGGCCGAGTTTTCCAGCCAGCGTGCCAGCGTGTTCTGCAGGACGCCGACGTCGATCGGTTTGGCTATGTGGTCGTCCATGCCCGCTTCCAGGCAGCGCTGGCGGTCGCTGGCCAGGGCATTGGCGGTCATGGCGATGATCGGCAGGCTGGCCTCGCCCAGTTCGCTGCGGATGCGCCGGCTGGCCTCGTAGCCATCCATCACCGGCATCTGGCAGTCCATCAGGACCAGGTCAACGCGGTTCTCCCGCAGACGGGCGATGGCCTCGGCGCCGTTCTCGGCCGTTCGCACCTGCAGGCCGAGCGTGGCCAGTATTTCCTCGGCCAGTTCGCGATTGACCTCATTGTCCTCGACCAGCAGGATGCGTTGGCCGGCAAAGCGCTGGCCGCTGGCGGCTGGACTGGCCGCTGCGCTGGGTGCGGCGGGCGGACGATGCAGGGCGGTCATGATGCTGTCGAACAGCGAGGACGGCGTCGCCGGTTTGTCGAGAATGGCATCGACGGTGAGGCCGGCGAGCGCGGCCTGCAACTCGTCATGATCGTGGGCGGTGGTCATGATGATTTCCGGCCGCTCGCCAGCGGGGCTTTCGCGATGAATGGCGGCGACCAGGTCGACGCCATCCATCCCCGGCATTTTCCAGTCGATGATCAGCAGGCGGTAGGGCCGTCCGCCACGGCGCGCCGCGGCCATTTCGATCAGGGCCTCGGCGCCGCCGGCGGCGACCTGGCAGTCGATATCGAGTGCCAACAGCATGTGGGCGAAAACCTCGCGGGCGCCGGCGCTGTCATCGACCACCAGCGTCGGCAGCTGCTGGGGCAGGCCGAGGCGGGGCGGCAGCTCGGCCTCGGCCACCGGGAAGGCGAGTTCGAAGGTGAAGCAGCTACCGGCACCGGGGGCGCTGCTGACACTGATGCTGCCGCCGAGCAGGTCGACGATGCGCTTGCAGATCGACAGCCCGAGGCCGGTGCCGCCGTACTTGCGCGTCGTCGAACTGTCGGCCTGAGTAAAGGCGGTGAATAGCCGGGCCAGCTGCTCTTCGCTCATGCCGATGCCGGTATCGCGAACCTGGAAGCGCAGGTGGACGGCCTCCGGCTCCTCGCCGGCGACCTCGACGCTGACCGTAATCTCGCCCTGTTCCGTGAATTTGATGGCATTGCCGACCAGGTTGAGCAGCACCTGGCCGAGGCGCAGTGAATCGCCGATCAGGCGGTCGGGGACGCCCGGGCCGATATCGAAGAGCAACTCCAGCCCCCGCTCGCGGGCCTTCTCGCCGCTGAGGCTGGCGAGGTGCTGGAGCGTTGATTCCAGGCTGAAGCTGGTGCGTTCGAAATTCATCATCCCGGCTTCGATCTTCGACAGGTCGAGAATGTCGTTGATGATGCCGAGCAGACCTTTGGCGGCGGCATCGACCTTGCTCAGGTAATTGCGCTGACGATCGGTGAGCTCGGTCTGCAGGGCGAGATAGGTCATGCCGATGATGGCGTTCATCGGCGTGCGAATCTCGTGGCTCATGTTGGCCAGGAATTCGGACTTGGCTGCAGCTGCTGCCTCGGCGGCGGCGCGGGCGGCAGTGGCTTCGCGCTCGGCATTTTTCTGGGCGGTGATGTCGACGATGATGCCGATCAGGCCACCCGGCGAGCCATCCGGCGCCTGGAAGGCGCTGACCGAGTAGAGCGTGTCACGCAGGCTGCCGTCGCCGCAGGGCATGGTGACTTCGCGGATGATGCGGCTGCAATTGGCGATCACCGCTTCATCCTCGGCCTGATAGGCCTGGCGTTCGGCTTCCGCCAGATATTCCAGGTCGAGCACGCGGCGGCCGACGAAGAGGCTGCGGTCGATGCCGAAAAATTCCTCGTAGGCCTTGTTGCAGCCGAGGAAGCGGGTGTTGGCGCCCTTGTAGAAGATGGGGTTGGGAATGGTGTCGAGCAGGGCGCGCTGGAAGGCGAACTGGCGTACCAGTTCGCTCTCGATCTCGCGCCGGTCGGAGACGTCGAGCACCGTCATCAGCAAGGAATCCAGCCCGCCGTCGAGGCCGTGTACGGCGGCCAGCTGAACATCTCCCCAGCGCGTGGCGCCATGGGCGTCGATGAATTCGAACTCGCTGCGCAGCGTGCTCTTTCGTCCGTCGGCGAGTTCGCGCAGGGCCTGCTGCAGGCGGATGGCTTCGCCCGGCGTCAGGCACAGGTTGGTGCTGTCGCGCAGTTCGACCAGCGAATGGCTGAGGAAATCGGCGAAGGCGCGATTGATTTCCATCGGCCGGAAGTCGCCGCCGAGGCTGACGATGCCGACGGCTGCATTGTCGAAAATGGCTCGGTAGAAGGCTTCGCGCTTCTGCAGGTTTTCCCGGCTGCGCTGCAGGTCATGGGTGCGCAGGGCGACGGTCTCTTCGAGATCGGCATTGACCTGCTCCATCGACTGCCGGGCGACCAGCAACTGCAGGCGCATGGATTCCAGGCCATCAGCCAGATGCACGACCTCCTGCCAGGGGGCGTCGGTGCTTACCGGGGAGTCCAGTTCCTGGCGGCCGATGCGTTGGCTGTCAGCGGTCAGTGCGGCCAGCGGTTCGCCGAAGCGGTGGGCGATGCGCACGGCGACCGTGACCCCGAGGCCGAGGGCGATCAACAGGATGGCAGCGAGCGCAGCCAGATCGCTGCCGGTGACCGGCACGAAATCGTTGAGCGGGGCGACGACCGCCAGCCAGACGCCGGTGCGCTGGTCGGTGACGTGGCTCAGCCGGCTGAGCCAGGTGCCATCCGGCCGCTCGAAACGATGCAGGCGGCTCAGCGGTTGAGGATCTTGCCGCCACAGCCTGTGGGCCTCGGTCAGTTCGGGCAGGCCGAGTTCGGCTGGCGTGCGCAGCAGGGCCTGGTCCGCCGCCTGGCGATCAGTGAAGCGCGGATCGTCGGGGGGCGCCACCAGACGACCGTCGTCGAGCAGCAGCGCCGCCTGGCCACGGGTACCGGCTTTCAGGCGGGTGGTGAACTGGGCGATGTCGGTGAGCCGGACATCGTGGGCAATGACGTAGTGCGAGCCATCAGCCGCCTGCCAGCGCATGGCGGCGGTGACGCCGGGTTCGCGGGTGGTGAAGAAGCTGTAGGGTTCGGTCCAGTGCACCGCGTCGGCGCTGGTCTGAGCCATGACGCCTTGGAACCAGGGGCGCTGGCGCGGATCGTAGTCGCGCTCGCGGACGTCGATGGATTCGATCTCGCGGCGGGCATTCCAGGTGATCCAGTAGGTCTGATTTCCCCATTCGGCTGGATTGCTGAGACGATTGATCCAGCCGCCCTTGCCGTCGAGCAGCAGGAAGAATTCACGGCCGGACTCGTGGGCGAAGATGATCGAGTTGATTTCCCGGTGATTGGCCAGGATGGGGAAGAAGAAATCGTTGAAGCGCAGCAACTGGTTGTGATCCAGCTGGCCGGCGGCGCCCCAGGCATGGCTGCTGCGCAGGGTCGTCTCGACCGTGTCGAGGAGGCGGGTGTAGCGGCCTTCGAGTTGCTCGGAAGCGAGCTGCAGCTGGCCTTCCGCCAGGCGGTCCACGGTCGGTTTGCCGATCAGCAAGACGATGGCCAGGGTGAAGGCGGCCAGGGCAGCCAGCATCAGCAGACCGATGCGCAGGACCAGGCTGTTGGCGAAACCGGGTTTTCGGAACAGGACACCGCGCAAACCGCATCTCCCTGGTGCGTTTTGTCAGTGCCACTATGTCATCGGCCTGACATGCTATAGCGATGATCAGAATAGCTGAAGCGCCGCTGGCGCAGCAAGCGAAGATCAGGGTATGACGGTGATTTCAGTCGGTTGCCCGATGAAGTCGAGACGCTTTTTCAGTGTTTCGCTGACGAAGATGCGGTTATTGCCGTCTATGCGCAGGACCTGGGTGAGACCCATCTTGCCGGCGAGTTTGGCCCAGCCTTCGTCACCAGCGATGAAAATCGGCTTTGAGGCGGCGTCGGACAGTGTGCCGGCGCGCGGTCCGGCGGGGATCAGCACGGTCACCGCCTGGGTGTGGTCGGCCGGGTAGCCGTTGCGCGGGTCGAGCAGGTGGGCGTAGCGCTTGCCGTCGACCTCGAAATAGCGCTGGTAGTCACCGGAGGTGCCGATCGCCTCGCCGTCGGCCAGCTGCACCGTGGCCAACGGCCCGGGCTGGCGCGGGTGCTGGATGCCGATGCGCCAGGCGCGGCCTTCGCGGCTGCCGAGCGCCATGACGTTGCCGCCGATGTTGATCAGCGCGTTCTTGATGCCCTGGGCGCGCAGGATGGCGGCGGCGCGGTCGAGGGCGACGCCTTTCAGGTAACCACCGAAATCGAGGGCGACGTCGGCATTGCGGCTGGTCACCGTGGTGCCGTCGACGACGATGTCGGCGAGCGAGGGCTTTTTCTTCAGCAAGCTGGCGATGGCCGCCGGTGGCGGCAGCTCGCCCTTGAACTCGTCGGCCTGGAAGCCCCATAGGCGGATCAGCTGGCCGACGCCGGGATCGAACAGGTGCTCGCCCTGGGCGCTCAAGTCCTGGGCGTCGCGGATCAGTTCCGCCAGTTCGGGCGTGACCGTGTGCGGCTGGCCGGCGGCGATGGCGGCATTGAGCGCGGACAGTTCGGAGGGCTGCCAGGCGTGGTAGGCGCGGTGCATGCGGTCAAATTCGCGCAGTACGGCGGCGATCGCCTGGCGGCCCTGCTCGGCCTCGGCGCTGACGATGATGACCTCGACGCGGGTGCCGAAGACGTAGGCCTGCTGCTCCTGCAGCGGCGTCCGGCCGCAGGCGGCGAGGACGCCGGCGAGCAGCAGGATCAGGACAGTCCGCATGCGTGTTCGATGGCGGTGATGAAGGCGCCGGCGGCGTCGAAGCCGGTTTGCTGGCGGATTTCCACCATGCAGGTGGGGCTGGTGACGTTGATTTCGGTGAGGTGGTCGCCGATCACGTCGATGCCGACCAGCATCAGGCCGCGCTTGAGCAGCAGCGGCGCCAGCGTCTCGGCGATCTCGCGGTCACGTGCCGTCAGTTCCTGGGCGATGCCGGTGCCGCCGGCAGCGAGGTTGCCGCGCGTCTCGCCGGCCTTGGGAATGCGCGCCAGGCACCAGGGCACAACCTGCCCGCCGATCAGCAGGATGCGCTTGTCGCCATGCGTGATCTCCGGCAGGAAGCGTTGCGCCATGATGGTCTGGCGGCCTTCGGCGGTCAGCGTCTCGAGGATGACGTTACGGTTCGGGTCGTTGCGGTGGATGCGGAAGATGCCGCTGCCGCCCATGCCGTCGAGCGGCTTGACGATGACGTCGCGCTGCTCGTCGATGAAGTGCTGGAGCTGGTTGAGGTCGCGGGCGACCAGGGTTTCCGGGGCGAATTGCGGGAATTCGGCGATGGCCAGCTTTTCCGAGTGGTCGCGCAGGGCGCGCGGCCGGTTGAAGACCTTGACGCCGTCGGCCTCGGCGCGTTCGAGCAGCCAGGTGGCGGCGAGGAATTCGCGGTCGAAAGGCGGGTCGCGGCGCATCAGGATGGCGTCGAAAGCCTTTAGCGGCAGCCATTCGCAGCCGGTCTCGCGGTGCCAGTCGTGGTCGTCCGGGCGCAGGTGGAGGTGCCGTGCCTCGCCGTAGACGCCGCCGGGGTGGTGCGCTTCCGGCCGGCGCCAGCACAAGCTGGCGCAGTCGATGGCGAACACCTCATGGCCGTGATGTTCGGCGGCGCGCATCATGGCGATGGTGGAATCCTTCCACGCCTTCATGCCGGGCAGGGGATCAGTGACGAAGGCCAGGCGCAGCGGCTGGCTGCTGCCGCCGAGCAGGTGCTTCTCGAAGTGAAGTTGCTGGGCCACGGCGCTCAGTCGCCTTCCGGTGCCGTGCGCTCAAGTTCGATGGCGGCGGCGAGGCAGGCCAGGCGGCCGACGACACCGTAGGCGTAGAAACGGTTGGGCGGCGAATCGGGATTGCCGCAGCGGTAGTCGGGCAGGTTGCAGCCGGTGTCGAAGGCCAGCGGCTCGAAATGCATGCCCGGCGCGTTCAGGTTCTCGTCCTTGCCGCGCCCGGTATGCACGCGGTAGAAGCCGCCGACGACGTAGCGGTCGATCATGTAGATGACCGGCTCGGCGACCGCTTCATTGACTGTCTCGAAGGAGTGCACGCCTTCCTGGATCAGCACCTCGGAGACTTCCAGGCCTTCCTTGCCGACGCTCATCTTGTTGCGCTGCTTGCGGTTGAGGGCGATCACCTCTTCCGCATCGCGCACCGTCATGATGCCCATGCCGTAGGTGCCAGCGTCGGCCTTGACCACCACGTAGGGGGTCTCGTCGATCTCGTATTCCTTGTACTTTTCCTTGACGATGTCGAGCACCGCGGCAACGTTGGCGGCCAGGCATTCTTCGCCCTGGCGCTCGTGGAAATTGATGCTGCGGCAGACCGAGAAGGTCGGGTTGATGCGCCACGGGTCGATGCCGATTTCCCGGGCGAAGTCGTTGGCCACCTGGTCATAGGCGGCGAAGTGGTTGGACTTGCGGCGGACTGCCCAGCCGGCGTGCAGCGGCGGCAGCACGAACTGCTCCTGCAGGTTCTGCAGGATAGGCGGGATGCCAGCCGAGAGGTCGTTGTTGAGCAGCACGGCGCAGGGGTCGAAGCCGTCAAGGCCGAGCCGGTGCGGGCCGCGGACCAGCGGTTCGAGCAGCAATTGCTGGCCGTTCGGCAGATCGATGGGCGTCGGCTGGGTGATTTCCGGCAGCAGGCTGCCGAGGCGGACGTTGAGACCGGTCTGGCGCAGGATGGCGGCGATCTGGGCGACGTTCTGCAGGTAGAACAGGTTGCGCGTGTGGTTTTCCGGAATCAGCAGCAGGTTGCGCGCATCCGGGCAGATCTTCTCGATGGCGCTCATCGCCGCCTGCACGCAGAGCGGCAGGAAAGCCTGGTTGAGGTTGTTGAAGCCGCCAGGGAACAGGTTGGTGTCCACGGGCGCCAGCTTGAAGCCGGAGTTACGCAGGTCGCAGGACGAATAGAAGGGCGGCGTGTGCTCCTGCCACTGGCCGCGCAGCCAGTGTTCGATCTCGGTGCTGCTGTCGAGGAAGCGCCGTTCGAGTTCGAGGAGGGGGCCGCTGAGGGCGGTAGTGAGGTGGGGGACCATGGGCTGTCTCGGTGCCGGGAAGGCAAGTTATTGTCGGCGGGAATGTTACACCGCGGTGCAGCAAAATACTCCCTGATCCGGATCAAGTCCTTGAAAGCAGGTAAAATTCGGCCCTTCGTTTTACCGCCTTACGCAGATCGGAATCGCCGTGCTCGTCGCCGCCAACATCACCATGCAGTTCGGGGCCAAACCCCTGTTCGAAAACGTCAACGTCAAATTCGGCGAAGGCTATCGCTACGGCCTGATTGGCGCCAACGGCGCCGGCAAGTCCACCTTCATGAAAATCCTGTGTGGCGAGCTCGAATCATCGGCCGGCAATGTCTCGAAGGAAAAGCACGAGCGCATGGCCTACCTGAAACAGGACCAGTTCGCCTTCGAAGACATGCGCGTGCTCGACGTCGTGCTGATGGGCCACGAGGAAATGTGGGCCTGCATGAGCGAACGTGACGCCATCTACGCCAATCCGGAAGCGACCGAAGACGACTACATGAAGGCCGCCGACCTTGAGCACCAGTTCGCCGAGTACGACGGTTACACCGCCGAATCGCGGGCCGGCGAGCTGCTGCTCGGCGTCGGCATCCCGACCGAACAGCACAACGGCCCGATGAGCGAAGTGGCGCCCGGCTGGAAGCTGCGCGTGCTGCTCTGCCAGGCGCTGTTCGCCAATCCGGACATCCTGCTGCTCGACGAACCGACCAACAACCTCGACATCAACACCATCCGCTGGCTGGAAGACGTGCTCAACAACCGTGACTCGACGATGATCATCATCAGCCACGACCGTCACTTCCTGAACCAGGTCTGTACCCACATGGCCGACCTGGACTACGGCAAGATCACCACTTACGCTGGCAACTACGACGACTTCATGGAAGCCGCCCAGCAGGCCCGCGAGCGTCAGCAGAACGCCAATGCCAAGGCCAAGGAACGCATCGCCGAACTGCAGACCTTCGTCCGCCGCTTCTCGGCCAACGCCTCCAAGGCCAAGCAGGCAACCAGCCGCGTCAAGCTGATCGAAAAACTCAAGCCCGAAGACATGAAGCCGTCGTCGCGCCAGTACCCGTGGATCCGCTTCGACTACGACGAGAAGCAGAAGCTGCACCGTCAGGCGGTGGAGATCGAGAATCTGACTTTCGCCTATCCGGGCAGTGCGCAGAAGATCTTCAACAACCTGTCGCTGACCATCAATGCCGGCGAGAAAATCGCCGTCATCGGCGAGAATGGCGTCGGCAAGACGACCTTCCTGAAGTTGTTGATGGGCGAGCTGCAGCCGCAATTCGGCACGCTCAAGTGGGCGGAGAAGGCCTATCCCGGCTACTACGCCCAGGACCACAGCGCCGAGTTCGCCGGCACCCAGAGCCTGACCGAATGGATCGCCGGCTACGCCCGCGCCACCATCGACGAAGGCGGCGACCTGGAAACCCTGATTCGCGGCACCCTCGGCCGCCTGCTGTTCTCTGGCGACGACGTCAAGAAGCCGGTCAACGTCATCTCCGGCGGCGAGCAGGGGCGCATGCTGTTCGGCAAGCTGATGCTGTCGAAGCACAACGTGCTGGTCATGGACGAACCGACCAACCACCTCGACATGGAATCCATCGAAGCCCTGAACAGCGGCCTGGAGAAGTTCCCCGGCACGCTGGTCTTCGTCTCGCACGACCGTGAATTCGTTTCCTCGCTGTCGACCCGGGTGTTCGAAGTCAAGGGCGACGGCAAGATCGTCGATTACCTGGGCGGCTACGAGGACTACCTGGCCAGCCAGGGCGTCGAGTAAAGGCGCTCAGGTTTCCCGAGCTGGACAACGGCGAACCCGCACCTGGTCGCGTCCGTTGTCCTTGACTTCGTACATCAGCGTATCGGCTTCCTTCAGCAGGCTGGCCAGGTCCGCCGGTGCCTGGGTGAAAC
Organism: Betaproteobacteria bacterium HGW-Betaproteobacteria-7; assembly: GCA_002840765.1. GTDB lineage: Bacteria > Pseudomonadota > Gammaproteobacteria > Burkholderiales > Rhodocyclaceae > Azonexus. Next base: position 499,507 of record PHCE01000002.1, read on the forward strand.
TGGCAACACCGATGCTGAAAGTGACGACCGGCCAGCCATGTTCGCGCATGGCTGTCAGCAGGCGGTGGCGCAAGGTTTCGGCGTAGGCGCTGGCCGCATCGACATCGGTGCCGGGCAGGATCAGGGCGAATTCGTCACCGCCCAGGCGGCCGCCGACGTCGCTGCTGCGCAGGTGCTGGCGCAGCGTGGCGGCGACGGTCTGCAACAAGGTGTCGCCGGTGTCGTGACCGAAGCGGTCGTTGACCTCCTTGAAGTGGTCGAGGTCGATGAAGATGGCGCTGATCGGCGTTTGCTGACGGCGGGCAAGGGCGAGCAGTCCCTGGCCGAGTTGCATGAAGCCACGCCGGTTGGCCAGTCCGGTCAGGCTGTCCTCGCGGGCCAGTTGTGATTCGCGGGTGAGGACCAGACGCAGTTGGCCGAGCAGCCAGACGATGGCGACAAATATGCTGAGGCGGACCAGGGTATTGAACAGCAGCGGCAGCCGGTCGGCCGTTTCGCCGCCGAGCTGGCGGTCGGCGAGATACCAGAGGATCACCGCCAGAATCGTGATGACATGGGCACGGCGGATATTGACGAACCAGGCGACCAGGACTACCGGAACGATGAAGAAGAGATGGAATTCGTAAGCCAGACCGGTCTGCAGGTGCAGGTAGCCGACCAGCCCGACGAGGCCGATGGCGAGCAGCCAGATCGCTAGCTGGGCCAGGCGGGAGGGGCGTTCGAGGAGGACGAGGCGCAGGTTCATTGGCCTAGACTTACATATTCGCGGCGGGCAATCAATTGCGCCCAGGCCAGTGGACTGAAGGCCGCATCGGCAAAAATGCCGACACCGATGGTTGCGGTGGCGGTAAACAGGGGTGGCAGCAGCAGTAGCCAGGCTGTTTCCCGCCAGCCGCGGGCGGCGATTTCCTCGTGCGGCCAGCTGTCCGGCGCCGGCCGGAACCAGGCGCGATAAAGAATGGGCAGGAAATAGGCGGCATTGAGCAGACTGGAGGCAGTCAGCACCCAGATCGCCCAGTCCATGCCAGCCGCCGCGGCACCATCTGACAGCCAGGCCTTGCTGACGGCGCCGGCGGTCAGTGGAGCGCCCATCATGCCAAGGGCGCCGATGCTGAAGGCCAATGTGGTCAGCGGCATGCGCCGGCCGGCGCCATCCATCTCGCTGACCTTGTGGATACCCAGCGTCTCGGCGAAATTGCCGGCGCAGAAGAACAGCGTGATCTTCATGATCCCCTGGTGCACCAAGTGGACCAGGCCACCGATGGTGCCGAGCGGTCCAAACAGCGCGACGCCGAGGACGATGTAGGAAACCTGGCTGATGGTCGAGTAGGCCAGGCGCTTCTTCAGGTCGTCCTGGAACAGCGCCCGCAGGCTGCCCCAAAGGATGGTGATGGCGGCGATAACGGCCAGCGGCAGCAGTACGCCGAGCGTCTGGACGAATTCGATGCCATAGATTTCATAGACGATGCGGACGACGCCGAAGGCGCCGGCCTTGACCACGGCGACCGCGTGCAGCAGGGCGGAGACCGGGGCCGGGGCAACCATCGCCTGGGGCAGCCAGCCGTGCAGTGGGACGATGGCGGCCTTGACGCCGACGCCGGCGATGAGCAGCAGGAAAACCGCCTGCAGGATGGTCGGGTTGATGCCGTGCAGCGCGTTGCCGAGGCCGCCTTGGACGAACTCCGTGTGCCCGGCCAGATGGTGCAGCCAGACGATGCCGGCGAGCAGCAGGGCGCCGCCGACCAGCGTGTAGGCTAGGTAGATGGTGCCGCCGCGCATCGCCTGCGGTGTGCCGCGATGAACGACCAGCGGGAAGGTGGCCAGGGTCAGCAGCTCGTAGAAAATGAAGAAGGTGAACAGGTTGCCGGCCATGGCGATGCCCATGGTCGCCGTCACGCACAGGCTGAAGAAGCCGAAGAAGCGGCTGCGATTCGGTGCGTGTTCGAGGTAGCCGATGGCGTACAGCGTGGTGAACAGCCAGAGCACGGCCGACAGGCTGACGAATAGGAGGGCCAGGGCGTCGACCTTGAAGACCAGGTCCATGCCGGGCAGCACGGTGTGGCGGAAGGCGTAGTCCTCGCCACCGCGGACGCCAATGAGCAGGGCGCCGACGAGGATGATTTTGGTGATGGCGGCGAACAGGTTGAGTGCCGTGCGCAGCCGGACGCTTTCTTCCGGCAGGGTGAAAATGAGCAGGGCCGGCACCAGCGATGAGGCGATGACGGCCAATGGCAGCAGTTCGTTGAGGTTCATCGGGTGACCCCTGCCAGCAGGTTGATCAGCGGCATGGCGAACAGGCCGAGTAGGATGCTGGCGGCGGCCAGCGCCAAGGCCGTCCATTCGAGCACGGCAGCAGGGCGCAGTGGCGCGGCTTCGTCGTCGGCGATGGTGACGCGGAAGGCCAGGCGCAGCACGCGGAAGACGTAGATGCCGGCGAGCAGTCCGCCGGCGATGGCGATGCCGGCGATCCATTCGTGGCCCTGATCAAGGGCCGCGTCAATGAGCAGCCACTTGGCCAGGAAGCCGCCCGATGGCGGTAGCCCCATCAGGCTGACGCCGGCCAGGGCGAAGGCAAACAGCGTCACCGGCAGGTGCACAGCCGCACCGGCGACGCCGAGTACGCGCTCGCTGCCGCTGACTTTGATCAGCGTACCGGCGGCGATGAACATCGCCGCCTTGGCCAGGCCATGGGCGGTTACCTGCAGGATGCCTGCCTGCAGTGCCAGAGCGCCGGTGCCAAACAACGGGAAGATCAGGAACAGGTAGCCGATCTGCGCCACCGTCGAATAGGCGATCAGCACTTTCAGGCGGTCGGCGCGGATCGCCTGCCAGGAACCCCAGAGGATGGCGCTGGCGCCGAGCGCCGCCGGCAGTTGGGCGAGCCAGGGCTGGGCCTCGGTCAGTGCGGCGAAGGGGCCGAGCCAGAGGCGCAGGAAGAGGTAGAACGAGGCCTTGACCACCAACGCCGAAAGCAACGCCGACACCGGCGCCGGGGCGCCACCGTGGGCCGGCGGCAGCCAGAAATGGAAGGGGAAGAGGGCGGTCTTCAGCAGCAGGCCGGTGAGCATCAGACCGGCCGCCAGCCAGACGGCGATGGGCGCCTCGGCGTTGATCAGTTGGCCGAGCAGGCTGGCCGAGACGGTGCCGTAGCTGCCGTAGATCAGGGCGACGCCGAACAGGTAGGCGCCCGAGCCGACCAGCGTCGCCAGCAGATAGCGCAGGGCGGCGGCGATCTGCGCCGCGCCGCCACCGGCAGCAACCAGGCCGACGGCGGCCAGGCCGACCAGTTCCAGCGTGACGTAGAGGTTGAACAGGTCGCCGGAGAGGAACAGCGCGTTCATGCCGGCGATGAGGAAGCCGGTCAGCGTCCAGAAGGCCGGCGGCGTCGCCTGGCTGAAATAGCTGCGGGCGTAGAGGACCAGCGCCAGCGCGACACCCTGGGTGAGTAGCAGCATGACTGCCGAGAGGCCGTCGGCGAACAGCCGGATGCCCAGCGGTTCGGCCCAGCCGCCGGCGAGATGGCCGATGCTGCCATGGCTGGCCACGTCCTGCGCCAGCATGGCGGCGCACAGGAGTTGCCCGACCAGGCCGGCGATCGCCAGCCGGGGGCCGTAGCGATCGGTGGCAACGAAGGCCAGCGTCGCCCAGAGCAGAGGCAGCAGGATCAGCCAGGCGAGCGGGTCGAGTATGAGGTTCATCGGGGCGCTTTTCGCCGTTCGCGCTGTTTGCTTCGCCGCCGGCTGCCCGCGTCGCCGACGCGGCCGATGTCCTCGCGGCCGGTCAATGCCTGCCAGCGGCGGGCCAGGGTCAGGGCCAGGGCGGTGGCGGCAACGGCGACGACGATGCCGGTCAGCACCATCGCCTGCGGTACCGGGTCAGGGGTTCCATCACGCTGGGCCAGCCCGACCAGGACCAGGAAAGCGCCGCTGCCCATCAGGTTGAAGGCGAGGATGCGTCGCAGCAGCGCCTTGAGCAGCAGCACGCCGCCCAGCCCGAGGACGAACAGCAGGCAGCCGGTGGCGGCGAAGATCAGGCCGCTGCTCATGACTTTGGCGCCCGGAGCAGGAAGAAGGCGGCTAGATTGACTGCCAGCGAGACACTCAGGCCGCTTTCGATGAGCACGATGTTCAGACCGGCCTGTTCCGGCGGATAGCGCAGCAGGCCGCCGTTGACCAGCAGCGCGGCGGCGATGGCGAGAAAGAGCAGGAAGCCGCCGGCAATCGCCAGTCGTGGCCCGCGTGCATTGTCTGGCCAGGGCCCCTGGATTTCCGCCAGATGCAGCAGCACGGCGGCGGCGGCCAGCACGGCAGCGGCCTGGAAGGCACCGCCCGGCCGGAAGGCGCCGGCCCACAGCAGGTAGACCGCGGCCAGCACCATCAGCGGCACGGCCAGCCGGGCCAGCGTCGGCAGCATGGCGTTGCGGCTGCCGGTGGGCGGTGGTGGCGGCAGGCCGGCAGCGAGCATGCCGAGCAGGGCGATGATCAGCACGGCGACTTCGAGGAAGGTGTCGTAGCCGCGGAAATTGAGCAGCACGGCGGTGACTGGGTGTGAAACGCCGCTCACCGCCAGGTTGGCGGCAACTTCCCCGGCCAGTTTCACCGGCGCTGGCGGCAGGCTGGAGATGGCCAGCAGCAGCGCGCCGGCGAGGACGGTCAGGGCGAGGATGCTGAGCCAGCGGACGAATCGTTTCATGTTTCGTCACCGTCCATGTTGGGCCGGCGGGCGCGCAGCGCGGCAACCGCATCAAGCAGCAGGGCGCCGGTCAGCCCGGCGCCGATGGCCGCTTCGGCAAGGGCGATGTCGGGGGCGTCAAGGCGAGCCCAGGCCAGGGTCAGCAACAGGCCGAAGACGATGAACAGGATCACCGCCCGCCCGATCTGCGGCGTCGCCAGCGTCCGCCAGGCGCTCCACAGCAGCGCGGCGGCGAGCAGCAGGTCGAAGGCCAAGTTCATTGGTCCTGTTCCTGCCAGGGGACGACGCCGAGGCGTTCGGCGCGGCGGGCGATGCTGTAGCCGACGGCGGCGCTGGCGATCAGCGCCAGCGGCCAGATGGCCAGCAGCTTCAGCGCCACGGCCAGGCTATCGGCCTGTAGCGCCAGGCCGGCCAGCACGCAGCCGAGGCCGAGGTTGTCGGCCTTGGCCAGCGCGTGCAGGCGGGTGTAGACATCGGGGAAACGCAGCAGGCCGAGGGTGCCGGCGAAGAAGAAGACGGCACCGGCGAGCAGCAGCAGGGTGGTCAGGGCATCAAGCAGCATCGTCTTCCTCCACTTTTCCGAGCCAGGCACGTTGGGCGAAGGCGATGCCGCTGATGGCGGCGAGCAGGGCCAGGGTCAGGGCAACGTCGACCAGCGCCGGGCTGCCGCCGGCAAAGGCGAGCAGGACCAGGATGCCGGTGCCGGTACTGCCGAACAGCAGCGCTGCCAGCATGCGGTCGGCCGGGGTCGGACCGCGTGCCGCCCGCCACAGTGCGGCTCCCAGGTTAACCAGCAGGAACAGGGCAACGGCGAGGGCCAGTTCGGCGCTGGTGAAATTCATCGCGCTCCTCCGAAAACGCCGGCGACGCGCTCGGCCAGTTCCTCGGCCTGTAGTGGCTGTTGCCGATCAAGGACATGGACCAGCAAGGTGTCGCCCTGCAGGCGTACGCCAAGCGTCCCCGGCATCAGGCTCAGGGCGGCGGTGAATAGCAGGCGTGGCAGGCCCGGTGGCACGGTCAGCGGCAACTCGATCAGCGCCGGCCGCAACGCCAGCCGGGGCTGCACGGCCAGCAAGGCAACCTGGACGCCGCCGGCCAGCGATTGACGGATGAACCAGATCAGGAAGCGGGCCAGCCCAGCGGGCGAAATGGGTGGCAGGACTTTCGCCGGCAGCAGCCACAAACTGGCGACGGTGGCCCCGGCGATGCCGGCCACCGCCAGCGGCCAGGCGGCTGGGTTGCCCTCGCTGGCGATCAGCCAGAGCAGGGCGAACAGTGTGCCGCGGCGCAGGAAGCTGACGATCATCCTGGCGATCCGGGCTGGCTGAAGCGGATATTCTCCGGCGCATTGGTGCCGCCGGTCATGACGAAGCTCATCGCTTCTTCCATCGTCCAGTCGGTCTGTACGACGTCTTCCAGAGGAACGATCTCGATGTAGCCGGAGGTCGGGTTGGGCGAGGTCGGGACGTAGACCGCCGCCAGCTCGCGGCCACTGTCGGCATCCTTGAGAATGCGGGTGATGAAGCCGACCGCCCGCATTTCCGGGGTCGGGAAGCTGATGAGCACGACGCGCTGACCGCCAACCGGTGGCTGGCGCACGGTTTGCAGGAAGCGCTTGGTGGCCCCGTAGATGCTCTGGACCAGCGGCAGGCGGGCGAGGGCGCGCTCGAACATATCGATCAGGCGCTTGCCGATGACGAAGGAAGCAAACAGGCCGGTGCTGTAGAGGAGGCCCAGGGTGAGCAGGATGGCGACCAGTTTCTGGAAGGATGAGTCGCGCAGCCAGTCGGCCAGCGTTGCCGAAACCGGGGCGATCAGGCGGGCCATGGCCAGCAGGAAGGGGGTGCCGATGCCGGCGAGCAGGCCGAGCAGGAAATCGAAGACCAGCCAGGTGACCCACAAGGGGGCTAGGGTGAAGAAACCGATCAGCACGTAGCGGGCGAAATGTGCGCTATGGCGCTTGTCGCGAGGAGCGAGGGTCATGGCGTGAAAATTCCAGATTTAGTCCGTTGACCGCTGGCTGCGGTGAACTACCCCGTTTGTGTCAGCCAGCGCTTTTCCATCTCCATGATCAGGAAAATGCCCAGGCCGATGGCCAGCGGTACCAGCCAGTGGTGCAGGTCGAGCGGCGTGGTGGCGAAGGCGGTGTTCATGAAGGGCAGGTAGACGTAGGCCATCTGCAGCAGGAAGAGTACACCGACGGCCAGCCAGACGGCGCGATTGGTGAACAGCAGGTCGAGGCGCAGGCTGGAGGCGGTCAGGAAGCGGGCGTTGAAGAGGTAGAAGGCCTGGGCGACGACCAGCGTGTTGACCGCCATCGTCCGCGCCTGGTCGAGCGGCATGCCGCGCCGCAGTTCGATCTCGAACATGACGATGGTGGCGCCGCCGATCAGCAGCGAGACGATGGCCAGGCGCAACAGGAAGATGCGGCCGAGGATGGGGGCGCCCGGCTTGCGCGGCGGGCGCTGCATGATGCCCGGCTCGGCCGGTTCGAAGGCGAGGGCGAGCGCCAGGGTGATGGCGACGACCATGTTGACCCAGAGGATCTGCACCGGGGTCAGCGGCAGGGTGAGGCCGAAGACCACCGCCGTCAGCATGACGAAGCCCTGACCGCCGTTGGTCGGCAGGATAAAGAGGATGGCCTTCTTCAGGTTGTCGTAGATGGTGCGACCTTCCTCGACCGCCCGTTCGATGGAGGCGAAATTGTCGTCGGCAAGGACGATTTCAGCTGCTTCCTTGGTCGCCTCGGTGCCCTTGATGCCCATGGCCACGCCGACGTCGGCGCGCTTCAGCGCCGGCGCGTCGTTGACCCCGTCGCCGGTCATCGCCACTACCTCGCCATTGGCCTGCAGCGCCATGACGATGCGCAGCTTGTGCTCGGGGCTGGTGCGGGCAAAGATGTCGCAATCGCCGACGATGGCGCGCAATTGCTCGTCGTCGGCAGCTTCCAGTTCGGGGCCGCTGACGACCTTCAGGGTCTCCGCCGTACCGATGCCCATCTCGATGCCGATGGCGCGGGCAGTGCCGGCGTGGTCGCCGGTGATCATCTTGACCCGGATGCCGGCGGCGTGACAGGAAGCGATCGCCTGGATGGCCTCCGGCCGTGGCGGATCGATGATGCCGATGATGCCGAGAAAGACCATGTCGTCGTCGAGATCGTCGATGACCAGGTCCTCGCGGCCGTCGTCGACGTGGCGGGCGGCGGCGGCCAGCACGCGCAGGCCTTCCTGGCTGAGGCGGTCGATCTCGCGTTCCCACCAGGCCCGGTCAAGCGGCGCCGGTGTGCCGTCGGTGCCAAGTTCTTCGGTGCAGCGGTCGAGCAGGCGGTCGGGGGCGCCCTTGAGCAGGATGCGGCGCAGGCCGGCCGGCGTGCTGGCCAACGTCGCCATGAATTTGTTGGCCGACTCGAAGGGAATGGTCGCATGCCGGGTATGGCTGTCGGCCGAGAAACCGGCTTTGTCCGCCAGCGTGCGCAGGGCGCCTTCGGTCGGCTCACCGGTGACCCGCCACTGGCCGTCGGCCTCGGCGACGTGGGTATCGTTGGCGACGGCGACGACTTCGATCAGCGCGTGCAGGTGGGCGTGCTCGGCCAGTTCGACGAGCTGCCCGTCGAGCGAGATCTCGCCTTCCGGCGCATAACCGGTGCCGCTGACCAGGTAGTTGCCGGCGCGGGTGATGACGTGGCGGGCGGTCATTTCGTTTTTGGTCAGCGTGCCGGTCTTGTCCGAGCAGACGACAGTGACCGAGCCCAGCGTCTCGACGGCGGTCAGCCTGCGGGTGATGGCGTTGCGCTGGGCCATGCGCTGCACGCCGAGGGCCAGGGTGATGGTCAGGATGGCCGGCAGGCCCTCGGGAATGGCGGCGACGGCAAAGCCGATGGCGGCCAGGAAAACATCGCCGAGCGGGAAATCGTGCACGCCGATGCCGATCGCCACCATGACCACGGCAAGGCCGACGATGACCACCGACAGCTGCTTGCTGAACACGGCCATCTGCCGGGTCAGCGGCGTCTGCAGGGTTTCCACCTCGGCGATCAGGCGGTTGATGCGGCCGATTTCGGTATTCGGTCCGGTGGCGCTGACGACGCCAAGGCCGCGGCCGGCGGCAACCAGGGTGCCGGAATAGGCCATGCAGTGGCGGTCGCCGATGCCGACGTCGGCGGCGACCGGCTCGGTGTCCTTGTCGCTGGGGACCGATTCGCCGGTCAGCGCCGATTCCTCGATGCGCAGATTGGTGGCTTTCAGCAGCCGTAGGTCGGCCGGCACGCGGTCGCCCGATTTCAGGCGGACGATGTCGCCTGGGACCAGCAGTTCAGCGTCGATCTGTTGCCACTGCGCGTCGCGTAGCACTTGAGCGTGTGCCGAGAGCATCTTGCGGATGCCGGCCAGCGCCGCTTCGGCCTTGCCTTCCTGAACGAAGCCGATGAGCGCATTGATGACAACGACGCCGAGGATGACGCCGGTGTCCAGCCAGTGGCCGAGCAGGGCGGTGATCGCTGCGGCGCCGATCAGGATGAGGATCAGGACGTCCTGAAAATGCCTGGCGAAGCGTTTCAGCAAGCCATCCCGGGGGGCTGCCGGCAGGCGGTTGGGGCCGCTTTCGGCGAGCCGGCGTTCGGCTTCCGCCGGACTCAGGCCGCCGGCATCGGCAGCCAGTTGTTGCAGCGCCTTGTCGGTGGCGAGCGTATGCGCGGCGAGGTCTTGCGGATTCACGGGGGTTCCTCCGGCGAAGGGGTGTTTATTGACAGGGGCCGTCGGCTGCCAGGGTGCGGATGATACGGACGCAGTCGAGATCCGACTGGTGATAGGCCGATTTGACGTATTCGACGTAGGCAGCGTCTTCGCTGCCGGCCTGGGCGGCCAAACCCGTGGTGTAGGTGAAGCGCAGGAACAGGTGGTCGGGTTCCGGCTCCTCGATGCGGATGGTCAGGCTGCCACCAGCGTGCGTGTCGCCGGGCTCGATGTCGAAGCGCACGGCAGCGTCCTCGGTCAGGGTGACGCGGTCGCGAATGCGGGTGCCGCCAAAATCGAGCTCGCGCACGGCGCTGTCGAACTGGCGTTGATGAATGGTGAATCCCTGCAGACCGGGCAGGAAGAGCAGGGGATTGTCCACCCGCTGCAACAACCCAACCCACAGTTGGCGTCGCGTCAGCGGCACGACCAGCGGATTGCCGGGGTCGTTGATGGCGATCAGATGTTCGAAGTTCATAGGCCGATGGTAGCATCCTCCCATGCAACTAGAACGTATCCTCCAAAGCCACGGATTCGGCACCCGCAAGGCTTGCCGGGCAATGATCCGGCACCAGCGGGTCGCCATTGCCGGCACTATCCACGAAGATCCTTTCGCCGAAATCGCCACGGACGGTCTGGTGTTTACCGTTGATGGCAGCGACTGGCCTTATTGCGAATTTGCCAGCGTTGTCCTCAACAAGCCGGCCGGTTATGAGTGTTCGCGCAAGCCGCAGCATCATCCTTCAGTCCTCGAACTGCTGCCCCTGCCGTTGCGTGAGCGCGGGGTCCAGCCGATCGGCCGACTCGATGAAGACACCACCGGCCTGCTGCTGATCACCGACGATGGCCAGCTCAATCACCAGCTGTCCTCGGGCAAGCGCAAGGTACCCAAGGTTTACCTGGCGACGACCAAACATCCGCTCGATCAGGAGCAGCTGGATCACCTGCTGGCCGGCGTCCTGCTCGCCGACGAAATCGAACCGGTGGTCGCTGTTGCCGCTGAAAAAATCGACGATCATCATCTGCGGCTGACCCTGACCGAGGGCAAATATCACCAGGTCAAGCGCATGGTCGCCGCCGTCGGTAACCGGGTCGAGGCACTGCACCGCGAGGCCCTTGGCGAACTGAGCCTGCCGGCCGACCTGCAACCCGGCCAGTGGCGCTGGCTGACGCCAGCTGATTTCGTCCTCCTGGGCGTGACGCGATGACCCTGACCGAGATGCGCTATATCGTCGCCCTGGCGCGTGAGCGCCACTTCGGCAAGGCGGCCGAGGCCTGTCATGTCAGCCAGCCGACGCTGTCGGTGGCGATCAAGAAGGTGGAAGGGCAGATCGGCTCGGTGCTTTTTGAGCGTACGGCCAACGATGTACGCATCACGGCGCTCGGCGAGCGCATCGTCGATCAGGCACGGCGAGTGCTGGAGGAAGCGGTCAAGCTGGAAGAAATCGCTGAAGCGACCGGCGACCCGCTGAGCGGCCAGTTGCGTGTCGGCATCATCTACACCATTGCCCCCTATCTGCTGCCGCAACTGATTCCGGCACTGAGCCGCGAGGCGCCGGCAATGCCGCTGTTCCTCAAGGAGGATTTCACGGCCAATCTGGTGCCGGCGCTGAAGGCCGGCGAGCTGGACGTGATCGTCATCGCCCTGCCGTTTGCCGAGCCAGGTCTGGTTGCCCAGCCGGTTTACGACGAGCCGTTCCGCGTGGTGGTCCCGGCCGGCCATCCCTGGGTCGGTCGCCCGGATATTCCGGCCGCCGAACTGGAGGGGCAGAACCTGTTGCTGCTTGGCCAGGGCAACTGTTTCCGCGACCAGGTGCTGGAGTCCTGTCCGCGCCTGTCCGGGCACGAGGCGCAGGCGCATGCGCTGGAGGGCAGTTCGCTGGAGACCATCCGCTACATGGTGGCCAGCGGTGCCGGCGTGGCGGTCATGCCGAGTACCGCCGCCGACCCGCTGGTCGAGCGCGAGCCGATGGTGCGTGTGTTGCCCTTCGCCGGCACGCCACCGTCACGGACGGTCGGTCTGGTCTGGCGGGTGACCTATCCGCGACCGCAGGCCATCGATGCCCTGCGCGCGGCGCTGCTGTCCTGCCAGTTGCCCGGGGCCACGCCACGGCGCTGACGTTCCACGTGAAACTGCGTCGCCCTTTCCTCAAAGCTCTCGTTCTTTGCCTGGTCACGGCGGCCTTTCCAGCTTCGGCTGCGCCCCCCGAGCGGCTGCGCGTCGTTTCCGACGACAACTATCCGCCCTACCTGTTTCGCGATACCGACGGCCGGGTCGACGGCTATCTCGTCGACTTGTGGCAATTGTGGGAGCAGAAAACCGGGGTTCGGGTTGAACTGACTGCAACCGTCTGGTCCGAGGCCCAGGCGATGATGAATCGGGGTGAAGCCGACGTCATCGACATGCTGTACCGAACGCCGGCTCGCGAGGCGCTGTATGAATTCTCGGCGCCTTATTCGACGCAGAATGTGCAGATCTACAGCCATGCCTCGATCAGTGGCATCAATAGTGCGGCGACGCTCAAGGGCTTCCTGGTTGGGGTGCAGGCCGGCGATGCCTGCATCGACGAACTGGCTAGCCGGGGCATCACCAGCATTCATACTTATCGCGACTACGCGCAGATGATTCAGGCCGCCATTGCTCAGGAAATCAAGGTTTTCTGTGTCGATGAGGAACCGGCGGGCTTCTATCTGTACCGCCTGCAGGCTCAGGAAATGTTTCGCAATGCCTTCACCCTGTATTCCGGCCAGTTTCATCGGGCCGTGCGTCGGGGTGATGGCGAACTGCTCGCTCTGGTCGAGCAGGGGATGGCGGCGATCAGCGAGGCCGAGAAAGCGGCGCTGCGCGATAAATGGATGGGGCAGCCACTGGTCGTCGCGCCGTACGTGCGCTATTTCGCCATTGGCATCGGCCTGCTGATTGTCCTTGGCGGTGCCCTGGCGCTCTGGGTCAGGGTGCTTCGCCGCCTAGTCCGCCAGCGGACCGCCGAGCTGGAATTGCGCCGGGCGCAACTGGCGACTCTGGTCGACACCATTCCCGATTTGATCTGGCTGAAAGATGCCGACGGTGTCTATCTCGCCTGCAACCGCCGCTTCGAGCAGTTTTTCGGGGCTCGCGAGGAGGCTATCGTCGGCCATACCGATCATGATTTCGTTCCCCGCGAGCTGGCCGATTTCTTCCGTGAACACGACTTGAAGGCGATGGCGGCGGGCGGGCCGTCGCTTAATGAGGAATGGCTGGATTTCGCCGAGACCGGCGAGCATCTGCTGGTCGAAACGATCAAGACGCCGATGCGCGACCGTAGCGGGCAACTGGTTGGTGTGCTCGGCATCGCCCGCGACATCACCCGGCGCCGGCAGGCCGAAATCGAATTGCGCAACAGCGAGGAAAAACTGCGCCTGGCCCAGATGGGCGCCGGCCTCGGTGTCTGGGAGTGCGATCTGAAAAGCGGCGTCACCCGCTGGTCGCCGGAAGTCGAAGCGATGTACGGACTGCCGACGGGGAGCTTTAGTGGCGACCAGGAGAGTTGGCTGGCCTGCGTGCATGTGGAGGACCGGGCGGCCTTGCTGGCCAGCATCAGCGAGCACATGCACAGCAGCGATCCCTTCGAGGTCGAGTTCCGCATCGTTCGGCCCGATGGCGAGGTGCGCTGGCTGACTTCGCGCGGGCAGGTGCATGTCGACGAGCAAGGCGAGCCCGACCGCGTCATCGGCATCAATTTTGACAGCACCGAGAAACGCCGCAGCGCCGAAGAACTGCTGCGCCATCGCGAGCGCCTCGAGGAGCTGGTCGCCGGCCGCACCGCCGAGCTGGCCCATGCCCGTGATGCCGCCGAGCAGGCCAACCGGGCGAAGAGTGCCTTCCTGGCGACGATGAGCCACGAGATCCGGACGCCGATGAATGCCATCATTGGCATGACCCACATCCTGCGCCGACAGGTTTCCGATCGCTGGCAGGTCGATCGCCTGGACAAGGTCGCCGGCGCTGCCGCTCACCTGCTCGCCATCATCAACGATCTGCTCGATTACTCGAAAATCGAGGCTGGCAAACTGGCGCTGGAAGAGGAAGCGGTCAACCTTGCGGTGCTGATGGACAACATCGTCTCGATGCTTGGCGAGCAGGCAGCGACCAAGGGACTACGCCTGGAGCATGTGGTCGAGGCGCCGCCATTTGAATTGCGCGGTGATGTCGGTCGCCTGACCCAGGCCTTTCTCAATCTGGCCGGCAATGCCGTCAAATTCACTGCCAGCGGCAGCGTCGCCTTGCGCATCGACGTCGAGTCTGCCGGGGATGACTGGGCGCAACTCAGATTCTCGGTGCGCGATACCGGCATCGGTATCGCCGATGACGTACAGGCCACACTGTTTACCCCTTTCCAGCAGGCCGACCAGTCGACCGCCCGGCATTTCGGCGGCACCGGGCTCGGTCTGGCCATCACCCGCCGTCTGGCCCGCCTGATGGGCGGCGATGCCGGCGTCGAGAGCGAACCCGGTGCCGGCAGTCTTTTCTGGTTTACCGCCCGCCTGCAAAAGGGCGAGTCGCGCGCGCCGGCGGTACTGCCCGCGGCGGCCGGAGCGGCACCTGCCGAGTCGCTCCTGCGCGACTCCTTTGCCGGCAGTCGCGTGCTGCTGGTCGAGGATGATCTGGTGAATCAGGAGGTGGCTGGCGAACTGCTGCGCTACGTGGGCCTGACTGTCGACGTGGCCGATGACGGCGAGGTGGCGGTAGCCAAGGTGGCGACCGCCAGTCAGCCCTACGCACTGATCCTGATGGACATGCAGATGCCACGCCTGGGTGGTCTGGAGGCGATGGCCCGGCTGAGCGGTCTGCCGGGGTTCGCGACGCCGGTCATCGCCATGACCGCCAATGCCTACAGCGACGACCAAGCCCGCTGTCTGGCGGCCGGCATGGTGGATTTCGTCGCCAAGCCGGTCAATCCGGACCGGCTCTATGAGGTCCTGCTGCGCTGGCTACGCCACGCGCGGCGTACCAGCTGATTAGGTTTCGGCGGCAGCTTTCTTCGCCGCCGGTTTCTTGGCGGCGGGTGCCTTCTTCTCGAACTCGAAGCCAACCTTGCCCGCAGCCACCACCAGGTAGGCCGAGAACTTGCGCCGGGTGCGGTTGGAGACGAACTCCTTGAGCAGGTCGGTCTTGCCGTCGGCCAGCAGTTTCTTCATCTGGCCGGCTTCCACCGGCTGCTGCAGGATTACCTTGCCGGAACGGAAGTCGCAGGACTTGGCCGGACCGACCGATTTTTCGCAGACATAGGCGTTGCCGTGCTCGAAGACGTTGGCCGAGCATTTCGGGCAGCTGCCGAGACTGTCCTGGGCCGAGAAGTCCACCGGTTCGGCGGAGTCGTCATTGGCCTTGTCCTGGCCGAAGTCGAATTCCGGCTCCATCTTGTCGTTCAACTTGATGGCGGCGGCAAAGGTGCGCCCCATCTTGTTGCGGAAACCGGTCAGTGGACCGATCTGCTTCTCGTTGATCAGCGTGTCGATTTCGGCCGGTTCGAACTGGCGGCCGGCGACGATTTTCCACAGCGAATAGTCGCAACCGCCGCACTGGAACTTCTTGTAGGTTTCGCGAATCTCGCCGCCGCAGCGCGGGCATTTGGCGGTCAACACGCCGAAATCGCCGGGAATGGTGTCGGCTTCGAAAGTCTTGGCGCGTTCGACCATGTGACGGGTCATTTCGGCGATTTCGCGCATGAATTCTTCGCGCGTGAATTCGCCCTTTTCGATGCGGCCGAGTTTCCATTCCCAGTCGCCGGTCAGTTCCGGCTGGGTCAGTTCGTTGATGCCGAGGCCGTTCAACAGCGTCATCAGCGAGAAAGCCTTGGCGGTCGGCGTCAGTTCGCGGCCTTCGCGCAGCATGTACTGCTCGCCGATCAGGTTTTCGATGATCTGGGCGCGCGTCGCCGGTGTGCCGAGGCCGCGGCCGGCCATTGCCGCCTTCAGTTCCTCGTCGTCGACCATCTTGCCGGCGCCTTCCATGGCGGAGAGCAGCGTCGCTTCCGAGTAACGCGGCGGCGGTTTGGTTTCGTTGGCCTTGACGGTGACTTCCTCAGCCTTGACCTTTTCGTCCTTCTCGACGGCGACCAGATTGCCTTCGGTGCCTTCCTGGCCTTCCTTGCCATGCACGGCCAGCCAGCCCGGATTGACCAGCACCTTGCCCTCGGTCTTGAACGGATAGCCCTCGACACGGGTGATGCGGGTGGTGACCAGGTATTCGGCAGCGGGGAAGAACACCGACAGGAAGCGGCGGACGACGAAGTCGTACAGCTTCTGTTCCATCTCGTTCAGGTGCTTGGGCGCCTGCGGCGTCGGGATGATGGCGAAGTGGTCGCTGATCTTGGCGTTGTTGAAGATGCGCTTGTTCGGCAGCACCCAGTTGCGCGCCAGGATCTGGTGGGCAAACGGCGAGTAGCGGGCGAGCAGCACTTCGTCGTGGCCCTTGCCGGCGCCTTCGCCGGTCAGGACAGCCAGGGTTTCCTTGACCGTCGGCAGGTAATCTTCCGGCAGGCAGCGCGAATCGGTTCGCGGATAGGTCAGGACCTTGTGCTTTTCATAGAGCGCCTGGGCCAGCGACAGCGTCGTTTTGGCCGAGAAGCCGAAGCGGCCGTTGGCTTCGCGTTGCAGGCTGGTCAGATCGAACAGCAGCGGCGACAGGCGGGTTTCCGGCTTGGCTTCCTCGGTGACCAGTCCGGGCTTGCCGGAGGTGGCGGCGCGGATCGCTTCGGCGCGCTTTTCATCCCAGAGGCGGTCGGCACGGGCGTGCTCGTCGTCTTCCTTGCCCTTGTAGCCCTCGTCGAACCACTTGCCGGTGTAATTTCCGGCGCGGGCGGCGAAATCGGCTTCGACTTCCCAGTAGGAGCGCGCCTTGAATTCGCGGATCCTGCGTTCGCGCTCGACGACGATGGCCAGCGTTGGCGTCTGCACGCGGCCGACCGTGGTCAGGTGGAAGCCACCAGTCTTCGAATTGAAGGCGGTCATCGCCCGCGTGCCATTGATGCCGACCAGCCAGTCGGATTCGGAGCGGCAGACGGCGGCATCGCCGAGGCCCTGCAGTTCGTGGCCGGCGCGCAGATGGGCGAAACCGTCGCGGATGGCGCCCTGGGTCATCGACTGCAACCACAGGCGCTGCACCGGCTTGCCCGACTTGGTGTGCTGGGCGATGTAGTTGAAGATTAGTTCGCCTTCGCGTCCCGCGTCACAGGCGTTGATCAGGCCGCTGACGTCCTTGCGCTTGATCAGTTTGGCCAGCACCTTGAGGCGCGATTCGGTCTTTTCGATCGGCGACAGGGCGAAATGCGGCGGGATCACCGGCAGGTGGGCAAAGGACCACTTGCCGCGCTTGACCTCGAATTCTTCAGGGCAGGATAGTTCCAGCAGATGGCCGACCGCCGACGACAGCACGAGCGTCTCGCTCTCGAAGTAGTCATCGTGCTTGGTAAAGCCCCCCAGCGCCTTGGCGATATCAGCGGCGACAGAGGGTTTTTCGGCGATTATCAGCTTTTTGGTCATGGACTTTGCCTGTTGGGTGCCGGCGCATGATAAGTGCCCGGTGATCGGCTTGGCAAGATATGGTTTGGTCAGGCCAGACGCTGGTAACGATTGCCCGGGAGGCTGGCGACGCGGCCGGAAAGTTCCAGGGTCAGGAGCTCGCCGAGCAGCTGATCGGCTTTCATTGCCGTACGCTCGGCCAGCTCATCGAGCGTGCACGGATCGTGGCCGAGGGCGACGACGATCGGCGGCTCATCGGCCGGCCCGGGATCCTTCCGGTACTCGGCCGCAGGCGCCGCCAGGCCGGAAAACTCTTCCAGAATGTCGTCGGCTGTTTCAATGAGCTTGGCGCCTTGTTTGATCAGCAGATGACAGCCGCGGGCAACCGGCGAGTGGATGGAGCCGGGAATGGCGAATACATCGCGCCCCTGCTCGGCAGCCAGCCGGGCGGTGATCAGCGAGCCGCTCTGCGGGGCCGCTTCGACAACGAGAACACCGCGGGCCAGACCGGAGATGATGCGGTTGCGGCGGGGGAAGTTGGCGGCCAGCGGCGGCGTGCCGAGCGGAAACTCGGAAACGACGGCGCCGTGTTCAACGATTGCCTGGGCCAGTTCAAGGTTGCCGGCTGGATACAGGCGGTCGGCGCCGGTACCAATGACGGCCACTGTTGGCCCGTTGGCCGCCAGGGCGCCGCGGTGGGCGGCGGCATCGATGCCGAGCGCCAGGCCGCTGATGATGCAATAACCCTTGCCGGCCAGGGTCCGGGCGAAGTTCTCGGCGGTCTGTCGTCCCTGCGGCGTGGCGTTGCGGCTGCCGACGATGGCCAGCCCCCGCTCACGGAGCAGGGCGACATTGCCGCGTACATATAACAAGGCTGGTGGATCGGCGGTTTCGAGCAGAGCCGGCGGATAGTCGGCATCCCCCAGGGTGATGATCGTCTGGCCAGGCTGCCCGGTCCAAGCCAGGCTGCGTTCAAGCAGTTCGCTGCAGTCGTGATCGAAGAGCAGATCGGCACGATCGCCGATGACGCTGCGGGCAGCCAGTCGCCCGGCAGCAAATATAGCCTCCGGTAAACCAAAAGCGGCGAGCAGCTTTCGCTGAGACTCGCCGCCAATACCGGGGATCAGGGTCAGCCGCAGCCAGGCGGCCAACCCTTCGGGTTCAATCACGGATTGCGTGCCGAATCACCGACGATGACCGATTTCGAGGATTCGACCACCAGCGCGTAGGCGATGCCGTCAAAAACGCGGAAGACGAAGGCCAACGCATAACGCTCTTCCGGGATCGGCGTGAGGCTGCGCCGGCCGTCGGTGTCAACATCGACCGAGACGCGGTTGCGGTAGAGGGCCAGGACATGACCGATTTCCAGACCATCGTTGCGGCCGCGGTTGAGGGCGACGACAGAATTGGTGCTGCCTTCGTTGACGCCGCCGTAGATGGAAACCACCCGGGCTGCCACTTCCTGCTCCGGACGATGCGGTACGTAGGAAATGATTTCCGGCAGCGGAGCCGGCAACAGGCGGTCGCCGCGGGCGATTTCCTGTTTAGCCTGGACGATGCGGATGGTTGCCGGCTCACCCGGCTTGACCAAGCGGGCATAACCGAGGAAGAAGGCCTCATGGGCGATGATGGCGCCGGTTTCCGGATCCTTGAGCGGCTTGCCGGGGCGGAATACATGCCACTTTTCGATGCTGGCGTCGGGAATGCCGGAGGCAAAGGCCTCGTCCCCGTTGCCGACCAGCATGCGGTCTTCCGCTGTGGCGACGATCATTGCTGCACCATCGTGACCACCTGGTTCGATGATTAGCGGCTTGGAAATGAAGGGTTCGATGACGTTCGGCGGGATGCTCGGGATGACCTGATGGATCGGTTCGCTGTAAACCTGCGGCTGCAACTTGCCGGGGCCGACCGACTTGCCCCGGCGCAGACGCGGCGTGCCGTCGGACATGTCGAGCAGGATGACGTCACCGGGGTAGATGAGGTGCGGGTTCTTGATCTCGTCGCGATTCATGCGCCAGATTTCCGGCCAGCGCCACGGCTTCTTGAGGAATTTGCCGGAAATGTCCCAGAGCGTGTCACCCTTGACGACGATATGACGGTCTGGCGGGTTATCGACGAGCTCGAGGGGCTCGGCGGCGGATGCGCAGACGGCCGTCACGGCCAGGATGAGCGCGGATATAATGCGAACCATAGTCGTAACCTCACGTGCCGGTGGAACGCGGTACCCCGAATGCTGTCGATGGCATCTGGCGGCAAGGTTCCACATCTCGGGAATTGCTTTAGATTCTGCACGTAATAACCTAAGCGAGCAAGCTTTTATTCCATTTCACATATGGCCCTTTTACCCATTTTGCGCTTCCCCGACCCGCGTTTGAAAAAAGTGGCGGTTCCCGTTGTCCGCGTCGACGATTCCATCCGCAAGCTGGTCGCCGACATGGGCGAAACCATGTATGAAGCTTCCGGCATCGGTCTGGCGGCGACCCAGGTGGACGTACATAAACGGGTCGTGGTCATCGATATCTCGGAAGAACGCAATCAGTTGCGCGTTTTTGTCAATCCGCAGATCAGGCGTTGCGCAGGCCTGCAGACCGGCGAGGAGGGCTGTCTGTCGGTTCCCGGCATCTACGACAAGGTCGAGCGTGCGGAGTCGGTGGTGGTCGATTTTCTCGATCTCGATGGCCGGGCGCAGTCGCTGACCGCCGAGGGCCTGCTGGCCGTCTGTATCCAGCATGAAATCGATCATCTCGATGGCACGGTGTTCGTCGATCACCTTTCCCAGCTAAAGCAGACCCGGATCAAGTCCAAGCTGGCCAAGCAGGCGCGCGTCACCGCATGAAGCTGATTTTCGCGGGTACGCCGGAGTTTGCGGCACAGGCGCTGGCAGCCATCATTGCCGCCGGCCATCAGGTGGCGCTGGTGCTTACCCAGCCTGATCGGCCTGCCGGTCGCGGCATGAGTCTGCAGCCGTCGGCGGTCAAGCAGGTGGCGCTGGCTCATGGCATCGAGGTTTTTCAGCCGCTCAGTTTGAAGGATGTCGAGGCTCAGTCACGGATTGCCGATGTTGGTGCCGAGGTCATGGTGGTTGCCGCCTATGGCCTGATCCTGCCGCAAGCGGTGCTCGACCTGCCGCGTTTCGGTTGCCTCAATATTCACGCTTCGCTGCTGCCGCGCTGGCGCGGTGCGGCGCCGATCCAGCGGGCGCTGCTCGCCGGCGATGCGGAAAGCGGCGTCGGCATCATGCAGATGGAGGCCGGGCTGGATACCGGGCCAGTGCTGTTGCAGGAAGCCTTGGCCATCGCTCACGACGACACGGCGGCGACGCTGCACGACAAGCTGGCGGCGCTCGGCGCCCGCCTTGTCGTCGATGCCCTGGGGCGCCTGCCCCTGCCAGCCGCAGTGCAGCCAACCGATGGCGTTACCTATGCGCACAAGATCGAGAAAGCGGAAGCGGCGATCGACTGGCGGCGACCGGCTGCCGAACTGGACCGCCATGTGCGCGCCTTCAATCCTTTTCCTGGCGCCCAGGCGCGTTTTGCCGGGCAGGTGGTCAAGGTCTGGCAGGCCGTGCCGGTGGCTGGCAGCGGTGAGCCGGGAAGCGTTCTGGCCGTTGACCGGCGGCAGATCGTCGTCGCCTGCGGCGAAGGGGCGCTTGCCCTGGGCGAATTGCAGAAGGCCGGTGGCAAGCGTTTGCCGGTCCAGCAGTTCCTCGCCGGTCATCCCCTGCAGGTCGGCGATCGCTTCGAACTTCCTGGCTAAGGCGCAGCCGTCGTCAGGCTGCCGCGGCTGACCGCCTGACGTTGCAGGCGGACCGGGGCGAAGGCGTCGACCACCTCGGTGAACAGCGCTTCGGCGCGGGCGCTGTTGTCATCGCTGAAATTGCAGACGTAAATATCCAGGGTGACGCTGCCGAGTTCCGGCCAGGTGTGCACGGCCAGATGGGATTCGGCGAGGACCACGGTGCCGGTGACGCCTGCTGCTGCGCCGGCGGCATCGCGAAAGGCATGAAACAGCTGGCCGACAACGGTCAGTCCATGGCGGCGGCAGGCGCTGACGCAGAAGCTTTCGAGTCCCGCCGCGTCGAGCAGGAAGTCGGCCGGGCAACGGCAGTCGTGCAGGTCGGCGATCAAATGCAGGCCTTTCATCTAGCGTGCCGTTTCACGTGAAACTACGGAATGCAGGCGGCTTTCCAGCAGGCGGCCGAGGCGGTAGCCGGCTTCAGCAAGGCGGCGTTCGGCAGTGGTCGTGGCGCGCCGGTGGAAGGCTTCATCGACGATGGGCAGCAGGCTGCCGGCCTGTTGCGGGTAAGCCATGGCGTGCAGTTGCCAACTCTCCTCGCGCCACAGGTCCACATTGCCTTGGGCTGGTGGCCGGTAGGCGGCGAGCAGGCGTCCGGCCTCGCGTTGCAGGCGGCGGCCGCGCAGGGACGAGGGGCCGGGCAGGTCATCCCAGTAGGCATGCAGGGTGATGAAGGGTTGCCGGCGATTGAACGGATTCTCGATGGTGACCCGGGTGCCGCCCTCGTCGTCGCTGCGGCCGACGTGCAGCGGTTGGTGTAGGTCGGCGACCAGGTGAATCAGCCAGGGCAGGGCGTAGGTCTGTTCATCGTCGTCGGCGCTGCCGAGCAGGCGGCTCAGGCGGACGATCTGGCGGTCAAGCTCGCCCTTGGTCGGGCGGCCGTCGGCGGCCCGGTCCGCATAGTGCCAGTGGCGCTGCCGGCGCGAGTCGAAGCGGCCGGCCAGCGGTGGCGTCGGCTCCCCACGTCCGGCATCGTGATAGCGATCGTCGTGGCGGATGCCGTCGGCCCAGGTGGATGCTTCGGCGAAAATGGCTGCCGGGTCGTGTGTGCCGGCCTTTTCCCGCCAGCGGGCGTAGTCGGGGTGGGCGGCGAGCAGGATGCTGACCCGCTGCTGCGTGACCGGCTTCATCTGCTGCCAGGCGATGACGGCGACGATGCGGTGGCCGGCGCCGTTCCAGGCCAGGGCCGGCAGCATCGGCAGCCAGCAGCCGAGGAAGATCAGGAAACGCATCATTGCGCCATTATGCCCCGTGCGATAATCGCGGCCTATGTCCCGTTTGCCTTCCGATTCCCTTGCTTACGCGTTGCTTCAGGCGGCGCATATCCACGCCGCCGTGATCGCTGGGCAGAGTCTGGCCGATGGCCATCTCGGGCGCGTCGAGGCGGTTGCCCGGCCCGCTGTCCAGGATCTTGTCTATGGCAGCCTGCGCCGTTACGGCCGGGGCGATTTCCTGCTCGGCCGCCTGCTCAGCCATCCGCTGGCCGCCGAAGACATCCGCTGTCTGCTGCTGGTGGCGCTGTATCGTCTGGAAACACGGCCGGAGGCGGCGCATACCGTCGTCGACCAGGCCGTCCGGGCAGCCGGCGAACTGGCTGAAGGGCGTTTCAGCGGGCTGGTCAATGGTGTGTTGCGCAACTATCTGCGCCGCGAGGCGGAGCTGCTCGCCGACCTGGCGGCCGATCCGCTGGCCAGCAGTCAGCATCCGGCCTGGTGGCTGGCGCAACTGCAGCAAGCCCACCCCGAGTCCTGGCCGGCCATCGTCGCAGCCGGCAACGCGCCGCCGCCGATGGCACTGCGCGTCAATCTACGACGTGGCTCGCGGGAGGAATACCAGGAGCGCCTGGCGGCCGACGACATCGTCGCGACGCCGGTGGGCGAAGCCGGGCTGATGATCGCCCGGCCGCTGCCGGTGGAACGCTTGCCCGGTTTCGCTGCCGGCCTGGTGTCGGTTCAGGATCCAGGGGCCCAGCATGCTGCCGAGTTGCTCGATCCCCGGCCGGGCAGCCGGGTGCTCGATGCCTGTGCGGCACCCGGCGGCAAGACGGCGCATTTGCTCGAACGCGCCGAACTCGAGCTGCTGGCCATCGACCTGAAGCCGGCGCGTTGCCGGCGCGTTAGCGAAAACTTGAGCCGCCTCGGTCTGGTAGCCGAGGTCAGGAGCGCCGATTGCCTGCGCATCGATCGCTGGTGGGACGGCCGTCCCTTCGATGCCGTGCTGGCCGATGTGCCGTGCACCGCGAGCGGTGTGGTGCGCCGCAATCCAGATGCCAAGTGGCTGCGCCGGGCCGAGGACATCGCCAGCTTCGCCACCAGTCAGGCCCGCATTCTGGCCGCGCTGTGGCAGGTCGTCCGCCCGGGAGGTAAACTGCTTTACGCGACCTGCTCGGTCTTTCCGGCGGAAAATGGCGAACAGGTGGCGCGCTTCCTCGAGCGCCAGCCGCAAGCCAGCCGCCGCCACGAGGAACAGCTTCTGCCGACCGCCGAACACGATGGCTTCTACTACTGCCTCCTCGAAAAATCTGCCTGAGCGCCTTCATCGCTGGCTGCTCTTGCTGCTGCTGGTGCCAGCGATCGCCTGGGCGGCGGAAATCCAGATCGGCAATGAGCAGCTTGATCCCGGAGAAGAGGGCTACGTCCTCTCCGCTGATTTTCGTTTCGAGCTCAAGCCGCGCCTGGAAGAGGCAGTGGGCCGCGGCGTCGTGCTTTACTTTGTCGTCGAATACGAAATGACCCGCGAACGCTGGTATTGGCTCGACCAGACGGTGGTCGCCCGGTCGTTGACCTACAGCCTGTCCTACCACGCGCTGACCCGTCAGTACCGGCTGTCAACCGGTGGTCTGCATCAGTCCTTCGCGACGCTGGGTGAGGCGCTGGCCGTGCTTTCCCGCCTGCGCAACTGGCTGGTCATCGACAAGGGTGACCCGGCCGTCCGCCCGGGTGAAACCTATCAAGCGGCGCTACGCCTGCGCCTCGATCCAGCCCTGTTGCCGCGCCCCTTCCAGATCACCGCGCTCGGCAACCGCGACTGGGCCCTGGCGGCCGACTGGAAAATCTGGACGCTGACCTTGCCGGCGGAGGCCAAGTGAGGCGTTTCGTCGCGGCGGGCGGCGCCCTGGCGGCAGCGATCGGGGGCATCCTGTGGTTCCTCCTGCTGATGTCGACGGCGGCCGACACGGTCATCTTCTCGCGCAACTATCCGCTGCTGATCGCCCTCAACATCCTGCTCGCCGTCGGCATGGTCGGCCTGGTCGGCTGGCAACTGCGTTCCCTGTGGCGCGACTACCAGGCCCAGGTTTTCGGTTCCCGACTGAAGCTGCGCCTGATGCTGATGTTCGGCGTCATCGCCGTGCTCCCCGGGGCACTGGTGTACGGCGTCTCGGTGCAGTTCGTCACCCGTTCGATTGAAAGCTGGTTCGACGTACGCGTCGAAAAGGCGCTCGAATCCGGCCTGCAACTCGGCCGTTCTGCCCTCGATTCGCTGCTCGCCGATCTCGGTGACAAGGGCCGCAGCATGGCTGGCGAGTTGTCCGACATCCAGGAAGTGTCACGGCGTTCAGCGCTGCTGCGCCTGCGCGAGGAGCGCGGCGTGCAGTCGGTGGCACTGTTCTCGGTCGGCGGCCAGCTCTTGTCGAGCGCCACGGCCGATCTCAGCAGTCTATTGCCGGATCTGCCATCGCCAGCGCAACTCAAGCAGGCACGCAGTTCGCAGGAGCTGAGCACGGTTGAGGGCGCCGGTGGCCAGTTGTTCCTGCGCGTCCTGGTGCCAGTCGCCGCCCGCGACATGTTCGAAGAGCCGCGCATCCTGCAGTTGATCAATCCAGTACCGGACAGCCTGGCGCACGATGCGGAGGCGGTGCAGGCGGTCTATCGCGACTATCAGGAACTGCAGCTGGCACGCCAGGGACTGACCCGCATCTATGCCCTGACGCTGACCCTCACCATGCTGGTCGCTCTCTTCGGCGCCTTCGCCTTGGCCTACCTGATGGCCCGCCGGCTGGCGGCGCCGCTGTACATCCTGGCAGAGGGTACGCAGGCCGTCGCCCAGGGCGATTTCTCCCCGCGCCAGGCGGTATATAGCGGTGACGAACTCGGCGTGCTCACTCAATCATTCAATCAGATGACCCGCCAGCTCGGCGAGGCGCGGCACGAAACGGAGCGCCATCGGGCCGAACTGGAATCGGCGCGCGCCTATCTCGAATCCATTCTGGCCAACCTGTCGGCCGGCGTGCTGGTCTTCGACCGCAGTTTCGTGCTGCGGACGGTCAATGAAGGGGCGCGCACCATCCTCGTCGATGATTTCAGCGGCCTGCTCGGGCTGCCCCCGGAATCCTGGTCGCGCCAGCAGTCCTTCGGCGAATTCATCCGCCAGAACTTCGCTGCCACCGACGATGCCGAATGGCAGGCCCAGCTTGAACTGGAGCGCGCCAACGGCATGCCGCAGGTGCTCCTGCTGCGCGGGTCGCGCCTGCCGACGGCCAGTGGCGGCGGTGATGTGGTCGTCTTCGACGATGTCACCCGGCTGATTGCCGCCCAGCGCAGCGCTGCCTGGGGTGAGGTGGCGCGCCGCCTGGCCCATGAGATCAAGAATCCGCTGACGCCAATCCAGCTGTCGGCCGAACGCCTGCAATTCAAGCTGGCCGACAAGCTGATGCACGGCGATGCCGAGATGCTGGCGCGCGGCACGCAGACCATCATCAATCAGGTGCAGTCGATGAAGCGCATGGTCGACGATTTCCGCGACTATGCCCGCATGCCGGCGCCGGAAACGGCACCGCTCGACCTTAATGCGCTGATTGGCGAAGTGCTCGGTTTGTACGAGAGTTCGGCCGCCGCCATCGAAGCGCGGCTGGCCGCCGATCTGCCGCCGGTGCTCGGCGATGCAACACAACTGCGGCAGATCATCCACAATCTGCTGCGCAACGCGCAGGATGCGCTGGAAGGCCGCAGCGACGGACAGATCGAGATTGTCACCGGGCTGGCCGGACGCTACGCCTGCCTGAGTATCGGCGACAATGGCCCGGGTTTTCCGCTCGACCTGCTGCCGCGCATCTTCGAGCCTTACGTCACCACCAAGACACGCGGTACCGGTCTCGGCCTGCCGATCGTCAAAAAGATCGTCGAGGAACACCTGGGTACCATTGAAATCAGCAACTCACCAACGGGCGGCGCACGAATCGACATTCGTCTGCCTTTGGTGAAGGAGGAGGAAGGCAAGCATGGCCATCATATTGGTCGTTGATGACGAAGTCGGCATCCGGGAGCTGCTCTCGGAAATCCTGATTGATGAAGGCTACGACGTGCGTCTGGCCGAAAATGCCGGGGCGGCTCGCCGCCTGCGCAACGAATTGCGCCCGGATCTGGTGCTGCTCGACATCTGGATGCCGGACACCGACGGCATTTCGCTGCTCAAGGAATGGCATGCCGCCGGTCACCTGAACATGCCGGTGGTCATGATGTCAGGCCACGGGACCATCGATACGGCGGTGGAAGCGACGCGCATCGGCGCCTTCGATTTCCTCGAGAAACCGATTGCCCTGCAGAAGCTGCTGGCCTCGGTACAGAAGGCACTCAAGCATGACACGCCGCCGCCGCGCCCGCCGCTGACCCTCGATGCCTTTGCCCGCTCGGCTTTCATCAAGGAATTCAAGCGCCGTCTCGAGCAAGCCGCGGCCAAGGCGCCGGTCCTGCTGCTCAAGGGGGCGACCGGTGGCATGGCCGAAATCTGCGCCCGCACCCTGCAGCCGCCGCGGGCGCCATGGCTGGATCTGTCGGCGGTGAGCAGCGCGCTAAACCAGGAAATGCTCGAGAAAATTGCCGGCGGCGTGCTCTTCGTTCCCGATCTGGCCGTGCTCGGCAAAATGCAGCAGATGAATCTGGCTTTTGCCGTCACTCATCTCGATCGCCTCAACCTGCAATTGCTGGCAGCCACCGTGACCTCCTTGTCCACGCTCGGCGAGGCCGGCTGGGACAGCAAGCTGCTGGCCCGCCTCGGCGAGGTCTGGGTAGCCATGCCCTCGCTTGTCGGTCACGCCGATGAATTGCCGGAAATCGCCAGCCTGTTGCTGACCAACCTCGTCGAGCGTGGCGAAGTTCAGCCGCGCCGCTTTGCCACCGGCGCCCTCAATGCCCTGCGCACGCTGCCCTGGAAGCAGCGGCCGGAGGCCAGCTGGACAGATCTATATGTGCTGGTGCGCAATCTGGCGTTGACGGCGCTGGAAGAGGAAATATCGGCTGAGGACGTCGGCCGGGTGATGCCGGCGGACGAGACGTCGACCGACCGCGAACTGCTCTCCCTGCTGCCGCTCTTCGACCAGCCGTTGCGCGAGGCGCGCGATGCTTTCGAAAAACTTTACTTCGAACATCACCTGCGTTGCGAGGGGGGCAACATGACCAAGCTGGCCGATCGCTCCGGCCTCGAACGCACCCACCTGTACCGCAAGTTGAAGCAGCTGGATGTGCGGCTCGGCAAGCGCAACGAGGAGTAGGGAGGGGGCCAGTCATGAAAGTCATCATTCTCGGTGCCGGCCAGGTCGGCGCCAGCGTTGCCGAAGGACTGGTGTCCGAGGAAAACGACATCACCATCGTCGATTTCGACGGTCCGCGCCTGAATCAGCTGCAGGACCGTCTCGATTTGCGCACCGTCGTCGGCAACGCGGCAACGCCGTCGGTGTTGCGCCTGGCTGGCGCCGAGGACGCCGACATGATCATCGCCGTGACCCAGAGCGACCAGGCCAACCTGGTCGCCTGCAAGCTGGCACAAAGCATCTTCAATGTGCCGACACGCATCGCCCGCCTTCGCTCGCAAGACTTTCTGCAGGACGGCACACTGCTTGCCGCCGACAATTTCGCCGTCGATTTCGCCCTTTGTCCGGAGCAGGTGATCACCGACTACATCCGCCGCCTGATCGAATTTCCCGAAGCCCTGCAGGTACTCAGCTTCGCCCGCGGCCGGGTCAGTCTGGTGGCGGTGCGTGCCTATGAAGGCGGGGCCATGGTCGGCCAGCCGATCCGCACCCTGCGCGACCTGCTGCCGCTGGAGACCGACGCCCGCATCGCCGCCATCTTCCGCCGTGACCAGCCGGTCTTTCCCGAGGGCGATACCATCGTCGAGGCCGGTGATGAGGTCTTCCTGCTCGCCGCCGCCGAAGATATCCGGCCGGTGCTGCATCAGCTGCGGCGCATGGCCAGCCGGGTCGAGCGCATCATGATCGCCGGCGGCGGCAACATCGGCATGCGCCTGGCCAAGGCGCTCGAGGCGCACTACGAGATCAAGCTGATCGAAGGGCGCAAGGAGCGCGCCGAACTGCTGGCCAACGAACTGAACGACACCCTCGTTCTCTACGGCGACGCCACCGACGAGGACTTGCTGGAACAGGAGAACATCGGCGAGATGGATCTCTTTCTCGCCGTCACCAACGACGACGAAGACAACATTATGGCCGGCAGCCTGGCCAAGCGCCTCGGCTGCAAGCGCGTCGTCGCCCTGATCAACCGCCGCGCCTACGCCGAGATGATCGAGGGCGGGCCGATCGACATCGGCATTTCACCGGCCCAGGTCTCCATCGGCACGCTGCTCGCCTACGTCCGCCACGGCGACGTGGCCGAAGTCCATTCGCTGCGTCGCGGTGCCGCCGAGGCGCTGGAGGTGGTTGCCCACGGTGACCGCAACACATCGAAGATCGTCGGCCGGCGCATCGACGAGATCGACTGGCCAAAGGGCGTCACCGTCGCCGCCCTGGTGCGCAATTTCGACGAGGCCATCGTCGTCGGCCAGACCGACGACTGGACCTCAATCACCCGCTACGGCGAGGTGGTGATCGCGCACCACGATACGGTCATCGAAGCGGACGACCACGTGATCATCTTCTGCACCCGCAAGAAGCTGGTGAAAAAGGTGGAGCAATTGTTCCAGGTCGGCTTCCACTTCCTCTAGGAGCCTCCAGGTGACCCGTTTCGCTCCCGTCCATCGTGCGCTCGGCCTGATCCTGATGCTCTTCGGGCTGACCCTGCTGGCACCGCTGGCGCTCGCCCATCTGGTCAACGATGGCGCACAGCGGGTGTTCGACGAGGTCTTCCTGCTCACCGTCCTCTGCGGCACCTTCCTCTGGTATCGCTACCGCAACTGCAAGCGCGATCTCAATGTGCGCGACGGCTTCCTGCTGGTGGTGCTGGTGTGGACGGTGCTGCCGGCCTTTGCCGCGCTGCCCTTCATGCTGCATCTGGAGATGACGCATACGGACGCCTATTTTGAGGCCGTCTCCGGCCTGACGGCGACCGGGGCGACGATCATTCCCGGTCTTGACCAGCTGCCGATGTCGATCAACCTGTGGCGCCACCTGATGCAGTGGCTGGGCGGCATGGGCCTGATCGTGCTCGCTGTCGCCATCCTGCCGCTGCTCGGCATCGGTGGCCGGCAGATGTTGCAGGCGGAAATACCGGGGCCGATGAAGGATTCGAAGATGACGCCGCGCGTCGCCGAGACGGCCAAGGGCCTGTGGTTCATCTACTTCGCCATCACCATCGCCTGCATCGTCGCCTACCGCTGGGCCGGCATGGGCTGGTTCGATGCCGTCTGCCATGCCTTTACGACGGTATCGCTGGGCGGCTTCTCGACGCACGATGCCAGCCTCGGCTATTTCAATTCGGTGGCCATCGAATGGATCTGCATCGCCTTCATGGTGTTTTCCGGCATCAACTACGCCACCCACTTCGTCGCCATCAGCGGCCGCTCGCCCTGGGCTTACGCCCGCGATCCGGAGGCTGGCTGGTTCGTCGCCGTGCTCGCCGTCAGCGTCATCATCCTGGCCAACTACATCTGGAAGGACGGCGTCTACGAGGACGTGTCCACGGCACTGCGCTACACCGTCTTCAACGTCATCTCGGTAGCGACGACGACCGGTTATTCGACCACCGACTACGGCCTGTGGCCGATGTTCGCCGGCCTGTGGATGTTGTTCCTGTGCAGTTTCGCCACCAGTGCCGGGTCCACCGGCGGCGGCATCAAGATGATGCGGGCGCTGCTGCTTTACAAACAGGTCTATCGCGAACTGGTCCGCGCCATGCACCCGGCGGTCGTCTACAACGTCCGCCTGGGCGGCCAGACGGCGCCGCAGTCGGTGCTTTTCGCCGTGCTCGCCTTCGGCTTCGTATACATGGTCAGCATCGTCTCGCTGACCCTGGTCCTTGCCTTCACCGGACTCGACATTGTCACCGCCTTTTCGGCGGTGGTTGCCAGCGTCAACAACACCGGTCCCGGCCTCGGCCTGGTCGGGCCGTCGACCACCTACCAGGTGCTCGAGGATTTCCAGACCTGGATCTGCACCTTTGCCATGTTGCTCGGCCGGCTGGAAATCTTCACCCTGCTGGTTGTCCTCACTCCCGCCTTCTGGCGCAAGTGACCTGCGGGCCGGAAAGGCGGATAATTCCGCCTTTCCGATTTTCAGGTGGAGTCCGACGTGAGCCGACCCAAGAACGATACTTTCCTGCGCGCCCTGCTCAAGGAGCCGACGGACTACACGCCGCTCTGGCTGATGCGTCAGGCCGGTCGTTATCTCCCCGAATATTGCGAGACGCGCAAACGAGCTGGCAATTTCCTCAATCTCTGCAAGTCGCCGACCATGGCCTGCGAGGTCACGCTGCAGCCGCTGGCGCGCTATGACCTCGACGCTGCCATCCTGTTTTCCGACATCCTCACCGTGCCCGATGCCATGGGCCTCGGCCTGTACTTCGCCGAAGGCGAGGGGCCGCGTTTCGAACGGCCGCTGCGCGAGGAATGGGCGATCAACAACCTGACGGCGCCGGATCCGTACGAGCATCTCGGCTACGTCATGGACGCAGTCAGCGAAATCCGTCGTGCCCTGGACAACTCAGTGCCGCTGATCGGCTTCTCCGGTAGCCCGTACACGCTCGCCTGCTACATGGTCGAAGGCCAGGGTTCGAGCGATTTTCGCCATATCAAGGGCATGCTCTACAACCGTCCGGACCTGCTGCACCGCATC
The DNA here is from genome assembly GCA_002840765.1 of Betaproteobacteria bacterium HGW-Betaproteobacteria-7. Lineage (GTDB taxonomy): Bacteria > Pseudomonadota > Gammaproteobacteria > Burkholderiales > Rhodocyclaceae > Azonexus. The sequence goes on from PHCE01000002.1 coordinate 530,227, forward strand.
CTGTCGGTGACCGCCGATTCGGTGACCAGCTACCTGAACGCGCAGATTGATTCCGGCGCCCAGGCGGTGATGATTTTCGATACCTGGGGCGGCTCGCTGTCCAATGCCGCCTATGAGGAATTCTCGCTGGCCTACATGCAGCGTATCGTTTCCGGCCTGAGGAAAGAGAAGGACGGCCAGCGTATCCCCTGCATCGTGTTCACCAAGAATGGCGGCCTCTGGCTGGAGAAGATCGCTGCCATCGGGTGCGATGCAGTCGGCCTCGACTGGACGATTGACATCGGCGAGGCCCGTCGGCGGGTGGGTGACAAGGTTGCCCTGCAGGGCAACCTCGACCCAAACGTGCTCTTCGCGGCGCCGGAAATCGTTGCCGCCGAAGCGAGGAAGGTCCTCGACAGCTATGGGCCGGGCAATACCGGCCACGTTTTCAACCTCGGTCACGGCATTTCGCAATTCACACCGCCGGAAAGTGTCACCGCCCTGGTCGAAACCGTCCATGGCCACAGCCGTCTATTGCGAAAGTAATATATATAAGCGCGGAATAAAGTCCGACTTATGCACAGATTTGGGTCATCGGATAAGGAAAACCGGCGAATTTGTCTTGACAGCCGGTTCCTTTTTTAAATTGTTGAAAACAAAGGGTTTGTTAATTTGCTCAATATTTCGGCAAAGTGACAGATTTCTTTAATCGGCGCCATTTGCCGCCAGTCCGAGCAAGAAATCCACAAAGTTATCCACAGATTTTGTGGGTAACTCGAAAAACCCTATTAACTACCGGGTTTTCGCCCGAATCCGGAGATCCGGCGGCTAACGTCGGCTGATCAATGCCCGTCCTTCGCGTTGCCCTCGACCTGCCATTGCATCGCCTGTTCGACTACGTCGCCCCGCCGGAGACGGTGGCGGAAGATGTCGGCCGTCGTGTCCGGGTACCCTTCGGCCGCAGCGAGAAGATCGGCGTCATCGTCGACATCGTCGATAGCGGCGACTGGCCGGTCGAACAGCTGAAACCGGCCAGCGAAATCCTCCGCGATCTGCCGCCACTGCCGGTCAGCTTCTTCGCCCTTTGCTCGTTTTCCAGCACTTACTATCAGGCGCCGCTCGGCGAAGTCGTACTGCAGGCGCTACCGGCCGGACTCAAGCGCAGCGATCCGCCGACCCGCCGGAAAATCCGTCAGTTGGCTCCCGGCCAGCCGCCCGTTTTGCCTGAGTTGACTGCCGAGCAGGCGGTGGCTGTTGCCGCCATCGAGCCGGCTGCAGGATTCGCCGCCCATCTGCTGCATGGGGTCACCGGCAGCGGCAAGACCGAGGTCTACCTGCGCCTGGTCGAGCGGGCGCTGGAAACGGGCCGCCAGGCTTTGCTGCTGGTCCCGGAAATCAACCTGACACCACAGCTGGAAGAGCGGGTGCGCGCCCGTTTTCCGCAGCGGACAGTGGTCGCCCTGCACAGCGAACTGGCCGAGGCGGCGCGTGAGCGCAATTGGCGGGCCGCATTTTCCGGCGAGGCCGACATCGTCCTCGGCACCCGGCTGGCCATTTTCACGCCGCTGCCGCGTCTCGGGCTGATCATCATCGATGAGGAGCACGATGCTTCGTTCAAGCAGCAGGACGGCATGCGCTACTCGGCACGCGACGTCGCCGTGGTCCGTGCTCGCCAGGCCGGCGTGCCGATCGTCCTCGGCTCGGCGACCCCGTCGCTGGAAACCTGGGCCAATGCGCATGGCGGCCGCTACGGCCTGCTGACCTTGAACGAGCGGGCCAACCGGCAGGCGACGCTGCCGCAGATCCGTATTCTCGACACGCGCCGCCTGCCCTTGCAGGAAGGGGTCAGCAAGGTGCTGGTCGAGGGCATCCGCCAGCGTCTGCAACGCGGTGAGCAGAGCCTGGTCTTCCTCAACCGCCGCGGCTACGCACCGGTGCTCGCCTGTCCGGCCTGCGGCTGGGTGTCGCGCTGTCACCGTTGCGCCGCCAACCTGGTGCTGCATCAGGCTGACCGCCGTCTGCGCTGCCATCATTGCGGCTTGGAAAATCGCGTACCGAAGGCTTGCCCGACCTGCGGCAACCAGGACATCCATCCTTATGGCCGCGGCACCCAGCGCGTCGAGGAGTGGCTGCAGGGCGAGTTTCCCGAGGCGCGCATTCTGCGCGTGGACCGCGATTCAGTGAAGAGTCGCAGGCAGTGGGAGACGATGCTTGAACGCATCCACGGTGGCGAAGCCGAGATTCTGGTTGGCACCCAGATGCTGGCCAAGGGCCACGATTTTCCGAAACTCACGCTGGTCGGCGTGCTCGGCGCCGATTCGGCCCTCTATTCCGCCGACTGGCGCGCCCCGGAGCGTCTGTTTGCCCAGTTGATGCAGGTCGCCGGGCGGGCCGGCCGAGCTGAACTGAAGGGCGAAGTGGTGATCCAGACCCAGTACCCGGATCATCCGCTGTTCGCTTCCCTGGTCGCCCATGACTATGCCGGGTTCGCCGCCGGTCAGCTCAAGGAGCGCGAACAGGCCGGCTTCCCGCCTTATGCCTTCCAGGCCGTGCTGCGCGCCGAAGCACCGCAGATGGCCGATGCCATCGCCTTCCTCAAGGCGGCGGCCGGCCTGCCAGCGATCGGCGAACATGAGCAGGTCATGCTCTACGATCCGGTACCGATGCGCATGGCCCGCCTGGCCAGCCTCGAGCGCGGCCAGTTGCTCGCCGAGTCGATGTCGCGCCCGGCCCTGCAGGCATTTCTGCCGCTCTGGCGGGAGGCAATCGAAGGTATCAAGGCGCCCTCAAAGCTGCGCTGGCATCTTGAGGTTGATCCGCTCGAGTTCTGAACGTCCGGCACGGGCTTTGCAGTGAGGTGTTCCCGAACCACGAGAGGAGCACATCATGAGAATCCAGGAATCGGTGGTCAATCTGTCGTCCACCCACGAGGCGACCAGTAGTCGCCACGTCGAAATCGAGACAGAAGTTGGCTTCCGCCAGCTATTCACTAGCCTGGCCGCCGAAGCCCCGGTGCTGACAGAGCAGGCAACGGCCCTGCGCCAGCGCGTGCAGAAGATGCTGGAGTCGCTGATCGACGCGATCATGGCGGCAATGGACGGCCGTTGTTGCCGGGAAAAACCTGCCGGCGGCGACCCCTTGCCGGAGGCGGCGGAAAAACCGGGCCGCCCGGCCGGCGAACTGCTCTGGGGCCGCCGCATAAGTGAGCGGGTCAGCGAATCCGAGGCAACCACGGTTTGTGGCCAGGGCCAGGTGCGCACCTGCGACGGTCGGGAAATCGCTTTCGATTTCAGTGTCGCCATGCAGCGTGAGTACACCCGTGAGTCGGTCAGCGAAGAGGGCAGCATGGTCAGGCTACGCGACCCGCTGGTGCTCAGCTTCGCTGGCAATGCCTGCGAACTGACCGGCGAGCGCATCGCCTTCGATCTCGATGCCGACGGCTCGCCCGAGCAGATTCCCGGGCTGGCGGCCGGCAGTTGTTTCCTGGTCTTCGACCGCAACGGCAACGGCCGGGCCGACGATGGCAGTGAACTGTTCGGTGTTGCCAGCGGTGACGGTTTTGCCGATCTGGCCAAGCTTGATGGCGATGGTAACGGCTGGATCGACGAGGGTGATGCCGCCTTCGCCCAACTGGCCTTGTGGTCTGGCGGGCAGTGGCGCAGTCTGGCCGGGCAGGGCGTCGGTGCGCTGTACACCGGCTCGGTGGCCGCACCCTTCGCCCTCAAGGATGCCGACAACGAACTGCTCGGGCAGATCCGGGCGGCCGGCGTATATCTGCTGGAGAGCGGTCAGGCCGGCCTGATGCAACAGGTCGACCTGGCTGTGTCAGCGCCGCCGACCGCTGAGCAGCAGCCAGGCAAGGGCGATCAACTGGCCGCCTAGCAGGCTGAGGAAGGCAATCCGGTAGGCCGGGCCAACCGCCCAGCCGCCGGCCTGCAGGGCATCGACGAGGCCGCCGATGCCCCATTGCAGACCGAAGGCGCCGAGGAAGACGAGCAGGTTGAGGGCGGTGTTGGCGCGCCCCGAGAGATTGCTCGGAAAAGCCTGGGAGACCAGCGAATAGGCAATGTTGGACAGCGAGAAGCAGGCGCCGAGTACCGGCCACAGCAACGCGCCGGCGAACTGCGGCTGCAGGCCGATCATGGCGAAGGCGGCAAAGGCGGCGACCATCGCCCAGCGATAGACCTTTTCCAGCGAGATACCGCGATGCACCAGGGCGGTAGCGAAGAAAGCCATGAACAGGAAGCCGCCGAGCATGGCCATGCCCATCCAGGTCAGGCGGGCGGCGACGGCGGCGCCATCGAGGCTTTCCATGACGTTCATCCAGCGCGACGCCCACAGCCCCTGGACGGCCATGAAGCCGCCGGTGAACCAGAACCCGGCCGGCGCGTAACGCCAGAAATGGCGGCTGGCAAAGATGCTGCGGACGCCGGCCAACTGCTCGGCGAAACCGACCCCCTTGCCGTCGCTCACCTTGTCCGGCACGAAGAGCCACAGGGCGGCAGCGACGGCGAGCGTGACCACGGCCAGGCCGAGGACGATCTCGCGCCAGCCGGCGAAACCCAGCGCCAGTTCCAGCGGCTTGGCGGCAGCGAGGGCACCGAGGCCGCCGGAAGCCATGATCCAGCCGGTCAGCGAGGCCTGGCGCTCGGGCGGGAACCACTGGCTGAAGGCCTTGAACGAAGCCATCAGGCAGGCGGCGACGCCGAGGCCGATCAAGGCGCGGCCGCTGGTCAGGCCGGAGAGGGTGTCGGCCATGGCGAAAGTCGTGGCCCCGGCGGCGGCGATGACCAGCAGCATGGCCTCAACGCGGCGCGGTCCGAAGCGGTCGAGGAGCATGCCGAGTGGCAGCTGGGCGGCGCCGAAGGCGAGGAAATAGGTGCTGGTCAGCAGGCCGAGGGCATTGTCCGGCAGGCTGAGTTCGCCGGCGATGAGCGGACCGAGCACGGCATTGACCGTGCGATAGAGGTAGGAAAGGAAATAGCCGGCGGCAAATGGCAGGAAGAGCCTGAGCATCAGGCTGCGCGGATCGGGTACGGTCAAGCTTGCTCCGGTTTCACGTGGAACGACTTTGGTGGTGGGGCATCGCCGTCGCGACGCAGCCAGTTCAGGCGTTGAAGGATTTTTTGTCGCCAACTTTCGGCGATGGCACTGACCGCCGCCAGGCGTTCGAGTTCCGCCAGTTCCGGGCGGTGGGTCTGCCACAACAGCATGGCCTCGGCCAGCGTCGGGTTATCGGCGGGCGAATGCTCGAGCAGCAGAGGGTCGCCGGGAGTGACCTGGCCCCCGGTCAGGACGCGCCAGTACCAGCCGGTCAGCCGTTGTTCGGCGATGAAGGCGGCCATGCCTTCACTGGCGAAGCGTTCGTCAATCTTCCAGCAGGGGTTGCGCGGCTGGCAGACCTGCAGGCGGGCGCCGCCGAGTTGCCAGATGTCTCCGAGGCGAACGGCCGCTTCGTCCAGTTCGTTTGTCGACAGGTTTTCGCCCATGCTGCCCGGCACCAGTTGGCGGGCGGCTTCGGGAAAGCGCTGGGCGAGCACCGGATAATGAGTTGCCGGATACAGGTGTACGGCCTTCTCCGGACCGCCATGGACACGCCGGTCGGCCTGCTGGTCGCCGCTGAAGCCTTCGCTGTCAAGTGTCACGGGCGCCGTCACCGGCTGCTTGTAGATGCCGGTTGGGCGTCCGGACTCGGGGAGCGGGCGGATGCCGCCGATGAATAGGGAGATTTGGGCCATGGAAGCGCGATTGTGCCATTACTGGGCGCTGGCGCGGCCGGCGATCAATCCCACAACCAGGCGGCGCCGCGGACGCCGGAAGAGTCGCCGTGGCAGGGTTTCAGGAAGCGGGTGCGCAAGGTGTCGGAAAAGACATGCGGGGCGCAGCAGTCCGGCAGGTTGCGGTAAAGGCGGTCGATGTTGGAAAGGCCGCCGCCGAGGACGATGACGTCCGGGTCGAGCAGGTTGATGACGCCGGCCAAGGCGCGGCCCAGGCGTTCCTCGTAGCGCTGCAGACTGGCGTCGCAGGCCACATCGCCAGCCTCGGCAGCAGCGGCGATGGCTGCCGCTGACAATTCACCACCACCATGGGCGCGATGGTCGGCGGCCAGAGCCGGTCCGGCCAGATAGGTTTCGATGCAGCCCTGGCGGCCGCAGTAGCAGGCCGGCAAGGGCAGGTCAGCCGCCGTCGGCAGCGGCAGCGGGTTATGCCCCCATTCGCCGGCAATGGCATTGCAACCGGCCAGGGGTTGGCGGTTGATGACGATGCCACCGCCGACGCCGGTGCCGAGAATGATGCCAAAGACGCAGTGCGCGTCGCGGGCGGCACCATCGACAGCCTCGGAGAGGGCAAAGCAGTTGGCGTCGTTGGCCAGCCTGACCTCGCGGCCGAGTTGTCGCTGCAGGTCGTGGCGAAGCGGCCGGCCGATCAGGCAGGTGGAGTTGGCATTCTTGATCAGGCCGCTGGCCAGCGATTCGGCGCCGGGAATGCCGATGCCGACGCTGCCGCGGCGGCCCAGTTCACTTTCGGCAGCGGTGACCAGCTCACCGATGACCGCCAGCGTTGCCGAGTAATCACCCTGCGGCGTGGTGAGGCGCCGGCGCAACAGCGGGCGACCGTCGTCGTCCAGCGCGATGATCTCGATCTTGCTGCCGCCGAGGTCAATGCCGAGGCGCAGGCTCACACGCGGACAGCGACGCCCTTGACGTTGCCGTAGGTGGTGGTCAGCGTGCGCAACACGCTGGCGCCGGCCTCGAGCAGCAGCATGAACAGGTTGCGTTCGGTGTACAGGCAGACCGGCCGTGCGATGCCGTATTTTTCGGCGAGCGCCGGGGCGAGCGGGGCAAAGCGCTGATCGATGGGTAGTTCGCCGCCGGGATAACCGTCGCCCAGCTCGGAATGCAGGCCGAGGATGGAGATGTACAACTTGCCGCCGATCTTCAGCTTGAGCAGCAGCTGGCGGACGACGATGCGCGCCTGTTCGTAAGGCATGCCGCACAGGCCGCGGCGGAGGACGATGATGTCGTAGGGTTCGCCCGGCGAATCTGCCGGCAGGTCGGTGAGGCCCATGGTGGCGAAAGTGATGTCGTCGCGCAGGCCGGCGGCGAGGATGCGCCCCTCGGTTTCGCGGCGACTCGCCGCCACGTCGCCGACGGTGACACTGGCACCGAGGCGGGCGAATTTGATGGCAAGCGAGCAGCGCCCGGCAGGAAGAACGAGAATGGAGGCGCGATGATCGATGCGCTGCCGTTTGGCACATTCCTCAAGCGCCAGGCGCTCGTTTTCATCGTTCCCGATAGTGAAGGGATTGGCGTTAGTATTGTTGTCCATATCGTCTCGCTCCGTTCTCTGCATTCTGCATGATGGCCGGGGCGAATGACAATCAGACGAAAGTATCAGAAGGAAATGACATGCTGGTCACCTTTACTTCCAGTGAGACTGGAGAACTGATGATGTTCGCCGAACCGGCGCGCATTCTGTTGCAGGCAGTCGGCAAGGAAACCTTGGGGCGCGGCTCGTTCACCCGCGAGGAAATGGCGGCGGCAGCGCAAACCCTGCGTCAGTCCTTGGCCCGGGCCGAGGCTCCGCCATCCGAGGAGAGCGATGAAGAGGGCGGTAGCGAGCCGGTGGTGGCCATCGGTCAGCGGGCCTGGCCCTTCATCGACATGCTGGAACGCACGGCGAAGGGCGGTCCGGACGCCAACATCGTCTGGCGGGCGGCGGCAGATTTCTGAAGCCAGACAGCCGGCTCAGAACAGCTCGATATCGTCGCTCTTGTCCTTCATTTCGGCCATGAATTTATCGATGGCCTCGTGTACCGGCATGCCGTGCATGACGGCCTCGAACATGGCGACTTCATCGGCCGTGGTGTATTTGGCCTTGATGCGCTGTTGCAGGGCGACCCACTCGCCGGGATTGAACAGGCGCCCCTGATCGCCAACCAGTTCGCTCAGCTCGCCAAGACTGAGCCCGACATGGGCGAGGCGCTGGACGAGCTTATCGTAGAACTGAAAAGCGATGATCGCCTGACGCACCATCAGCGAAACCTGCCCGGAGGCACCGAGCAGGCTCCCTTTGGCGGCACCGGCGGGTCCCTCATCCGGCAACGTGGCCAGCGTATCGCCGATGTTGTGCAGGTAGTCGGCCATGGAGGTGAAAGAGTGCGTCAGTACGTCGACCGAAGCATTGCTGTCCTTCATCGCCGCTTCGATCTGCACCGCCGCCAGTTCCAGCAACAGGACGGTCTCGCGAACCTGACTCCAGTTCAGGTCGGGCTGGTGGGCGGTGGTGCCTTGAAGGGGCATCTTCATGTCTGTCGTTCCTTGTCCGGGCGAGCGGGAAACAGTCGGCGGTGGGCCGGCAAGCGCCAGACTATAGCGCATTCCCAAGCGCCGGCGATCGACTGTGCTGGCCGCTTGGCGGGATAATCAGCGGATGCCTCATCTCCTTTTCTACCTGTTGACCATGCTCGCTGCGGCGCCGCTGGCGGCCGCTCCTCTGGTGGCTGTCGATGTCGGCCATGGGCTGGTCGATAGTGGTGCGATCAGCGCCCGCGGTCGTAGCGAATTCGAGTTCAACCGACAGTTCGCCACAGTGCTCGGCAGGGCGCTCGAGCAGCGGCAGATTGCCGTCCGCCGCGTCAATTTCGCCGGCGACATCGGCAGTCTGCAGGAGCGGCCGCAGCAGGCGGCGGGCAGCGATTTCTTCCTCTCCGTGCATCACGATTCGATCAGTCCGGACTGGCTGCAGTTCTGGGACTGGGACGGCAGCGAGGCGAGCTATACCGAGGTCAAACGCGGTTTCGGCCTGTTCGTTTCAGCGCAGAACCCGGATCTCGCCAGCAGCCTGCGCTGTGCGTCCACAATTGGCGCCGTGTTGCGGCGCAATGGCTTCACACCATCTTCCTGGCACGGCCGCAAGCACTTGGCAGCCGATGGCCTGAATGGCGTCTGGTATTACGACAACCTGGTGGTGCTCTATCGCACGACGCTACCGGCCGTGCTCTTCGAGGCCGGCGTCATCAAGCACCGGGAAGAGGAACTGGAACTGCTCGACCCGCAGCGCCAGGCGCGCATGGCCGATGCCGTGGCGACCGGCATCGCTGCCTGCTTGTTCGTTACAGGAAAATCGGTTCGGGACTGAGTTCGACGGCGAATTTTTCGCGTACGGCGGCCTGCACCGCCGTCATCGTACGCCGCACGTCGGCACCGGTCGCCCCGCCGCGATTGACCAGAACCAGCGCCTGCTTCTCATACATGCCGACCGGCCCGAGCGACTTGCCCTTCCAGCCGGCCTGCTCGATCAGCCAGCCCGCAGCCAGCTTGACCCGCCCGTCCGGCTGCGGGTAGCGCGGCAGGCCGGGGTGTCGGTCGGCCAGTCTGGCGGCTGTCGGGGCGTCTACCAGCGGATTATGGAAAAAGCTGCCGGCATTCGGCATGACCGCGGGATCGGGCAGCTTGCGCTGGCGAATGGCGATGATCGCGGCAGCAACATCCGGTGCCGTCGGCGTGGCGATTTCGCGCGCGGCCAGTTCCTGGGCGACATCGGCATAGCGGATATTGGCCACCCACTGCTTGGGCAGGCGGAAGACGACGGAAACGATGGCCAGTCGGCCGCTCAGATGCCAGCCCTGCTGCTTGAACAGACTGTCACGGTAGCCGAAGCGGCAGGCCGCGCGATCGAAGCTGATGAGCTCACCACGCTCAAAATCCCAAGCTTGCAGCGAGTGGAAGTACTCACACACCTCAAGCCCGTAGGCGCCGATATTCTGGATCGGTGCCGCCCCGACGGTACCCGGAATCAGGCTCAGGTTCTCCAGCCCTGGCCAGCCCTGGGCTAGCGTCCACTGAACGAAGTCATGCCAGTTCTCGCCGGCCCCGGCTTCGATGTACCAGGCTTCGCCATCCACCTGCACCAGGCGTTTGCCAGGAATCGTCATGTGCAGCACCAGACCGTCGAAATCGCCGCTCAGCACCAGGTTGCTGCCACCGCCGAGGATGAAGCGGCGCATTTCCGTTTGCCCGATATCAGCCAGCTGGCCGGCGCTGGTAATTCTTTCGTAGCGGGCGGCCCGGCCGGGGAGGGCAAGGGTGTTGAAGGGGGTGAGGTCGATGTTGAGGGCGGCGGGCATGGAGGGGGATTTTCGTTGATTAATGGTTTTGTTGGTTGCTTTTGGTTGATGCGATTGGCCTTGCAGGCCTCGGCAAGCCGCACCACCAGCGCCGGATCAGCGCTGCCCGACAGGAGTTCCTTGGTTTCGGCCAGCGGCGGCCGATGACGCTCTCGTTGACGCCGATAACGGAGGTGACGCCTGTCACTGCCACGCCCGCCAACGATGTGCGCATCCTCCCGGAAACAGGGTGCGCTATCGCACAGACGTCGGTAGGTTATCAGCATAGACATTGGGGAACACACCAGGAAATAGCCATGAATCCCCCTGCACACTCCCATCCCCAAATCCATTTCTGCCTCAAGACCCTCACCCTGGCTATTCTGAGCGCCCTCAGCGCAGTACCTGCGGAGGCTGCCACGACCTGCACCACCACCTATGCCGCTGGCGGAAACATCGCTGCCAGTTGCTCGGTCGATGACCCGGACACCATTTCCTGGACGGGAGGGGCGCTGTCAATTTTCAATGGCGTTACCGTTTCCGGCACAGCGGATCCGCAAATCACCCAAACGGGAACGGCGAATTTTTTATCTCTGAATGGTGCAGTAGGCTCTATTGAAACCCTGGGAACTCTGACCTCTTTTGACGCAGTAAATGTGGGTTTCGGGGCAAGGATCGGCAAACTGATCAATCGCGGAACTTATGGCAACGATGATGGCGATGGCAGCGTCAGGATATTCAATGGTGGTGAGATTACGGAACTCTGGAACTTGGGCAGCATATCTCCCGGTTTCAATACTGGAATTCAGAATTATGGCGGTACTTTGGGTACGCTGATCAATGCCCAAGGTGGTAATACTCCCTTAACTCACCGTGGCAATTTGCCGAACAAATACGTCACCTACTTCACCGGTGCCAGCACCTACGGCAAGATTGCCTTTTCCAACATCGCAGGTGGCACAACGCTGAACACCTACGGCGCACGCATCGCTGATGGCCATAACTGGGCCAGTGGCACCTACAGCAGCGTCATCACCTCGACTAGCGCGCTGACCATCAGCAACTTCGAGGCTGTCAGCGGGATCACCTACCAACTGGCAAGCCCGGATGGCGGCCTCACCTGGAATCTGGTGATTGAAGCCGTTTCCCCGGTGCGGGTCTTCGCGGCCACCCAGAGGTTGAGCAACAGCCCTGCCGGCCCGGCGGCGCAGATCATTGATGCCACCCCTGTACTGCTGGCCTACTTCGCCAACCTGACTACCGACCAACAGCTTTCCGAGGCGGCTACCCAGGTATTGCCCCTGCTGGCCGGCGCGACCTCTCAGGTCATCGCCAACACCCTGGCTAAAACCAATCGCATCGTTCAGACGCGTCAGGCCAGCACCCGCGGCATCAACGCCGGTGATGCGGGCATGATGGACAAGAATGTCTGGATCAAGGCGTTCGGTACCCGGCACGATCAGGATAATCGTAACGGTGCTTCGGGCTACGACGGCAATTCGCGTGGCGTTGTTACCGGTATCGACGGCAATCTGAACGACCGCACCAGGCTGGGCCTGGCCATCGCCTTCGGCAATACCGACATCACCGGCAATGGCAGACTCAACAGCGCAGAGATCGATAGCTATCAGCTGGTCGGCTACGGTAGCTACGCCATCAACGACCGTACCGAGGTCAACCTCCAGGCCGCCCTTGGGCTGAGCCAGACCGATGGCCAACGCATCATGACCACGCCGGTGGTGGGAACCGCCAAGTCTGATTTTGACAGCGTCAGCCTCCACATCGGCACTGGCATCGCCAAGACCTTTAATCTGAGCCCACGCATCCAGGTCGCGCCTCAGCTGCGTATTGACTACATCAAAGTGCGCTCCGAGGGCTACACCGAAAGCGGCCCGACGGCCATCAACCCCTTCCTCAACAAAGTGAGCAAGCAGACCACCGAGGCCTTGGAGTTGGGATTGGCTGCGCCCTTAAGCTTTCAGATCAATGATAAGACCACCCTTTTTGCCGAGCTGGGTGTGGCCTACGACGCGATCAACGAAGCAGCCACCATCGACTCCCGCTTTGTCGGCGGCGGTGCCAGCTTTACCACTACCGGTATCAAACAAGACCCTTGGGTTAAACGTGCCGGCCTGGGCCTGACCACCAAACTTAACAACGGCACCGAGATCGTCGTTCGCTACGATGCCGAGGGCCGCCGAGGCTTCCTGGATCAGTCCGCCTCGGTCAAGTTGCGCTGGGCCTTCTGAGTCTTACAGCAACGGCGCCAGCCAGTACTCCGCATCCTTGAGCGCCATGCCTTTGCGCTTCGCCCAGTCCTCCAGTTGATCGCGCCCAATCTTCGGAATGGCGAAATAGGCAGCGCCCGGATGGCCGATGTAGAAGCCGGAAACCGAGGCCGCCGGGGTCATGGCGCAGGATTCGGTCAGGCTCATACCGGCGTTGGCCGGGGCGTCTAGCAGGGCGAACAGTTCTCGCTTGGCGGTGTGATCCGGGCAGGCCGGGTAGCCGGGAGCGGGGCGGATGCCCTGGTATTTTTCGGCGATCAACGCATCGTTGTCGTGTTTCTCGTCGGTGGCGTAACCCCAGTAATCGGTGCGCACCTGCAGGTGCAGCCATTCGGCGGCGGCTTCGGCGAGGCGGTCGGCCAGTGACTTGAGCATGATCGCCGAGTAATCGTCGTTGGCTTCTTCAAACTCGGCGACACGCTCGTCGATGCGGTGGCCGGCGGTGACGGCAAAGACCCCGACGTAGTCGCGCTTGCCGACAAAATCGGCGAGCGCCAAATTGGCCCGTCCGGGCGGTTGCTTGTGCTGCTGGCGCAGGCCGACCCAGCGGGTGAGTTCCGTTGTCCGCGACTCGTCGGCATAGATGATGATGTCTTCATTTTCGCTGCTGGCCGGGTAGAGGCCGAAGACGGCTCTGGCCGAGAGCCAGTTTTCCTTGACGATGCTGGCCAGCATTATCTTCGCGTCGGCGAATAACTGACGGGCCGTTTCGCCGACTGTCTCGTTATCCAGGATGGCCGGGTAGCGTCCCGCCAGATCCCAGCTTTGGAAGAAGGGCGTCCAGTCGATCAGTAGCGCCAGGTCGGCTAGGCTCGGATTGAGGGTTTGCAGCCCAAGTTGTTTCGGGACGGTCGGCACGAACGGTTCGTTCCACGTGAAACGGTTGGCCCGCGCCTGTTCAAGCGTCACCATCGTCGCCCCCTTGCGGCCGGCGTGGTCGGCGCGTACGGCTTGGTATTCGGCGGCGATCTCGGCCATGTAGCCGTCGCGCTGTTCGGTAGACAACAGCTTGGTGGCGACGCCGACAGCGCGCGAGGCGTCAGGTACGTACACCACGGCACCTTCGGTGTTGGGGGCGATCTTGATCGCCGTGTGGGCGCGGCTGGTGGTGGCGCCGCCGATCAGCAGCGGCTGCTTCATGTTCAGGCGCTGCATTTCGCTGGCGACATGGGCCATTTCTTCCAGCGACGGGGTGATCAGACCGGAAAGGCCGATGATGTCCACACGATGCTCCAGCGCCGCTTTCAGGATGTTGTCGCAGGAGACCATGACGCCGAGGTCGACCACGTCGTAGCCGTTGCAGCCGAGGACGACGCCGACGATGTTCTTGCCGATGTCGTGCACATCGCCCTTGACCGTTGCCATCAGGATCTTGCCCTTGCTGCCCAGGCCGGTACGGGTCTTTTCCGCTTCGATGTAGGGCAGTAGATGGGCGACCGCCTGCTTCATGACGCGGGCCGACTTGACCACCTGCGGCAGGAACATCTTGCCGGCGCCGAACAGGTCGCCGACGTGGTTCATGCCGTTCATCAGCGGCCCTTCGATGACGGAAAGTGGCGGCTTGCCTTCGGCTTCAAGCTGGGCGCGCACTTCCTCGGTATCGGCCACGACGAAGTCGGTGATGCCCTTGATCAGCGCGTGTTCCAGGCGCTTTTCAACGGACAGCTGGCGCCAGGTCAGGTCCGGGCCACTGTCCCTGGCCTTGCCTTCCTTGACCGTCTGGGCGAATTCGACCAGCGCCTCGCCGGCGCCCGGGTGGCGGTTCAGCACAACGTCCTCGACCTTGGCGCGCAGCTTGGGTTCAAGGTCGTCATAGACACCGAGCATGCCGGCATTGACGATGCCCATGGTCATGCCCGCCTGGATCGCGTGGTAGAGGAAGACCGTGTGGATCGCCTCGCGCACGGCGTCGTTGCCGCGGAAGGAAAACGACACGTTGGAGACGCCGCCGGAAATGTGGGCGTGCGGCAGGTGCTGCTTGATCCAGCGCACCGAGTCGATGAAATCGACGGCGTAGTTGTCGTGTTCCGGGATGCCAGTGGCGATGGCGAAGATGTTCGGGTCGAAAATGATGTCTTCGGCCGGGAAGCCGATGCTCAGGAGCAACTCGTAGGCGCGTCGGCAGATTTCGGTCTTGCGGGCAAAGGTGTCGGCCTGACCCTGTTCGTCGAAGGCCATGACGATCACCGCGGCGCCGTAGCGGCGGGCGAGCTTGGCCTGTTCGATGAACTTGGCTTCGCCTTCCTTCATCGAGATCGAATTGACGATGCCCTTGCCCTGGATGCACTTGAGGCCGGCTTCGATGACTTCCCATTTGGAGGAGTCGATCATGATCGGCACGCGCGAGATGTCCGGTTCCGAGGCGATCAGCTTGAGGAAGCGGTCCATGGCGGCGAGCGAATCGAGCATCGCCTCGTCCATGTTGATGTCGATCACCTGGGCGCCGTTCTCGACCTGCTGGCGAGCCACCGCCAGCGCGTCGTCGAAGCGGCCTTCAAGGATCATCCGGGCGAAAGCCTTGGAGCCGGTGACGTTGGTCCGTTCGCCGACATTGACGTAGAGCGAGGTGGCGTCGACGTTGAATGCTTCCAGCCCGGACAGGCGCAAGGCGGGAGCGATCGCCGTTGGCCGGCGCGGCGGCACCGTGGCGATACGCTGGGCGATGACGCCGATGTGCTCCGGCGAAGTGCCGCAGCAGCCGCCGACGATATTGACGATGCCGGCCTTGGCCCAGCTTTCGATCTCGTCGGCCAGCATCTCGGCGGTTTCGTCGTAGCCGCCGAAGGCGTTGGGCAGGCCGGCGTTGGGGTGGGCCGAGATGTAGCAATCGCAGACGCGCGACAGTTCCTCGACGTACTGGCGCAGCTCCTTGGCGCCCAGCGCGCAGTTGAGGCCGAAGCTCAAGGGCTGGACATGGCGCAGCGAATTCCAGAAAGCCTCGGCGGTCTGTCCGGACAGCGTGCGCCCGGAGGCGTCGGTGATGGTGCCGGAAATCATTACCGGCCAGCGGCGCTTCGCCACTTCGAAGAACTTCTCGATGGCAAACAGCGCCGCCTTGGCATTCAGCGTGTCGAACACCGTCTCGACCAGCAGGATGTCGGCGCCGCCCTCGACCAGGCCGGTGATGGCCTCGAAGTAATTGGCCACCAGTTCGTCGAAGGTGACGTTACGGTAGCCGGGGTCGTTGACGTCCGGCGAGATCGAGGCGGTGCGACTGGTCGGGCCGAGGACGCCGGCGACGAAGCGTGGCTTGGCCGGATTCTGCGCAGTGAACTCGTCGCACAGTTCGCGGGCCAGCCGGGCGCCTTCGAAATTCAGTTCGTAGACGATCTCGGTCAGGTTGTAGTCGGCCTGCGAGACGGCAGTCGAATTGAAGGTGCAGGTCTCGAGGATGTCGGCACCGGCTTCCAGATAGCCGCGATGGATGCCGCCGATGACGTCGGGCCGGGTCAGCACCAGCAGGTCGTTGTTGCCCTTGACGTCGTGCGCGTGATTCTTGAAGCGCTCGCCCCGGTAATCTTCTTCCTGCAGGCCGTGGCGTTGGATCATCGTGCCCATGGCGCCGTCGAGGACGAGCAGGCGTTGTTCGAGCAGGGCGGAAAGTTCGGCGGTACGGTCGGCTTGCATCATGATCACCTCGGCAAAACGGAAACACACCGGGTGCGCGACCAATGAAAAACGGCGTCACAAACCGGCTGGGGGTCTGCGAGCGCCGTTGATCATTGCCGAGCCTGGCCCCGGTTACAGGGGTCGCAGCGCTCCTCGGCAGAGGCGAAGTGTACCGGTCGACGTTGCGAAAGCCAAGTTTTCCCTGAAAAAACAGGTGCTCAGCCCAGCGGTTCGCAATATAGCCAAAGCGTGAAGCAGGTTCCCCGGCCGACCTCGCTGTCCACGGTGATTCGTCCTCCGTAGCGTTCGACCAGCGATTTGCTGACCCATAGGCCGAGCCCGTGACCGCCCGGTTTATGTGCTGTGTAGAAGGGTTCGAAGAGCTGTTCGCGATCGCCCTCGGGAATGCCGGGGCCGGTGTCGGAAACTATCATGCGCAGGCCGATCGGCATGTCGGCTTCGTCCCAGTCCTCGACCTTCAGTCCCAGCGTGCCGCCGTCCGGCATGGCCTGGATGGCGTTGGCCATCAGGTTGATGACAACCTGCTGCAGTTCGTTCTTGTTGCAAGTGACCAGGCGGTTCGATTCAATTGCCTGGTCGATAGCGATGTTGCCCTTGCGCAGCAGATGGCCAACCAGCAACAGGCAGTCGTGCACCAGTTGGGTGGTGCCGACCGGTTCAAGATAGCCGACGTATTCCTGCGGCCGGGCGAACTGCAATAGCTTGGCGACAATCAGCCGGATCCGATGGACCTGATCGAGGATCAGGCGCAGTTCGGATTCGACCGGTTTGGCGTGCTCGCCGAGCACTTCGCGGGCCATTTCGAGATTGCCCTGAATGACGGCGATGGGGTTGTTGATCTCGTGCGCGACGCCTGCGGTCAATTGGCCAATAGCGGCCATTTTTTCGTTGGTGATCAGCTTGCCCTGAGTCGAGCGCAGGTTGGCCAGCGCTTCCTGCAACTCGGCAGTGCGCTGGGCGACCATGCCGTCGAGCGACTCGCCCCAGCGTTGCAGCGCCAGCGCCTGGGCTTGCTGGAGTTCGAGCAGGCGGTCGAAATGGCGGGCCAGTTCGCCAATCTCGTCGGCATTGTCCACCGGGCCGACGCGGCTGTCGGTCTGGCCGGCTTCGATGGCGTTCATCGTCGTATGCATGCGCTCGATCGGCCGGAACACCTTGCGTGCCCAGAGCACGGCAAAAACTGCGGCGAGCAGCATGGCCAGGGCGAATAGCGCAACGATGCCGAGCAGGGCGGATTTGCGGGCATCGGCAAAGGGTTTTTCCAGAAAGCCGACGTAGAGCATGCCGACCCGTTCGCCGCGGCTGTCGATCAGCGGCCGGTAGCCGGAGACATACCAGTCCTGCACGACGAAGGCCCGGTCCAGCCAGGTTTCGCCGGCACCGAGCACGGCATCACGGACAGCCTGCGAGACGCGCGTGCCGATCGCCCGGCCGCCTTCGAACAGGCGGACATTGGTGGCAACCCGGACATCGCCGAGGAACAACGTGGCGGTGCCGACGCTGTCGAGCATCAGTTCGTCGTCGGGATAGACGATTTCGTTCAACCGGTCGATGAATTCCAGATTGCCGTTAAGCAACACGCCGCCGGCCAGCACGCCGATGATGCGGCCACCGCGGTCGCGTACCGGTGCCGCGCCATGGACGATCAGGCCGCGATCCTCGGCCTGGCGAGGGTCCGGTGCCGCATTGCGCGTTGGCAGCAGCGGGGTGTGGGCGCGCTGAGCCAGGCGTGGGTCGAGGGTGAACAGTTCGGCCGAGGAAAAGATGTCGGTTTCAGTGCGTGCATACCCTTTGCGCGCACTTTCGATGACCGGCCAACCAGTGAAGCAGGGCGTCTCGCGATAGCCGTGGGCGCAGCCGCTAGTATCAAGAAAATGCAGGAAATCCAGTTTCAATCGGGCTTTTTCGCCGAGCAGCCACTGGTGCAGATTGGCCCGCTGGCTGGCCGGGCTGCGGGCCAGTTGTTCGGCCATGCGCGACGAGGCGGCAAGGCTGTCCACGGCGGTGCCGATACCGGCGGTGACCCGCTCGTAGTAGCTGTTGGCAATGGCCAGCTCGGCCCCTACCTTGGCCACCAGCAGGCGGTCGAGGTAGCCACTGCCCCAGTTGGCCAGGGTGACCAGCAGCAGCGGCAGGACAACGCCGAGCGGCAGCAGCGCCAGCGCCAGCAATCGCCGACGGATGGACTGGGTCCTGCCGGTAGACGGCGGTGGGGATTCGCTCAATCGCAGCCCCAGGCCGTGCACTTGCGGTCCAGCGTCTTGCGCGAAATGCCGAGCTGGCGGGCGGCTTCCGACTTGTTGCCGTGGCAGGTCTGCAGCGTCGCCAGGATGTGGCGTTTCTCGACGGCTTCCAGAGTTTCGGCCGAGCCGGCACTGTCGCCGCCTGGGCTGTCGTCAACCGGTCCCAGGTCGAACCAGCCGAGAATCAGCGAGCGCTCAATAAAATTGCGCAGTTCTCGCACGTTGCCCGGCCAGTCGTAGGCAGCCATGCGGGCAAGGGCGCGCGGCGCCAGGTCGAGCGGCGGCACATTCAGCGCCTGGGCCATCAAGGGTATGAAATGGTGGGCCAGCAGCTCGATGTCCTCAGGTCGTTCGCGCAGGGGGGGCAGGCTGAGTTCGACGACCTGCAACCGGTAATAGAGATCCTGACGAAAACGCTGCCGAACCACATCCTCCTTGAGGTCGCGGTTAGTGGCGGCGATGACCCGCACGTCGACCGGAATTTCCTGCTCCGAGCCGACCGGCCGGATGCGTCTTTCCTCCAGCACGCGCAGCAGCTTGGCTTGCGCGGCGGCGGGCATTTCCGCCACCTCGTCGAGGAAGATCGTGCCGCCCTGGGCATAGTAGAACAGGCCTTCGCGCGCGCTCAGGGCGCCGGTGAAAGCGCCCTTTACGTGGCCAAATAGTTCCGACTCGATCAGCTCGGCGGCAATCGCCGCGCAGTTGATCGGCACGAAAGGCCCCGCGTGGCGGGTGCTCATGCGGTGCAGGGCGCGGGCAGCGACTTCCTTGCCGGTGCCGGACTCGCCGGTGATGAGCACGGTGGCATTGGTCGGCGCGATCCGGCGCAGGCGCTCGCAGACGTTCTGCATGCTGGCGGACTGGCAGACCAAGCCGTCCACCGCTGTCGAGCGCTCCTCGATTTCGCGGCGCAGCACGAAGTTTTCGCGGCGCAGGCGCGAACGTTCGAAGCAGCGGGCGACGCTGTTGAGCATCTGGGCGACCGAGAAGGGCTTGAGCAGGAAGTCGGAAGCGCCGGCACGCAGCGCGTCGATGGCTGTATCGAGATCGGCGTAGGCGGTGATCAGGATGACGTCACCGGCAAAGCCGTCGTCGCGCAGGTCGTGCAGCCATTCGATGCCCGAGCGACCGGGCAGGGAGATGTCGAGGACGATCAGGTCGTACAGTCGCCGGTGCAGTTGTGGGACCGCTTGTTCGACGCTGCCGGCGGTATCGACACGGCCGTAATGCTGGGCCAGGGAGCGTTGCAGGAAGCTGATCATTCCGGGTTCGTCGTCGACGACGAGCACTGAGAACGACTGCTGGGCGGCCGAGGCGTTACCGTCGGTCAGATTCTTTTCTTCCATGTTTTTCTCCGCGTAGCCCCCATCATCGCAAACCTCTGCCCCGGGAAGCAACGCGCCAGCCATCCGGCAGGGCGGAGGGTTGCGGCCGACGGGGTAGAATCGCATTTTTCCACGGATTATCCTGCCATGAGCTTTGGCGAACCGGGCCTAATCGAACCCCCGCTTCAGGAGCGGGCGGCGCTGAGCCAGCAGGGAGGGCAGGATGCCGCGCAATAACGTCACTATCCGCGACTTTCCCGGCAAGCGCTGGCTCAATGTCGGCCTGCGCTCGCTGCACCTGATTGGTATCGTGCTGTTCGGCGCCGCTTTGCTCGGTGCCGGCAGCATCGCCTGGAGCGCCGGCGTGGTGGTCGTCTCCGGCGGCCTGATGTTTGCCATCGACACCTGGGCTCATCCCGGTCAACTGCGTGAGGTCTCCGGCTTCGGCGTCGTCATCAAACTGCTGCTGGTCGGTCTCGTTGCCTGGCTGCCGGATCTGGCGCTGCCGTTATTCTGGACCTTACTGATCCTGTCGACACTGCTTTCCCACGCGCCGGGCAGCCTTCGGCATCGTCGTCTGTTCTGAGCAAAAAACGGGGCGATGGCCGAAGCCATGCCCCGAACGCAAGTAACGCAGAGAAACAGGCGACCTGCTACTTCTTTTCCGCTGTGGCGGGTGCGGTAGCGGGGGCTGCAGGCGGGGCGATCGCCGTCGGCTTGACGGTGACGCCCTTGGATTTTTGCTCCTTGATGTACTTCTCGGCGACGCGGTCCTGGGATTTGCTCAGGAGTTCGGCCTGCGCCTTGGCCGCTTCGCCCGCCTTGGCCTTGGCCTCGGCGGCTTTGGCCTGGGCTTCCTCGGACAACGGGGGCAGCTTGGCCCAGGTGCCGGCGCTGGCGACAGTCAGGGCCAGGAGCAGGGCAAATTTGCTGTGCTTCATTTCGGATTTCCTCCCTTTAACCTTGCGGATGACCGGACTTGCCAGCCTTGACGTCGTTGTACCAGTGCTCGTGATGCTCGCGTGCCCAGGTTTCGTCGACATAGCCGCTCTTCATCGAGTCATAGGCGCCCTTGACGCCGATGGTACCCATATAGATGTGACCGAAGGCAAGCAGCAGCATGACGATGGCCGCAATGGCGTGAACCACGCTGGCCAGCTGCATGTCGGCGCGGGTCTGGCCGAAGTTCGGGAAGTCGAGGATCAGGCCGGAGACGGCAACGCTCAAGCCAAGGATAGTGACGCCAATCCAGAACCAGGTCTTCTCACCGAAGTTGAAGCGCCCGGAGGGCACATGTTCACCGCTGAGCAGGCCACCCGCCTTGCGGATCCAAAGCGCGTCGATGTTCTGCCAGACGTTATCGCGCGCCCAGATGACGATCATCGCCACGGTCGATACGGCGAACAGCGGCCCGATGAAGTTGTGCACGTTCTTGCCGAGCACCATCAGGTAGCCGAACGCCGAATGGCCGATGAGCGGGATCAGCACATGCTTGCCGAACAGGATGGCGAGACCGGTCACCGCCAGGATCAGGAACGTGCCCGCGGTCAGCCAGTGGATTACCCGTTCGACGCGCGGGAAGCGTTGAATAAGCCGGCCGGTCAGCGGATCGTGGTTGGTCAGCGGCCCCTTGATCATATAGAACAGGGCGATCGCTGCCGCCACAAGAATCACCAGCCAGCCGCCATAAACGGTCACGCTGCCGTTGCGCAGATGGCGCCAGGCGTCGCCACCGGTCTGAATCAGCACGCCGGCTTCGTTACCCGGGTTGTTGGTGAAATGCGCCTTGTCCTGGCGCACCTCGCGCCACATCGGCGCGTTGTTGCCGGGCTGTGTCTGTTGCCGCTCGGCCTGTTGCTGGGCCGGTGGCGCGTCTGCCGCACGCAGCGGCAGGCTCCAGGCCAGCATCAGGCAGGCGGCGATCAGCCAGCGCCCGAGCAGCGAAGCGAAATTTGAAGTCGTCATCGTCAACCCCTCAGTTGGCCCGCTTGTACTCGTTTTGCGCCTGCGCCCGATTGGCCAGCGCAGCTTCCCAGGCCTGCTTGTTGCCGGCGAACTGCCCGGCCTCATACGGCCGGGTGTCGGACTTGCCCTGGTAATTGCCCGGTTTGTAGCTGGCGACCTGCGAATACTCGCCGCAGGCGGCCAGGCCAAAGGCGGCGGCAACGATCAGCATGAGCGACTTTTTCATTTGTTTTCCTCCTTGACGGCAGCGGCCTGTTCCGGCTTTCCGTAGGCTGTCGTCCAGCCCCAGGCGGCATCGCCGGCCTTGCCGCGACGCAATGCGCGGTCACGGAAGATGTCGGAGATCACCGGCGCATCACCGGCGAGCAGTGCCTTGGTTGCGCACATTTCAGCACAGGCCGGCAGCTTGCCTTCGGCCAGGCGGTTGCGCCCGTACTTCTCGAGCTCAGCCTTGCTGCCGTTTTCTTCCGGGCCGCCGGCACAGAAGGTGCACTTGTCCATCTTGCCGCGCAGACCGAAGGCGGAGTTGCCACCGGGGAACTGCGGGGCGCCAAACGGGCAGGCGAAGAAACAGTAGCCACAGCCGATGCAGGCGTCCTTGTTATGCAGGACGACGCCTTCTTCCGTCTTGTAGAAGCAGTCGGTCGGGCAGACCGCCATGCACGGCGCGTCGGCACAGTGCATGCAGGAAACCGAGATCGACTTCTCGCCCGGCACCCCGTCGTTGATGGTGACCACGCGCCGACGGTTAACCCCCCACGGCAGTTCGTGTTCGTTCTTGCAGGCGGTGACGCAGCCGTTGCACTCGATGCAGCGTTCCGCGTCGCACAGGAATTTCATGCGTGCCATTTTTCTTCCCCTCCTTAGGCTTTAACGACGCGGCAAAGCGTGGTCTTGGTTTCCTGCATCATGGTGACCGAGTCGTAACCATAGGTCGTGCCCTGGTTGACCGATTCGCCACGCACGATGGGTGCAGCACCTTCCGGGTAGAACTCGAGCATGTCCTTGCCCTGCCACCAACCGGAAAAGTGGAACGGCAGAAACACCGTGCCCGCCGCCACCCGCTCGGTAACCTGGGCGCGCAGCTTCATGCGGCCACCGCTCGGCGTCTCGACCCACATGAAATCACCGTTGCGCACACCGGCATTGTTGGCGTCCTTCGGGTTCACCTCGGCGAACATTTCCTGTTGCAGTTCGGCCAGCCAGGGATTGGAGCGCGTTTCCTCGCCGCCACCCTCGTATTCGACCAGACGGCCGGAAGTCATGACGATCGGGAAATCCTTGGAGACGTCCTTGACCTTGTCCTGCAGCGACTTGAACATCGTCGGCAGGCGCCAGAAGGCCTTCTTGTCTTCATGTGTCGGATATTTCTCGACCAGGTCCGGACGCGGCGAATAGATCGGCTCGCGGTGCAGCGGCACGGGATCCGGGAAGTTCCAGACGACGGCTCGCGCTTTGGCGTTGCCGAAAGGATGGCAGCCGTGGACCTTCATGACGACGCGCTGGATGCCGCCGGAGCGGTCGGTCTTCCAGTTCTTGCCTTCGGCCAGCTTCTTTTCGTCCTCGGTCAGGTCGTCCCACCAGCCCAGTTTCTTCAACAGGACATGATCGAATTCCGGGTAACCCATCTGTAGCTCGGCACCCTTGGAAGCGGAGCCATCTTCGGCGA
This sequence comes from Betaproteobacteria bacterium HGW-Betaproteobacteria-7, assembly GCA_002840765.1. Classification (GTDB taxonomy): domain Bacteria; phylum Pseudomonadota; class Gammaproteobacteria; order Burkholderiales; family Rhodocyclaceae; genus Azonexus. The sequence goes on from PHCE01000002.1 coordinate 553,434, forward strand.
GCAGCGAGATGCCATCCTTCTCGACGCCGAAGTTGGCGCGGAAGTTGCCACCGCCATCCATGACGTGCTTGGAGGTGTCGTAGAGGTTGGGTGTACCCGGGTGCTTCATTTCCGGCGTGCCGTAGCACGGCCAGGGCAGGCCGAAATACTCGCCATCGCACGGGCCGCCATTGGCCTTCAGCGTCTTGACGTCGAAGGTGTGCATGTTCTTCATGTGCAGCTTCAGGCGTTCAGGCGACTGGCCGGTGTAGCCGATGGTCCACGTGCCCTTGTTGATTTCGCGCAGGATGTCTTCGATCACTGGCTCGTCCCAGCCCGTACTGTCCTTGACGATCTGGTAGTTCTTGGCCAGCTCCTTCTCGAAACCGAATTTCTTGGCGAAGGCGTACATGATGGTGTGGTCGGGTTTCGATTCGAACAGCGGCTCGATGACCTTCTCGCCCCACTGGAGCGAGCGGTTCGAGGCCGTCCGCGAGCCGGAGGTTTCGAACTGCGTACAGGCCGGCAGCAGGTAGACGCCGTCCTTGCGGACCATGGCTGACATCGCCGCCGTCGCCGACGGGTAAGGATCAACGACGACCAGCAGGTCGAGCTTCTTCATCGCCTCGACCATTTCCAGGCCGCGCGTCTGGCTGTTCGGCGCCATGCCCCAGTAGATAACGGCGCGGATGTTGGAATCCTGGTCGATGTGTTCGTTGGCTTCGAGTACGCCGTCGATCCAGCGTGACACGGTGATGCCGGACTTTTCCATCATCGCCTGCGAGGCGAACTGGCTCTTGACCCACTCGTAATCGACACCCCACACCGCACACCAGTGTTTCCAGGAGCCGGCGGCCAGGCCGTAGTAGCCGGGCAGCGAATCCGGGTTGGGACCAACGTCGGTGGCCCCCTGGACGTTGTCGTGACCGCGGAAGATGTTGGTGCCGCCACCGGAGACGCCGACATTGCCGAGCACCAGTTGCAGGATGCACATGGCACGAACGTTGGCGTTACCGACCGTGTGCTGGGTCTGACCCATGCACCAGACGACCGTCGACGGCTTGTTCCTGGCCAGCATCTCGGCCGTGCGATAGACCTCGGCTTCGGGGATGCCGGTGACGTCCTGGACCTTGTCCGGCGTCCACTTCATCACTTCATCCTTGACCTTGTCGATGCCGTGGACGCGGGCCTTGAGGTAGTCCTTGTCTTCCCAGCCGTTCTTGAAGATGTGGTAAAGCATGCCCCAGATGAAGGGGATGTCGGTACCGGAACGGATGCGCGAGTAGTAGTCGGCCTTGGCGGCAGTACGGGTAAAGCGCGGATCGACGACGGCGACCTTGCAGCCGTTTTCCTTGGCATGCAGCAGGTGCAGCATCGACACCGGGTGCGCTTCGGCGGCATTCGAACCGATGTACAACGCCGCCTTGGAGAACTGCATGTCGTTGTACGAATTGGTCATCGCCCCGTAGCCCCAGGTATTGGCGACGCCGGCAACGGTGGTCGAGTGGCAGACACGGGCCTGGTGGTCCATGTTGTTGGTGCCGAAGAAGGAGACGAACTTCCGGAAGAGGTATGCCTGTTCGTTGCTCTGTTTCGACGAGCCGACCCAGTAGGTAGCGTCCGGGCCGCTTTCCTTGCGGATTGCCAGCAGCTTGTCGCCAATTTCGGTGATCGCCTGCTCCCAGCTGATTTTCTTGTACTTGCCGTTTTCCAGCTTCATCGGGTACTTCAGTCGATGCTCGCCGTGCCCGTGCTCGCGCACCGAGGCGCCCTTGGCGCAATGCGCGCCGAGGTTGAGCGGTGAGTCGAAAACCGGTTCCTGGCGGACCCAGACACCGTTCTCGACGACCGCATCAACGGCGCAGCCGACCGAGCAGTGCGTACAGATGGTGCGCTTGACCTCGACGCCGCTGGCGGTCTTGGCGCCGGCATCGGCGGCTTCGGCCGAACCAATCATGTTGTACGGCAACTGGCTGGCGACGACACCGCCACCGGCGACCAGGCCGGAACGCTTGAGGAAGGTACGGCGGTCCATGGTTGCGGCGAGAACGCTGCTCGCTGCTGTTACCGTTTGGGCGCCGAGAATGACGCCGGCTTCAGGCCGCGCAGCGGCCGGGGACTTGGCTTTTCTGGTCAGCATCTTGGCTCTCCCGCTCAGACCCGCGCCGTGCGGTAATAGTTGCTGATGTGGCGCGTCTCGCTGTAAGCGCCCTTCTTGTCTTCGGGCTCGACGACCGCGACGGCTGGTGTGGACTTGTCTCCACCCAGGGCCACGGCCGCCACCGCGCCGGCACCACCGACGCCGGCGGCGAGCAGGAAACCACGCCGCTTCAGGTTTTCCGGTTTTTTGTCTTGCATCTTTTTCCCCTCCTCAACAAAACTTGATCAGACCATGTCGAACGCCAGGCGCTCGACGGCAAAGAAAGCACGCAGCAGCGGAGCCGTGCGCGCGTAAAAACGGGATTCCGGCGCCCGGTCGAGGGCATCGGCCAGGGCTTCGTACCAGGGCGCCAGGTGTTTCTCGAAAAAAAGCTTTTGGCGTTGCAGGCCGGCTGCATCGGGTCCAGTGAGTATCAGGTGGCGCATTACGTCAGCGAGCGCCGCGATGTGGTCTTCCGACTCGCTGATCCCGGCGCGCCGGCCCAAGCCGAGTTCGGCCAGATCGTGGCGCAGTTCGACCAGCGGTTCTTCCATCAGGAAGCCGGCGATATGGAAGGAGCCATAGAGCATCACTTCCGGTTTGCCGATGGTCAGGAACAGGCGGGTGTATTCGTCTTCCAGCGTATCGGTGTCGATGCCGCGGGCAGCGTCGGCGAGCAGCAGCCAGGACTGGCCGAGCGGATTGCTGGTGTTGCCCCAGGTGGTGGCCAGCACCGGCAGGCGCTGCAGGAAGGCGGCATCGGGCGCGGCAGCGAAAAGACCGGAAATCACCGCGTAGTGTTCGGCACGAGCGCGGTCCTCCTCGGAAAGCGGCGGTACGGCAGCAATGCGTTCAAAAAGGGCGCTCATTCGGTCATCTCCCGTGCCGTGGTGCTGTCTTCGCTGTGGATCAGGTCAACAACGCGGCAGTCGCCACACATTGACAGCCGGGCCCTGGCTTCTGGTGTCGCGAACATGCTGTGACCGGAAAGCTTGCTGATCATGTTGAGGATCGTCGGCGCCGCGCCCATCGGCTTGCCGCAGGCAGTGCAGCAGAAAACTTCCGCTTCCCGCAGCAGGCGCTCCTGGCGCCTGTCTTTCAATAGCAAGCGCGGCGTCAGCGTGATCGCCTTTTCCGGGCACGTGCTGGCGCACAGGCCGCATTGCAGGCAGTTGCGTTCGAGGAAGGACAGCCGCGGGGCATCGGCGGCGGCCTTCAGCGCCCCGGCCGGACAGGCACCGACGCAAGCCATGCAGAGGGTACAGGCATCGGCGACGGCAACGCTACCAAAGGGCGCGCCGGCCGGCAGTGCGATCGTATCGGGGACGCTTGCCGCCTGTTTGGCCAGGTGGTCGACGATGAATTCGAGGCTGGCCCTCTTGTCACCGAGCAGCCGGAAATCAGCAGCAGCGAGCGCCGGCGGCGCCGGCCAGGCGCCCAGTTGGGCGCACCAATCGTTGCTGTCACTATCGACGATGCGCAGGTACTCGCCGGTGAAGCCGAACCCCTCGAGCAGCGTCTGGCCGAGCCGTGCCTGTTGGCACAGCGGCGCCAGGTCGTGCGAGCCGGCGCCAAGAACGGCGACCCGACAGGCACCGAAGGCGACCGCGCCGAGCAGCAGTTCCAGGCCGACCGCGTCAGCACTCCAGCATTCGACCGCTATAAAGCCGGCCGGCAGGCTGCGTCCTTCGCGTTTGAGCGCGGCGATCGCCTTGCTGCCGCTTTCGGTTGAATGGAAGAGAATCGTCGGGGCATCGCCGCCGGCATCGCGCCAGGCCGCCAACTGGCGCTTGATCGCCAGGCCGACATCGACGACACGCGGGTACTGGTAGGACAAGGCACCGGACGGGCAGACCGTGGTGCAGGTGCCGCAGCCCTGGCAGAGATAGGGGTCAAGCTGGATCTTGTCGCCGATGCCCTGGATCGCCGCAGTCGCACAGACATCGATGCAGTTGCTGCAACCTGCCTTCTGCGCACGGGAATGGGCGCACAGACGGTCGTTGACCGAGACGTAACGCGGTTTCTCGAATTCGCCGTCGAAGGCGAGCAGGTCGATCACGGCCAGCGCCTGGTCAAGCGGGTTGCGGCCCGGTGCCAGGTAGCCGTCTGGCAGCTCGATGCGGTTGATTAATGCCGGCGACGACAGGTCGAGGACGACGTCGGCTATCTGCCGGCCGCGCTGGCCCTGGTGCTGCCAGCTCAGTTCAAAGGCGCCAAGGTGGCCGGTCAGCGCGATGCTGTCGGCGAAAGCAACGGTGAACCCGTAGTCCTCGGCGAGTTCCACCACTGGCCCGCTGGCGAGCACGAAAACCTCGCGCTGGGCGACCAAGCGCTCAGCCCAGCCAAGTGCCGCATCAAGGTCACCGACGATGGCCAGGCGACCCTCGGCGATCATGGAAACTGCAGGAACGGGTTCCGGTGCCGGCAATTCGAGCAGCGCCTGGCGGGCGGCGGCGAGGGCAGGAATGATGTCTTGGCTGAAGCTATCGGGCTGGGCAGGCATGCAGGTTCTCGCAAATGGTCAGAACTTCTTGCAGGACTCGTGCCATCAAGCAGGCCGCGAAGCGGCGCTCATGGCAGCTGCAGGCCAGGAATAAAAAATTACGTTTAAGCCAATGATTTCATTGCGTCATGGAAGCCACGACGCTTAGGCCGGCGTTGCGGGCTTGTTTGGGGCGCTTATTGGCTTGCCAGCAGTTTCTTCGATGCTCGCTGGGACATTTTGTCCGGCGTTGGTCAAAATGTCGCACTCGCCTGCCGGCGGATCCTGCGCATCAGGCGGCTCCGGTGCCTCGAAGAGCAGTCCGCGCGCCTGATTCAGCGAGGCGAGCATCGCCGCCGGGATCGGATCAGGGAGCGAATAGTCATCGATGTACACATCGAGACCGTCCATGACATTGAAGCGCGGATCGGCGAACAGGGTTTTCATTGCCTGACGGCGCACGCTTTCGCTGATTTCATCGCGCAGGAAGACGGCGAAGTCGCTGTCCGGGCCGAGATTGGCGAGCAAGGTCTCGGCATCCGGGATTTCCGCGGTTGACGCCTTGTCGGCAGCCTTTTTCAGCCGCGACCAGCGCTCGAGGAAGCGGCTCAAGGCTGGCGCTCCGCAAATGGGTCGTTGCGCCTGATCTTCTTGCGCGGCGCCGGTTTGTAGTGAGTATTGACGAAGTCGCCCAGCCATTCGGCGATCTCCGGCGGCATCGGGACGCCATCGCACTGTTCGCCGGAATCTAGCCAGCGGGCTGCCTCGCCGTAGCTGACGGTGACTTCGCGCGGCTGGGCGAAGTCGTTCTCCAGCCGCCATTGGACGAAGACGCGCGGCTCCGGCGAGGTCAGGTTGAGATGGTAGTTCTCGACCTCGTCGCGAAACAGTTCGAGGTCGTAGCGACCGACCAGGAAACGACGGCGTCGTTCATCGGCAAAAATCTGCCGTGTCGGTACATCGACGGCGGTCTCGAAGGCCGGGACGACGCCGATGGCCTCCCACTTTTCGCTGATCCAGCGATTGTCGAGACTCAGCTTTTCGATGATTACGGCGACGGGGAATTGTTTCATGGGGGTTTCCGGGAACGGTCTCTTGCAAGCATAGACCAAACCCCGGCGCGTGTAGAATCCCGCCGATGAACCGCCCGCTCATGACCAAGGCCAGCCGGCCGCTGACGTTCGAGATTTCCGCCATCAATGAAAATGGCGAGCCCGTGCCGACCGCTATCGCCGGCGAACATCCGCTGACGCTGTACGTCGACAAACAGGAAATCGTCACCCTGATGACCCTCGGTGCCGCGCCGGAAGCGCTGACCATCGGCTATCTGCGCAACCAGCGCTTGCTCGGTGGCCTCGACGAGATCGCAGCTGTCCAAGTCGACTGGGAGGTCAATGCGGTTTCGGTGACCACCCGCAGCGGCGCCGGCATAGCTGCCGGGCGCACCGAAAAGCGCACGGTGACCACCGGCTGCGGTCAGGGCACGGTCTTCGGCGACCTGATGGCGGAGATCGACAACATCCGCCTGCCGGCCGCCGCCAGCCTGTCGCAGGCGACGCTCTACGGCTTGCTCGACGCGGTGCGCCAGCACGAGTCGATCTATAAGCAAGCCGGTGCCGTGCATGGCTGCGCCCTGGCCCGCGGCAACGAAATCCTGATGTTCGTCGAGGATGTCGGGCGGCACAACGCGGTCGATGCCATCGCTGGCCAGATGTGGCTGGATGGGCTGGACGGCGGCGACAAGATTTTCTACACCACCGGGCGGCTGACCTCGGAAATGGTCATCAAGACGGCACAGATGGGCATCCCCTTCCTCGTCTCGCGCTCCGGGCTGACGCAAATGGGCTGGGAAATCGCCCGCAAGCTCGGGATGACGATGATCGGGCGCGCCCAAGGCAAGCACTATCTCCTTTTCACCGGCGAAGAAAGATTCACGCGATGAGCGACAAGATAACCGGCGTCATCCTGGCCGGCGGCCTCGGCCGGCGCATGGGCGGCATCGACAAGGGCCTGCAGGAACTGCGCGGCCAACCGATGGTGCATTGGGTGGTCGAACGGCTGGCCCCGCAGGTCGACGAACTGCTGATCAACGCCAACCAGAACGGCGAGCGCTATGCCGCTTTCGGCCACCGCGTTGTACCCGACCAGATTCCCGATTTTGCCGGCCCGCTGGCCGGCCTGCACGCCGCGCTGTCGGCGGCGGCGCATCCGCTGGTGGCAACGGCGCCTTGCGATTCGCCCTTCCTGCCGGCCGACCTGGTTTCCCGTCTGCACGCGGCCTTGACCGCTGAAGCCGCAGACCTGGCGGTGGCGCGCACCTTCGACCAGGCGCATCCGGTTTTCTGCCTGTGCCGGCGCGACGTGTTGCCGCACCTGACGGACTTTCTCGCTGCCGGCGGACGCAAGATCGACCGCTGGTATTCGACGCTGAAGATCGTCGAGGTCGCCTTCGATGACGAGGCCGAGGCCTTCGAGAACATCAACACACGCGACGATCTGTCGCGCTTTGAGGCACCGGCTTCAGGCCAGTGACAGTCTTTCCAGGATGAAGTCGGCGACTGCCGACGGATCGTTCAGATCGAGCTGCGGCAGCGTCGTGGCGACCGGCCGGTCGCTGGCGATGGCGACGATGTGCGGGTCATTCGGGAACAGCAATGGCTTCCCGGTATCTCCGCGCCAGATTTCGATCTTTGGTATCGGCGCCCGCTTGAATCCTTCGACCAGCACGAGGTCGCACGGGGCCATCTGGGCCAGCGCTTCGTCAAGTGTCAGTTCGGCCCGGCCCCGCAGTTCGTGCATCACCGCCCAGCGGTTGGCCGAGGTGATCAGGACTTCCCGGCAGCCAGCGTGGCGGTGGCGATACGAGTCCTTGCCCGGATAGTCGATGTCGAATTCGTGGTGGGCATGCTTGATCAACGAAACCACCAGTCCGCGATTTTCGATCAGGCCGATCAGTCGCTCGACCAGTGTTGTCTTGCCGCTGCCGGACCAGCCGGCGAATCCAATGATTTTCATGGAACTGAAGGACGAAAAAGGCCTGCATTATCCCCGATATCGGTTCAGGCCTTCGGCTCGGTGCGTTTCGAGCTCTTCTTGACGGCCCCGTGAGCAGTGTCGAAATGCACCATGAAGTAGGTTTCCTCGCTCGGCAACAGGCTTTCGATGCGCCATTCCCAGATTTCCTCGCGCAGGTTGTCGAACATCGTCCGCGAACCGGGAGTGCCGAGCAGTCGCCGGATGTCGTCCTTGCTCATGCCGGGACGGACACGAGCGTAGTACTCGTCGCCCAGCACCTGCTCAAGGCGGGCAACCACCTGCTGGCGGTCGAAACTGATCATGTAGCAATGGACGCCGGCCGGTTGCCGGCTGTATTCCCAGGTGGCCGTGCCGTCGTCGTTCCAGTGCCGAAAACCGGGTTCGCCCATGCGCTCGAGCACTTCCGTGGCCGTCGTGATGCCGGGCTTGATCTGTGGCAGGTTGACGATGTCGCAGGCCGGCAGTAGCGCCGAGGCGAGGGCGGTGGCGAGGGTGGCGAGGAATCCGCTCTTGGTCATGGGGGGCTCCGGCGGGCGTAATGCGGCAACGGTATTGGTTTTGGGGAATAGCCTGAAAGCAACCTTTGGCGTTTGCCGTGCCCCAGGCTAGCTTTCATAATATCGGGAATCGCTAATCCACGGACCTATCATGCACCATCTCGACCCCGTCGCTGCCCACGCCTTTCTCAAGGAGAATCCCCGGGCCGTGTTGATCGATTGCCGCACCGAGATCGAGCACATGTATGTCGGTCATCCAATCGGCGCCGAACATGTGGCCTGGCAGGAAGCACCGGACTGGGATATTGATCCGCTGTTTGCCGACAAGGTGCGGCGCATGGTCGGCGGCGACCTTGAGCGGCCGGTGCTGCTCATCTGCCGCAGCGGCCATCGCTCGGTCTATGCCGGTGAAGCACTCGAGGCGGCGGGATTCAAAGCAGTTACCAACATTCTCGAAGGTTTCGAGGGGCCGCTCGACGACGACTATCATCGTGGCACCCTGGGCGGCTGGCGCCGCCGCGGCCTACCCTGGCAGCAGTCGTAACTTCTGGTGGGCGAGAGCGGCCAGGCCGCCGAGCAGCATCAGGCCGCCCATGCCAAGCGCCAGGCTGAGCGTCGAAGCCCAAAGCGCCGGGGCGATCAGTGCCGCGGCGAGGCTGTTGAAGCCGGACTGGAAGAAGGTCTGGCATGAGGCGGCGAGGCCGCGTTGGGCCGGGAAGGGGTCGAGGGCGAGAATGGTCAGGCAGGGCATCGCCAGCGCCATGCCGGTGGTGTACATGAATATCGGCAGCACGCTCCATGGCAGGCTCGGGGGTAGCGCCAGATTGAGGCCGACGTTGACCGCGGCCGCAGTGATCATCAGCGCGTAGCCGCGGGCGATGGTCACGCTCAACGAGATTTTTCCGGCCAGCCGACCGGACAGCCAGGAGCCGCACAACAGCCCGCCCATGGCTGGGCCGAACAGCCAGAGAAAGGCAGTTTCCGGCAGACCCAGATGCGTCATCAAGAACACCGGTGCCGACAGCACATAGATGAAGAAGCCAGCGAAATTCAGCGACAGTGCGGCGCAGGCGAAGAGAAAGGCGGGCGAGGTCAGCACCTGCCAGTAAGTGCGGCCGAGATAGCCGGGGCGTAGCGACTGACGCTTGTGTGGCGGCAGCGTTTCCGGCAGCAGCTTCCAGCAGGCGAAGGCCAGAACGGCCGTCATCAGCACCAGAAAGGCGAACACCATGCGCCAGCCGAACAGGGTCTGCAGCCAGCCGCCGATGACCGGGGCAATGGCTGGGGCCAGTGCGAACATCATGGTGATCTTCGACATCAGGCGTTGTGCGTCGGCACCGTCGTAGAGGTCGCGGACGATGGCGCGGCTGATGACGATGCCGGCGCCAGCGGTGATCCCCTGCATGCAGCGCCAGAACCACAGCTGCTCAATGCTGCTGGCCAGGGAACAGCCGGCCGAGGCCAGGCCGAACAGGGCGAGGGCGGCGAGAATCACCCGGCGGCGACCGAAGCGGTCGGCAATCGCTCCGTGCCACAAGGTCATCACGGCGAAGGAAAGCAGGTAGATGGACAGCGTCTGCTGGACTTCCAGCTGGCTGGCTCCGAGGCTGGCGGCGATGTCGGGGAAGGACGGCAGGTAGGCATCGATCGAGAACGGCCCGACGGCCGCCAGTGCAGCCAGCAACAGCGCGATGCCGCGGCTGCTGACGGGCTGCTCCCGGTCAGCCACGGGCGAAGCGCCGATACTGGATAGCCTCGGCGACATGGGCGGCGCCGACCGTGTCGCTGGCGGCGAGATCGGCGATGGTCCGGGCAACGCGCAGGATGCGGTGCCAGGCCCGGGCCGAAAGGTCTAGGCTGCTGCTGGCTTGCTTCAGCAGGCGGCTGCCGGCTTCGTCCGGGGTGCAGCAGGCGTCGACTTCGGCCGTCGCCAGACGGGCGTTGGGCTTGTTCTGGCGAGCCTGCTGCCGGGCGCGCGCAGCGCTGACGCGGATCCTGACGCTGGCCGAGGTTTCGCCCTCCGCCTTGCCGAGCAGCGCTTCGGCCGGCAGGCCGGGTACTTCGATCAACATGTCGAGGCGGTCGAGGAAAGGTCCGGACAGCTTGCCGCGATAACGGGCAATCAGGTCCGGCGTGCATCGGCACTTGCCAGTCGGAGCGCCGTGGTGACCGCAGGGACAGGGATTCATCGCCGCGATCAGCTGGAATTCGGCGGGAAATTCGGCCTGACGGGCCGCCCGGGCAATGTGGATGCGGCCGCTCTCCAGCGGCTCGCGGAGGGTTTCCAGCACCTTGCGGTCGAATTCCGGCAATTCGTCGAGGAACAGGATTCCCTGGTGGGCGAGACTGATCTCGCCCGGTCGTGGCGGATTGCCGCCGCCGACCATGGCGGCCGGTGAGGCGGTATGGTGTGGCTGGCGATAGGGGCGACGGCCGAAGCTTTCAGGTTGGAACTGGCCGACCAGCGACAGCACGGCGGCGGAGGCACGGGCCTCGTCCATGCCCAGGTCCGGCATCAGGCCGGGCAGGCGGGCGGCGAGCATCGACTTGCCGGCACCGGGTGGGCCGATCATCAATAGTGAATGATTGCCGGCAGCGGCGATTTCCAGCGCCCGCTTGGCCTGTGCTTGGCCGCGCACATCGGCAAGATCAGGGAACGGCGGAGCCGCCTCGCTGGCAGCGACAACGGCGGTGGCCAGCGTTTCGCGACCGCTCAGATGGGCGCAGACGGCAAGCAGGGAGTTGGCGGAGAGGATATCCCCGGCCCCGGTAAGCGCCGCTTCGCTGGCGCTCAGGGCTGGCATGACGAAGGCCTTGCCGTTGCCGACGGTCTGCAGGGCCATGGCCAACGCGCCGCGCACCGGGCGGAGGTCGCCGGACAAGGAGAGTTCGCCGGCAAATTCATAGTCGGCCAGTGACTTGAGCGGAATCTGGCCGCTGGCGGCGAGGATGCCGAGGGCGATCGGCAGATCGAAGCGTCCGGATTCCTTGGGCAGGTCGGCCGGTGCCAGATTGACGGTAATGCGCTTAGTGGGAAACTCGAAGCCGGAATTGACAATGGCAGCCCGCACGCGGTCACGGGCTTCCTTGACTTCAGTGTCGGGCAGGCCGACCAGGGTAAAACTCGGCAGGCCGCTGGCCAGATGGACCTCAACCGTGACCGGCGGCGCATTGAGGCCATCCAGCCCGCGGCTGTGAGCGATGGCCAGGGCCATGCCGGCTTACTGCCCGCTGCGCGCCTTCTCCAGCGCCTCGACGCGGGCTTCGAGATCCTTCAGCTTGTCGCGGGTGCGGGCCAGGACCTGCGCCTGGACGTCGAATTCCTCGCGGGTGACCAGATCGAGCTTGGCGAAGGCACCGCTGACCAGCGCCTTGGTATTCTTCTCGATGTCCTTGACCGGTGAGTTGGCCAGCAGGGCGCTCATCTTGGCGCCGATTTCTTCCAGAAATTTAGGGTCGAGCATGGTGTTCCTCCGTGGGGCGTCGAGTGTAGCACAACGGTATTTCCGCAACTTTTCGGGCTTGCTCGTCACTGGTGCGTAACGGAGTGTAACTGCACCGCGGTGGTGCGCTGACTTGGTGCGCGATTTCGATTGTTGCTGAAAAGTATATGATTTAAAGCAATAAAGTTATCTGGCACGCGTTCTGCTATTGGTGTGCTACCAGTTTATTTTTTTGATTTTGAATCGCTTACAGGAGAGAAACCATGAAGAAGTCCCTGATCGCCCTTGCCCTCGTTGGTGCCTTTGCTGCTCCGGCCATCGCCGAAGAGCCGGCCAGCCCGCACACACTGTCGGCCAACGTCGCTATTGCCACCGACTACATTTTCCGCGGTATCAGCCAGACCAATCACAAAGCGGCCATTCAGGGCGGCTTCGACTACAGCCATGCCAGCGGTTTCTACGCTGGCACCTGGGCTTCGAACGTTGATTGGGTTTCCCCGTTGTACAAGGACGACAACAGCATGGAGCTGGATGTCTATGGCGGTTATCGCGGTAGTTTTGCTGGTGATTTCACCTACGACGTCGGTGGCGCCTACTACTACTACACCGGCAAAAAGATCAGTGGCGTTGAGACGCCGGATTCTGCCGAACTTTACGCCGCCATTGGCTGGAAGTTCCTGACCCTGAAGTATTCCCATACCGTTTCGCAGAACCTGTTCGGCTGGCAGGGTTACAGCTACAGCACCGGTGCCAACACCAAGGATTCGCGCGGTAGCGGCTACCTGGATCTGTCGGCGACCATTCCGGTTGCCGAGGGCCTGAACGTTATCGCCCACGTTGGTCGTCAGGAAATCAAGAACAACTCGGCTGCTTCCTACACCGACTGGAAGTTGGGCGTAACCAAGGATGTCGGTTTCGGCGTCGTTGGCCTGACCTACACCGATACCAATGCTCGCGGTTGCGGCAACACGCATGCCCAGTATTGCTGGGGTGCCAAGGGCAATGTCGATGTTGGTGACGGTCGCTTCGTGCTGTCGTTTGCCAAGTCGTTCTAAGTCACCAGTCTAAAAATCCCCCGCCAGTGTTCCGGCCGGTGCCGGCGGGGGAAAACAAGTTTTAACCGTATAGGGGAACAACCATGAAATTCGTTACCGCCATCATCAAGCCGTTCAAGCTTGACGAAGTGCGTGAGGCTCTTTCCGCCATCGGCGTGCAAGGCATCACGGTTACCGAAGTGAAAGGTTTCGGCCGGCAGAAAGGGCATACCGAGTTGTATCGGGGCGCCGAATATGTCGTCGATTTCCTGCCCAAGGTGAAGATCGAGGCTGCCGTGAAGAGCGAGCAGATCGACCAGGTCATCGAGGCCATCGAAAAGTCGGCCAGTACCGGCAAGATCGGCGACGGCAAGATTTTCGTCTTCGAACTCGAACAAGTCATTCGTATCCGGACCGGCGAAACCGGTACCGATGCCCTTTAAGGAGCGACCCATGAAACGTTTATTTGCATTGCTGGCTCTGGTCGGCGCCGTTTCCCTCGGTGCCCCCGTCTGGGCTCAGGACAAGGTTGCCGAACCGGCAGCTGTCACCGCGGAAGTCGCTGCGCCGGCCGCCGTCGAGGCCCCCGCTGCCGTTGAAGCCGCTCCGGCTGAAGCGGCGCCCGTCGCTGCACCGGTGCCGAACAAGGGCGACAACGCCTGGATCATGGTCTGTGCCGCCTTCGTCATCCTGATGTCGATCCCCGGTCTGGCCCTGTTCTACGGTGGCCTGGTGCGTTCGAAGAACATGCTCTCGGTGCTCATGCAGGTCTTCGTCGTCTTCTGCCTGATCTCGGTGCTTTGGGTGGTCTATGGCTACTCGCTGGCCTTCACCGAGGGCAACGCCTTCTTCGGGACGCTGGACAAGTTGTTCCTCAGCGGCGTGACCATAGAGTCCGTCGGCGCGACCTTCTCCAAGGGGGTGGTCATCTCGGAACTGATCTTCGTCATCTTCCAGGGAGCCTTCGCGGCGATTACCTGCGGCCTGATCGTTGGTGCCTTTGCTGAACGCGCCAAGTTCTCCGCCATCCTGGTTTTCATGGTGATCTGGTTTACGCTGGCCTACATCCCGATGGCACACATGGTCTGGTACTGGGCTGGCCCGGATGCCTATACCAGCGCTGAAGCTGGTGCCGCCGCCGGTGCTACCGCTGGCTTCCTGTTCCAGCATGGCGCCCTCGACTTTGCCGGCGGTACGGTTGTCCATATCAACGCCGCCATCGCTGGCCTGGTTGGTGCCTACATGATCGGCAAGCGTATCGGTTACGGTCGCGAAGCGATGGCTCCGCACTCCCTGACCTTCACCATGATCGGTGCCTCGCTGCTGTGGTTCGGCTGGTTCGGCTTCAACGCCGGCTCCGCTCTGGAAGCTTCCGGCGGTTCTGCCCTGGCCATGGTCAACACCTGGGTGGCAACGGCTGCCGCAGCCCTCTCCTGGATGTTCGCTGAATGGATCTTCAAGGGTAAGCCCTCGATGCTGGGTGCTGCCTCTGGTGCGGTCGCCGGTCTGGTCGCCATCACCCCGGCAGCTGGTTTCGTCGGTGTCATGGGCGCCATCGTCCTCGGTCTGCTGGCTGGCATCATCTGCCTGTGGGGCGTCAATGGCCTGAAGAAGCTGCTGGGCGCTGACGACTCCCTGGACGTGTTCGGTGTCCATGGTATCGGCGGCATCCTCGGTGCTCTGCTGGTCGCGGTCTTTGCCGATCCGGCCCTCGGCGGTACCGGGGTCTATGACTACGTGGCCAATGCGGTTGCTCCGTACGACATGGGCGCCCAGTTCATCGCTCAGGCCAAGGGCGTCGCCACCGTGATCGTCTGGTCGGGTGTGGTTTCCCTGGTCGGCTACAAGCTGGTCGATATCATCATCGGTCTGCGTGTGCCGGAAGAAGAGGAACGTGAAGGTCTCGACCTGACGTCTCACGGCGAAACCGCCTACCACCACTAAGATTTGATCTTGTAGTCTCTCTCCCTTCGGGCACCTTCGGGTGCCCGTTTTTTTTGCTAGGCTGGGCGGCATGCGCATCGTCCAGCTTTCCGATCTCCACCTTCGTCCCGGCAGGCTTTACAGCGGCATCGATCCCTGGGCCGCCTGGGGTCTCGCCCTTGATCGCCTGGCGACGCTGGTTCCCGCCGCCGACCTGCTGTTGCTGACCGGCGATCTGGCCGACGACGGTCATCCGGATACTTATCGCCAACTGGCCGAATCCCTGCTCGCCAGCCGCTTCCAGTTTGCGGTTCTGCCTGGCAACCACGACCACCGCGCCGAGTTGCGCGCCGCCTTTGCCGGGCAGCCTTGGTCACATCCTGAGCTGGCTTGCCAGCGGGTCGATTGCGGCGAATTCACGCTCTTGCTGATCGACAGCATGATCCCCGGCGAGGAAGGGGGGGTATTCGCTGAGGGCCAGCTGGCCTGGCTGGACAGTCGTTGCCCGGGCGACCGTCGCGTCTTGCTGGCCATGCATCATCCGCCGCTGGCCGTTGGCATCGCTGGCATGGATGCCATTGCCTGCGCTGGAGGCGAACGGCTGGCGGCCTGGCTGGCCGACTGGCCCAATGTCGAAGCTGTGCTCTGTGGTCATGTGCATCGTCTGGTGTTCGGCTCGCTGGCCGGCCGCCCGGTGATCACGGCGCCATCGACGGTGCATCAGGTCGCCCTGGGGGAGGGGCCGCTCGCCTACACCACGGAGCCGGGTGGTCTGTTGGTGCATGACTGGTTGCCGGGGCAGGCCTTGCGTACCCACTACCTGCCGCTGGCGGCGGCGCCGGTGGTTGTCTATCCGGCGTAGGCAGCGCTTACTTGATCAGCGGCAGCAGCGAGCGGAATTCGTCGGTGCCGGCCTTGTGCAGCCATTCAAAGAGCACCATTTCGGTGGTGACGATATGCACGCCGACGGCGCGCAGGCGTTCGATGGCCGCATCGCGGTTGGCCGGGGTGCGCGACGAGGCGGCGTCGGCGACAAGGAAGACCTGGAAACCAGCTTCGAGCAGGCCGCAAGCGGTTTGCAGCACGCAGACATGCGTCTCGGTGCCGCTCAGGATGACCTGACCGCGGCCAGCAGCGCGCAGCAGGTCAAGGACGCCCGGCTCGGCGGCGCAGGAGAAGTGGGTCTTCTCGAAGAAGCGGGCATGGCGCCCGGCTTCCTGGATGGCCTCGAGACTGTGGCCGAGGCCGCGCACGTACTGTTCGGAGACGAAGGCCGGGACTGCCAGCTGGTCTGACGCGCTGATCAGGCGCACGGCATTGGCGGTGACGCTGTCTGCCGCGAAAATGGCCGGCGCCAGTTTCGCCTGGATATCGACAATCAACAGCAGGGAGTGCTCGCGGGAAATCAGCATGATTGTTTACCGGAAGACGACCGTCTTGTTGCCATGGACCAGCACCCGGTCTTCCAGGTGGTAGCGCAGGCCGCGGGCGAGCACTGTCTTCTCGATATCCTTGCCGTAGCGGACCATGTCTTCCGGTGAATCGGAATGGTCGATGCGGATCACATCCTGCTCGATGATCGGGCCGGCATCCAGTTCGCTGGTCACGTAATGGCAGGTGGCGCCGATCAGCTTGACGCCGCGCACATAGGCCTGGTGGTAGGGCTTGGCGCCGGCAAAGCTGGGCAGGAAGCTGTGGTGGATATTGATGATCTTGCCAGCCAGTGCAGCGCACAGTTCCGGCGAGAGGATCTGCATGTAGCGGGCGAGGACCATGGTGTCGCCGCGCACATCGTCAAAAATTCGGCGGATCTCGGCGTAGGCGCCCTTCTTGTTGTCGGTGTTGACCGGCACATGGTGGAAGGGAATGCCGTGCCATTCGACGAAGCCGCGGAAGGTGTCGTGGTTGGAGATGACGCAGGGAATCTCGATATCGAGTTCCTTGGCCTGCCAGCGCGCCAGCAGGTCGTACAGGCAATGTTCCTGCTTGGAAACGAGGACGACGACGCGCTTCTTGACCGCGCTGTCGTTGATCGTCCAAGTCATCGACAGGGGTTTGGCGACTTCGTTGGCGAACCGTTCGCGGAATTCGGCGAGCAGGAAGGGCAGCGAATCGGCCTTGATCTCAATGCGCATGAAATAGCGACTGGTCAGCACGTCCGAATGGAAACTCGACTCGAGAATCCAGCCACCGTGGGCGGCAATGAAGCCGGACACTCGCGCGATGATGCCGACCTGGTCGGGACAGGAGGCGGAGAGCGTGTAGAAACGGTCGCTATGCATGGGTTTGAGTTCAGGCTACCTTGGCGAAAGCCTTGTCGATCTCGCTGCGCAGGTCGTCATAGTTGTAAACCACCGGATACTGCGGGAATTCGCGGATGACGTTTTCCGGCGGGTGAAACAGGATGCCGCCGTGGGCTTCGCCGAGCATCGCCGTGTCGTTGTACGAATCGCCAGCGGCGACGATCTTGAACTTCAGTTCCTTGAAGCGCTTGACCGCCTCGCGCTTCTGGTCCGGCATACGCAGGTGGTAGTTGACCAGCATGCCGGCGGCGTCGGCTTCCAGCGAATGGCAGAACAGCGTCGGCCAGCCGAGCTGGCGCATCAGCGGATGGGCGAATTCGTAGAAGGTGTCGGAGAGGATGACCACCTGGTAATCCTCGCGCAGCTGGTCGAGGAAGGCGCGGGCGCCCGGCATCGGCCCCATTTCGCCGATCACCTTCTGGATGTCCGGCAGGCCGAGCTTGTGCTCGCGCAGGATGTTCAGGCGGTAGGTCATCAGCTTGTCGTAGTCCGGCTCGTCGCGCGTCGTGCGCATCAGTTCGGGAATGCCCGTGCGCTTGGAAAATTCGATCCAGATTTCGGGGACGAGGACCCCTTCGAGGTCAAGGCAGACGATTTGCACGTTAGGCTCCAGCGCGGAAAGCGGAAAAGCGCTGATTTTACCTTATGGTGCGGCAATCTCGCCGCCACCTCCCGCCAGCGCCGGGCAACAGCGGAAAAACATCGAGCCGGAGCGCTTTGGCGATACTGCTAGACTGAGCCTTTTCCCGCGGAGACCTGCCCATGAAATCCCTCCTGGCGATATGCCTCATCCTGGCTGCCCCCTTCGTTGTTGCCGCCGACAAGGGCGCTGTTGCGCCGGCGGCCGACGACGTCGTACGCGGTGTCGTGCTCGAAGTGAAGGATGTCGAAAGCTACACCTATCTCCGTCTGAAGACGAAGAGCGGCGAAACCTGGGCGGCAGTGGAAAAGACGCCGCTGAAGAAAGGCGCCGAAGTGACCATCGAGCACGCCATGGTGATGAAGAACTTCGAGAGCGTCGCCCTGAAGCGCCGCTTCGACAGCATTGTTTTCGGGCAGCTGGCAGGGGCGGCGGGCGTTGCGCCGGCCGCCGCACCGCACGGCGGAATGGCGAAGGCCCCGGTCAATGTGGCCAACATCAAGGTCGACAAGGCGGCCGGCGCCAATGCCCGGACGGTTGCGGAAATCATCGGGCGGGCTGGCCAATTGAAGGACAAGCCGGTGTTGGTGCGTGGTCAGATCGTCAAGTACAACGCAGGCATCATGGGCAAGAACTGGCTGCACCTGCGCGACGGCACGGGCAGCGACAAGGATGGCAGCAACGACCTGCTGGTGACGACCCTCAACGAGGCCAGCCCCGGTGAAGTGGTGACGGTGAAGGGCACCGTGCGTACCGACAAGGATTTCGGTTCCGGCTACGTCTACAAGGTCATGGTCGACGAAGCGACGTTACAGAAGTAGCGCACAGACCGTCGCCTGCCGGGGCGAGGGGCGCTACCGCGGGTAGCCTCCCGATTCCGGCCAGTCAGTCGACGGCAGGGAGGGCTTCCAGCGCCTCATGCACTTCCAGCCAGCGCATTTCCGCTTCGTCGATCTGCGCGCCGAGCAGGCCGGCCTGGCGGTGCATTTCCTCGCTTTTCACGCGATCGACTGAGGCATAGAAATCCGGATCGGCGAACTGCGCTTCCAGCGCCGCCTTTTCCTCATTCCATTTGGCCAGTGTTTTTTCGAGCTGCTCAATTTCCTTGAGCAGGGGGCGGCGCTGGGCGAGTATTGCCTGGCGGTTGGCCTTGGCGTCGGCGCGTTGCTGCAGGCGCTCGTTCTTCTCGGCGGCGACATCGGGTTGCGGTGCTTTTTCGGCATTGCGCTGGCTGGCCAGCCAGGCGGCGTAGTCGTCGAGGTCGCCGTCGAATTCGGTGACCTGGCCGTCGGCCACCAGCAGCAGTTCGTCAGCACAGGTGCGCAGCAGGTGGCGGTCGTGCGAGACGAAGACCATGCCGCCTTCGTAGTCCTGCATGGCGAAGGTCAGCGCTTCGCGCATTTCCAGGTCGAGGTGGTTGGTCGGCTCGTCGAGCAGCAGCAGGTTGGGCTTGGTACGAATGAGCAGGGCCAGGGCCAAGCGTGACTTTTCGCCGCCGGAGAAGGGGGCGATGGCGCGCGTCGCCATGTCGCCGCGGAAGTCGAAGCCGCCGATGTAGTCGCGCAGCTCCTGTTCCGGCGTCGCCGGTTCGAGACGGGCCAGGTGCTGCAGCGGCGATTCGTCGGGGCGCAGTTGTTCGAGCTGGTGCTGGGCGAAGTAGCCGATGTTCAGCGCCTTGGCTTCCTTGCGTTCGCCGCCCTGCTGGGCGATGGTGCCGGCCAGCAGCTTGATCAGCGTCGACTTGCCGGCACCGTTGCGGCCGAGCAGGCCGATGCGGCAGCCCGGGCGCAGGGTCAGCGAGACGTGATCGATGATCTTGTGATCGGCGTAGCCGGCCGAGGCTTTTTCGATGCTCAGCAGCGGGTCGGGCAGGGCGTTCGGCTGGCGGAAGCTGAAATGGAAGGGCGAATCGACGTGGGCGGCGGCGACCATTTCCATGCGTTCCAGCGTCTTGATCCGGCTCTGCGCCTGGCGGGCCTTGGTGGCCTTGGCGCGGAAGCGTTCGATGAAGCTGTTGAGGTGGGCGATCTCGCGCTGCTGCGCTTCGAACGCCGACTGCTGATTGGCCAGGCGGGCGGCGCGGGCCCGTTCGTAATCGGAATAACCGCCGCTGGTGAGCGACAGGCGCTGCAGGTCGATCGAGATGATCTGGCCGACCACGGCATCAAGGAAGTCGCGGTCGTGCGAAATCAGCAGCAGCGTCGCCGGCGTGTTCTTCAGCCAGCTTTCCAGCCAGAAAACAGCGTCGAGATCGAGGTGGTTGGTCGGTTCGTCGAGCAGCAGCAGGTCGGCGCGGCAGGACAGGGCGCGCGCCAGATTGAGGCGGACGCGCCAGCCGCCGGAGAAGTCGGCGACCGGCCGCGTGAAATCGGCATCCTTGAAGCCGAGGCCGTGCAGCACTTCGGCGGCACGCGCCTTGGCCGAATAGCCTTCGATCTCGCCGTAGCGCGCATGCAGGTGGCCGATCGCCTCGCCGTCGCCGCGGGCTTCGGCGGCGGCCAGTTCGCGTTCGACGCGGCGCAGTTCGGCATCGCCGTCGAGCACGAATTCGAGCGCCGCATCGGGCAGCGCCGGGGTTTCCTGGGCGACGCGGGCGATCTGCCAGCTGGCCGGGATGTCGACGTCGCCGGATTCGGCATGCAGTTCGTTGGCGAGCAGGGCGAACAGGCTGGACTTGCCGCAGCCATTGGCGCCGACGACGCCGACTTTCCAGCCGGGATGCAGTTGAACGGAGGCCTCGATGACCAGCGGACGGCCGGCGCGGGCGAAGGTGACTTGGCGGAGGGCGATCATGAGGGAGCCGATTATAGCGGCGGCGATGCGCTAGAATCCGGGAGATTCGCCACTCAATGACACCATGATCAAGCAGATTCGCACCGACCAGCTCAAGCCGGGCATGTTCATCCACGATCTGAACTGTGGTTGGCTGGACCATCCGTTCCTGTCCAACGCCTTCAAGGTGCATGACCAGGCGACGGTGGACAAGATCGTCAATCTCGGCATCCGCGAGCTGTACATCGATACGCTCAAGGGTGCCGATGTCTGGGCGGCGCGCACGCAGCAGGAAGTCAGCGCCGATCTCGACCGGCAGATGCAGGAGATCGCCCGCAAGGAACCAGAGAAGCCGGTTGCCGCGGCGCTCAAGGACGAGGCGGCGCGCGCCCGGCGCCTGCACGGCGAGGCCAACAAGGTCGTTCGCCACATGATGGACGACATCCGCCTCGGTCAGCAGATTCAGGTCGAACGCGTCGAGCCGCTGGTCGAGAACATGGTCGAGTCGATCTTCCGCAACCAGGACGCGCTGCTCCCGCTGGCTCGGCTGAAGAACCACGACGACTACACCTTCGAACACTCGGTCGGCGTCTGTGCCCTGCTCGTCGCCTTTGGTCGTGGCCTCAAGCTCGACAAGGCGGTGATCAAGGACATGGCGCTCGGCGGCCTGCTGCACGACGTCGGCAAGGCGCGCATCCCCGATGCCATCCTCAACAAACCCGGCAAGCTGGACGAGGACGAGTTCGAGCGCATGAAGTCGCACGTCGACCAGGGCGTGCAACTGCTGCGCCAGACCCCCGGCGTCAGTGACATCGCCCTGCAGGTCACCGCCCAGCACCACGAGCGTTTCGACGGTACCGGCTAT
This sequence comes from Betaproteobacteria bacterium HGW-Betaproteobacteria-7, assembly GCA_002840765.1. Classification (GTDB taxonomy): domain Bacteria; phylum Pseudomonadota; class Gammaproteobacteria; order Burkholderiales; family Rhodocyclaceae; genus Azonexus. Next base: position 574,548 of record PHCE01000002.1, read on the forward strand.
CCGGGTCGGCTGACTGGCGCCGGCATCAGTCTCTATGGCCAGATGGCGGCCATTGTCGATGTCTATGACGCCATTTCCTCTGACCGCATCTATCACAAGGGCATGCCGGCGACGCAGGCGCTGAAGAAGCTGCTCGAATGGAGCAGTCACCACTTCGACCCGCAACTCGTCCAGTCCTTCATCCGCGCCATTGGCATCTATCCGACCGGCGTGCTGGTCCAGCTGGAAAGCAAGCGGCTCGGCGTCGTCGTCGAGCAGAACGAGAAGAGCCTGCTCGAACCGGTCGTCCGCATCTTCTACCATGCCGGCCAGCAGTACTACATTCCGCCGGAAATCGTTGATCTCGCCAAGTCGCAGGATCGCATCGCCAGTTTCGAAAGCTTCGACAAGTGGAAAATCGACCCCTACCAATGGCTGCCCGCCTGATCGCGCTGCTGCTCTGCAGCCTGCCGGTCCTGGCGCTTGCCGAAGAAGCGGCCGGCGACCGCCAGCAGCGTCAGGAACGGGCAACGGCCCTGCAGGACGAGGCGCAGGCCCGCCGGCAGCAGGCTGATGACCTGTTCGAAAGCCGGCAGAAGGCCTGCGCCGACAAGTTTTTCGTCAATTCCTGTGTCGAAGATGCGCGCAGCGAGCACCTGGCGACCATCCGCGAAGCCCGCCGCCTGGAGAACGAAGGCGCTGCCCTGGAGCGCGTGGTGAGGGAGGAAGAAGCGCAAGCGGCCGAGCTCGTCCGCCAGGAAAAGGCGCGTCAGAAGGAAGCCGAACTGGCCGTCCGCCAGGCGGAAACGACCGCCGCCCGACAGGCCGATGAAGCCGCCATTGGCGCCCGCCTGACCGACAAGGAGCGCAAGGCGGCCGAAGGGGCTCAGCGCAAGGCGGCCGAGGCCGAAAAGCAGCGCCAGAAACAGGCCCGCCACGCTGCCAAGCTGGAAAAGAAGAAGCAGCAGGCGGCTGGACAATAGGCGCCGGCGCGAGATGATCCGCAAACTCTCCATCGACCAGTTGCAGCCCGGCATGTTTGTCGTGGATTTGCACCGGAAATGGCTGGAACACTCCTTCTGGCGGCAGAAGTTTTCTGTTCGCGACGCCGAGCAGATCGCCCGTCTGGTCGAGGAGGGCATCACCGAAGTCAGTATCGACACGGAAAAGGGCAGCGACCTGCCGCCGCCCGAACCGCCGCCCGTTTATCGTAACCACGAAATCGAACAGCACTTCATCGGCCGCCTGCAGCGTCTCAAGGCCAAGCCGGCGACAGTTTCCCTGGGTGAAGAGCGCCGCCGTTCGGCGCGCCTGATCGGCGAGGCGGCCACTACCGTCGCCGAGTTGATGCTGGCGGCGCGCAGCGGGCGCGAGGTGGATGCGGCGCGTCTTGAACCCGTGGTCGCCAAGATGATCGAATCGGTGCTGCGCAACCCGGATGCGCTGGCCCCGCTGGCCCGCCTGAAGCGCCAGGATGCCTATGCCACGGAGCACGCCGTGGCGACGGCAGCGCTGATCATCGCCCTCGGCCGGCAACTTGAATTACCGGAAGCGGAGCTGGAGAAGCTCGCCCTCGGCACCATGGTCAAGGACATCGGCCAGTCGGCCATGGATGCCCGGCTGATCACCAAGCCCGGCATGTTGTCGCAGTCGGAGTACGAAGTCGTCCAGAGCCACGTCGAGGAGGGTCTTTCCGTGCTGCAGGCGACGGTTCGCCTGCCTGAAACCTCGGTCGCCGTCGTCCTCGAACACCACGAGCGTTACAACGGCTGCGGCTACCCCTATCGCATGGCCGGCGACGAAATCTCGCTGGCCGGACGCATGGCCGCCGTCGTCGACACCTACGACGCGATGACCTCGGACCGCCCCTACCGGCCGGCCATTTCACCGTCGCTGGCGCTGCGCCAGCTCTACGACCAGGGCGGCAGTCAGTTCGACCCTGAACTGGTCGCTGCCTTCGTGCGCACCATCGGCGTCTATCCGGTCGGCACCCTGGTACTCCTGGAGAGCGGCCATCTGGCGGTGGTCGAGGAACTGCACCACGAGAGCATCCTCAGCCCGGTCGTCCGCGTCATCTTCCATACCGGGCGGCGGCAATACGTCGAGCCGGTCCGCGTCGACCTGGCGCGCGTTGTCGGCAACCACTACGGGCAGATCGTTCGCGCCGAAACCTACGAGCGCTGGGGACTTAGTCCGCTGCGCTGGCAACCTGCCTGAGCAGCTTGCCGATTGGCGTTGGCACTGCCGCCGTCGCCGCCTGCGCCAGTTCGACCCATTCCAGGCCGGGTTCGGCGACAAAGCAGCTTTCCGGCACCTCGCACAACACCGGTTCCAGGGTCAGGCGGAAATGCGTGAAGGCATGGCGCAGCGGCGGCAAGGCCTGCTGGCTGAGCGCCTGTAGGCCAAGCCGGGCAAGGACCGCTTCCGGGCGCCCCTCCGGCGGCACCAGCAATCCCCCCCAGAGGCCGCTCGGCGGCCGCCGTTCGAGCAGTACGCGTTGCCCCTGGCGAATCAGCACGAAACCCGTACTGCGCTCCGGCACTGCGGCGCGCGGCCGGGCCTCCGGCAAGGCTGCCTGCAGCCCCTGCTGGCGCGCCAGGCAAGTGGAGGTCAGCGGGCAGCGAGCACAGGCCGGGCGGCTACGCGTGCAGGTGCCGGCGCCGAGATCCATCAGGCCCTGCGTGTACGCCTCGATATCGCCCTCCGGCAGCAGACTTTCCGCCAGTTCCCAGAGCTGCTGATGTACCTTGGCGGCATCGGGAAAACCGGGCACAGCAAATTGCCGACAGAGCACCCGCTTGACGTTGCCATCGAGAATCGCCGCCCGTTCGCCGAAGGCGAAGGCAGCCACCGCCGCCGCCGTCGACCGGCCGATGCCCGGCAAAGCCTCCAGTTCCGCCGCACTGCCGGGGAAGCGTCCGCCATGCGCCGCCACCACCTGCTGCGCGCAGCGGTGCAGGTTGCGCGCCCGGGCGTAATAACCGAGTCCTGCCCAATGCTCCATCACCATCTCCACCGGCGCCGCGGCCAGCGCCCCGACGTCGGGAAAGGAGGCGAGGAAACGCTGGTAATAAGGGATCACCGTCGCCACCTGGGTCTGCTGCAACATGATCTCGGAAAGCCAGATGCGGTAAGGGTCACGGGTGTTCTGCCAAGGCAGGTCGTGGCGTCCGGCGGACTTCTGCCAGGCAATCAGGACTTCGGCAAAGGAGGTGGGGGCGGTCAAATTCTGCCTCGACGCGGGCTGCGGGACCACGGATAATACGGCGTTTTTCGCCGTCCCCGACCCCGCCGATCGCCATGACCCAAGTTCCCAACGACACCCGCGCCCTGCGCAACGCCCTCGGGCGCTTCGCCACCGGGGTCGCCATCGTCACGGCCCTCGATCCCGACGGCAGGCCGATCGGCCTCACCGTCAATTCCTTCTCCGCTGTCTCGCTCGAACCGGCCCTGGTCCTCTGGTGCCTGGACAACAATTCGCACAGCCTGGAAGCCTTCCGCCGCGCCAGCCACCACGTTGTCAACATTCTCTCTGCACAGCAGATGGACCTCTCCAACCGCTTCGCCACCTGGCCCGCCGACCGCTTCGTCGGCCTCCCCTGGCAACCCGGCAGCGGCGGCGCCCCGGTCTTCCCCGGCTGCTGCGCCGTCTTCGAAGTCGCCAACGAAACCGCCCACGCTGGCGGCGACCACACCATCTTCATCGGCCGCGTCGAACGCTTCAGCGAAACCCCCGACCTCGCCCCGCTGCTATTCCACGCCGGCCGCTACCGCGAACTGGCCGACCAGCAGGACGATTGAACGCGCCGGCATCTGCGTTAGAATGCCGACCTGAAGCCCAGAGCGGGCGTCGTATAATGGTAATACCCTAGCTTCCCAAGCTAGAGCCGTGGGTTCGATTCCCATCGCCCGCTCCACATCGAATTCGGGCAGGTCGTTGATCTGCAAAAGCAAAAGCCAACCGAGTCCGGTTGGCTTTTTTGTTGGCTGGTCGATGTCTGGTCAAAACTTAATTTCCTACTCTCCGCTAGCGTTACCCTACTGCCACTGTTGCAGGCGCTGATGGCATTCAGCTTGGGGTAAGCGGGCGCCATGCTTAAGCATGGCGCGCAGTGCATCAGCCGCCCGGACTGGCGTAATGATGGCGTGAGCAACAAACTGGTCCAGTAGCCAGAGTACGCCGAACACTTGAATGCCATCCTTGGTCGCTTGTTTCCGCAGCTTGCCATCGCCCGTAAGCAATGGGTGACCGGTTTGCTGAGCCAAGTAGTAGCAGGACACATCGGCCAGCGAGCTATTCCGATGCGCGCCCATCAACGTGAAAAGTTGGGCGACCGCGCCCTCATTCAGCGTTTCGACTTGTAGCCCCTGTTCCACAAGCAATTCCTGCGGCAAATCGGTCAGCTCGTTCATCACAAAGTCAGTCGAGCACAATGTCAGTGGGAGCTGGAACAGCTCCGCCAGCAGGTCCGCGTTGCGAAAATCGATCCAGATGTTCGTGTCGCTGATGTAAACCTTGGTCATTGAATCCCCAGCGGACCAGTCAGGCTCGGATCGAGAGCACTCAGCGGTTGCTGTAGAAATTCAGCTGCCCTGGACTTACTGAAAAAATCTTCTGCCAGCCCCCAGAACACCAGTGACTCAAAGCGCCGGGGAGTTTCCGCGGGAAGTGCTTCCGGCTCTTCTTTTCTCCAACCATTCTTGCTGAACTGAATCGAGCTGTACTGATAGCCCGCATCACTCAACAAGGACAGATCTTTCAGGCGACGCAATACAGCGGCCATCGACAGACCGTAATGCTGCTTGGCAATTAGAAGTTCGCGGGGGTGGACCCGTGAGCGGGGGTGCCCGCCGAAATCGGCAGTCACACAAGAGGCCGGATACAGAAACGCGCCGGCAAAGCGGTGGCAACAGGTTTCGACGTCCTTTTCGCTCATGTCGTCTGGGAACTTCATGACCCAGTGCCCCAGTTCGTGTGCAGCAGTAAAGCGCATACGTTCACCAGGACGTTCTGCATTCAAGGCGATCAAAACGTGCTGGCCATCCTGAGTGGCAGCGCAAGCCCCGTCAAAGTCCTCCGGACCATGCAGCAGCGCGACTTTGATGCCGCGCTCTTCCAGCAACTCAGTGAGATTGGCAATAGCGTCTTCGCCGATTTGCCAATGGTTGCGAAGCTGATTAGCCGCTGCTTCGGCTTCGTCAAACGAAGACACGGCCAGCATTCCCTGCGGGGTGAGCGGAGTATCGATATCAGCGTGCTCGAAGCAGTTTTCTAGGGCGATATAGCGCTCCAGATGTTCCCGGATACGTTCGGTCACTTGCTCTTGCCGATACTTCGGCATCTTGGCGAGCTTACGGAATTCGAGTGGGGCTAACTCGACCAAATCTGCCCGGAAAAAATACTCCGGACTCAGCTCCAATGCCTTCGCGAGCTGCAGCAATCTGGTGGAATTGGGCGCGGTTTGACCGCTTTCAAACTTGCTGAGGGCCTGCTTGGTGATGTCACCGATGCGCTGGGCAAGGGCTTCCAGGGTGTAACCCTTGAGCACACGCGCTCGCCTGATGCGATCATGAATCATGGTCATTCCCCAAGTTGACAACGATCTAATTATAATATATTTGTCAACCATTTGGTGATTGAGCTACCCTATTCTGTCTGCCGCTTTTCTGGTTCTTCTGGTCACAACGGAATCCAAGCCAGTCAAATTAGGTAGTAGATTAGTCTGATACGACTTGAAGCGTGTTCCTTTGATAAAACAAATACTGCTTAATTTTCATTTGGTTAGATGTAATACAGCTCGGGCTGATGTGCCTAGACCCACGTGTTCGATTCCCATCGCCCGCTCCACAGCGAATTCAGGCTGGTTGTTGATCAGCAAATAAAAAAGCCAACCGAGTCCGGTTGGCTTTTCTTCTTGCTGCCCGTTGCGGGCGTTGCCGGGGTGTTTGTGGCCGCTTAGTGCACTTCCTCCCAGCCGGTGATCATCGCCTTCAGGTGCGAGGAGACGGTGGCGCCGGCGGTGATCAGGTAGAGGTGGGCGATCAGGAAGATGAGCATGAAGAAGGCGCCGATGGTGTGGCCGATGGCGATCCATTCCAGGGACAGCCAGCCCAGTCCCCAGTCGCCGAGCGAGGCGTAGAAGAGCAGCAACCAGCCGGTGGTCCACAACAGCGGGCCGACAAAGGCGAGGATGAACAGGTATGCGAGGCGCTGCAGGGGGTTGTGCTTCTGCAGTTGCGTCTGGCGGTGCGGGTGCGGCGCGTTCTTGAAGATGCCGGAAAGGTAGTAGCGGACCATGGCGATGACGTTGGTCGTGGTCGGTACGTATTGCCGCCATTCGCCGGTGGTCAGGTGCCAGAAGATGGCGAAGACCCACAGGCCGACCAGGGTCCAGGCGGCGGCGCGGTGATAGATGACGGCATCGGCGAAGCCGAAGATGGTCATGGTGCCGTGCAGGTCCAGGGCGGTGATCATCAGGAAGATGATGAGGGCGGCCTGGGACCAGTGCCAGAAGCGTTCAAAGCGCTTGAAGATGTAGATTTTTTGGGTCATTTCCGACTCCTCAGGATTTCTTGCTGGCGACAATGCGGATCAGGCCGTGGCCGATCACGCCGAGCAGGGTGAGCAATGCGAGTGTCCAGCCGATGGTGTCCACCCAGCGATTGTTGTCCTGGCCAATCAGGTAGATGCCGTCGATGCCGGCGAGACGGCCTTCCTTGGCGTGACATTCGGTGCAGGCGAGCGCCTTGTCCTTGGGGGCGACCATGTGGGTGATCGGCCAGTACATTTCGGTGGATACGAAGTCGTATTTGCCGGAGAAGGGCTTGCCGGACTCCTTCATGCCGCTTTCGATGGCCTTGCCCCAGTTGAGGTTCTTCCAGTAGCCATAATCGTCGTTGCCGGCGGTGTGCGGCGTCACCAGGTTCATGTTGGCGGCGTCGTAGGGCTGCTTGCCGCGCATGATCTTCATTGGCCAGATCAGCGATTTGCCGTCGCTGGCGCTGCCGTTGATGCGATTGATGCCGATCGGCTGATGCGTCGGGTCGATCTTGTCATCGAGCAGGGTGTAGGTGATTTCGCCGTTGAACCAGCGGTATTCGGGCTTGACGTTGGTGGCGATGATGAAATCGCCCTTGCGCGATTCATAGGTGATCTTGCCCTTGTTGTCCTTGCGCACGATCTGCTTGCCGTTGGCGTCGACTTCGCCGGCGGTAGACCAGTCCCATACCATCTTGGTCGGCACGCCGCCGCGGGCGAATTCGGGGATGTGGCAGGTCTGGCAGGCGACCTTGGCCGAATGGTGGTTCAGGCGTTCGGCATGGTCGCCGGTCTTGTGCGGTGTGGTGTCGTGACAGGCGACGCAAGTGGCCGGATTGCCGCCTTCGACCTGCTTGCCGCGCATGTGGGCACCGCCCTTGTCCTTGGCGGTCGGCGTGTAGCGGCTGCCCGGGACATCGTGGCTGGAGGTGGCGTGGCAGGTGCCGCAGGTGAAGTCGAGGCCGAGGGCGTCCATGTGGACGTCAAGATCGGTGTCCGGCACGGCCATCGAGCTGTCGAGGTCGCCGTGTTTTACACCGTCGCCACCGCCGCCGTAGAAGTGGCAGGAGCCGCAGGTGTCGCGACTGCTCTTGCCGACCTTGCGGGCGACCATGCCGAGATCCACACCCTTGACGATGCGGCCCGAGCCGGGAGGCAGTTCCATATCCTTGCCGAAGGCCATGCCACCGGTGCCGGGAACCTTCTTGTAGGTGCCGGTAGTGTCGTGGCAGACGAGACAGTCGACGTTTTCCTGGGAGGAGAAGTCGAAGTTGCTGTCCTTCCAGCCATAACCCACGTGGCAGGTGGTGCAGAAGGGGGTGTTTTGCGGGATTGAGATGCAGAAGTTGTTGAGCACGTTTTTCTTGCCCAGTTTCTGGTTGTTCTCGGTGTTGATGAACTCCCAGGTCCAGTGCTTGGTGCTGTGCACCTGTTTGGCGGCCTCGGTGTGGCAGCCCAGGCAGGCTTTGGTGACTTCCGGGCCGGTGCCAAAACCGCCCTGCAATTCCTTGAACTTGCCGTGGTCGGCAGTCGTGGTTTTTGGCAGCGCCGCTTCTGCTGGGCTGTTGCCCGCCAGGAAGAGCCAACCGGCAAAAAGTGCGGTGGCAATTAAGCTTATGGTTGAGTGCATAATATTCCCCATTTGATGACCCAGCGAAGGGCAGTCTAGGCGTCGGCAAGATGGCGCGAAATAGCACGCTTGTGCCATGCGCCTAATCGGAATCGGTTATCACCCCGCCAATCCTGCCCAGCATCGAATGAATTCAGCCTGGCTTTTCGCGGTACGCCGCCATCTCTTCGCTGCCGTCATCGGCCTGTTCTCGTGCCTGCTACTGGCGGGCATGCCGGGCAGGGTGCTGGCCACTGAAGTGCGCATTGGCGTACTCGCCTGGTTCGGCAATCAGTCGGCCGAGGAGCAATGGCGCGGCCTCGACAAAGCGCTGCAGAGCCAGATGCCGGGCCACCCGGTAAGCCTGCATTACTACGACATGGCCGGGCTGGAGAAGGCCGTGGTTGCTGGCGATGTGGACTTCATCATCACCAACCCAGGGCACTATGTGGCGCTCGAAGCCCGGCACGGCGTGACGCGGATTGCCACCCAGAAGATCACGCCGGGTCAGGATTCGATGTTTGCCGTGGGTTCGGCGGTGATTGTCCGCACTGAGCGCGCCGATCTGCACTCGCTCGACGATCTGCGCGGCAAGCGGCTGGCGGCGACGGTGGCGGAAGGTTTCAGCGGCTGGCAGGTGATCTGGGCGGAACTCAAGGCGCGCGACATCGATCCGGAGGCGGGTGATGTCGAGCCATTGTTCACGGGTTTTCCGATGACGCGGATCATCGATGCGGTGGATAGTGGCCAGAGCGATGCCGGCATTTTGCGCGGCTGCCTGCTGGAGCACTTGATCCGTCAGGGCGCTGTGCCAGCGGGCCGTTACCGCGTGCTGTCGGTGCGCGACGAGGGCGCTCCCTGCCTGATGACGTCACCGGTCTATCCTGGCTGGGCTTTCGCCGCCGCGCGGCAGACGCCGGAAGTGTTGGCACGCACGGTGCTGATCGCGCTGTTGTCGCTGAAAGGCACTGAAGCGGTGCTCAGGTGGAATGTGCCGGCTGACTATTACCCGGTGCACGAGATGCTGCGCAGCCTGCATGTGGAGCCCTATGCGTTCCTGCGCGAACAGCGCCTGGCGGCGCAGATCCGGCGTTACTGGCCGGTGGCCGCTGGTGTCGTCGTGCTGTTCCTGCTCTGGCTCCTCTATACCCTGCGTGTCGAGGTGCTGATGCTGCGCCGCGGCCGCGAGTTGTCGGCGGCGCTGACGGCACGTCAGGAGCTCGAGGAGAACATTCAGGTGCAACGCCAGAAGATGGAGCACCTGTCGCGCTTGTCCATTCTTGGCGAGTTGTCGTGCACGCTGGCCCATGAGTTGAACCAGCCGCTGGCGACCATCGGCAACTATGCCCGCAGCCTGACGCGCCGCCTGCAGAGCGGCAAGCTTTCCGATGATGCGATCAGCCAGGCGGCGCATGAAATTAGCGAGCAATCGGAGCGTGCTGCCGCGATTCTCCAGGGGATTCGCGATTTTTCCCGCAAACGCCCCCGTCAGCGCGAGGACTGCGATGCCGGGATGATGCTCGGCGAGATCGTCGCGCTCTTTCGCGGCATGGTGGCGCGCGCGCCGGCGATTCGGGTCATTGATCGCCTGCCGGCGGAAGAGCAGAGCATTCATGTCGATCGGCTGCAGATACAGCAGGTCATGCTCAATCTGCTGAAGAACGCGTATGACGCCCACAGTGCCGGCGGGCAGACGAATCTGCCCATCGAGATCATTCTCGAAGCTGCCGACGAGCGGGTGCGCATCGCCGTTCGCGATCACGGCCCGGGTCTGGCTGCCGAAGACCGGGCGCGGCTGTTCGAGCCTTTCTTCACGACCAAGCCAGACGGCATGGGGCTTGGCCTTTCCATCTGCAAGAGCATCGTCGAAGCACACGGCGGCCAACTGGTTGCCGAATCCCCGGCCGATGGCGACGGGCTCTGCTTCTCCTTCACTCTGCCTCACGGGTCTACACGCCATGATCAACAACAAGACTGAGCCGGCCATCCACGTCATTGATGACGAGGCGCCTTTCCGGCGCTCCTTGCTCTTCCTGCTCGAATCGGCTGGCTGGACGGCATCCGGACATGAGTCGGCGGAAGCCTTTCTGGCCGAAATGCCGAGCATGCCGGTGGATGGGGGCTGTCTGGTCCTCGATATCCGCATGCCACGCATCAGCGGCCTCGAACTGCAGCGTCGCCTGACGGCGCTGGCCTCGCCCTGGCCGATTATCTTCATGACCGGTCATGGCGATGTCGAACTGGCCGTTCAGGTGATGAAGGAGGGGGCGATCGATTTCTTGCAGAAGCCGTTCAAGGACCATGCCTTCCTCGAAACTATCGAACGCGCGGTACAGTTGAGCCGGGCTCAGCAGCAAATCAGCCGGCGCTGCGCCGAGGCTCGCGCCTTGCTCGACCGCCTGAGCCCGCGCGAGGCGGAAGTTGCCCGCTGCCTGGCCCGGGGGCTGGCCAACAAGGAAATCGCCCGTGAATTGTCGATCAGCGACAACACCGTGCATGTCCATCGCCAGCACGTGATGGAGAAGACGGGAACCGGCAGCGCTGCCGATCTCGCCCGGTTGATCCTGCGCGCCGACCCGAACGGCCTCGACGAGGACTAATCGTTTTCGATTAGTGCGATGACTTACGCTGGCTATGGGCGGCGTTCGTCGTGGAGTATATCGTTGCCGTGTTCGCGCGGCTGCCGTTCAGGCCGCAACCTGCCGGGTGCCCTGAGTAGCCACGATGACGTCCATGCCTTCCGAAGCGGTTATCCATGTCGTCGACGACGAGGCGGCTTTTCGCCGTTCGCTCATCTTCCTGCTCGAATCCGCCGGTTGGCTGGTGATTGGCCACCCGTCGGCTGAATCCTTCCTGGCGGCGGCGCCGGCCTTGCCGGAAAAGGGGGGCTGCCTGCTGCTCGACGTTCGCATGCCGTGCATGAGCGGTTTCGAGTTGCAGCGCCAATTGCTCGCCGGTGGCCCACCCTGGCCGATTGTTTTCATGACCGGCCACGGCGATGAAGAAATGGCGGCGCATGCGTTGCAGGCCGGTGCCTGCGATTTTCTGCACAAGCCGTTTGCCGATCAGGTGGTGCTTGATGCCGTGGAGAGGGCCATCCGGCAAAGCCGGGTTAACTGATTTCGATTAGGCGGATGGCACAAACAAATAATGTTCAAGCCATACGTGCCTGCCTAGACTTTGTCGGGTGGAAATCCAACTGACCGATACCCCTGAAGAGGAATAGATCATGAAACTCGCCCTCGTCCTGCCCCTGGTCGCCGCCGCCACGCTGAGCTCCGCCCCGGTCCTTGCCTACGATGCCGACTGGAAGCGCGGCCGGATCTATTACCGTGCCATCTGTTCGTCCTGCCATACGACCACGCCGAACGGGGTGATCCAGCCGAACGGCCGCACCAAGGGGGAGTGGATGGCCTACCTGAAGGCCGACAAGCACGACAAGGGCAAGGAGCCGGTCGCGAAATACTTCAGCAAGGAGTATCTGAGCAGCATCAAGGCCACTAACAAGGCTGCTGATCGCTTCTTCAGCGTACCGACCGATCAGTTGCTCCAGGATGTTCAGTTGTTCCTGCAGCGCAGTGCCAAGGATGGCGAAGCGCCGGCCAGCTGCAACTGATCAGCCGCCACGCCCGCTCACCCTGGCTGGCCGTTCGCCGGTCGGACAATGAACGTGGCCGGGAAGCGCACTCCATTTCCATCTTATCGAGCCCGGGAGCCATTCATGAACATCAAGTTACTTGTCGCCGCCGTTGCCCTCGCCTTTGTCGCCGGTCATCCGGCCGCCCAGACAGCGGCGCCGGTCTCCGAACCGCAGGCCAGTGAGTCGCCGCTGGTGCGCTATCAGAAGGTTGTCGATTTTGACTATGTGAAGCCGCTTGCCACCTTGCCGCGCAAGATCGAGGAGGGCGCCCTGATCATCGATTCGCGCCCCAAGGCCCGGCGTTTCGATATCGGCCATATTCCCGGGGCGATCAACCTTCCGGATACCCAGTTCGAGAAAATGGTTCATCTGCTGCCGCAGGACAAGGCGCGCGAGCTCATCTTCTATTGCCAAGGGGCGACCTGCGATCTCTCGGCGAAATCCGCCCTGAAGGCCGAAAAGCTCGGCTACACCAACATCAAGGTCTATGAAGGCGGGATCCCGGATTGGGAAGCACGCGGCGAGAACACCGCCGTCAGTCTGGACTTCATTCTCAAGGCGCTGAAGGAGAAGGCCGATATCGTCCTCATCGATGCCCGTCCGGCACGCCGGGTCGCCAACGAAGGAACGATTCCCGGTGCGATCAACATTTCGGACACCAATTTCGACAAGGAAACTGCCAAGCTTCCGGCCGACAAAAACACGGAAATCATCTTTTTCTGCCAGGGCTTTGCTTGTGACCTCTCGGAGAAGTCCGCCAAGAAGGCCAAGGCGCTCGGGTACACCAAGGTCCGTACTTTCCCCGACGGCCATCCGGCCTACGTGGCGGCGACCAGTGGCGCTCAGGGGGCTGCTGCGGCTCCGGCCGGGGGACGCAGCGAACCCGCTGTCGCCGCTCCGACGCTTGAGCCAGGCAAGGAGAAGGGCAGCATCACCACCGCCTCGTTCGAGCGCATCCTGAAGGAAAGTCCGGGCTCGATGCTGATCGTCGATGTGCGCGACGCCAAGGACATCAAGGCCGGCACCTTCCCTGGTGCGGTCAATATCCCGGTCGGCGAGGTCGAAAAGCGTATCGGCGAGTTGCCGAAGGACAAGCCCGCAGTCTTCGTCTGCACCACCGGAGCGCGTTCCGGCGAGGCTTATGACATGGTGAAGCTGATCGATGCCAGCTTGCCCGTCTATTTCCTCGATGCCGAGGTCGCCTTTGCCGGCGGCGGCGCATACAAGATCAAGGCGCGCTGATCCGCTGGTTCAGCAAAAAAGCGGCAGTTCTGCTTGCCTGATATCCGCGGCCATGTTGGCCGCGGTTTCTTTTTGCAGCCCGCCGGCCCGCACCCCAAGCAGCCGGATGCGTTGTTCCAGCGGGATGCGCTTGAGGCACTCGCCGGCGGCCCGACGGATGGTGGCGGCGTCGGCGGTGGCGACGGGCAGGGTGAGGTCGCGGGTGACGGCGTGGAAGTCGGCGAAGCGCAGTTTGATGCCGATGGTGCGGCTGGTGTAGCCCTTGCGTTGCAGGTCGTCGGCGACACGGTGGCAGAGGCCGGTGAAGATTTCCGAGAGTTCGGCGCGGTCCTGGCGCGGGTGCAGGTCGCGGTCAAAAGTGCTTTCGCGGCTGATCGACTTGGTTTCGTGTTCGACGATGACGGGGCGCTCGTCAAGGCCGTGGGCGACGCGGTGCAGCCAGTGGCCGTAGCGCTGGCCGAAGTGGCGGACGAGCAGTTCGAGCGGTGTCGCCGCCAGCTGGCCGATGCTCTGGATGCCAAGCTCGGCCAGGCGGGCGTCGGCTTTCGGGCCGATGCCGTTGATCTTGCGTGCCGGCAGCGGCCAGATGCGGGTGGGGATGTCGTCCATGGCGAGCAGGGTGATGCCGTCCGGTTTGTCGAGGTCGGAGGCGATCTTGGCCAGCAGCTTGTTGGGGGTGATGCCGATGGAGCAGCTGAGGCCGGTGGCGTCACCGACGGCCTGCTTGATCTGCCGGGCGAGGCTGAGGCTGTCGCCGGGGAGGGCGCTGAGGTCGATGTAGATTTCGTCGATGCCGCGATCCTCGATCTGCGGCGCGATGCGGGCGACGGCGGCCTTGAAACGGCGCGAGCAGTCGCGATAGGCGTCGAAATTGGCGGGCAGCAGGATGGCCTCGGGGGCGAGCTGGGCGGCCTTCATCAGGCCCATGCCGGAAAAGACGCCGAGCGCCCGCGCTTCGTAGGTGGAGGTGGTGATGACGCCGCGCCCGGCATAGTCGCGCAGGCGGGAGAACTGGCGGCGACCGTCGGCGCCGGTTTGCGGCCGGTCCACCCGGCGGCCGCCGACGACGACCGGCTGGCCGCGCAATTCCGGGTAGGCCAGCAGCTCGACGGAGGCGAAAAAGGCATCCATGTCGAGGTGAGCGATGCGTCGATTACTGTTCATCTGAACAGTATAATGCCTGCCGCCGGGTAACCGTTTATCCCCGGTTCCTGTGGACAAGTCTGTGGGTTGCCTCTGGGCCGTTGCGCCAGGCCTCTGACGCAACGGCGTTTTTCTTGCCTTGCCAAAAAAATGGGCAACCGGCGAAAGCCTTGGTGGCGAAGGCATCCAGCCGGACAATGGGGTTGTCTCATCGTTGATGGTAAGGAGCGCATGGCAATGAATATTTATCTGGCTGGTCCTGATGTCTTTCGCCCGGATGCCCTGGCCTGGGCCGAGTCGGCGCGTCGCTTGCTGGCGGCGGCCGGGCATCGGGCGCTGATTCCCCTGGATAACGAGGAGACGACGGCGGCCGGCATCTACCGGGCCAATATTGCGTTGATCGGCGAGGCCGATGCGCTGCTCGCCAATCTCGATCCGTTTCGCGGCCGTGAGCCGGATTCGGGCACCTGTTTCGAGATCGGCTATGCCGTGGCTCTGGGCAAGCCGGTGGTCGGTTACCTGAGCGATGGCCGAACGCAGGCCGACAAACTCTCTGCACACTATGGCGAGCGCCGGCTGCGCCAGGACGGGCGGCCGGTTGATCCGCAGGGCATGGCGATCGAGGATTTCGCCCTGCCGGTGAACCTGATGCTGGGCGTTTCCTGCCGGATCGTCGCGGGTGACCTCGGGCGGGCGCTGGCGGAACTGACGGGCTGAGCCGGTGAAGCCCTGGTTCCTCTATTTGATCGAATGTGCCGACGGCAGCATCTACACCGGCATCACCACCGATGTGGCGGCGCGCTATGCCGCGCATCAACGTGGGGTCGGCGCCCGCTACACGCGTTCGCACCCGCCGCAGCGCCTGCTCGGCGTCGAAGTCCATGCCGACCGCGCCAGCGCCTCGCGCGCCGAATACCGGGTCAAGCAACTGACGCCGGCGGCCAAGCGGGACTATGCGGCACGCCTGGCGGCGGGAAACGTGGGTCTTGCCGGCAGCCCTGAGTCAGTATTGGGTAAATTCGTTTGACAATGTGTAATCGCCGGAAACTTTTCTCCGACTGGCCCGGTCTGTCCACGAGCTCAACCACCCTGAAGGAATCAGCCATGCCGAATCGTGCAGTGATCAAGGTCATCCAGAACCGTGATTTCCTGGTTTCGACGCCGGAGAAAAGTGTCCGCGCTGTCGCTGTTCACATGAAACAGAATGCGGCAGCGGCGACTCTCGTCGTCGATGCCAAAAAAGGCCGGCTGATCGGGATCTGCACCGAGCGCGATCTGGCGTTCAAGGTCCTGGCGGAAGGTCTCGATCCGCTGACCACCCCGGTCAGCGCGGTGATGACTGAAGATCCGCAGAGCGTCGGGCCGGAAATGCTCTTCGGTCATGCCCTGCATCTGATGTACGAAGGCGGTTTCCGGCATATGCCGGTGGTCGATCCGATTGGTCGGCCGATCGGACTGATCTCCGCGCGCGACGCGCTGGGTCTGGAAATGCTGGGTTTCTGCCAGGAACTGGAGCAGCGCGAGACGCTGACGGAGATTATGTAAGCGCTCGGGGCCGCTACGCCGGCCCGGCTCAGCCGAGCAGCTTGCGCTGGTCGAGGAAGGTTTCGAGAATTTCCAGCCGCGCCAGCGCATCGTCCAGTTCCAGCAGCTTCTGTTTGGCCAGGTTCTGGATGGGTAGCACTTCGGTGATCCGGTAGCCAACCCATTCGGCGTCGTCGAAACGATGCGGCTCCGGCATGCGCTGCGGGCCAAGGTCGTTGACGATGCGCTGGAGCAGCGGCAGCAGGCGCTGGCGTTCCACCGGGACGCCGGTCGGTTCGCCGACGGCCAGCAGTTCCACCGTGCCTTCAAGCAGGTTGTCGGCGTTGCTGTGCGTTTCGATGATACGGAAGCGCCGGCCGCCGCGGGTGGTGATCTGCAGGATGCCGAGCTGTTCCATCTCCCAGTCGCCGATGGTGGCCAGCGTGCCGACCGGGTGCGGCTCGGCAGCCTTGCCGGTTTCGTTGCCGCTGGCGATCAGGCAGATGCCGAAGGGGCTGTTGTCCTTCATGCAGGCGGCGGCCATGTCCAGGTAGCGCTGCTCGAAAACCTTCAGCGGCTGCACGCCGCCGGGAAAGAGCACGGTGTTCAGCGGAAAAATCGGCAGGCGCAGGGTCTCTATCGTGGTACCGGAGGGGGCGCGGTTGAAATCGAACCAGCCCATCAGGCGCCCCAGCGCTGCATCAGTTGATGCGGCACGCGCAACTGGTCGAGGATGCGGGCGACGACGAAATCGACCAGGTCCTGCACCTGCTGCGGGTGATGGTAGAAGCCCGGGCTGGGCGGCAGGATGACGGCGCCGGCGCGTGACAGGCGCAGCATGTTTTCCAGGTGGATGGCCGAGAACGGCGTTTCACGTGGAACCAGCACCAGTTGGCGGCCTTCCTTGAGCACCACATCGGCGGCCCGGCCGATCAGATTGTTGGCCAGGCCTTGGGCGATGGCCGCCAGCGTGCCCATCGAGCACGGGCAGACGACCATGGCGTCGGGCGGATTGGAGCCGGAAGCCACCGGGGCGAACCATTCCTCGCGGCCATAAACGGCCAGTAACTCGGGATCGGCCGGCTGCAGGCGGGCGAGCAGGGTGGCGCGGGCGTCGGCGGGGCGCGACGGCAGTTCGAAATCCATCTCCTGCCGGGCAACGATCTGGGCCGCCTGCGAATACAGCAACTGCACGCGACAGCCGGCCGCCAGCAGGCATTCCAGCAAGCGCAGCCCGTAGGGCATGCCGGAAGCACCGGTCAGGGCGAGGCAGACGGTTTGGGACATGGCGGATCTTCCGATGATTCAGCCAGCAGTTTAGCCGCGATCATGCCGTTGATGGTGCCGAAGACAAGGGCGGCAGCGGCGAATAGCGGGGTCAGCAGGAACACCCCATCATGCGGGATCAGCCAGGCGCGGGCGAGCAGCAACTGGCCGCCGATATGGGCGAAGGCGGCGAAGACGGAGAGCGTCACCGGGCCGAACCAGCGCCGCGGCAGATGCATGGCCAGACCAAGGGTGAGCAGGCTGAGCGTGGTCCCGGTCAGCGAAAGGAAGAAGCCAGGGGCGAGGAAATGGCCAAGCAGCAGGCTGCCGGCCAGCACGCGCAGGACGCTGACCCAGACGGCGGTGCCCCAGCCGTAGCGCATCAGCACGACCAGGGTGACGATGTTGGCCAGGCCCGGCTTGACGCCGGGCAGCGGCGACGGAATGGCGGCATCGATCAGCGACAGGCCAACCGCTGCCGTGGCTAGCCAGGCGACGCGACGGTCCTCGGCGCTGACCGTCAGTTGCGTTACCCCGGGCTGCGGTCCGGGGCTGGCGCTCGACTCGTGGTCAGTAACTGATCGAGTCATAGACACGGGTGCGGCCGGCGATTTGCAGGCTGACGCGGTTGGGGGCGCAAATGGCGATTTCGCCGGGGCGCATCAGCCAGCCCTGGCGCACGCAGTACTGGCGCGGCCCGGGATCGCTGACGACACGGGCGCGGCCCGGCTCGACAGCGATCAGCGTGACGCCGAGCGGGCCGCTGACTTCCAGTTGGCGTTTGGTGCGCAAGTCGACTTCGGCAAATACCTTGCCTTCCTGGCGGATGATGGCGCGATCGGCCAAGCCGCCCTGCCAGAACATGGGGATGCTCAGACCGACGAGCAGGGCGCCACCGAGGACGACCAGCCAGTCGCCCGGCTGGAGCAGGGCCAGCCAGGGTTTCAAGAGCCGGCCAGGGTCCGGTGGCGAACCAGCACGCGGGCATGCCGGGCGAATTCGCGGCCGAGCCACTCGGCGATGTATACCGAGCGGTGCTGGCCGCCGGTGCAGCCGATGGCCACCGTCAGGTAGCTGCGATTGTCGCGGATATAGGCCGGAAGCCAGCTGGCGACGAAGTTGGCGATGTCGTCGCGCATGCGCACGACTTCAGATTCGGCTTCAAGGAAATCGATGACCGATTTGTCGCGTCCGGTGAGCGGCCGCAGGGCGGTGTCGTAATGTGGATTGGGCAGGCAGCGGACGTCGAAGACCAGGTCGGCATCGAGCGGAATGCCGTGCTTGAAGCCGAAGGACTCGAACATCAGGGTCAGGCCCTGGCCCGGTTCGGCTTCGATGAACTGGCGCACCCATTCGCGCAGGGCGTTGGCCTTCAGGCCGCTGGTGTCAATGCGGTGGCCGAGGCCGGATATCGGTTGCAGCAGTTCGCGCTCGGCACGGATGGTTTCTTCCAGCGACTGGCCCGGCGCGGCCAGCGGATGCCGGCGGCGCGATTCGGAATAGCGCTTGAGCAGCGTTTCTTCGTTCGCATGCAGGAAGAGGAAGGTCGGCGAGACGCCATCCTCGGCCAGTTTGGCCAGCTTTTCCGGCAGCAGTTCGATGCCGTGGCCGGAACGGCCATCGATGGCTACCGCCACCTTCTGCGTTTCCTCGCCCTTGAGCATGCGGACCAGCACGGTCAGCATTACCACCGGCAGATTGTCGACGCAGTAATAGCCGGAATCTTCCAGAAGGTTGAGGGCCACGGACTTGCCGGAACCGGAAAGGCCGCTGATCAGCACGAGTTGCATGCGACGCAGCATAATCAAGGCGGCGCCCCGTAGCAAGCCGCGGCATAATGGCAGGCCGACCGGCGCAGCGGAGAACACGCCTGCTTTGCCAACAGGCCGACGCGCGGGAACAAGCCGCCCCCTGGCCGGTCAATAAGCCATCAACAGGAGACGAACATGCCCGCGACCCCGCCCTTGCTCGAATTGCCTTTTCTTGCCGAACTGACGGCGCAGCGGCGAGATATCCATGCCCATCCGGAACTGGCCTTCGACGAATACCGTACCGCTGACATGGTCGCCCGTGAACTGGAGCGTTACGGCCTGGAAGTGCATCGCGGTATCGCCCGCACCGGCGTTGTCGGCGTGCTGCGCGCCGGTGACTCGAGCAAGATGATTGGCCTGCGCGCCGACATGGATGCCTTGCCGCTCGCCGAAATGAACGAATTCCCGCATCACTCGAAGCACCAGGGGAAGATGCACGCCTGTGGTCATGACGGCCACACTGCCATTCTGCTCGGCGCCGCCCGCTACCTGGCGACGCATCGCGATTTTGACGGCACTGTCGTGTTCATCTTCCAGCCGGCCGAGGAGTCCGAAGGCGGGGCAGCGGTGATGATCGAGGACGGCCTGTTCGACCGCTTTCCGGTCGACGCGGTGTTCGGCCTGCACAACTGGCCGGGCATCCCGGTCGGCGAGATGATGGTGATGGCCGGCCCGGTAATGGCCGGCACCTGCGCCTTCGAGATCATCGTCCGCGGCCACGGCTGCCATGCGGCGATGCCGCACCAGGGTGTCGATTCCATCGTCGCCGGGTCGCAACTGGTGCAGGCCCTGCAGACCGTGGTCAGCCGCACGCTGCATCCCTGCGAATCGGCGGTGGTCAGCGTCACCCAGTTTCATGCCGGCGAGGCCTGGAACATCATTCCCGAGGAAGTGGTGCTGCGCGGCACCATCCGCAGCTTCAAGCCGGAAGTCCAGGAAAACGTCGAGCGCGCCATCGAGCGCCTGTGCAGCGGCATTGCCGCGGCCAATGGCGCGCAGATCAGTGTCCGCTTCGACCACCGCTATCCGCCGACGGTCAACAGCGTGGCCGAAGCCAGTTTCTGTCAGGGAGTCGCGGCCTCGATCTTTGGTGAGGAGCAAGTGCTCACTGACGTTCTGCCGTCAATGGGCGCCGAGGACTTCGCCTACATGCTGCGCGAGAAGCCAGGCTGCTACGTGTGGCTCGGCAACGGCCCGGGGACCGGTGGCTGCACTCTGCACAATCCGCACTACGACTTCAACGATGAATTGCTGACCCTCGGCGTCAGCTACTGGGTCAAGCTGGTCGAGCAGGCCCTGCCCAGGGTCTGAGGCTCAGCCGGTGCGGCCGACGACGGCCAGCGCCGGCCGTTCGCCGATGCCTTTCTTCAGCGTCAGGTAGCGCAGGCAGGAGACGCGCAGGAAGGAGGCGAAATTGTCGATTTCGCCGCGATATTCGAGCAACTCGTCGTACAACTTGGCGATCAGCTGGTTGGTCGTATACCCATCGCTGGCCGCCAGTTCGGCGAGGATGTCCCAGAACAGGTTTTCCAGGCGGATCTTGGTGACGCAGCCGTGAATGCGCAGAGAGCGCGAGCGTGACTCGTAGAGGATGGGGTCAGCCTTGACGTAAAGCTCGCACATGGTGCTCTCCCGGAGGCGATGGGCGGCCGGGACCGGCCGCCCAATTCCGACATCAGGCGTCGATGCGTGTTCCCAAAACCTTCAGGAACTTGGCCAGCCAGTCTGGATGCGCCGGCCAGGCGGGGGCGGAGACCAGATTGCCGTCGACGTGGGCCTGGTCGACCGGGATCTCGGCATAGCGGCCGCCGGCGGCCGTGACTTCCGGTGAACAGGCTGGATAGGCGCTGCACGATCGGCCCTCGAGCACGCCGGCAGCGGCGAGCAACTGGGCGCCGTGGCAGATGGCGGCGATCGGTTTGTTGGCCTTGGCGAAGTGCTGCACGGCGGTGATCACCTGGGGATTCAGGCGCAGGTATTCCGGGGCGCGGCCGCCGGGAATCACCAGGGCGTCGTAGCTGGCGACGTCCAGTTCGTCGAAGCTGGCATTGAGCGTGAAATTGTGCCCCGGCTTCTCGGTATAGGTCTGGTCGCCCTCGAAGTCGTGGATTGCCGTGCGCACCTGCTCGCCGGCCTTCTTGCCCGGACAGGCGGCATGTACCGTGTGGCCAACCATCAGCAGCGCCTGGAAGGGCACCATGGTCTCGTAGTCTTCGGTGTAGTCGCCGGTGAGCATCAGGATTTTCTTGATAGCCATGTTTGTCTCCGTTGTGGGTGTGGAGCGGCTATCTTGGACCTGTTGCCGGCCCGCCGGGTAGCAGCCCGGTGCTACGGCGCGCAGATCCAGCCGTCGTCGCGGCGCAGGGCGTTGACCAGCAGCAGGTCGCGTTCGACGCGGGCAACCAGGGTTTCCTCGTCGAGGCCGAGATAGCGCTGGTTGACGTCAATGGCGAAGGGCAGGCTGCGGACGAAGCTGCGGAAAGTTTCGGCCGGCAGACGTCGGCGTTCGAGCATGGCGAAGGAAACCATGACCTTGATCGCATGCCAGGCCAGTTTGTCGATGTCGGCGGTGAACATGTCGAGGCGGCGGAAAGCCAGTTCGAGTGCGGCATCGACATCGGCGAAGGGGCTGCCGTGGCCGGGAATGACGATGTCGACGGGGAGGGCGGCGAGCATCTGCAGCGTGGCGCGGGTGCTCGCCAGGCCGTCGGCCTCGCCCAGCAGCTCCGGGAAAATGACGCCGAAGCCGTTCTGCCACAAGGCGTCGCCGGAAATCAGCAGGCGTTTTTCCGGGTTGTAGTAGGCCAGCGCCTCCATGTCGTGGCCGGGCACGGCCAGCGCCTGCCAGACCAGGCCGCCCATCTCGATCTCGTCGCCGGCGGCGATCAGGTCGTCGTGCTGAAAGCGCGCCGCCTGCTGGCCGAGCGGCGAAAGCAGCAAGGCGTCTTCATCCCAGTCGGCGATGCTGGCATGCAGCCCGGCCGGCACCGTGATCGAACAGCCGAAGGCCGCTTGCAGCGCGGCGTTGCCGCCGATGTGGTCGGAGTGCGAGTGGGTATTGAGCAGGCGCTTGAGGCTGCGGCCGTCAAGTGCCTGGCGAACCAGGGCGACGGTTTGCTCGGCATGGGTGACGTAACCGCTGTCGACCAATGTCGCGCCGTCGCTTTCGCGGAAAAGGATGTTGTTCGCCGAGAGCCAGCCACGTTCGAGGACGACCAGCGAGTCGGGTAGTTTGAGGCTCATTCCGGGTGATCCGGATCGTGTGTGGCGTAAGCCGGTTGCTGCACCGGCGCTGCTTCCTCGGCGACGATCAGCGGGCTGTCGAGCGGCGGCCGGCCGCAGCCGAGGCAGTAGCCGGAATCGGGATCGGCCATGCAGATGCCGACGCAGGGGTAGATGTCTTCGTCCGGGGTGTCCATGGAGCTGCTTCAGGCTCCCGGCCTGGTGGCGGGCAGTGTGGAGGCGGCCAGGGCGCGGCGGGCGGCAATGGCAGCCAGGACGGCGTCGCGTCGACGGTCGTCGAACCCGGACCAGGCGGCGATTTCATCAAGGGTGCGATAGCAGCCGGCACAGAGTCCGCTGGTCGGGTCCATCTTGCACAGGTTGATGCAGGGGGAGGGCGTCATTTAAATAAGCATGAAACGGTGTTGTTGGTCGCGCACGGTCTCGACGGCCTCAAGCGCCTCATCGCGGCTGATGCGAGCGAGCATGGCCAGATGAAGACGCTTGTCGCGGGTACTTAGTTCCGGGAAATAGAGCGTATGGACGCTACTGTCGTCTACTTTCTCGCGAACCACGCCCAAGCCGTCTACGGTGATGCTGAAGGGCGACAGGTGCAGTGCCGGTTCCGGGGCACTGAGGAAATCGCCGAGGGCGTCGAGCAGTGGATCGGGCATCAGCGATTCGGCGATCGCGCGCAGGCGGGTATCCAGTTCCGCCAGATGACGGGTATGCACTTCATACTCGCGGCCGGGCGTGCTGCCACGGAGCACGGTCAGGTGAGCGCGTTCGACCGAGACATCGGCGCGCAGGCCTTCGCGCTCGTTGCGCAGGGCGTCCAGGTGTTCCTGGAAGGTTTGCAGCAGACTGTCCAGCGCCCGGCAGCGCAGCCGCTCACGGGTCAAGGCGAGATCGCAGCATGGTTCGATCAGGGTCTGGTCGGAGAAATAGAGCACCAGTTGCGGTACGTCGTTCTCGATCACGTCGCCGTGCCGGGCCATGCCGAGTTGCTTCTTCTGCTGGCGACGGGCAACCAACATGGCGTAAAAGTGATCGGCCTCCCAGCAGGCCGGGTTGGCCAGGAAGTCGCGCACCGCCTGGCTGCGCCCGAGCATCTGCTCGATGTCGCCGGCGGTGGCAAACAGGGCATGGACCAGCGGATCGCGGGAAAAGGCCTGGCGGTCGATATTGATCGGGCCGGGCAGGGCGGCGACCAGTCCATCGCAGTAGCCGAGCGCATGTTGCAAGGGCGCCGCCAGGCGGCTGTCAAAATGTGAGGCGGTGCGCAGCACCGGGTCGGCGAGGCCGGCGACGTGCGCCAGGGCGCGCGCCAATTGGGGATCGGGCGGGGGAGCAGGCTTGAGGAAATCGGTGACGGCGGAGAGCAGGCTCACTCGGTGGCTTTGGCGCAGAGGGCCCGGCCGGCCTTGGCACCGTTCGGGCGGTTGATGGCACTGGAGATCCAGTCGCCGATAGCCGCCAGTTTAGCCAGATCGATGCCGGTTTCAATGCCCAGGCCGTGCAACAGGTACACCACGTCCTCGCTGGCCACGTTGCCGGAGGCGCCACGGGCATAGGGACAGCCGCCGAGACCGGCGACGGAGGCGTCGAAGGTGGCGATGCCAAGTTCGAGCGAGGCGTAGATGTTGGCGATCGCCATGCCGTAGGTGTCGTGGTAGTGGCCGGCCAGGCGCTTGGCCGGCAGTTGGCGCAGGCAGGCTTCGAGCAGGCGACGGATCGAGGCCGGGGTGCCGACACCGATGGTGTCGCCCAGCGATACCTCGTAACAGCCCATGTCAGCCAGCGTGCGGGCAACGGTGGCGGCCGCGGCGGGATCGATCTCGCCCTCGTAGGGGCAGCCAACGACACAGGAAACGTAGCCGCGCACCGGAATTTCCAGGGCGCTGGCGGCGGAAATTACCGGTTCGAAGCGTTTCAGGCTCTCGGCGATCGAGCAATTGATGTTCTTGCGCGAAAAACTCTCCGAGGCGGCGGCGAAGATGGCCACTTCCGTGGCGCCAGCCTGCATGGCACTGTCGAAACCCTGCAGATTGGGGGTGAGTACCGGGTAGGCGGTACCCGGACGGCGGCGGATGCCTTGCAGGACGGCGCTGTTGTCGGCCATCTGCGGCACCCATTTGGGCGAAACGAAGGAAGTCGCCTCGATGCCGGGCAGGCCGGCAGCGCTCAGGCGGTCGATCAATTCGATTTTGACGGCGGTCGGAACGACCTGTTTTTCATTCTGCAGCCCGTCACGCGGGCCGACTTCGACGATTTTGACTTGGCAGGGCAGGGGCATGGCGAAGGAGCCTCGGATGAAGGCGGCAATACGGTAGCGGCAGGTTGAAGCGGCGGCTGGAAGCCGGTTAGCGAACCCGGAAACCCATGATGTTGCTCATCTGGTGCAGTTGCGGCTGACTGTCCAGCCAGTCACGGGCATCGGTCACCGTCGGCCAGGTGGCGACCTCGTAGGAGGCCATCTCGGGTGCCATCAGGATAGCGAGAAGCTGGCCGGCGAGCACCTCGTCGGTGGTCACGTAGATGATCCGACAGTTCGGCTGGGAGGCATAGGCCCCGTAATTGATTGCCGATAGTTCGCGCAAGACTTCATCAGACAGATGATGCTCGGTGATGGCGGAAAGGTCGTTGATGACGTAGCGAGATTCGTCGAAGCGGGAGTCAGCCTGCACTTGCCGGGTCGAATGAATGAGTTCCGGGGCAGTCAGGCTGCCAGAGAACTGAACTAGAACCCCATCGGGTTCCCAGACAAGCGAATAGGGCATGAATTGTCTTTTCTGCGAAAAAGGAGAAAAACCGGTCTCTGCGCTGCAGCTGATTCCGTTGGTATATTGACCAATCCTACGCCGAAAGGTTGCCGAGTGGCACCTAGGATAAGCACCGGACTTGGAGAATGTGGCCGGGCCGAAGGTGGCCGAAGTGGTGTTCATGCCTCGCCCTCGAATTCGACCAAAGCCGCGCCGTCGCCGACCTGTTCGCCGGCGGCGTAGCAAAAGGCCTTGACGATGCCGGCGGCGGGGGCGGTGATGGTGTGCTCCATCTTCATCGCTTCGAGAATCAGTAGCGGCGTGCCTTTCTCCACCTTCTGACCGGGCTGGGCGAGCAGGGCGACGACCTTGCCGGGCATCGGCGCAGTCAGGCCGCCGCCGTGGCTGTCACCAGCATCGACACGGTGCAGCGGGTCGTCGCGCAGAAGTGAGTACGTGCTCCCCTGGAAAAAGACGCTGCGCTTGTCATCGACCGCAACGACGCTGGCGATCAGCCGGCGGTCATCCAGTTCGACGGCGAAGCGGTCGCCATCGAGCTTCTTGCCGCGCGCTATGGTGGTTGTGCCGGCGATGCTGATTTCCCAGTGTTCGTGGCGGTAGCGTACGCGGGCATCGACCAGCGCCTCGCCATCCCGGAAGCTGATGGTGCGCGCCGACGACAGGTTCATCCGCCAGCCGTCGCGGGCATGCCAGGGCGACCACGGGTCGCCGCTGGCCTGGGCCACCTGGCGGGCGGCATGCTGTTCCCAGAGCAGTTCGCCGACCGTCGCCACCAGCAGCGCGTCGCGCGGCACTGGCTGGGCGGCCGGGAAGAGGAAGTCCTGCTGCCGTTCGATCAGGCCGGTGTCGAGATCGGCGCCGGCGAAGGCCGGGCAGGCGACCAGGCGCGACAGGAAGTCGATATTGGTGGTCAGCCCGGCCACCTGGTAGTCGGCCAGGGCCTTGCGCATGCGGGCCAGCGCTGCGTCACGGGTCTCGTCCCAGACGATCAGCTTGGCAATCATCGGGTCGTACCAGGGGGTGATCTCGTCGCCCTGCTCGACGCCGGTATCAACGCGCACGTTCAGCGTTTCGGCGGGCGGCAGCAGACGCACCAGGCGTCCGGTGGCGGGCAGGAAGCCCTTGTTGGCGTCTTCGGCGTAGATGCGCGCTTCCAGCGCATGGCCGCGGATCGCCAGTTGTTCCTGGCGCAGCGGCAGCGGCTGGCCGGCGGCGACGCGCAATTGCCATTCGACCAGGTCCTGGCCGGTGATCATTTCGGTGACCGGATGCTCGACTTGCAGCCGGGTGTTCATTTCCATGAAGTAGAACGAACCGTCCTGATTGGCGATGAACTCGACCGTACCGGCGCCGACATAGCCTACTGCCTTGGCCGCGGCGACGGCGGCGTCGCCCATCTGCCGGCGGCGCTCGGCGGTCATGCCCGGGGCCGGGGCTTCTTCCAGCACCTTCTGGTGGCGGCGCTGCACCGAGCAGTCACGCTCGAACAGATAGACGCAGTTGCCCAAGGTGTCGGCAAAGACCTGGATCTCGATGTGGCGCGGCCGGGTGATGTATTTCTCGATCAGTACATGATCGTTGCCGAAGCTGGAAATCGCCTCGCGCTTGCAGGACGCAAGCGCATCGGGGAAATCGGCCGACTGTTCGACCAGACGCATGCCCTTGCCACCACCACCGGCGGCGGCCTTGATCAGCACCGGATAGCCGATGACGTCGGCTTCCCGATGCAGGAGGACCGGGTCCTGGTCGTCGCCATGGTAGCCCGGGGTTAGCGGCACGGCGGCGGCGCCCATCAGCTTCTTGGCCTCGGATTTGGAACCCATGGCGCGAATGGCCGAGGCTGGCGGGCCGATGAAGGCGATGCCGTTGGCGGCCAGCGCATCAGCGAAGTCGGCATTCTCGGACAGGAATCCGTAACCCGGATGCACGGCCTGGGCGCCGGTGCGCTGGCAGGCCTCGACGATTTTCTCGGCAACGAGGTAGGACTCGCGGGCGGCGGCCGGACCGAGCAGCACCGCCTCGTCGGCCAGGCGAACATGGCGGGCATTGGCATCGGCCTCGGAATAGACGGCAACGGTGCGGATGCCCATGCGGCGCGCGGTCTTGATGACGCGGCAGGCAATTTCTCCACGGTTGGCGATGAGGATCTTGTTGAACATGGCTTATTCCCCAATCCAGGCGGGTGAACGTTTGTCGAGGAAGGCAGCGATGCCTTCGCGAGCTTCCGGCGTGGCGCGCAGGTGGGCGATGCGGTGGGCGGTATCCTCGACCAGCGTATGGTTGATCGGCTGGTTGGCGACGGCGCGGATCAGCTGCTTGGCCGCCGCCTGAGCGCCGGGGCCACCAGTCAGCAGCGCGGCAACGACTTCCTGCACCCTGGCATCGAGTTGTTCCGGCTCGACCGTCTCATGCACCAGGCCGATCTCACGGGCGCGGGCAGCATCGATGCGCTCGGCCGACTGGAAGTAGCGATAGGCCTGGCGGGCGCCGATGGCGCGCAGCACATAGGGTGAAATGGCCGAGGGGATGATGCCGAACTTGACTTCGGAGGTGGCGAACACCGCCTTGCTCGAGGCGACGGCAATGTCGCAGGCCGCGGCCAGGCCCATGCCGCCACCCAACGCGGCGCCCTGGATGCGGGCGATGGTCGGCTTCTGCATCTCGGCCAGCGTGCGCAGCATGCCGGCCAGGGCGCGGGCGTCGTTGAGGTTGTCATCGAGACCGTTGTTGGCGGCGCGTTTCATCCAGTTCAGATCGGCGCCGGCGGAGAAGCTCTTGCCGCGACCGGCCAGAACGACGACGCGGACGTCCTGGTCTTCGTCGAGGGCGATACAGGCGGCGGTCAGTTCGGCGATGAGGATTTCGTCGAAGGCGTTGTGCAGGTCGGGGCGGTTCATCCAGATCGTGGCGATCTGACCGGTGAGCTCGATTTCTAGAGTTGTGAAGGGCATGGGTTTGTCTCCTGTTGTTTTTTGTTTGTGTCAGCGGGGGTTCCGCGCTTGCGGCGCGGGCGTACTTTCTTTTGCTTCGCCAAAAGAAAGTAGCCAAAGAAAAGGCGACCCCAGGCTACGCGGTCGGCGTTGCCGACTCCCCTGCGCTACTCGAAGTGCCGGGCGGCTACGGAACTCGGGGCTGCGCCCCTCAGACAGTCCTCGCCGACTACTCCCGGCCCTTCTCCGTTGCTCGGCGCTCCACATGGGGACCCCGAAAAACATCCGTATGCAGCCGCCGGTGGTTGAATCTGCAATTGCGTTCGCGCTACGGTGGGTTTGCCGGGCCCCTTGGGAGGCGCCGAGCAACGCAGCCGTTGGCGGAAAAAGGGCGAGGACTGTCTGAGCCGCGCAGCGGCGAGTTCCGCAGCGCCCTGAACGATGCGCAGCATCGTGAGGAAGTACCCTTGGGGTGCCCCCGCCAACGGCGAGTAGCGCAGGGGACCGGGCGTAGCCCGGCGCCGACCCAGGGGTGGCTTTTTCTTTGGCTACTTTCTTTTTGCCATCAAAAAGAAAGTACGCCCGCGCGTCAGGCGCGGAACCCGGCGGTTGAACAGGGAAAATGCGCATCCCCATCACATCCGGAAAATACCGAACTTCGTTTCCTCAGCCGGCGCATTCATCGCCGCCGACAGCCCCAAACCCAACACCCGCCGCGTATCCGCTGGATCAATAATCCCGTCGTCCCACAGGCGCGCCGACGCGTAATAGGGATGCCCCTGCGTCTCGTACTGCTCGCGAATCGGCGCCTTGAACGCCGCTTCCTCTTCGGCCGACCAATTCTTACCGGCCGCTTCCATGCCGTCACGTTTGACGGTAGCCAGCACGCCGGCCGCCTGTTCGCCGCCCATCACCGAAATGCGCGCATTCGGCCACATCCACAGGAAGCGCGGCGAGTAGGCGCGACCGCACATGCCGTAGTTGCCGGCGCCGAACGAACCGCCGATGACGACGGTGAATTTCGGCACCTTGGCGGTAGCCACGGCAGTGACCATCTTGGCGCCGTCGCGGGCAATGCCGCCGTTTTCGTACTTCTTGCCGACCATGAAGCCGGTGATGTTCTGCAGGAAGACAAGCGGGATGCCGCGCTGGGCGCAAAGTTCGATGAAGTGGGCGCCCTTCAGCGCCGACTCCGAGAAAAGGATGCCGTTGTTGGCGACGATGCCGACCGGGTAGCCATGGATGCGGGCGAAGCCGCAGACCAGCGTGGTGCCGTAGCGCGCCTTGAACTCGTCGAAGTCGGAGCCGTCGACGACACGGGCGATGATCTCGCGCACGTCGAAGGGTTTCTTGCTGTCGGTCGGGATGACGCCGTACAGCTCCTCGGTGGCGTAGGCGGGGGCGGCTGGGGCGCTCAGCGTCACCGGCGGCTGCTTCTGCCAGTTCAGATCCTTGACGATGCGCCGGGCGATGGCCAGCGCATGCGCGTCGTTCTCGGCCAGATGATCGACGACGCCGGAGATGCGCGTATGGACTTCGGCGCCGCCGAGGTCTTCGGCACTGACCACTTCGCCGGTCGCCGCCTTGACCAGCGGCGGGCCGCCCAAAAAGATCGTGCCCTGGTCCTTGACGATGATCGATTCGTCGCACATCGCCGGCACGTAGGCGCCGCCAGCGGTACATGAACCCATGACGGCGGCGATCTGCGGGATGCCGGCGGCCGAGAGGTTGGCCTGGTTGAAGAAGATACGCCCGAAATGCTCCTTGTCCGGGAAGACTTCGTCCTGCATCGGCAGGAAAGCGCCGCCGGAATCGACAAGGTAGACGCAGGGCAGCCGGTTTTCCAGCGCGATTTCCTGAGCCCGCAGGTGCTTCTTGACGGTCAGCGGGTAATAGGTGCCGCCCTTCACCGTGGCATCGTTGGCGACGACCATGCATTCGATGCCCTGCACACGGCCGATGCCGGCGATCACCGAGGCCGCCGGCACGTCGCCGCCGTACATGCCGTAGGCGGCGAACTGGCCGATTTCAAGGAAGGGCGTGCCGGGATCGAGCAGGCCGTTGACCCGCTCGCGCGGCAGCAGCTTGCCGCGCGCCAGATGCTTCTGGCGCGCTGCTTCCGGGCCGCCGAGGGCGATCTTGTCGACCTTGTCGTGCAGGTCGGTGACGACCGCCTGCATCGCCGCGGCATTGGCCTGGAACTCGGCCGAGCGCGGGTTGAGTTGGGATTTCAGGATGGTCATGTCTCCTCGCTTCTTTTATGTGTGCGTTACCTGAATAAATGATGCCCAGTGCTACAACTGCTTTTCCTCTTTCAGCCACTTGCTGACCGGCTCCGCCCGGTAGTTCTCCATCTGCGTCAGCAGTCCGTCGATGTCGCTGTCGGCCAGTGCCATTGCCCGGTTCTGCTGCCGCAGGAAGCCTTCGCCGACGGCGTGGTCGAACAGGTGCAGCAGCGGGTCGTAGAAGCCGTTCACATTGAGCAGCCCCATCGGTTTCACGTGGAACCCGAGCTGGCCCCAGGTCAGGATTTCGCAGAATTCCTCGAAGGTGCCGAAGCCGCCGGGCAGGGCGATGAAGCCATCAGACAGCTCGGCCATGCGAGCTTTGCGCGTGTGCATCGAGTCAACCACCTCCATGCGCGTCAGCGCCCGGTGATCGACGGCGCGGCCGGCGACTTCCTTGCCCATCAGGGCTTCCGGAATGACGCCGATGACCGTGCCGCCGGCCGCCAGGCAGGCATCGGCGACGGCGCCCATGAGGCCGATGTTGCCGCCGCCATAGACCAATTCAATGCCCCGTTCGGCGAGGCGCTGGCCGACCAGCTCGGCAGCGGCGCGGTAGTTTGGATCGTGGCCGCCATTGGAGCCGCAGAACACGCACAGACGTTGCATCAGGATCCCTTATTTGAAAGTTTCAGGACGACGGTTTCCGGCGGGCAGTTGAAGCGGACGGGCAGGATGCTGGTGCCGACCCCGGCGGTGACGAAGGTCGGCGCCGGGACATCAGGAATCCAGCCGTAGGCATGCTGGCGCGGCGCCCGGCCCGGCGTCAGCAGAGCGCCGTAGAAGGGCAAGCGCACCTGGCCGCCGTGCGTGTGGCCGGCAAAGGCGACCAGGGTGCCGGCGGGCAAGGCGGGGGCGTTGGCCGGGTCGTGCATCATGACGATCAGCCGGGCCGCGGCCGGGACGCCGGCGAAGGCTTTTTCCGGCCGCGCGTTACCGGTCATGTCGTCGCCGATGCCGACCAGCCACAATGGGCCGGCCGTCGTCGGCAACGGCACCGCAGCGTTTTCCAGCACGGTGATGCCGGCGTCGGTGAGCGCCTGGCGCACCTGCTCGCCGTCGTGCCACCAGTCGTGATTACCGAGCGTCGCAAAGACGCCGAGCGGTGCCTTGAGGCGGGCCAGTTCGGCAGCGATGGTGGCGGGAGCGACCGGCTCGCCGCCGAGCACGCCCTGGATGACGAAATCGCCGGGCAGCAGGATCAGGTCTGGCTGGCTGGCATTCAGCTGGTCGACGACCTTTTTCAGCATTGCCAGCCCGGAATGCGGGGCGCCGACGTGCAGGTCGGCGGCGACGGCGATGGTTAGCGGCGCACCGGCCCAATCGGCAGCAGGCAGCGTCAGCTGACGCTGCTGCAGCCAGCCCGGCTCGACGCCGAAGCTCCAGCCGGTCAGGCCGAGCAGCGTGGCCCAGACGAGCAGGCGCAGGCGTTTCATGGGGCGCTCAGAAACCGCCGGTTTCGAGCCAGCGCTCGATCTGCGGCAGGCGGTCGGCGCCGAAGAAATGTTCGCCGTCGACGATCACGTGCGGCGAGCCGAAGACGCCGGCAGCCAGCGCCCGGTCGACTTCCGCCTTCAATCGCGCCTTGACTTCCGGGGTTTGCAGCGCGGTGGCCAGCTGCTGGCGGTCGATGCCGAGGTCGGCGGCAATGTCGAGCACGGTGTCGGGCGAGGAGATATCCCGGTCGTCGACGAAAAAGGCGCGATAGACGGCCAGCGCGAAGCGGCGGGCCAGCGCGCAATCCTGGCCATGCAGCCAGTAGTAGGCGCGGGCGGCGTTTTGCGTCGGCAGCGGAAAGCGGCTGGGTGGGTTGTAGGGCAGGCCGTGGAAGCGCGCCGAGCGGTGGAAGTCGTTGGCGACGTAGCGGGCCTTGGCGCTGTCCCCATCGGTCGGCGGGCGCGAGCCGGTGGCCTGGAAAATCACGCCGAGCAGGATCGGGTGCCAGCGTACCTTGCGGCCGTGCTGGGCGGCAACGGTGTCAATCTTCTCGGCCATCAGGTAGCCGTAAGGGCTGGAAAAATCGAACCAGAAATCGATCGGGGTTGGGTCGTTCATTTTTGTCTCCTCGTCGGGGCAGTCGCGGGCCGTTGTTATGCTTGGCCCGTCGACCGCTGGGTAAGTGTTACTCGCTGGCGATGCTGCGTCCGATCACCAGCCGCTGGATATCGTTGGCGCCTTCGTAGATCTGGCAGATGCGCACGTCACGGTAGATGCGCTCAACCGGGAAGTCGCTGGTGTAGCCGACGCCGCCGTGAATCTGGATGGCGTCCGAGGCGATCTTTTCGGCAGCTTCCGAGGCGAACATCTTGGCCATCGAGGCTTCCTTCAGGCAGGGCTTGCCCGCGTCCTTCAACTGGGCGGCGCGCCAGACCATCAGGCGGGCGGCGTCGAGCAGGGTGTTCATGTCGGCCAGGCGGAAATTGACCGCCTGGTGTTCGATGATTGGCTGGCCGAAAGTGATGCGTTCCCTGGCGTAGCGCACGGCGGCTTCAAACGCGGCGCGGGCCATGCCGACCGACTGGGCGGCGATGCCGATGCGCCCGGCTTCAAGATTGGACAGCGCGATCTTGTAGCCTTCGCCTTCCTTGCCGAGCAGCGCCGAAGCCGGCACGCGGCAGTTTTCCAGGATGATCTGCACGGTATCGGAGGCGTGCTGGCCCATCTTCTCTTCGGTGCGGCCGACGATGAAGCCGGGTGTCGCGGTCGGCACCAGAAAGCAGGAAATGCCCTTCTTGCCAGCTGCCTTGTCGGTCACGGCGAAGACAATGGCCATGTGGGCGTGCTTGCCGGTGGTGATGAACTGCTTGACGCCGTTGAGCACGAAATGGTCGCCGTCGCGCTCGGCGCGGGTGGTGATCGCTGCGGCGTCCGACCCGGTGTGCGGCTCGGTCAGGCAGAAGCAGCCGAGCTTTTCGCCGCGGGCCAGCGGCTTCAGCCATTCTTCCTTCTGGTTGTCGCTGCCGTACTTCATCGTGATGCCGCAGGCCAGCGAGTTCTGCACCGAGACGATGGTCGAGGTGGCGCCGTCGCCGGCGGCGATTTCTTCCAGGGTCAGCACCAGGCTCATGTAATCCATGCCGGCACCGCCCCATTCCTCGGGTACGACCATGCCCATGGCGCCGAGTTCGGCCAGTTCCTTCAGGGCCTCGGCCGGGAAGGTGTGGTTCTTGTCCCATTGCGCGGCAAAGGGTGCCAGGCGCTCCTGGGCAAAGCTGCGCATCGCGTCGCGGATCATTTCCTGTTCTTGCGTCAGAATCATGCTGTTTTCTCCAGAGTTGTTTTTTGTAGGGTGGTCAGCCAGACGCCAGCGATCACCAGCAGGCCGCCGAAGAGGACCGGCAGGCCAAGGCGCTCGTCCAGCAGTACGGCCGCCTGCAGCACGGCGAAGACCGGCACCAGGTTGATGAAGATCGAGGCGTGGCCGGCGCCGAGTTGCTGCACGGCGGCGGTGAACCAGGTGTAGGCGATGGCGGTACCGAACACAGCGAGGAACAGCATGCTGCTCCATACCCGCCACGACCAGTCGGCCGGCGCGATATCGCCCTGCAGCAGCGCCGCCAGGCCAAGCAGCGTGGCACCGGTCAGGCTGCCGTAGAAGGTCGTCGCCAGCGCCGAGAAGCGGCCGGTAGCGCGCCAGCCGATGAAGGTGTACGCCGCCCAGCTGGCGACGCAGCCGAGGATCAGCCATTCGCCGACCCCGACTTCGCCCTGCAGCAAGGCCAGCGGGTCGCCGTTGCCGATCACCGTCAGGCAGCCAGCCAGGGCGATGGCGCTGCCCAGCGCCTTGCGCGGATTCATGCTTTCCTTGCCGGCCAGCCAGGCGATCAGCACGATGACCACCGGGTTGAGAGCGACGACCAGCGCGCCGCGCCCGGCCGGGATGTGCTGCAGGCCGAAAAAGAAGCACAGGCCGTAGAGGAAGATGCCGAAAAAGCCCAGGGCCCAGACCAGACCCCAGTCACGCCCGCCCTGCGGTAGCGGGATGCCGTTGCCGGAGGCGAGCATGACGCCGGCGACGACCAGTCCGGCCACCACGAAGCGCAAGGAAGCAACGGCCAGCGGCGCCGTCAGTTCCTGGGCGATGACCCGCCCGGCGATCCAGGTGCCGCCCCACATGGCCATCGCGGCCACCAGCTTGGCATAGGTCAGCGAGCGGACCGGTTGGGTCACTTAGAGCATTTCCACCGCGAGTGCCGTGGCTTCGCCGCCACCGATGCACAGCGAGGCGACGCCGCGCTTGCCGCCGCTCTTCTTCAGCGCGCCGAGCAGCGTGACGACGATGCGGGCGCCGGAAGCGCCGATCGGATGGCCCAGGGCGCAGGCGCCGCCGTGGATGTTGACCTTGGCCGGGTCGAGCTTGAGATCGTGCAGCGCGGCCATGGTGACCACGGCGAAGGCTTCGTTGATCTCGTACAGATCGACCGATTCGGCGGTCCAGCCGGTCTTGGCGAACAGCTTCTGCATGGCGCCGACCGGCGCCGACGGGAACAGCGCCGGCGTGCCGGCATTGGTCGTGTGGCCGACGATACGGGCGATCGGGGCGAGACCCAGTTTGTCGGCCTGCGAGGCGCGCATCAGCACCAGGGCGGCGGCGCCGTCGGAAATCGATGAGGAGTTGGCGGCGGTGACCGTGCCGTCCTTCCTGAAGGCCGGCTTCAGTGTCGGAATTTTTTCGACATTGACGGCGAACGGGCCTTCATCCTTGTCGATGACGACATCGCCCTTGCGGCCGGCGACGGTGGTCGGGGCGATTTCCCAGGCGAAGCTGCCGTCGTTGCTGGCAGCAATGGCGCGGGTCGTCGAGCGGACGGCGAACTCGTCCTGGGCTTCGCGGGTGAAACCGTAGCTGCTGGCGCATTCCTCGGCGAAGGTGCCCATCAGACGGCCGCGGTTTTCCTTGGAGTAGGCGTCTTCCAGGCCGTCCATGAACATGTGGTCGATGACCTGACCGTGGCCGAGGCGATAGCCGCCACGCGCCTTGGGCAGCAGGTAGGGGGCGTTGGTCATCGACTCCATACCGCCGACCACGGCGACGCCGTAGGAGCCGGCGAGGATGCCGTCGTGGCCAAGCATGGTGGCCTTCATCGCCGAACCGCAGACCTTGTGGATAGTGGCGCAGCCGGCGGTGATCGGCAGCCCGGCCTGCAGCGCTGCCTGGCGGGCCGGAGCCTGGCCCTGGCCGGCTTGCAGGACGCAGCCCATCAGCACTTCGTCGATCAGGTTGGCATCGATGCCGGCGCGCTCGACGGCGGCCTTGATGGCGACGGCGCCGAGATTGGCGGCGGTCAGGCTGGAAAAGCCGCCCTGGAACGAGCCCATGGCAGTACGGGCGGCGGAAACGATAACGATTGGGTCTTGCATGCTGTGTTTCTCCTTGCGTTGCTTGTTATTGGAAAACGTTGTCAGGCGTCGAGCGCCTTGAGTGCTGCGTCGTAACGCGCCGGCAGGTCGCCGAGCGTGTCCACGGTGATGCCGAGGTCGTGCATGTGGCCGTCCTTGAGGCCGTAGATCCAGCCGTGCACCGTCAGTTGCTGGCCGCGCTGCCAGGCATCCTGGACCACGGTGTTGTGGCAGACATTGACCACCTGCTCAAGGACATTCAGTTCGCACAGTCGGTCGTGGCGCTTGTCGGCCGGCAGGTTGTCCACATTGGTGAAATGCTTGTTGTGCACGTCATGGACATGGCGCAGCCACAGGTCGACGACGCCGACGCGGGCACGGTTGAGGGCGGCAAGCACGCCGCCGCAGCCGTAGTGGCCGACGACCATGATGTGCTTGACCCTGAGGACATCGACGGCGTACTGGATCACTGACAGGCAGTTGAGGTCGGTATGGACGACGACGTTGGCGACATTACGGTGCACGAAAACTTCGCCCGGCAGCAGGCCGACGATCTGGTTGGCCGGCACGCGCGAGTCGGAACAGCCGATCCACAGGAATTCCGGAGACTGCAGGTGAGCCAACTTGTCGAAGTAGTTGGGGTCGATTTCCTGCATCTGCTTGGCCCAGGCCCGGTTGTAGTCGAACAG
Organism: Betaproteobacteria bacterium HGW-Betaproteobacteria-7; assembly: GCA_002840765.1. GTDB lineage: Bacteria > Pseudomonadota > Gammaproteobacteria > Burkholderiales > Rhodocyclaceae > Azonexus. The sequence goes on from PHCE01000002.1 coordinate 610,549, forward strand.
GTGGGACAGGTTTTCGTTGCGGATTTCCTCTTCCGACCAGTTGTCGAGATCGAGGGCGAGGAAAATGGTGTTCTCGACCGGCGTCGGGTAGTAGGCCGGCACTTCGTTGAAGCCCAATTCGCGGTACAGCTTCACGGCCATGCGCATGTTGGGCAGCGTGTCGAGCAGCAGGCGCTTGTAGCCGATTTCCTTGGCCGCCTTGATCGCCGCCAGCGCCAGTGCGCGGCCGACGCCGTTGCCGCGTTCGGCTGGATCGACGTAAAGGCGCTTCATTTCGCAAATGCCCTCGGAGAAGGCGCGGACGCCGACACAGCCAGCCGGCCGGCCATCGACTTCGGCGAAGAACAGGCGGCCTTCCGGGGCGACATAGGTGCCGGGCAGCGAGGCCATTTCCTGGTCGAAGTTCTGGTACGACAGGTCGACGCCCAGCCAGGCCGCGTAATTGCGGAAATACTGGCGGACCTGCTCGATGGTTTCGGTGTCGTTGGCGGTGAGGGTGCGAAGGGTGATATTCATGTCTGTTCTGCTCCGGTAGCCGGGCTCCCGTCCGGAGGCCGGCGGGAGCGTGTTTATGCGGTTTCCGCGAAAAGTTCGCGACCGATCAGCATTCTACGGATTTCGGAAGTGCCGGCACCGATCTCATAGAGCTTGGCATCGCGCCACAAACGGCCCGCCGGGTACTCGTTGGTATAGCCGACGCCGCCCAATGTCTGGATTGCCTCGCCGGCCATCCAGGTGGCCTTTTCGGCGGAATAGAGGATGGCGCCGGCGGCATCCTTGCGCAGCGTCCGGCTGTGGTCGGTGGTGTCGCAGGCGCGGCCCAGCGCATAGACGTAGGCGCGGGTGGCCTGCCAGGTCGAGTACATATCGGCGACCTTGCCCTGCATCAGTTGAAACTCGCCGATGGCTTGGCCGAACTGCTTGCGCTCATGCAGGAAGGGCACGACCACGTCCATGCACGCCGCCATGATGCCGAGCGGGCCGCCGCAGAGCACGGCGCGTTCGTAATCGAGGCCGGACATCAGCACCTTGGTGCCGCTGCCGACGCCGCCGAGGACGTTTTCCTCCGGAACTTCGCAATCGTCGAAGAACAGCGGGAAGGTGTTGGAGCCGCGCATGCCCAGCTTGTCGAGGTGAGTGCCGTGGGAGAAGCCGTTCATGCCCTTCTCGACGATGAAGGCGGTCATGCCGCGGGCGCCGGCCGCCATGTCGGTCTTGGCGTAGACCACCAGGGTGTCGGCATCGCCGCCGTTGGTGATCCACATCTTCGAGCCATTGAGCACGTAGCGGTCGCCCTTCTTGTCGGCGCGCAGCTTCATCGAGACGACGTCGGAACCGGCGCCCGGTTCGGACATCGCCAAGGCGCCGACGTGCTCACCGGAAATCAGCTTGGGCAGGTACTTCTGCCGTTGGGCTTCCGTGCCGTTGCGGCGGATCTGGTTGACGCACAGATTCGAGTGGGCGCCGTAGGACAGACCGACCGAGGCCGAGGCACGGGAGATTTCCTCGAGCGCAACGATATGCGCCAGGTAGCCCAGGCCAGTGCCGCCGTACTCTTCGCCGGCGGTCATGCCGAGCAGGCCCATGTCGCCGAATTTGCGCCAGAGGTCGGCGGGGAATTCGTTGACGCGGTCAATCTCCGCTGCGCGCGGCGCGATTTCGGCGTCGGCAAAAGCCTTCACCGCATCGCGCAATATATTGATGTCTTCGCCGAGGCCGAAGTCGAGGCTGGGAATATTCATTGGTTTGTCTCCGTCTAGCTGCTAGTTGTTGGTGGCTTGAGTTGCGAGTTGGGTTGCTAACAACTCAAGCCCTTAGGCAACTCGATCCTGCTTCTCCCTCTGGTCTGGCGATTGTATTTACGTTGACGTTAACGTCAACTGGTTGGTGAGAAATTATTTGCCCACGTTGCGACGGGCCAGCTCCTGCTGGCACTGGAGCTCGAACTGGGCAATTTCAGCGAGCATCGCCTCGATATCCTCGCGCTGCTGTTCCAGGGCTTCCCGGCGTTTCGACATGACCCGCACGCATTCGAGCAACTGCGGCGTTTCGTCCTCGGTCGACGCGTACATGCCGATCAGGTCCTTGATTTCCGCCAGGCTCAAACCGAGGCGCTTGCCGCGCAGGGCCATCTTCAGGCGGGCGCGGTCGCGGCGAGTGAACACCCGCTTGCTGCCTTCGCGTTGCGGCGACAGGATGCCCTGGTCTTCCCAGAAGCGGATGGTGCGCGGTGTGATGCCGAACTCGCGGGCGAGGTCGGAAATGGCGAAGATGACGGCCTGCTGGTTCACTCGGCGATCCTTGAAAAGTTCGCCCAAGTAAATCAGAGAAAAGGGGTTTTTTCAATCCGCTACCGTATGGTAACTTGCGCCTCCTGCATTGAAGATCGTCCCATGTCCCAGCGTTATCCCCACGCCCAGCTGCCGCTCGCCGGTGAGCGCATCGAAGTCGCTCCCGGCGTATTCTGGCTGCGCATGCCACTACCTTTCCAACTCGATCACATCAACCTGTGGCTGCTGCGCGATGGTGATGGGTGGACCATTATCGACACCGGCTTTCCCGATGACGGCGTACGCGCTAGCTGGCGCCAGGTCATCGCCGGGCTGGACGGCCCGGTCCGCCGCCTGATCGTTACCCATTTCCATCCCGATCACCTCGGCCTGGCCACCTGGCTGCAGGAAGAAACCGGCGCCGAATTGTCGATGACCAGCGGCGAGTTCCTGACCGCCCACGCGGTTTGGCACGAAGTCGGCGGCCATGGCGCCCGTTTCATGGTCGAGCAGTTCCGCCAGCACGGCCTGGATGAAGAGCGTCTGGCCAAGTTCGCCCAGCGCGGCTCCGGCTACCGCAAGGCGGTACCGGCCTTGCCCGAGCATTACCGGCGGTTGCTGGACGGCGAGGTCGTGCTTGTTGACGGCAAGGGCTGGCAAATAATGGTGGGTCACGGCCACGCGCCGGAACATATCTCGCTTTACTGCGCCGAACTCGGCGTGTTAATTTCAGGCGACATGCTTTTGCCGAAAATTTCCACAAATATCAGTGTCTTCGCGGCGACGCCGGATGCAGATGCCCTGCGCTGGTATCTTGATTCGCTGGACCAACTGAATCGGGAAATTCCGGATGAAACTCTGGTACTGCCTTCGCATGGTTTGCCCTTCTTCGGAGTGGCTGCCCGTGTGCAGGCGTTGCATGCCCACCACGCCGAACGCCTGCGTGCACTGGAGGATAGTTGTCAAGACGCGCCACAGAGCGCGGCCGGGTTGCTCGACGTGCTGTTTCAGCGGGCTCTCGATACGCATCAAACAATGTTCGCGATGGGCGAAGCAATCGCCCATCTGAACTATCTTGAACAAGCCGGGCGGCTGTCACGCAGTGTCGACGCCGACGGGGCGATTCGATATTTGCGGCTGCAGCAACAGACCGCCGCGCACTGACAGAGGGAGTTTCACGTATGTCGCAGCAAACCGAAGAACAGGGCTTGAATATGCCCAACCCGGCCGAGATGGCCAAGACCTATGCCGAAGTCGCCCAGCGTGCCTCGCGGGTGATCACCCAGTTCATGGAAAAGAAGGCGAAGGATGGCGTCAATGCACCGAGCGATGAACTCGGCGTCGCCAAGGCCTTCATGGACCTGTCGTCCCGCCTGATGGCCAATCCGTACAAGATGGCACAGACCCAGATGAACATGATGTGGGACTACTTCTCGCTGTGGCAGAACACGTCGATGAAGATGATGGGCGTCCCGGTGCATGGACCGGTGGCCACACCGAAGAAGGGCGACAACCGCTTCAAGGACGAGGAATGGGAGCAGCATTTCCTCTTCGACTTCGTCAAGCAGTCCTACCTGATCACTGCCCGCCACCTGCACGACACCGTCGCCGGCACCGAAGGTCTGGACGATGCGACCCAGCAAAAGGTCAACTTCTTCACCCGTCAGTACATCGATGCGCTGTCGCCGTCCAACTTTGCCCTGACCAATCCGGAAGTCTTCCGCGAAACGGTCAAGAGCCACGGCCAGAACCTGATCAAGGGCCTGAACAATCTGCTGCACGACGTCGAGTCCGGCGATGGCCAATTGCGCATCCGGATGACCGACACCTCGGCCTTCGAGATGGGCAAGAACGTCGCCACGACGCCAGGCAAGGTGATCTTCCAGAATGAATTGTTCCAGCTGATCCAGTACGATCCGAAGACGCCGGACCAGTACAAGAAGCCGTTACTGATTGTGCCGCCGTGGATCAACAAGTACTACATTCTCGACCTGCGCGAGAAGAATTCGCTGGTCAACTGGGCGACCAACCAGGGCCACACCACCTTCATCATGTCCTGGGTCAATCCGGACGAGAAGCTGGCTTTGAAGTCCTTCGAGAACTACCTGCTGGAAGGTTCGCTGGAAGCCATCAACCAGGTCTGCGCCCACACCGGCGAGGACAGCGTCAATCTTGCCGGCTATTGCCTGGGCGGTACGCTGACCATGACCACGCTGGCCTACATGGCCGCCAAGAAGGACAAGCGCGCTGCTTCGGCGACCTTCTTCACGACCATGCTCGACTTCTCCGAGCCGGGCGAACTGGGCATCTTCCTCGACGAAGGCGCTGTTTCCGGTCTGGAAAAGCGCATGAACGAGCGCGGTTACCTCGAAGGTTCGGAAATGGCCGGCACCTTCAATATGCTGCGGGCCAACGATCTGATCTGGTCCTTCGTGGTCAACAACTACCTGATGGGCAAGGATCCGTTCCCCTTCGACCTGCTCTACTGGAACTCCGACTCCACCCGCATGCCGGCCGCCATGCACAGCTTCTACCTGCGCAACATGTACCTGGCCAACCTGCTCAAGGAACCGGGCGGCATCACGCTCGGCGGAGTCAAGATCGACCTGTCCAAGGTCAAGACCCCGTGCTATTTCATCTCGACGATCGAAGACCACATCGCCCCGTGGAAGAGCACCTACATGGGTGCCCGTTTGCCCTCCGGCAACACCAAGTTCGTCCTCGGCGGTTCCGGCCACATTGCCGGCATCGTCAATCCGCCGGTGGCCAACAAGTATGGCTACTGGACCAACGACGTCACCGACGGCAACCTGCCGGAAAGCCCGGAAGATTTCCTGGCTGGCGCCACGCAGAACGCCGGCTCGTGGTGGACGCACTGGGATCAGTGGGTGACCAGCCTGCCGGGCGGTTCGGCCAAGGTCAAGGCACGCACGCCGGAGGCCGGGACGTTGAAGGTCATCGAGGAGGCCCCGGGCAGTTACGTCAAGTTCCGCCTGGACACCCAGAAGAAGGGCTGATCGCCACGCTTCTGTCAGCAAAACGGGAGGCTGCGGCCTCCCGTTTTTTTCGAACTCGTTCCGGACCGGGCTGTCCTACAGGCGCTACCTGAAAGGAGGCGCATCATGCTCAGCGAAGCTCCGGTCGTTACGGTACACATTCCGCACGCCTTGCGTCGCTACACGGCTGGCCACGAGGAAGTGATGGCCAGCGGGGAAACCGTGGGCGAAGTATTGCAGGCCATCGGCCGCGAATATCCGGCCTTCGGGGCGCGTCTGCTGCTGCCCGATGGCAGCTTGCGGCCGGGGCTGGCCGTCTATCTCGGCCCGACCAGCGTCCGCGATTTGCAGGGACTGGCGACGCCGGTGGCGCTTGAGGAACTGGTCAGCATCGTGCCGACCGGTGAATTGCCCGAAATTTCAGTGGCTGGCCAGGGGCAGACGCGGCAGGCGGGGCCATTCAACTGCGTCGAGCATGTTCTTGACGATCAGGCCAAGCTCGGTGTCGCCGGTGATCTCCAGCTCGCGGTTGAAGAACAGCGTGTCGGGGTCCTCCTGGCGGGCAAGCAACTGCAGGTAGGCGGACAGGTTGGCGGCAAAGGCGAGGTCGGGCTCGCGGGTGGGCCGGAAAACCGGACGGAACATGCCATCTCGATAGGTGTATGAGGCCTCGCCGCCAGTATCGTTGATGCGCACGCGGAACAGCTTGTCTTCAAGCAGTTCCAGTTCCCTTTCCGGCAGCAGTTTCATCTTCAGCGCCGCGTTCAGGCCGGCGACCAAGGCCAGCGCGTGCGGCCATTGCGGCAGTTTGTGGCCAAGACTGGCGACGAAAGCCGGCAGGCGGAACTTGGGGATGGTGAAGTTGGCGTTCATGGTCAGGCTCCCAGTTGGGCGAGGGCTTGTGTGTGGTGCTGGACGATGCCTGCATCACCGAACCAGTAGCCGTCCACCAGGCCGCTGGCATTCCAGCCGGTGGTGTCGGCGGTGACCTCTTCGCCGCGTCGGGCGGCGTCAAAGGCGGCGACGATGGCTGTCATGTGCTGCTGCTGCGGACTGAGGCGGACAATGTCGATATCCATGGTCAGCATGTCGGGAATTTCGTGCAGCAGATTGTAGCTCTGTGCTGACATGGTCTGGATGCCATTGATGGTCAGGAAGTCCTGGCCTTCACGCGTTTTCAGCGTCAGTCCCTCGCTGTGGTCGAGACACTTGAACTGGCAGTCGTCCTTGTTCAGGTCGTAATGGCGGGCGGTGAAGCAGCGTGCGGAGAAGGCCAGGGCGATCTTGCCGAAGGCAAAGACTTCAGTCTCGACGCCGGTCGGCCGACTACGGTGCAGCGTTTCGATCAGCGTGCGCGACGCTTCCAGCGGCGGCACCCAGCGCTTCATGCCGTAGCGGGCGAAGGTGGCCAGCGTTGCCTCGTTGTAGATGTTGATGTGCGGACCGGCGACGAAATCGCGGCCCTGTACCAGATTGACGGCGCCGAGGTCGTTGGCTTCGACCATGCAGCCGGCCTCGTCGATCAGCCGGCGCAGCGCCTTCAGATCGCTTTCCGATTCGAGCAGCGCCTGGGCCGAAACGACCACTTGCTTGCCGGCATCGGTCAGGTCGCGGGCCAGTCCGATCCAGTCGCTGGTGCGCAATTGCTGGCGGCGCGAACAGACGACTTCGCCGACGTAGATGATGTCGAGTGCCGGGTTCTGCGCCATCTCGGCATAGAACTCCATGACCTCGGCCTTGGGCCAGAAGTAGAGCAGGGGGCCTAACGAGAGTTTCATCGGATGTCCTTCAGCGCCACGGCCGGTTGTAGGCGCCGAGCGTCGCCTGGCTGCCCTCGGAGACCTTGGCCAGTTCGGCCTGCCAGGCCGGCTTGACGTGGAAGCGTTCGCTGCCATCGCGCAGCGAATCAAGGGCAGCGCGCAGCGTGCGCGTCACTTGCGTAACGTAGGCCGGGCTGCGCTGGCGGCCTTCGACCTTGATCGCCCGGACGCCAATCTTGATGATTTCCGGCAGGATCGGCAGCACGTTCAGGCTGGTCGGTTCCTCCAGCGCGTAATAGGTCTCGCCCTGGACTTCGAAGCGGCCCTTGCACAGCGTCGGGTAGCCGGCCGGCTCGTCGTCGCCGAAGCGGTCGATGAGGACGCCGTTCAACCGCGTCTCCATGGCCCCCGGCTGCTTGTCCCACTTGACGTACTTGGCCGGCGAGCAGGCGCCGACGGTGTTCGGCGACTCGCCGCAGGCATACGAGGACAGCCAGCAGCGGCCCTCGTTCATCACGCACAGGCTGCCGAAGCCGAACACCTCGATCTCGACCGTGGTGTTCTTGATCACGTGTTCGACCTGGGCCAGCGTCAGCACGCGCGGCAACACCGCCCGGCGCACGCCGAACTCACGCTGGCAGAAATTGATCGCCTCGTAGCTGGTAGCCGAGCCCTGCACCGACAGGTGCAGGCGCTGTTGCGGATGGCGGTTGCGGGCGTAATCGAGCAGCCCGACGTCGGCCAGAATGATCGCGTCCACGCCCTGGTCCACCGCGGCATCGACCGCCTTCTGCCAGTCGGCGACGCGCCCGGCCTGGGCGAAGGTGTTGATCGCCAGCAGCACTTCGCGGCCTTTGGCACGGGCGTAGCGGATGCCCTCGGCCATGGTCTTGGCATCGAAATTGAGGCCGGCAAAATTGCGCGCGTTGGTGTCGTTCTTGTAGCCGAGATAGACGGCATCGGCGCCGTTATCCACGGCGGCCTTGAGCGCCGGCAGGCTGCCGGCCGGGCAGATGAGATCGGGCAGCTGACTCATGAGAGCGTCCGGAATGTCGAGCAGGGCAGTATAGCCAGCCCGCTCCGGGGGCCATTGATCCTGGTCAAACCCCCGTGTCGGGTCAGCGGGTGATGACGGTTGGCCGTTGGCCGAGGGTGGTGCGGATCTTCTCGGCGATCAGTTCGGCATCGCTGCGGCTGGCATAGGGACCGAGGTGCAGGCGATGGATGCCGCCGCCGCTGCGAATGCGCAGCGGCTCGTTCAGCCAGTCGAGTTCGCGCACCAGATGATTGCGCATGTTCTCGGCGTTGTCGGGATTGCCGAAGGCGCCGAGCTGCAGATAGATGCCGGGGGCGTTGTCGTCGGGGGTGGTGATGGCCGCTGCCGATTGCACCGGGCGTTCTTCGCGTTCCATCTGCCGGCTGAGGTTGGCGATTTCGTCACGCTCGATGGCCGGCGGGGCGACCTGGGCGTAGGCCGTGCCGGTGGCTTCGCCGGGCAGGATGGACTCGACTTCGACGTGGCCGCTGCCGCCGTTGACCAGACCAAGCTTGTAGGCGGCGGTGTACGAGAGATCGATGATGCGCCCGGCGTGGAAGGGGCCGCGGTCATTGACCCGAACGATCACCGATTTGCCGCTGTGCAGGCTGGTGACGCGGACGTAGGAGGGCAGGACCAGCGTCGGGTGAGCGGCGGTCATGGCGAACATGTCGTAGATTTCGCCGTTCGAGGTCTTCTGGCCGTGGAATTTCTTGCCGTACCAGGAGGCAATACCACGCGCCTTGTATGGCTTCAGCGCCGTGTTCGGCACGTATTCCTTGCCGAGCACGACGTAGGGGCGGGTGGCAGGCTTGTGCAGTGGTTCCCACTTCGGTTCGGCATCGGGGATGTCGTCGAGGCCGTCGGGAATCTCGTCGCCGGGGCCGTCATCCTTGTAGAAGCCGCCACCGCGCTTCAACGTCACCGTCGGCTTGCGTGTTGGCGTCGGCGTCCGGGCCGTCGTTGCTGGCTCGACTGTGGATTCGTCACTCGGCAGCGAGGTCGTGCCGCAGGCGGCGAGTAGCAGGGCGGGCAGGGCGATGGCAAGCGAACGGATCAGCATCATTTCTTGACCAGCATGCGGTGGGTCTGGATCGACATCAGGATGCCGATGCCGAGCATCAGCGTGACCAGGGCGGTGCCGCCATAGCTGATGAAGGGCAACGGCACGCCAACGACCGGCAGGATACCCGAGACCATGCCCATGTTGACGAAGGCGTAGATGAAGAAGACCAGGGTGATGGCTGCGGCCAGCAGGCGCGAGAACATGGTTGGGGCGGCGGCGGCGATCATCAGGCCGCGGGCGATGAGCAGGGTGAACAGGACGAGCAGGATGCCGTTGCCGAGCAGTCCCCATTCCTCGGAGAAGACGGCGAAGATGAAGTCGGTGTGCTTTTCCGGGATGAATTCGAGATGGGTCTGGCTGCCGTTGAGGTAGCCCTTGCCCAGCCCGCCGCCGGAACCGATGGCAATGGTGGACTGGATGATGTGGTAACCGGCGCCAAGCGGGTCGGAGGTCGGATCGAGCAGGGTCATCACGCGCCGTCGCTGGTAGTCGTGCATCAACGACCAGGCGAAGGGCAGGGCGGCGCCACCGACGGCGCCGAGGCCGAGCATGATCTTCCATGGCAGGCCGGCAAAGAAAATCACGAAGAAGCCGGAGGCACCGATGAGTAGCGAGGTGCCGAGGTCCGGTTGCTTGAGGATGAAGCCGATGGGTATGACCAGGATGAGACCGGCAATGAGGAAGTGGCGTAACTTGAGCAGCGACTCATGCTTGTGGAAATACCAGGCGAGCATCAGCGGCATGGCGATCTTCATGATCTCGGACGGCTGGATGCGGACAAGGCCGAGCGACAGCCAGCGCCGCGAGCCATTGACGACGATGCCGAAAAGCGCCACACCGAGCAGCAGGATGACGCCGGTGATGTAAAGCGGCACGGCGAAGCGCATCAGGGTCTGTGGCGGAGTGCGGGCGACCAGCAGCATGATGGCCGTCGACACCGCCATGTTGATCAGCTGCTTGTCGAGTTTCTCGAAACCGTCGCTGGAAGTGGCCGAGAAGACCGTCAGCAGGCCGACGCCCATCAGCGCCAGGACGATCAGGAATAGCGGCATGTCGAGATGGTCGACGATGGCCCGGAAGAAGCGCTTAATCAGCTTCATGGGCGTCCTCCTCGATCAACGGACCGTCTGTGGCATCTTCCGGCGCCTCGGTTTCCGGAGCCGGTCCGCCTGGGGTCTGGCCGGTCAGGTAGTAATCGAAGACCTGGCGGGTGATCGGCGCTGCCGACTGGGCGCCGAAACCGCCGTTTTCGACCATCACGGCAACGACGATCTTCGGTTTGTCCGCCGGGGCGAAGGCGACGTACCAGGAGTGATCGCGCAGCCGTTCCTTGACCTGCCCGGCGACGTAGCGGCCACCCTTCAGGCTGTAGACCTGGGCGGTGCCAGTCTTGCCGCCGGACTCGTAGGTCGCTCCGGCAAAGGCGCGGGCGCCGGTACCTTCCTTGACGACCCCGGCCATGGCGCGTTTGATCAGGTCCACATGCTCGGTCTTTAACGATATCTGGCGTACCGGTTCGGCTTCGACGGTGCGCACCTCGCCAGTGTTCGGGTTGGTGATGGTATTGACCAAGTGCGGGCGGAAGACTTTACCGTAGTTGAGCACGTTGGCCAGGGCGTGCGCCATGTGCAGCGTCGAGTAGGCGTTGTAGCCCTGGCCGATGCCGACCGAGATGGTTTCGCCGGCATACCACTTCTGCTGTTCCTTCTTCTTGAAGCGCTGCTGCTTCCATTCCTGCGAGGGCAGGATGCCGGTCGCTTCGCCGGGAATGTCGATGCCGGTCTTCTTGCCGAGGCCGAGATCGCCCATGACGCGGGCGATGTTGTCGATGCCCATGTCGTTGGCCAGGACGTAGTAATAGGTGTTGCACGAAACGACGATGGACTTGTACATGTCCACCATGCCGTGACCGCCGACCTTGTCGTCCATGAAGCGACGGTTACCGAAATTGAAATAACCGGGATCGGCGATGGCCTGACCCGGGGTGCGTTTGCCGACGGTCAGGGCACTGAGCGCCATCAGCGGCTTGAAGGTCGAGCCGGGCGGATGCGTGCTGTAGATGGCGCGGTTGAGCATCGGCTTGTCGGGGTTGTTGTTCAGTTCGTCCCAATCATCGAAACGGATGCCGTCGACGAACATATTGGGGTCGAAGGCCGGCGAGGAAACCAGGGCGAGGACCGCGCCATTGCTCGGGTCGATCGCGGCAAGGGAGCCGCGGCGACCGCCAAATGCCTGCTCGGCGACTTTCTGCAGCTGGCTGTCGAGGGTCAGCGTCAGATTGTTGCCGGGAATCGGCGCCGTCCGCGAAAGTACGCGCACCGCGCGACCGCCGGCATCGACCTCGACCTGCTCGTGGCCAGCCGTGCCGTGCAAATCGTATTCGTAATGCGCTTCCAGGCCGATCTTGCCGATATGGTCGGTCCCCTTGTAGTTGGCACCGTGGCCGCCTTCGTCGATGGCTTCCTTTTCCTTGGTGTTGATCCGGCTGATGTAGCCAATGGCGTGGGCGGCCATGGGGCCTTCAGGGTACTGACGGAAGAGCCGGGCCTTGACCTCGACGCCGGGGAAACGATAGCGATTGGCGGCAAAGCGGGCGACTTCTTCGTCGCTCAGGCGGGTACGGATGGGGATCGACTCGAAATTCTTCGATTCCTCGAGCAGCCGCTTGAAGCGCCGACGGTCCTTGATCTGGATTTCAACAATCTCGGCCAGACCGTCGATAGTTTCCTCGAGGCCGAGCGTTTTCGAGGGCGTGATTTCCAGCGTGAAGGCCGAGTAGTTGCGGGCCAGGATGATGCCTTTGCGGTCCACGATGTTGCCGCGATTGGGCATGATCGGCACCAGCGAGATGCGGTTGCTCTCGGCGCGTGTCGAATAGTATTCATGCTGCACGATCTGCAGGTAGAAGAAACGGCCGAAGAGCAAAAGGAAGGCGAGCAGGACGCCGGTGCCGGCCACCAGAAGGCGGTTGCGGAAGCGGTCCGAGTCCTGTTCGCTGTGGTAGAAGTCGCTCATCGGCGGATCAGAGCGGGCGGTTCTCGTCGCGCTCGACCGGCTGATACTGCGGCAGCAGCAGCAGGAAGGTGCCCGGAATCCATAACAGGGCGCCGATGAAGGGGCCGATCAGGTAGCCCCAGCCGGGGAAGTCGGCACCGGCCACCAGGCGCATCAACAGTTGCAGCAGCTGGGCCCCGATGAGCAGGGGCAGCACCTGTAAGGCCTGCTGGGCGAGCGGGAACCAGAGGATGCGCCGCGACAGCGTGGCTGCCGTATAGGCGAGCAGCACATAGGAGAAGCAGTGCTGGCCGAGCACAGCGCCATCGGCGACATCCATCGCCAGGCCGAGGAGGAAGGCCCAGCCCATGCCAACGCGCCGTTGCTCGCGAATGCTCCAGAAGCAGATCACCAGCGCCACCCAGTCGGGGATACCGGGCCAGTGTGCGGTCGGCAGCAGGTTGGCCAGGAGCGCCAGGATCAGGCTGAAAATTATGAACCAGGGGCGAACCGGCAGCAGGATGCGTGATGAGGTGAAGGTCGGTTGCATCACTTGGCTCCGGCTTTTTTCGGGGTGCCGGTATTGGCACGCCGGCCCTGGGCTTCTGGCGGCGGCGGTGGCAATTCTTCACGCGGGGCAAGAACCATGACCTCGCCAAAGTTCTCGACGCCGGCCAACGGCAAAGCGCTGATCCGGGCGAAGGCAAAGGCGTTGTCGCGCTCGATGCTGGTCACCTTGGCCACCGGGAAGCCGGGCAGAAAAATGCCGTCGAGGCCAGAGGTAACCAACAGGTCGCCGATTTCGACGTCGGCATTGGCCGGGATGTAGCGTAGTTCCAGCTGGCCGTTGCCCAGACCGAAGACGACCGAACGCAAGCCGCTGCGCACCACCTGCACCGGCACCGCCTGGTCCTTGTCGGTGATCAGCGTGACTTCAGCAGAAAACGGGAAGACACGCGTCACCTGGCCGACGACACCGGCTTCGTCGATGGCCGGTTGGCCGGCGGTGATGCCGGATTGCTGGCCCTTGTCTATGACGATGCGGCGCGAGTAAGGGTCGCGCGCCGTGTACATGATCTGGGCGACCTGGCCACTGGCCTTTTCGCGCTCTTTGACGGCCATCAGTCGGCGCAGACGTTCATTTTCCGCTTCCAGGTGCTGCAGGCGCAGCAGGTTCGGTGCGGTCAGCAATTGCGCCTGCGTCAGTCGGGTATTCTCCTCGCGCAGCTTGTGCAGGCCGCGCAGATAGGCAATGGCATGATCGACCAGGCTGCCAGGTGTTTGCGCCACCCGCTGCACCGGGTCGACGACCAGCGCCACGCTCTGGCGCAGCAGGCCGAGGCTCTGCACGCGCAGGTCGACGACGAACAGCGCCAGCGAGACGGCCAGGTAGAAAGTCAGAAGGGCCAGCGGTGCTGGCCCTCGCTTGAAGAAGGGTGGTGGTGCGTGGTCGAAGCCGGCCATCGCGGTCAGTCCTGCAGGTTTGCCTGGGGGGCGGGGTGCTTAGTCCGAGGCAAAAATGCTGCCCAGCTTGTCCATCTTTTCCAGCGCCATGCCGCAGCCGCGGGCGACGCAGGTCAGCGGTTCGTCGGCGACGATCACCGGCAAGCCGGTTTCTTCCATCAGCAAACGGTCGAGATCGCGTAGCAGCGCGCCGCCACCGGTCAGTACCATGCCCTTTTCGGCAATGTCGGCACCGAGTTCCGGCGGGGTCTTTTCCAGCGCGGATTTCACGGCGGAAACGATCTGGTTGAGTGGGTCGGTCAGCGCTTCGAGGATTTCGTTGGAGGAAATCGTGAACTTGCGCGGAATGCCTTCGGCCTTGTTGATGCCGGAGACTTCCATTTCCATGACCTCGGCGCCAGGGAAGGCGGAACCGATGTTTTTCTTGATGTTTTCGGCGGTGTTCTCACCGATCATCATGCCGTAGTTGCGGCTGATGTAATTGATGATGGCTTCGTCCAGCTTGTCGCCGCCGACGCGCACGGAACCTGCGTAGACCATGCCGCCGAGCGAGATGACGCCGACTTCAGTGGTGCCGCCACCGATGTCGACAACCATCGAGCCGGTCGCGTCGGAAACCGGCAGGCCGGCGCCGATTGCGGCGGCCATCGGTTCCTCGATCAGGTACACCTGGCTGGCGCCGGCGCCGATCGCTGATTCGCGGATGGCGCGGCGTTCGACCTGGGTCGAGCCGGAGGGTACGCAGATGATGATGCGCGGGCTGGGGCTGAACAGCTTCGAGTCATGCACCTTCTTGATGAACTGCTTGAGCATCTGCTCGGTGACCGTGAAATCGGCAATGACGCCGTCCTTCATCGGCCGGATGACGGTGATGCTGCCCGGTGCCTTGCCGAGCATATCCTTGGCTTCCTTGCCGACGGCCTGGATAGTTTTCTTGGCGTTGGGGCCGCCTTCAAGGCGAATGGCAACGACCGACGGCTCATCGAGGACGATGCCACGGCCACGCACGTAAATCAGCGTATTGGCCGTGCCCAGATCGATGGCGAGGTCGTTGGAAAAATACTTGGAGAGAAATCCGAACATCTGCTGTGCTCCGCGTAGTGGGGGTGCGGTAGATAAAGCTTTTATGATACCTTACAACGCTTTCGTTTTTAAGACTTTGTGCACTGCAGAAAGCCTTTTCAAGCCCATGTCGCTTACTCCAGAACAGGTCAAACGGATCGCCCATCTCGCCCGCATCGAGGTCAGCGAAGCCGAGGCCCTGACCACCCAGGGCCATCTCAACGGCATTTTTGAACTGATCGAGCAGATGCAGGCCGTCGATACCCGCGGCGTCGAGCCGATGGCCCATGCGCAGGATCTCAGTCAGCGTCTGCGTGAGGATGCTGTCAGCGAAGGCGATCGCCGCGCTGCCTACCAGGCCGTGGCGCCGGAAACCGAAGCCGGACTTTATCTGGTGCCGAAGGTAATCGAATGATTCACAAGAGCCTGAAGGAGCTGGCGCAGGCGCTCGCCACCCGGGAAATCTCCAGCGTCGAGCTGAGCACGCTGTTCCTCGATCGCATCGCGCGCCATAACCCCGACCTCAACGCCTTCGTTACCGTCGACCGTGAAAAGACGCTAGCCATGGCTGCCGCTGCCGATGTCCGCATCGCTGCCGGCACCGCCGGCCCGTTGACCGGCATCCCGATCGCCCAGAAGGACATCTTCTGCGCCGAGGGCTGGACCACCACCTGTGGCTCGAAGATGCTGGCCAATTTCGTCTCGCCTTATGACGCGACGGTGATCGACAAAATGCATCGCCAGGCCGGCATGGTGGCGCTGGGCAAGACCAACATGGACGAGTTCGCCATGGGCTCGTCGAACGAGACCTCGTATTTCGGCCCGGTGAAGAATCCCTGGGACCGCACGCGCGTCCCCGGCGGCTCGTCCGGCGGTTCCGCCGCGGCCGTTGCCGCGCGCCTGGCGCCGGCGGCGACCGGCACTGATACCGGCGGCTCGATCCGCCAGCCGGCGGCGCTGTGCAACCTGACCGGTCTGAAGCCGACCTACGGCGTCGTTTCCCGCTACGGCATGATCGCTTTTGCCTCGTCGCTCGATCAGGGCGGGCCGATGGCCGCCAGCGCCGAAGACTGCGCGTTGCTGCTCAATACCATGGTCGGTTTCGATGAGCGCGATTCGACGTCGCTCGATCACCCGGTCGAAGACTACGCCCGTGATCTGGCGCAGCCGCTGGCCGGCCTGCGCATCGGCCTGCCCAAGGAGTTCTTCGGCGAAGGCTGCGATGCCACGGTGATGGCGGCCGTGCAGGAAGCCATCGCCGAATACCGCAGGCTCGGCGCGACGACCGTGGACATCTCGCTGCCCAACTCGCATCTGTCGGTGCCGGCCTATTACGTGATCGCGCCGGCCGAGGCCAGTTCCAACCTGTCGCGCTTCGACGGCGTGCGCTACGGCTATCGCGCCCCGGACTACGGCAACCTCGACGACATGTACATGAAGACCCGCGCCCAGGGCTTCGGCGCCGAGGTCAAGCGGCGCATCCTGATCGGTGCCTATGTCCTGTCGCACGGCTACTACGACGCCTATTACCTGCAGGCGCAACGTATCCGCCGGCTGATCGCCAACGATTTCGTCGAGGCCTTCAAGTCCTGCGACGTGATCCTCGGCCCGACGTCACCGTCGACCGCCTTCAAGCTCGGCGAGAAGGCCGCCGACCCGGTGCAGATGTATCTTTCGGACATCTACACCATCGCCGTGAACCTCGCCGGTCTGCCCGGCATGTCGATTCCCTGCGGCTTCGCTGGCGGCCTGCCGGTTGGTCTGCAGCTGATCGGCGATTACTTCGCCGAAGCCCGGCTGCTCAACGTCGCCCACCGCTACCAACAGGCGACCGACTGGCATCAGCGCCGGCCGGCCGACATCGCCTGATGCGCTTCCTCCCGGCTCTGCTCGTGGCGCTGCTGCTGGCTGCCTGCGCCACGCCGCCGAAGGAAGCCGAGCCGGTTGTCGAGGTGGCGCCGGAGCCGGTCAAGGAAGAAACGCCGAAGTTGAAGAACTCGACGCTCAAGTATCTGGCGGGCCGCAACCTGAAACCGCAGCCGACGCGGCCGCTCAACGTCAAGTCACGGTGTACGCACAAGGATGCGATCGGCACCCAGACCCGTCTTGACCTGCTGGTCAAGGAAGCCGAGGTCAAGACCTTCGCCGCCCAGGTGACGATGAAGGATTACGGCACCTGCCATTTCGATCTCAAGGAGTTCGAGCAGGTGCAGAAGCTGCCGCAACCCCTGCTGCGCCACAAGAAGGCTGCTGGTTGCACGGTGCGCATGTGGGAACAGGGACGCAACGTCACCATCGCCTTCAATAGTTGCCCGACCTCCTGCGAGGGCAAAGCTTTCGATTATCTGTGGCCCGTCGTCGTCGATGCACGCAACGGGCGTTGTCATTGAACGGATGAAACCATGACTCAGTGGGAAGTAGTGATCGGCATCGAGACGCACGCGCAACTGGCGACAGTCTCGAAAATTTTCTCGGGCGCCTCCACCGCCTTCGGCGCCGCGCCGAATACCCAGGCCTGCGCCGTCGATCTGGCCCTGCCCGGTGTGCTGCCAGTGCTCAACAAGAAGGCTGTCGATTGCGCGATCCGCTTCGGCCTGGCGATCGGTGCCCAGGTGGCGGCGAAGTCAGTGTTTGCACGCAAGAATTACTTCTATCCCGATCTGCCCAAGGGTTATCAGATCAGCCAGATGGACCTGCCGGTCGTTGTCGGTGGCCAGATCACGCTGCAGGTCGGTGCCGGCGACAAGGCCTACGAGAAGGTCGTCACCCTGACCCGCGCCCACCTCGAAGAGGATGCCGGCAAGTCGCTGCATGAGGATTTTCACGGCAAGTCCGGCATCGACCTCAACCGCGCCGGCACGCCGTTGCTCGAAATCGTTTCCGAACCGGACATGCGTTCCTCGGACGAAGCCGTTGCCTACGCCCGCGCCCTGCACGCGCTGGTGCGCTGGATCGGCATCTGCGATGGCAACATGCAGGAAGGCTCGTTCCGTTGCGATGCCAACGTCTCGGTCCGGCCGAAGGGCCAGGCCGAATTCGGCACCCGGCGCGAAATCAAGAACCTGAATTCCTTCCGTTTCCTCAAGGAAGCCATCGACTACGAAGTTCAGTGGCAGATCAACGAGATCGAGGAAGGGCGCAAGATCCAGCAGGCTACCGTGCTGTTCGATCCGGACAGCGGCGAGACGCGGATGATGCGCAGCAAGGAAGATGCTCACGACTACCGCTACTTCCCTGATCCCGACCTGCTGCCGCTGGTCATCGGCAGCGACTGGATCGAACGCGTACGTGGCGAGTTGCCGGAATTGCCGCAGCAGAAACGTGAGCGTTTCATCAGCGAACTCGGTCTGTCTGCCTACGATGCGGCAACGCTGACGGCCAGCCAGGAAATGTCCGACTACTACGAGGCGACCGTCACCGTCGCCGGCAAGGCCAGCGCCAAACCCTGCGCCAACTGGGTCATGGTCGATCTGGCGGCCCGTCTGAACAAGGATGGTCTGGAAATCGCCGCCGCACCGGTGTCGCCGCAGCAACTGGGCGGCCTGATCCAGCGCATCGCTGACAACACCATTTCCAATAACATTGCCAAGAAAGTCTTCGAGGCTCTGTGGAATGGCGAAGCCGCGACGGCTGACGAAATCATCGACAAGCAGGGCCTGAAGCAGATTACCGACAGCGGCGCCATCGAGTCATTGGTGGAAGAGGTGTTGGCCGCCAATCCGGTCAATGTCGCCGAATACCGCGCCGGCAAGGAAAAGGCCTTCAACGCCTTGGTCGGTCAGGTAATGAAGGCGGCCAAGGGCAAGGCCAATCCGCAGCAGGTCAACGAGTTGTTGAAGAAGAAGCTGGCCGTCTGACCGGGGTGCCGTCCGGCGCCCGGCCGGTCAGCTCAAAATAGCGTTTGCGATCCGCTTCGTACTTGCTGCGGATCGCTTCCAGTTCGCGCTTCTTGACGTCGATCAGTTCCTGCTGAACCTTTATCTCGTGGTCGATGGTGCGCAGCTCCTTCTCCAACTGCGCCGGCAATGCCTTTTTCTTGTAGAACTCGGCTTCCGCCTCGAATTTCTTACGTTTGTTCCGCGATGCCGTGATGCTCATTTCGGCATTGCGAATGGCAATATTGACGTCGCCTTCCGCCTTGCCCTGGGCTAGATCAATATCCTTAGGTGTCGCGTAGGTGTCGAGCAGAGCCTGATCCTTGCGCCGTAACTCGCGTGCTTCTTCCTCCATCTGCTTGCGCCGGAGGGCTTCGGCGGCTTTCTCGGCCTTCTGTTCCTGAGTCAGTGGTGGGCCGACTTCGCGAACCATGTTGCCGCCACTGTCGAGAATGCGATAAGCCTGTCCTCGGCATTGCGACGGGAGGGCGTCGCCACAGATGCGTCGGCCGCTGGTCGGATCCTGGCAGCAATAGAACTCCCCTGCTGCCTGCGCGCCCGGCGCCAGCAGGAGGATGATCAGGGGCAGGAGCAGCGTCCTAGGCGTCGACACCGTATTGTTCACGGTAACGGGCCACGGCCGCTTGGTGCGTCGCGAATTCCGGGTGATGTTCCAGATAAGCCATCAGGTCGCGCAGGCCAGCCACGGCAACAACAGGAATGCCGTAATCGCGCGTCACTTCCTGCACTGCCGACAACTCGCCCTGGCCGCGTTCCTGGCGATCGAGGGCGATCAGCACACCGGCTGGCGTAGCACCGGCGGAGCGAATCAGTTCGACCGATTCGCGCACCGAAGTGCCGGCCGAAATGACGTCATCGACAATCAGCACACGCCCGGCCAGCGGCGCGCCGACAATATTGCCGCCCTCGCCGTGGTCCTTGGCTTCCTTGCGGTTGTAGGCGAAGGGGAAGTTACGACCGCGCTGGGCGAGGGCCATGGTAATCGTGGCGACCAGCGGAATGCCCTTGTAAGCCGGCCCAAACAGCATGTCGAACTGGACGTCGCCGGCCTCGGCGGCTTTGGCGTAAAATTCGGCGAGACGGGCCAGCGAATTGCCGTCGTTGAACAGACCGGCGTTGAAGAAGTAGGGCGACAGTCGGCCGGCCTTGGTCTTGAATTCGCCAAAGCGCAGCACTTGGCTGGCGAGCGCGAATTCGATGAAATCCTGACGAAAGTCCATATTCCTTTTCATGCTCTGGAGCCGCGAAAAGCGGTTGATTGGCGATCAATGTTACGCATCATCTCCTTGAACCTCAATGGTATCCGCTCCGCCTGGAGCAAAAATGTCCTGCCTTGGGTAGCGGCGCAGCAGGCCGACATCGTCTGCTTGCAGGAACTGAAGGCGCAGGCTGCCGACCTGACGCCGGAAATGCGGGCGCCCGATGGCATGCACGCTTTCTATCACTGTGCTGAAAAGAAGGGCTACAGCGGCGTGGGTATCTGGAGCCGGCGGCAGCCGGATCGTGTCGTCGAGGGTTTCGACGGTGGCGAGTTCGATGCCGAAGGGCGTTACATTCGCGCTGACTACGGCAATCTTTCGTTCATCTCCCTGTATCTGCCTTCAGGCTCTTCGTCGCCGGAGCGGCAGGAGGCGAAATTCCGCTTCCTCGAGGTCTTCTTGCCGCATATGCAGGCGCTATGCGATGAAGGCCGCGAGATCGTGCTGTGCGGCGACTGGAACATTGCGCATCGGGAAATCGACCTGAAAAACTGGAAGAGCAATCAGAAAAACTCGGGCTTCCTGCCTGAAGAGCGCGCCTGGCTGAGCCGCGTTTTCGACGAACAGGACTGGGTCGATGTTTATCGTCGTCTCCATCCGGAGGCAACCGGCGAGGCCTACACTTGGTGGAGCAATCGCGGCCAGGCCTGGGCGAAGAACGTCGGCTGGCGTATCGATTATCAGATAGCCACTCGGGCGCTGGCGGCAACGGCCGTCGCGGCGAGCGTGTACAAGGCCGAACGCTTCTCCGATCACGCGCCGCTGACTGTCGATTACAACTTCCCTGTCTGATCCAAAGTGAATTGATTTCGCTGCCCGGACGGGCTAACCTGTACTCTCCGCTTAACGTTACCAACGAGGTCGAAAATGTCCGAACAACAAAATGCTGCCAACAAGGAAAAACTTGTTTCCGATCTGAAGGTCGTCATAGCTGACACCGAGGAACTGCTGCGCGCAACCACTGGCGTGGCCGGCGAAAAGGTTGGCGAACTGCGTGAACGTCTGGTCATCCGCCTGCGCGATGCCAAGGAGCGTGTCATTGATATGGAACATGCCGTGATCGACAAGACCAAGGCAGCAGCCCGCGCTACCGACGACTTCGTTCATGACGAGCCGTGGAAAGCTGTCGGCGTTGCCGCCGCGCTGGGCCTGGCGCTCGGCGTGCTGATCGGCCGTCGCTAAACGCATGGCCCAGCCGGAAGGCGGCGAAGGCGGTCGCGAAGGTCTCTTTGCTTCCGTCAAGAATACCCTGGCGACCCTGCTGACAATCGGCAGGACGCGCCTTGAACTGTTGGTCACGGAACTTGAGGAGGAAAAGCTCCGCCTCATGTCGCTGTGGGCAAAGGCGATAGGGGCTGCCTTCTTGCTGGCGGTTGGCCTGATCATGGCGGTTTTTTGTCTGGCACTGGCTTTCTGGGAATATCGGGTACTGGTCTTTGGTTTGTTTGCCGCCGTATTTATTGGCGGCGCCGTGCTTCTGGTTGCCTCGCTCAAACGTCAGATAGCCGAGCCGAGCAAGCTGCTCCGTAGCAGTCTCAATGAACTTGAGGCCGATGCGGCGCTGCTCCGGCGGCGTGGCGAGCCTCCTGGCGCATGAGTGCCAAGGCCCTTGAACTCGCTGTCCGGCGCGGGGCGCTGACTGAGCGGATCGCGGCCCAGCGGGTGGTGCTGGCGCAGCACGCGAGCGGACTGGAAACGCTTTGTGCCGGTGGTGACACCCTGTTGCGTGGGGTGGACTGGCTCAAGCACCATCCAGCTACTGTTGGCGCAGCCATCTTTGCGGTCGTCATCGCCCGGCCGAGAAGAGCTTGGCGCTGGGCTCGACGCGGGATTTTCCTGTGGCGCGGCTGGCTTTCTCTGCGCAAATTCCTTCCTGCCGCACGCTGAAAAGTGACCGGGGGGAACAAGGTCGTCGCGCTACCGGTCTGGTGGCGGCAGGTGATGTCTTCGCAACGCCGCGAAGTGCGGCGTGTGCTGGCTGAACTGATAGCCACGCGCGGCGTCATGCCGCTGTTGATGAAGGTGCGCAACGGCGAGCAGTGGACGCTGGCTGAACGGGAAGAACTGCTGGGTCATCTGCGCCGCATGGCGCATCTTTCGCCCTACCTGATCGCCCTGGTGCTGCCCGGCTCGATCATTTTGCTGCCGGCCTACGCCTGGTGGCTGGATCGTCGGCGGATCAAACGGCCGGACTAGGTCGCGTCGACTCGCCGTCGCCATGCCACGGCGCCACCTTGAGCAGCAACAGCATGCCGGGGGCGGCCATGACAAAGCACAGCCAGAAGAAATTCGTCCAGCCCATGCTCTCGACCAGCCAGCCGGCCGTGGCATTGATGAAGGTGCGTGGCACCGCCATCAGACTGGTGAACAGCGCCAGTTGGGTGGCCGTGTAGGCCGGATGCGTGGTCCGTGCCATAAAGGCGACGAAGGCCGTGGTGCCTAGCCCGGCGCCGATAGCTTCGCCGGCGATGACGATGGCCAGCGTCGCTAGCCGCGCCGGCGTCGATTCCCCGGGGCCGATCCCGGCCATCCAGACGAAGCCGAGAATGGTGACGATCTGCACCACGCCGAACAGCCACAGCGCCCGGTTGATGCCCAGCTTGATCATCCAGATGCCACCGAGGATGCCGCCGATGACCATCGGCCACAGGCCGGCATTCTTGGCGATGACGCCGATTTCCGTCTTGCTGTAGCCCATGTCCAGATAGAAGGGCGTGGCCAGCGCGGTGCAAAGCGAATCGCCGAGCTTGTAGAAGAACAGGAAGGCGAGCACCAGAAGCGCCGACTGCACGCCATGGCGGCCGAAGAATTCGCGGAAGGGTTCGACCACCGCGTCGCGCAGGGTGCGCGGGCTGCCCTTGGCGGCCAGCGGTTCCTTGACGGCGAGGGTCATCGCCAGACCGGGGAGCATGAAGGCGGCAGTGATAATGAAGACCTGGCTCCACGGCAGGTGATCGGCGAGGATCAGCGACAGCGAGCCAGGCACCAGCCCGGCGATGCGGTAGGCGTTGACGTGGATGGCATTGCCCAGGCCAAGTTCTTCGTCGGGCAGGATCTCGCGCCGGAAGGCGTCAAGGGCGATGTCCTGAGTTGCCGAGAGAAAGGCGAGCAGGGCCGTCAAGCCGACGACCAGCGACAGGTGATCGACCGGCGACAACTGGCCGAGCCAGCCGATGGCGGCGATCAGACCGATCTGCGAGACGAACATCCAGCTGCGCCGGCGGCCGAGCCACGGCAGGATGCCGTAGCGGTCGAGCAGCGGCGCCCAGAGGAACTTCCAGGTGTAGGGGAACTGGATCAGGGCGAAGGCGCCGATGGCGCGTAGCGACAGGCCCTCCGTCTTCAGCCAGGCCGGTAGCAGATTGAGCAGCAGGTAGAGCGGCAGGCCGGAGGCAAAACCGGTGAAGATGCAGATCAGCATCCGCCGGTTCCACAGCACAGCCAGCCAGGACGGCATCAGCGGTTTCGCGTCAGGCGATAGACTGCCAGACTGCCGAGGAAGTTGAGTTCGCGTTCGTCGGCGTTATCCACCGGATTGCCCTGTTCGTCGAGCACGCTGCGCTCGCGGATGACCAGGCCCATCTGCCGGCACAGCGCCTCAAAATCTAGGAGCGTGAAGAAGCGGACGTTGGGCGAGTCGTACCACTGGTAGGGCAGGTCTTCGGAAACCGGCATGCGGCCGTCGAGTACCGAGCGCAGGTTCTTCCAGTAGGCGAAGTTGGGGAAGGAGACCACCGCCTCGCGGCCGACACGCAGCATTTCGCGCAGGATGCCCTCGGTGTGGCGCACTGTCTGCAGCGTGCGCGACAGCACGACATGGTCGAAGGCCTGATCGGCGAATTCGTCGAGACCGCGTTCCAGATTGCCCTGGATGACGTTGATACCGTTCTTGATGGCGGCGAGGATGTTGGCGTCCTCGATTTCGACACCCCAGCCGAGTACGCCGCGGCTGTCGATCAGGTGCTTGAGCAGGCTGCCGTCGCCGCAGCCGAGGTCGAGCACCTTGTGCCCCGGCTCGATCCAGCCGGCGATGACGTCGAAGTCGGGACGGTTCAAGGTATGGCTCATAGCTTGATGTTCCGCAGGTAGGCATCGATCACGCCGTGATAGTGGGCGTCTTCCATCAGGAAGGAGTCGTGGCCGAAGTTGAGGTCGATTTCCGCGTAGGAGACATTGCGGCCGTTGGCCAGCAGGGCGGCTACGATTTCCTTCGAGCGGGCCGGTGTGAAGCGCCAGTCGGTGGTGAACGAGGCAATCAGGAAATTGGCCTTGCTGCGGGCCATGGTCTTGACCAGATCGCCGTCATCCTCGCGCGACGGGTCGAAGTAGTCGAGCGCCTTGGTCATCAGCAGATAGGTGTTGGCGTCGAAATAACCGGCGAACTTGTCGCCCTGGTAGCGCAGGTAGGATTCAACTTCGAATTCGACATCGAAATCGAAGGCGAAGGAGCCGTTGCGCAATTCGCGGCCGAATTTCTCGCCCATCTGGTCGTCGGACAAATAGGTGATGTGGCCGAGCATGCGCGCCAGGCGCAAACCGCGTGTCGGCCGCGTGTTGTGCTCGTAGTAGTTGCCGCCATGGAATTCGGGGTCAGTCAGGATGGCCTGGCGGGCGACGTCGTTGAAGGCGATGTTCTGCGCCGACAGCTTCGGCGCTGCGGCGATGACGATCGAATTTCGCACCCGTTCCGGGTAAGTGATGCTCCAGCGCAGCGCCTGCATGCCACCAAGGCTGCCGCCCATGATCGCGGCCCAGCTGTCGATGCCGAGCAGGTCGGCGAGACGCGCCTGGGCATGGACCCAGTCGATCACCGCGACGATCGGGAAATCGGCACCCCAGGGCTTGCCGGTCGCCGGATTAAGCGTCGACGGCCCGGTCGAACCGTGGCAGCCACCCAGATTGTTCACGCCGACGATGAAATAGCGGTCGGTGTCGAGCGGCCGGCCGGGGCCGATGATGTTGTCCCACCAGCCGATGTTCTCGGGGGCGTCGGCATAGTGGCCGGCGACGTGGTGATGGCCGGAGAGGGCGTGGCAGATGAGGATGGCGTTCGACTTGGCGGCATTGAGCGTGCCGTAGGTCTCGTAGACCAGATCGTAGGCCGGCAGAACGCCGCCGCTGCGCAACTGCAGCGGCTGATCGAAATGAGCGCGCTGTGAATGTACGGCGCCGACGGATTGTCCTGACATGCGATTCCTGAAAACAAAAAACCCAGTTGGCTGAAAACGCGAACTGGGCGGTTCCCGTTTTAGCGGCATTTGTCGCGCGCCCGCAATCAGAGTTCAAATCGGCGCGGCCGGCACGGTGCCGACAGTGGGACGAAGATACCCAGCGCGCCGGTGAATGTCAATGCAAGCGATTCCTGCCGGCTTTCTCGCGGGGGGCGTATTTTGATAGACTGCCGGCAACTGATCTTTTATTACAGGAAGCTCGTCGAAAATGCTGGATCAACGCCGCCATCAGCGCATCCGCTTCTCTTCGCCGCCGACCGTGCGCATTGGCTATGGCGGCGGACATGACGATGGCGGTATCGAGAACCTGTCGCTCTCCGGCCTGATGGTACGGACGTCGCTGACGCTCGAAATCGGTCATACCGCCGGCTGCGAGTTCTCGCTGTTCGGTTCACCGTTGATTGACGTACCGCTGACGGTCGTCAGCCGCATCGGCGATGTCTATGGCGGCCGCTTCCAGACCGGACCGATCAACCAAGTGCTGATTGAGGATGCCATCGAGGCGGCGCTGGCCTCCGGCAATGCCTCCATCCTCAGCGTGCATGAACTCGGGGGCCGCAAGATCATGCGTATTACGGGTGGATTGAATGGTTCGTTGCGCAATGACCTGATGCATGCCCTGACCCGTGTCGGCGTCGACGAAATTGACCTGAAGGCGGTTACCGCCGTTGATCAGGGAGGGCTGGCGCTCTGTTTCGTTGCCACTGGTCGTTACGGTGCGAAGCTGGGCAGCCAGTCGCCGTGTTTCGCCGAGGCCTGGAAACTGGCCCAAGCAGCGCCCCGGGCCAGCGGCAACTGAGCAGCGGGTAACCGCCCCCTCAGGCCGGGCGAAGCAGGCTGCCCTGCAGCCAGCAGCTGAGCGGTTCGCGCGGGGCTACCGCGCTCCCCAGTGCGTAGCTGATGCCGATCTGTTTCAGCTTGTCGATGCTGTGCGCGTCGTCGATACCATCGGCGATAGACAATATGTGCTGGTCGGCGGTAATTTCCTGAATGGCCCGCAGCAAGGCTGTCGATGCGCGCTTGCCGCCGAGATCGCGAGTCAGGCTGCGGCTCAGCTTGACGCAACTGGGGGCGATGCTGCGCAGATGGCTGAATGAGGAGAGGCCGCCGCCGAAATCGGAGAGGCCGATCTGGCAGCCCAGATCGCGGGCCTGACGCGAGAATTCGATGGCCTGGCTGGTCAGCTGGCCGCAGATGTCTTCGGACAGCATCAGGCACAGGCCACTGCCGTCGATCTGGCGTTCGGTCAGGCGGCGACCGATACCTTCGATAATGAGGCGCTGGTTGAGCGCGGCACTCGACAGTGGCACCAGGCAGAACAGGGGGCGGCGGCGTTGCCCGGCCTCGGCCAGCGCGGCGATGGCCATGTCCACGAGACGGAGATCGATCTCCGGCGCCAGATCGTAGCGCTCGGCGGCATCGAGCAGGGCGGCGAGGGCCACCGGTGACTGGCCGGGTTCGAGCAGGTGGGCGGTGATTTCGACGCAGGCGGTCGCCGGGCAATCCTGCTGCAATGCCGACAGCGGCATGACCTCGACCTGCAGGTGGCCGGCGTCCAAGGCCTCGCCGAGGCGACTGGCCCAACCGTTGCCTTCCTGGCGGCGTTCCGTTTTGCTGCTCACTTCCTGCTCGCAGACCTGATTGCGGCCACTGTCCTTGGCTCGATAACAGGCGGCATCGCCGGCGGCGAGAATGCTGGTGATGTTTTCCACGCGCGAATTGATGGGTGTCAGGCCGATGCTGGCGCCGATGGCGAAGACCTTGTCCTGCCAGATGAAGCGGAAGGCGCTGGCCAGGGCGCAGAGATCGTCGGCCACCTGGCGTGCCCGATGACCGCTGCAACTGGCCAGGATGATGCCGAATTCGTCGCCGCCAATGCGGGCCAGGGTGTCGTCCTCGCGCAGGCGGCCCTGGAAGAGCAGGGCCATCTGGCGGAGCAGCTCGTCGCCGGCCAGATGGCCGCAGGAATCGTTGACCGGTTTGAAGCGGTCGAGGTCGATGAACAACGCCGAGCCTTCGTCGCCGCCGGTCTTCACGTCCTCCAGTGCCTGTTCCAGGCGGTGTTCGAATTCGCGGCGGTTGTAGAGACCGGTGAGCGCATCGTGACGGGCCTGATAGGCGAGTTGGGCGGTCGCTTCCTCGATGCGCACCTGCATCGAGTCGTGCGCTTCCTCTATATGGCTGGCCATGTCGTTGAAGCCTTGTTCGAGAAAGCCGATTTCGCCGCCGGAACTCACCGTAACGCGCGTATCGAGGCGCCCCGAGGACATGTCGGTAACTGCCTTGACCAGTCGCTTGACCGGACGGGCCAGATTGTCGGCCATGGCGATGGCGAGAATGGCGAGAATCAGCAGACCGATGAAGACGATCAGCAGGCCGCGTACCAACAGTTCGTGCTGGCGGGCGGCGAGTTCGCCCTTGTCGAATTCGACGAAGACATGGCCGATGGTTTCCGGCGTGCTTTCCTGGTTAGCCGACGGAACTTCAAACAATTCGTCGGTTTCCTGCAGCGAGCGTCGAACCGGGGCGCCGAAGGCGACCCAATTGGCCGTTTCGGCGACGACGCCGGGCTCCTGCAGGTTCGAGCGCAGGCTTTCGCTGGCCAGCGAAACCCGGCCGCTGACGGCGATGGCCCGCCCCTTCTGGTTCACGATGATGGCCGCCTTGACGCCGGATTCCTGGACCGTCGCCTGGGCGAGGCCGTACAGCCCTTCGATCTGGCCGGCGATGATGCCGTATTCGCTGATCGGTGCCAGATAGCGGACGGTGGCCGTGCCCTTGGCGCGCAATTCGCCTTCCAGAGTGTGCATGCCACTGATGGTGAAATAGGCGACCAGAGCTATGGCGATCAGCGTGCTCGGCAACAGCGTCAACAGCAGCAGGCGATGGCGAAGGGTTATCTGGTTCATCGTGACTCCCGTTCGGCGAGCATGCCCTGCCGAATGGTGATTTCGTCGGGAACACCCAGGCCGAGAGCGTGGGCGACGTTCTGATTGATCGAGATGGCGAACATCGAGGGAGGGATGGCGCCGACCGGTAGCGGCGTCGATCCGAGAATCAGTTCGGCCGTCTGGCCGGCGATCTGGGTAGGCGTTGTGTACAGCGCGGCAAAGGCGCCGGCCTTGACGAAGGCGGCCGAGTAGGCGACGACCGGTCGTTGGTGACGGTAGGAGGTGACCAGGATGGCCTTGATATTGTCGCGTTTGTAGATGGTGCCGTCGGGCTCGGCGAGCAGCAATTGGACGCGCGGCAGCAGCGCATTGAGGGCGCCGAGCAGGCCGCCGGGATTGTCGCTGGCCGACTCGCTGTCGAGACTCAGGCCAACGGCTGACAGCTGTTGGCGGAGCAGCGTTGTGCTGCCGCGGGTTTCTTCGCTGAGGAGTATGCCGACGCGTTTATGGTCAGGCAGCAGATGGCGCAGGAAGCTGGCCTGGCGGGAGCCTGGCTGGTCGAGGGTGATGGCGGTGAGCCGCGGGCGCGGGGGGGGTGAATCGGCGATGATCTGCTCGTAGCTCTGCCGCGGCAGCAGCGTGGCGATGACCGGTGTCGAGCCGCCGCTGGCCAGCACGTTGCGCAGCGCCTGGCTGCCGGCGGTGACGATCAGATCGTGGCGCGGCGAGGCGGGACCGCTGAAGGGCGCTCTGGCGCGGGTGGCGATATGCCAGCCGGAACCCCTCAAAGTTTCATGCAGGGCGCTGGAAAATTCGGCATAGGGCGCGCTTTCGTCGCTGAGCACCAGGATAATGCTGCCGGCCCATGCCGTTGGCATCATGATGACGAGCAGGATGAGGGCAAGGAGGGCGAAACGGCGCATGGCCGGATATTGCCTCAAGGGGTTGTACCGGCGCAATGCGTGCAGCTACGGGATCAACGCTGGTCGAGATATTCGCCGAGGCGGGCGTTCAGTTCGGCCTGTGGTGTGGCGTAGGCAAATTTGCGCACGACCTGGCCGTCGGGACCGAGCAGGATCATGCCAGCCGAGTGGTCCATGGCGTAATGGGCGGGGTTGCCGCCCGGCTCATGTACTTTGGCGTAGCGGATGCGGAAGTTATCGGCGGCGCGGCGGACCAGGGCGGGCGAGCCGGTCAGGCCGAGAATGCGTGGATCGAAGAAGCGCGTGTAGGTTTGCAGCACCTCGCCGCTGTCACGTTCCGGGTCCACGGTGATGAAAATGGCTTGCAGGCGCTGCGCCCGCGCGCCAAGGTGCTGCAGGATGCCGGCCATCTCGACCAATGTCGTCGGGCAGATGTCGGGACAGAAGGTGTAGCCGAAGGTGATCAGCTGGAAGCGGCCGCGAAAATCCTCGTTGCTCACCGAACGGCCATTGGGATCCTGCAACAGGTAGCGCGGCACGATCGACGGATTCTGCTCGGCCAGCAGTAGCTCGTGCGCCGACTGGCCGGCCGCCTGTCCGGCCAGAGCACAGAGGGCGGCGGCGAGCAGGCGGCGGCGCTTCATCGCGGTGCCGGGAAAGCGGTCTGCAGGTCTTTTTCTGCCGCCTCGAGGCGGCTGGCCAGGGTGGCGGTATCCGGGCAGCTGAGGCCCTTGCCCTGCGCGAGGAAGGCGCCGCTTGTCGCCTGTTCGAAGACCTCGCCGATCGCTCGCGTCTTTGGCGCCGTGGTCTGCACGCTGTTGCGCGCCCGGCTGGCGATGGCCGGTTGCTGGCAGGCCAGGGCGATGCCGTTGAGGCGGCCGAGCTGGTCGACGGCAGCAGTGCCGGCATCGGCGGCCAGGCCGGGGGCGGCAATGCCGCTCAGGGCCAGCAGAAGCAAGGGGACGGCAGCTTTCATGTTCGGTTTCCTCAGGTTAGGCAACCGATTATAGGCAGCCGCCGGCCGCCGGCTTTTTCACAGATCAAAAATGGCGCGTAATTGCGGCAGGCCTTCGCTGATGGCGACCGGCCCCGGCGTCAGGATGATCGCCGACTTGATCTCGTGCAGGCGGCCGTCGCGCACCGCCGGTACCGTTTCCCAACCCGGCCGGGCGGCGATGCGCTCGGGGCGGAAATGCTTGCCGCACCAGGAGCCGATGATGATTTCCGGCGCTGCGGCGATCACCGCCTCCGGTGTCGGGCGCCGATCCTTGGCCAGCGGCGAGCGGGCCTCGGCGGCGAAGACGTCCTCGCCGCCGGCGATCTCGATCAGTTCCGAAGCCCAGCGGATGCCACTGATCAGCGGCTCGTCCCATTCCTCGAAATAGACGCGCGGCCGGCGGCCGGTGCGCGCCAGGCGGGCAGCGGCGTGGGCACGGGCTTCAGCGATCTGCGCTTCCAGCTCGGCGACCAGTGCCTCGGCCTTCTGCTGGGCGCCAACCAGCCGGCCGACGGTTTCGACCATGCCGAGAATGTCCTCGACGCTGCGCGTGTTGAAGGCATAGACCGGTACCCCGGCCTTGATCAGGTCGCGGGCGATGTCCCCTTGCAGGTCGGAGAAGGTCAGCACCAGGTCGGGTTGGACGGCGAGGATCTTGTCAATGTCGCCGCTGGTGAAGGCGAAGACCTTCGGCTTTTCCTTGCGCGCCTCGGGCGGGCGCACGGTGTAGCCGGAAATGCCGACGATGCGGTCCTGTTCGCCGAGGGCGTAGAGCACTTCGACGGTTTCGGTGGTCAGGCAGACGATGCGTTGTGGCAGACGGCTCATGTGGGGCTCACTTGGCGGGACGACGGCTGCGGGCGACGTCGAGATGGGCGCACAATTTCTCGGCGCCGTCGAGAATGCGCGGCGTGTGCCGTTGCATGATGTCCGGATTGATGTGGAACAGGTTGTGGCGCTTGACCGCGGTCAGCTGCGTCCATTTGTTCCAGTCGTGCAGCCATTCCGGTTTGGCATCGCCCATGCCGGTGGCGAGGATGGCTTCCGGATCAGCCTCAAGCACGGCCTCGACGCTGACCGTTGGCGCCATCTTGTCGAGGTGGCCGAAGACGTTGCTGCCGCCGCACAGGGTGATTGCATCGCTGATGATCTGTGGGCCGCCGACCGTCATCAGCGGCGTTTTCCATATCTGGTAGAAGACGCGCACCTGCTGCTTGTCGGCATTGGCGGCGCGCAGTCCGGCCAGACGCTGGCGAAAATTTCGCGCCGCTGCTCCGGCAACCGTCTCTGTACCGGCCAGCTGGCCCATGCGTTCGAGCTGGTCGGCGATGCTTTCCATCTTGTTCGGCTGCGAGACATAGACGCTCAGGCCGAGGGCGCGCAGCATGTCTACCTGCTTCATGTTGTTGCCGCTTTCCCAAGCCAGGATCAGGTCCGGTTTCAGCGCCGCGATGGCTTCCAGGTCGATGCGCGAATAGCCGCCGACGCGCGGCACCTTCTTCGCTTCCGGCGGATAGTCGCTGTAGTCAACGGTGCCGACCAGCTTGCTGCCGGCGCCAGCAGCGTACAGGCTTTCGGCGGCGTGCGGGGCGAGGGTGACGATGCGTTGGGCCGGCCCCTTGAGGCGGACTTCGAAACCGGTGTCGTCCTTGACCACCAGGTCGGCGCGGGCGCCCGAAAGAAGGGCCAGGCCGGCGAGCAGGGCGGCGCAGTGGCGGAGTTTCATGCGTACTTCCAGTCGGTGAGGGCGGTTGTCAGGCGCTGCCAGCCAGTTTCGTCGCCGGGCAGGCCGCAGCGCAGTAGCGGCTGCTGGTCGAAACGGCGGGTCAGGATGCCGCGGCGCGCCAGGTGATCGTGCAACTCGCCGGCCTGCGCTGACGTTAGCGTGGCGAACAGCGCTGTCACCCTGACCTCGCCGTGCGGCGCCAGCAGCTGGCGCAGGCGCTCGCTGTCGACGCTCAGGCGTTGCCGGGCGGCCCCCTGCCAGGAAGCATCCTGCAGCGCCAGCCGGGCGACGGCACGGCCGGGGCCGCTGACACTCCACGGACCGAGGCTCTCGGATAAGCGGCCGAGTAGCTCGCGGCCGGCGAACAGGAAACCGACACGCGCCCCGGCCAGGCCGAAGAACTTGCCCAGCGAGCGCAGCACGATCAGGTTCGGCGCTTCGGCCGTGCCCGCCAGCGGCGTCACGCTCTGCTCTGGCGTTGGGTCGATGAAGGCCTCGTCGACGATCAGATGGCCGCCGCGCTTCTTCAACTGGGCGGCGGCATCGAGCACCAGTTCGCGTGGGTGGCGGTCGGCGGTCGGGTTATTCGGGTTGCACAGCAGCACGTAGGGCGTCGCCGCCGCCAGGACACGCGGCAGCAGCGCGTTCTGCAGGAAGCGCACCTTGTGCCCGGCGCGCTGCCAGGCCTGCGGGTGCTCGCTGTACAGCGGGCTGATGCAGGCTACCGCGGCGCGCGGCAACAAGGTCGGCAGCAGCTGGATGGCGGCCTGCGAGCCAGCCACCGGCAACAGGTTGTCGTTAGCGTAATAGGCGGCGGCCGCCGTTTCCAGACCGTCGCCGGCTTCCGGCAGGCGCTGCCAGATTTCCGCCGGCAGTGCCGGCACCGGCCAGGCCTGCGGATTGATGCCGGTCGACAGGTCGAGCCAGTCGGCCAGTGGAATGTCGTACTGGGTGGCTGCGTCGCGCAGCCGTCCGCCGTGGTGAGTTCCCCCTGGCGGAAGCCAGGGGCTGCCTCGCCACGCATTTGGGGCGCCTCCGGCGCCAGGCTGGCTTATCTCGCTGACCCCGCCAA
>PHCE01000034.1 GCA_002840765.1 Betaproteobacteria bacterium HGW-Betaproteobacteria-7
AGCGGGCGCTGCGCTTTTCGGCGGCGCTTCCGTTGCCACGGTTGGCGCCGGCTCGGCCACCGGTGGTGGTGGCGCGTCAGCCGGCATGGCCTCGCTACTGGTTGCCGGCGCTTCCTCTTCGGCCGGCTTTACCGGCTGCGACACTTCCTTGCGCGGCGCCACCGGCACCGCCTCGGTGTATACCGGCATCTCCGCTTCCTCGGGCGCCGTCGCCAGGTAATCGAAAAAGGCCAGGATGCCGAGCAGAACGGCTACCAGGACACCAGCTACAGCCAGCCGCCGGAGCAGGGTTCCGCGCAGATCGCCGGCCGCATCTTCGCCGGCTGCAGTTTCGCTTTTCTCGACCATGGTTTTTCTCAAGGCTCCTGACTTTTGGCCAGCGCCACCACCAGCTCAGCCTCGGCACGGGCAATGCCGCAACGCTCGGCGATGACCGCCGGATCGTAACCGGCGACTGCCATCTGCATGGCATCACCATAAATCGGGGACACCGCCTGGGCCGCCTGCAGGTGGGCGAATTCACGCAACATGTCCTGGCGCAGCGCGGACAGTTCGCCACGCAGGGTATCGACCTCGTCGCGCAACTGGAAAACTTCCTGCTCCAGGCGCTGGCGCTCGAATTGTTCGCTACTCCGCCCGGGGCGTTGGTCACTGCTGTCGGCCGGGGGGGCCGGGCGTACTGGCTCCGCCACGGGCGGGACGAGGGTTTCGCTGCTAACCGACGCTGTCGCCACCGGCGGCGGCGCCACGACCTCCGGGACGGCGACCGAGGCTCGCCGGCGCAGCGCCAGCATGCGCCAGAGAACGATGACGATATAGGCGACGACCAGCGTGATCAGAACGATCACACCTTCGCGCATACCGATCGTCAGGCCGCCGAGATCCATGAGCGTCTGCTAGAAAGCCGCTGAGTACTGAATACCCAGCGTGTGGGTGCCGGTTTCGTACTCGCCGCGCAGGGTGTTGCTCAGGCCGCCGACGACTCGGTTCTGGGCAATTTTTGCATCCTTCGCCAGATGGTAGGAATAACCGGCATCCAGACGGCCGCTACCGAGGCGCCACTGGCCACCCAGCGACAACCGCAGGGCATCGCTATCCGGCGCCCAGGCGTTGCGCGCCGGACTGCCGGACGGGCTGCGCTCATAGGCGATACCGAACTTCAACTTGACCGCGT
The DNA here is from genome assembly GCA_002840765.1 of Betaproteobacteria bacterium HGW-Betaproteobacteria-7. Lineage (GTDB taxonomy): Bacteria > Pseudomonadota > Gammaproteobacteria > Burkholderiales > Rhodocyclaceae > Azonexus. Next base: position 1,175 of record PHCE01000034.1, read on the forward strand.
CGCTGAGCAGGTAAGCGGCACCCCAGGCCAGACGCCAGGAATTGCCGTAGGCGAACGGCTCGCTGGCCAGCAGGGCACCGGTGTTGCGATTGACGAAATTCAGGTTTTTCAGGCGATCCCAGCGCGTGTAGGAGAGATCGCCCATGGCTTCCCAGCGATCCGACACCTGCTGCCAGACGGAGAGGATGGCGGTGTCGGGCATTTCGATCCGGGCGCGGGCGGCCTGGCCGTTGGCGCTGCCTTCGAGATCGTGCTCGATGGCCGAACGATAGGAGATGCCGACGCGCATGGCCGGCGACAGGGTGAACAGGGCGCCGGCATTCCAGCCCCAGCTACCGTCGTCGCCTTTCAGACGGGAGGCGGCATTGGCGAAGTCGAGGTCGATGGTCTGGTAGTTGAGGCCGAAACCGACGGCAACGCGCTCGCTGACGCGATAGGCGATGCTCGGGTTGTAGTTGCGCGTACGCAGTTCGGCACGCTGTGCATGCACGCGGCCCAGCCAGTTGTCGTGCTCGTATTCGAGGTCGAGGCCGAAGGGCGAGGTGATGCCGAAACCGATAGTCAGATCAGGATTGAGGCGCCAGCCCAGGGAGGCGTTGGCCGTGGCCAGCCAGCGCCCGGCATCGCCGCCGTCACCGACGCCGAGGCTGGCGCCGGTCGAGCCCCCATTATCGAACTCGACCCGCGACCGGACGCCGGTGATGCCGGCCGACACCTGCACGCCGTCGAGACGGCTGAGGCCGGCCGGGTTGTAGAACTGACCGGCCGCCGTGTCGGCGATGGCAGCCGAGCCGGCGTGAGCGGTGCCAAGGCCGGCGGCATCCTGCTCCCAGGACTGCAGTCCGGTGGCGGTTGCGGCGCTGGAAAAGACGGCCAGCAGAATCGCCGGCAGCGCGCGCAGCGTCATTGTCTTCATTGCTTCAATCCCCCGAAGGCGTACGGTTTGGTTAATCGGCCGATTCTATTCCATTTCGCCAGTCTTTTCGGCTGGCAGCGGGCGTTTGTTGCCGCCTGTATCGATGGCGACGTAGGTCAGCTCGGCTTCCGTCACCTTGACGATGATCGGATCAGCGTAATTCCGTTCGGCATAAACCTCGACCTTGACGGTGATCGAGGTGCTGCCGACTTTGACGATCTCGGCATAGAGGCTGACGATGTCACCGACCGAGATCGGCTGCTTGAACTGAAATGAGTTGACCGAAACCGTGGCCACCCGCCCGCGCGCCCGGCGCATGGCGGGAATGGCGCCGGCGACGTCGACCTGGGCCATGACCCAGCCGCCGAAGACATCGCCGTTCTGATTGAGGTCGGCCGGCATCGGCACCAGACGCAGGGTCGAGTGGCGATCTGGCAGCAAACAGCGGTCGTCGACCATGATGGTATCCATTGCGCAAATAAAGCCGGATTTTCCCGGAAAGCGGCGGCTTTTCATATACTGGCGGACTGCCAATCTGCCTGCTCACCATGCGCCGCGCCTCCGCCCTTCCCAAACCGCCCGCCGGACAACCCCTGGCCGAATCGCACCTGTGGCTGACTCTGCGCACGCTGTTCCCCTACCTCTGGCGTTACCGCCTGCGCGTCCTGCTCGCCCTCGCCTGCCTGGTCGCCGCCAAGGTGGCCAACGTCGGCGTGCCGCTGGTCTTCAAGCAGATGATCGATGGCCTGACACCCGGTCAGCAGGTGCTGGCCCTGCCGGCCCTGTTGCTCGCCCTGTATGGCGCGCTGCGCTTTGCCAACTCGCTGTTCACCGAACTGCGCGAGATGCTCTTCGCCCGCGTCACCCAGCGTGCCGTGCGCCAGGTGGCGCTCGAGGTCTTCGGCCACCTGCATGCGCTGAGCCTGCGCTTCCACCTCGAACGCCAGACCGGCGGCGTCTCGCGCGACATCGAACGCGGCAGCCGCTCGATTTCCAGCCTGATCTCGTACACGCTCTATTCGATCCTGCCAACTCTGGTCGAAATCAGCCTGGTTCTCGGCATCCTCTTCGTCAAGTACGACATTGGCTACGTATTGATCACCCTGACTTCACTGCTCGCCTACGTCGTGTTTACGGTCAAGGTCAGCAATTGGCGCATCGACATCCGCCGGCAGGTCAACGAAAGCGATTCGGCGGCCAACACGCTGGCGGTCGACAGCCTGCTCAATTACGAGACGGTCAAGTATTTCAACAATGAAGGCTGGGAAACCCGGCGTTACGACGAGCAGATGGTCAAATGGGAGGAGGCCGCAACGCGCAGCCAGAAGACACTCGCCCTGCTCAACCTCGGACAGCAGGCGATCATCGCTCTCGGTGTCACCGCCATGATGTGGCGGGCAGCCGCTGGCGTCGTCGATGGCCAGATGAGCATCGGCGACCTGGTGCTGGTCAACGCCTTCCTGATCCAGCTGTACATGCCGCTCAATTTCCTCGGCATCGTCTATCGCGAGATTCGCCAGGCGCTCACTGATATCGAACGGATGTTCAATTTGCTCAAGGAGAATCGGGAGATCGCCGATGCGCCGGATGCGCACGAACTGCCGAATGGTCCGCTCGACGTCGAGTTTGCCGCGGTGAACTTCGCTTACGAGCCTGATCGCCAGATCCTCAAGGAAGTCAGCCTGCACATCGCCAGCGGCCGAACCCTGGCCGTCGTCGGTCATTCCGGCGCCGGCAAGTCGACCCTGTCGCGCCTGCTCTACCGCTTCTACGACGTCACCGGCGGCGCCATCCGCATTGGCGGTCACGATCTGCGATCCCTGAAACAAGGCAGCCTGCGCGCGGCCATCGGCATCGTCCCGCAGGACACCGTGCTGTTCAACGACAGCATTTACTACAACATCCAGTACGGCCGCCCGGAGGCCAGTCACGAGGAAGTGATTGCCGCCGCGCGCAGCGCCCAGCTACACGATTTCATCGAATCCCTGCCGCAAAAGTACGAGACGCGCGTCGGTGAGCGCGGCCTGAAACTCTCCGGTGGTGAAAAGCAGCGCGTCGCCATCGCCCGCACCCTGCTCAAGAATCCGCCCGTGCTGATTTTCGACGAAGCCACCTCGGCGCTCGACTCCGCCACCGAGCGCGCCATCCAGGGCCAACTGGAAAGCGTGGCGGTCGGCCACACGACGCTGATCATCGCCCATCGTCTATCGACTGTGATGAAGGCCGACGAAATTCTGGTCATGGACGACGGCCGGATCAGCGAACGCGGCACGCACGGACAACTGCTGCTCAGGGACGGTCAATATGCCCGCATGTGGCGCCTGCAACAGCAGGAAGAGGCGGCCACAGCAGCCGGGGATTAGGCGCGTCTATCGGCCGCCAAGGGCGCCGTGGTAGGATTGCCTCCGCCCGCGAAGGGCTGGCCGCGCCTGCCTGGGCAGCCGATATCGAAGACAGCCTGCCGGGAGCGTGGCAGTTTCAAAATGATAGATGCCAAAATTCTCGTCATCGACGATGAACCGATCAATATCGAGATTCTTCTCGAGTACCTGGCCGACGAAACATCCAGCCAGCCCGACACGGCCGGTGACGGGGAAAGCGCCTGGCAATTGCTGCAGGATTCCGCCAACAAGTATCAGCTGATCCTGCTCGACCGCATGATGCCCGGCATCGACGGCATCGAACTGCTGCAGCGGATCAAGAACGACAGTCGCCTGGCCGCCATCCCGGTCATCATGCAGACCGCCGCCAGTTCCGCCGAACAGATCCGCGAAGGACTCGAGGCCGGCGCCTACTATTACCTGACCAAGCCCTACCGGCGCGCCGAACTGCTGGCCATCGTCCATGCCGCGCTGAGCGATGCCCGCAACCGCGACGCCCTGCGTCAGCAACTGCATCGCCATATCGATGCGCTGGGCTTTCTCGACGAAGCCAGCTTCACCATCCGCACCATCGACGAGGCCGACCGGCTCGCCTCCTTCATCGCCCAGGCTTGCGCCGATCCGGGCACGGCGGTCATCGGCATTGCCGAATTGCTGATCAACGGCATCGAACACGGCAACCTTGGCATCAGCTACGCCGAGAAACTGCAACTCAAGCGCGCCGACACCTGGCGCGAGGAAATCGATCGGCGCAGCGGCCTGGCGGAGTATGCCGGCAAGCGCCTACGGGTTTCGCTCCGCCGCGAACCGCAACAGATCAACCTGCGCGTTGCCGACGAAGGCGAGGGTTTTGCCTGGGAGAACTATCTTGAAATGCAGCCAGGCCGCGCTTTCGATCCGAACGGCCGGGGCATCGCGCTGGCCCGCATGTTGAGTTTCTCCAGCATCAGCTACGAGGGATGCGGCAATGTCGCCCGCGCTACGATTCCCTGCAACCAGCGCAGTTAAGGCGAGGTGGCCATGAATACCCCGAATAACAAAATGAAGGTTCTGGCGGTCGACGACAACCGCACCAATCTTCATATCCTGCAGGTATTCCTGAAGAAACTCGGCCACGACGTGATCCTGGCCGAAAACGGCGCCGAAGCCATTCGTCAGTTCACCGCCGAAGCGCCCGACCTGATCCTGCTCGACATCATGATGCCGATCATGGATGGCTTCGAGGCCGCCCGGCGGATCAAGGCGATGAATCAGGACCGGTGGACGCCGATCATCTTTTTGTCGGCGCTTAACCGCGACGAAAACCTGGTCGAAGGGCTGGATGCCGGTGCCGATGACTATCTGACCAAACCGATCAACTTTGTCGTGCTCGAGGCAAAATTGCGCTCGATCCAGCGCTCCCTCGCCCTGCAACAGGCATCGACCGACGCCCTCGACCGCATCAAGGCAATCTCCGACAACGTACTCGACGCCATCGTCACCATCGACGAGCAGGGCACGATCATTTCGATCAATCGCGCCAGCGAACGCATCTTTGGCTGGCCGGCCGATGAGCTGATCGGACGAAACGTCAGCATGCTGATGCCCGAACCCATGCGCAGCCAGCACGACACTTTCATCGCCCGCTATCTTGGCGGCGGCGGCGCCAACATCGTCGGCTCCAATCGCGAGATTGTCGCCCAGCACCGCAACGGCCACAGTTTTCCCGTCACCATCGGTATCACCGAGGCGACGCTCGACAACCAGCGAACCTTCATCGGCGTCATCCGCGACATCTCCCAGCAGAAGGCGGCCGACGAAAAGCTGCGCGACAACGCCCGCCTGTTGCAAAACTACTACGACCAGACGCAGAACGAGCAGAACCTGGCGGCGCGCCTGATGGAAAAGCAGTTGCATCGTGCTGGCCTGCAGGACCCGCGCCTGCATTACCGGGTGATTCCGGCGGAAAGCTTCAGTGGTGACATCGTCGCCGCTTCGCGTTCAGCCAGCGGCCGCTTTCATGCCTTGCTGGCCGATGCCACCGGCCATGGCCTGACGGCCGCCATCAGCGCCCTGCCCGTGCTCGCCCTGTTCTATCGCATGTCCAGGCTCGACGCCCCGCTCGCTGAAATCGTCCGCGAGCTCAATCAACAATTGAAGGAATCCATGCCGGTTGGCCGCTTTGTCGCCGCCACGCTGGTCTGCCTCGATGAAACATCCCGCAAGGGCGAGATATGGGTCGGTGGCACCCCGGAAGGCATGCTCTTCGATCGCTGGGGCCGCATCACCCAACGCTTCCCATCGCAGCACCTGCCACTCGGCATTCTGGCCAGTGAAGAGATCAACTGCCAGCCCGCCGCGCTCTCCTGGGAAGCGGAGAGCCAGCTGCTGCTCTGCTCCGACGGCTTGCTCGAAGCGACCGATGCCGGCGGTCGGCAGTTCGGCGTCGACGGCCTCGCCCAGGCGGCGGCCAATACGTCGCCGGAGAAGCGTTTCCAGCAGATCGAAAACACGCTCGCCCGCCACCTGAACGGGCGCCTGGCCGGCGACGATATCTCGCTGATGGTGATTGACTGCCCGTAGGCGCAAGCCCCGCTATTTTGCAGCGCCGCAAAAGGAGAAGGCCGGGAATTCCCGGCCTTCTCTTTTGTCGGTCAGCGTCCGAATTACTCGGCTGCTTCCTCGACTTCAACCGCTTCCGTTGCTTCCGGACGATCGACCAGTTCGACGAAGGCCATCGGCGCGTTGTCGCCAACGCGGAAGCCGCACTTCAGGATGCGCAGGTAGCCACCCGGACGGGTAGCGTAGCGCGGTCCGATTTCGGCGAACAGCTTGACCACGATATCGCGGTCGCGCAGACGGTCAAAAGCCAGACGCTTATTGGCCAGCGTCGGCGTCTTGCCGAGGGTGATCATCGGTTCAACAACGCGACGCAGTTCCTTGGCCTTCGGCAACGTGGTCTTGATGGCCTCGTGCTTGAGCAGGGAAACGGTCATGTTGCGCAGCATCGCCAGGCGATGGCTGCTGGTGCGGTTCAGTTTGCGAAGTCCATTGCGGTGACGCATGGTTAATCCTTTCTATGTTCTGCAGGCGTCCCTTGACTGCCCGGGTGCAAAAGGTCCTTAGACCTTTTCCAGACCGGCGGGCGGCCAGTTCTCCAGTTTCATGCCGAGCGTCAGGCCGCGGGCGGCCAGCACTTCCTTGATCTCGTTCAGCGACTTGCGACCCAGGTTCGGGGTCTTCAGCAATTCGTTCTCGGTACGCTGAATCAGATCGCCGATGTAGTAGATGTTCTCGGCCTTCAGACAGTTCGCCGAACGAACCGTCAGTTCGAGATCATCGACCGGACGCAGGAGGACCGGGTCGACCTGGGCCGGCTTGGAGGCCTCGGCAACCGGAGCGGTACCTTCCAGATCGGCGAAGACGGAAAGCTGTTCCATCAGCACGCGGGCAGCGTAGCGGATGGCTTCTTCCGGCTCGACGACGCCGTTGGTCTCGATATCGACGATGAGCTTGTCGAGGTCGGTGCGCTGTTCGACACGGGCGCTCTCGACGGCGTAGGCCACGCGGCGGATCGGGCTGAACGAAGCGTCCAGGACGAGCTTGCCGATGGTCTTGGCATCGCCAAGGTTGCGCACGTTGCCGGGCACATAGCCACGCCCCTTCTCGACCTTGATATCCATGGACAGCTTGCCGCCAGGAGAAAGGTGAGCAATGACGTGCTCCGGATTGATGACTTCGACGTCATGCGGCAACTCGATATCGCCCGCACGGACGACGCCGTTACCTTCCTTGACCAGGTTGAGCGTCACGGTATCGCGACCGTGCAGCTTGAAGACGACACCCTTCAGATTGAGGAGGATATCGACCACATCTTCCTGCACGCCGTCGACGGTCGAGTACTCATGGAGCACACCGTCAATGCCGACTTCCGTCGGCGCGAAACCCGGCATCGAGGACAACAGGATGCGGCGCAGTGCATTGCCCAGGGTATGTCCGTAGCCGCGTTCAAACGGCTCCATGACGACCTTGGCCTGCACGGGCGAAACACTCTGCACGTCGATGATACGGGGTTTGAGAAGTCCACTGCTTTGCATGGGCTTGTTTCCTCTGCTCAGTGCTTACTTCGAGTAAAGTTCGATGACGAGACCTTCGTTCAGGGTCGCCGGCAGTTCGGAACGTTGCGGCATGGCCTTGAACGTGCCCTTGCCTTCCTTCACATCAACCGAGATCCACTCCGGGAAGCCACGCGATTCGGCAGCCTCGAGCGCAGCCTTGCAACGCAGCGAAGCACGGGCACGGTCGGTCAGCTGGACGACGTCGCCCGGCTTGACGATAAAGGACGGGATGTTGACGCGCTTGCCGTTAACCAGAACGCCGTTGTGACGAACGATCTGGCGGGATTCGGTACGCGAGGCACCAAAACCCATGCGGTAAGCGACGGAATCCAGGCGGGCTTCCAGCAGTTGCAGGAGGTTTTCACCGGTCTGGCCCTTGCGGCGCTCAGCTTCGAAGAAGGTCTTGCGGAACTGGCCTTCGAGCACGCCGTAGACACGACGGATCTTTTGCTTGGCACGCAGGTGGACGCCATAGTCGGACAGACGGGCACCGGACTTCTGGCCGTGCTGGCCAGGAGCGTAGGAACGGCGCTCAATGGCGCACTTGTCGGTAAAACACTTTTCGCCCTTCAGGAACAGCTTTTCGCCTTCGCGGCGGCACTGACGGCATTTCGGATCGAGATTACGAGCCACTTGTCTTTCTCCTTAGATGCGGCGCTTCTTGGGCGGACGGCAGCCGTTGTGCGGCACCGGCGTCACGTCGGAAATCGCGGTGATCTTCATGCCCAGCGCATTCAGCGCACGGACAGAGGATTCGCGGCCGGGGCCGGGGCCCTTTATGCGCACTTCCAGATTCTTCACGCCACATTCCTGAGCGGCCTTGCCGGCAGCTTCCGCAGCCACCTGGGCGGCGAACGGAGTGGACTTACGGGAACCACGGAAGCCGGCACCGCCGGACGTCGCCCACGACAGGGCATTGCCCTGACGATCGGTGATGGTGATGATGGTGTTGTTGAACGAAGCGTGAATGTGGGCAATGCCCTCAGCAACGTTCTTCTTGACCTTTTTGCGAACTTTGGTAGCAGTCTTAGCCATGTTCTGTCCCTATTACTTCTTGCCAGCGATGGCCTTGCGCGGACCCTTGCGAGTGCGAGCATTGGTACGGGTGCGCTGACCACGGCAGGGCAGACCCTTGCGATGGCGCAGGCCACGGTAACAACCGAGGTCCATCAGACGCTTGATGTTCATGGTGACTTCACGGCGCAGGTCACCTTCAACGGTGAACTTGCCCACTTCGTCACGCAGACGATCCATGTCCGTATCGGACAGGTCTTTCATTTTTACGTTACGACCAACGCCAGCCGCATCACAGATCTTCTGCGCGCGGGTACGGCCGATGCCATAAATCGCCGTCAGGGCGATTTCTGCATGCTGATGGTTCGGAATGTTTACCCCTGCAATACGGGCCATTGAATCACTCCACTATTTCTAAAATTGACAAATGCCGGACTCGTCCGGGAATTAACCCTGACGCTGCTTGTGACGCGGGTCCTTGCAAATGATGCGCACGACACCCTTGCGGCGGATAACCTTGCAATTGCGGCAAATGCACTTCACAGAAGGTTGAACTTTCATCTTTTACTCCTCGTCTGCGAGAGCTTGGAAGCAGCCGTGTTTCCTTGCCCTGCGGTTTATTGCGTAGAGACTGTTACTTGGAGCGGAAAACAATCCGCGCCTTCGTTAAATCGTATGGGGTCAGTTGCACGGTTACCTTGTCGCCGGGAAGGATGCGAATGTAGTGCATACGCATTTTTCCGGAGATGAAGCCGTGCACAATGTGCCCGTTTTCCAGCTTGACCTTGAAGGTCGCATTCGGGAGGTTCTCAACCACCTCCCCAAGCATTTCAATGTAATCTTCCTTGGTCATCGCCGCTTATTTGATCATTGGCGCCCCCTTGAAGTTTGCTTTCTTCAAGAGGCTTTCATATTGATGAGACATGACATAAGCCTGAACCTGGGACATGAAGTCCATGGTCACGACCACGATAATCAACAGAGAGGTACCACCGAAGTAGAACGGTACGTTCCACTTCAGGATCAGAAATTCAGGCAGCAGACAGACCAGGGTGATGTAACCCGCACCGACCAGGGTCAGGCGCATCAGGATCTTGTCGATATAACGTGCTGTCTGCTCGCCGGGGCGGATGCCGGGAACGAAGGCGCCACTCTTCTTCAGGTTGTCGGCGGTCTCCTTGGAATTGAAGACCAGGGCCGTGTAGAAGAAGCAGAAGAAAATGATCGCTGCAGCATAGAGCATCACGTAGATCGGCTGACCCGGCGACAAGCTGCCAGCGACATCCTTCAGCCAGGTCATCGATTCGCCGGAGCCAAACCAGCCCGCCAGCGTCGCCGGGAAGAGGATGATCGACGAAGCGAAGATCGGCGGGATGACGCCCGACATGTTGAGCTTGAGCGGCAGGTGCGAACTCTGCCCGCCGTAGATCTTGTTGCCCACCTGACGCTTGGCGTAATTGACCAGTATCTTGCGCTGGCCACGCTCGACGAAAACGACGAAGGCAGTGACGACAACAACCAGCAGACAGATGATGATCGCCGTCAGCGGGTGCATGGCACCGGTGCGCACCAGTTCGAGCAGGCCACCGATGGCGCTCGGCAGACCGGCGGCAATACCGGCGAAAATGATGATCGAAATGCCGTTGCCCAGACCACGCTCGGTAATCTGCTCACCCAGCCACATCAAGAACATGGTACCGGTCAGCAGCGTGGACACCGTGGTCAGACGGAACATGAAGCCGGGGTCGTTGACCAGGCCGGGCTGCGCTTCCAGCGCAATGGCGATGCCGATACCCTGGAACAGCGCCAGCACAACCGTGCCGTAGCGGGTGTATTGGGTGATCTTGCGGCGACCGGCTTCGCCTTCCTTCTTGAGCGCTTCCAACTGCGGGCTGGCGACACTCATCAGTTGCATGATGATCGAGGCCGAAATGTACGGCATGATCCCCAGCGCGAAAATGGTGAACCGCGACAGAGCACCACCCGAGAACATGTTGAACATGCCCAGGATGCCGCCCTGTTGCGAGTTGAAGAGGTCGGCGAGAACGTTGGGATCAATCCCCGGGACGGGGATGTGAGCACCGATGCGATAGACGACCAGCGCCCCGACCAAGAACCACAGCCGGCGCTTCAGATCGCCGAACTTGCCGCCTTTGCCAACCGTATTGGGATTTGCTGCCAACGTTCTAACCTCTTCCTGACTTACTCGGCGATGGAGCCGCCGACGGCCTCGATGGCGGCCTTGGCACCCTTGGTGGCACCAATGCCCTTCAGCGTGACCTTGCGCGTGATGGCGCCGGACAAAATGACCTTGGCCGACAGTGCGTCGCCCGGCACGATGCCGGCGGCTTGCAGTGACAGCAGATCGATTTCATCGACCGGCAGGCGCTCCAGATCCGTCAGACGGATTTCGTAATTGCGGGCACGGGTCAGCGAGTTGAAGCCACGCTTCGGCAGACGACGCTGCAGAGGCATTTGACCGCCCTCGAAACCGACCTTGTGGAAGCCGCCGGAACGGGACTTCTGACCCTTATGACCACGGCCACAGGTCTTGCCCAGGCCGGAGCCGATACCACGACCGACGCGCTTGGCGGCCTTCTTGGAGCCTTCAGCGGGCTTGATGGTGTTCAGACGCATGGCTTAACCCTCAACCTTGACGAGATACTGAACCTTCTGGATCATGCCGCGGACTGCCGGCGTATCTTCCAGTTCAGCACAGCTATTCAGCTTGCGCAGACCCAGACCGCGCACGGTGGCACGATGGTCCTGCTTGGTACCGATGATGCTCTTGACGAGCTTCACCTTGATTTTCTTGTCAGCCATGGCTTACCCCAGGATCTGGTCAACCGACTTGCCGCGCTTGGCAGCAATCTCGGCCGGCGTGTTGACCTTCGACAGACCGTCGATGGTGGCACGCACGATGTTGTAGGGATTGGTCGAGCCGTGAGCCTTGGCGACCACGTTGGTCACGCCGACGACCTCGAAGACGGCGCGCATGGCACCGCCGGCGATGATGCCGGTACCTTCCGGAGCCGGCTGGATCATCACGGTGGTGGCGCCGTGACGGCCCATCACGGTGTGATGAACGGTGCCGTTCTTCAGGCTGACCTTGGCCATCTTGCGACGCGCCTCTTCCATTGCCTTTTGGGCAGCGACCGGGACTTCGCGGGACTTGCCCTTGCCCATGCCGATGCTGCCATCGCCGTCACCGACGACGGTGAGCGCTGCGAAACCGAGGATACGGCCGCCCTTCACCACCTTGGTGACGCGGTTGACCGCAACCATCTTTTCGCGCATGCCGTCATCGCGCTCTTCAGCGTGCTGCGGCTTCTTGTTTCTTTCAGGTTTAGCCATTTTCTAACCTAGTCCTTTCGCGGCGATCAGAACTTCAGACCGGCTTCACGCGCGGCTTCCGCCAGCGCCTGAACACGACCGTGGTACTGCAGGCCGGAACGATCGAAAGCAACCTGCTCGATGCCGGCGGCCTTGGCGCGCTCGGCAATCAGCTTGCCAATGGTCGTTGCGGCAGCCTTGTTACCGCCGTTAGCGACGTTCGTACGAACGTCCTTGTCCAGCGTGGAAGCCGAAGCCAGAACCTTACCGCCGCAGGGCGAAATGATCTGGGCGTAAATGTGGCAGTTCGTGCGATTAACGCACAGGCGAACGGCTTTGAGCTCGGCGATTTTGGCCCGGGTTTTGCGGGCACGGCGCAGACGCGCTTCTTTCCTGTTAAACATATGCCACCCTTACTTCTTCTTGGTTTCCTTGATAACCACCACTTCGTCCGAGTACCGAACGCCCTTGCCCTTGTAGGGCTCCGGCTTGCGGTCCGAACCCTTGATCAGGATTTCGGTCTGCGTCGGACATTCGACTTTCACGCCAACGGGCATCTTGTGCGCCACCGGATGCGAGAAGCCCAGCGACAGGTTCAGGACATCGCCCTGAGCCTGAGCACGGTAGCCCACGCCAACCAGTTGCAGCTTGCGCTCGAAGCCCTTCGAGACGCCATTCACCATGTTGTTGAGGTTGGCACGCATGGTGCCCCACATGGCAGCAGCATTAGCCACGCCTTCAACCTTGGAAACCTGGACGTTCTGACCTTCGACGGCGACGGTAACCGCCGGATGAGCAGCCGCCTTCAAGACACCCAGAGGGCCCTTGACGACAATCTGCTCACCGACGGTGACTTCAACACCGGCCGGCAGAACAATGGGATTCTTACCAATACGAGACATTGATTTCTCCCTTACGCCACGATGCAGAGGACTTCGCCGCCGACCTTGCTGGCGCGAGCCTTGCGATCAGTCATGACGCCCTTCGGGGTCGACACGATGGCGACGCCCAGACCGTTCATGACGCGAGGAATGTCGTCGCAGCCCTTGTAGATGCGCAGACCAGGCTTGGAGACACGCTCGATGCGCTCAATGACCGGACGACCGGCGTAATACTTGAGCGCGATATCGAGGGTCGGCTTGCCTTCGCCATCGCGGACGGCAAAATCTTCGACGTAACCTTCGTCCTTGAGCACGGCGGCAATAGCCACCTTCAGCTTGGACGAGGGCATGGAGACAGACGCCTTTTCGGCGAGCTGGGCGTTGCGGATGCGAGTCAGCATGTCCGCGATCGGATCGCTCATAGCCATTTCTGTATCTCCTCTTACCAGCTGGCTTTAACAATGCCCGGGATCTCGCCGGCGAAGGCGAGTTCACGGATCTTGTTACGGCACAGGCCGAATTTACGGAAAACACCACGCGGACGACCGGTCAGCTGGCAACGATTACGCAGACGCGAGGGGCTTGAGTTGCGCGGCAGAGCCTGCAGCTTCAGACGGGCGTCGTAACGCTCCTGGTCGGAGAGGCTGACATCATTGTAGATAGCCTCCAGAGCAGCACGCTTCTTGGCGTACTGAGCGACCATCTTGCGACGCTTCTCTTCACGGTTGATCAGAGCAAGTTTTGCCATGATTGCCTCAATTCTTGAACGGAAACTTGAACGCGGTGAGCAAAGCTTTCGCTTCTGCATCATTCTTCGCGGTCGTGGTGATGCTGATATTCATACCCCGCAGAGCATCGATCTTGTCGTACTCGATTTCCGGGAAGATGATCTGTTCCTTGACACCCATGTTGTAGTTACCCTGGCCGTCAAAACCCTTGCCCGAGATACCACGGAAGTCACGCACACGCGGCAGCGCCACGGTGACCAGACGATCGAGGAATTCAAACATGCGCGGACCGCGCAGGGTGACCATGCAGCCAATCGGGTAACCATCACGGATTTTGAAGCCAGCGATCGACTTGCGAGCCTTGGTGGTCACCGGCTTCTGGCCGGCGATCTTCTGCATGTCGCCAACGGCGTTCTCGAGAACCTTCTTGTCAGCGACGGCCTCACCGACACCCATGTTCAGGGTGATCTTGGTGATACGCGGCACTTCCATGACCGACTTGTAGCCAAACTGCTTGGACAGCTCGGGAACGACGGCTTCCTTGTAAAACTGTTGCAAACGCGCCATGACTGCCCCTTATGCGTTCACCAGTTCGCCGTTCGACTTGAACACGCGAACCTTGCGACCGTCTTCGAGAACCTTGAAGCCGACGCGATCAGCCTTTTTGGTTGCCGAATTGAACAGCGCAACATTGGAGAGATGAATCGGCATGTCCTTGTCGACGATACCGCCGGCCACGCCCTTCATGGGATTCGGCTTGACGTGCTTCTTGGCACGATTGACACCCTCGACGAGCACATGCTCTTCGTCGATGCGGCGCAGCACGGTACCGCGCTTGCCCTTGTCCTTGCCGGTAATGACGACGATTTCGTCGCCCCTGCGAATTTTTTCCATGACGTCTTCCTTACAGCACTTCTGGAGCCAGGGACACGATCTTCATGAAACGCTCGGTACGCAGTTCGCGGGTCACCGGGCCAAAGATGCGCGTGCCGATCGGCTCGAGCTTGTTGTTGAGGAGAACTGCGGCATTGCCATCAAAGCGCACCAGCGAACCGTCCGGGCGACGCACACCCTTGGCGGTACGAACCACCACGGCGTTGTAGATGTCACCCTTCTTGACGCGACCACGCGGGGCAGCATCCTTGATGCTGACCTTGATGATGTCGCCAATGCCGGCATAGCGGCGCTTGGATCCACCGAGCACCTTGATACACATAACTGAACGGGCGCCGGTGTTATCGGCGACGTCCAGCGTCGTCTGCATCTGAATCATTTAAATTAACTCCAACTTAATCCGCTTCCGCGGTCAGTCTTGGAACCCGTACGGGTCGAACAACTCTGCCGCCAGCCGCGAATGGGTGGCCGCAAAAAAGAAGCCGGATTATACCGGCTTCTTTACTAACCGCGCAAGCGCTTTGAAGAACTTTCGTTAAACAACGATCGCCTTTTGCAGAACACTGGTCACTGCCCAGGTCTTGGTCCGGGAAACCGGCCGCGTTTCGACGATCTCGACGAGATCGCCAGCCTTGGCGGTATTGCCGTCGTTGTGGGCGTGGTACTTCTTGGAACGAACCATCACCTTGCCGTACATCGGGTGCTTGACCTTACGTTCGACGAGGACGGTGACCGTCTTCTCCATTTTGTCGCTGACGACGCGACCGACCAAAGTACGGGTGTTGCTGGTGGTTTCGCTCATTGCTGCACCGCCTTTTCACGGATAAGCGTGCGGACGCGAGCGATGTCGCGACGCACCTTGGACATTTGGCTGGTATTGGACAGCTGCTGGGTAGCAAGCTGCATACGCAGACCGAACTGGGCCTTCAGAAGATCCAGCAATTCCTTGTTGAGCTCGTCCACGCTCTTGGTTCTCAATTCTGTAGCTTTCATGATTACCCCAGATGACGAGTCACGAAGGTGGTGGGAATCGGCAGCTTGGCGGCAGCCAGGGCAAAAGCCTCGCGCGCCAGTGCTTCGTTGACACCATCCATCTCATAGAGCACTTTGCCCGGCTGGATCTCGGCGACCCAGTACTCCGGGTTGCCCTTGCCGTTACCCATACGAACTTCGGCCGGCTTCTTTGAAATCGGCTTGTCCGGGAAGATGCGGATCCAGATACGACCACCGCGCTTGATGTGGCGGGTCATCGCACGACGAGCGGCTTCGATCTGACGAGCCGTCAGACGACCGCGACCGATCGCCTTGAGGCCCCACTCACCGAACGACACCTTGGTGCCGCGGGTGGCCAGACCTTCGTTGCGCCCCTTTTGCTCCTTGCGGAACTTGCGGCGATTAGGTTGCAACATTTAAGCACCTGCCTTTCTTGCACGCTTGGCCGGGTCGGCTGCAGCACCGTCAGCCTTCTTGACCGTACGGGTGCGCGGCTTGTCGCCTTCCGGCTTGCCCGGGTTACGGCGCGGACGACGATCGTCGGCAACCGGTTCTTCAACTGCCGGCTGTTCGTTGCGATCGAGCATGTCGCCCTTGTAAACCCAGACCTTGATACCGATGATGCCGTAAGTGGTCAGTGCTTCGGAAGTTGCGTAGTCGATGTCGGCGCGCAGGGTGTGCAGGGGCACACGTCCTTCGCGATACCATTCGCTACGGGCAATTTCCGCACCGTTCAGACGGCCGGCACTCATCACCTTGATGCCCTGGGCACCGAGACGCATGGCGTTCTGCATCGCACGCTTCATGGCGCGACGGAACATGATGCGCTTCTCGAGCTGCTGGGCGATCGAATCAGCAATCAGCTGAGCATCGATTTCCGGCTTGCGGATTTCTTCAATCGACACATGGACGGGAACGCCCATGATGCGCTGAAGATCCGTACGCAGTTGTTCGATGTCCTCACCCTTCTTGCCGATGACCACACCCGGACGGGCGGAGTAAACGGTGACGCGGGCGTTCTTGGCCGGGCGCTCGATCAGGACGCGGCCAACGGAAGCGTGAGCCAGCTTGCGCTTGAGATACTCACGAACCTTGACGTCTTCCTGAAGCATGCCCGGGAAGTCCTTGCTGTTGGCGTACCAGCGCGAACTCCAGTTTTTGGTGACGGCCAGACGAAAGCCAGTCGGATGAATTTTCTGTCCCATGGCTTTTCCTTAGTTACCAACGGTCAGATAGATATGGCAGGTCGGCTTTACGATCCGATTGCCACGACCCTTGGCGCGGGCGGTGAAGCGCTTCAGCACCATACCTTTTTCGACGTAGATGATTTTCACCTTCAGTTCGTCGATATCGGCGCCGTCATTGTGCTCGGCGTTGGCGATAGCCGACTCCAGCACCTTCTTGACGATACCGGCACCCTTTTTCGGGGAGAAAGCCAGGATGTTGAGAGCCTGACCAACCGGCTTGCCGCGCACGAGATCCGCCACCAAGCGGCCTTTTTGCGCAGAGAGGCGTACGCCCCGCAGACTTGCACGAGTTTCCATGTCAGCTCCTTACTTCTTGGCCTTCTTGCCGGCGGTGTGACCCTTGAACGTCCGGGTCAGCGAAAACTCGCCGAGCTTGTGACCGACCATATTTTCGGTGACGAACACCGGAATATGCTGCTTGCCATTATGTACGGCGATCGTCAGGCCGATGAACTCGGGGAGGATCGTCGAACGACGCGACCAGGTCTTGATCGGGCGCTTGTCGTTGGTGGCGCGGACTGCTTCGACCTTGTCGATCAGATACGCATCAACAAAAGGGCCCTTTTTGAGAGAACGTCCCATTTCCTACCCCTTAACGCTTGTGACGGCGCTGAACGATCATGCCGTTCGTGCGCTTGTTGCTGCGGGTGCGATAGCCCTTGGTCGGCTGACCCCACGGGTTAACCGGCACGCGGCCTTCACCGGTTTTGCCTTCACCACCACCGTGCGGGTGATCGATCGGGTTCATCGCGGTACCGCGGACGGTCGGACGAATACCACGCCAACGCATAGCACCGGCCTTGCCGAACTTGCGGAGGTTGTTTTCTTCGTTCCCGACTTCACCGATGGTGGCGCGGCATTCGACATGCACGCGACGCACTTCACCGGAGCGCAGACGGATCTGGGCGTAGGAGCCTTCGCGCGCCAGCAACTGGGCGGAGGTACCGGCCGAGCGAGCGATTTGGGCGCCCTTACCGGGCAGCATCTCGACGCAGCAGATGGTGGTACCGACCGGGATGTTGCGGATCGGCAGGGCGTTGCCCGACTTGATCGGCGCCTCTGCACCGCTCATCAGCTGCTGACCGACCACCATGCCCTTGTTGGCGATGATGTAACGGCGCTCGCCGTCGGCGTAGCAAACCAGTGCGATGTTGGCGGTACGGTTCGGATCGTATTCCAGGCGCTCGACCTTGGCCGGAACCCCGTCCTTGGTGCGCTTGAAATCGATGACGCGATAGGCCTGCTTGTGACCACCACCCTGATGGCGCACCGTGATGCGACCGTTGTTGTTGCGACCGGCGTTGGCGGACTTGGACTCAACCAGCCCGGCAAACGGCTTGCCCTTGTGCAGGTTGGCATTGACAACCTGGACGACGGCGCGACGGCCCGGGGAAGTCGGTTTGACTTTAACGAGTGCCATCAGGCATTCCCCCCTTCAACAAAATTGATTTCCTGGCCGGCCTTGAGGCTGACAAAAGCCTTTTTCCAGCCCTTGCGGCGACCGGTTGCACCCTTGAAGCGCTTGACCTTGCCCTTGACGTTGGCGACTTGCACGCCCTCGACTTCGACCTTGAACAGCAGCTCAACAGCAGCCTTGATTTCCGGCTTGGTGGCATCCGATGCGACACGGAAGACCACTTGCTCGTGCTTTTCTGCAACGTAGGTGGCCTTTTCGGAGATTTGCGGTGCCAGCAGCACCTGCAACAGACGTTCCTGGTTCATCCCCACATCTCCTCGAACTTGGCCACGGCGTTCTTGGTGACCAGCACCTTGGCGAAGCGGACCAGGGAGACCGGATCGGCTTCCTGAGCTTCGAGCACCAGAACGTTGGGCAGGTTGCGCGACGACAGATAGAGGTTTTCGCTCAGTTCGTCGGTGATGACCAGCAGGTTGCCGTCGAGACCCATGTTCTTCAGCTTGGCAGAGAACAGCTTGGTCTTAGGTGCATCAATCGCGATGTCGTCGATGACGATCAGGCGATCCTGACGGGCCAACTCGGAGAGGATCGCAGCCATACCGGCGCGGAACATCTTCTTGTTAACCTTCTGGGTGTAGTTTTGCTCGGGCGAGTTCGGGAAAATCCGACCGCCTCCGCGCCACAACGGGCTGCCATTGCTACCGGCACGGGCACGACCCGTACCCTTTTGGCGCCACGGCTTGGTGGTGGTATGACGGACTTCGGAGCGATCCTTCTGCTGGCTGTCGCCAGAGCGTGCGTTAGCCTGGTAGGCGACGACGATCTGGTGCACCAGAGCTTCATTGAAATCGCGACCGAACAGCACGTCGGAAGCCTGCAGCTTGGCAGCTTCCTGACCTTGTTCGTTGATAACCTTCAGTTCCATGTCGCCCCCTTAAGCCTTGACCGCCGGACGCACGACGACGTCGGCACCCTTGGCACCGGGAACGGCACCCTTGACCAGCAACAGCTGGCGGTCAGCATCGACGCGAACGATCGTCAGGCCCTGCATCGTGGTCTGGACATCACCGAGGTGGCCAGCCATGCGCTTGCCCGGGAAAACACGACCCGGATCCTGCGCCATACCGATGGAACCCGGCGCGTTGTGCGACACCGAGTTACCGTGCGTGGCGCGGTTGGAGCTGAAGTTGTGGCGCTTGATGCCACCTTGGAAGCCCTTACCGATAGACTTGCCGCTGATATCCACCTTCTGCCCTTCGGCAAAAATGGTAGCAGCAACCTGATCGCCAGCCTTGAAAGAGGCAAGCTGATCGGCTTCGATACGGAATTCCTTGAGGACATGCCCGGCTTCCACGCCTGCCTTGGCCAGATGGCCAGCCAGGGGCTTGGAAACGCGCGAGGCACGGCGCTTGCCGAAAGAGACTTGGACGGCTGCGTAGCCATCATTCTCCGGCGTTTTAACTTGGGTCACGCGGTTATTGGACACGTCAAGCACAGTTACCGGAATGGACGCGCCATCCTCAGCAAAAATGCGAGTCATGCCAACCTTGCGACCAACAAGGCCTAGACTCATGGTTATTCTCCTCATCGCCGGCTGCGATTGGCCGGTCGATTACTGCAACTTGATTTCGACGTCGACGCCAGCCGGCAGATCCAGCTTCATCAGGGCATCAACTGTCTTGTCGGTCGGATCGACGATATCCATCAGACGCAGATGGGTACGAATTTCCAACTGATCGCGGGAAGCCTTGTTCACGTGCGGCGAACGCAGGATGTCGAAACGCTGCTTGCGCGTCGGCAGCGGCACGGGACCGCGGACGACAGCACCGGTACGCTTGGCGGTTTCGACGATTTCCTGAGCGGATTGATCGATCAGACGATAGTCGAAGGCCTTGAGACGAATACGGATTTTCTGGCTTTGCATTTTTGGCTTCCAAAGAGCGATGGGGTGAAGCGAGCCTCACCCCGGATTTTTAAAAGAACGAATTACTCGATGATCTTGGCGACGACGCCGGCGCCGACGGTACGACCGCCTTCACGGATGGCGAAGCGCAGACCCTCTTCCATGGCGATCGGCGCGATCATAGAACTGCGGACGGTAGCCATTGAAGAACGGGGTGTGACGACCGCCTTCGTCCTTGGACAGGATGTACACTTCCGAGGTGAAGTGGGTGTGCGGCTTGACCGAACCCGGCTTGCACAGGACTTGGCCACGCTCGACGTCTTCACGCTTGGTGCCGCGCAGCAGGGCGCCGATGTTGTCGCCGGCCTGACCTTGGTCGAGCAGCTTGCGGAACATTTCGACACCGGTACAGATGGTCTTGACGGTCGGGCGGATACCGACGATTTCGATTTCTTCGCCAACCTTGACAATACCGCGCTCGACACGACCGGTAACGACGGTGCCGCGACCGGAGATCGAGAAGACGTCTTCAACCGGCATCAGGAACGGCTGATCGATGGCGCGTTCCGGATTCGGGATGTAGGTGTCCAGGGCATCAGCCAGACGGAAGATCGACGGTTCGCCGATTTCGGACTGGTCGCCTTCGAGGGCCTTCAGGGCGGAGCCGTGAATGATCGGCGTGTCGTCGCCCGGGAAGTCGTACTTGGAGAGCAGCTCGCGCAGTTCCATTTCGACCAGCTCGAGCAGCTCGGCGTCGTCGACCATGTCGCACTTGTTCATGTACACCAGAACGTACGGCACACCGACCTGACGGGCCAGCAGGATGTGCTCGCGGGTCTGCGGCATCGGGCCGTCAGCGGCGGAACAGACGAGAATGGCGCCGTCCATCTGGGCGGCACCGGTAATCATGTTCTTGACGTAGTCAGCGTGGCCCGGGCAGTCAACGTGGGCGTAGTGACGATTGGCGGTTTCATATTCGACGTGGGCGGTGTTGATGGTGATACCGCGCGCCTTTTCTTCCGGCGCCGCGTCGATTTCATCGTACTTCTTCGCCGAGCCGCCGAACTTCGCCGACAGCACCGTCGTGATCGCAGCCGTCAGCGTCGTCTTGCCGTGGTCAACGTGACCAATCGTGCCAACGTTTACGTGCGGCTTGTTACGCTCGAATTT
>PHCE01000019.1 GCA_002840765.1 Betaproteobacteria bacterium HGW-Betaproteobacteria-7
GCGCGCTGCCCAAGCTCAAGGTTCCTACCACGCTGATCGTCCGCGAGCTCGCGGAAAAGCTCGGCGTGAAGACCACCGACCTCATCAAGAAACTGATGGGGATGGGCGTATTCGCCACCATCAACCAGCGCCTCGAAGAGGACGCCGCGCAGCTGATAGCCGCCGACTACGGCTTCGACCTGGAGATGGTCCCGATGTACGGCGAGGACGAGCTGAAAGAGGAGATCGAACACGAGAAGTCCGACGACCTCAAGCCCCGCTACCCCATCATCACCATCATGGGCCACGTCGACCACGGTAAAACCACGCTGCTCGACGCGCTGCGCGAGTCCGACGTGGTGGGCTCCGAGGCCGGCCAGATCACGCAGCACATCGGCGCCTACATGGTGAAGACCCCCCGCGGCAACATCACCGTGCTCGACACCCCCGGCCACGAGGCGTTCACCGCCATGCGCGCCCACGGCGTCAAGATCACCGACGTCGTCATCATCGTGGTCTCCGCGGTCGACGGCGTCATGCCCCAGACGCTCGAGGCCATCGACCACGCGAAGGCCGCCAAGGTTCCGATAATCGTCGCCATCAACAAGATAGACCTGCCGGAGGCTAATTCCGACCGCGTCAAGACGCAGCTCTCGGAGTTGCAGTTGGTACCTGAGGACTGGGGCGGCGATACGATGTTCTGCGAGATCTCGGCCCTGCAGAAGAAGGGTATACAAGAGCTGCTCGACGGAATACTCGTCACGGCCGAGGTGCTTGAACTCAACTCCAACTACGACTGCCGCGCCGAGGGCAAGATCATCGAGTCGAGGATAGACAACGGTCGAGGCATCATCTCCACGGTCATCATCGAGCGCGGTACCCTCCGCGTAGGCGACAGCTTCGTAGCCGGCGTCTATCCGGGCAAGGTTCGCGCCATGTTCGATGACAAGGGGAAGAAACTGGACGCGGCGACGCCTTCGACTCCCGTAGAGGTTATCGGCTTCGAGGGAATACCCGACGCCGGCGATCCCTTCGAGGCGGTCGACGACGAGAAGATAGCGCGTTCGTTCTCCACGAAGCGGCAGGAGCTGAAACGCTCGGAGGAAGCGAAGACCATAAAGAAGGTCACGCTCGACAACCTCTACGATACCATCAACGAGGGCGCCGTACAGGAACTGAAGGTCCTTATAAAAGGCGACGTCCACGGCTCGGTCGAGGCCCTCAAGGCCTCCCTCGAGAAGCTTTCCACGAAGGAAGTCAGGCTCGTCGTCATACGATCGGCGGCCGGGGCCATCAACGAGAGCGACGTAGACCTCGCTAGCGCGTCGTCGGCGATAATCATAGGCTTTAACGTCAGGCCTACGCCCAAGGCGAAGATCCTCGCGGACCAGGAAAAGGTCGAGATCCGCAAGTACAACGTCATCTACAAGGCGGTCGAGGAGATACAGCAGGCCATGGAAGGCATGTTGGCTCCCGAGATCAAGGAATCCGACATCGCCGAAGCGGAAGTCCGCGAGGTGTTCAAGGTACCCAAGATCGGCGCTGTCGCCGGCTGTTACGTCCTTACGGGAACGGTCAAGCGAAACGCCAGCGTCAGGGTCATACGCGAAGGCGTAGAGTTGCACTCGGGCAAGATTTCGACGCTAAGGCGTTTCAAGGACGACGCGAAGGAAGTAGCCGCCGGATACGAGTGCGGTATCGGCCTGGCCGATTGGACCGACGTTAAAATCGGCGACGTTCTGGAAATATTCGAGTACATACAGATATCCAGGAAGCTGAGCGATACGGATAATGGACGAAATAAGGCGTAAGCGAGTCGAAGAGACGCTGAAGGCGGAAGTGTCGGCCCTGTTGATGCGCGGCGACATCAAGGATCCCCGGGTCGATACGTTCCTGTCGATCACGAGGGTCGAGGTCGCGCGCGACGGATCGCACGCCAAGCTATATGTATCCACGTTCAAGGAAAGCGGCGCCCTCGCCGAGGGCGTCGCCGGACTTAATAACGCGGCGGGATTCATCCAGTCCGGTATCTCGAAGCGCCTGAGGATTCGCCTGACTCCGCGGCTCGTCTTCGTGGCCGACACGGGAATCAAGGAAGGCTTCGAGCTAGGCGAGAAGATCAAAGGCCTTTTCCCGTGATAGAAGCCTCCGCGGACACGCTCTCCGGGTTCGCCATTCTGGATAAGCCGGCCGGCATTACCTCCTATCGATTCCTCGGTTCCATGGGTCGGCGCCTTGGCGATCAGGTCAAGTCGGGTCATGCCGGTACGCTCGACTCCTTTGCTTCGGGCGTCCTAGTGTGCCTTTTCGGGCGATATACGAGGCTGTCGGACTATTTCATGGGAGCAGGGAAGGGCTACGAAGCCGATATACTCTTCGGCGAGGAGACCGACACCCTCGATCCCGAGGGCGCCGTCGTCGCGACGGCCGATCTGCTGGCCGCCTACCGTCGCCGCCTCGGCGAACTACTCGCCGGTCAGCAGGACTATCCGCGCGTCGCTGCACTACGTGGCTGGGAGGGCGAAGTCCGGCTGCGTCTGCGGGTGGCCCGCAAGGGCAACCTGCTGGCGGTGGCACTCGACCACTCGAGTGGCTACGCCGTGCTCGATCAGCACGCCTTGGCCTTGCTCGCCGATCTGGGCAGCCTGCCGCCGCTGCCCGAGGGGCTGGAAGACAACGAAATCCAGGTCGTCGTGCCGATCACCTACAAGCTCAATAAAACATCATGAACAGACAAGCCATGAAGCCTTGCCCGCAATCGGCGCTGCTCGCGCTCGCGCTGAGCGCCGCCTGCGCCCCGGCCGTCGCCGCCGAGCGCGTGATCGAGACCGCGCCCGTTGAAGTGGTCGGCAATTCGCCGCTGGCCGGCATCGGCATCCCGCGTTTGCAGGTGCCGGCCAATGTCCAGGCGGTCGGCCGGCGCCAGCTGGAGGACTCGGCGACGCTGAACCTGCCCGAGTTCATGGCCCGCCAGTTGCCCAGCGTCAACATCAACGAAGTGCAGGGCAATCCCTTCCAGCAGGACGTCAATTACCGCGGCTTCACCGCTTCGCCGCTGCTCGGCACGGCCCAGGGGCTGTCCGTCTATCTTGACGGCGTGCGCATCAACGAAGCATTCGGCGATACGGTCAACTGGGATTTGCTGCCGCAATCGTCGATAGTCGGCATGGAACTGATGCCCGGCTCCAATCCCATGTTTGGCCTGAACACCCTGGGTGGCGCGCTGGCGCTGCGCAGCAAGAACGGCTTCGATCATGTCGACAGCGCGCTCGAGCTGGCCGCCGGCAGCTTCGGCCGGCGCACGCTGGAGCTCGAACACGGCGGCCATGCCGGCGCGCTCGGCTGGTACGTCGCCGGCGAAGGCTTCGCCGAGGACGGCTGGCGCGATTACTCGAAGTCGGATGCCGGCCGCTTCTTCGCCAAGCTGTCGCACCGCAGCGCCGCCGGTGAGGCCGATCTCAGCCTGCTCCGGGCGCGCAGCAAGATGACCGGCAACGGCCTGCTGCCGCAGTCGATGTTCGCCGCCGACCACAAGCAGATCTTCACCCACCCGGACCAGACCCGGCACGACCTGACCCAGCTCGCCTTCGCCGGCCGCCTGTGGTTGGGCGACAGCCAGAGCCTGTCGGCCAGCGCCTACCACCGGCGCAACACGACGCGGACGCTGAACGGCGACGCCAACGACGATTTCGAGGACGGCCCCTTCGACGGCATCTCCAACGAGGAATCCGGCGCCAACAACCGTACCCGCACCGAGCAGCGCGGCAGCGGCGCGGCGCTGCAGTGGAACCTCAGCACCGGTCGTCACCAGCTGACCGTCGGCGCCTCCTACGACAAGGCCCGGGTGCGCTTCCGCCAGACGCAGCAGATCGGCATCATCGACGCCACTCGCGGCGTCGGCGATCTGGAAGCCGAGGAACTGGAAAACGCCATCCGCGGCACCACCGACACTGCCAGCCTGTTCATTACCGACACCTTCGCCCTGACCCCGGACCTGCACTTGACCGCCGCCGCTCGCTACAACCGCAGCCACGTCACCACCTTCGACATTCTCGACCGCGTCGCGCCCAATCTCGACGGCGACCACCATTACCGCAAGCTCAATCCAGCCCTAGGCCTGACCTGGCAATTGACTCCGGCGGTCAACGCCTATGCCGGCTTCAGCCAAGGCAGCCGGGTGCCGACGCCGATCGAGCTGGGCTGTGCCGATCCGGCCAATCCCTGTACCTTGCCCAATGCCATGGCCGCCGACCCCTACCTCAAGCAGGTCGTCGCCCGCACCCTGGAAGCCGGCCTGCGTGGCCGTCTGGCCGGTGGCGTCGGCTGGAGTGCCGGGGTCTACCGCACCGTCTCGCACGACGACATCCTGTTCGTCGGCACCTCGACCAGTGCCGGCTACTTCACCAACTTCGGCAAGACCCAACGGCAAGGCATCGAACTTGGCCTCAATGGCCGCCACAGCAGTCTCGACTGGTTCGCCGGCTACAGCTACCTGCATGCCACCTTCCAGTCCGCCGCCTGCCTGCTGGCCGAGAACAACAGTTCGCGCGGTACCGCCGCCGCCTGCACGGCCAACGGCCAGGACGACGAAATCCTGGTCGGCAAGGGCAAGCGCCTGCCCGGCCTGCCGACGCACAGCCTGAAGCTTGGCGTGACCTGGCGGGCCGCCGACTGGCTGCGCCTGGGCGGCGACGTCCAGGCTTTCTCCGGCCAGTACGCCCGCGGCAACGAGAACAACGCTCATCGCGCCGGCACCGTCACCGATGCCTTCGGCAATGTGCGCACCTTTGACGGGCCAGGCAAGACCGCCGGCTACGCCATCCTCAACCTCAATGCCGAAGCCCGGGTGGCCCGCGGCTGGCACGTTTTCGCCCGCATCAACAACGTCTTCGACAAGCGCTACGCGAGCGCTGCCGCCCTGGCCGAAAACCCGTTCAATGCCGGCGGCGCCTTCCAAGTCGACTCCGGCGACTGGCGCCGGGAAACCTTCGTCGCGCCGGGTGCTCCGCGCGCCGCCTGGCTCGGCCTGCGCTACAGCTTCGGCCAGTGAGCATGCGGCGCCGCCTCAGCCTGTACTCCCGCATCGGCCTCGTCCTCACCGGACTGGCCGCCAGCCTGCTGCTGGTGCTCGCCGGCATCTGGCTGCATGGGGCGCGGCAGGGCATCCATGAGGAAGTCGAGGCGGCCAGTCGGGTCTCCGAACAGTGGCTGACGGTGCTCGCCAGCGAACTGCAGGCGGCGCCGGCCGAACGGTTGCTGGCGGTGGTCCGCCCGCTCGGCCGCATCCGCGCCAACGAACTGCAGGTCATCGCTGCCGACGGCAGCCTGCTCTACCGCTCGCCGCCGCCGACCTACAAGGCCGGGCGCAGCGTGCCGGCGTGGTTTGCCGGGCTGTTGCAGCCGCAGCTGACGCCCCGCCAACTCCTGGTCGGCAACCTGCGCCTGGTGCTGCAGCCCGATGCCTCGCGCTCCGTGATCGACGCCTGGGACGACCTGCTCGCCCTGGCCGGCTGGGCGCTGGCCCTGCTCGGGCTGCTGTTCGTCGCCATCCGCCAGGCGCTGGCCCTGGCCTTGCGTCCGCTCGGCCTGGTCATGCAGGCCCTCGACCGGACCGGCCGCGGCCGCTTCGACACCCGCCTGCCGGTGTTCGCGACGGCGGAACTGGCGCGCCTGTCGAGTGCCTTCAACGGCATGTCCGACCGCCTGCAGGTGGCGGTCGACGACAACGTCCGCCTGGAAACCGAGCATGAACTGGCGCACCGGATGCAGGCCCGGCTGGAAGACGAGCGCCGGCAGATCGCCCGCGAACTGCACGACGAACTGGCCCAGGGCATCACCGCCGTGCGCGCCCTGGCCGGCGCCATCGTCCAGCGCACCGCCGACCAGCCGGCCCTGTTCAGCCCGGCGCAAAGCATCGTTGCGGTGACCGGCGAGATGCAGGATGGCGTCAAGGCCATCCTGCACCGTCTGCGGCCGCTGCCCGGGGCCGGCTTCGGCGGTGTCCTCGAGCAGCGGCTGGCCGCCTGGCGCCGGCAGCATCCGGATATCGCGCTGCAGGCGACCTTGCACCTTGGCGATGCGCCGCTGGCCGATGAACTGGCGCAGACCGCGCTGCGCATCATCCAGGAAGGGCTGACCAATGTCGTCCGCCATGCCGGGGCCAGCCGTGTCGAGCTGTCGCTGACGCGGCACGCCGGCAAGCTGCAGGTCAGCCTGGCCGACAACGGCCGCGGCTGCGACGGACGGCCCTCGGCCGCAGCCGGCTCCGGCTTCGGCCTGGCCGGCATGGCCGAACGCGTCGCCGATTGCGGCGGGACGCTGGCATTCACCAACCCGGGCGGCGGCTTCGGCCTGCTCGCCTGCCTGCCGGAACAGCCGACAACCGAGGAAATCTCATGAACCACAATCTGCAAGATGTCCGGGTCCTGCTGGCCGACGATCACGCCGTCGTCCGCCTCGGTTTCCGCCTGCTGCTCGAAGGGGCGGGGGCAGTCGTCGTCGGCGAGGCCGTCAGCGGCGAAAACGCCATCCGCCGCTATGCCGAAACAATGCCCGACCTCGTCGTGATGGACGTCTCGATGCCTGGCATCGGTGGCCTGGCGGCGCTCGAGCGGTTGCTCGTCTGGGAGCCGAAGGCCAGGGTGCTGATGCTCTCGGCGCACCACGACGACATCGTGCCGGTGCGTGCCCTGCGCCTCGGCGCCAGCGGCTACCTGTGCAAACGTGCCGATCCGGCGGAGTTTCTGCGCGCCGTCGGCCAGGTGGCCGGCGGCCGCCGCTACCTCGACCCGGAACTGGCGCAAACCGTGGCTCTGGCCCAGCTGTCCGGCTCGGCCAACCCGCTCGAGACACTGACCGAGAAGGAATTGGCTGTGTTCCTCAAGCTGGCCGAGGGGCGTTCAGTCAACGACGTGGCCAGCGACTTTTGCCTCAGCTCATCCACGGTCGGCACCCACCTCTATCACATCAAGCAGAAGCTCAATGTGCAGAACGCCGCCGAACTAACGCTGGTGGCTGTGCGCAATGGCCTGATCGAGGCCTGATTGGCGCCTGATCCGCTCTTTCCAGTCAGCCGCCCGCACTACGCCCGGCAGATGGCGGTCGGCGACGGCCATCTGGTCTATGTCGAAGAATGCGCCGCGACGCATGGCCTACCGGTGCTCTTCCTGCACGGCGGGCCGGGCAGCGGCTGCTCGCCGATGCAACGCCGGCTGTTCGATCCGCAGCGCTTCCATGCCGTTCTCTTCGACCAGCGCGGTTGTGGGCGCAGCCAGCCGCTCGGTCGCCTTGAGGCGAACACCACGGCGCACTTGGTCGGCGACCTGGAATACCTGCGCGAAGCCCTCGGCATCGCCAGCTGGATCGTTTTCGGTGCTGCCTGGGGCAGCCTGTTGGCGCTGGCCTATGCCGAAACGCATCCGGAAAGCGTGCGCGGCCTGGTGCTGCGCGGCGTCTTCCTCGGCTCGGCGGCGGAGATCGGCGCCTATGTGCGGGGGCAGCACGGTGCCGTGCCGGCGGCCTGGCAGGCCTTTGCTGCCGCCATGCCGACCAGCGAGCACGATGACTTGTTGAGTGCCTACGCCCGGCGCATCCTCGCCGACGATCCGGCGATCGCGCGCGCCGCCGCCCGTGCCTGGCTGGACTATGCCAGGGCGTTGCATGGCGAACCGCCGCTGGCCACCGCGCCCGACGCCAGCCAGTTGGCGAGCGCCCGCATCCAATTGCACTACCTGTCGCATCACTGCTTCCTGGCACCCGGCCAATTGCTGGCCGGACTCGACCGCCTGCGTCACATCTCGACCACCATTGTCCAGGGCATGACCGATCCGCTCTGTCCACCGCATATCGCCAAGGACCTGCATCGCGCCTGGCCGGAAGCGACCTGGCTGCCGGTCGCCGGCAACGGCACCGATGCCGAATCGCCGGCGATTGCCCGGGCTTGCATCAAGGCCCTGGGCTGGGTGGCAGAAGGGGGGGCTGTCTAAGCCGCAGGCGAAGCCGTCGGCGGGCGCGGGGACGGACTTCGGGGGCGGGGATCAGATCCGCGGGCGCTTCTTGCGTGCCGGGGCGACGGTTTCGGCTTCGAGTCGGGCGAGGCGCATGCCTTGGGCGGCGACCACTGCCATTACCTCGGCCTCGCTGGCGCCAGCGGCGACGGTGGCGGCACGCACGGCTGCCAGGCCGTCGGCATTGCGGTCGAAGTGGATCGAGCAGTCCTTGCGCGTGCCGCACATTACCGACTTGGCGAGCAGGGAGACGAAATCCATATCGAAGGGAACGTTCATCAGCGGGATGCTGATGTAGGCATCGGCGAGTTCTTCGGGACTGCCCCAAATCAGTTGGACGAGCTTGGGGAGTCGGCTGTCGATCCGGCTGGCAACTTCCGCTGCCCGGAGTTCCTGCCCCTGCGTCGGCGTCTTGGTGAGCAGACACTGCACGCTCAACTGCTCCGACGAATACCAGCAGGCCCAGCGCGGCGCATCGTCCGGGAACTGAGCGAAGTCGGCAAAACTGGTGTGGGAGAAAACGATGGCTGCAATCAGCAGCAAGGAACGAACGGCATGGCGAATGACGCGCATTGGTAACCCCGGCAATCCCGCTGTCGTGGGGAGCCGCCAATGGCGCTCCCGGTAGACCGGTGACTTTGCGACCCTGCCTTTCGGACAGGTGTGCCTTTTTCGGAACTAGAGCGAGTCCGCCTACTTGCCGGTACTCATCCCCCCTTATGGTGTTCGGCTATGCCGAAACACTCTGGAGGCGATTTTTGCAACAAAGTTGATCAGCGTCAAACTTTATTTGTATTATTTCTGACGAACGCGCTTGACCGGGTGGTTTGATAGGTATGGGGTGTCCCGGGGTATGGGCTTTTCTGCCGTCAGTGCAGGGCGAGCAGTGCGCAGTGCGTATTGCCCCAGCGGGGGTGGAAGCGGTCTTCGACCGGGATCGGGTCGATGCCGGCCGCTCGGTAGGCGGCCAGAACGCGGGCGTTGAGGCTGTAGGACGCGGGCAGGCCAGGATCTTCGGGGAATACCGGTACCAGCGCCCGCGCCTGACCATTGCGCCGGTCGGTGAAGCGGACGATGTTGGCTGGTGACTGGTAGCTGGCGATGCGCGCGGCACTGGTTGGAATGGCTACGATCTGCAAGCCGAGTGTCTGCAGGATGCTGCGGGCGCGGGCCAGGGTGTCGCGATCCTCGCGCGTCAGACGCTCGGGATCCTCTGGTGCCAGCAGGGCGACCCGGCCGTCGGCGAGCGGTGCCACGAACATGTCGAGATGGTAGAGGTGGCGGCTGTTGGGGAGGATGGCGATTTGGTCGGCGCCGGTCGCCACCTTGAGGATTTCCGGCAAGGCCTGTGGTGGCGGCATGAAGCCGAAGGCTTCAACGAACCACTGGCGATTCATCTGCAGTTCGTCGTTGCCGGCGAGCAGTATGCGGTGCCCGGCGCGGACCAGGGCGAGGTTTCCGCCGCGCACGAACACCGGCAGACGGACGACGTGATGCCGGTGATCGCCGATTTGGCTGAGGTACGCCAGATCATTGCGGGCAACGTCGGCGAACTGTTTGTGGGCGAGCGAGGCGAGCAGCACCGGGTGTTTGCCGTCGTTGGCGACGAGGCCGAGATCACGCACCCAGCGGGTAACACCCTCGGCTGGCACCCGTTGCCCACGGGCCTGGCTGATCACCGGCTGCACGCGCTGGCTGAGGCCGAGGACGGCGAGGCGGGCGCGAACCCTGGCGAGCGCTGCCGCAGGTGTCAGCAGGATGACCCGGGTATAGGGCGGCAGGGCGCGCAGCACCGGTTCGTGCGGATGGAGGGGGTTCTCCTGGGCGGCCGTGCCCTGGTCGATCCCCATCATCACTTCGCCGAGATCCATTGTGTATTCCGGGGCGGAATGGATCGTCCCGTCATTGATCTGGTGGAAAAAGCGGCGGCTGGTCTGGCGCACGAAAGCGAGATTGGCTTCGTGTTCGCGGACGAAGCGCAGCAGATTGCTGCGTTCTGGTTCGGGCAACTGGCGGATGGCGGCGAGCTGGTTGGGCACCAGATAGGTTTCCGGTCCCGCCGGCCCCTGGCGCATCAGCGGCCAGGGGCCGGACGGCATACCGAGCAGCGAACTGTCCAGCCGATTGGCGTGCTTGGCCGGGGCGGTGGCCGGCAGCAGCAGGCCGACTGCCAGCAGCAGGCCGGCGATGCGCTGGGCAGTGCGATTTGGGTTGGCAGTTGGCATTCTGGAGTCTCCTGGCTCGACGCTCGCGCCGGCAGGGCGTTCGTCGCCGATAGTGCGCCGGGCAATGCGTTTCCGGTATCTGCCGCGAGCTCATGATTTTCATGAGGCGTTTTTGGCAAACGGCAGGATGGGGGAACCTGGCGGCTCGCCAATAATCAATCTCAGGAGCGGCGGGGTGTCGTTCCACTTTCCAGGAGATGGTCGATGCACTGCCCGATTCGTGCTTATCTCCGGCCTGATCCTGCTTTCACCATCCGGAACATCATGAACACTACGCCGAAACGCCTCGTCATTCTGCTGACTGCCGCCTTTCCCTGTCTCGCCCTCGGCGAGGGTGCCCTGACCCTCGACTCGGTGGTTGTCACCGGCAGTCGCGTCGAACACAGCAGCTTCGATCTGCCGGCGGCGATTGATGTCGTCGACGCGGCGCGCATCGGTGCCGACCAGGCGCGGATCAATGCTTCCGAGGCGCTGGTCGCGGTACCCGGCATCGCCGTGAATAATCGTCAGAACTATGCCCAGGATTTGCAGATTTCCTCGCGCGGCTTTGGCGCCCGTTCGGCCTTCGGTGTCCGCGGCATCCGCCTGATCGCCGACGGTATTCCGGCCTCAATGCCGGATGGGCAGGGGCAGGTGGCGACATTCAACCTGGATCGGGCGGAGCGTATCGAGGTCATGCGCGGGCCGATGTCTTCGGTCTATGGCAATCATTCGGGCGGTGTCATCCAGATGTTCACAGCCGACGGCAAGGGGCGGCCGACCGTCGAGGGCGGTTTTGTCGGCGGCAGCTTCGGGCTGCGCAAGGCCGACGTGGCGGCTCAGGGCGAGGTGGGCGGTATTGGCTATGTGTTTGATGCCTCGCGCCTGACCGCTGACGGCTACCGCGATCACAGTGCAGTAGAGCGCGAACAGAGCTTCGCCAAGCTGAGCTTCCGGCCGGATGCCGACAGCCGCCTGGTTTTCGTCGCCAACGGCTTCTCGCAAACTGCCGACGATCCGCTCGGCCTGACCTGGGGCAAATACCAGAGCGACCCCGAGGGCGTCGAGAATCCGGCGCTGCTTTACAACACGCGCAAGCGGATTGACCATCATCAGGGGGGTCTCAGCTACGAGCGGCGTTTCGGCGAGCATGCGCTGCATCTGTCGGCCTATGTCGGCCAGCGCTCGGTGATCCAGTACCAGTCGATTCCCCGCTTCGTCCAGCTGATCACCGGGGCAACGCCGGTCGATGATCCGAAGCGCCGGCACTCCGGCGGCGTCATCGATTTCGACCGCGACTTTTCCGGTGTCGCCGGGCGCTGGGTCGGCAATTACCAGTTGGCCGGCGGCAAGCTGACGACGACCTTCGGCATGGATTACGAGCAGTCCACCGATGATCGGCGCGGCTACGAGAACTACCTCAGCGCCACCATACTCGGCGTCAAGGGGGCCCTGCGCCGCAACGAGGAGGATCGCGTCGCCAGCTTCGACCAGTATGCGCAGGCCGAATGGCAGGGCGAACGCTGGGGGTTCACCGGCGGCCTGCGGCACAGCAAGGTCGACTTCGAGGTAGACGACCGCTTTATCGCCACCGGCAACGGTGACGACAGCGGCAAGGTCAGCTACGAGAAGACGACGCCGATGCTCGCCGTCAGTTACCGGCTGACGCCGGCGGCCAATATCTACGTCAGCGCCGCCCGCGGTTTCGAGACGCCGACCCTCGGCGAACTGTTCTATTCCGGTGCCGGTGGCAGCTTCAGCTTCGACCTCAAGCCGGCGACCAGTACCCATTACGAGGCCGGCCTCAAGGCGCTGGTCGGCAACGACAGCCGGATCGATGTCGCCCTGTTCCAGGTGCGAACCGAGGACGAACTGGTGGTCGCCGCCAGCAGCGGCGGCCGGACCAGCTACCGGAATGCCGGCGAGACGCTGCGCCGCGGCCTCGAACTGGCCATCGATTCGCGCTGGGCCGGCAACGTCACCAGCCGGCTCGCCTACACCGGCCTCGATGCGCGTTACGAGAAGGCGTTCACCACGCCGACGACGACCATCGCCGCCGGCAAGCGCCTGCCCGGCATCGCCGCCCACACGCTGTTCGGCGAACTGGCCTGGCGCCATCCGGCGAGCGGTTTCCATGCCGCCGTCGAAGGCATCGTGCGCAGCAAGATGTATGTCGAGGACACCAACACCCGACAGACAGCGCCGTCCTATGCCATCGCCAACCTGCGCCTCGGTATCGAACGTCGCTATGGGCCGGTGTCGCTGCGTGGCTTTGCCCGCCTGGACAATGTCTTTGACCGCCAGTACGTTGGTTCGGTCGTCGTTGGCGATGGCAATGGCCGCTATTACGAGCCGGCACCTGGACGCAACTGGCTTGCCGGCGTGACGGTAAGTCACCGATTCTGATCGGCTGCCTTTCTTGCTGAAAACCCGGCTCCGGCCGGGTTTTTTGTTGCCCGGTGTGCACTAACCCCTGTTTCACCATTGCTCATTCGTGAAGCAGTTGTCTGGAAATTGAGCGCCCCTCATTTTCAGTCGAGGCCCGTCCGGGACGTGGTGGGTTGCCGGAACTCATCATCAAATCAATGTCTTGCCAATTCATCTCGGTCCCTCGCGGGGCTGGCACGGGCTTCGCAATCCATAGAGTTCCGTGCCATTTGTGCAACAGGAGCGGGGGAAGGTTGGCCGGGTAGACGACCAGGGCAGCCCATATCAACGAGGAATATCTGGAGACATCCATGACTAAAAGAATCATCGCGCTGGCCATTGCGGCTGCCGCTTCGGGGGGCGTCTTCGCCCAAAGCAACGTGACTATCTACGGTAACGTCGACATGGGCTGGATGAGCACCGGTGGCCGCAACGGTGCCGTAGCATCGGGCATGAGGAAGCAAAGCCTGGAGAGCGCCGCTTCGGAGAGCTACATAGGTTTCAAGGGCGCCGAAGACTTGGGTAATGGCCTGAAGGCGATCTTCGATCTGCAATACCGTATCGACCTGGATGGCGGTGGCGGACTGACGCAGGCCGGGCATCAATACGTTGGCCTGACCGGTGGTTTCGGTACGGTGGTGGCTGGTTATCTCGATGGCCTGCGTTACGGTATCTACGGCAAATACAATCCGTTCGGCAACTACTCGGTCGGTAACTTCGCTTCGATGACCACCCAGTACGACCGTGCTGCCAACGCGGTGGCTTACATCTCCCCGGCCTTCAGCGGCTTTACGCTGATCCTGGCGGCGGCGACCAATACCCAAGGTAACGAAGGCAGCCTGAATGGCGTGCACACCGTCGGCGGCGTGCCTACGAATGGGAACAATGGCGACGATCGCCTGTACTCCATCAACCTGATTTATGCCAATGGCCCGCTGAGCGTCGATCTCGACTATGAAACCACCAAGGCGGTCGGCTACTCGAACAGTCGACTCTACGTGGCGACCACCGGCGCCTCGTACGATTTCGGTCCGGTCAAGCTATCCGCGGTCTACGATGTCATCAAGGGAGACCCAAATTCGCTGATCGGTGGCAACATCGACCTGGATGGCGCTACCGCGGGTCTTCAGAACCTGGGTGGCCTGGCCGCCGGCGAGAGCTATGATCGGCGCAACTGGTTCGTCGGCGCTCAAGTGCCGGTCGGCAAGGCCAGGCTGCTGGCCAGCTATGGCCAGGTCAAGGACCGCACGCTGACTTCCGCCGACGCCAGCAAGTGGGCCGTCGGCGCGCGTTACGCCCTGTCCAAACGTACAGAGCTGTATGCCGACTACGCGCGAATCAGCAACCAAAGGAATGCCGGATTCACCATCAATCCGATGGGCAACTCACTGGGCCTGAGCGGTTCCGGTATCAGCGGCTTCGCCATGGGGATGAAGCACAGCTTCTAAGTATTTCGGTGTGCCGGGCGAGGCCAGGACGCCCGGTCTTTTCTTGCGTCAGATGTCATATGTGCATCTGTTCAAGGCGCCCGCGGGCGCCTTGTTTTTTTCAACCGCTTAACTGCGGTGATTCATCAGGGCCTTCAGGCCATTTACGTCAAGGATGCGGATGTGCTTCTGCTGGACGGCGATATAGCCTTCCTCCTGGAAGCGCGAGAAGGCGCGCGACACGGTTTCCAGCTTGAGGCCGAGATAGGAGCCGATTTCCTCGCGCGTCATGCGCAGGTAGAACTCGGCGTGCGAGAAACCGCGCGCCGTGAAGCGCTGCGACAGGTTGAGCAGGAAGGCGGCCAACCGTTCCTCGGCGCGCATCGTGCCGAGCAGCATCATCACGCCATGGTCGCGGACGATCTCGCGGCTCATCACTTTGTGGAAATGATGCTGCAGGGTGTGAATTTCCCGCGACAGGCTTTCCAGCCGCGAGAAAGGAATCGAGCAAATCTCGCTATCTTCCAGGGCGATGGCGTTGCAGGTGTGGTGTTCGGTACTGATGCCGTCGAGGCCGAGCAGTTCGCCGGCCATCTGGAAGCCGGTCACCTGGTCGCGGCCATCTTCGAGCAGGACGTCGGTTTTGAAGAAACCGCTGCGGATCGCGAAAATGGAATCGAAAGCCTCGCCAGCGCGATACAGGTGGTCGCCCCGCTTGATCCGCCGGCGGGTCGAAACCATATCATCGAGACGTTCAAGTTCCTCAAGGTTCAGACCGAAGGGCAGGCATAATTCGCGCAGATTGCAACTTGAGCAGGCTGTCTTGATCAAAGACAGCGAAATGTCCTGATTCAGCGGGCTTGTTCGGGGCATTCGCAACCTGCTTTAGCTTGATCCAAGTCAACCGAAAAACGGCCTAAACCGAACATAATCCGTGCACCTTCAGGTGATATGCCCAATGAATTTTTCAACCGAAAACCTCGTCTTCGACCCTCAGATCATTCGCCGTTTCGATGTCAACGGCCCGCGCTACACTTCCTATCCAACAGCCGATCGCTTCGTCGAGGCTTTTGACTCGGAGGCGGCCAAGCTCTGGCTTGGCAAACGCAACATCGGCGGCATCAGTCGGCCGCTGTCATTATACTTCCACATCCCCTTCTGCAACACCATCTGCTATTACTGTGCCTGCAACAAGATCATTACCAAGGATCACGGGCGCAGTGCCAAGTACCTGAAGTACCTGGGCAAGGAGCTGGCCCTGCAGAGCGCTTCGCTGGAAGGGCGTGACGGCGAGCACGAAGTCATCCAGCTGCACTGGGGTGGCGGCACGCCGACCTTCCTGTCGCACGACGAGATGCGCCAGTTGATGGCGGAAACGCGCAAGCACTTCAAGCTGCTCGATGGCGGCGAGTATTCGATCGAAGTCGATCCGCGCAAGGTCGACTACGCGACCGTGGCCTTGCTCGGCGAACTCGGTTTCAACCGCATGAGCATCGGCGTCCAGGATTTCGACGAGAAGGTCCAGGTCGCGGTCAATCGCATCCAGACCGAGGAAGAAACCTTCGACGTGATCAAGGCGGCGCGTGCCAATGGCTTCAAGTCGATCTCGGTCGACCTGATCTACGGCCTGCCGCACCAGTCGGTGATGGGGTTCAACCGGACGCTCGAACGCGTGCTGGCGATGGATCCCGAGCGCCTGTCGATCTATAACTATGCGCACATGCCCAGCCTGTTCAAGCCGCAGCGCCGCATTGCCGAGCCCGACCTGCCGTCGGCTGACACCAAGCTGCAGATTCTGGCGCTGGCGATCAAGAAGCTGACCGAGGCCGGCTATGTCTTCATCGGCATGGACCACTTTGCCAAACCCGACGACGAACTCGCCGTGGCCCAGCGCCAGGGACGGCTGCACCGCAACTTCCAGGGCTATTCGACCTACGCCGACTGCGACATGCTGTCCTTTGGCATCTCGTCGATCAGCAAGGTCGGCCCGACCTACAGCCAGAACGTCAAGACCCTCGACGAATACTACGACCGCCTTGATGCCCAGTTGTTGCCGGTGTTCCGCGGCATTGAGCTGACTGCCGACGATATCCTGCGGCGCTCCATCATTCAGGCCCTGATGTGTCATTTCGAACTGTCCATCGAGAGCATCGAAAGCGCTCACCTGATCGATTTCCACAAATACTTCGAGTCAGAACTCGAGGACATGAAGGAAATGGAACGGGCCGGCCTGCTGCGCATTGGCCGCGACTGGATCTCCGTGCTGCCTCCCGGACGCATGCTGGTGCGCATCATTTCGATGGTCTTCGATCGCTATCTCCGGGCCGACCGGCAGCGCACGCGCTACTCGAAGGTCATCTGAAGGCCGTGCGGGGGTGCGGCGGGCGCGTTAAAATCGCCGCTTTGCCCTGATCCCGTCCTCTCATGCCTGATTCCGGCTACCTCGCGCTGTTCCTGGTCGGCCTGCTCGGCGGTACCCATTGTGTCGGCATGTGTGGCGGCATCGTCGGTGCCTTGTCGATGGGGGCGCCGGGCCGCTGGAGCATGCATCTGGCCTACAACGCCGGACGTATCCTTTCCTACACCGCCGCCGGGGCGGCCGCTGGCGCCCTGGGTGCAGCCAGCATGAGCCTGGAAGGGCAGATGCCGGTGCGCCTGGTGCTCTATCTGCTGGCCAACCTGATGCTCGTCGCGCTTGGTCTCTACCTGCTCGGTGTAACCCGCGCACTGGCCTTCACCGAGCGCGCCGGTCAACACCTGTGGCGGCGCCTGCAGCCGCTCACCCGCCGCTTTCTGCCGGCGCGCACCGTCGCCCAGGCTCTGCCGCTCGGATTGCTCTGGGGCTGGCTGCCTTGCGGCCTCGTTTACAGCGCTCTGGCCAGTTCGCTGACCGCCGGTTCGGCGGGCCGAGGGGCGTTGCTGATGCTGCTCTTCGGCCTCGGAACGCTGCCCAACCTGCTGCTCGCTGGCATACTTTTCGCGCGCCTGAATGAATTTGTCCGTCGCCCCGTAGTCAGGACATTGTCCGGTTTGCTGGTGCTTGGTTTTGGTCTCTACGGCTTGCTGGCGCTGATCCGTCAATAGGAGCCGTTACAAAATGAATCCATCTTCGCCCGTCGCCGATCAGAGTTCTGCCGCGGAGCCGGCAGATGCACGGGTCGTGGAATTCGCCATCGGCGGAATGACCTGCGCTGCCTGTTCAACGCGCCTGGAGAAGGTGCTCAACCGCCAGCCGGGCATGCGCGCCAACGTCAATCTGCCTGCCGAACGGGCGCGCGTTCGCCTGGAAGGTGCCGTCGCGGCCGAGGCGGTGATCGCCGCCGTCGCCAA
The DNA here is from genome assembly GCA_002840765.1 of Betaproteobacteria bacterium HGW-Betaproteobacteria-7. GTDB lineage: Bacteria > Pseudomonadota > Gammaproteobacteria > Burkholderiales > Rhodocyclaceae > Azonexus. Next base: position 17,374 of record PHCE01000019.1, read on the forward strand.
GGCCGGCTTCTCCGCCAGCTTGGTCGATGCCGGCACGCGCGAGCGGGAAAAACAGGCGAAGCGGCTGGCCTACCAACACGAAAGTAGGCGCTTCTGGATTTCAGTAGCGCTGACGCTGCCGCTGGTCGGCCAGATGCTGTTCATGTTCGGCGAGCACGGCCATGAGAACGAATTGCCGCGCTGGTTGCAGTTGGCGCTGGCGACGCCGGTACAGTTCTGGATCGGCTGGCGCTTTTACGATGGCGCCTGGAAAACGTTGCGTGCTGGTGGCGCCAACATGGACGTGCTGATCGCACTCGGCACCAGCATGGCCTGGGGCTTCTCCTCCGTGGTCACGCTGTTTGGCCTCGACCAGTATGTCTATTTCGAGGCCGGCGCCGCGGTGATCACCTTGGTCCTGCTCGGCAAGCTGCTCGAAGCGCGGGCCAAGGCCAAGACCTCGGAGGCGATCGAGGCGCTGATCCGCCTGCAGCCGAAGACGGCACGCGTCGAGCGCGATGGCCAATGGATCGAGATGGCCGTCGACAGCCTGATGCCGGGAGACGTCTATCTGGTCCGCCCGGGCGAGAGCGTACCGGTCGATGGCGAGGTGGTTGATGGCGAGTCGAGCATCGACGAGGCGATGCTCACCGGCGAGAGCATGCCGGTCGGCAAGGCACCGGGCGACCGTGTCTTCGCGGCGACGGTCAATGCCCAGGGGGCACTGCGCTGCCGGGCCACCGGCGTCGGCGAGCAAACGTTGCTGGCCGGCATCATCCGTCTGGTCGGCGAGGCCCAGGGTTCAAAGGCGCCGGTGCAGCGGCTGGCCGATCGCATTTCCGGCATCTTTGTGCCAGTGGTCTGCGCCATCGCTCTGGTGACGTTTCTCGGCTGGTGGTGGCTGAACGGCAATTTTGCCGAGGCCCTGGTCAATGCGGTTGCCGTCCTGGTCATCGCCTGCCCGTGTGCGCTTGGCCTGGCGACGCCGACGGCAATCATGGTCGGTACCGGTCAGGGGGCGCGGGCCGGCATCCTGGTGCGCAATGCCGAGGCGCTGGAACGAGCCGAAAAGATTTCCATCCTCGCCCTCGACAAGACCGGCACCTTGACCCTCGGGGCGCCGGTGGTAACCGACATCATCACCCGCGCTGCCGAACGCGACGAGGCACTGCGTCTGGCGGCGGCGCTTGAGCACAATTCGGAGCACCCGCTGGCGCGCGCCATCGTTGCCGCCGCGGGCTATGCGCCCTTGGCAGCGGCCACCGGCTTTCGCGCCGAGCCCGGTCATGGCGTCTCCGGTACGGTCGATGGGCGCAGCCTGCGTCTCGGCTCGCCGGACTGGCTAGGCGTGGCGGCCGATGAATCGGTACTGGTCCTGCAGCAGGCCGGCAAGACGGTGGTCGGGCTGGCCGACGGCGCAGAAGTGCTGGCCCTGTTCGCCATTGCCGATGCCTTGCGACCGACTTCGCGGGCGGCGGTCGAGCGCTTGCGCCGACGGGGCATCCGTGTGGTCATGCTGACTGGTGACAATGCGGCGACGGCCGCCGCCATCGCCGCCGAGGCCGGTATCGACGAGTTCCGCGCCGGCATCCTGCCCGGCGACAAGGCCGCCGCGGTGAGCGAACTGAAGCAGGGCGGGGCGGTGGTGGCCATGGTCGGCGACGGCATCAACGACGCGCCGGCGCTGGCGGCTGCCGATGTCGGTCTGGCCATCGGTGCCGGTTCCGATGCGGCGGTGGAGGCCGCCGACCTGACGCTGATCCGCAGCGACCTGCTGGCCGTGGCCGATGCCATAGACCTTTCTGCGGCAACGCTCGGCAAGATTCGACAGAATCTTTTCTTTGCCTTCATTTACAATGTACTTGGCATTCCCCTCGCGGCGTTTGGTTTTCTCAATCCGGTTGTGGCGGGGGCGGCGATGGCCCTCAGTTCGGTGTCGGTGGTGACCAATTCGCTGTTGCTCAAGCGCTGGCGACCGGCGGGCAGATAAAAACAACCAGGGAGCGTGATGGCGAGGGGAGTCGGTAGGGGGCCTCAAGATCAGGGAGTCGGCACGGGTCTGGCATTGCCAGTCACCGCCGCCCGCGAGGTGGCGCTGGAGCCGGGCTTTGCCGCGGCAATGGATGCTGCCCAGGTCGGCATCTACCTGCTCCAGGACGGTGTGTTTCGTTACGTCAATCCCTTCTTTCTGGGCATGTTCGGCTACTCGGCCGCCGAGCTGATCGGTAAGTGCCGCCCGCTTGATCTGATGCTCGGCGATTCGTTCTCACACCAGTGGCAGGATGAGGCCAGGAACGTAGAAGGGCGTCCGATTCACTCCTGCACGCTGCTTGCCCGGCGGCGGGATGGCTCGGAGTTTCCGGTCACCGTCGTCAGCGCACCTGCAGCCTTTGCTGGTGCGCCGGCCACCGTCGGTACCGTGCTCGACATGACGGCGCAGAAGGCGGCCGAGGCCAAGATCCGCGAGCTGGCCGATTTCGACGCCCTGACCGGTTTGCCCAACCGCCGCCTGCTCAATGATCGGATCAGCCAGTTGCTGGCCGCGGCAGAGCGCGACGAGACGCCTTTCGCACTGCTTTTTCTCGATCTCGATCATTTCAAGCGCATCAACGACTCGCTCGGCCACAGTGTCGGTGACGATCTGCTCTGTGCCGTTGCCAGTCGTCTGGCCGGGGCGGTGCGCAAGATCGATACGCTGGCACGCCTGGGCGGCGACGAGTTCATCCTGGCCCTGCCGGGCATTCCGGCGGCCTCGGCCATCGATGTGGCGCGGCGGCTGGTCGAGGAGTGCAATGTACCTTTCGTCGTCGCCGGTCACGACCTGACGGTGACGCCGTCGATCGGCGTTGCCATGTGCCCGCAGGATGGCAAGGACACCGAGACCCTGCTGCGCAATGCCGATGCGGCGATGTACAAGGCCAAGGAACTGGGGCGCAATACCTTCCAGTTCTATGCGGCGGAAATGAACACCGCCACCCTCGAGCGCCTGATGCTGGAAAGCAGCCTGCGCCGGGCCGTCAAGCAGCAGGAATTCGAGCTGCACTACCAGCCGCTGGTCAGCCTGCAGAGCGGACTGATCATTGGCGTCGAGGCGCTGATCCGCTGGCGCCATCCGGAGCTGGGCATGATCATGCCGGACCGTTTCATTCAGGTGGCCGAGGATACCGGGCTGATCAACCCGCTCGGCGACTGGGTGCTCGGCGAAGCCTGCCGGCAGGCCCAGGCCTGGATCGATGCCGGCTTGCCGCCACTGCTCATGGCGGTCAATGTGGCGCCGGTGCAGTTCCGCCAGGCCGGCTTCGTCGAGGCGGTGGCCGGCGCACTGGCGACATCCGGCCTCGATCCATCGCTGCTCGAACTGGAAGTCACCGAACGCACAGTGATGCACGATGCCGACATCCATATTGGTACACTGACGGCCCTGCACCGGATGGGCGTCGAATTGTCGATCGACGATTTTGGCACCGGTTATTCCTCGCTTGCCTATTTGAAGCGTTTCCCGGTCAGTAAATTGAAGATCGACCGTTCCTTTGTTCGCGATCTGGAAACCGATGCCGACGACCGGGCGATCGCCTCGACCATCGTCAGCATGGGGCGTAACCTGCGCCTGACGGTGCTTGCCGAAGGCGTCGAGACGCGCGAGCAACTGGCTCTGCTGCAGGGTATGGATTGCGATATGGCGCAAGGTTTTCTCTTCAGCCGGGCCTTGCCGGGCGACAAAATTATCGGCTTGCTGCTGCAGCAGCCCTTTCTGCACAAGGAGTAGGACATGGAAGAAACAGTGATCAAGATCGGCGGCATGAGCTGCCAGGGCTGTGTCGGCAATATTGCCGGGGTGCTTGGTGGCCTGGCCGGCGTCTCTGCCACCGAGGTCTCGCTGGCGGCCGGCGAGGCGCGGGTCAGTTTTGATCCGGCGCAGATCGCCCGTGGCGATCTGCTGGCAGCGATCGAAGACGCCGGTTTCGATGCCGAATAAGGACGCTCTTCAATGAATCGACAACAGGTGGAGCCGAACGTCCCGCCACGGCTGACCCAGCTCTCCCACGGCGGCGGCTGCGGCTGCAAGATCGCCCCGGCGGTGCTCGAGAGAATCCTCGCCGGCGTCGCTCCCGGTATCATCCCGCCGCAATTGCTGGTCGGTACCGAAACCAGTGATGACGCGGCGGTCTATCAGATCAACGCCAACCAGGCGATCGTCGCCACTACCGATTTCTTCATGCCGATCGTCGATGATCCGCACGATTTCGGCCGCATCGCCGCCACCAATGCCATCTCCGATATCTACGCCATGGGCGGCACACCCTTGTTCGCGCTGGCATTGGTCGGCATGCCGGTCAACGTGCTGCCGCTGACAACCATCGGCGCCATTCTCGAAGGCGGGTCGGCCGTCTGCCGGCAGGCCGGGATACCCATAGCCGGCGGCCACACCATCGACTCGGTCGAGCCGATCTACGGCCTGGTCGTCATCGGCATCGTCAATCCCGCCCATCTCAAGCGCAATTCCGCCGCCCGTCCGGGCGACAGACTGATTCTCGGCAAGGCAATCGGCGTCGGCGTCTACAGCGCGGCGCTGAAGAAGGATGCGTTACACGCCGTCGATTACGAAACGATGCTGGCCAGCACCACCCAACTCAACACACCGGGGCCGCTGCTCGCCTGTCTCGACGGCGTGCATGCCGTGACCGATGTCACCGGCTTTGGCGTCCTCGGCCACCTGACGGAAATCTGTCGGGGCAGCGGCGTCGCCGCCCGCCTGCGCTTCCAGGACCTTCCCCTGCTGCCGCGGGCCGTCGAACTGGTGGAGAGTGGCTTCAAGACCGGAGCCTCGGGCCGTAACTGGGACAGCTACGGTTCCCTGGTCAGCCTGGGCGACGGCCTGGGTGAAAGTGCCAAAACACTGCTCAGCGATCCGCAGACTTCTGGCGGTTTGCTCGTTTCCTGCGCCCCGGAAAGTGTCACGGAAGTCCTCTCGATTTTCCTGCAGCAGGGATTTACCCATGTTTCGGTGATCGGCAAGATTGTCGAAGGGGAGCCGGGCATCACTGTTTCCTGAAGTTACTTCTGCGCGGCGAGTGCCGCGCGGTTGATCTGCCACCGCTTGTTACGATCTTGCAATTGAGATACATTCGCAATTGCATGTAGGCAAGCCAGCCATTACGCCAGCCAGCCAGCCCCCAACTTCAAGTTAAAGGACTGAGCGTAATGAGCGCAGATCAAACCAGCCTGCTGGAGCAGGCACCCGTACGTTCCAACCAGGCTCGCCTGCCGGCCAGTTTCCGCATCCAGGGCGGCCTGCCGGCGACGATGAAGAAAACCGGTGTGGCGGTCGGCATCTCCACAGCGATGCTGATGCCGGTGGCCGGGCTTGCCCAAACGACCGCCGCTGGCGAAGTCGAAATGCAGGCGGTGACTGTCGTCGAACGAGTCATCGACCACAATCCCTATGCTGAACCGGATGCACCGTACAAGGCCAAGTATTCTGGCGATGAACGCCACCAGCGGCCGCTGGCCGAAGTGCCGGCCAATATCTCGGTACTGACCAAGACACAGATCGACGATTCCGGTTACACCGACCTGCGCGAGATTCTCGACGCCCAGCCCGGCATCACGCTGGGCACCGGTGAGAATGGCAACGCCTTCGGCGATCGCTACATCATTCGCGGCCAGGAAGCGCGTAGCGACGTCTTCGTCGACGGCATGCGCGATCCCGGCATGAGTGTCCGCGAGAGCTTTGCCGTCGAACAGGTGGAAGTCTCCAAGGGGCCGAACTCCAGTTTCGCTGGCCGCGGTACGGCTGGTGGCGCGATCAATTCGGTGACCAAGCAGGCGACGACCGATTACGACTTCACCAAGATTTCAACCGGTGTCGGCACTGACCGCCATACCCGGGTGACGCTCGATGCCAATCACGTTTTCAGCGATAACGTCGCCCTGCGCGCCAATGTCCTGTACGGCTACGAGGAAGTGCCCGACCGCGCGCCGGCCGACCGCGAGCGCAAGGGTGTGGCCCTGTCCGGTCTGTTCAAGCTGAGCGACAAGACCGATCTGATCATCGATTACTACGGCCTGCGCGCCGAGGACAATCCCGATCTCGGCAGCTACCTGCTCGGAACCCTGCCCAATCGCAAGCCGGCCAAGCATGTGCCGGTCTATGCCCAGGAGCAGGATTTCCAGAAATCCGATGTCGATACCCTGACGGCCCGCCTGAAGTTCAAGATCGCCCCGGATCTGCGCGTCACCAACCTGACCCGCCTCGGCCAGACGGAGAACGGCTATGTTGTGACCGGCGCCCGCGGCAACACGACCGGCGTCAACAACCCCGGCGGCGTCTATGCGACGAGCACGCTGAGCACACACAACGGCTGGCAGGAGGTCGATTACTTCGCCAATCAGACCAACCTGTTCTGGGATACGAGCATTGCCGGGATGAAGCATGAATTCATCTTCGGCCTCGAGTTCACCGATCACAAGGTGCTCAACGGCGTTTATCGCATCACCAATTCGGGGCAGAACTGCATCACCGGTGGTGGTGCCGTGCTCAATGCCTGGTGCGCCACCGATGCCAACGGCAACGCGGTCAACGGACTCGACAACCTGATGAAGCGCCAGATTACCAAGGGCAACTGGGACCAGGACTGGCGGGCCAAGACCGTTTCCGCCTCGCTCATGGATACCGTCGATCTGAACGAGCAATGGACGGCCTTTGCCGGCCTGCGCTACGACCGCACCAACATTTCGCTGACCACGCAGAATGCAACGACAGGCGTGCAGACCGGTGATTACGACTACACCGAAGGCATGTGGAACGGCCATCTCGGCGTGACCTGGAAGTTCCGGCCCGATGCCAACGTCTATTTCACCTATGCCACGGCCCAGGACGTCAATGGCGGCGAATCCGATGTCGGCACCAGTGGCGGCTACGGTGGCCTGATCACCTACAACGGCCAGGTTGCCGGCGCCGAGCCGGAAAAGACGGAGAACCTGGAACTGGGTACCAAATGGAACCTGATGGATGGCAAGCTCCTGGCGACCGCGGCGCTGTTCCGCATCGTCAAGTCCGACGTCATGGAGGGGGCCGATTACGGTATCGCCGGCACCTTCAATACTGGCAAGAACCGCGTCCTGGGTATCGAGTTCGGTCTGGCCGGCAACCTCACCAGCAAACTGAGCGCCCAAGCCGGCGTCACCTTCATGAAGGCCAAGGTGCTCGACTCCTTCACGGCGAACAACGAAGGCAAGACGTTGAGCAATTTCGCCGACACGACGGCCTCCGCTCAGGTTCGCTATCAGGCAACGCAAAAGATTGGTTTCGGTACGGCGGTCAAATATGAGAGCAAGAAGTACGCGGGTCAGCCGGATACCGCTGCCGCTTACAACGCCAGTGGTCAATATAGCCAGCCGGTGCCGGCCTACACGGTATGGGATCTGTTCGCCGATTGCCGGATCGACAAGCAGACCAAGCTGCGCCTGAATGTCGGCAACGTCTTTGACAAGGACTACTACCTGGCCGCCTATCGTTCGGGATCGTTCCTCTACAAGGGCGATGCGCGCAATGCCCGTCTGACCCTGAACTACGAGTTCTGATCAGGAGCAGGGGAGGGTGCGAGCCCGCCCCGTCAGTCATGATTGAAACGCCAGCCATCCGCCCGCCCTTGACGCAAATACCCCGCGAGGTCTGCTGCGCCCAGGACTACGAATGGCTGGCGCCGAATTTCATCGGCGAAGCGGCGCATGCCTACGTCGCCGGCGGCTGCGGCCCGGAACTGACCCTGGCCGCCAATCGTGCTGCTTTCGAACAGACGGCGATACTCCCCCGAATGCTGGTTGATGTGACCGGCGGCCACACCGGTCTGGAACTGTTCGGGTGCCACCTGCCGCATCCCGTCCTGCTGGCGCCGGTGGCTTACCAGACCCTGGTCCATCCGCTCGGCGAAGTCGAAACAGCGCGCGGTGCTGCCGCTACCGACAGTTGTCTGGTGGTCAGCACCCTGGCCGGCCGCACACTGGAGGAGGTGGCCGCGCAGGCCGGCGACAAGCGCTGGTTCCAGCTCTATTTCCAGCCGCGCCGCGCCGATACTGCCAATCTGCTTAGTCGCGCCGAGGCCGCCGGCTACAAGGCCTTGATAGTGACGCTGGACACGGCGATCAAGACGCCCAGCCTGCGCGCCCAGCGTGCCGGCTTCGCCATGCCGCGCCAGGTGGTCGCGGCCAGTCTGGCCGACTATCCGATACCGCCGCAACGCCTGCTCGAACGCGGGCAGAGTCTGGTGTTCCAGGGAGCGATGGCGGAAGCGCCGACCTGGGACGATCTCGCCTGGCTGCTCGGCGAGACCCGTCTGCCGGTCATCGTCAAGGGCGTGCTGCGCCCGGCGGATGCGCAGCGGCTGAAGGCCATGGGCGTCGCCGGACTGGTCGTCTCCAACCATGGCGGCCGGGCGCTTGACGGTGCCCCGGCCAGCCTGCGCCTGTTGCCGGCCATCCGTGCCGCCGTTGGCGCCGGCTATCCCCTGCTGCTCGACAGCGGCATCCGTTCCGGTAGCGATGTCTTCAAGGGGCTGGCACTTGGCGCCGACGCGGTCATGGTCGGTCGCCTGCAGGTCTATGCGCTGGCCGTCGCCGGCGCGCTCGGCGTCGCCCACCTGCTGAAATTGCTGCGCGGCGAACTGGAGGTCTGCATGGCCCAGGCCGGCTGCGCGACGCTGGCCGACATCGGCCCGGACATGATTTATCACTAACGAGGCAACAGCATGTTGATTCCGATTGAAGGCGTCCTCAGCAAGGACGAAGTAAGTGAGTTCCGCCGCCGGCTCGACCAGGCCGAATGGCAGGAGGGCCTGAAGACCGCCGGTACGCTGGCCCGCGCCGTCAAGTGCAACCGGCAACTGGAGGACGGCTCACCGCTGGCGGTCGAACTGGGCAACCGCATCCTGCGCAAACTCGGCAACACGCCGCTGTTCATCGCGGCGGCGCTGCCCAGCCGCATCTACCCGCCGAAATTCAACCATTACAGCGATGGTGGCACCTATGGCGCGCATGTTGACAGCGCCGTCATGCAGGTGCCCGGCACCAACATCTCGGTGCGCAGCGACTTGTCGGCAACGCTGTTCCTGGCCGAACCGGAGGAGTACGAGGGCGGCGAACTGCAGGTCGAAGGGCCGTTCGGCATCCAGGCCGTCAAGCTGGCGGCCGGTGACATGGTGCTTTATCCGTCGAGCAGCCTGCATCAGGTGACGCCGGTGACCAGCGGCGCGCGCGTCGCCTCCTTCATGTGGATACAGAGCATGGTGCAGAACGACAGCGCGCGCACCCTGCTGTTCGATCTCGATCAGGCCATCCAGGGTATGACTTCAGTTGTCGCCGCCGACGATCCGCGCCTGCTCAAGCTGACTGCCGTCTATCACAACCTGCTGCGCCTGTGGGCGGTGACCTGAGATACGGCCGTTATTCAAGCGGCTGAGCGGCGCGCTGGCCGCCTGTTGTATTACCTCGGCCGTGACCGAGGAGGCGGTGCTCGATCTCTACTCTGCCCGCGGCTAGGCGATACCGACCAGATCCAATCGTGGCTAGAGGCGCCGATCGCCTGCCGCTGCCGGTCATCGCCCAGGAACAGGCCAAGGCGTAGATGCTTTGATTATCAAAGTAGTTTTATGTCCAATATTTTTGTTTGTGCGCGTGGCTTGATAAAGCAAGACTAATTAACGATAATAATCAGTCTTGTAGTTATACGACTGCATATTTCGGGCGCCATAGGCAACGTTTTTATAAGTTGTTTATCAATGTAGTTTGTTTGTTAGCCATCGGCTGACTCGCTCGGTTTGCAGGCCACTCACCCTCCCGTCATCCCCCTGAATTCCGCCGGGGATCTGGTTGCTTTTTTTGCATTGAAGCAGGTGGGAAGAACCATGGAGAGCTTTGACCATGTGTGCAATCGCTGGAGAAATCCGCTTCGATGGGCAATGTCCTGATCTGGGCATGGTCGATCAAATGAACAACCGTATGGCCCGCCGTGGTCCCGACAGTTTCGGCGTATTCGCCACGCCTGACCGTGCTTTCGCCCACCGCCGCCTGAAGATCATGGACCTCTCGGAGGCCGCAGCCCAACCGATGCTCGATCCGGCACTGGGCCTGGGCATCGTCTTCAATGGAGCGATCTACAATCATCTGGAGCTGCGTCGCGAGCTCGAAGGTCTGGGTTACCAGTTCTATTCCCACGGCGACACGGAAGTGCTGCTGAAGGCGTATCACGCCTGGGGCAGGGATTTCGTCAAGCGTCTCAACGGCATGTTCGCCTTCGCCCTGTGGGAGCGCGACAGTGGGCGCGTGCTGCTCGGCCGCGACCGTCTGGGCATCAAGCCACTCTACTTCGCCGAAATTTCCGGCGGCTTGCGTTTCGCCTCGACGCTGCCCGCCTTGTTGATGGACCGCTCGGTCGATACCTCGATCGACCCGATCGCCCTCAACCACTACCTCTCCTTCCACGCTGTCGTGCCAGCGCCTTACACGCTGTTCAAGGGCATCCGAAAACTGCCGCCCGCCACGGTGATGGCCATCGAGGCGGACGGTTCGTGCCACGAGGAACGCTACTGGGCCCTCGACTATCAGCGTAGTGCGGAGGATGAGGCACGCTCCTTCGACGAATGGCGCGAAATCCTGCTCAACGGCTTGCGGCTGGCTGTGCGCCGCCGCCTGGTCGCAGACGTGCCGGTCGGCGCCTTGTTGTCGGGCGGCGTCGACTCCAGCCTGATTGTCGGCCTGATGGCGGAAGCCGGCGTCGCGAACCTGCGCACCTACAACATTGGCTTCGCCGATGTCGGTGGTGAAAAAGGCAACGAATTCGAGTATGCCGACCTGATCGCCCAAACCTTCGCCACCGAGCACGAACGGCTCTTCGTGCCGGAATCCGAGTTGCTGCGTCGCTTGCCGGAAGCCATCACGGCCATGAGCGAACCGATGGTCAGCCACGATTGCATCGGCTTCTACCTGCTCTCCGAGGCGGTTTCGCGCCATAGCAAGGTGGTCCAGAGTGGCCAGGGGGCTGACGAGGTGTTTGGCGGCTATCACTGGTACCCCCAGCTGAGCGACAGCCGAAACCCGGTCGGCGATTACCTCAACGCCTTCCGCGACCGCCATTTCGAGGAGTACCGGCAACTCGTGCAGCCGCAATACGCCACTGAGGATCACTCCGGCATGTTCGTGGCCAACCATTTCGTTATGCCCGGCGCTGCGGACCCTGTCGAGAAGGCGCTCCGCCTGGATACGACCGTCATGCTCGTTGACGATCCGGTCAAGCGCGTCGACAACATGACCATGGCCTTCGGACTGGAGGCCCGCGTACCCTTCCTTGATCATGAGCTGGTCGAGCTCGCCGCGCGCATTCCGGTGCGGCACAAGTTGAGTGGTGGCGGCAAGGGCATCCTCAAGGAGGCCGCGCGGAGCATCGTTCCATCTGCCGTGATCGACCGCCCGAAAGGATATTTCCCGGTTCCCGCCCTGAAGTATCTGCAGGGCAACGTGCTGGAGATGATCCGCGATGCGCTGTCCAGCCGTGCGGCCCGCGAGCGCGACCTCTTCCAGCAGCCCTATGTGGCCGAGCTGCTGGCCAACCCGATGGAGCACATCACTCAACTGCGCGGCTCGAAACTCTGGCAGCTCGGGCTGCTCGAACTCTGGCTGCAGACCCATCTGGCCGCATGAGGAGGCGAAGCTCATGAAAAGACAAGCCAACCGCGCCCTGCGTCTCGGGCGCGGACCGATTCCCTGCACGCCGAACTCCAGCGGCGCTTCCTTCAACCCCGTTCTCCAGGAAAAACATCGGCAGGTCGCACTGGCCTGCGGCTGGGGCCGCCTGATCGCCGGGCATACCTTCGACGATGCGCAACAGATTGCCCAGGCGCTGCTCGCCGAGCAGCCGGGGCAGCGCGATATCGCCTTTTATCTCGATAAGCCGCATGTCGTCGTCGCGCAGGCGCCGCAGCAACTCTTCGTCGACCCGTCGGAAACCTATCGCCTCAACTTCAACAACTATCGCCCGGCCAAGGCGACGCTACGCGGGTTCGCGATTCGTCGCCTGCGTACGCGCTCGGACATTGCCGCCCTAAACGCCCTCTATCGTGCCCGGCGCATGGTGCCGGTCGATCCGCAATTCGTCTGGTCGCAGCGAACGGCGCGCCATCTCGTCTATGCGCTGGCCGAGGATCGCGTCAGCGGTGAGGTCATTGGCGTGGCCATGGGGCTCGACCATGGCGAAGCCTTCGGCGATCCTGATCAGGGCTGCAGCCTCTGGGCGCTGGCCGTTTCCCCGCAAGCCGGCCATCCCGGCGTCGGCGAGGCACTGACGCGCTATCTGGCCGAACGCTTCCAGGCCCGCGGCCGCGGCTACATGGATATTTCGGTGTTGCATGACAACCTGTCGGCCATCGCCCTGTACAAGAAGCTGGGCTTCCAGAATATCCAGGTCTTCGCCGTGAAACGGCGCAACGTGATCAACGAGTCCTTGTTCACCGAGCCCGGATCACAGGCCGATGCCAATCTCAATATCTATGCCCGGATCATCGTCGATGAAGCCAGGCGGCGCGGCATCATGGTGGAAACCATCGATGCCGAGAACGGCTACTTCCGGCTGACCTATGCCGGTCGCAGCATCGTTTGCCGCGAATCGCTGTCCGAACTGACCAGCGCGGTGGCGATGAGCCGTTGCGCCGACAAGCGCGTGACCCTGCGCCTGCTCCGTGATGCCGGATTGAAGGTTCCCGCGCAGATGAAGGCCGGCGCCCTCGAGGACAACGCAGCTTTCCTCCAGTGCCATGGCGCGGTCGTGGTCAAGCCCGCCGATGGCGAGCAGGGCAAGGGCGTTGCCGTCAATCTGACGACCTCGGATGAAGTCGAAACCGCCATCGAGCATGCCAGCCGCTTCGGCGAGCATGTCGTACTCGAACAGTTCTGCACGGGGCAGGATCTGCGCATCGTGGTGATCAACCACAAAGTCGTGGCCGCAGCCGTACGCCGCCCGGCCTCGGTGGTTGGCGACGGACTGAGTTCGGTCGAGCAACTGATCGAGAAGCAGAGTCGCCGCCGCGCGGCGGCCACCGGCGGCGAATCGCGCATTCCGATGGATGGCGAGACCCGGCGCTGCATTACCGCCCAGGGCTTCGATTTCGCCAGCGTGCTGGCGCCAGGCGAAACGCTGGTGGTCCGCAACACGGCCAACCTGCACACCGGCGGCACGATCCATGACGTGACCGAAATGCTGCACCCGGCGCTGCGGCTTGCTGCCGAACAGGCCTCGCGCATCCTGAACATTCCGGTCACCGGCCTCGACTTTCTTGTGCCCTCGGTCGACGGTGAAGACTACGTGATCATCGAAGCCAACGAACGTCCCGGCCTGGCCAATCATGAACCGCAACCGACGGCAGAGCGCTTCATTGATCTGCTGTTTCCCCGAACCGGCGTCGAGGAGCGCGCGCAATGAAACCGCAAAAACTGCCGATCGAATTCGACTATGCCTTCCTCGAGGAGACGCTCCTCCAGTTGCTGGCCATTCCCAGCCCCGTCGGTCTGACTGACGGTATCGTCCGCTACGTCGCCTGTCGCCTGGAGGCGATCGGCCTGTCCTACGAAATCACCCGCCGGGGTGCCATTCGCGCCACGATTGCCGGTCGGGAAAGCCGGCCTGCCCGCGCCGTCGTCGCTCACCTCGACACCTTGGGGGCGATGGTCCGCCAGATCAAGCCGAACGGTCGTCTGGGGATCGTGCCGATTGGTCACTGGTCGGCCCGATTTTCCTGCGGCGGGCGCCTGACCATATTCACTGACAGCGGCCAGCTTCGTGGCACTTGTCTCCCCCTGAAAACCTCGGGCCATGCCTTCGGCGACGAAATCGACAAGCAGCCGATCAGTTGGGAGCATGTCGAGGTGCGTGTCGATATTGCCGCGAGTTCATCTGCCGAGATGAGCGCGGCGGGAATCAATATCGGCGACTGGATTGCCTTCGACCCGCAAGTTGAGATCCTGCCCAACGGCTATATCAATTCGCGTTACCTCGACGACAAGGCCGCCGTCGCGGCGCTGCTGACTGCCTGCAAGGCCATCGTCGACAGTGGATTGATACCGCCGGTGGACGTCTTTCCGCTGTTCACCATCACCGAAGAGGTGGGCTCGGGCTCTTCGGCAGCCCTGCATGGCGACATCGCGGAAATGGTCAGTCTTGACATCGCCATTGCCGCTCCCGGCCAGAACAGCAACGAACATGCCGTCACCATCTGCTTCCAGGACATGTCCGGTCCCTTCGATTACCACCTGACCCACAAGCTGGCCACCCTTGCCCGGCAATACGGCATCGACCACCGTCGTGATGTGTTCCGCTTCTACCGTTCCGACTCGGCTGCCGCCGTGGAGGCCGGCAACGATATCCGCACCGCGCTCATCGGCTTCGGCGCCGATGCCTCGCACGCCCAGGAGCGCACCCACCGCACCGCCCTCGAAGCCCTCGCCACGCTGACCGGGGCCTACATGCTCTCCGAGCCGGTAGCCCGCCGGGATCGCAAATCGATGGGGACCCTGGACGGATTCACCGAACAGCTGACGCCGGAAGAAATGGCCGTCCCCGCCTCGCCCCTGCCGCAGCCCGACGCCTTCCTGGAGCCCGATGGAAGCATGCCAGGCACGCAGGAACACCTGCCATCGACCGCCAAAGCCGGCGAGGCGGACGAAGCAGGCGCCGCCGATCGCAATAGCACTGCAAAGGACCCCTCATGACCAGATCGACCCGATTCGCCTACATCCTCGGACTGCTGACTTTGTCCCTGAGCGGTCAAGCGCATGCCTTGTGCGTCACCTCGTCGGAAGCGAATTTACGCACCGGCCCCGGCACAAACTACGCGGTCAGCTGGCGCGTATATACCTACATGCCCCTGCGCAAAATTGGCCAGCGCGGGACCTGGTACAAGGTCGTGGACGTTGACGGCGAGCAGCACTGGATACATCGCAAACTGGTCAGCAGCAAGTTGCGGTGTGGGGTCGTCAAGACTGATCGGGCCAATATCCGCAAAGGTCCGGGAACCCGCCATCCGCAACTGGACTGGAGTCCGGTGCAGCGATACTACTCATTCCAGGTGCTCCGTCAGTCCGGAAGCTGGACGAGGATCAAGGATGAATACGGCGACAGCGGCTGGATTGCCAAATCGCTGACGTGGCAATGACCCGTTCGAAATGCCAGCTTTCTTCGATAGAAGATCGATGACCCGGCCGGGCATCGGTTCCCGGCGCCCGGCGTAATCAGCCGGTAGGCGCCTGTCGAGCCGCCAATTCGGCGGCGCGGCGGATACTGGCCGGCATGCCGCCAATTCCCCAACGCTCGGGATGGGCGTGGGCGATATGGACGCGGATGCGCTCCTGATCGACATCGAGCAGGCGGGCGGTGATGGCGCTCAGTTCACCGATCACCCGGTGCAGTTGCTCTACCGTCCGGCCTTCCATCAGCACCATCTGGATCAGCGGCATTTCCGCCTCGCGCCGGGGGGTGTGCGCCAGTACCTCGCTGGCCGGGTCGCCGCCGATGCCCCACAGCTCCGGGTCGATTTCGGTGACCCAGACTTCCAGCCGGTCCATCGGTGCGGCGAGGATGTCCGACAGGGCGCGCGAGCTTTCGCGCACCCAGTTCTTCAGGCTTTCGCGCGGGTGGCCGGCGAGGACGTGCAGGTTGGCGACGGGCATTTCTTCTTCTCCTTGGGGTCAGGGCAGGCCGCGCCGGCGGCCGGCGTCGAGCATCAGGCTGGAACCGGTCATCGCGTCGGCCTCGGGGGCGAGCAGCAGGGTGACGGCCCAGGCGATCTGTTCCGGCGTGCTGAGGATGCCAAGCGACGATTCGGCGCGCATTTCGTCGAGCACTTCGTCGGTGCTGCAGGCGCGCTGCTCGGCGCGGGTGGCGGCGACGCGGCGCAGGCGATCGGTGTCGGCCGGGCCGGGCACGACGGTGTGGGCAGTGATGCCGCGCGGCCCGTAGGCCAGGCTCAACTGGCGCACGACATTGAGCAGGGCGGCATTGGCGACGCCGGCCGCCGCTGCGTAGGCGGTCGGTTCCAGGCCGTAGTGGCCGCCGATGGCGACGATCCGAGAACCGGCGGCAAGGTGTTCATCGGCCGCCCGCACCAGGCGCAGCAAGCCGCCGACCTTGATGTTCACCGCCTCGACCATCGACTCGGTCGGCGCCGTCAGGATGCCGCCGGCCACTGCCACGCCCGGGCCGTGCACCAGCATGCGCACCGGCTTGTCGATGGCGGCGGCGATCGCGGCAATCGCCGCGTCGCTGCCGATGTCGGCAACGCAGGCCTTGACGCCGGGCTGGCTGGCGGTCAGCGCCTGCAGGCTGTCGGTCGAGCGGGCGACGGCGATGACGCCGAGGCCGGCATCGAGCAGGCGCCGGGTGATCGCCGTGCCGAAGGCGCCGGTGGCGCCGACCAGGACGGCGCAGGCAGCGCGTTCCGCGTAGGGTTTCATCGTGAACTGCCTCAGGTCACGACGGTCAGGAAGGTTTCATGCAGCTTGCGCAGCGGGTAATCCAGCCCGCCGCCGGCGCCCAGGCCGTCGAAGGTCCAGGTCGTCGGCTCATAGTCGGGATAGGGCTGGTAGCCGCCCATGAAGGTCTCGAAGCGGTTGCCGGACGGGTCCCAGGCGTAGATCGTGCAGCCGCGGGTGATGCCGTGGCGGGTCGGGCCGATGTCGATGGGCACCTTGTTCATCGCCAGGATGTCGCTGGCGCGCAGGACTTCCTCCCAGCTTTCGAGCAGGAAGGACAGGTGATGCAGCTTGCCCGGCTCCGGATGTTCGACGAAGGCGATGTCATGCACCTTGTGCGAACAGGACAGCCAGATGGCGGCGCTGTGCTCGTTGTCCGGGGCGAGCACGCGCTCGACCAGGTAGAAGCCCAACACTTCCGTGAAAATCTTCTGCACGGCGGCGATGTTCGGGCCGTAGAGCAGGCAGTGGTCGAGGCGCACCGGCGCGATGCCGTTTTCCGACGCCTTGGTCCACGGCGCCGGATTCTGCACCTGCAGGCCGTTGCCGACGGCCTTCTTCTCGGCATACAGCTCGATCAGGTGGCCGGAAGGAAGCTCGAAGCGCACGCGCTCGCCAGTCTCCAGCATCTCGCCGGCCGGGATGCGTTCGGTACTGAGGCCGTAGGCGCGCAGGTCGGCTTCCAGCTGATTGAGGGTGGCCTTGTCGCGCACCTTGAAGCCGAAGAAATCGATGCCGGCCCGGTCGGCCTGGCGCAGCACGACGCTGTTGTGGTCGCGCTCGTCCCAGCACTTCAGATACACCCGGCCCTGGGCATCGCGCCCAGTTTCCACCAGGCCCATGATGTCGCGGTAGTGATGCACCGCCTCGTCGAGGTCGAGCACGCGGATCGCGCCGTGCCCCGGTCGTAAAACACCTGTCATTGCCATTGTCTTCGCTCCTTTGGTTGTCTGCTGCTTGTCTCGCCGGCCATTCACCGATGGCCTGGGTTATGGGTAAATCCGTTCAATACGCGCCGGGCATGGCGGTCGCCGCCGCCTCCGGCTTGTAGGTATGGCACAAGGCCGTCGTCGCTGCGCTGAGCAGCAGCGCATCGACCCCGACCGCAACAAAATTGGCACCGGCCTGCAGGTAGCGTTCATTCAACTGCCGGTCGCTGCACAGCACGCCGCCCGCCTTGCCGGCGGCCCGGGTACGGCGCAGGCCATGCTCGATGGCGGCGACGATCTCCGGGTGGGTGGACTGTCCCAGATAGCCATAGGAGGCGGCAAGGTCGGCCGAGCCGAAAAACACGCCATCGACGCCATCGACCGCCAGAATGCTGTCCAGCCGCTCATAGCCGGCCCGCGTCTCGACCTGGACGAGCAGGCACATCTGCTCGTTGGCCAGGTGCGCGTAATTGTCGATCCGGCCCCAGCGCGAGGCGCGGGCCAGCGCACTGCCGACACCGCGGATGCCGGCCGGCGGATAACGCATCGCCTCGACCAGTCCGCGCGCCTGCTCAGCCGATTCGACCATCGGGATCAGCAGCGTCTGGACGCCGGTTTCCAGCAACTGCTTGATCAACACATGATCGCCCTGCGGCGGCCGGACCACCGGCTGCGTCGGGTAGGGCGCCAGCGCCTGCAATTGCGACAGGATGCTGCGCAGGTCGTTGGGCCCGTGCTCGGCATCGATCAGCAACCAGTCGAACCCAGCCCCGGCGCAGATCTCGGCGCTGAACGTCTCGCCCAGGCCCAGCCATAGCCCGATCTGCTCGCGCTCGGCCCGCAGTGCACTCTTGAACTGGTTGTGGGGAATGTCCATCGCAACTCGCTTGAAATTGATCGCTCCGCCCCATTTCAGGACGGTTCGAAATCATTAAACGGGATGCGCGGGATACCGTCCAATACCGTTGGAATCGCTGCTTGATACGGGAAAGGTATGCCAAGGAGGCTTTCAGGCAGCTTTCCGCTTGTATAGGTCTGCACTGGGCGCCAGGTAAAGGCCGCGCCGGGCGCACTGCTGTTCAGTTATCCGTCATCGCCCATTTGCCGAGCGCGGCTCAAGCCGCATCATCGGCGCGCCGTCGACGGCGCAGGCTTCCCGGGGAATAGCCGAAGCGTTTGCTGAAGGCGTGGATGAAATTATTGACGTGCGAATAGCCCAGGCGCTCGGCGAGCACCTTCATCGGCACCGAGCTTTCGAGGATCGCGGTATGGGCATCGCGCAACTGGCAGGTGCTCATGTAGGAATAGATCGACAGCCCGTAGCTCTGCATGAACAGGTCGTTGAGCGTCTTGGGCGAAATGCCGCACTGGTTCGCCAATTGACCCAGGGTCGGCACCTTCCCCTGGCGATGGGCGAGATCGTCATGCAGGCGGCGCACGATGTCGCGCTTGCGCACGAAGCGGGGCTGGCTCCGGGCGGTGATGGTCTGGTGAACGGCCAGCGCACACAGGTACTCGAGCGCTTTCGCCTGCGCGAACAGGCTCATCAGACTCCCGTCCAGTTCCGAGCCGACAAGGGCGCGTAGC
The DNA here is from genome assembly GCA_002840765.1 of Betaproteobacteria bacterium HGW-Betaproteobacteria-7. GTDB lineage: Bacteria > Pseudomonadota > Gammaproteobacteria > Burkholderiales > Rhodocyclaceae > Azonexus. Next base: position 36,381 of record PHCE01000019.1, read on the forward strand.
GGCGCCGAAATATGCCGCGGTATCGTGGCCGCTTTCGCGACCGGCGCCGGGGTGAGACCCAGCCCGTCCAACAGTTGCCCGGCGAGTTCATCGCCCATGAGTTTGCCCAGGGTGGCATCGGTGATGGCAATGCCGATCAGCGGGTGGCCCAAGCCCGTATCGACGGCTGGAAAGGCGCAATGGTGGTCGCCATGACGGAAATAATTGATGGCCGACCGCAAATTTCCGCCTTGAATGCCGTGCTGAAATTCGCTTGAATCGTCGATTACTTCGACCACCAGGGTTGGCTCCGCAAAGCCGATCGGGAATTCACCAACCTGCAGCGGACGATCCGCTGGTTTCGGCTTGCGGCGCTGGTCCGCCCGAAAGACGATCAAGCCGTCGGCGAGCAGCAAGGTCTCGAACCAGCCGAGCTCCGTCTCAGGGCATAAAGGGTCATTTGCGGACGGTTCATCGCGGTCCGCCGCCGCGTCGATGCCGTCGAGCCTTGGATCGACAACCCAATGGACGTGAATGTTGCGGCTATTTTCCATAGAAGGCATACGTTACTGCATAGTCCGGGAGCGATCACCAGCAACCTCTGCCGTCAGACAATGCACCCATTCCGCCGTTCCAGCAACTGGCCAGGGGTGACATACCGCCGCACCGGCTTGAGCATTGGGGGGCGGTGCAAGCGAGGCCAAAATGTTCAGATGTCTCTTCGTCCTCCTCGTCCTTGGCTATGCAAGCTGCGCCACGGCGGTTCCCTTTGCTTCCCGCTACGCGCTGGTGATCGAGGAAAGCAGCGGCAAGGTGCTGCTCTCCAAGAACGCCGATATCGAGGTGCCGATTGCCTCGCTGACCAAGCTGATGACCGCGATGGTAGTGCTCGATGCAAACCCCGACCTGGACGAACTGATCACCGTCGTCGACCCGGCTGAACTGACCGGGGCGAGCTCCAGGACGCGCTTGACCGATGGCGGCATGCTGCCGCGACGAACCGTCCTCGAACTTGCCCTGATCTCGTCCGATAACCATGCGGCGGCGGCGCTCGCCTATGCCTACCCGGGCGGCGTCGACGCTTTCGTCGCGGCGGTGGCGGCCAAGGTGGACGAGCTGGGTATGACCCGCACCCGCATCGAGGAACCGACCGGCTTGTCGTGGAATAACCGCTCGACGGCGGAGGACCTCGCCAAGATGGCGGCCGCCGCAGCGGAGTACCCGGAAATCGAGCGCATCACGACGACCAGCGAGACGACCGTCGATGTCGAGGGTCGTACGCTGGAGTACCGCAATACCAACCGCCTGGTCGGCCTGGACGGCTGGGACATCCTGCTCTCGAAGACCGGCTTCACGACCCCGGCCGGACGTTGCCTGATCATGCGCCTCAAGGCCGGCGGCCAAACTGTCATTGTCGTCCTGCTCAACGCGACCAGCCTGCCGCGCCGCACGCTCGACGCACTGAATGTGCGAAGCTTCCTGACCGGCGAGCCGATCGTGCGGACCCAGGCCAAGCAGCCAGCGCGCTCAGCGCGGGGGCGTCACAAGCTTCCGGGCAATACCCGAATGGCGGTCATGCGAACCGCAGCACCTTCGCAGGTAATTAGTCGCTAGTTACTGACGGCGGGACGGTGGGAGGAATACGCATTTTCGGATCACCGCGGTCATGATCGGCGCCCAGGGCGATGCCGGGTAGCGGCCCGGCGCCTTGCGCTACGTTTGCTTCGGATAGTCGAATACAACTTTCGCCGGCCTTGCCGCAGCGATGCGCGACCATGACGTCGCCGCGAAGGTGAATTGGGCAACCGCGCAGGTCGGCATCCGGGAAATCTCGTCGGACAAACGCTGCGCCAGCTCCGTCAACTCGGGGTTGTGGCCAAAGAGCATCACGCACGTCAGCTCGTCACCGAGCTCACCGATAACCGCCAGCAGGGTCTCGGGCTCGGTGGCATACAGCCGTTCATCGACAACGATGTCCCCGGCCTTGTAATCGAGCGCGTCGGCGAAAATTTCCGCCGTCGCCAGGGCGCGACGCGCCGGACTCGACAGGATCAAGTCGGGCTTCACCTGGCGCTTCGCCAAGCGTTTTCCCATCAGCGGTGCGTCCCGCTTGCCGCGGGCGGCCAACGGCCGCGCCTGATCCGGCAGGGCAGGATCATCCCAATCCGACTTGGCATGGCGAACAAGGAATAGCGTTCTTTGCATGGAACCCTCCGCGACGGTCGTTCTTCGGCATTTTGTCATCGCCTGCGCTGCCTGACCGCCCAAGCCAGCGCCTCTCGTTAAATGGGTGTAAATGGATGTGGCATTGGCGCCCATGATTGCCTCAAGTGCCGTCCAGATAAGCCCGAATACCTGCCCATTCCTGTGTCCACGAATCTAGCAAGCCCGACTGGTCGTATTAGTGGTGGCCGTTGAGCCCCATCTGCAGCGCCCCGCTGTATTCCTCCCACCAATGCCGGCTCGCGGCCGTACGTCTCCGACTCTTGCCCTAGGTGGGAGTGATGCCATTTTCATGATTGCTATCACTGGAACATTGACAATCGCCCGTCGTGTGCCGAGAATGAACACATTGTGTATCCAGGGGATGTCATGAGTGAAGACGTTGGTCTACGCATTCGCGTGGACGATAGGCTTAGGCACGACTTCATTGAAACCTGCAAAGCGCTGGACACGACAGCAGCCCAAGTCCTACGTGCCTTCATGAGGTCGTACGTGGAGCAACATGGGGAAAAAATTCGACAGGGCCAGCTTTTTGGCGCGCATGCGCCGTCGACTGGTTCAGAGTCGCTCATCCGCTAAATCATTCGATCGCGATCAAAGCCACTGATGAAGAAACTTACGACAATTTCGCTTTTCGCAGGTGGCGGGGGGATGACCCTTGGCATCGGCAAGGCTGGCTTCGACACGCTCTTCGCAACTGACGTAGAGCCCTCGGCTGCGGCAACATTTCACCACAACCTTCCGCACGTCCCCTTCTACTTGGGTGACGTGCGCCGCCTCAGTAAAGAGCATATCGAAAAGGCTATCGGCAGAAAGAAGGTTGACCTAGTGGTCGGAGGCCCCCCCTGCCAGGGGTTCTCCACGATCGGCGATCAAAACCCTGCAGATCCGCGAAATGGGCTTTTTTGGTGCTTCGCCAGGGTGGTAGAGTCGCTTGCTCCTCCATGTTTCTTGATGGAGAACGTCAACTACTTGAGGACGCAATATGGCGGGCGCTACGAGCGAGAAATTGTTGAAGCATTCGAGCGACTCGGCTATCGCGTGTGGGTTACCACACTCAACGCGGCCGACTTCGGCGTCCCCCAGATCCGGAAAAGGGTCTTCTTCTTCGGGACCAAGTTGGACACCCCCTTCAAGTGGCCCACGCCTAGCCACGGGACGGCAGAAAAGGCACACACTACGGTGTGGGCTTCCATTGAAGACTTGCACGGGCACGAGGATATTGCCCGGAATCACTCGTTCCTTCGGCATGGTGAAACAGTAATTGCAAGATATCGATTGATACCGGAAGGCGGCCGCATGCCCCCACCGGCTGAACTGCCGGAAGAAATTCGCCGAAAAAACTTCGGCAACACCTACAAGCGGCTGCACCGTGAGCGCCCCTCTCTAACTCTGGTCCCTGGGAACAACGCATTCCCTGTACATCCGATCGAGCACCGCAGTCTGTCTCCTCGCGAAGCGGCGAGACTGCAAACATTTCCGGATGACTACATGTTCCACGGTTCAAGGGCAGAACAATGCAAGCTTGTTGGCAATGCAGTCCCAGTCTTGCTTGCTCAGCGGCTTGGCGAAGCGATTAAGGCCCATATCGCGGGAGAAGTCTCGATCATGGAAGGTGAAATGCCGCAGTCTCGTCCGTCCCAACAACTCTCATTAGCCACGAATGAAGACAAGCCGCAAAGAACGGTGAGGCCATCCGACATCAAGGCGGTTAGCTTTTTCTCCGGCATCGGCGGCCTCATGCTCGGTTTCCTCAATGCTGGCATGCGTGTGCTGGCCTCGTACGATATGAAGAAGAGCGTTGAGAAGAATCTCAGTATCAACTTTCCGGGAATTCCACACGTACGCGCCGACGTTGCCGAATTAAGTCTTGACGAAGTCAAAGGCCAGTTGGCAGGCCACAAGGTCGATGTCGTGTTTGGTGGACCTCCCTGCCAAGGTTTTTCGATCTTTGGCCGGCGACGGTTCGTCAATACTCAAGATCACCGCCCTGATCAAGATGAGCGAAACGAACTATCTCTCAAGTACGTCGACTTGGCGATTGCTCTTTCGCCGAAGGTCATTTTCCTTGAGAACGTGAAAGGATTCACCTCCACACAACGGGGGGATTCAAGCTACTTGGCCGAGTTGGAAGCACGCCTTCGAAAGGCAGGGTACGAAGTCGAGTATCGCGTCGTCAATTGCGCTGACTACGGAATTCCACAGCTGCGCGAACGCTTCATTCTAGTGGCGTGGGCCGAAGGCTTGCAGTTTCAGTGGCCGGAACCCAAGCACTTCGCCGCGCCCAAGGCCTGGCAGCGCGGATATGTCACGGTGGGCGACGTGCTCACGGATCTCATGGATCCGTCCACTTGTAGCGGCGAGTTCAGCCATTCACCGATGAACCATAAGGAGCTGGTTGTCGAGAGATACAAGCTTATCCCCGAGGGAGGGAGGCTCCCGGAGAACGGCCTGCCAGAACATCTTCGAAAAGGTTATCGCTCCGACGACGTCAAGAACTACAGTCACGTTTATCGTCGTCTGTCCATGAGCGCGCCTGCGACTACCATGGTCCCCGGCCATAATGCATTTCCGGTTCATCCAGTTCTCCATCGAACCTTGACCGTGCGTGAGGCCGCTCGCATTCAGACGTTCCCGGACTGGATGAGGTTTGTAGGCACGCGCCAACAGCAGTGCACCCTGGTTGGAAACGCGGTCCCCCCACTGCTGGCCGAGATCTTTGCAAACAACATCGTCAAGACTATCAAAGGGAACTTCGGGTCGCAGGGCTACAAGCGTGACATCTATGACTTGGCGACTGCCGTATGAACACTCACGACGTCTTGGCGTACGCTGTCGCCCAGGAAGCTGTTCGACGCCTTCGAGACGGTGCTGGGCCTTGGAATACTCTTTTTTCCTCCAACGCATATATCACGGCTTCCCGCGCATGGCCTGTCCCCGACTTCGTTCTGGTCGATAGCGGAAACGAGCTAACGATCGCTGCTGAGTTCAAGCCTCCGCTGCAGTCTAAGCGTGAGTATCTGACGGGGCTGGGACAAGCAATTGCTTATTCGAAGGATTTTCACTATGCACTCTTGGTGCTGCCTGACATCGCCGATGACGGTTACCAGATTGCCAACCATGTCGTCGACGTCCTGCGACAAGGCACCTTGGAGCATGTACCAGTTGGCGTCCTGAGCTACGACCCGGCAAGGTTCTCGCCGCTAAGTCCGTCCTTCACAGAGGCACACTTCTTCTCGCCTCGCACAACGGCGCCAGCCAGCCTCGCGCACCTTGACAATAGCTTTTACGCCAAATGGCGAGAGATGAGCCCTCAAGAGGCTCTCCTTTACCTGTCCTTCTGCTATGACGAAATGCGTTCTCCTTCCTCCCATACCGGAACCATCCGAGACCGCGCCTTCGAACACTTGTGGCGTGATATCCAAGAAGGGAAAGTAAGCCACTGGGCCGGCGGGACGCGCCACTATGCAATTGGATTGAAGACAGGGGTCAACAAGAACTACCGCAATTTCTTTTTCCACATAGGTTGGATCGAGGCAGACGGAGCCCTGACTAGGGAAGGTCTTGAGGCCCTACACATCGGCACCCTGTATGGCTCATCATCCCGCCCCTTCTTGGACACGATCGCCACTGCAGCACTTACTACCGGCAAGCACCTGATCCTTTTTAACGCTATCAGCGAATTCCAAGATTCACTCGGTGGCAGCTTTCCTGAAGAAAAAGTCTGGCTTGACCAACTTGAGGAATATCTCGAAATGAAAGGGTTGCTGAAACGCAATCCAGAACGTGGAGCTGCGGCCGAGCGCGGGTCGGCGAGACAGTTTCTCAAGGCCGAAAAACAGTTTTGGAAAAACCTTGAATTGATTGTCCCTAGAAAAAACCGCGTTTTTCACCCGGGCCGCGGCTTCATCTTCAACTGGTCGCGTATCACTGATCTACTTCAGACAGTTCGCTGACCCGTTACTGGCCGGCCACCTTGGTGGAGGGATGCGATGCGGAGCTGGTGCTGAGGAGATGTCGTATGGCCGACATACTGTCGCCTGCCGAACGGTCGGAACGGATGTCCCGCATCACGGGCAAGAACACCGCGCCTGAGCTTGCGCTTCGCAAGGGCCTGCATGGACTCGGGCTTCGTTATCGGCTGCACGGCGCCAGCCTCCCAGGCAAGCCGGACCTCGTCTTCCGTCGCTACAAGGCCGTTGTTTTCGTCCATGGCTGTTTCTGGCATCGCCACTCAGGATGCAAGGTAGCCTCAACGCCAAAGAGCAACGTCTCGCGAAAACGGCGCGAAAACGGGGTCAGACCACTGTTTTCTTACATGAACGAGGCTCGTCGTCTTCCAGGAAAAATCCGAGCGTCGGAAGAACGGTATCAGGACGAGTGGCGGTTCTCTGTCCGTGGTGTCGTTGCCGTCCTGACCGATAGTGCCAACCCCGCCGATTACATCAAGAAAATCCGTCTGCGCGACAAGGAGTTGGCGTAAGGGTGGGGGCAAGTTGCCCCCACCCTTTAGTCAATTTCCAGGCCATGCGTAGGCCGGACACCGATGCGGTGCCAACAGGGGTACAACCAGTCCCGCCTTTCGCTATCAATCAAAAAAGCAAACCTTGGGTGGCTGAGATATTTCGGTCTTGCGAGGGAGGTGTCGTGATACTTCGTCACGGCTTGAGGCCGTGCTGGAAAGTGGATTCCCTGCCCCGAATAGAAGGTGCTGACGATTTTCTTGCGCCTCGATTGCATTGTCGGATAATCAATTTTGTGCACTTGTGCTAATTTTTAATCATTTTTAAGCGCGCAAAACTCGTTTTGGATTACGTGGCGCATCTGCGAATCATCTTTGAGCGGGCTGAATTGATGTTGTGCAAAGGAGCCTTGTCGTGAATGATTTTCCTGCCGATCCCATTGGGGCGGCCTGGCTGGCCACGACCTTCGAGATCAGGCCGCTGGCGCGTCTGCCGGTGATCAGCCAGGTTGGTAGTCGGCGTACGAGTCAGGTTGAGGATGGCTTCCGTTGGGAAACCTATCCGGAGAACATGCGCCCGGCGCCGAATTTTGCGGCCAATCTGCAGTTTCACCTGCGGCATGAAGTGCCGCATTTAGAGTTTTTGGCCCGACTCTTTGCCAAGCTTGGTCCGGATCCGGTGCAAGCTTGGGTGAATGCCGAGCCCACCGGCCAGTATGCCCGCCGGGCGGCCTTCCTGTACGAGTGGTTGAGTGGCGGGCAATTGCAGGTGCCGGCGCGCTTGGGGGGCAATTACGCTGATGTAATCGACAGCGATGTGATGTTGGGCGCGTCGGCCGAGCGGGTGGTCAAGGTACAGCGCTGGCGGGTGAACGACAATCTGCCCGGAACGCCCTATTTCTGCCCTTTGCTGGTCAAGACCGAGGCGCTCAAGGCGGCCGCCGGGCTCGATGTGGAGCAGCTCTTTCGGCAATTGACCGAAGAATTTGGCGAAGAACTGCTGCTCCGTGCGGCCGCCTGGATGACCCTGCGGGAAAGCCGGGCCAGCTTCAGCATTGAGGGGGAGGCCGATAGTGCCACCCGAATCCAGCGCTTTGCTGACGTCATGGCGCGGCGTACCGGCCAGGGCGAACTGCCGCTTGGCGATGCGGCGCTGGCCGCGTTGCAGCAAGAAATACTGGGGGCGGTGACGACGCTTGCCCGCTTGGGGATACGACAGTCTCCGGTGTTCGTTGGCGAGATGGTGCGCTATCAGGAGGTCGTGCACTATGTTGCACCGCCAGCGAGCGATTTGCCGCAGATGCTGGATGGGCTGCGCGTCTTCCTGGCGCGAACCGAGGGACAGTCGCCGGTCTTGCGTAGTGCGGTTGGCGCATTTGCCTTCATCTATATCCATCCGTTGGCTGACGGCAATGGTCGGGTTCATCGTTTCCTGATCAACGACATCCTGCGGCGCGATGGTGTGCTTCCCGATCCGGTGATTCTTCCCGTATCCGCTGTCATCACCGACGATGCCGGCGAGCGGCGGGCTTACGACAGGGTGCTGGACCTTGTCTCAAAACCGCTGATGGAGAGCCTGCGGGATCAGGTGGAGTTTGCCAGCACGCGTACGACCTACCCGGACGGTGTGGTTTCGAATTTCATCTTCAACGCCCCGGATAAGGCTAGTCCGCTATGGCGCTATCCGGATCTGGGGGCGCACGTGGTTTTCATGTCCAAGCTCATCGGTCGGACAATGACTGAGCAGATGCGCGAGGAATCGAGGTACTTGCGCAGCCACCTCAAAGCGCGAATAGCCATCAAGGAAATTGTCGAAATGCCAGACCATCAGGCTGATCGGCTATTGCGCTCAATCGAGCAGAACAAGGGGGCGTTGAGCAATGTACTGGCCAAGGAGATACCCGTGCTGACCCGGCCGGAGGTGTGGGCGGCGATCAGCGAAGCGGTGGCCCGGGTCTTTCAGGAAGACGCGCCGGACTGAGCATCAGCATCTTGTACGATTCTTGGCGGGCCAAGTCTCGGCTTGCCTCAATGCCGCCCCCCATTCCTCCCCCGAAACTCCCGTATCGTCTGCAAGAAAGCCTGCAGCAGCGGTGAAGTCTCGTCGTTGCGATAGATGCAGCTGAGGTCGACGACGGCGTCGGGGGCGTTGGCCAGGCGGCGGTAGACGACGCCGGGGACGCTGAGGCTGCTGGCGGCTTCGGGGACGAGGCTGAGGCCGAAGCCGGCGGCGACGAGGGCGACGCTGGTCGGGGCGTCGCCGACTTCCTGGGCGACCTGGGGTTCGAAGCCTTCGGCGGCGCACAGGTCCCAGATCTTGTCGATGAAGCTGGGGCGGACGCCGCTGGGGAACAGGATGAGCGGCTGGCCGGCCAGTTCCTTGAGCAGGATGGCGGGCTTGGCGGCGAGCGGGTGGCTTTCGTTGATGGCGACCATGATGCTTTCGATCATCACCAGTTCCGACGAGATGTCGGGCAGCGGCGCCAGCATGCGGTTGAAGCCGGCGATGATGCGGTGCTGGCGCAGGGCTTCGATCTGCTCGGTCTTGCTCATCTGGTGCAGGGCGATCTGGACGTTTGGGTGGCTGGCGCGGAAGGCGTGCAGCACTTTCGGGATGACGTCGAGGATGCCGGAGCCGAAGATGCCGATGTCCATCTTGCCGAGCTTGCCCTGGCCGGCCTCGCGCACGCGCTCGACGGCCTGTTCCATCAGGTCGCGGATGTTGCGGGCGTCGCGCAGGAACATCTCGCCGGCGTCGGTCAGTTCGACGCCGCGCGCCGTGCGCAGGAAGAGCAGGGTGCCGAATTCCTCTTCGAGCTGCTGGATCTGCCGGGTCAGCGGCGGTTGCGAGATGTGCAGGCGGGTGGCGGCGCGGCCGATGTTGAGTTCTTCGGCGACGGCGATGAAGTATTTGAGTTGCCGGAATTCCATGCCGCGTTCTCCGTCAGCCGCCGTCCTTCTTCTTCAGGCGGTATTGCAGTTGGGGGCGGGTGATGCCGAGGGTGCGCGCGGCGCCGGCCAGGTTGCCGTCGGCCCGTTTGACCGCTTCGTCGATCAGGCGGGTTTCCAGTTCCTCGAAGGCGATGCCGCTGTTCAGGATGGCGTCGATCAGATCGCAGTTCGGACCGGGGCCCCGCGGTTGTTCGAGGCTGCCGGCCTGGCTGATCTGGGCTTCGCTGAAATCGCTTTCGGCGATGTTGGCGAACAGGTGTTCGCGTTCGATCCAGCCGCCGTGGGGGGCGAGGATGACGCCGCGCTCGATCATGTTTTCCAGCTCGCGCACGTTGCCCGGCCACTGGTAGTGCTTGATCGCCTGCATGGCCTTGTCGCTGACGCCGAGCAGCTTCTTTTCGTAGAGCGTGCAGAAGCGGGCGAGCATGGCGTCGATCAGCGGCGGGATGTCGGCGATGCGTTCGCGCAGCGGCGGAATCTGGATCGGGTAGACGCTGAGCCGGTAATACAGGTCGGAGCGGAAACGGCCGGCCTTGACCGCGGCTTGCAGGTCGACGTTGGTGGCGGCGACCAGGCGGATGTTCAGCTTGCGCACGCGGTCGTCGCCGAGGCGCTCGATCTCGCCTTCCTGCAGCACGCGCAGCAGCTTGGCCTGGGCGGCGAGCGGCAGTTCGCCGATTTCGTCGAGGAACAGCGTGCCGCCGTCGGCACGTTCGAACTTGCCCATGCGCGAGGTCTGGGCGCCGGTGAAGGCGCCTTTTTCGACGCCGAACAGTTCGGATTCGATCAGGTCGTTGGGCATCGCCGCGCAATTGACGGCGACGAACGGCCCCTGCTTGCGGTTGCTCATCTGGTGCAGGGTGCGGGCGAAACGCTCCTTGCCGACGCCGGTTTCGCCGAGCAGCAGCACGGTGACCTGGGTGCCCGAAGCGCGGCTGACCAGGTCGTAGGCGTGCTTGAAGCCGACTGAATTGCCGACCAGGTGCGGCGTCTGGACCTGCTGCGAGATGGTCGTGCGCAGGTAGTCGACCTGATGACGCAATTCGAGCAGGTGGTTGAGCATCGAGTCCGATTCGAAATAGCCGGCGTGCTGGTCGGCGTCGTCCCATTCTTCGAGCGGCTTGCCGACGATGCGGCAGTTGTTGTGGCCGCAGGCGACGCATTCAACTTCCTTGAACAGGATGAAGCGGCCCATGAAGGCCGAGGTGTAGCCGGAGGCGTAGCCGATCTGCGACCAGCAAACCGGCTCGTCGGACTGGCCGAGTTCGCGCAGGTGGATGTCCTGCTCCCAGGAGTTCTCCCAGAGGAATTCGCCGGAAAAGCTGCCTTTGTCGAAGTCGATCTGCATCTCGACCGGCGTGACGCGGACGATGCCTTCCAGCATGTGCAGCTGCGGGCCGGTGAAGAAGGCATCCTGCAGGGACAGGTTGCCGCGGATGCGCTTGGCCAGCTCGGCATCGCAGACGCCGGCGGCGTAACCCATGCGGGTCAGCAGGCGGCGGGCGTGCTCCTTGCCGACCGAACCGACCAGCTCGCGGCGCAGGGCGCCGAGGGCCGAGGTGTGCATCAGCACCATGCGGTGCTCGGCCAGCCAGATCGTCCCGTCCTTCTCGCAGAACTTGACCAGATTGCGCAGGTCGTTCGATTCGGGGTAGCGAATGGTAGTCATCTTGTCTCGTTGTCGCGGAACCTGGCCGGCGCTGGCGGCGGTCCGCTTGTCTCTTTGTACTGGTGTGGTGCCTGGCCGGGCTTAGCGACAGGTGCTCCGGTGGCTGGTAATTTTCTCGAGATTATTTCACGGTTTCCGCCGCGCCGGTATCGCCGGGGCAGTTGATCATTTAATTAACGGAAACGAAATGCGTTCATCAGATCGTAATCGTGCGCCGCAGCAAATCCGGCCGGTGTTTTTCATGATTGGCTTAAATACAACGACTTAATCCATTGGCACGCTCCTTGATAAGAAGAGGCACGGCAGCGGTGTGCGCTGCGCGCTTTTCAGGAGGCAGCAGATGGGGCAGCAAGAGCAGAAGCAAGGCAGCACGTTCGACGCCGGGCGTCGCTACGTTCGTGTCTGCAAGCGGCGTCCGGATGGCTTCATCGAGTTCGCCTTTGCCATTGGCGACCCGGCACTGGCGGTCGAGCTGATGTTGCCGGAAGCGGCCTTCCACGAGTTTTGCCTGGCCAACGAAGTCATCGTGCTCGATCCGGCCACCGCCGATGAGGGCGACTGGGTTTCCCGGTTGAACGACGCCTCGCGCCAGGGTTTTGAAGACGCAGTTTAGATATCCCGCCCCGCGGGAATAACGACAGGAGACAAACATGCAGATGGATTTACGCACCGTGGCCATCAAACCTTTGCGCCACACTTTCGACCATCTGGTCGAACGTTTCGGCGACAAGCCAGCCAGCCGTTATCAGGAGGGCAGCTACAACATTCAGCAGGAACACATCTTCCACTACCGGCCGGCCTGGGATGCCGAGCGCGTGCTGTTCGACAAGAAGCGCACGCGGATCGTCATGCAGGACTGGTATGCGCTGAAGGACCCGCGCCAGTACTACTACGGCGCCTACACCATCGCCCGTGCCCGGCAGCAGGAAGCGGCCGAATCGAGTTTCGAGATGATCGAGGAGCGCGGCCTGGCCGAGCTGATCCCGGCCGAGGTCAAGCAGACTGCGCTCGACTTGCTGGTGCCGATGCGCCACGTGGAGTGGGGCGGCAACATGGGCAACTCCTATATCGCCGCCTACGGCTACGGCACTGTGATCACCCAGCCCTGCCTGTATCACGCGATGGATCACCTCGGCGTGGCGCAGTACCTGACCCGCATCGGCCTCGTGCTCGACGGGCCGGAGGCGCTCGATACCGCCAAGGAGGCCTGGATGTCCGGCGCGCTGTGGCAACCGATGCGCCGCCATGTCGAGAACCTGCTGGTGCTGCAGGACTGGTTCGAGATTTTCGTTGCCCAGAATCTGGTGCTCGAAGGCCTGCTCAATCCGATGCTCTACGACCACCTCGATGCGGATTTCTCGGCCAACGGCGGCACGGCGATCTCGATGATGACGCGCTTCATGGCCGAGTGGTCGAGCGAAACCGCCAAGTGGGTCGATGCCCAGATCAAGGTGGTGGCCGCCGAATCGCCGGCGAACAAGGAGCTGCTGAGCGCCTGGGTCAAGCAGTACCGCTCGGCCACCCGCGAGGCGCTGGCGCCGATCGCCCGGCGCGCTTTCGGCGACCACGCCGACGAAGTGCTCGGCGAAGTCACCGCCGAATTCAATGCCCGCTGCGCCAAGCTTGGCCTAGCCGTCTAGGAGTCTTCATGTCTACCGTATTCATCGCGTTTCAAACCAACGAGGACACCCGGCCGATCATCGAGTCGATCCTCGCCGACAACCCGCATGCCGTGCTCGACGAGCAGCCGGCGATGGTCAAGATCAATGCCGAAGGCCGCCTGGTGATCAAGCGCGAATCCATCGAGGAGCGCATCGGCCGTGACTTCGATCTGCAGGAACTGCAGGTCAATCTGATCACGCTGTCCGGAAACATGGACGAGGACGACGACCAGCTGACGCTGGCCTGGAAAAACTGAGCAAGGAGACTCTGATGGACATGAAAACCACCAAGAAAAAGCTGGGCCTCAAGGAAAAGTACGCCCACATGACGCGCGGCCTCGGCTGGGAAACCAGCTATCAGCCGATGGACAAGGTCTTCCCGCAGGCGACCTTCGAGGGCATCAAGATTCACGACTGGGACAAGTGGGAAGACCCCTTCCGCCTGACCATGGATGCCTACTGGAAGTACCAGGCCGAGAAGGAGCGCAAGCTCTACGCGGTGCTCGACGCCTTCGCCCAGAACAACGGCCACCTCGGCATCACCGACGCCCGCTATCTGAATGCCGTGAAGCTGTTCCTGAGCGGCATCTCGCCGCTTGAATACGTCGCCCACCGCGGCTTCGCCGCCGCCGGCCGCAACTTCCCCGGCGTCGGGCCGCGCGTCGCCTGCCTGATGCAGTCGATCGACGAAGTCCGCCACGCGCAGACGCAGATCCACGCGCTGTCGAACTACAACAAGTTCTACGAGGGCTTCCACGCCGGTGCGACGCACCAGATCGAGCGCGTCTGGTATCTGTCGGTGCCCAAGTCCTTCTTCGACGATGCCTTCAGCGCCGGCCCCTTCGAATGGATGATCGCCATCGGCTTCTCCTTCGAATACGTGCTGACCAACCTGCTGTTCGTGCCCTTCATGTCCGGCGCCGCCTACAACGGCGACATGGCGACGGTGACCTTCGGCTTCTCGGCGCAGTCCGACGAAGCGCGCCACATGACGCTCGGCCTCGAGTGCATCAAGTTCATGCTTGAGCAGGACCCGGACAACCTGCCGATCGTCCAGAAGTGGATCGACAAATGGGCCTGGCGCGGCGTCCGCGTGCTCACCCTGGTCGCCATGATGATGGACTACATGCTGCCGAAGCGCGTGATGAGCTGGAAGGAAGCCTGGGAAATCTACTTCGAGCAGAACGGCGGCGCGCTGTTCAACGACCTGGCCAAGTACGGCATCAAGGTACCGGAATGCCTGACCCAGTGTTCGATCGACAAGGAACACATCTCCCACCAGGCCTGGTGCACCTTCTACCAGTACGCCCACGCTTCGGCCTTCCACACCTGGCTGCCGAATGCCGAGGAAATGGACTGGCTGTCGGCCAAGTACCCGAACACCTTCGACAAGTACTACCGGCCGCGCTACGAGCAGTGGCGCGAAATGGCCGACAAGGGCGAGCGCTTCTACAACAACACGCTGCCGATGCTGTGCCAGGTCTGCCAGATCCCGATGGTGTTCACCGAGCCGGACGACCCGACCAAGATCTGCTACCGCGAATCCGAGTACCAGGGCGAGAAGTACCACACCTGTTCGGACGGCTGTCAGCACATCTTCGACGACGAGCCGGAGAAATACATCCAGGCCTGGCTGCCGGTGCACCAGATCTACCAGGGCAACTGCTTCCCGGAAGGCACCGACCCGACCGCCGAAGGCTTCGACCCGATGCTCAAGGTGCTCGAGTGGTACCACATCCAGAACGGCAAGGACAACCTGGACTACGAAGGCTCCGGCGACCAGGCCAACTTCGCCGCCTGGCGCGGCATGGCCACACAAAACACCTGATCAGTGAACGACGGGGGCCAAAGTGCCCCCGGTAAAACAAAAGGAGACAAACATGGCTGTCAAAGCCCTCAGCGATTACAACTTCCCGGCCGCCGATACGCAGGACAAGTTCCACGGCAACCAGCTGCTCTACGTCGGCTGGGACGACCACCTGATGTTCTGCGCGCCGTTCGCCTACTGCCTGCCCCCGGAGACGAAGTTTTCCGAACTGGTGGAAAAGCATCTGCCGCATTCCTACAGCCGCCATCCGGACTGGGCCCAGGTCGATTTCAGCAAGGCCGTCTGGCTCAAATCCGGCCAGCCCTTCCAGCCGGACATGAACAAGACGCTGGCCGAACAGGGGCTCAGGCACAAGGATGCGCTGCGTCTGCAGACGCCCGGCCTGAACGGTAACGGCACCTACTTCTGATTCGAGGGCGGCATGAGTTACGAACTGACCATCGAACCGCTCGGCCAGACGATCGAAGTCGAGGACGGCCAGAGCATTCTCGATGCCGCCCTGCGCGCCGGCATCTACCTGCCACATGCCTGTTGCCACGGGCTGTGCGCCACCTGCAAGGTGCAGGTCGTCGACGGTGAAGTCGATCACGGCGAGGCTTCGACCTTCGCCCTGATGGACTTCGAGCGCGAGGAGGGCAAGTGCCTGGCCTGCTGCGCCCGCCTCGAATCGGACGTGGTGATCGAAGCCGAGATCGAAGACGATCCCGACTCGCTGAATCTGGCCGTCGAAGACTACGAGGGCGAGGTGCTGAGGATCGAGGCGCTGACGCCAACCATCCGCGGCATCTGGTTGAAGCTCGATCGGCCGATGCAATTCCAGGCCGGCCAGTACGTCAATCTGGCAGTGGATGCCCTGGGCGGCCAGTCGCGCGCCTTCTCGCTGGCCAATGCGCCGCAGAGCGATGACGTCGTCGAGCTCAATGTCCGCATCGTGCCCGGCGGCCAGGTCACCACCTGGCTGCACGAGCAGCTGGCGGTGGGCGACCGCTTGAAACTGAGCGGCCCGTACGGGCGCTTCTTCGTCAAGAAGTCGGCCAATCTGCCCCTGGTTTTCATGGCCGGCGGTTCCGGCCTGTCCAGCCCGAAGTCAATGATCGAGGATCTGCTCAGCGAAGGCTGCGAGCTGCCGATGACCCTCGTCTACGGCCAGCGCAGCCGCGCCGAGCTGTATTACGACGGCGAATTCCGGGCGTTGGCCGAGAAGCATCCCAACTTCACCTATGTGCCGGCTCTCTCCGATGAGCCAGCCGGTTCCGACTGGAACGGCGGTCGCGGCTTCGTGCACGAGGCCGCCAAGGCCCACTTCGCCAACGACTTCCGCGGCCACAAAGCCTACCTGTGCGGCCCGCCGGCGATGATCGAAGCCTGCATCACGACGCTGATCCAGGGCCGGCTGTTCGAGCGCGACATCTATATGGAGAAATTCTTCTCCGCTGCCGATGCCTCGCAGCAGCTGAAGAGTCCGCTGTTCAAGAACATCTGAGCGGCGAGGGCGGGGCGATGATCTATTTCAACGTGCTGATCGAGGAAACCGGCGAGAGCTATCGCTGCTCGCCAACCGAGTCGCTGCTCGCCGGTATGGAACGCCTGGGCCGCAAGGGCATTCCGGTCGGTTGCCGGGGCGGCGGCTGCGGCGTCTGCAAGGTGGAGATCACCTCGGGCAGTTACGCCAAGCGGGTGATGAGCCGCGACTACGTCAGTGTCGAGGACGAGGCGGTGGGGCGGGTGCTGGCTTGCCGGGTGCGGCCGACCAGCGACATCACGCTGCGCGTGATCGGCAAGATGGCGAAGAACGTCTGCCGGGTGCCGGCGGCAGCGCCGGCAGTGTCCGTCGCCGGCTAGCGGCGGACGGCGCCTGGCCTCATTTGTTCAGTTGCTCGGCCGGGATCGCCTGGACTGAGCGGAAGGTGAGCTGGATGTGCTCGGCCAGCATGGCGGCGGCTTTGTCGGCATCGCGGCTGATCGCGGCCTGGAGCAGTGCTTCGTGCTCGATGTGGATATCGCGCGGAATCGGCTGCAGGTAGAGCGACATGCGCCGATAACGTTCAGCCTGCTGGTAGAGGATGGAGAGGAAGTGCTTGAGCCAGCGCGACGGGCAGGCGGCGATCAGGACCTCGTGGAATATCCGGTTGCGTTCTTCCCATTCCTCGCGGACTTCGCTGCCGATGCGCTTCTCCTCGGCCTTGGCCAGGCGGTGGAAGGCGGCCACCAGGTCGGCTTCCCAGGCGTCGTCGCCGATGGCGATCGACTGGCGCAGGGCTTCGCATTCGAGCATGACGCGGGTCCGGGTGATGTCCTCGAAATCCTCGAGCGACACCGGCGCGACGCGGAAGCCGCGCTGGCCCTGGCTGACCACCAGGGCGTCGGAAATCAGCAGCGAGAGTGCCTCGCGCAGGGTGCCGGCACCGACGCCGTAGTTGTCCTTGAGGTGCTCGACGCGGAGCTTCTCGCCCGGCACCAGGCTGCCTTCGATGATGTCCCGGCGCAGGGCCCGATAGGCCGATTCGACCAGGGTTTTGGGCTCGGCAGACAAGCCTTCGGCAGATGCGCTGATGTTCATGATGTTTGGCTAAAACGTCCGGTGAGGTTGAAAAATTCTAACCTGATATCAGGAATTTTCGGGTGAATTTAAAAATCTCGAGAAAAATGGTTGACATCGAGATTGTTTGAAAATATCGTCATGGTAAATCGATTGCATAGATTTCTTGTGTAGCACCACAGCAAAAATAGAGGAGCAGACAAATGGCAATGACAGGAGTACTTCGCCCCGGGCACGTCGTGCTGCGGGTTCTCGATCTCGACGAGAGCGTCGAGTTTTACAAGAACGTCCTCGGCCTGGTCGAAACCGGCCGCGACAGCCAGGGGCGCGTCTATTTCAAGGCTTGGGACGAGCGCGACCACAACAGCGTGCTGATCCGTCAGGCCGACACGGCCGGCCTCGATTTCGTCGGCTTCAAGGTCGACGGCGTGGCGACGCTGAACAAGCTGGAAGCCGATCTCAAGGACTACGGCGTCAAGACCGAGCGCATGCCGGCCGGCGAAATGCTGGCGACCGGCGAGCGGGTGCGCTTCCTGCTGCCGACCGGCCACACTTTCGAGCTCTATGCCGAGAAGACCGATATCGGCAACGGCCAGCCCTACGTCAATCCGGAAGCCTGGGTGCCGGCCGCCGAACACGGCATCGCGCCGGTCCGCCTCGACCACATGCTGCTTTACGGGCCGGACATCGAAAAGGCGCAGGCCATCCTGCAGGACGTGCTGGGCTTCTACCTGGTCGAACACATCGTGCTCGAAGACGGCCAGACCGATCTGGCCATCTGGTTGTCCACCTCGATCAAGGCGCACGACATCGCCTTCGTCCGCCATCCCGAGCCGGGCAAGCTGCACCATGTTTCCTTCCTGCTCGACAGTTGGGAAAAGGTACTGCGCGCCGCCGACCTGATGTCGATCAACCGCGTTTCCATCGACATCGGGCCGACCCGCCATGGCGTCACCCGCGGCACGACGATCTACGCTTTCGATCCTTCAGGCAACCGCTTCGAGACTTTCTGCGGCGGCTACCAGTCCTATCCGGACGGCAAGCCGGTCAAGTGGACAATCGACGATGCCGGGCGCGGCGTCTTCTATCACGACCGCAAGCTCAACGACACCTTCCTGACCGTGGTGACCTGATGCAAGTCGCCGCCAGCACGCCGGGGATTAGCGCCGAGGCGGCAGCCGCCGCCTGCAGCGCGGCGGTCGCCCATGCCGCCGCCAGCGGCTGGCGGATCAACGTCGCGGTCGTCGACCGCGGCGGCAACCTGATGGCTTTCCTGCGCCAGCCGGGGGCCTTCATCCACTCGATCCAGATTGCCATCGACAAGGCCTACACCGCGGCCAGCTTCGGTTTCCCGACCAAGGCCTGGATGGGGGCGATCGGCCACGACGACGGGATGAAGCTCGGCTTCGCCAGCCAGCCGCGCCTGATCGTTTTTGGTGGCGGCCTGCCGGTGCCCGGCGAGGGCGGCGAATGGCTCGGCGGCATCGGGGTTTCCGGTGCCTCGGAAGCCGAAGACGAAGAATGCGCCAGAGCCGGGCTGACGGCCATCGGCCTGGCCTGAGAACAAGCAACCACAGAGGACAGAATGAAACAGATCCTGAATTTCATTAATGGCGAGTTCGTCGCCACCGGCAAGCAGTTCGAGAAGCGCACGCCGCTCGACAACAGCGTCATCGGCCTGGTGCACGAGGCCGGCAAGGCCGAGGTCGACGCGGCTGTCGCTGCTGCCCGCGCCGCGCTGAACGGGCCGTGGGGCCGGATGACGGTGCATGAGCGCACCGATATCCTGAACAAGGTGGCCGACGAGATCAGCCGCCGCTTCGACGAATTCCTCGCCGCCGAATGCGCCGATACCGGCAAGCCGCAAAGCCTCGCCTCGCATATCGACATTCCGCGCGGCGCCGCCAACTTCAAGATTTTCGCCGACGTGATCAAGAACGCGCCGACCGAATTTTTTGAGACGGCGACGCCGGACGGCCGTGGCGCGATCAATTACGCGATGCGCCGGCCGGTCGGCGTGGTCGGTGTCGTCTGCCCGTGGAACCTGCCGCTGTTGTTGATGACCTGGAAAGTCGGCCCGGCGCTGGCCTGCGGCAACGCCGTCGTCGTCAAGCCGTCGGAGGAAACGCCATCCACCGCCACGCTGCTCGGCGAAGTGATGAATGCCTGCGGCGTGCCGAAGGGCGTGTACAACGTGGTGCACGGTTTCGGCCCGAACTCGGCCGGCGAATTCCTGACCACCAACCAGGGCGTCAATGCCATCACCTTCACCGGCGAGACGCGCACCGGCGCGGCGATCATGAAGGCCGCCGCCGACGGCGCCCGGCCGGTGTCGCTGGAAATGGGCGGCAAGAACCCGGCCATCGTCTTCGCCGACGCCAACCTGGATGTCGCCATCGAGGCCACCATCCGCTCCTGCTTCTCCAACTGTGGCCAGGTCTGCCTGGGTACCGAGCGCGTCTATGTCGAGCGCCCCCTCTTCGACACTTTCGTCGCCGCCCTGAAGGCCGGCGCCGAGAAGCTGAAGCTCGGCGTGCCCAGTGACCCGGAAGCCAACATGGGGCCGCTGGTCAGCCAGGAACACCGCGACAAGGTGCTGTCCTACTACCGCAAGGCGGTCGACGAGGGGGCCACGGTGGTCACCGGCGGCGGCATTCCCGAGATGCCGGGCGAACTGGCCAACGGTGCCTGGGTGCAGCCGACGATCTGGACCGGCCTCGACGAAAACGCTGCCGTGGTGCGCGAGGAAATCTTCGGACCCTGTACGACGGTGATGCCCTTCGACAGCGAAGAGGAAGTCATCAAGCGCGCCAACAACACGACTTACGGCCTGGCCGCCTCGGTGTTCACCCAGGACGTCAATCGCGCCCACCGTGTTGCCGGCAGGATCGAAGCCGGTCTGGTCTGGGTCAACAGCTGGTTCCTGCGCGACCTGCGCACGCCGTTCGGCGGCGCCAAGCAATCCGGCATCGGCCGCGAGGGCGGTGTGCATTCGCTCGAGTTCTACACCGAACTCAAGAACGTCTGCATCAAGCTGTAAGGCGTCGGCCGCATGACTGCAACCTCTCCCGAAATCGGCCGCCAGATCGTCGCCGGCGGCATCGCCACCAACGTCCACGATGTCGGTAGCGGGGCGCCGGTGCTGCTGATCCACGGTTCCGGGCCGGGCGTCACCGCCTGGGCCAACTGGCGGCTGGTGCTGCCGGAACTGGGCAAGACCTGCCGGGCGATCGCCCCGGACATGCTCGGCTTCGGTTTCACCGAGCGGCCGGCTGGCCAGCGCTACGGGCTCGACGCCTGGGTGGCGCATGCCGTCGGTCTGCTCGACGCGCTCGGCATCGAGCAGACCGACCTGGTCGGCAATTCCTTCGGCGGCGCCATCGCGCTGGCGCTGGCCATCCGCCATCCGCAACGGGTGCGCCGGCTGGTGCTGATGGGCAGCGTCGGCGTGCCCTTCGCCATCACGCCGGAACTCGACGCGGTCTGGGGCTACCAGCCGTCGCTGCCGGCGATGCGCGACCTGCTCGACATCTTCGCCCACGACCGCGGGCTGGTCACCGACGAACTGGCCGAGCTGCGCTATCAGGCGAGCATCCGGCCGGGCTTCCAGGAGTCCTTCGCCGCCATGTTCCCGGCCCCGCGCCAGCGCTGGGTCGATGCGCTGGCCAGCAGCGAGGCCGACATCCGGGCGATCACCCACCAGACGCTGATCATCCACGGCCGCGACGACCGGGTCATCCCGCTGAGCAACTCGCTGACGCTGAACCGCTGGATCGACGATTCGCAATTGCACGTTTTCGGTCGCTGCGGCCACTGGGTGCAGATCGAGCACAGCGCCGATTTCAACCATCTGGTCGGCCATTTCCTGGCCGGCTGATTCAAGGAAAAGACGATGGAACAGACACAAATCACACAACTGGG
Source organism: Betaproteobacteria bacterium HGW-Betaproteobacteria-7 (assembly GCA_002840765.1). GTDB lineage: Bacteria > Pseudomonadota > Gammaproteobacteria > Burkholderiales > Rhodocyclaceae > Azonexus. The sequence continues at coordinate 57,615 of PHCE01000019.1, forward strand.
CGACGAGCTGTACACCGCTCTGACGACCGGCCAGACGGTCAGCCCGCTGACTTCGCGCGGCTTCGAGATCACCATCGAAGACGCTTACCACATCCAGCAACGGATGCTTTCGCGCCGTCTGGAGAAGGGCGAGAAGGTCATCGGCAAGAAGATCGGCGTGACCAGCGCCGCGGTCATGAACCTGCTCGGCGTGCATCAGCCGGACTTCGGCTACCTGCTCGACGGCATGGTGTACAACGAGGGTGAGTCGATTCCGATGGACACGCTGATCCAGCCCAAGGCCGAAGGCGAAATTGCCTTCCTGCTGAAGAAGGACCTGATGGGTCCGGGCGTCACGGCGGCCGACGTGCTGGCCGCCACGGCCGGCGTCATGGCCTGCTTCGAGATCGTTGATTCGCGCATCACCGACTGGAAGATCAAGATCCAGGACACCGTCGCCGACAACGCCTCCTGCGGCGTCTTCGTCCTTGGCGACCAGCTGGTCGACATTGCCAACGTCGATCTGGCGCTGTGCGGCATGGTGCTGGAGAAGAACGGCGAGATCGTCGTCACCGGCGCCGGCGCGGCGACCATGGGCCATCCGGTCAATGCCATGGTCTGGCTGGCCAACACGCTGGGCCGCCTGGGCATCTCCCTGAAGGCCGGCGACATCGTGCTCTCCGGCGCGATGGGCGCCATGGTGCCGGTGGTCAAGGGCGACAGCCTGCGCGTCACCATCGGCGGCATCGGCGGCTGCTCGGTACGTTTCGTCTGAGGCCGACGATGGATTTCCAGATCAACGGCAAGACCGCACTGGTGACCGGCTCGACCGCCGGCATCGGCTTCGCCATCGCCGCCGAACTGGCACGCGAGGGGGCGGCGGTGGTTATCAACGGCCGCCAGCAGGCCGGTGTCGATGCGGCACTCGGCCGCCTGCGGGAGCAGGTGCCGGATGCCCGGGTCAGCGGCGTTGCCGCCGATCTGGCCGGTGCCGCCGGTTGCCAGACGCTGTTTGCCGCCTGTCCGCAGGCCGACATCGTGGTGAACAACCTCGGCATCTTCGCCCCGGCGTCCTTCGAGTCCATCTCCGACAGCGAATGGCAACGTTTCTTCGACACCAACGTGATGAGCGGCGTGCGCGTCGCCCGGCACTACCTGCCGGCGATGAAGGCCGCCAACTGGGGGCGCATCGTTTTCATCTCCAGCGAGTCCGGCATCAACACGCCGGGTGAGATGGTCCATTACGGCATGACCAAGTCGGCCCAGCTCGCCGTTTCCCGTGGCCTGGCCCAGAGCTGCGCCGGCACCGGCGTCACGGTCAATGCCGTGCTGCCCGGGCCGACGCGTTCCGAAGGCGTCGGCGATTTCTTCGCCAAGCTGGCCGGCGAGGCCGGCATCAGCATCGATGAAATGGAGCGCCGCTTCTTCGCCGAAGGCCGGCCGACTTCCATCCTCAAACGCATGATCGAGCCCGCCGAAGTGGCGGCGCTGGTCGCCTACGTCTGCAGCGCCCGCGCCTCGGCGACCACCGGGGCCGCGCTGCGCGTCGAGGGCGGCATCGTGTCGACGATCTGTTGAGTCGGCAAACCAAGGAGAACACCCATGGCACGCCTTGATCCCCTGCCCATTGAAAGCACTCCAGAACTGGCGGAGGAATTCGCCTTTTTCGAGCGCACGCTCGGCTTCGTGCCGAACAGCCTGCTGACCATGGCGCATCGTCCGGCCCTGGCCAAGGGGCTGATCGCGTTGAGTCGGGGCGTGTACGACCCGAAAGGCGAAGTCGATCTCGGCCTGAAACGCCTGATCGGCCATGTGGCCAGCATGGCGGCCGGCTGCATGTACTGCCGGGCGCATACGGCGACCAGTGCGCTGCGCCATGGTGTGGCGGCGGACAAGCTGGCGGCCGTTGCCGAGTACCGGAGCCATCCGCTGTTTTCCGAGGCGGAACGCGCCGCGCTCGACTTCGCGCTGGCCGCGGCCAGCGTACCCAATGACGTGAACGATGAATGCTTTGCCCGCCTGCGGGCGTTCTGGAGCGCCGGCCAGATCGTCGAGATTCTCGCCGTGATCGCGCTGTTCGGCTTCTTCAATCGCTGGAACGACTCGCTGGCCACGACGCTCGAGGCGGAGCCTCATGAAACTGCGCGCCAGGTGCTGGGCCGGACAGGCTGGCAGCTTGGCAAACATGAACCCAATCAGAAGGATGAAATCCGATGAAAAAAATCAAATGTGCGTTGATCGGTCCCGGCAACATCGGCACCGACCTGCTCTACAAACTGCAGCGCAGCCCCGTTCTCGAGCCGGTCTGGATGGTCGGCATCGATCCCGAATCGGAGGGCCTGAAGCGCGCCGCCGAGATGGGCCTGAAAGTCACCGCCGACGGCGTCGACGGCCTGCTGCCGCACGTGCTGGCCGACAATGTGCAGATCGCCTTCGACGCCACCTCGGCCTATGTGCACGCCGAGAACAGCCGCAAGCTGAACGCGCTCGGCGTGCTGATGATCGACCTGACGCCGGCTGCCGTCGGCCCCTACTGCGTGCCGCCGGTCAATCTGAAGGAGCACGTCGGCAAGCGCGAGATGAACGTGAACATGGTCACCTGCGGTGGCCAGGCCACGATTCCGATGGTCGCTGCCGTCTCGCGCGTGCAGAAGGTCAAGTACGGCGAAATCGTCGCCACGGTCTCCTCCAAGTCGGCCGGCCCGGGCACGCGCAAGAACATCGACGAGTTCACCCGCACCACCGCCGGCGCCGTCGAGCAGGTCGGCGGGGCGGAGCAGGGCAAGGCGATCATCATCATCAACCCGGCCGAGCCGCCGCTGATCATGCGCGACACCGTGCATTGCCTGACCGAGGAAGAACCGCAGCGCGACGCGATCACCGAATCCATCCACGCGATGATCAAGGAAGTGCAGAAGTACGTGCCGGGCTACCGGCTGGTCAACGGCCCGGTGTTCGACGGCAACCGTGTCTCCGTCTTTATGGAAGTGCAGGGCCTCGGCGACTTCCTGCCGACCTACGCCGGCAACCTGGACATCATGACCGCCGCTGGCGCGCGCACGGCCGAGATGTTCGCCGAGGAAATGATCAAAGGCACGCTCAAGCTCGAGCCGACCAAAGCAGCCTAAGGAGAATAGAACATGAGTTTGCGCGGCAAGAAAATCACCGTCCACGACATGACCCTGCGTGACGGCATGCATCCCAAGCGTCACCTGATGACGCTCGAGCAGATGATCAGCATCGCCACTGGCCTCGACAACGCCGGCGTGCCGCTGATCGAAGTCACCCACGGCGACGGCCTCGGCGGTTCGTCGGTCAATTACGGCTTCCCGGCGCACACCGACGCGGAATACCTCGGTGCCGTGATCCCGAAAATGAAGCAGGCCAAGGTCTCGGCCCTGCTGCTGCCCGGCATCGGCACCGTCGATCACCTGCAGATGGCACGCGATCTCGGCGTCCATACCATCCGCGTCGCCACCCACTGCACCGAAGCCGATGTCTCCGAGCAGCACATCACCATGGCGCGCAAGCTGGACATGGACACCGTCGGCTTCCTGATGATGGCCCACATGAACAGCGCCGACGGCCTGGTCAAGCAGGCGAAGTTGATGGAAAGCTACGGCGCCAATTGCATCTACATCACCGACTCGGCCGGCCACCTGCTGCCGGACGGCGTCAAGGAACGCCTCGGCGCGGTGCGTGCGGCGCTGAAGCCGGAAACCGAACTCGGCTTCCACGGCCACCACAACCTGGCGATGGGCGTCGCCAACTCGATCGCCGCCATTGAAGTCGGCGCCAACCGGATCGACGCGGCCGCCGCCGGCCTTGGGGCCGGGGCCGGAAACACGCCGATGGAGGTCTTTATCGCCGTGTGCAGCCTGATGGGCATCGAAACCGGCGTCGATGTCGCCAGGATCACCGACGTCGCCGAAGACCTGGTGGTGCCGATCATGGATTTCCCGATCCGCATCGACCGCGACGCGCTGACCCTGGGTTACGCCGGCGTCTATGGCTCCTTCCTGCTGTTCGCCAAGCGCGCTTCCGTCAAGTACGGCGTGCCGGCGCGCGAAATCCTGGTCGAGCTCGGCCGGCGCGGCATGGTCGGCGGCCAGGAAGACATGATTGAAGACACCGCCATCACCATGGCCAGAGAACGGGGATTGATCGCATGAAACTGAACCAGAACACCATTGCCGGCCTGGCCGAACTGCTGGAAACCGCAGAGCTGCAGGCCCACGACGTGGTCAAGATCACCGACGCCCATCCCGAGATGGACTGGGACGACGCCTACGCCATCCAGGCCGAGATCCTGCGGCGCAAGCTGGCGCGCGGCAATCGCGTCGTCGGCCTGAAATGCGGCCTGACCTCGCGCGCCAAGATGAAGCAGATGGGCGTCGACACGCCGTGCTTCGGCTTCCTGGTCGACACCTTCACGGTCGCCGACGGTGGCGAGGTGAAGATCAAGGAACTGATCCATCCGAAGGTCGAACCGGAAATCGTCTTCGTGCTCAAGCAGGCCTTGCGCGGCCCGGGCTGCCATGTCGGCGCGGTGCTCGCTGCCACCGATTTCGTCATGCCCGGCATCGAGGTCATCGACTCGCGCTACCGCGACTTCAAGTTCGATCTGAAGAGCGTCATCGCCGACAACTGCTCGTCGTCGCGCTATGCGCTGGGCGGCATGGCGGTGCCGCTGGCCGGGCTCGACCTGCGCACGCTGGGCGTGGTCATGGAGAAGAACGGCCAGCCCGTCGCCATCGGCGCCGGCGCCGCCGTGCTCGGTCATCCGGCGGCGGCCATCGCCATGCTGGCCAACCACCTGGGCGCCCGCGACCAGGAGATCCCGGCCGGCACGATGATCCTCTCCGGCGGCGTCACCGAAGCGGTGGCCGTCGCCGCCGGCGATCACGTCAGCCTGCGCATCCAGTCGCTGGGTGGCGTCAGCCTCAAGTTCATCTGAGCCGGAAAGGGAACGACATGCCGTTCGCCCAGATTTATTTGCTTGAGGGCCGGACCGACGAGCAGAAGAAAGTGCTCATCGAGAAGGTTTCTGCCGCCATGGCCGAGGCGCTCGGCGCGCCGCTGGAAAACACGCGGGTGTGGATCCACGACGTGCCCAAGGCGCAGTGGGGGATCGGCGGCCAGACCGCTCTGGATCTCGGGCGCTAGCGCCGGACCGGGCAGGGCCGGCGCTGCGGGCGGCGTTTTCGCGCCGCTGGCGGCCGGCTGTCCGGCCGCCGCGACCAGCCCCGGTTTCCATACCGTCACGGTATTGCTGGCTGCAACGAATGGTATTGGACGGTATTGGCCAGGCTCGGCCATAGTGAAGTTACAAAAAAATATCGAGATTTTGTGTGCTTGTTGCGGCGGCCCTAGCCCCCGGCAAGCGCCGGAGACGAAGCAATTCAGGGGCGCACCCGGAGCGGGGCGCCCCCAAAGGAGGAAGTGATATGCGGCGGATTTTTGCCACAGGACCATTGCCGTTGCTGGCGACCGGGGCCATTACGTTGCTGGCGGCCTGCTCGGAAGCGCCCGGCATGCCGGGCACGGCCGGCGGGCGCGCCCAGCCGGTGCAGCGCTACGACGTCAGCCAGGCGATTGCCGCCAACGGCCAGGTCGTCGTCGTCGGCACGCAGAGCGGGGTGGCGCTGGTCTCGCGCGACCGGGGCGTGACCTGGGAGCGCCAGCCGCTCGGCCGGACGTCGCTGGTCGATATCGCGGTCTGCCGCGACCAGACCTTTGTCGCCATCGATCACTACCGCAAGGTGTGGTCGGCTGACGCCGCGGGTCGCAACTGGCGTTCGGTGAACCTCGAGCAGCCGCGCACGCCGCTGGCCGTGGCCTGCAGCCCGCAGGGTGGCTGGTGGGTCGTCGGCAGTAACGCGGTGATCGCCGGCAGTGCCGACCAGGGCAAGTCGTGGCGGGTCACCGATCTGGGCGAAGACACCCAGATCACCACCATCCAGTTCATCGACGAGCAGCGTGCCGTCGCCCTCGGCGAGTTCGGTCTGAGCCTGCGTTCCGACGATGGCGGGGCGACCTGGACCAAGGGCCCGGCCATGCCCGGCGAGTTCTATCCGTATGCGGCGCTGTTCCGCGATGCCCGCGCCGGCTGGGTCGCCGGCATCGCCGGCCAGATGCTGCACACCGCCGACGGTGGGCAGACCTGGCAGAAACAGGAGAACGCCACGCAGGCGACCTTCAACCGCCTGTTCCTCCATGACGGCCAGCCCTACGGCGCTGGCAACGGCGGCGTCATCGCCCGCCTGGCCGGCGACGTCTGGCGCAATGTGCCGTATCCCGATCCCTTGCCGATGTTCCTCGGCGGCGCCGCCTCCTTGCCGGGCCAGGCCGCCATCGTCGTCGGCGGCCCTGGCGGCCTGCTGCGCACCGTCAGCACGGCCAATCAACAATAAATCCGGGAGCCCGTCTCGCCATGGTCAGCACATTCCGTCACGCCATCACCCATCGCCTGCATCAGGGCGAGGAATGGATTTTCTGCAATCCGAAGATCGTCCTGTCGATCGTCCTCGCCATCACCCTGATGTTCGGCATGGCTCTGCCCAAGCTGCGCATCTTCACCGACTTTTCCGACCTGCTGCCGCAGAACCACGAGTACATCAAGGTCTACAACCGTCTGAAGGAGAACTTCGGCGGCGCCAACATGATCGTCATGGCGATCGAGGTCGAGCGCGGCACGATCTTCAACGACGAAACCCTGAAGCTGATCCATGAGGCGACGCAGGGCGTCGACAACCTGCCGGGGGTCAATCACAACCTGGTCAACAGCCTGACCCACCGCACGGCGCGCAAGGTCTTTCTCGACGACCAGGGCGGTTTCGCTTCCGAGTCCTACTACGATCCGCTGCAGCCGAGCCGCACCGTTGCCGAGCTCGAACAGCTGAAGCAGGAGGTCATCGCCAATCCGACCATCTTCGGCCTGCTCGTCTCACCCGACCTCAAGGCGGCGCTGATCAAGGCCCAGCTCAACGAAGGCGACATCGACTATCCGGCCACCTTCGCCGCGCTGCAGGAGGTGCGCGAGACGCTGGCCAAGCCGGGCCATCAGATCCATGTCACCGGCAATCCGGTGCTGACCGGCTGGGTCTATACCTATCTGCACCAGATCGTCGAGATCCTGGCCTACACGCTGGCCCTGCTGGCGACGCTGCTGATTCTCTATTTTCGCCGCTTCTACGGCATCGCGCTGCCGCTGCTCGGCATCGCCCTGTCGTCGATCTGGGGCCTCGGCTTCATGGCCATGCTGGGCATCAACCTGGAACCCTTGTCGCTGCCCATCCCCTTCCTGATCGCCGCCCGCGCCACCTCGCACGGCGTCCAGCTGGTGGTCCGCTACTACGAGGAACTGGCGCGCGTCCATGACGGCCCCAATGCCGCCCGCAATGCGCTCGATGCGCTGTTCCGCCCCGGTTCGCTGGCCATCATCGTCGATGCCTTGGGCATCCTGGTGCTGGTGCTCGGCGCCGCGCCGTTCAACCACAAGCTCGGCCTAGCCGCCGGTTTCTGGGGTTTCTCGGTGATCTTCACGGTGCACTTCATGGTGCCGCTGGCGCTGACCGTGCTGCCAACCCCGCGCAGCCACGTGAACGGCAATCAGGGCGTCAGCAACTTCCTCGCCGGCGCCATGGCCCGAACCGGCGGCACCGAGGGCGGCGCCCGTTCGATCCTGATCCTGACGCTGATCGGCGCCCTCGGCGCTTCCTACCTGGTGAGCAAGGTGCAGTTGGGCGAATCCGAGCCCGGCTCGCCGCTGCTGCATCGCGCTCACGACTACAACGTGTCGACGACGGCGATCAACACCCGCTTCCCTGGCTCTGAGGAACTGCACGTCGTGGCCCGCACCGACGAGCCCGGCGGCATCAAGCGGCCGGAGGTGATGGCGGCGATCGAGCGCTTCCAGGCGCACATGCTGGCCGACCCGCAGCTGGGCGGCACCAAGGCGATTCCCGGCGTGCTGCGCGTGGTCAACAAGCTGATCCACAACGACGATCCGCGCTGGATGCAGCTGCCCGACGTGCGCGACGAAATCGGCGGCCTGATGTTCACCTACATGGCTTCCAGTCCGATTCCCGGCGCCCTGAAGGAATTCGTCAATGCCGACGAGAACGAGGCCAACATGGTCTTCTACTACAAGGACCATCAGGCGGAGACGATCAACCGCGTCGTCGCCCTGGCCGAGCAGGGCATCCGCCAGATCGAGGCGGAAGTACCCGGCCTGCACATCGAGCTGGGCGGCGGCATCATCGGCGTCACGGCGGCCGGCAACCAGGCGCTGCATACCGATCACATGATCATCATCCCGGCCGTCATGATCCTCGCCTTCGTGCTGGTCATGGTCTATTACAGCTCGCTGCATGCCGGCTGGCTGATGGTGTTGCCGATGCTGTTCGCGACGGTGATGACCTACGCCTACATGGGCGCCCTGAACATCGGCATCAACGTCAATACGGTGCCGGTGATCGCCGTCGGCGTCGGTATCGGCATCGATTACGCCGTGTATTTCATGGATCGCATCCGCGAGGAGTTTGCTCGTCTGCGCGACATGAAACGGGCGGTGATCCGGGCCGTGGCGACCACCGGTTCGGCGGTCAGCTTCACCGCCATCACGCTGATCGCCGGCGTCGTCATGTGGATCTTCATGTCCGACCTGCGCTTCCAGTCGGATGCCGCCGTCCTCCTTTCTTTCATGCTCATCGTCAATGCGATCGCCGCCGTGCTGATCGTGCCGTCGTGGTGCGTGGTCTTCAAGCCGAAGTTCGTGACCGCCATCCACTACGACGAGGACGGAGTGCTGGAAAACGATTAACAACACTCCGGAAAGACCGGAGGAGAACAGCAGTCCTGAAACTAAACCACCATTGGGGGCAATATCCATGGAGACATTTCCGAATAGCAGCCGGCGATTGACGCCGATCGTGGCTGCGCTGTCCATCACCTGCGCCATGCCGGCATGGGCTGACGATCTGCCGGCATTGGGCGAGGATCCCTCGCCCTGGCAGGTCGACGTGACCTACGAGAATCACACCGTCAATCGCGAGCACGCCGGTCTGGCCAAGTTCCGCAACACGTTGCAGGCCGAGTTCGACAAGAAGGCGGGTAACGGCTGGGCCGTCCACGGCATCATGCGCGGCAGCTGGGATGGCGTGTATCGCATGAACAGCGACGAATACGGCAAGAAGGCCGGCGGAGCGATTACCACGCAATCGACCACACCCGGCGGCCTGGTTAACAGCCCCTGGGGGGGCGGCCCGGTGACCTATTCATTGGTCAACGGCGCGTTCGGCTTGGTGAACAACGCTTTCGTCGATTCCTACGGCGCCAACAACCCCAACGATGGCCTGCGCATCCTTGGCGATCGCTGGCACAAGACCAATGGCGGCGTCGCCTTCGCCGTGCCGGTCCGCCCTTGCGACGAGGACAAGCGCGGTTGCCGCGATTTCGGCGGTTATGGTGACCAGAAACTGTCAGAACTCGAATCACCGGAGTTCAATGACCGGCTGGATTTCGTCCGCGAACTGTATGCCCGCAAGACCTTCAGTCTCGGCGATGGCAAGGATCTCTTCGTCAAGGTTGGCAAGCAGCAGGTCGTCTGGGGTCGTACCGACCTGTTCCGTGTGCTCGACGTGATCAACCCGGTCGATTTCTCGCGCAACAACATCTATGACGAATTGTCCGACATCCGCATTCCGATGTGGATCGCCCAGGTCGAATACCGGATGGGGGCCAGCGAAACCATGCAGGACCGCAACCTGCAGTTCGTCTGGAACTTCGACAAGTTCCGCCCGAACAACCTCGGTCAGTGTGGTTCACCTAATGCCATCCTCGATGCCGGCTGCTTCTTCCGCGGCATGGCCAACCTCTGGGATAACGGCGGTACCGTTGCCAACTTTGCCAATGTGGCGCCTGGGACGCTGCTGGCCACCAACTTCGGCCCCGGTCAGATCGGTCTGAACGAAGTCCATCTGCCGAGCTGGAGCCTGAAGAACACCCAGTTTGGCGTCAAGTACGAAGGTGTGACCCAGGGCGGCCTGTCCTTCTCGCTGAACGCGCTGACCTACCGTTCGCAACTGCCGTCGCTGCATGGCGGCAAACGGGCGACCAATTCCTTCACCGGCGAGTATCGCAATGCCTGGCCGTACCTGATTTCCTTTGACATGCATTACCCGCGGGTCAATCTGCTCGGCGGTTCGATGGACTTCCAGGTGCCGGACGCCAACGCTGCGGTGCGTGTTGAAGCGGCATTTACCGATGGCGAGGAATTTGCCAATACGGCGAAGCCGGAGCTGTACTCGAAGAATCGTGTATTCCGCGCCGTCATCGGTGTGGACCGGCCGACCTTCATTCCTTTCATCAGTGAAACCTCGACGACGCTGATCTCCGGTCAGTTGTTCTACCAGCACATCTTCGACCACGAATGGCAGCGCGGCTCGCTGGGGCCGGTCGGCATGCCGGACTGGGAAAACAATTTCATCGGCACCCTGCTGATCAAGGGTTTCATGAAAAACGGTACGGTCAGCCCGCAGATCATCTTCGCCCATGACTTCAAGGCCCGGGCGACCGCGATGGCGCCGCAGGTCGAGTGGAATGTCACCAACGATCTCAAGCTGACGGTCGGTGCCAACTACAAGCTGGCCTCGGGTAAAGACCGCTGGGAATTCGACGATTGCCGCGCCTGTAACCCGTTCGCTCCGTTCACCGCACCCAATGGCGATGCTGATCCGATGACCGCCTATTCCCGTGGCCTGAATGGCATGGAGCCGCTCGGCCGCTTCCGCGCCGGTCCGATCGGTGCCGCGTTCAAGGAAAACGATCTGTTCATCAAGTTGAACTACAAGTTCTGATAACCCAAGGAGACATCACATGAAAAGAATTGCCGCAGCATTGTTGCCGCTGTGCGTTGCCGGCCTGACCGGCGGTGCCATGGCCGCCACCGAGGCCGACGTCGAGAACTCGTTCAATCCCTACAAGGCTGGCATGCCCAGCTTTCCGGGCCTGAAGCCGGGTACCGTCATCAACAAGGGCAACGTCGACCAGTTCAAGGACGCGCTCGGGGCCGGCGTCTATCGCCTGATCAAGGAAGGGTTGTTTGAAATCAAGGTCGGCGCGACTACCCAGTTCTCGGTGCACAAGGCATACGTGGATGCAACACGCACCAATCTCAACAAGACCAAGCTGGGCGCCAAGGCCGGCGACATGATCAGCGGCTACGTGGCTGGTCGTCCCTTCCCCGAGGAGCCGGACGCCAAGGATCCGCGCGCCGGCGAGAAGCTGGCCTGGAATTACAAGTACGGCGTCAACTGGGGCGATGGCGCGATCATCTCGCCGTTCTACTGGAAGTACCGCAACATGCAGAATGGCAAGCTGGAGAAGCAGATCAAGTGGGATTTCCACTTCCTCAACTTCATGCACCGGACCAAGGATGCACCGGTGCCGGAATTCACCCCGAACCCCTCTGGCATCTTCCGCGCCATCTACACCAAGGCACACGAGCCGAGCGACCTGAAGAACACCCAGTTGCTGATCCAGCGCTTCGAGGATGACGCCAAGCTCGACGACGCCTACCTCTACCTCGGCTTCCAGCGGCGCGTGCGTCGTCTGGCGCAGGGGCAGGTGACCGATGCCTTCCTCGGCTCCGACCTGATGATCGAGGACTTCGAAGGCTACAACGGCCGCGTCTCGGACATGAGCTGGACCTACAAGGGCACGAAGAACGTGCTGCTGCCGATGTGGAACCACAACGAGCTGAAGCTGGCGGACGACATGCCGGCCGAGGCCGACGGCTACAAGTACGTCGACTTCGCCGGCCAGGGCGATTGCTTCTTCCAGGGCGAATGGCAGCTGCGCAAGGTCTATGTGCTGGAAGCCGCGCCGGTCAATCCGAATCATCCGGTCAGCAAGCGCACCTTCTATATGGACGTCCAGTTGCAGAATCTCAATGGCGCCAACGAGATCTACGACCGCAAGGGCGAGCTGTGGAAGGTGTTCATGGTCGGCAAGGCGCACGCCGATCATCATCTGCCGGTCAACAAGGGCGCCGGCATCGGCGTCGATGACGCCTTCTCGATGGTCGATCTGCAGTCCAAACACTGCACCACAGGCCAGTTCAAGGGCCAGGTCGATCCGGCCAAGAACCCGCCGCGACTGTTCCAGGTGCAGAACCTGCGCGGCGGCGACTGATCGGCGTTGGTCTATCGTTCTCTCTGCGGGGGCGGGGTTCCCTGAATCAGCAAACCCTGCTCTCCTTTCGCAATGCCGTCCGGGGCAGCCCGGGCGGCATTTTTTTTAGGCCGCCTGCAGCATCGCTTCCGTGCTGCCGGCATTCGGGCACTGATGTGCTTCCTTCAGGCAGTCGCGGGCGCAAGAGGCACAGCGACCGCAGTCGCTGGTGACACCGAGGTCGCGGCGCAGATCCTTGAGCGTCCGCGCGCCGCCCATCGCGGCTTCGCGAATCTGGCGATCGGTCACTGCCTTGCACACGCAGACGTACATCCTGGACTCCCGGTGTTGTTAATCAAATGAGAACGGTTTTCATTGTATGCGGATGAGAATGAATGTCAATAACGTTCTGTGTGGCTTTTGCGACAACAATTTCCTCTAAGCCAGGCATGCAGCAAGGGGCGGGCCAGGGTGGCGTCAATCCCAGCGCTGCTGATAGGAAAAGGTGGGGGTATGAATCCGACTCGCCGGCGGTCAGGCCGCGTTCCTTCACGTTCCGGCAGAATCCTCGGGTATAACGGAACTCGTCGGATTCCGGAATATCCCATAGCCATGCTCGACATCGAAGCCCTCTGCCGTCAGTTCAACGGACGCCGCGTGCTGAACGCGGTGTCGCTGCGCCTGCAGCCGGGCGAGTACGTCGCCATCGTTGGCGAATCCGGGGTTGGCAAGTCGACGCTGCTCAATCTGATCGCCGGGCTGGACCGGCCCGACAGCGGCCGCCTGGCGCTCGACGGGCGCGACTACGGCGGGCTCGATGAGGACGCGCTGACACTGCTGCGGCGCGAGGCGATGGGCTTCGTCTTTCAGGCTTTTCATGTGCTGCCGCATCTGAATGTGCTGCACAACGTGGCGCTGCCGCTGTGGCTGCAGGGCATCGACGGCGCCGCCGCCGATGAGCCGGCGCAGCAGCTTTTGGCAGCGGTCGGCCTCGGCGAGCGCGGCACCAGTTGGCCGCGCGAGCTGTCTGGTGGCGAGCTGCAGCGCGTGGCCATCGCCCGCGCGCTCGTCCATCGCCCGCGCCTGGTGCTGGCCGACGAGCCAACCGGCAATCTCGATCCGGCCAATGCGGCGCGGGTGCTGGCGCTGCTCGGCGAGCGCATCCGCGCCGCCGGGGCGATCGGCATCCTGGTCACCCATTCGCGCGAAGCGGCGGCCACCGCCGACCGCATCCTGCGCCTGACGGCCGACGGCCTGCAGTCATGACCCTGGCACCGGTGTTTCTCGGTTCGCTGGCGCGGCGGCGTGTGGTGACGCTGTTTTCCGCGCTCGCCATCGTCCTTGGCGTGGCGCTGGGCATGGCCGTGCAGGCGGTGCATCAGGCGGCGCTCGGCGAATTCGACCGCGGCCTGCGCACCCTGGCCGGCGCCGCCGACTTGCAAGTGGTCGGGCCGCGTGGCGGCTTCGATGAACAGCTCTACGCCGTGCTCGCCGCCCGGCCGGAAGTGGCGGCGGCCAGTCCGCTGCTCGAAATTCAGGCCAAGCTGGTCGGCCGCGAAGACAGTCTGCAACTATTCGGCATTGATGTATTCACGCTGGCTGCGGTCAGCCCCGCCTTGTTGCCCGGCCTCGCTGAAGGGGCGGGGCGCTTCGCGGCGCTGGCCGGTGACGGGCTATTCCTCGCCACGGCGGCGCAGGAAGTGCTCGGCGTGCAGGTCGGCGACACGCTGACGCTGCAGGCCGGCAGCGGCACGCTGGATTTGCCCATCGTCGGTGATCTGCCCGGGGCGCGCGACGAGCGCCGGCTGGCGGTGCTCGACATCGCCGCTGTGCAGCAGCGCTTCGGTCGCCTCGGCCGGCTGACGCGAATCGACCTGCGCCTGGCCGAGGGCATGGCGCCGGACGCCGCGCGCGCCGCGTTACAGCCATTGCTGCCGCCCGGCGTGGTGCTCGAAACACCGCAGGCAGCGGCCGACGAGGTGGCCAACCTGTCGCGCGCCTACCGCGTCAATCTGACCCTGCTGGCGGCGATGGCGCTGCTCACCGGCGGCTTCCTGGTGTTCTCGGCGCAGGCCCTGTCGGTGCTCCGCCGGCGCGGCGAATTTGCCTTCCTGCGCGCCATCGGGCTGAGCCGGGCCAGCCTGTTCCGCTGGCTACTGGCCGAAGGCGCGCTGATCGGCCTGCTCGGCGGCGTACTCGGTGCCGCCCTCGGTCTGGCGCTCGCCGCAGCCGTGCTGGCGCTGCTCGGTGGCGACCTCGGCGCCGGTTATTTCTCCGGCCTGCAGCCGCGACTGCAAATACAGCCGGCGGCCATCGCCATCTATGTCGCCCTCGGCGTTATCGCCGGCATTGCCGGGGCCTGGCTGCCGGCGCGTGAAGCAGCGGCCGTGGCGCCGGCCCAGGCGCTGAAGGCTGGCGACGAGGCAGCGTTGACCGGGCCGGGCAGCCATCCGTGGTTGGCCGCCGGCCTGTTGCTGGCCACCGGGCTGGCCAGCCAATTGCCGCCGCAATTCGGCCTGCCGCTCGGCGGCTATCTGGCCATCGCCCTATTGCTGGCCGGCAGCGTGCTGCTGCTGCCGAGCGTTGCGGCCTTGTTCGGGCGCCGGCTGCAGGGGCTGCGCGCCGTGCCGGGGC
>PHCE01000020.1 GCA_002840765.1 Betaproteobacteria bacterium HGW-Betaproteobacteria-7
TGTCTTATCCGCCCCCGGCGCGACCTCATCGCCGTGGTGCTTCTTTTCTTGCGCAACCTTCTTGTCGTGGGCAACGTTGCGTGGGTCAGTCATGGAATATCTCCTAAATTTGCAGATCGGATCATCGCCCGAAGGCCATACCCTGGCTTGGCGAATCGTTCATTCGGCGCGGACGCCAAACGCGGTTGAGGGCACCGAACTGCACCAGCCGCAATGCCTAGGCTACTGATTCAGACCGGAGCCGTCTGTGGGCTGCCGAACACGTGCCAGCAAAGATTTCACAAAAAGGACCATTGCAAACTGAGAAAGCCCCAGGCCGGTCAGCATCCGTTCGGTGATGGCCATCCGTGAGTCGCATGACGAGAGTGTATGAGTAACTACTTCTTGACAGCACCCGCTCCCAGGCACAGTCTTGACCGCCCGGGTTGGGCACTGGGGCTTTTTCCGCCGAGCAGGTAACAAGCCGCCTTGGCGAAGCTTCCGCCCATTGCCCCGGAGCAAAGAGGCAGCCACGATGAAGCAACCTACCCGGACCACGTCCCTCAAGCGTGACAGCGCGCCCGTTGAACCCAGGGGGGCAGCGGCTTGCGAAGGCAGCGCCGGTGCAATTGGACGTCCGGCTAGCCAGGTGTCCAACCGCCGGCAGATGGAACACTGGCTGGGCAATTTCGGCCAGATTGATCAGCTGACGCAGTTACCCAATCGCAGCCAGTTTCTTGATCGCTTAAACGGCGCGATGGCGAGGGCGACCCGCAGTAAACAGTTCGTTGCTTTGATGCTGCTGAATCTCGATCACTTCAAGGCTTTGAACATTAGCTATGGTCATCAGGTTGGCGATCTCGTGTTGCAGAAGCTGGCCGAGCGTCTCAAGGGCTGCACGCGAAAAAGCGACACGGTCGCCCGCATAGGCGGCGACGAATTCGCGGTGATTCTGGAGGACCTCACTGAAATGCAGGAGGCTGCCATCGCCACGCAACGGCTGTTGCATGGACTCGGCCAGCCGTTGCAACTCGAAAGTGGGGAAATTAAGGTCACCGCGACCGGCGGCGTAGCTTTCTTCCCAGCCGATGCCGATAGCGTCGACGCGCTGCTGCAAAAGGCTGACATTGCGATGTGCCATGGCCGCGAGCATCAGCGCAATTCCTGCCAATTCTATTTTCCGGACTTGCAGTTACGGAGCCGGAATGGCGAGTTGCGCCGCGCCAAGATCGAACTCGGGGTTGCCAGCTTGACGCCGCGTGAGCACGAAGTAATGCAGATCTTGGTCGCCGGCAACGCCAACAAGATGATCGCCTACATGCTCGGCACCAGCACGCGAACCATCGAGAATCATCGGGCAAAAATCATGGACAAGATGGACGCGGGCTCGCTGCCCGAACTGGTGCGCATGGTCATCGAAGTAAGCGGCGCGGTGACGAATGCGCCGGCGCGTTAAGCCGTACCGTGCAGGTATTGTTGCGGATACCGTATGTCGCTGCGTACTACTAGGATGCGATCTGTCAGCCGCATCCCGTGGTAGCGAAAGTAGGTCCAGACTGGGTGAGGTGAGAGACAGCCCCCGCTCATCCAAGGAAGGAACGATCATGAGAAATAACTTCAAACAGCACGCATCAAGGTCAGCACTATTCGCTGCGTTTGCCCTCGGCGCCGCCGCATTCGCCGCTAACAGCTACGCCGCGCAAAGCACCGGCTCATTTGCCGTGACGGCAAATGTCACCGCGGCATGCACGGTTTCAGGAAGCCCCCTTGCTTTCGGCGACTTCAGCGCGCTCAGCGGTGATGTTGACGGCACCAGTACCCTCACCGCCACCTGCACCAACGGTAGCCCCTATACGATCGGGCTGAGTGCTGGCTTAGGCGTTGGCGCAGCGGTAACCACGCGCAAATTGACGCATACGAATACGACCACCCTGCTCAACTACAACCTGTCTCCCGTTGCATCGGGCGGCATCAACTGGGATTTGATCGGCGGGACCACAACCAAGGCCGGCACAGGAAGTGGCGAAGCGCAGGCGATTACCGTCTTCGGACGAATTCCCGGCGGTCAGACCAGCGCAATCGTGGGTACTTACAGTGACACCATCACTGCAACCATCGACTTCTGACACCCGCCTGAGAGCGAGGAAGGGCGGCCGTACAAGCCGCGCCTTCCTTATTTTGTGCCTCCTGGCGTGCACTTCGGCGCAGGCGGGCACATTTGTCGTCAGCCCGGTACGCGCGACGCTGTCCGCCAGCCACCAGGTAGGCGCGCTCACCGTGCGCAATGACGGCGCCGAGCCGACGGTGGTGCAGCTGGAAGTGCTGAGCTGGTCGCAGCAGGACGCCAAGGATGTCTACGAGCCAACCCGCGAGATTCTCGCGACGCCGCCGATTTTCACCGTGCCTGCCGGCGGCTCCCAGATCGTCCGGGTCGGGCTGCGCCGCGCGCCCGACCCGCAGCGCGAGCTCAGCTACCGGCTGTACTTGCAAGAGGTGCCGCCCCCACCCAAACCGGATTTCCAGGGGCTGCAGGTTGCGCTGCGTATCGGGGTACCGGTGTTCGTGCTGCCATCCACTCCGGCCAAGCCGGTGCTGCGCTGGCAGCTAAGCCGCACACCGCAGGGACAGCTCAAGCTTAGCTTGAGCAACACCGGCATGGCCCATATCCAGGTTGCCAATTTCAGGCTCGTTCCAGCCGGGCGGGAGCCGCTTCCCACCCGGCAGGTCGCGGCCTACCTGCTCCCCGGACAGAGCCGCGACTGGCTGCTGGAAGCCACGCCGGCCCCGCCGCCGGGCAGCGCCTTGCGCCTTTTCGCCCAGACTGATGCCGGCGATATTCAAGCGGAACTTGTTGTAGAACAGCCTTGATCAACCCGAGCGCCCAGCTGCGGCGCTTCCGGGATGAAATGATTCCGGTTGTTCACTGCGTTGTTCTGCTCCTGATTGGAATGCCAGGCGCGGCACTTGCCGCAACCCCGGAAAGTGCGGCACAGGCAGGCGTCGAAACAGTCGCCGCGGACGAAATATTCCTGGCGCTGCGCATCAATCGGCAAGGTCCGGAGGAGAGCGTGCTGGTGCTGCGTCGGCGCGGCGATGGGCGCCTGCTCGTGCGGGGTGAGGATCTGCAGCACTGGCGGCTACGCGTGCCCAGTACGGCGGCGTTGCGCCGTGGCGGCGAAGACTGGTATGCGCTTGACGCCTTCCCGGGCCTCACCTATCAAGTGGACGAGTCGAACCAGACGCTGTCTGTCGATGCGCCGCCGGGACTCTTCTTGGCCACCTCGCTGCCAGGACAAGACGCGAGATTCAGCGTCCCGCGGCCCGCCGCCCCGGGCGGCTTTGTCAGTTACGATCTGTCGGTCGGTCGCGCGGATGGCCTCACGAACGCCGGCGGCCTGTTTGAAGTGGGCGCCTTCAATGCCTGGGGCACGGGCTCCGGCAGCGTGCTCGCCCGTGACACCGGCGCCGGCGCATACGTCGTCCGCCTCGACACGACCTGGACGCAGGATCGCCCGGCGCAACTGGCGAGCCTGCGGATCGGCGATGCGATCAGCACGGCGGGCAGTTGGGGGCGCTCGCTGCGCTTCGGCGGCGTGCAGTGGGCGACCAATTTCGCCACCCAGCCGGGCCTGGTCACGTTCCCCCTGCCAAGCGCCAGCGCTGAGGCCGTGCTGCCCTCCACTGTCGATCTCTTCGTCAACGATGCCCTGCGCCTGCGCCGCGAAGTGCCGACCGGCCCGTTCACCATCCACGATCTGCCCGTAGTCAGCGGACAAGGCGAAGCGCGGTTGGTGGTGCGCGACCTGCTGGGCCGCGAGCAGGTGATCAGCTTGCCTTACTACGCCAGCCCGCGTCTGTTGCAGCAGGGCTTGCGCGAGTACTCTTATGAGATGGGTTTTGTCCGCAACAACTATGGCATCGACAGCAATGACTATGGCCGCTTCGCCGCGATCGTCACCCATCGTGTTGGCTTCAGTAATGCCTTCACCGGCGAAGCGCACGGCGAACTGCTGCGCGAGCAGCAGACAGTGGGTGCTTCCGGCGCATGGCTGTGGCCCACCGCCGGATTGTTCAGTGCATCCGTTGCCGCGAGCCACGCCAAGCGTGGCACGGGTGAGCTGGTCGCGCTCGGTTTCGAGCGGCAGAGCCGATCGCTCAGTTTTGGCGGAAACGTACAACTCGCCAGCCAAGGCTTCACCCAGCTCGGCCTGCAGCCGGGTGAATTGGCGCCGCGTCAGGTGAGTCAGTTTTTTGTCGGCGCCAACGGTGGTGGCTACGGCTCGGTGGCCGCGAGTTACACCCGCCAGGATTACCGTGACCGGGCCGAGGTCGAGCTGGCTAACGCCAGTTACAGCATCCGGGTCGGGAAACTGGGATTCCTCAGTTTCTCGGTGTTGCGCGTTCTGAGCGGAGAAACGAAGACGTCGTTTAGCCTGAATTTCACCTACGTGCTGGGCGAACGGAGCAGCGCCAGTGTCAGCGCGGCCCGAGACCCGACGGGCAACCAGGCGGTGATACAGATGCAACGCAATCTGCCGCCAGGCGACGGAATGGGCTATCGCCTCGTCACCGGCGCGACCGAGGCGACGAAATCGGAGCGCGTGGGCGCCGACCTCAGTGTGCAGAACGCCATCGGCCTGTATACGCTGGAGGCAGCCCGAGACCAGGGGCAGACCGGCGTGCGCGCCGGCGCCCGCGGCAGCGTGGCGATACTGGGGGGCAATGCATTCGCCAGCCGGCAGATCGGCGACGCCTTTGCCGTGGTGCAGGTTCCCGATTATCCGGGCGTCCGCGTTTATGCCGACAATCAAGTGGTGGCGCGCACTGACGCTGGCGGCAGTGCATTGGTACCGCGGCTGCGCCCTTACCAGAAAAATACGATCCGTATCGAACAAGCCGATCTGCCGATGGATGCAGAAATCGATACCCTGGAGCAAGACACGGTGCCTTATCTGCGTAGCGGCGTACTGTTGCAAATCCCGGTAAGGCGTTCGCGCGGCGGGCTGCTGACGGTGATTCTCGACAACGGCGAAGCACTGCCCTCAGGAGCGGTCGTGCAGATCGCCGGAGAGAAGAATGAATTCCCCGCCGGCTTGAAAGGTGAGGTGTACGTAACCGGGCTCTTGCCAAATAATCGCCTGCACATCAGCTGGCGCGGGCAGCATTGCGAAGTTAACGTGCCCTTCCGGCCAACATCTGATCCGCTGCCCCATCTGGGGACCTACACATGCACAGGGGTAAGGCCATGACGATATCGTTTGATGGACCCCGTGTCCTGGCTACGCTCTCTGCGTGGCGAACCACCCGCAGCGCGGCATCGACGTGGCTCCTGGCGGCCACGCTGCTCGGCGCCTCGTTGCCGGCCTGGTCGGTCACCTGTGGCGTCAGCGCGACGGGCGTCAACTTTGGCAGTTACGACGTGTTCAGCAATGTGAATTCAGACGGTGCCGGCAGCGTCAGCGTGAGTTGCGACGCAGCCGCTTCCTATTCGATTGCCATCAGTTCGGGGAACGGGTCCTATGTTTCGCGCTGGATGGCCAGCGGCGCCCACCAACTTGCCTACAACCTGTATCGGGAGGCTTCGCGCAGCACCATCTGGGGTGACGGCACGGGCGGCAGCGCCGTCGTCAGCGGTAGCGGCACCGGTGCGACGCATACCGTTTACGGCCGCGTTCCCAGCCGCCAGAACGTCTATGCGGGGAGCTACAGCGATAGCATCGTCGTCACTGTCACATACTAGGGACGGTCGCTGGATCGTAGCAACGTGATTCACGGAGAATGATCGCTGAGATTGCCTTGCTCGTTGAGCACCTTGCTGTGCGTGCCTTGGCTAGGCCGGCGGAGTTTCGGGACCAGCCACGGGTAGCCAGACCTGGAAGCAGGTACCTTGGCCGGGTTCACTGGTGACGTCGATGCGACCGCCGTGTTTCTTCACCATGTCGTAGGCCAAAGAAAGTCCCAGGCCGGTACCCTTGCCCACCGGCTTGGTGGTGAAGAATGGCTCGAAGATGCGCTTCATCACTGCCGGCGTCATGCCGTTGCCGGTATCTTCGACGCTCACCCAAGCCCAGAGCCCCTCGACGCCGCTACTCAACGTAATCTTGCCCTGCCCTTCAATCGCTTGTGCCGCATTCAGCAGCAGGTTCATGAAAACCTGATTGATCTGCCCCAGATGGCAACGTACCGGCGGCAGCTCACCGTATCGCTTGACCACTTCGGCCTTGTACTTGAGTTCGGCCCAGACGACGTTGAGAGTGCTCTCCATACCGGCATTCAGATCCGCCTCCTGCCAATCCGGGCTGTCGATACGTGAGAAATCCCGCAGGTCCTGGACGATCTTGCGCACCCGTTCCAGGCCGTCACGCGACTCGCCCAGCAGCGCCACTACGTCATCGCGCAGGAACGCTATATCCACCTTCTCGCGCACCGCCTGCAGTGCCTGGTCCGTCGCTGTGCCGTTCGCGTCGGCATAGCGTTCATAAGCATCGATCAGGAAAATGAACTCCTCGACGTAGCCCTTGAGGGCACCCAGGTTGGAATTGACGAAGCCGATCGGATTGTTGATCTCATGGGCGACGCCGGCCGCCAGCTGACCGATTGCGGCCATTTTTTCCGATTGCAGCAGTTGAAGCTGGGATTGCTCCAGCTTGCTGTTGACCAGCTGCAACTCGGCGTTGCTTTGCGCGAATTCGCGCGTCAGGTTGCTCAGCTCGTGATTGAGCTCGAGGACTTCGCGGCTGAGATGTTCCTGCTCGACCGCGTTGAGTTCGCCAAACAGAAGGTAGTCGTTGCCAACCGGCTCGATCATCACCTCCAGGGTTTGCGGCACACCGGAGGCGGTGCGGACGTTCAATAGCCGAGGTCTTTCTTCCTCGGCCAACCATTCGCTCAGAGCCACTTCGCCATTGAAGTTGAGCAACATGGCATGCCAGGGTTTTCCGACGAGCGACTCGCCGATCAAGGTGGTTGCGCGACGATTGGCCGCCAGGATCACGCCTGAAGAGTCAACGCGTACAACCGCTACGCTGATGCATTCTTCAAGGAAGCGGCAACTTGCGCCTTCGCCGGATGGCGACGGGTCATGGCTCACAGGCCGCCATCCTTTGCTCCAGCTGATTCAACGAAGCCATGTAGGAAACCTTGGGGTAGGCTTTCACGGCGCTCTCGGCTCCCCAGCGGAAGGCCTGCCCACCGACCAGGATGGGCAGATCCGGATAATTTTTACTGACCGCATCGAGCGCCTTGAGCAAGGCTGGCAGATTGAAATAGATGGCTAATGACAAGCCCAGCAAATTCGGCTGGCGTTCATCGATCAAGCGTTGCAATCGCTCCAATGGCGTATTGGCACCGAGGAAATAGCCACGCCAGCCATGAATCTCGCAGAAATCGGCAACCATTCGGGCACCGAGCTGGTGATATTCGTCGGCGACGCAGGCAATGACGATGCTTTGATCACGGGCCGGGCCGCTGAACATCTGCGCCTGAACCAGCGTCAGCATGCGTTCGGTGATGGCGGTACACAGGTGTTCGACGGCGACTGAAATCCGCTGCTTCTCCCACAACTCACCGACCTGATACAGGGAGCGCTGGAACAGGTCCGTGTACAAAGCTTTCAGGCTTGTACCGGCTGATAGCAGCTGCTGCACGATCTCGGCGCATTCGCTGCGCTTGCCGGCCAGCAAAGCCGCGAGGTAAGCCTCGTAGGTGGTTTCGTCGATGGTATCGATCACGGTCGATCCTTCAAGTGCCGGATGATTTGTGCCGCCCTGCGTTTCATCGGACCTCCCGGCGCGCCCGCGCCAGGGTCGCCTCCGCGGCGACTATCCACTCAGCCGGAAAACGCGAGGCATCGGTCATCCACGGTTGCAGACTGGCAACCGCGTTTTCATTTCCCGCCATTTCGTCAGCGACGGCGGTACACAGCAAGGTTCCGGTGTCGGGAAGCCGCGTGCTCCACTCCGCTCCCACGGCACGGTCGAAGTCGCTGGCCATTGCTTCGATCAGCTCGTCGGTCAGATGCTGGCGCCGCGCCGTGTGCAGTTCTGCGGCTGCGGGCAACAGCTTTGCGTAATCGGCCCTTCTGTCGGGAATTGCGGCGGCGAGTTCCGCCACCAGGATTTCCAGCTGAACCTGCAATAAAAGAGTGGGCATGCCCCGGCTGGCGAGGACACGTCCCAACCATTGCACCTGCTGGACGATCTGGGCGGGCGGATATTGACAGAGAGTGGCCAGCCAGGCGGCGTCGCTCCGGGCGAAGCGCATGCCCCGCTCACCATAGCGCTGCTCGTAATAGGGATAACGCTGCCAGCAAACATCGCCGGCCTTTACCGCGGCCTGAACCTCTCTGGCATCGGCCGGCACGGGATGGCGTCCCGCCTCGGGATTGATCGATGTGACGAGATAGGTTTTGGACTCGGACAGGAACGGATACAACGCGCAGAAGATCGTTTCAAGTTTGGCAAACAATTGACACGCCGCCTGCACAACTTGTTCGCGCTCTTCCGCGCTCAAGTGCAGTGCATTCATCTGTTGCTTGTACTCTGCCCAGCGTTCGTGAACCGCGTCTCCGTAACTGTGCAGGTAGGCCAAACCCCCGTCTCCGGTGAGCAGGAACGCGCGGGCAGTCATCGGGCGAACGACTGCGGCGCCGAGCGTGGATCCTTCCAAAACGTAAAGCCAGCCCAACAGCGCCAGCGGATCCTCGAGCGACCGGAGGCGAAGCTCGTCCGCCGTGTTCAGCGCCGCCTCCATCGCCTCCTTGATGTCAGCCACAGTGCGCGGCTCGAAATAGCGCAGATCCGCCTGCAGCAGGGGAAGCTTCCGCCTGCCGCTATCCCAGACGGCGGTGATCCGTTCGTCGCTGCAGTTGGCAAGCGCGCGTTCGATCACGCCGTGAATTGCCGACAAGGCGCGGAGCTGTCCGACATAGGACTCGAGTGGCAACTGGCAGGCTGCCAGCGCGGCAAAGAAAGGCGCGGATTGCAACCGAGTATGGCCGGAAAAGCTTGCCGCCTTGAGTTCTTCCGTCAGGCTCAATTGCTGTCCGAAGACTCCTGTTTTCATGGGCGACCCTGTTATTCGAACTGGAAGTACAGTATGGACCGTTTGCAACGGGGCTGGTTGCAGTCCATTGATCGTGTCAGATTCCTACCGTAGCGACAGTTGGCCGCAGTGCCGTGACTGCCAGCTGCGCTCATGCCGGTAACCAGGGCCAGGGCCGCATTGCCGGCCCGTACGCTCTCGCCGTAGGCCAGCGCCATGGGCAGCATCTGGTCGGCGTAGAAACGGGCGCTGGCGATCTTGGCCTTGTAGAAGCGTTCATCGCCCTCCCCGGCCGCCAGCTTGTCCGCGGCCACCACGGCGGCGCGGCCCATCTGCCAGCCACCGCAAACCGTAACAGCCAGGTTCAGTTAGGAGACGGCAGCGGCCAGTTCGTGCTGCCACTGGCCTTGCATCAATAGTCGCCAACGCTACTCGTCAGCGAACTCCATGCTCCAACATGGTGCACCAACCGCGCGTCCAGCCCCAACGAGGGGCGCAGCCTTGCGCCAGAATTTTTGCCGTCGGCCAACGAATGTTCTCGGATAAATTTTGCTTAAGGCATTGAATCGCTGTCTATTTATCAGAACTCAATCATCGAACCACCCTCTTCACCCGGAACCGCCTTTGCCTGGCACGCCGCGTGCTAAGTTATAAACACGAGAGGAGCAAATCGAAATTTCGCGTTCGCTTCTTCGAAGGGTGGCTAGGGTTCCGGTCCCGTTTCAGGCATGTAGCAATGCCGAACAGGGATGGCTGGTCCGAGAGCTGCCGGTCATGAAATGCCTGGGACTGAATCTGGGCATGGAGTGGCTCCACGGAGGGATAAAAGCCCGGGAGGAACGCTTTGACGAAGCGCCTCTCGCCAATTTATCCGATCCTTAAGGGAGCCTGTCATGTACCAACTTGATACCTGCTTTGCCCACTCCGCCCGCCTCGGCAACAACCAGTCCGAAGGTCGTCCTGTTGCCTTCGCCAAGCTCCGCAAGGGGCTTGCCGCGCTGAGCATGGGTGTTGCCCTGATTGCCGCAGCGACGCCGGCGATGGCCGAAATCAAGGTCGGCGTCTCCGACTGGCCGGGCTGGGTGGCCTGGTATGTCGCCGAGCAAAAAGGCTTCTTCAAGAAGCACAAAGCCGACGTCAAGCTGGTCTGGTTTGCCAATTACACGGATTCCATCTCGGCGCTCTCCTCCGGACAACTGGATGCAAATTCGCAGACCTGGTCGGACACCATGGGCCCCCTGGCCAAGGGCTTGCCGCTGAAGGCAGTCCTGGTCAATGACAACTCGGCCGGCAACGATGCCTTGATGGTCAGCGCCAAGATCAAGAGCTTCGCTGACCTGAAAGGAAAAACGGTAGCCCTGGAAGAATTCAGCATCTCCCATTTCGTTCTGGCTACCGCACTGGCCAAGAACGGCATGAGCCAGAAGGACGTCAAAGTCGTCAATCTGTCAGCTGGCGATGCCGCGGCGGCCTTCATGTCCGGACGCGTCGATGCGGCCGTGGTCTGGAACCCCTGGGTGAACCAGATCGAGAAAAGCGGCAAGGGCAAAGCGCTATTCACTTCCAAGGACATGCCAGGACTGATTCCTGATCTGCTGGTTGCCCAGGAAAAGGCCATCAAGGCCAAGCGCAAGGATCTGGTAGGCATGATCCGCGCCTGGTTCGATACCGAGAAGTTCATCCGCGAGAATCCTGACGAAGCGGCCAAGATCATGGCCAAGGTGGTCGGCATGAAGCCTGACGAATACAAGGTCTTCCTGCCCGGCACCCGCTTCTTCGATGCCGCTGCCAATCAGGCTGCGTTCAACGCCGGCGATGCCAAGTCACTGGCGGCCGTCGCCCCGGAAATTGCCAAGTTCCTGTTGGAAAACAAGCTGATTGATGGAAAGCCGGATCCCAGCAAAGGCCTCGATGCATCCCTGCTGACTGAAGCTCTCGGCAAGTGACACTGCGATGAGCGAAGGAAAGCGGCTCAGCGGGGGCGGTAGCCCCCTGTGGCAGATACGAATCGACATCGACCGGCGCCAGTATTGGCTGCTGGCTCTGTGTGGGTTGGTTGCGCCAATCCTGGCTTGGTGGCTGGTCAGTAGTCTGGATAGCGTCAACAAGGTATTCCTGCCGAGTCCGGCAGATGTCTTGCAGCGCGTCGTGACTTGGGCGACTGAGGACGACCTTGCCCAGGATGTCGCCATCAGCACCTGGCGCGTCGTTGCTGGCTGGGCACTATCTGCCCTGTTCGCCTTGCCGATCGGTCTCTACATCGGCACTTACCGGACCGTTCAGGCCCTGCTGGAACCGCTGACCGATTTCATTCGCTACATGCCCGCCGTTGCCTTCATTCCGCTGGTCATGCTGTGGGTTGGCATTGATGAGGGCTCGAAGATAGCGATCATCTTTATCGGTACATTTTTCCAGATGGTCCTGATGGTTGCTGAGGACGTCCGGCGCGTCCCGATGGCCCAGATCGAGGCGGCGCAAACGATGGGCGCCACGCGCGGCGAGATCATCGAGAAGGTGATCGTGCCGTCGTCGAAGCCGGCGCTGCTGGATACCTTGCGCATCACCATGGGCTGGGCGTGGACTTATCTGGTGGTGGCGGAACTGGTGGCGGCCAATTCCGGGCTGGGTTACGCCATCCTCAAGGCGCAGCGCTTCCTGCAGACGGACAAGATATTCGCCGGCATCCTGATGATCGGCCTGATTGGCCTGATCATCGACCAGAGCTTCCGGCTCATTCACCGCAAGGCATTCCCCTATCTGGCCGGAGGTCGCCGATGACCGTCAGCATCGAAATAAAGGACATCGGCAAGATATTCGGCCAGGGTGCCAAGGCGGTAACGGCGCTGGAAAATGCCAATCTGTCGATCGCCTGCAACGAATTCATTACCTTCGTCGGCGCTTCCGGCTGCGGCAAATCGACCCTGCTGCGCATCATCGGCGGACTGGAAACCCATACTTCGGGCAAGCTGGAGGTCAATGGTCAGCCGATCACCGGGCCGGGTGTGGATCGGGCCATGGTGTTTCAGCACTACAGCCTCTATCCGTGGCTGACCGTCATCGAGAACATCAAGTTCTGCCGCCAGTTGAAGGCCCATACGGCCAACCGCACCGATGCCGATGTCGAAACGGCCGCCGGCCGGGCCGATGCGCTGTTGCGCCTGATGGGCTTGACCCATGTGCCACATACCTTTCCGAACCAGTTGTCGGGCGGCATGCAGCAGCGGGTTGCCATTGCCCGGGCCTTGATGAGCCGGCCGCCGATCCTGCTGATGGATGAGCCATTCGGTGCCCTCGATGCGCAAACTCGGGAAGTCATGCACGACCTGATCCGGCACGTGCACCGGATTGAAGGCAGCACCATCGTTTTCGTCACCCACGATGTTGAAGAAGCGATCTACCTCGGCCAGCGCATCGTCCTGATGGCGCCACGCCCCGGCCGGATCGACACCATTTACGAGGTTCCCCTGCCCAGCGAACGGCAGCAGGACATGAAACTGAGCCCCGAATTCCTCTCGCTCAAGCGGGAAATTCTCGATCGGATACGCGAGACCTCGGGCATGAAAACCGATTTCGAGCAGCTGGAACGACTCTCTGCTCAGACCAGCGATAACGAGGTTTGATATGAATACAGTTATGCAAAAATCAGCCGCCGTCGACATCGATACCCGCTGGCAACAATTCGCTCCCGATCTGGCTGCCGACAAGGTGCTGTTTTCCGATGTCATCCCCGGCGGCTGTCACTGGTCATGGAGCTTGCCGCGAGGTGTGACTTTGCGCCTGGTGGCCCTCGATGACCGGGCCAATCTTTCCCTGGTGCTCTACAACGCCCGGGAGAAGCTCGAGCGTTACAACATGCCCGATTCACTGAAGGCCGAGCACACCGCGCACTACACCCGCGGCCATGTCCTGATGAGCGACATGGGCTGTTCGCTGGCCTCGATCACGGCTGACAACCTGGGCTGGCATGATCCGCTCGGCATGCTGCTCAACAGCGAACGCCTGGAGGCCAAATACGGTCGGCACAATTACCAGCAGTTCCGCAACGGCATGTATCGCTCGGGACGGGATGGCCTGCTCATCGAGATCGGGAAGTACGGCCTCAGCCGCCGGGATCTGGTGGCGCCGGTCAATTTCTTCAGCAAGGTCAGCGTCGACGAAGAAGGACGTTTCGTCTTCCACGAAAGGCATGCCCGCGAAGGTTCATACGTCGATTTGCGTCTGGACATGGACGTCATCGTCGCCGTATCCGCGGCGCCCCATCCGCTCGATCCGCGCCCGGAATACGCCCCCTCCCCGATCGGCGTCGCCGCCTGGCGTTCCGGTCCGGCCCCGGCCGATGACTTCTGCCGGGCCTTCCGCCCGGAATGCGCCCGCGCTCTGCACAACAGCGACATGCAGTATCTGATCTGAGGAAAACACCATGAACGCAACCGCCATCCGCCTCAAGGAAAGCCCCCTCGATCCCGCCCAGGCCGTCTACGACACGACACTGCCGGCCGGCGAACCCTGGCTGCACGAAGTCAAGAAGGGGCAAACGCTACGGATTGTCGATCTCGATGGTAACCAGGCCGCCGACATCATCTTTTTCAACCGTCACGATACGGCCGAACACTACAGCGCCAGCGATACCATCCTCGAACAAGGCGGCATCTACCTGACCACGGATTCGGTGCTGATGAGCAACGACGGTCGGCCGATGCTGACCATCGTCGCCGATACCTGCGGCCGTCACGACACCCTGGGTGGCGCTTGCGCCGCCGAGAGCAATACCGTGCGCTACGCGCTGAGCAAGAAGTTCATGCATAGCTGCCGCGACAACTACCTGCATGCCATCCAGCACTCCGACTCGGGACTGGACAAGGCCGATGTGGTGCCCAACATCAATTTCTTCATGAATGTACCGGTGACCGCCGACGGGCAGCTGAAGTTTGATGACGGCGTCTCCGGCCCCGGCAAGTATGTCGAGATGCGGGCGGAAATGGACCTTTGGGCGCTGCTCTCGAATTGTCCGCAGCTCAACAATCCCTGCAATGCCTACAACCCGACGCCGGTGCAGCTCCTGATCTGGGACTGAGTCACCGCCAATTGCGCGCTCCGGCCATGCCGGCCTCCGGGACGACCCGGGAGGAAAGAGTTGATTGCGGGACGACCCGCAACTTTCGCGAGATACACCATGTTCAGCAAAGTTCTGATTGCCAACCGGGGCGCCATTGCCTGCCGGGTCATCCGTACCCTGAAAAAACTCGGTATCGGTTCGGTTGCCGTTTACTCCGAAGCTGACGCCAATTCCCTGCATGTCAGTCTGGCCGACGAAGCCGTCTGCATCGGCCCGGCACCCGCCGCCGAAAGCTATCTGCGCGCCGACAAGATTCTGGCGGCGGCGCAGGCGACCGGCGCCCAGGGCATTCACCCCGGCTACGGCTTCCTGTCCGAAAATCCGGATTTTTCCGATGCCTGCGAAGCTGCCGGAATCGCCTTCATCGGCCCGACCAAGGCGCAGATGCTGGCTTTCGGCCTCAAGCACACGGCCCGCGAACTGGCGGAGAAAGCCGGCGTGCCGCTCCTGCCGGGCAGCGGACTGCTCGACGATGTGGGCCATGCGCGTGGCGAAGCCGCCCGCATCGGCTATCCGGTGATGCTGAAAAGCACGGCCGGCGGCGGCGGTATCGGCATGCGCCTGATCTGGTCGGAGGATGAACTGGCCGAGGCCTATGCCTCGGTTGATCGCCTGGCCCGGGCCAATTTCAAGGAAGCCGGCATCTATCTCGAAAAGTATGTCGAGGCTGCCCGCCACATCGAAGTTCAGGTTTTCGGCGATGGCCGGGGCAATATCCTGGCCCTCGGCGAGCGCGACTGCTCGGTACAGCGGCGCAATCAGAAAGTTATCGAGGAAACCCCGGCACCCGGCCTCAACGCAGCGCAACGCGAGGGTCTGGCAGCTACCGCCATCCGGCTAATGGAGTCCATTGCCTACCGTTCGGCCGGCACGGTTGAGTTCGTCATGGACGCCAACAGCGGCGAGTTCTACTTCCTTGAGGTCAATACCCGGTTGCAGGTCGAGCATGGCGTGACCGAAGAAGTCACCGGCGTCGACCTGGTCGAGTGGATGGTGCTGCTGGCTTCCGGTGATCTGACGCTTCCCGCGACGGCGCCGGCGCCCAAGGGCGCCTCGATCCAGGTACGTCTCTACGCCGAAGATCCGGCGAAGAATTTCCAGCCGTCCTCGGGTCTGTTGACCGAGGTCAGATTCCCGGCGGGCGCGCGTGTCGAAACCGCTGTTGCCAGCGGCTCCGAGGTACCGCCTTACTATGACCCGATGGTCGCCAAGATCATCGTCCATGCCGAAACCCGCGCTGCGGCAACCGACAAGCTGATTGCCGCCCTGGACGATACCGGCGTGCACGGCATCGAAACCAACCTGGCCTACCTGCGCCAGATTCTCGATGGCGAGGTGTTCCGCGCCGGGCGCCAGACCACGCGCTACCTGAACAGCTTTCACTATCGCCCGAACACCATCGACGTCCTCGAGTCCGGTGTGCAAACCTCGGTGCAGGATTGGCCGGGGCGGGTCGGCTATTGGGATGTCGGCGTGCCGCCCTCCGGGCCGATGGATGATGTCTCGCTGCGCGCCGCCAACCGTCTGATTGGCAACCCGGAGGGCATGGCCGGTCTGGAATGCACGATGAGCGGACCGACCCTGCGCTTCAACTGCGACGCGGTAGTTGCCCTGACCGGCGCGTTGACCGCAGCAAGCCTAGACGACGTACCCCTGGCTTTCTGGCAGGCCCATGCGGTCAAGGCTGGCTCGGTGCTGCGCATCGGCGCGGTCAAGGATGCCGGCTGCCGGACCTATCTGGCGATCGCCGGTGGTTTTGATGTGCCCGACTACCTGGGCAGCAAATCGACCTTCACCCTCGGCCAGTTCGGCGGCCATGCCGGGCGCACGCTGCGCCTGGGCGACGTCCTGCACATCACGCCGTGCACCGTGTTGCCGGCCAGCGCGCCGGTAGCGCCCCCGGAATACAGCCACCATTGGGAAGTAGCCGTACTTTACGGACCGCACGGCGCCCCCGATTTTTTCACCGATCCGGACATTGCCAACTTCTTCGCGACCCATTGGGAAATCCACTACAACTCGAGTCGGACCGGTGTTCGTCTGATCGGCCCCAAGCCGCAATGGGCGCGCACCGATGGTGGTGAGGCCGGCCTGCACCCATCGAACATCCACGATAACGCCTACGCCATCGGCGCCATCGATTTCACCGGCGACATGCCGGTCATCCTTGGTCCGGATGGCCCCAGCCTCGGCGGGTTCGTCTGCCCGGCCGTCGTCATCCAGGCCGATCTGTGGAAGCTCGGACAACTGCGGCCCGGCGACACGGTGCAGTTCGTCCCGGTCAGCGCGGCGACCGCCGCAGCTCGACTCAAGGCAATGGATGCGGCGCTGGGTCAGCCCGGCACGCCGCTCGCTTTGCCCGTGATCGCCGAGCCGGAAACAATCAGCACGCCGGTACTGGCCGATCTGCCGGCCGCTGGCGACCGTCCCCGCGTCGTCTATCGCCAGGCTGGAGATGCCTATCTGCTGGTCGAATACGGCCCGCTGGTTCTCGATCTGGAACTGCGTTTCCGTGTTCAGGCCTTGATGAACTGGCTCAAGGACAATCCGCAGCCGGGCATCATCGATCTGACGCCGGGGATCCGCTCCCTGCAATTGCATTTCGATGCGCGGCGGACGGATCGCGGGCAACTGCTCGCTGCACTGATCGCCGCCGAAGAGCTGTTGCCATCCGTCGATGACATGGAGGTGCCAAGCCGCACCGTCTATCTCCCCCTTTCCTGGGATGATCCGGCGACCAAACTGGCCATCGAGAAGTACATGCAGTCAGTGCGCAAGGATGCGCCGTGGTGTCCATCCAACATCGAGTTCATCCGCCGGATCAATGGCCTGGATTCCATTCAGGATGTCTTCAATACGGTCTTCGAAGCCAGCTACCTGGTGCTCGGTCTGGGCGACGTCTATCTCGGCGCCCCGGTGGCCACGCCGGTCGACCCGCGCCACCGGCTGGTCACCACCAAATACAACCCGGCCCGGACCTGGACACCGGAGAACGCCGTCGGTATCGGCGGCGCCTACATGTGTGTGTACGGCATGGAAGGGCCCGGCGGCTATCAGTTCGTCGGTCGCACCGTGCAGATGTGGAACCGCTGGCGGAAAACCAGGGAATTCAGCCAACCCTGGCTGCTGCGCTTCTTTGACCAGGTGCGGTTCACCCCGGTGAGTGAGGAAGAACTGCTGCAATTGCGTCAGGATTTCGTCGCCGGACGGGCTTCGCTGCGCATCGAGGAAGGCACCTTCCGCCTGGCCGATTACCGGCGCTATCTGGCCGACAATGCCACCGCTATCGCTGCCTTCAAGGAGCGGCAACAGGCCGCTTTCGACGCCGAACGGGACCGCTGGAAGGCGGCCGGCCAGGCCGAGTACATCAGCGAAGCCGATATCGCCGCGGCCGGGCCGGACAGTGAACTGGATCTGCCGGATGGGGCGTGCCTGGTGGCCAGCCACATCCCCGGCAATATCTGGAAGGTGCTGGTCGAGCCCGGTCAACAGGTCAAGGCCGGCGATACGCTGGTGATCATCGAGTCGATGAAGATGGAGTTTTCCGTCATCGCGCCCAACGATGGCGAAGTCCTGCAGGTGTTCTGCCGGGCAGCGACACCGGTTGCCGCTGGCCAGGATTTGCTGGTCCTTCAAATTACGGGAGAGAACTGAGATGTCTGCGCAAAGCGCCATGAATACACCCCTGCCGACCAGCCTCGACTTCGCCACCCTGGCCGCCGCCTATCGCCGGGGTCTCAAACCGAGCGCCCTGTTTGCCCACCTGCACGAACGCGCTGCAGCCGACTCCCACCGGGCATGGATCAGCCTGTTGCCCAAGGAGAAGCTGCTGGCCTTGGCGGTCGCCCTTGAACAGCGGTCTCCGGACGACTTGCCGCTTTACGGGCTGCCTTTTGCCATCAAGGACAATATCGACTTCGCCGGGCTGCCGACCACGGCCGGTTGCCCGGACTATTCCTATGCCCCCGAGCGGCACGCCGTCGTCATCGAGAAGCTCATCGCTGCCGGTGCGATCCCCTTGGGCAAGACCAATCTTGATCAATTTGCCACCGGCCTGAATGGCACCCGCTCGCCCTATGGCGCCTGCCGCAATGCCTTCAAGCCGGATTACATTTCCGGCGGATCGAGTTCGGGCTCGGCCGTCAGCGTTGCCGACGGCCAAGTGAGTTTTTCCCTGGGGACCGATACGGCCGGCTCCGGTCGCGTACCGGCAGCGTTCAACAATCTGGTCGGCCTGAAGCCTACCTGCGGCGTCCTGTCGAGCAGCGGGCTGGTACCTGCCTGCCGCTCGCTCGATTCGATTTCGATCTTTGCCCTGACCGCCGCCGATGCCGGCATGGTGTTCTCGGTCGTCCAGGGTTTCGACGCCGCCGATGCCTATAGCCGCCCGCTGCAACCCCATGGCCGGCGCTTTCCGGAGGGCAGCCCATTCCGCTTCGGCGTTCCGCGGACTGACCAGCTGGCTTTCTTTGGCGATGCGGAAAATCCGGAACTGTTCGCCGACGCCGTCGCGCGCCTGAGCGCCCTGGGCGGCACGCCGGTGGAACTCGACTTTTCCCCCTTCCTCGAAACCGCCCGTCTGCTCTATGGCGGCCCCTGGGTCGCCGAGCGCTATCACGCGATCAAGGACTTCATCGAACGGCAGCCGGAGTCCGTGTTTCCGGTGACGCGCGAGATCACGCTGGGTGGCGCCAGGGCGACAGCCGTCGAGGCCTTCGATGCCCAATATCGTCTGAAGTCGCTCAAACGGCGGTGCGACGAGGCATGGCAGTTGGTGGACCTGATCATCACACCGACGGCCGGCAGTCACCCGACGATCGCCGCCGTCGAGGCCGATCCCATCCGCATCAACAGCGAGTTGGGTTACTACACCAACTTCATGAACCTGCTCGACTACTCGGCGGTCGCCGTGCCGGCGGCAATGCGTAGCGATGGCCTGCCGTTTGGCGTCACCCTTTGCGCGCCGGCGCACCAGGATCTCCCCCTGCTCGAACTGGCCGCACGCTGGCAGGAACATACGGCCTTGCCGTTGGGCGCGACTGGCCAGTCCTTGAGCCCGTCGCCCGTGAGCTTTTCCGGAATCGCCGATGGCATGGTCAGAGTTGCCGTCTGCGGCGCTCACCTTTCCGGCCTGCCGCTCAACTGGCAACTGACCGAGCGTGGTGGACGGCTCATTGGTGCCACCCGTTCGGCGCCGGAATATCGTTTCTACGCCCTGGTCGGCGGGCCACCGTTACGCCCGGGCATGGTGCGGGTCGACCAAGGCGGGGCCAAAATCGAGATGGAAGTCTGGGAGCTGCCGGCCAGCAATTTCGGCAGTTTCGTTGCCGGCATTCCTGCACCGCTGGGCATCGGCAAGGTTCGTCTTGAAGACGGCAGCCAGGTTTCCGGCTTCATTTGCGAGGGACTCGGCATCTCTGGCGGCGAAGACATCACCGCCTTCGGCGGCTGGCGAGCCTGGCTAAACCAGCGGCAAGGCTGATCCGCTCGCGTCGCTTCAGGCCTGCTGCCCGTTCTCGACGCGGCGGCGCGCTCGCTCGAGCTGGCTGGCATCGCCGGTGTCGCCAAACCGATCGACGGCCGGCCGACAGCGTCGTCCGCGAAGAACTGCTGGCGGACATCCGGCGGACGGTCAGCGCCGCCGGCAGCTTCGGCACTGAAGAACTCCGCCGCCTGGAGACGATAGAAGTGCTGTTCATGGACCCAGGGAAGCCTGCCCCACGCGCCAAAAAATCCCGGCCGACAATTGTTCAGGAAGGGTTGAAGCACTCATCCCCGCCTAGGCGGGAATGCGGACCGTGAGTATTCGACAAAACACTTCCTACTGAAATACGTCCTTAGTGTGGTGCCGTACAGAACAAACGAGGGGATCGGCGTGACCATGGATCTGCATGTTCCGGATACGGGCCCGAGAAGATGGCTTGCCACGAGGCGCCATTCGGTGCCGCGCACTTGTTCCCAAACTTCGAGTAAAGGATATGACCATGAATAACGACGACGTAGTATCGACGCTGAATGACCTGATTGAAACCAGCAAGGATGGCGAATACGGCTTTCGCTCTTGCGCCGACCATGCTGAATCGCCAGAACTGAAGACACTTTTCAATAGCCGCGCCGAGGATTGCCAAAAGGCGGCCCGGGAATTACAGGAACAAGTCGTCAAGTTCGGCGGCGAGCCGGACACCAGCGGCAGCGCCACGGGTGCCCTGCACCGAGGCTGGGTGGCGATTCGCAGCACGCTTAGCACCTACGACGACCTGGCCGTTCTCGAGGAGTGCGAGCGCGGCGAGGACACCGCAGTGGAGAGCTACGAGGAAGCATTGCATGAACAATTGCCGGAATCTGTGCGCCAACTGGTCGAACGGCACTACCAGGGTGTCCAGCGCAATCACGCCCTAATCCACCAGCTACGTGACGCCCGGAAAAGCTGAATTGAAGCCGTCACTCTCAGGAGTTTGGAGGGGAATCCAGCCAGGCTCCGTCACGGCTTCACGCAGCACTTCCGACCTTGAGCTTCGTCGATGAGTTCTTGCCTCACGTAGCGGCGGAGTCAGGCCTTGCCAGATCCAGAGTTCAAGGGCTGTATCGTCATCGGTGCCGGCCCGGCCGGCATGACTGCGGCGCTGTACCTCAACAGGTTCCACCGCGACGTGACCGTGCTCGATGCCGGCAACAGCCGCGCGCGCTGGATTCCGCGCACCCACAACTGCCCGGGCTTTCCGGGCGGGCTGAGTGGCGATGAATTACTCGAGCGCCTGCGCACCCAGGCAGTGGATTACGGCACCAAGGTGACCCAGGCCACGGCGTCGCGGTTGGAGCGCGTGGACGGTGGTTTCCGGGTGACGGACACTCGGGGCGAGCAATACTATGGACGTACGGTGCTGCTGGCGACCGGGATCGAGGATGTACTGCCGCCGCATCCCTGGATGGAAGAGGCGATCGACTGCAGGGCGCTGCGCTTGTGTGCCATCTGTGATGGCTTCGAGGCCAGCGATGACGATCTGGCGGTGTATGGACCACTGCGTTCAGCGTTCGAACATGCCAGGTTCATGCGCACCTATTCGGCGACGGTGACGCTGGTGCAGAGTGACGACGAGCCAGTGGATGCACAGCTGCGGCAGAGTGCGGAAGGCTGGGGCATTGCGTTGATGACGAAGCCACTTGAGCTGCTATTCGATGGCAGGCGCTGTGGCTTCATCGACGCGAGCGGTGAGCGTCGCGACTTTGACACCATCTACCCGGTTCTGGGCAGTCGCTCGCAAGCGACGCTGGCCATCGCGCTGGGGGCGAGCGTGGACAAGGAAAACCAACTGGTGGTGGCCGCCAACCAGATGACCTCGATCGATGGTCTATATGCAATCGGCGACGTGGTCAGTGCACTGAACCAGATCTCGGTAGCGGAGGGGCACGCGGCCGTCGCCGCCACCACCATCCACAACGTGCTGCCGCGTAACCTGCGCGAAGCGACGAGCCCGATGCCCCAGCGAGCGCCAATACCCCGCCGCATTACCGATGATGATTAGCCCGGCTCGCGGCCAGCGCAGTGAGGCAAACCCTACCTGTCCTTGGGCAGCAACCCGGTAAGCACCTTCGTTTAGCACACGTGTGCCGGACTTCCCCCTGCTTGCTCTGGAATGCCCTATCAGCTCACCTCGAAACTGCGGACTTCGAATAGCGCCTCCGCCAGACCCATCTCGCCGCCTTCGAGGAGTTTGTCCACCAGATGCGCGGTCAGCGATTTGAGGCCGGCCAGAATGTCCCTGGTTTCGGCATACAGGCGCTCACTCTGTTCTTCCATGATGCTGCGCGTTTCCTCGTCCACGCCACTGCTATTGCCCTGGCCGTCACGAGCGAGGGCGCCAAAGTTGAGGCGGGTTTTGCGGTACATGCCCATTTCGGCCACGGCATGGTGCAACAGCTTCGTCACCCGGGTGATGTCGTTGTGCGCCCCGTTGGTCGTGCCCTCCTCGCCAAAGAACAGTTCCTCATTGGCCATGCCGCCGAGCAGCACGCGGACATCGTGTTCAATGTCGCCTTTGGTCTTCAGCAGGTTGGTACCCTGCTTGTGGAACACGAAGCCCAGGGCATTGTTGCGCGGGTTGGCCTTGAGAGAAATCTTGATGGTCTTCATGTCGGCCAGTATCAGTTCCCAGTCGTCGTTGGTACGCTTGCGCTCGTGCGCCAAATCGACAAGGAAATGGCCCCACTCGTGCACGGCAATGATGCGGCGATCACGCTCCCTCTCCAGCGTGGTGTCGGTGTTCACGTTGCCTACCAGAACCCGCTCGGCAGCCTGCATCAGGGTGTCGGCGCCGATCATGCTGCCGGCCTGAACGGCCGTGATTCCAGCCTGGTTCACGATCGTCTCCAGGTCAGCCGGACTGCGGCCCTCGGTCACGGCCACCAGATGGCGCAGATCCAGGTCGGGGAGTACTTTCTCGGCACGCCCGGCCAGGTAGCGGCCAATGATGGCCAGCCGCTCTTCCCGGTTCGGCATGCGAAAGTCCACCTTCATCTGGAAGCGACGGAGCATGGCTTCATCCATCTGCATCGTTTCACTGTTGAAGTTGCTCGCCACGATCCAGATAATCTCGGCTTCGTTCACGCTGCGCACGCCGTCGAGCACGGACAGAAGCGTGTTCGCGGTGTCGTCGTCGAACTTGCGGCGACCGCCGCGCTTCATGAACAGATCTTGCGCCTCATCCAGAAAGACGATGCATTTCTTGCGCCGCCGGGCCATTGCCATGATGCGGCTCAGCGTGTTCGCGCCGCCGGCAACGAAGCCTGTTTCCAGGTTGGCGGCGGAGTGGAACAGGATAGGCAGCCCCAGTTCCTTGGCCAGGTAGCTGGCCAGCTTGGTTTTGCCCGTGCCCGCCGGGCCGCTGAACATGACGTTGAAGGGTTTGACGATCCCGTATTCGGCATATTCGGCGCGGCGTTGATACTGGTCCTTGATCTGGGCCACTTCCGCCTTGATGTCATCCATGCCCACCAGATCGTCAATGGAGCCTTGTACCTGCGTCGGCTCGATGAACTTGAGCGACTTGAACTGGCCCTTGAAATGGAGGTACAGGAACGTCAGCAGGCCCAGCGTCAATGCGCCTGAAAGCACGCCGCTGACGGCCGCCTTCCAGGCATCCTTTTCGGATTGCGGACGCGCGTTGGCAAAGCGCTGGTCCAGGCGCTCGAATACTTCGAGGTGGGCGGGGCTCAGTTCGCCGCGGGGAATGAAAACCAGCTTGCTACCCCACGGCGCGGTGACCGCTTTGTCGGTGAATATCCTGGTCTCCAGGTCACTGGGGTAATACGCGTACTGCCTGGCCTCCGACTCGACCAGGATCATGCGCTCCGACACGTTCCACATCAGCGGCTCGTAGATCACGGCGATGCGCGCCACCGGGTGGGTTTCAATAAAGTCCAGCACCGAGCCAGCACCGAATACAACAGGCAGCCTGTCATCCAGCGACCACACACCCTCTCCAGCTTTGCCGGCAACGGCCATAGCCTCGACTTGCCGGGCGACGGCCGCCTGTTTGCTGATGAGAGAGACTGAATAGATGCCGCTGAGCAGAATCAAGGCAGCCATGGCCAATACCCCCAGCCTGACCAGCAAGGACTGAATCACGAACCAGTCCAGCAAGCGGCTGGCGGACTTTCTCACAGCGAGCCAAGGAACTGCCAGAGCCGGGGCACTGCGTTTCGATCCATTCAACATAGCGATCCTCAGTGGGGCGCTACGCCATGTTCCCGAGCCGGACACACATGTATCACGAACGCCAAAGCGAAGCCTGTTTCAAGCGTCAGAAAAGGGACGTGCCCCGTTGATAGAGACATCCCGACGCTGGATTTGAGTCCGCTTCCGTCATCGAGGTTCCGCCTGCTTGCAGGGACATGAAGCTATCGTGACCTATGTGCGCGGCCAAACAGAGCGCCCCGGCAGTAAAGGGTACAAATGAGCCGTGTCTGGTGGTTTGCTTCAGGCACGTCATTTTTTAAAACTACCACCCTCATGAAAGGGATGCCTCATGAACAACATCGTCTACATTGTCGGCGCAATCGTAATCGTCCTTGTGGTCTTGTCATATTTCGGATTGCGCTGAAGCAACCGATCCTCGAATCGTAGTGCCGGTTCATCGCGCCAAGCGGGCCAGCGTCTCAGGCGCCACATGCAAGGCCAAGCGTGCAGCGCGAATCCTTGGGGTCCGGTGCGATCGGACCGGGAGCGGAGGCTTCGATTTCCTGCTTGAAACCGCGGTCATATTCCAGCCCGAACATCTAGCGCAGATGCTCGTCATCGGTCGGACTGGATCGAACTGAACGAAGCCATCGCCGCCCAGACCCTGGCGGTCATGCGCCACCTCGAGATCAATCCGGCCAAGGTCAATCCGCTGGGCGGCGCCATCACCCTCGGCCACCAGCTCGGCGCTGCCGGCGTCTTCGAACGGGCTTAAGCGGCCGCAGCAAACCTGGCCGGGGCCTCTGCGGAGGCCCGGTTTGCATTTGGACGGGAGTCGCAGAGCCAGGAAACCAGGACCGTGCATCCCCGGCACGTCCAACAGCATGATGCCGCCGCGATTATCGATCTTCCGCCTTGTCGAAAAGACGTCGGCCATTCGGCGTGATGAGCCGTTCCGGTTCAGCAGAACGTGCCTTGAAAGGCTTCGGCGCGCCGCTGGCGCCGAGCACTTTGCCCGCCACCTCGCGGCCGTACATCGAATCCTCGGTGGCGTGGAAATCCTGCCGGGTGCCCTGCACGCTGCCGGTATAGCGCGGGTCTTGCGGCCGTTCATGGCTGTTCATGTACAACGCCACGTCCCACGCCTGCTGGTCGGTCAGCGTGCCCGGCAGAGCGAGCGGCATGTTGGCCTTGACGAAGGCAGCGGCGTTGCTGATACGCCCCATGCCGGCGCCCCAGTTGAACGAGTCCGCGCCCCAGAGCGCCGGGAACACCGCGTAGCCGTCCGGCGCACGCTGGCCGGCGCCATCGGCGCCGTGGCAGAGCACGCAATTATCGGCATAGACCGTCTCACCGCGGGCGAAGTCGGCCATTTGCGCTGGCGGCGCCAGGCGCGGGTAGCCGCGGCCGGCGATGTTCGGGTCGAGCGTAGCTCCAGACGCCAGCCAGTACGCGTAGCTCTCCAGCGCCACCAGCTCGGGCGCGCCGAGCGGTGGCGCCCGTCCGTTCATGCTGTACTCGAAGCAGCCTTGCAGGCGCTGCTGAAACGTGGTGATGCTCTTGGTCTTGCTGCGGTAAGCGGGGTAGCTGACAAACGCGGCCCACAATGGTGAAGAGTCCGCCAGACGTCCGGCATCGAGGTGGCAACTGACACAGCGCAAACTGTTGCCGACGTACGCGGGCGCGGCGCGGGGCGTATCGACGAAAATTTCCCGGCCACGACGGACCGCGTCACCGAACTCGCCCGCCGGTATCTCGCTTTCCGCAGGCGGCTGGAAGGCCGCGCTGGCGCCTGTCCGGGCAGCCGGCGCAGCGAGTTCGGTGCGCGTTGGATCGCCCGTCAGGTCATTTGCTGCTCGCCGTGCCGAGGCCTGCCTGCCCACGTTGTCGAACACACCGCCGGCATAGAGGCCCACGGCAATCACCAGCGCCGCCAGCGCACCGCCGAGATAGAGTTGTCGCCGAGCCGCGCTCATTGAGCGGCCCTCGCAGGCAGCGCGGCGTAGTGATCGGCAACTGCGCGCAACTCGGCCGCCGACAGCTTCTTGGCTACGGCGGCCATCAGCCCCTGCGGACCGGGTGGTCGGGCGCCGGTTTTCCACGCCGCCAACTGGTTGGCGAGATAGGTCGCGCTCTGCCCGGTCAGGGCCGGAAAGTCGTGGCCCACGCCGCGCCCACCCGGGCCGTGACATTGCTCACAGGCCGGCAGCTTGTCGGCCCAGCGGCCACGGGTGGCCAGCGTAGCGCCGACCGAGTCCGGCGTCGGCATTGGTGCAGGCGCCGATTTGAGGGTTGCGACCGGTACCGGCAATGCGGCGTAGTAGGCCGAGACCTCAACACGTTCGGCAACCGACAAGGCCTTGGCGATTGGCATCATCACAGCATTGACGCGCGTACCGTCGGCGAAGGCGGCCAGCTGGCGTTGCAGGTAGGTCGCGCCCAAGCCCGCCAGGCGGGGAAAACCGGCTGGCGCGCTGCCCTCGCCGGCAGCGCCATGGCAGATCTGACAGGCCGGGGCAGCCTCGGCGCCCGTCTTGGCGATCGCCGCGCCGTCGGCATGACAGTTGATGCTCAGCATCAGGCCCACGCCAAATCCGCAAACATGCCATCCGGTGATCATGATTCGGCCTATCTTGTTGGCGGCTGCGCCGTTGGATGCGACTGAGAATGTGGAACGGCTGCACCTTTGGCGAGCGGTTGCAGCGAGAGCTGCAAGACAGTGCTGCCAGGCATCGGCTCCGGGTGAAATCGCCGGCGCCAGAATACTTTCGCGGTCCTGACGCTTTTCCGCAGAACTGATCCCCATACGTCTATGCCGTTCGGCGACCATCGCTTCATCAACCTGCCCATCGGCCGTGAACCCCATCATCAGCACAGGATGACCTAGCGGCAGCGATAGTTTCTGGTCCGTATGCCACGTATGCCAGGTCTTTCCATATGTATCGATGATCTTTTCCATGAATTCATGCTCGGCCTTCTGAGGAATGCCGGGGGCTGTTTGCCCTGCAAAAGCGCAGTTCCCATCTCGAGAACCTTGGTTTTCGCATGGGTGTCATCGCCCGGGGCGCTGACGTTCGAAGGCATATTGTTGTCGCCTCACGCGGCAAGTATTCCGCTCAGAAACAGCAGACCAAGAATGTTTTTCCTCACGCCATCACCCTCTTTCTTTGAGCTGGCCCATGCGAGACAGCTAAAACGCATGCTCTTCCGATGGGCGCGAATGCTCTGTACGACAGCGCACGTTCAGGGCGCCAGTTGCGCGATGAGGAACAGCCCAATAACGAGTAACGGGACGAACAGCACCAGGAAAACAGCGAGACGCACCCCCAGCACATCCGGCAGCATGATGCCGCCACGGTTGCCGATTTTTTCGATGGTCGAACCGAGGTAGCCCGATGTTTCGGCATAGATATAACTGCCTGCCAGCAGGCCGAGTATGCCGGCGATCGCGTCGTAGTTGCCCTGCCCCAGCGCGACGATGCCGGTGCCCGGGCAGTAGCCGAGCACGCCGAGCCCGACACCGAAGAGCAGACCGCCGGCGATGTTGGCGGCGTAGCGCGCAGGTTTCACATGCAATTCGACGAGACCGAGCGCGCGCAGTGAAAAAATACCAAGCATGCCGACGACGATCGCTGTCAGCATGACCTTGATGACAGTGAAATCATTGAGCAGGAACTGGCCCATCAACACCTCGTATTTGGCCACGCCGCCTTTCTGCAGCAGGAAGCCGAAGACGATACCAAAGGCTAGACCGAGGACCAGTTGGCGCGGTGAATCCGCTTTGCCGGGTGTGTAGTCCATTGCGCTGCTCAGAGGTGAAACAGCAGATGGGCGGTGGCGACGGCGGCGGCGAAGAAGCACACGAGTGCGATCCACGAACTCACCGACAACTGGAGGGCGCCGCTGATACCGTGGCCGCTGGTGCAGCCGCCGGCCAGCCGGGCCCCGAACGCCAGGATTGCGCCGCCGACAAACGCTATCCCGAGACGCAGGGCAATGTCAGGACCGAAACGCTGTTCCCACAGGACGGGCACCCAGGCGCCGGTAATTTCGCCGCCGCTGACGGCGGCGATGAAAGCGCCGAGCAGCATGCCGAGCACCAGCATCACCCCCCATTCGACCTTTGGTTTCGTCTCCTGAAAGAACTTCAGGTTCCCGGTATGCCCCTTGGCGAGCAGGTTGCCGAGCAGGCCGGCCAGCCGGGCGTAGGCGGTCGACACGCTCAGCGGCTTGTTGGAAAAATAGAAGGTCGCCATCGACAGCAGACCGATCAGCGTGCCGACGAGGTAGGGCGACCAGGCACCCATGATCATTCCGCCTTCTTCGCGGCGTCAGGCTTTTCAAGCGGCAGGCCGAGCTTTTCCCAGGCGCTGATGCCGCCGAGCATGTTGTGGATGCGCGTAAAGCCGTTGCGCTTCAGGATGCTGGCGGCCACGCCCGAGCGGTGCCCGACATTGCAATGGACGACGATTTCGCTGTCCTTGGGCAGCATCGGCAACTTGTCTTCCAGATAGCCGACATAGCTGTGCACGGCACCCGGGATGCGTTTCTCGTCCCATTCATATTGATCCCGCACGTCGAGGACATGGACGCGCCCCTGTTGCATCCAGTTCGCCACTTCGGGCGCGCTTGTTGTCCCGATGGATTCGATCGGCAGTCCCTGGTCGCGCCAGCTTTCCATGCCCTTGGCGAGGATGCCCTCGACCGTGTCGATGCCGATGCGCGCCAGCGACAGCACCGCCAGTTCCATCTTTGAAGGTCCGTCGGCAATCAGAAATATCCGCGTGTTCTCATTGGCGACCCAGCCACCAAACGCCGGCAGCCCACTGAGCCAGATGTTGTAGGCACCGGGAATATGGGCCGCGGCGAAGGCTTCCGGCGAGCGGGTGTCGATCACCAGACCCTCTTTCATGCGCTGCTGGAATTCCTTGGGCTGCAGCACGCGAACGGTGGACGGCCATTTCAGCGGCCGGCCGGGGAGCAGGTTCACTTTTTCCAGGTGGAGAAAATACGGCGGTCGCGCCATTTTCTCGGCCAGCTTGTGGGCAACGAAGTCACGGCGGCTCTTGCTGAACACCGGGTTCGTCTCTTTTTCGATCCCCAAGGTGGAGTCGTCGCGCTCCGATATGTTGCCACCGCACGCCGAGCCGGCGCCGTGCGCTGGAAAAAGCAGCGTCTGGCCGCCAAGTGGCGCGATCTTGCGGTGGATGGAGTCATACAGGATGCCGGCGTTGTCGCCGGTTTTCTCCGGATCGGACAAGTCGGTGCGCCCGGTATCGCCGACAAACAGGGCATCGCCGGTGAATACGCCCCAGCAGGTGTCACCACCATCCTTGACGTAAACCGCGTAGGAGATGCTCTCTGGCGTGTGCCCCGGCGTCGCCAGCGCGACGAAGCGGCTGCTGCCCACCTTGAGTTCTTCGTCGTCGGCGAGTTTCACATCCGTCTCGCCAAACAGCGCGTGGTTGCCGCCGACAATTTTGGCACCGGTCATCTGCGCCAGCGTCCGCGAACCGAATTCGAAATCCTCTTGC
Source organism: Betaproteobacteria bacterium HGW-Betaproteobacteria-7 (assembly GCA_002840765.1). Taxonomy (GTDB): domain Bacteria; phylum Pseudomonadota; class Gammaproteobacteria; order Burkholderiales; family Rhodocyclaceae; genus Azonexus. The sequence goes on from PHCE01000020.1 coordinate 29,348, forward strand.
CGATGCGTCTCCAGCACGTAGGCGATGGAAAGGTCGTTTTCCCGGGCCAGTTGCAGATAGTCGTCCACATCGCGGCGCGGGTCGATGACCACGGCGAGCCCGTCGCCGCACCCCAGGACGTAGGAGTTGTGGCCCAGGCCGGGTGTCTTCAAACGCTGAAAAAACATGGTCGCCCTCCAGATTGGATGGGTTGATGCTAGAAATCGGTGTGCGACCCGTCTGTGCGTCGCCGCACATCGCTGCAGCTTTTAGCGCTACAACTGGGCGCCGATGAGCGACGCGGCATGCTCCAGGACCTTTTCACCAAGCGGCCGCTGCTGCCACTCCTGCAGGCTGACCCGGCGCGAGCGCGCCAGATCGGCGTTGAACACATCAACTTGCTGGCGCGCGAAATCGGCCGCGTAAATGTTCAGATTGGCTTCGTCGTTGAGGCGGAAGGAGCGCGGGTCAAAATTGGTCGAGCCGACCGACACCATCAGGCTGTCGATGATCAATACCTTGCAGTGATACATCGTCGGCTGGTATTCGTGAATCTCGGCGCCGGCGGCCAGCAGGTCGCCCCAGCGAGCCCGCGAGGCGCTCTGGACGATGGCCGCGTCGCCATGCTCGCCGGGCACGATGATCTGCACCTTGACCCCGCGCTTGAGCGCAGCGACCAGCGCCTGACTGCTCAACTGGTCAGGGACGAAATAGGCGCTCGACAAGTGGATCGAATGTTGCGCCGCCGTAATCGCCAACAGGTACATCAGATGCATGCTCTCGCTGCCGCCGGAGGGCGAGCTGCTGAACATCTGGGCGGCGTCATTGCCGGATGGCGACAACTCAGGGAAGTAGTCGTCGCCGTGCAGGACGACACCGGTGGCCTTGATCCAGTTGTCGAGAAATACGGCCTGCATTTGCGCCACCACCGGACCTTCAGCCCGGAAGTGAGTGTCGCGCCAATGCTGCGGATCCTGGGCATCGCCCGTCCACAGCCCGGCAATGCCGACACCGCCGGTAAAGCCCATCTTGCCGTCCACAACCAGCACTTTGCGGTGGGTACGGTTGTTCATGCGCCCCAGGGAGTACCAGGCGGGCTCGTGGAACTTGCGCACTTCAACCCCGGCCGCCTCCATGGCAGCGAGATGCGTCGGGTCCATCTTGTTGCTGCCGACCCAGTCGAGCAGCACGTGCACCTTGACGCCGGCACCGGCCCGCTCGGCTAGCGCGTCGGCGAACTCCTTGCCGATGGCGTCCGACCAGTAAATGTAGCTCTCGAAGGTGATGGTCTTCTTCGCGTCGCGAATGGCAACGAGCATGGCGGGAAAAATCCGGTCGCCATTCAACAGGGCTTCGAAACGGTTGCCCGGCACGATGGCCGGCCCGAGCAGCACGCCCATCGCCCGCGCAAAGGCCGGATCGGCGGCGGCGTAAAGGCGCTCGACGCTTTGCTCTATTTTCTTCTCGCCGGTGGTGAAGTTCAGCGCCAGGATGCCCGCAAACAGGGTCAAGGCAACCACGAGAAGAAGCACCGCCATGGAGAATCTTCCCTTCATTTGACAATGGTCGATGGCATGAGTGCGCGGCTCTCCGGGCAATGCGTCAGCAAGGTGGCGACCTGAACAGCGGGCGGTGGTGATCCCGCCGCCCGCGGTACTGAGCTCTTAACGATTGCCGATGCGTTCCCACGCATCGCGCGTGGCGTTGCGTGCTTGATCCCATTGCAGTTTCGACGTGCCGCGCGCGCCGTCCCAGTCGCGCGCGAGATCGCCTTCGACATCGTCGAAGCTGCGACCCGGGTATTTGGGATACGAGCTCACGCCGTAGCCGTAGGCCGGACCATAGTCGTCGAAGGTGGTGGCGCCCGCTGCATACGGCCGGTCTTTGTAGTTGTCGCGCCAATAGGCCGCTTCGCTCGTCGGATCAAGCACCTCGGCCACACCGCTGCCGGTGAGCCCGCCGACAATCGCTCCGACCGCGGCGCCAACGACGGTGCCCACCGGCCCGACGACGGTACCGGCGGCTGCACCGGCAAGCACTCCGCCGGCCGTGGCACCGACACCGGTGCCGATCGGGTGCGCCCCGGGGGCGCCACTGATCGGATCGCGGTTGGCGTTCGTGTCGCTGTTGCTGCTCTGGTCATTCTTCTCGTTGTTCATGTGGATCTCCTTTGGTAGTGGGGTTGATCTGGGGGTCATGCGGCCTTTACCAGAGGTGTCAGTCTTCGCCGTGGGTCCGGCAGGTGTCTGTGCGCTGTCGCGCGTTGCCGGTATGGCATAAAGCCTAAAGCCGGTTTGCGTTCACAACGGGATCGGCACTTGGCTGGCGACCGTAGAGCAGGCCGGGTGCCTATGTTGGTCATCGCACAGATTCGCCCACCCGGCGAGCCTATGGTGCGCTGATGGCCTGACGGTCATATCAGCCGGGTCGCGCCAGACAACTAACGGCGACGCCCCAATTCCCCTACCAAGACAAGTTACTGAAGGATACAGCGATGAACTATGAAGAACGCGACACCTATGGCATGTACAGATCTCCGACAAGCGACGGCCCTGGGCCGGAGCTGATGGGAGCCGACACACTCAATGGCAACGATGTCTATAACGAGAAAGATGAAGATCTCGGCGACATCAAGGAAATCATGCTGAACATGCGCACCGGCCGAATCAGTTATGCGGTGCTCTCCTACGGCGGCTTCATGACCATGGGCGAGAAGCTTTTTGCCGTGCCTTGGGAAGCCTTGAAGCTGGATACGGAAAACAAGCGCTTTGTGCTGAATGTCGATAAGGACCGCCTCGAAAGCGCGCCTGGCTTCGACAAGGACGATTGGCCCGATATGGCCGACACGACGTGGGCAGAGGGCGTTCATTCCTTCTACGGAATAAAGCCCTATAGCGAAGAGACGCGCGGCGTTTAAGTCTCTGCCTGAGCCCCCGTATCTCAACTGAAAGGGAACGGGGGTTTGTCCTCACTGTAAAAGCCGTGCGCCAAATATGGGGCACGTCATTTCAGCACCTGTGATTCACCTTTTACCAAAGGACTGCCATGCCTATTACTGCCACCTTACCTTTTGATCAAACGGAACGCGGGTTCGCCCTCGCCGCCGCCCCGGCAGGCACCGCAAGTTCCATGACCAGCGCCGTCTCGTGGGGCGCCATCGCTGCTGGCGCTGCTGCCGCCGCCGCCTTGTCGTTGATTCTGCTGATTCTCGGCGTCGGGCTGGGCCTCTCAACGATATCGCCGTGGGCGCGTGAAGGCGTCAGCGCGGCGAACTTCGGTGTGTCCACCATCGTCTGGCTGACGCTCACGCAATTGCTGTCAGCGGCAATGGGGGGCTATCTGGCCGGCCGCCTGCGCACCAAATGGACCGATACGCATACGGATGAAGTCTATTTCCGTGATACCGCTCACGGCTTTCTCGCTTGGGCCGTCGCCTCGCTAGCCACCGCAGCGCTGCTGACCTCGGTAATCGGGGCCATCCTGGGTGGCGGCATCCAGGCCGGTGCCTCGGTCGTCGGCGGGGTAGCCAACACGGCCACCGTGGCTGCTGGCGGCCTGGCGGCATCCGGTAGGACGGCGACTGAGGACAGTGGGCCGATGGCTTACTTCGTCGATTCCCTGTTTCGCCGGGAGGGGAGCGCTGAGGCTGCCAGTTTGAGCGCCGCCGAAGCTTCCGAATGGACTATGGCCAATGAGGCCGCCGAAGTTGGTCGTATTTTCATGAACGTCAGCCGTTCCGAACCGCTGCCGCCGGCTGACGTGCGTTACGTCGGTCAACTCGTTGCCCAACGCACGGGGATGTCGCAGCAAGAGGCCGAGAAGCGCGTGACCGACGTCTATACGCGCGCTCAGACCCAACTGACCACTGCCGAAGCGGCCGTCAAGGATGCCGCCGACAACGCACGTCAGGCGTCGGCTTACGCCGCGTTGTGGATTTTCGTGTCATTGCTCATCGGTGCCTTTGTCGCCAGCCTGGCGGCGACCTACGGCGGCCGCCAGCGTGACGCCTGATCAGCCAATGCAAATACCCTACTTCAAGAGGCCCCACCATGCGTTCACTCATGCTGCTGTTTCTCGGCATACCCATCCCCGTCATCATCCTGATCGCTCTGTTCTTGTGATCCCACAGCACGTACCCCCCACCAAATAACCAAGGAACGACCATGACGACTCTCAGCAAAAACTCCACCACCCCAAAGACCGCTGCTACCGCACAGGACGCCATCGCCTTGCTCAAGGCTGACCATGGAACGGTCAGCGGTCTGTTTGCCGATTACGAAAAAACCAATTCCAGCAACAAGAAGAAGGCGCTCGTCGCCGAGATTTGCAGCGAATTGACCGTGCATGCGCAGATCGAGGAAGAGATCTTCTACCCGGCCGTCAAGAAGGCGCTCAAGGACAAACTTCTGGTGCCGGAAGCGACGGTTGAACATGGCAGCGTCAAGGACCTGATCGCCCAGATCGAAGGCGTCGAGCCCGACGGTGAAGATTACGACGCCAAGGTCAAGGTGCTGTCCGAATACGTCAAGCACCATGTCAAGGAAGAGCAGAACGAGATGTTCCCCAAGGTCAAGGCGACTTCCCTGGACCTGGTCGAACTCGGTGCCCAGATGACGGCGCGCAAGTCCGAGCTGCTCGCCGCCCGCGCCTGAAGGAAAACCGACCTGCCCCGGCTTGGGGCTGCGCGGGACAAACCGGCGCCTGGCCGTTACGCGGCCAAGCGCCGGCGTGCGTTGCTTAGTCAGCACGGGCGATACGCACAATTTCCCCGGCGATGTCTTCAGGCGACAAAATCAAATCGATGCAGCCACTGGCAATAGCGCTTTCCGGCATGTCGGGCTGTTTGGCGGTCGCCGGTTTTTGCGCAAACGTGATGCCACCCATGTCCTTGATTTCGCACAGTGCTTCAGCGCCGTCACCGTCGTAGCCGGAGACGATGACGGCAATCAGCTTGCCAGCCCAGTGTTCGCTGAGCGAGCGGAGAAAGACCGTGATCACATCAGGCCAGCCCAGCGGCTTGGAGATTGGCTGGAGATGAAACTCCTCGCCATCGACGTGCAAATCCCGATTGGCCGGAATAATGAAGACATGGTTGGGCTCGATCAGCAGGTTTTCCGTGATCAGGTCGACCGGCATCGTGGTGAAGCGCGGCAGCACTTCATGGAGCTGCGTGGGCATGATCGTGATGTGATTGACGATGACGATGGCCACCCCCATGTCGCCCGGCAGGTTCTGCAATAGCCGGATATAGGCGTCGAGGCCGCCGGCTGAACCACCGACGCAGACGATCGGGAATTTTTTCATCTCAATCTCCGCTTCGGCATGGATCAATGGGCAAGCTGGCAGAGGGGTTCTGGCGGTTCATGGTTTTTTCCTTCGCGTTGGTGGCTATCGCCATGGCCTCAACCTACTCGCCGCTGAATATTCGGCTGTTCGCTACCCCGCATAGGGCCTGATTTTTTCAAGCTGCCGCGCAGCTGATGTCGCTGCCATCCATCAGATGGCATACGAACACGGTTTTCCAGTTGTGTACCCCAACCCACAGACAACCATATGCCCAGTGTATATTTTCGGCTGACATCTGCAATCTGCCTTGATGGCATGACTTGTCGGATGCGACACAGCCGCAACTGCGGCTTTTTTACTCATGGTTTTCAACTCAACTGGAGTCTCAACATGGCTAATACGAAACCAGCGAACGAAGACGTAGCAGATCAAGGTTCTGCCAAGACCGAAAGAAGTGGTCAGCAGGAATGCGGCGAGGACGGGAAAGGTCGCCAACCGGGGGTGAATATTGCCGTCAGCACGCTGCGCAGTCTCGGCCAGTTCCTTGACATGCAGGCAGCGACCAGCCGCATCATGTGGCGGGCTCAAGCCCGGGCGGCTTCGGCCTTCGGTGCGCCCGACTATTCCCGGCTCTTCCAAGTCAACGACGACCGGGGACAGCGCCTGTTTTCGGCAGCCACCGACAATCTGACCCAGATACTTCAGCAGGCGGACGGTCCGCTCACCGAAGTGCCGTCTCAGTTCAGCCGGATGCTCGAACAGCAGACCATCAACCTGACCGAGCGTTGGAAGTACGGCCTGGAAGAAATGCAGCAACAGGCTACGGAAAGCATGAAGGAGATCAAGGAATTGTCTCTCCAGCAGGCTGAGGAAATGGCCCGGACCACTGAATCGCTTACCGAAGCGACGCGGGCAACCCTGCGCGAAGGCGGCGAGCAGTTCCGTGCGACCGTTCGCCAGGGACGCGAAATAGCTGCCCAGCAGGCGGAAACGCTACGCCAGGAAACTGAGCGAGCCGCCGCCGAAGTCGAGGATGAGGTTCGCGAAAGCCGCCAAGGTGCCGAGCGCGGCCGCCCACGCGCCAACGGCGGGCAGAGCACCCGCGCCTCCTGAGCCAGCTGGTCGACAAAGCTGACTGAAGCAAGGGCCGGCACGTCGTGTGAGCGAACGTGCCGGCCCTTTATGTTGCCGTCGACCCAGCGGACGCCACGTCCTTCAGGCGGTGCCGGCGCGTGGTTGCGAATAGAAGAAGCGGATCATCTCGGCCGAAGCGTCCGGTCCACCCTTGTCGGTGAACGATCCGTTCGGACTGCCGCCCGACCACGCGTGACCAGCCCCATGGAGCACCCATTGCTCGACGACAGGCTGATCGGCCGCATCAGCGTAGACGGTATGGCTGTACTGACGGCCTGCTGCTGCCGCCCCCTGACGGGTACTGGCCTGCAGACGTGCTTCATCCGAGTGCCCACGAACGGCCTGATCGACGATTTCGGCGCCGTTTCGCGCGTCCACCGTGTGATCGCGGTCACCATGAAAGACGATGGTCGGCACGCCACGCCCCGCCGCCGTGTGTTGGGCGCCAGAGCCAGAGCGCTTGGCCATGCCGGGCAGACCGGTGCCCCCCTTCATGGCAGCGAAAGCCGAGGGCATGTCGTGGGCGGCGCCATAAGGCAAGCCGGAATGGGCGCCGACTGCGGCGTAGATGTCCGGGTAGGTCTCACCGAGAATGACAGCCATGGCGGCCCCCGATGACAGACCGGCGACAAAGACACGGCGTGCATCGACGTGATGGCTGGCCACCACCTCACGCGTGATGCCGGCGATCAGCGAGGGTTCGCCGCGGTCGCGATCCTGATCTTCAGCGCGAAACCAGTTCCAGCATTTCGAGCCGTTCGCATTGGCTGCCTGGGCGGGATAAACCACCAGAAAACCATGCTCTTCGGCCAGCGCATTCATCCGCGTGCCGGCGGCAAAGTCATCGGGCGATTGCGTGCAGCCATGCAACATCACGATCACCGGCACCGGTTCGCCCAACGGGCCGGCATAACTGGCCGGGACGTAGAGCTTGTAGGCGCGCGTGCCGGCCTGGTTGGTGAACGACCGGCTGACGAACTGGCCGGGACTGACCTGATCAGCCGGGGCGGCCGGCCTGGTCGGCGCCTCGTCGGGCGTGAAGATCTTTCGGGCAATGCCATCGATGGTCACGCCGTGCTCGCGGGCGGCCGGCCCGGACTGGTTGAGGCCGGCGGCGGCCAGCGATTGCTGGATCGTCTCCATGACGTTCTTCATCGGTCCCGTCTGGGTGTTCAGACCAGCTGAGGAGAGCGCCTGCTCGATCGTGTTATTGATCGAAGCGATATCGAACGAGCCGATCGGGAAGCTGCGCCGCAGCGCATCGGAAAAATTCATGTTTTTCTCCTTGAGAGATTGAGTTCAGTGAATGCGATCGGCCAGTGCCTTACGCACTGCCGCGCTCGCCTGGAAGGCGCCTAGAACAACAACGGATTCGATGGTGGCGCGCGCCAGTTCAGGTGACACGTCGTCGGCAATCCGCGCCAGGCCGAGGACCTGGATCTGCAGCCTTTCGCCGGCCGCCTGTGCCCGCTCGAGATCGGCCCGGCTGAAGTGCTGCAGCCCCAGCACCAGGGTCCGCCGAGCAATCGTTCGCTTGACCTCCTCGGCGTGTACGGTCAGCTGATTGCGGATCGCCGTGCGGATCAGATCGGTGCGGTTCGAATAGAACCCCTCCTGCACCAGAAGATCGATCTGCCCCAGATCGACGACGCCCAGATTGATCGTCATTTTTTCCGTTTCGCCAACCCTGGGGCGAACTTCAATATCGCTTCTTGCCATCTCTTTACCATCCATAAACCATCTGTGTGGATGGTATACAAACACAGGAAACGGCAAAGTACAACTTGTTTTGGAATTTAGATGGCTGGAGCTTGCTTTGTGCCCCAGCAAACAGACAGAGGATCTGCGCCCGCCCAACCTCCATGCATGAAATCCATCCTCGGCAGCGTTCCACTGATCGTTTTTGTGCACAGCATCTGCGCCAAGCCCTGCGTGCTGTCCTGGCTTGCGGTCATGCGCTCGGGGAGCAGCCGGTGAACTTCTTCGACTTCGACCTGACAAGCATCGCGTACTTCACGGTGTCGCCGTTGGAGTTGATGCTGCGCGGCACGTTGTTGTACTGGTTTCTTTTCATCGTCCTGCGCTTCGTTCTGCGGCGCGACGTGGGTTCGTTGGGTATCAGCGACTTTCTGTTCATCGTGATCATTGGCGATGCCGCGCAGAACGGCATGATCGGCAGCGCCACTTCGGCCACCGATGGCATGGTGCTGATCGCCACACTCGTTTTCTGGAGCTATCTGCTCGACTTCGTCAGCTTCCAGTTCCCGCTCTTCCAGCGCTTCACGTCGGCGCCGCGCCTGTGCCTGGTGCGCGATGGCAAGCTGCTGCGCAAAAACATGCGCCGGGAGTTCATCACCGATGAAGAGTTGAACGCGAAGATCCGCCATGAGGGTGTCGAAGACGTCGCCACAGTCAAGCGCATGTACCTCGAAGCGGACGGCGAGATGAGCCTGATCCGCAACGAAGGGACCAGGGCCGCAGCATGAACCGCCCGTCAAAGCCCGCGCTCGAGTCGCCCGATCCATTGGGCGCCTACCAGGCGAAACGCGACTTCGCGTTGACGCCGGAGCCGGCAGCGGGCGGCCAGTCCGTGGCCGATCAGTTGCGCTTCGTCGTGCAGAAGCATTGGGCCAGCAGCCTGCACTACGACTTCCGGCTGGAACTCGACGGCACGATGAAGAGCTGGGCAGTGCCCAAGGGCCCGAGTTTTGACCCGCGCGTCAAACGCATGGCCGTACAGGTCGAGGACCACCCGCTGGCCTATGCGGACTTCGAAGGAAGCATCCCCGCCAAGCAATACGGCGCTGGCAAGGTCATCGTCTGGGACGCCGGCACCTGGCTGCCTTTGGACGACCCGCAGCAAGGGGTGCGCGACGGTAACCTGAAGTTCGAGCTGCATGGTCACAAGCTGCACGGCCGCTGGGTGCTGGTGCGCATGAAGGGCAAAGGCGAGAAGCAGGCGGCCTGGCTGCTGATCAAGGAGAAGGACGCCTACGCTCGAGCTGCCGCCACGTACAGCGTGGTGGACGAGCTGCCGGCGAGCGTGAAGTCCCTGGGCCCTTCGTCCCGTGGCGCCACCGCTGCTGGGGATGGCGATCCCTTGGCCGATCAGGACTTGCCAGCCGGAGCGGTGCCAGCGGCTTTGCCACCCACGCTGTCGCCCCAGCTCGCCACCTTGCTGGCAGGCCCGCTGCCGGACGGCGCCGAGTGGCTTTATGAAATCAAGTTCGATGGCTATCGCCTGCTGGTGCGTAACGACGCTGCCGGCGCCCGCCTGCTGACGCGCAATGGCCATGACTGGACAGCGAAGCTGCAGCCGCTGCAAAGCGCCTTCGAAGGGCTCAAGCTGCCGCCGGGCTGGTACGACGGCGAAATCGTCGTGCCCGACGAAGCCGGCATCCCTGACTTTGGCGCCCTGCAGCAGGCGTTCGACACGCAGCGGACGAGCGAGGTGGTGCTGTACCTGTTCGATGTGCCCTACTACGCTGGACACGATCTGCGCAGCGCCCCCCTGCAAGCGCGGCGCTTGCTCCTGCAGCGGCTGCTCGCCGCTGTGAACTCCGAGCAAATCCGTTTCAGTGAGACGTTCGCTGGCACCCCGCACAGCGTCCTCGCCTCGGCCTGCAAGCTGGGCCTCGAGGGCGTCGTCGCCAAGCGTCGCAGCAGCACTTACCGCTCTTCCCGGTCAGCCGACTGGGTCAAGCTGAAGTGCAGCCAGCGGCAGGAATTCGTCATCGGCGGCTACACCGCCCCCCAAGGCGCACGTACCGGTTTCGGCGCGCTGTTGCTCGGTGTGAATGATGCGCAGGGCGCACTGCAGTACGTCGGCGATGTCGGCACGGGCTTCAGCGAAAAAGTCTTGCAAGAGCTCAAGGAGACGCTCGATGCGAGCGCGCGTAGCACGAGCCCTTTTGCCGTCGGCGCGAAGATGGTCGGCAGGCCGACCTGGGTCGCCCCGACCCTGGTCGCCGAGGTGAGCTTTGGCGAATGGACACGCGCCGGCCACATCCGGCATGCCGTTTTTCGCGGCCTGCGGACCGACAAGGAGGCCAGCATGATCGTCCGTGAACAGGCGCTGCGTCTTCCTTCCGCCAAGGCGGCGAAGGTCAGCGCTGAGCGCCAGGCGCCTGCCTCAGCCGATCGTCTCCGGGTGACCAACCCGGAACGGGTGATCGACACGCGCACCGGCACGACCAAGCTCGAACTGGTTCGCTACTACGGACTGGTCGGCGAGTTGATGATGAAACATCTGAAGGGCCGACCGGTGTCACTGGTGCGCGCCCCGGACGGCGTTGACGGTCAGCTGTTCTTCCAGAAGCACGCCGAGACCGAAAAGCTTCCCGGCATCCGCCAGCTCGCTGCCGAGCTCGACCCTGAGCATCCGCCGATGATAGCGGTGGCCAGCAAGCAAGGCTTGCTGTCCGCGGCGCAATGGAACGTCATCGAGTTGCACACGCTGAACACCGGCACCACATCCTTCGCCCACCCGGACCGCATGGTGTTTGACCTAGATCCCGGCGAGGGGGTGGCCTGGCCCCAGGTGCAGGAGGCGGCGCAACTCGTGCATTCGTTCCTCGCCGAGCTGGGCCTGCCGTCCTTCCTGAAGACCAGCGGCGGCAAGGGGCTGCATGTCGTGGTGCCAGTCAAGCGCACGCACGACTGGGACACCGTCAAGGGCTTCTCGCAAGCCGTCGTGGCGCACATGGCCAAGACGATTCCCCAGCGCTTCGTCGCCCGCAGCGGTCCGAAGAACCGCGTCGGCAAGATTTTCATCGACTACCTGCGCAACGGGCTCGGAGCCACCACGGTGTGTGCCTGGTCGGCCCGGGCGCGACCCGGCCTGGGCATTTCCGTCCCGGTGAACTGGGAAGAACTGCCCGGGCTGCGCGGGGGCGACCACTGGTCCGTGAAGACGGTCCACCAACGCCTGGACACCGGCAATGAACCCTGGAGCGCTTACGCCAGGGCGGCACGCGGCCTCAACGCTGCGATGTCAGCCCTGGGCTACGCGCCGCCCGCAGCATGAATCGCCCTTACGTCTTCCTCTTCATCCACCCACTGTCGGCACTGTGCCGGGAAAGGAGGTCCCAACCAATCTTATTGCGTCGTTAGTCTGTCTGTTCCTCGGCTTTGCCGATCTGTTGTTAATAACCTCCCAAGGAGAAGCTCCATGAACATTTCCCAACTGTTGATTGCCACCGCTTGTTCGCTGACCCTGATTGGCGCCTCCAGCATGGCCATCGCTCAAACCACTTCGCCCAACACGTCGAATTCCGGCGCGACAAACCAGAACCAGTACCAAGGTACGACCTCGGACCGCACGTCGAACACCATGCCCGGCAGCACCAACTCGACGACGACGGGTAGCGACACCACCACCGGCACCACCGGCTCGAGAATGGGCCGGACCACCGATGACAACATGCGTAACAATTCGAACGATTCAACGATGCGTTCGGAACGCCTGGCACGTGCCGACCGCAACTAAGGTCGACTAAAGGCGGCCGGCAGCGAATCAAGGGGCTCGCTGCCGGCCGCCTTACTGGCTAATACGCCAGGGCTGCTATTGGCCGGAGCTGTTGGCAGCGGACTTCGTTGACGAAGCCGGCGAGATACCGAATACCTCATCAACCGACTTGATCTCGGGCAGGACATACACCATCGCTTTGCGCCGCGCGAATATCGGCTGGATGAAGTTCTCGTAGAACGCCACCGGCACATTGATGCAGCCATACGAGATGCGGTTGTCGTCGATCGTCGGCGAGGCCAGGCGGGCGGCGCGCTTCTCGACCGGATTACCCGTGCGCACGCGATGCATCGAAACGGCCGCATCGTAGTCCACCCACACCACGTCTTCTCCCTGCGTATTTCGGCCAAGCTCGGCGACAAAACGCCCCGCCGGCGTGGTGCGTTCTGCCGGAAGGATCTGCGCCATCGGCCGGGTGCCAATGTCGGGAACCGAGACGTCGCCGGGCGCCAAACCCAGCAAGACTGCACTGTGCGCGCGCAGGCGCGCGTCGGGTTCGAACACGAGCACGCGCGCCCGCTTCTTGTCGACAATGATGAACGGCGCACCTGCATGGTCGCCGGTCACGGCGATCCACTCGGCCAACTGCTGCGCCTGGGGACTCACCACACTGTTGGCGCCAATCGCGGTGCCGCGCAAGGACAGCGCGGCTGGTGACGCGATGGCTATCTCGGTAGCGACGGCCGCTGGTGGTAGGACCAGCAGCAAAACCAACATTGCCATTGGCCACGGCAATGGCGCACGCCTAAGCAGAAAATGAAGAGGCCGGATCGGCAGCATGCTGTCCATGGTGAAAGTCCTTTGCGGCGTTGTCTGAGCGAGGAAGGCTCCCGGTAATGTTCAGGCCTGCCCCACCGTGCCGTCGGTGTGCTACCCGACACAAGCAAACGCCGGCTCGCTCCAGTGCGCTGGCGCACAGACCGGCGGCGCTGGCTGCGTAGGCTGCGAAAAAGGTGTCAGCAAGCGCGAAGGCTGCGTGGCAGCAGCTCGACATACCCACTCTCGGCCCGAACTCACAGGAGAACTGCATGCCCCGCGTAATCTGGAAAGGCGCCATCACCTTTGGTCTGGTGCATGTGCCCGTGGCCTTGTACCCGGCCTCGCAGGATGTCGGCATCGACTTCGACTGGCTCGACAAGCGATCGATGGACCCGGTGGGCTACAAGCGTGTGAACAAACGCACCGGCAAGGACATCCAGGGCGACGACATCGTCAAGGGCATCAAACAGGACGATGGCGATTACGTGATCCTGAGCGAAGAGCAGATCAAGGCGGCGTATCCGAAGTCGACGCAAACCATCGAAATCGAGTCCTTCGTCAAGGCCAGCGAGATTCCGTTCACGCTCATGGAAACCCCTTACTACCTGGAGCCCGTGGGCAAGGGCGAGAAGGTCTATGCCCTGCTCCGGGAGTCGATGTTGGACGCCGACGTCATCGGCATCGCCCGGGTGGTGATGCGTACCAAGGAGCACTTGGCGGCGCTGATTCCATCCGGTGCTGCCTTGGTGCTCAACACCCTCCGCTGGGCCGGTGAGCTCCGCCCCTTGGCGGAGCTGAAACTGCCGGCTGAAGGCAAGGCCGCCGCTGGTCTGAAGCCGGGCGAACTGAAAATGGCCGCCCAGCTCATCGGCGACATGACCAGCCCCTGGAAGTCGGACGACTACTCCGACAAGTTCAGCGATGCCATTCTGTCGCTGGTGAACAAGAAGGTCGAAGCCGGCGAGACCGCCACCGTGACATCGCTCGAAGATGCACCGGCGGAGGCGGGGGCAAGCAACGTCGTCGATCTCACCGAGTTGCTGGCGAAGAGTCTGGCCAAACGCAAGCCCGGGAGCAGCGCTGAGGCCGGTAGCAGCAAAGCGGCCAGCGCCAAGCGGACGGCGCCCAAAGCGCCGACCCGACGGCGGGGATGACGCCCGCTCAGCGCCCCGCGGCGCTCGCCAACACGATGAGCGGCGGCACGCAGAACCAGAGAATGAAGGTCAAGGCCAGGACGATCGGCCCATCGATGCGCTCGGGCAGCTTGTCGTTGGCCAGACGCTGCAGACATCGCCACAGCCAGATGGCATGCACGCTGCCGCCCGCAGCGCTCCAGCCCAGCAGCGCCGCCATGTCCAGACGCATCAGCGCCAACAGCGCGGCCACGGCAGGGGCGGCGAGACAGGCGGCCATCGCCAGGCGGATGGCAGCGCGCGGGCCAAGGATGACCACCAGCGTGCGCTTGCCGACTGCCTCGTCGGCCGTCCGGTCGGGACAACCGGCAAGCAGGATCGACGGCAGCACCGCCAGGCCCAGCGGCAACGCCAGCAGCCACGGCGTACTGGCGGCCCAATGCCCACCTTGCACCACATAGCCGGCGATGATCGCCCCGGCGCTATGGGTGAGCGCGACATCGAGTTCGCCGAAGCCGCGGTGCGAAAGCTTCAGTGGGGGCACGGTGTAAGCGAGCGCGAGCAGGGCAAAAATGGCGTAGAGCGCGGCAGTCGGCCCGACGGATGCCACGGGGGCATTGGCAACAAGGACGGCAAGCGCCGCCGCGGCGCCGACAATCGACACACCGATGCCCCGGCGCATCGCCGCGCGGTCGAGCCGGCCGTCAACCAGCACCCGTGAGCCGCCGGTGAACGGCCCGTGATTGCGGTTGAGCCGATCGCTGGCGAAATCGAACCAGTCGTTGAGAAACACTGTCGCCGCTTCAAGCAGGAACAGCGCAAGATAGCCGAGCAGGTACGGCGTCATCGCCAGCGGCGCACCCGCGGCGGCCAGGAGCGCCCCGACGGTATAGGCGATCCAGGTCATCGGATAGAACTGCAGTCGCAGCGCAGCAAGCCAGGCGGTGACGCGCTGCCGGCGGCGCTGCCCGGTCGACAGCGCGCCCTCGGCCAGGCGCGCGCCGACGGACCGGGCTCGCTCCAGCCATTGCTGGCGTTGGTCGGCAGTGGCGGCGATCACCGAGCCGAAGGTCTCGATGCGCGCACAGCGGATGCCGCAGTAGCCGAGTGTCGCCCGCGCCAGCGCCTGCTGTCCGGGGGCGCGGTAGATGAACCGATAGACCAGTGGCGGCGTGTCCATGGTCGTGATCAGGTCCGCCGTGCGGCCGCTGAGCAGCTTGTCCCACCGGTCGTGCGTGACATGGCGGAAGGCGAAGCCCGGCGTCAGCACCCGATCGAGGAAGCCCTTGAGCCGGGCCGGGAAGGTGCCCCACCAGGTGGGATAGACAAATACCAGGTGCTCCGCCCATTGAATGTCCTGCTGGGCGCGTAGCAGGTCCGACTCCAGCGACTGCTGTTCGGGCGAGACGGCGTGCACGTCGGGATCGAAGTGCATTTCGCCGAGGATCAGCTCGCGGCACTCGACGCCGGCCTGGCGCGCGCCCTCGGCACAGGCATCGAAAAGGGCGCCGCACAGGCTGTCGCGGCGGGGGTGGGCAAGGATCAGCAGGCAGCGCATTTTTCCCGATCGATCAAGGCAACCGCCTGGCGGCAGTGTCAGCGCTGAATCTTTGGCAATACGGCGCGGGCTGTCAGTTGGCTAGCGAACATAGCGGACCGTCAGCGCCGTTTGCCGACTCGTGGCCGTACCGAATTGCCGGCGAGGGTGCTTATGTTGGTCATCGCACCGATTCGCCGTGGCTAAGAGCCTACTGTGCAACTCCCAACTGCCAAACAACCAAGGAATTGCCATGACTATTCTTTCCAAGCCCCCCACCACAACGAAGGCCCCGGCTGATGCCAAGGATGCCATCGCTTTGCTCAAGGCTGACCATGGAACGGTCAGCGATTTGTTTGCCGATTACGAAAAAACCAATTCCAGCAACAAGAAGAAGGCGCTCGTCGCCGAGATCTGTAGCGAATTGACCGTGCATACACAGATCGAGGAAGAGATCTTCTACCCGGCCATCAGGACGGCATTGAAGGACAAGCTTCTGGTGCCGGAAGCGACCGTTGAGCATGGCGGCATCAAGGATCTGATCGCCCAACTGGAAGGAGTCGAACCCGACGGTGCCATCTACGACGCCAAGGTCAAAGTGCTCTCCGAATACGTCGAACACCACGTCAAGGAAGAGCACACCGAGATGTTCCCCAAGGTCAAGGCCAGTTCGCTGGACCTGGTCGAACTCGGTGCCCGGATGGCGACGCGCAAAGCCGATCTGCTCGCCGCCCGAAGTTGAAGGAAAACCGACATGTCCAATCCCTTTCTGAAAAAGAACCCGTTGATGAGCATGTGGCTGAGTGCAGCAAACCGGACGGCCAACACGATGCGCGGCCAGGCGAGCGCACAGGCCAAGCGCCAGATCAATGCCGCGGTGACCAAGGCCACCAACGACAACCTTAAGGCCATGTTTGGCGGGACCGTTCCAGCTGCGCCCAAGGCCAAACCGAAAAAGCGTCGTTGATGGCTCTTGCCCTGCAGAGCACGTTTTACGGCGGCATTTTCGTCGCATCCACTACTGGGAAACCATGAAAAGAACTAGCGCAACTGCCGCCCTGAACCCCTCGCTGACCATGCTGGAACCGTTTCGCGCCGCCATGGAATATGCCTTTCACCAATTTGCCGTGGCACCCCAGGCAGCGCCCGGCGATGGGCATCCCGTGGTCATCTTCCCGGGCCTCGGAGCTGATGGCTCGTCGGTCTCCATCCTTCGCGCCCACTGCCAGGAACTCGGCTACGAAGCATTCGACTGGGGGCAAGGGTTCAACACCGGGCCGCGGGGCAAACTCGACACCTGGCTTGAAGACTTGGCCGATCAGATCTCCGCTCAGCTCGCCAGACACAGCAAACCGGCGACGCTCATCGGCTGGAGCCTGGGTGGGCTGTACGCCCGCGAGCTTGGCAAGTTGCTCGCCCCCGGGGTGCGGCAGGTGATCACGATCGCCACGCCGTTCAATGGCAGCGCTGACGACAACGCGGGCTGGTTATCCGGCCTCCTCGGCGGCAGTGCGGCCAGCATCGATCCGCTATGGATTGAGCGCCTGCGCCTGCCACCCCCGATCCGTACGACGTCCATCTACAGCCGTTCCGATGGCGTGGTCGCCTGGGAAAGCTGTTGTCACGACGAGTGTTCCCAGCTCGTTCAGGACGTCGAGGTCGACGGCAGCCACATGGGCATGGGCTGGAACCGGGAGGTATTGAACATCGTCGCCGATCGACTGGGGCAGCCTGCTGGCCCTTGGCGTCCCTATATCGGCACGACCTGAGCTTGCCCCGCTTTGCTTGGCGAACCACGACCATCAACTACTTAGGATGACACCATGAAAAAGACAAATCCCCAACCGATGGCTGCCAACAAGGAGTCTCTCCAGACAACGCCCAGTGCCGCCGATGTGCTGGCCCAACAAGCCGCCGCTGTCCACGCCCTCGCCCGGTCAATGCCGTACAACACCAACAAGAGCAAGGAGTTCGGGCCGGATCATGCGCTCACGCCGCCGCCCGGGCAGACGCTGGAACCGACCTCCGATCTGACATCGGCGAGCACCCTAAGCGAAGCCAATATTTCGCCCAAGACCGGCGGCAGTGCTGCCTCGCTCGACCGGGTGCGCACCGATGGCGATGGTCAGTTGCTGACCACCAACCAGGGCGTCGCCGTCGGTGACAACCAGAATTCGCTGAAAGCCGGCCTGCGCGGGCCGACCCTGCTGGAAGACTTCATCCTGCGCGAGAAGATCACCCACTTCGACCACGAACGCATTCCGGAGCGCATCGTCCATGCGCGCGGCTCGGCCGCCCACGGCTTCTTCGAGGCCTACCAGCCGCTGACCGACCTCACCCGCGCTGCCCCCTTCCAGGAAGCGGGCAAGATCACGCCGGTCTTCGTCCGCTTTTCCACCGTCGCCGGCGAACGCGGTTCGGTCGATACGGCCCGCGACGCGCGCGGCTTCGCGGTCAAGTTCTACACCGACGAGGGCAACTGGGATCTGGTCGGCAACAACATCCCGGTGTTCTTCATCCAGGACGCGATGAAGTTCCCGGACCTGGTCCATGCCGTGAAACCCGAACCGCACAACGGCATGCCGCAGGCGGCCTCGGCGCATGACACCTTCTGGGATTTCGTCTCGCTGATGCCGGAGAGCACCCACATGCTGATGTGGGTCATGTCCGACCGCGGTATTCCGCGCAGCTACCGGATGATGCAGGGCTTCGGCGTGCACACCTTCCGCCTGGTCAATGCGGCCGGTGAGTCGCACTTCGTCAAGTTCCACTGGACGCCCAAGCTCGGCACCCATTCGCTGGTCTGGGACGAGGCGGCGAAGATCGCCGGCGCCGATGCCGATTTCCACCGCCGCGACCTGTGGGATGCCATCGAAGCCGGCGAATACCCGGAATGGGAACTCGGCCTGCAGATTTTCACCGAAGCCCAGGCCGACGCCTTCAGCTTCGATGTCCTCGATGCCACCAAGCTGATCCCCGAAGAACTGGTGCCGGTGACGCCGGTCGGCCGCATGGTGCTCAACCGCAATCCCGACAATTTTTTTGCCGAGACCGAGCAGGTCGCCTTCTGTGCCGCGCATGTGGTGCCCGGCATCGACTTCAGCAACGACCCGTTGCTGGCCGGCCGCATCCATTCCTATATCGACACCCAGATCAGCCGGCTGGGCGGGGCAAACTTCCACGAGATCCCGATCAACGCCCCGCTGGCGCCCGTCCACAACAACCAGCGCGACGGTTTGCATCGCCAGGCCATTCCCCGTGGCCGCGTCGCCTACGAGCCCAACTCGCTCGGCGGCGGCTGCCCGTTCCAGGCCGGTGCGGCTGGTTTCGTGTCTTTCCCGCAACCGGTTGAAGACGACAAGCTGCGCGGCAAGCCGGAGAAGTTTGCCGAGCACTATGCCCAGGCCACGCTGTTTTACGAAAGCCAGACCGAGGTCGAAAAGGCGCACATCGTTGGCGGCTTCCGCTTCGAACTGAGCAAGCTCACCGTGCCGGCTATCCGCGAACGCATGCTGGCTTCGCTGGTCAATGTGTCCGCCGACCTGGCGGCGAAAATCGCCGATGGACTGGGCATGAAGGTGCCCAAGGCCATGCCGAAGGCCTCGGCAAAGGCGCCGCCCGCCGAAGTGACCCAATCGCCAGCACTGTCCCTGACGGCACGGCGCGGCGACGGCGGCATCCGCACCCGCAAGGTGGCGATCCTGGTCGCCAATGGGGTACACGGCGCCTCCGTTGTGGCCGTACAGGCTGCCTTGACCGCGGCCGGCGCCGTCGCCTGCATCGTCGGGCCCAGCCTCGGACCGGTTAGAACCGCCGACGGCGAGATGGTGGCGGCGACCGGTACGCTGGAGAATTCACCACCGGTCCTGTTCGATGCGCTCGTCCTGCCCGATGGAGCCGACGGAGTGACGCTGCTGGCCGGCTATGGGCAGACGGTGGAATTCGTGACCAACCAGTATCGCCACGGCAAGACCATTCTGGCGCTCGGCGCCGCGAATGCACTGCTCGACCAGGCTGGCATCGCCCCCACCTTGCCATCGGGCAGGCCCGATCCGGGCATTCTGCTGGCCAGCGCCGAGACGCTTGCTGATGGTGCGGCTGCCTTCATCGCTGCAGTAGGCCAGCATCGTCACCCGGCACGCGAAACGAACCCACCAATAATCTGACTTCGTCCGACAACCAAGCAGGAGACTGTCATGCAAGCTCATCCCTTTAGCCGTCGAAATTTTCTCCTGGCCGGTGCTGCCCTCGGGGCGGTTACCTGGTTGGGGGCACCCGCCGTCGCTCGTGCCGCCTCGCCCCACGTGTTGCCGCCTCTGCCTTACCCGGACAACGCACTTGACCCGGTCATCTCGGCCCGCACCATCGGCTTTCATTACGGCAAGCATCACCAGGCGTATGTGGACAACCTGAACAAGCTGGTGGCCGGCACGCCCATGGCCGACATGACGCTGGAGCAGGTAATCAAGACCAGCTCAGGGGTTGCCGATAAGGTGGGGGTGTTCAACAACGCGGCCCAGGTGTGGAATCACACGTTCTATTGGAACGGGATGCGGCCGAAAGGCGGCGGCCAGCCCAGCGGCGAGTTGGCGGCGCGTATCGAAAAGGACTTCGGCGGCTACGACGCGATGCGCAAGGAACTGTTCACCGCGGCGTCTACCCAGTTCGGCAGCGGTTGGGCCTGGCTGGTGGACGATGCCGGGAAGTTGAAGGTGGTGAAGACGGGCAACGCGGAAAACCCGCTGACCCGGGGGATGAAACCACTGTTCACCATCGACGTGTGGGAGCATGCCTATTACCTGGATCACCAGAATAAACGCGCCGATTACATCAACGCGGTACTGGACAAGCTGGTGAACTGGAATTTCGTCGCCGCGAATCTGGCGCGCTGAGGCGTCAGGCGTGATGACCATGATCCCTCTCCGCAAAACCAGGTCCTGCGCATTCGTCTTCCTGGTCGGCGGACTCTTTTTGTCTCTAGCCGCCTGCGGCGAAATGGCCAAGCTGCCGAGCTCAGCCGGCTTCGGGCCACAACCCACGCTGCCGGCGCCCCATCCGACGCTGATTCCCACCGTGAACATCGCGCCGGCCAAAGGCTGGCCAATTGGGGTGACACCACGACCCGCGCCCGGCACGCGGGTCGTGGCCTTCGCCAGCGGCCTTGATCATCCGCGCTGGCTGTATGTGCTGCCGAACGGCGACGTGCTGGTAGCCGAGAGCAATGCGCCGCCCAAGCCGGAAGGCAGCAAGGGCATCAAGGGCTGGGTAATGGGTCTGGTCATGAAGCGGGCCGGCGCTGCCGGGCCCAGCGCCAACCGGATCACCTTGCTGCGTGACACGGATGGTGATGGCGTGGCCGATCTGCGCTCGGCCCTGCTGGAGAATTTGCACTCGCCCTTCGGTATGGCGCTGGTCGGCAACACGCTTTTCGTCGCCAACTCCGATGCGGTACTTGGCTTCCCTTACCGCCAGGGTGACACGCAGATCACGGCGGCGGGCGTCAAACTGCTCGATCTGCCGGCCGGGCCGATCAATCATCACTGGACAAAGAACCTGATCGCCAGTGCGGACGGCAGCCGACTCTACGTAACGGTCGGTTCCAACAGCAACGTCGGCGAGCGTGGCATGACAGTTGAAGCGGGACGGGCCGCCATCTGGGAGGTCGATGTTCACACGGGGGCACACCGAATCTTTGCCGCCGGCCTGCGCAATCCGAATGGCATGGCCTGGGAACCACACAGCGGCGCCTTGTGGACCGTCGCCAACGAGCGGGACGAAATCGGCAGCGACCTGGTTCCGGACTATCTCACCTCGGTGAAGGATGGCGCCTTCTACGGCTGGCCCTACAGCTACTATGGGCAGCATGTCGATGAGCGCGTCACACCGCCGCGACCGGATCTGGTCGCCAGGGCCATTGCCCCGGACTATGCCTTGGGCGCGCACACTGCCTCCCTGGGCCTGGCGTCTTCCGTCGGCAGCGCCCTGCCACCGCTCTTCGCCAGCGGCATGTTCATCGGCCAGCACGGCTCATGGAACCGCCGGCCGCACAGCGGCTACAAGGTGATCTTCGTGCCGTTCGACGGTCGCGGTCAGCCCACCGGCATGCCCATCGATGTGCTGACGGGCTTCCTCAGCAACGAAGGCAACGCCTTCGGTCGACCGGTCGGCGTCGCCATCGACAAGCGCGGCGCGCTGCTGGTCGCCGACGACGTTGGCAACATTGTCTGGCGCGTCAGCGCAGCCTCGGGAAGCGGTAATGGCGCCAATTGACCCGCGTTCTTGCGGCTGATAGCGGAACGCTCAAGTCGGTAGAAGATTCCTGGCCCGCGCCATGGTCAGTGCGGTGTCCTCGATCATGTCTTCCTGGCCGCCGACCATGCCGCGGCGGCCCGGTTCGACCAGGATGTCGCAGGCCGGGATGCCGTATTTGGCGGCGGCACGCCTGGCGAACAGGAGGAAAGAGCCATAGACGCCGGCGTGGCCCAAGGTCAGCGCATCGCGGTCGATGCGGATGGGAAAGTCCATGATCGGCACGACCAGGTCCTCGGCGACGTCGGTGATCTTCGCCACACCCACCCCGGTCTCGATGCTCATCAGGCTGCCCACGGCAATCAATACTTCCATCGGCGTGTTGCCGGCGTCGGCGCCAAGGCCGGCAGCGGCGGCGTCGATGCGGGTCGCCCCGACCTCGATGGCGGCGATGGAGTTGGCGACGCCCATGGCCCGGTTGTGGTGACCGTGGAAGCCGAGTTCGGTTTCCTGAGCGGACAGAGATGCACCACCCGATGCTGAGCCCCCAAATGGCCCCGCGAAAAGCAAAAAAGCCAATCAGAGATTGGCCTAGTGCTTGTACTTACGTGTCTGAATGGCGCACCCGAGAGGATGAGTCTGGGCACTGGGAAGAGATTGTTCAGGTTATATAGCCAAGGCTATCACTTATCCAGTTGTCCGAGTTCACGGGCCCAGTTCGGTAGCCGACAGACCGCAGTTTCGAGTCTCAAACAATCACTTGAATTTACAAGTTCAATATTGTACATTTGTGTTCAGGTTTAACCATGCGAAATCAATTCACTGTGGAACGAGGCAAAGAAACACCGAGCACTGCTGAACGGCGCATTCACGAAGCGGCCTTGCGCATTTTCGCCAGGTCCGGCCGTACCGACCTGACCATCAGCGAACTGGCGACGGAAGCCGGGGTTGCGCGCGGCACCGTCTATAACTACGTCCAGCCGGCTGATGATCTGTTCGACGAGGTTACCGCCCGCCTTTCCGACGAGATGTATCGGCGAGTCAACAGGTCGATTGCCACCACAGAAGCCGCCAGCAACCCCGTCGCCCGACTGGCCATGGGTATTCGCCTGTACATCAGGCGTGCCCACGAAGATCCGCTGTGGGGGAAGTTCATCTATTCATTCGGTTTCCGCACCAAAGTCCTGCAAAAACTGTGGAGCAGCAATCCGGCCGAAGACCTGCTCGCGGGAGTACAAAGCGGTCAGATTCATGCCAACCCGGAACGACTGCGCGCGACGATGTCGTTCATTGCCGGCGTGGTCAGCGGGGCGATCTATCTGGTCGCCACTGGCCACGATACCTGGCGCAACGCGGGAACCCAGGCCGTTGAGTTTGTCCTGCAGGCCTTGGGTGTCCCTGGCGCTACGGTCACCTCCTTGGCCAGCCAGGAGCTCCCCCCGCTCTTGCCCGACGATTAGAAGGGAGAACCCCGATGCAACTATCGCCCTCGACGCTTCACACCTACAGCAGGCCGACTCATTACCGCTTGCCTGCCGTAAGCCCCTCGTCTGCCAGCAGCCACCAGCCATATCCGGATATTGCCAAGCCAACGTTGACACTCGTGCGTACCAAGACACAACTCCCCAGAATTTATGGCGAGACCCTGTACCGTGAACGTCTGGAAAACCTCGGCAGTGAAGTATTGGAGCGACTCCTGACCCTGGTCATGGCACCGCCGGGCTGTGGCAAATCGACGCTGGCTCGCCAGTGGGCGGAAGCTGCCCTCGGCCAAGGAAAAAAAGTGGCATGGTTCGCTATCGACGCCGACGACAACGATCCATCTCGCTTCCTGCCATACCTGCTCCAAGCGGTGGCGGAAGCGAATACCGGGAACAGGAACGGCCCTTCGGATGCCCTGAACCGTAACAGCGCAAGGTCGACTTCCGAACTGTCTTCGGCACTGATCAACGGCATCGCCGAGTCGGGCGAGGAATTACTCATCGTGCTCGACGGCTATTCCTGGATCACCGACAGGAACATCCACGACCAGATCGCCTATGTCCTGGCCAACGCACCTGCCAACCTGCATCTCGTCATCCTGACCAGCGACCTCCCACCACTACCCATCGGCCGCTTGCGGGCGCGCAATCAGTTACTGGAACTGAACAGCAGCGCGATCCGTTTCACAAAGGCCGAGACGCTGGAATTGTTCCGCAAAAACACCTCCGGCCCCGTTCCCTACGTCCAACTCGAAGAGCTTTACCGCTTTACCCAGGGATGGGCAGCAGCCGTCCGCATCATTTCGTCGACCATCGGCAACCTCGGCAACTCGCCGGCCCTCGTTCGCGGCACCATCGATTGCCGAATCCTCGACGCCATTGACCAATACCTGGACGACCTGTTTGCCAGTTTCCCCGACGACCTGTTTGACATGATGGTGGATACCTCGATTGTCGAATCCGTGTCACTACCCCTTTGCCTCGCCCTGTCCGACGACGAAAAGGCCGAAACCTATTTCTCCCAGATCAGGCAGCAGCAGATTCTCATCCCGGCGGATCCGGAGCGCGGAAGCTATACCTACCCGGCCCCTGTCCGGCGCTATCTGAACAAACTGTTGCTGAGAAAAGGCAACCGCTACATGGCCATGCTGCATCGCCGGGCCCATGACTGGTACGCGGCGAACCAGCAATGGGACAACACCGTCGATCATCTCTTGGCCGTCGGTAATACTGACGCGGCGATCCAGTGCATGGAAACGCACGGCATGCCCATTCTCAAGTTGGGCAGCTATGGAACGCTGATCAAGTGGCACCAGAAAGTATCCGGCCTTTCCGTGACGATTCCCGAAAGGGTCTGGCTGTCCTTTGCCTGGGCCTATGCCGTATCGGACAAGCCCGATATGGCCTTCGAACTGCTGGAGCACGTTGCCGCTGCTTCTCCGGCGCCCATATCTGCCGCCGTCCGGGCCGAAAGCAAAGCCATTTGTGCGGTTGCCTTCGTGCTTTCCGACCGGATCGTCCAGGCCATGGAAGCCGTTGCCGCCTGTCCGGTTGAACTACTGGCAGATCGCTGGACAAGCAGCATCGTCGCCAATGTCGAACTGTATTGCCATCTCCACACCGGCCAGTGGACCGCCTTCTTTTCCGAATCAACGGTACTCGACTCACCCAGCGAGGGGGAAAGCAATACCCACGTCCTCCGCTTGTCCATCATGGGCTGGGCGGCCCTGTTGCGCGGTCAGGCTGCGCTGGCTGAAAGGTATGCCATCGAGGCCTTGAACCTCGCCCCGGCGACGAAAGCCAAGGACTTTTTCGGTTTTTCCGCCTGGCCGTCCGGACTACTCGCCACCCTCTACTACGAGCAGGGGCGCCTTGACGAACTGCAGGCTCTCCTCGCCAACCGCCTCGAGGCCATCGCCGCCAGCGGCTACCTCGACTGCACGCTGTCCGCCTTCATTGCCGCCGCCCGCACCGCTTCGACCCAGGGGAACCTGGCGCAAGCGCTGGCGATTCTGGATCGCGCCGAGGGTATTGCGGTCGGTAGAAAATGGGCGCGTTTGCAAGCCGCCATCCTGCTCGAGCGCATCCGCCTATTCCTTGATGAAGATCTGTTGGCAGAAGCCGAAGGCTGCCAGCAACGGCTTACCCAGCTATCCCGGGAAACCGGATTGGCGGATACCTCGCCCACCTGTTCGCCAGCGCAAATGGCCCAGATCGGCCAGGCCTACCTCGCCATCCATGTCGGCCAGGCCGAGCAAAGCATCGTCCCCCTGAGCGAATTGCTCGCCCTGTTCACGAAGAACGGCAACGAGCTGTTTGCCGTGCGCACCGGCACGCTGCTGTCGATCGCCCACTTCAAGGTGAATCACAATACGGAAGCGGAACGCGTCTTCCGCGAGGTCATGGCCCGAGCCGAAAAAGCCGGCTTTGTTCGCTCGGTATTGGACCAGGGTGCCGAGACCGTGAAGTTGCTCAATGGACTGAGCGCGACCCTCCGCGGCAACACCGACTGGGCAAAACTGCACGGCCACTGCGAACGGCTGCTGGCGGCCGTCCACAAGGTTCCTGGTGCGGACGTAACACCGATCCGCACGCTGGTCGGCAAGGCCACTACCGGCAGCTCACTGACCCCCAAGGAACACGACGTCCTGACCCTGATTGCCCGCGGGCAATCGAACAAGGAAATCGCGCGCAGCCTTAACGTGGCGCCGGAAACCATCAAGACGCACCTGAAGAACATCTTCTTCAAGCTGTCCGTCGAACGCCGGATTCAGGCAGTCGCCAAGGCCCAGGCGCTAGGCTTGCTGGCGCGCGAGCCCGCTTGACCCGGATGTGGCGGCACGCTGCCTAGGGCAACAGAATCGCCCTGCCCGGCTGTCGCCGCGCAACGTGAGCGAAGGCCTGCCGTGCTTCGGACAGGGGCACCGAGATGCCGACCGGCAGCGCCAGCGCTCCTTCGCTCAGCAGGCGATGCAGGGCGTCGAGTGCTTCCTCTTCCGGCTTGAACACTACCCAGCCGTAGCGCGCCCCCTTGGCCGCGGCCAGTCCACTGGCGCGGCGCATATCGCGTCGAGTTTGCCAGGCACCGCGCAGCCAGCCAAGCTTGTCAATATTCGGCAGCAGCGGATGAACCGTCGTTGCGCTACCCAAGGCGCCCTGCTTGAGCGCACCAATCAAGCGTTCCTCATCCTGCCAGGCGCCAAAATTCAGCACCGCATCATAGCGTTGGGGCAAGCCGGACAAGGACGTCCGCTGGCGGTCCCAGACGCTAGTCGCGCCGAGATCTTTACAAGTCTCGACGTTCGCCGTGCTGCAAATGGCAGTCACGGTTGCCCCCCAGCGCACCAGGAGCTGGATGGCCAGTCTGCCGAGTCCGCCGGAGGCACCGTGAATAAGCACTTCCCGGCCTCTGGCGTTGCCTGCGTCGAGACCGACCTTGCGCAGCGCCTGCCAGAGTGTGGTGAAGGTGTACGGCAAGGCCGCCAGCGCTGCCGCATCTTGGCCTTCGCCGACGGGACGGAGCCAGCGCGCATCGACCGCCACATGACTTGCATGGGCGCCGACCTTGCCGGTCGGAACCAGGCCGAAGACACGCTCCCCCGGTCGCCTGGTGGTGACACCTTGACCGACGGTTTCGACGATCCCGACGATGTCGTTGCCGAGAACCAGGGGAAACTTCCCTGCCCCCTTGAGTTTCAGCAAGCGCTGGCCATAGCCGCCGGCGCGTTTGACGTCAATTGGATTGACCGAAGCCGCCTCGACGCGGACGACGACCTCGCCCTTGCCGGGACGCGGTACGGCCGCGGCCTCGACTGAAAGTGCCGGTGGTTCGGCAGGAGACAGGCAGAGAAGACGTTGAGCGTTACTCATAGCGAAACCACCTTGGTGCGCTGCAGGCCGAGATCCAAAGAACCGTCGTCGGTGCGAATGCTCAGGGCCATGACATCATTGGGCTGGAGATAGAGCGGGTTCTTGGTTGCCTTGGCGATGAAAGCCTTCCATTTGCCGGCATCGGACATGAAGTGCTTGAGGATGAACATGACCAGCTTGCCGGGCGCCTTGGCGGCGCAGCCGGCCGGCGTGCCGGTGGCGATCAGGTCGCCGATGTGCACGTCGTGCAAGGACGCTAGTTCGGTCAGGGTTTGCTCGGGTTTGAACAGCATCTCGCCGCAATAGGCCTGCTGCCGGACGGCGCCGTTGACCGTCAGGGTCATCTTCAGCTCGCGCCAGCGCCGCCATTCTCCGGGTTCGAGCAGGACCAGCAGCGGGCCGACCGGGCCGAAAGTCCGGTAGCTCTTGCCCTTGTAGAACTGGCCCTGCGGCAACTGGACGTCGCGCGCTGAAACGTCGTTGACGATGGTCACGCCGGCCAGCACCTCGTCCAGTTTGTCTTCGGTAATGACCTCGCCGGGAATCAGATCGCGCCCGAGCACGATGCCCAGCTCAATCTCGTAATCGAGAAGCTTCACATGGGACGGACGCACCACTTCATCGTAGGGCCCGCTGATGCACGAAGACGCCTTGGTGAAGATGGTGTTGAACGGGAAGTTGGCCGGATCGAGGCCGGACTCGCGCACGTGGCTGGCGTAATTGACGCCCTGGCAGATGAATTGCTGGTTCGAGGTGACCGGCGGCAGGACGCGGACACTGCCCAGGTCGAGCGTCGCCTGGGCGGCGGTGAGTTGGCGGGCAGCATCGCGTCCGTTGCGGATGACATCGGCAGTGGTCGGGTAACTGCCTGCCAGCGGGGCGATTTTCCCGCCGAAAACGACGCCCCATTGCGGGCCGGCATCGGCAGCAGCGTTGGCGGGCAGGAAACGGATCAGATTGATGGCCATAGTGGGTCCTTGAAAAAAATTTGAAAGAGTTGGAATTAGAGCCAGGGGCGCGCCGGGGTATCGAGCGTCTTGCCGATCAGGCGCAGCTTGGCGAAACTCATTCGCCCCTGGCGGATCAGCTTGAGGGCGCGCCAGACCAGGCCGAGCGACTTGGCGGGGAAGATTTCTCGCGGCGCGTCGTCGCCCCAAGCCCAGATGCTGCCCGTCGTGAACGGCACGTAGCGCGTCTCGTGGTCGGCGGTGAACACGTCGCCGTCGGTGTAATGCTCAAAATCGAAGCCGTCAGCATCCTTCCAGTAATCGAACAACTGGCTGCCCAGCAGATGCCGGCCGATGCCCCAGAAATGCTCGTGGCCGCGGGTATGCATGATCTGCTGCCCTTGTCCGAGGGCATCGAGGTCGATGACTTCCCAGGCACTGTGCTCATAACGCGGCTCAAGGGCGCTGGCCAGGACGAAAGTGTGGTGATCGGCCGGCAGGTCGCCGAGATCCAGCCGGAAGAAGGTGACGATCGGCGAACCGTCTTCGAGGTACTGCACATCCGTCGGGATGATGCCGATATGGCGCATGTACCACTCGGCCATGGCCGCGAAATTGTTGGTCTGGTAGACGAAATGACCCAGCCGCCCGACCAGCGCTGGTTCGATGGCTGAACGGACCGTCCGGTTCACCCGCCGGATGTCGCCGAGAACGTTCATCTCGCCATGCAGCGGCGGCCGAGTCGGCAAGGCCGGCACCGACCCCCAATCGGCGATCAGCCACAGGTCATTGCCATCCGGATCCTGCAGTGCCACGCCGCGACCGCCGCCCGGAATCCGGCTCGCCGCCAGCGGTTTGGCCTGGCTTTCGCGCTCCAGCCGGGCGAAGTCGGTATCACCGGGAACGACAAATGCGGATCCGACAAAGCGCGATTGTTCAGCCTTGGTCGCCACCAGGATCGCCGGCTCCGTACCGGCGCCGCGCATGACCAGCTGTTCGGCGGAGCGCGACACAGTCAGCAGCCCGAAATCGATCCAGAAGCGCTCAGCTTCGCGCAGATCCTTCTTTTCGAAGCGCAGGAAGGCGAGTTGGGTCGCCTTTTGCCACGGGGTTGGCCGAACCAGCTTGGTGACGTGCTGCGGTGCCTGACTGGCGGGATACTCAGGCGGCGCCAGCAATTTTTCAGTTGTATTCATAAACATCTTCCTTCTTTGAAACAGATTGGCACTCGCATCCAGTGACACGAATCTCGCCCAGGTAAAGGCTTTCCTCGAGGACGCAGTCCCGCTGCGCCTGGCCCAGGGGATGGCTGATTTCGACGCGATAGGCGCCACTGCCTTCAGTCAGGCCGCCGAAACGGAAATCGCCAAAGCTATCGCTGTGCGTCATGGCGATTCGCTGGCCATCCTGGAACAGCAGCACTTCGGCACCGACGACGCAATCGACCACATCCGACGCGATGGCACTGACGCTGCCGGCGATAAAGCATTTCTCCCAGCGCTCCAGGCCCCGGTAATAGACGCGCGGTTTGGCGTTGAGCTTGGGCAGCAAGGTCCGCAAGCCCTCTTTGCGGGCTTTTTCCTGCATCGCCTTGTCGTCGAGCTTGAGCGCCTCGAACACGCCGGTCGGGCAAACCTGCTGGCAGCGCGGCCACTCCCAGCCGCCATCGAGCAGATGGGCATCGAAAATCCAGGTCTGCGGCAGCTGCTGCTCCTCGTTCCAGACGATGGCCTTGTACGGGCAAGAGCGGACGATGTCCTTGCGGCCCTTCGCCTTGACCGGGTCGATGATGACGATGCCGTCCTGGCGCTTGGTAATCGCATCGCCGCCGACCTTCATGCACGGCGCATCGTCGCAGTGGTTGCACATCACCGGCAGATAAGTCGTCTCGACCAGCGGTGCCGCGCCTTGCACCCGCCGCTGGATGCGGATCGGCGCTTCGCTGGCCAGTGAGGCGGGCGCGGCGTAGCCCGGATAGTCGTTGCCGACATATTCATCCCGGTCGGCGATCACGCAGTTGTAGCAATTCTCGCAACGCCCGACATTGATGATCAGATTCCACTTATCCATGGACGACTCCCGTGGCGGCCTGCAGGCGGGCGAATGCTTCGGCCCCCTGCCATTTTTCGATCTGGACCAGACATGAGTTCGGACTCATGCTGCCGGTCCCCTTGGTTTGCGGGCGGTTCGGCGTCAGGATGTTCATGCAGCCGCCGATTTCGACCTTATCCCCAGCTACCTCCAGCAACTGGAACTCGGCGCTGGCCTCATAGGACTTCACTACCCCGGGCGCCACCAGGGCCGAGACGTCGGCGGCGCAGATCACCGCGCCGCGGTCGTTGTAAACCTTGACCAGGTCGCGCGGCGCAATGCCGCGCGCCGCCGCATCGGCGGGATCGATGCGCAACAGCCAGAAATCGTGACCGGCGATGCGGGTGCGATGGTCCGCCACCCGGTTGGTGACGCCGTTCTTGCCGTCGCTCGAAGTATGAAAGCTGTAGCGGGAATGCGTGGCGATCATCTGCAGCGGATACTTGCCAACCAGCTCGGTCGTGCCGAGGCCTTCCCAGGACGGGATGTAACGGTTCAATGCCGGGCGTTCGGGATTGTCCTTGGTATGGCGCTTGAGGATTTCGGGGATGAATTCCAGCTTGCCGCTCGGCGTCTGCAGGCCTTTGCCGAATTCGTCCGCCCATTGCGACGGCAAGGGATGCGGCTCCGGCACGTCTTTGGGCCGGCCTTCGGCGAACCAGCGCATATCGACCGGCTGGCGCAGTTCGGGCTTTTCCGCCGGGACGACGAAATAGCCTTTGCGGCAAAAATCGGCCCAGGAAACGTGATCCGGCAGGTCGGACGAATCGAAGACGCGCTTGACCCAGTCGAGCTCGCTGCAGCCTTCGGTAAACACGCCGCCAAGGCCCAGCCGTTCGAGAATGGCGGTGAAGATGTCGTAATCGGAACGCGACTCGCCGAGCGGTTCGATGCACTTGTGTTGCAGCACGATCGTCCGATGATTGACCAGGGCGTAGCCATGGTGGGCATAGCCGCCGGAATTGCACCATTCGCCAATGTCCCAGCGTTCGAGCTGGGTGCAGGCCGGCAGGATGATGTCGGCGAACTGGGCCTCGCCCTCCATCCAGATCGACTGGTTGACGACGAACTCGATGCTGTCGTGGCGATAGGCCTCGACCCAGCGCCCGGAGCCGGCGACCGTGCCGAAGGACGAACCGCCGTAGCGGTAGATCATGTGGATCGGCGAATAGCCCGGCATCGGATAGGTGAAGGGCGTGAATTGCGCCTCCTGCGAGATGCCGTCCCACAGATAACCGGTGGCGTGGCCATTGATGATGGCTTCGGGCAGTTGCTGCCGGGGCACCAGCTGCTTGACCGGATTCATGGTCAGGATGTGCGGCATGCGCTGGTAGTTGTTGACGGCGTTGCCGTTCCACATCAGTTCGCCGGAGATGCCGCCGTCGGCATAACCCGGGAAATAGAAATGATGGTCCACCGGCGCACCGATCTGCAGGCAGCCGAAATTGACACCGGGTTTGCCCCAGCCCTGCATGGCCATCATCATGATCAGGCAGCGCGCCCATTGCTGGCCGGTCGCACCGCGCCCGGCGCCGCCGAAGCCGGCGCCGGTCATGCCGGTGGCCAGATAGACCTTGCGGTTGCCCCACTTGCGCGCCAGGGCGCGCACATCCTTGGCCGGGATGCCGGTTTCCCCCTCCTGCCATTCGGGCGTCTTGGCGATGCCGTCGGTCTTGCCCAGCAGATAGCTCTTCCATTCCTCGAAGCCGGTCGTGCGGTCGGCGACGTACTGCTCGTCGTACAAGCCTTCAACGGCCCACACGTACATGATGGCCGTGGCCAGCGCGGCGTCGGTCTGTGGCCGGACCGGAAGCCAGCGCCCGCCGAGCAGTTGCGCAGTCGGGTTGAAATGCGGATCGATGTGCACGAACTCGATGCCGAGTTCCTTGGCCCACAGGCGGCGCGTCGTGCCCTCGAAACCGGCATAGGCGCCGTTGGTGCTCTCGGGGTCGCAGGACCAGAAGACGATCATCTCGGCTTCCTTGAGGCAGTCCTCGACACCGCTATAGCCGGCCGGCACGCCGATGCGCATGGAATTGCCGAAATGATGCATGGCACCCCAGTACCAGCCCTCCCAGCTATCCGGGTTGGCGGCCACGCGGGTGAAGCCGATCAGGTTGGCGAAGCGCATCAGGGCGCTGAGGTAATAGCCGACGTTGCCCCACTGGTGGTGAGACGACAGCGGGAAGGTAATCGAGCCGGGCCCGTGGACGCGCTTCTGCCGGTTGATTTCCTTGGCGACGATGGTCAGTGCCTCGTCCCAGCTGATCGGCACGTAGCCCGACTTGCCCCGGTTCTGCGGATTGCGCTCGCCGTCCGGGTCGAAATCGACCCGCTTCATCGGGGTGAGAATGCGCTTGTCGGAATAGACCAGCGATTTCAGCGACAAGGCGTGCGGGGCGACCAGCGCGCGACGATGGGGGCGGAAGGTCTTGCCGCGCGCTTTTATTTCCCAGCTCGCCGCATCCTTATCGTCCAGTTCGAGCGGCGTGACCCGCTGGATGCGCCCGTCCTTGACGTAGATGAACAACGGTCCGCCATTGGTACAGGTAGTAAAGCGCCGGGTACCGTCGCGCATCGCCATGCCCTTCTCGACGCCGACCGTCTGGCTGAGATTGAGCGTCTGCATGAACCAGACGACGAGGTGATCCGGCCCCTTGGCGACGACCTTGAAATTCTTGGCGGCGTGAATGATCTCGCCCTGATCCGGATTGGGCATCAGGAATTTCAGTGCCGTCGGCAGATCCTTGAACAGCATACTGACATCGGCCTCCGCCGCCGTGCCGGTGCGCGACTGCACCCGGCCGCCGCGGATCTCCAGGAAGCGGCCGATGCTCCCGTCCTGCAGCCCGATGTAGACGGTGCAATTCCGCTCCTTCAGGCGCAAGCGGAACGCCGCATGTTTGCGGGCGGTGAAGCTGAGTACCTTCGGCAGGGCGAACAGGATGGTTTTAAGCAGTAGTTTCTTCATTTGCGGTCAATCATGTTTCCGAATTCCCCGGCTGGAGGTCCTGTCCGGTGGGACGTAGCGCGCACCGGACAGGCGTTCTTCACCAATGGCTTAAAGCGCTTACAGACCGGGGAAGGCCGGCCCCCACTGCAGCAGCGTGTCGCGGCCAAACGGGTAAAGCAGCGTCGGCGTGTCGGCGTTCACCATGTCGCCATCGGAGAAATGCTCGACATGGAAGCCGGCCGGATCAGTCCAGTAGTCGAAGATCTGGCTGCCGTGGAAGTGGCGGCCGATGCCCCAGCGGTGCTTGTAGCCCTTGTCCTGCATGACCATGTGGCCGGTGCCGACATCGTCGAAATCACGGCACTCGAAGGAAACGTGGTCGAGGCCTGGTGCCGCTGCCATGACGATGGCCAGGGTGTGGTGGTCGGTCCAGGCAGCGCCCTTGTCCAGGTGCATGAAGGAGGCCATCACATTGGCCTCGTTGCCGTCATGGATCAGTTCGGACGGCTTCAGACCGAGGTTCCTGCCATACCAATCGATCATTTTCTGCGGGGTCGGCGAGAAAACAGCCAGGTGGCCAAGCCGCTGGATGTGGGACGGGCCATGCACCGGGCGCTGGTAGCGACCGAGGCGGCTCTTGGCAAAGGCATCGTTCCAGGCAATCGGCTCACCGCCGGTGGCAACGGGTACCGAACGCTGGGCACCGAAGACGAATTCGAGCCGGCGGCCTTCCGGATCGGTGGTGTGGAAATACTGGCCGCCACCCGGATGCGGACAGGCCTCGATGTCGGCAGCGAAACGGGCCGCTAGCTGCACCAGCGCATCCTGGCTGGCGACGCGGAAACCCATGCCGACGAAGGCAGCCTCACCTTGCGTAGTGACGTAGGAGAACGGTGCATCGCCATAGGAACGCAGGTACAGGGAATCCCCCTGCTGCCCGGCATCCAGCAAGCCGTAATCGAGCATGAACTGGCGGAGCGCCGGAAGATCGGGGTGGCGGAAAATAACGTATTCGATATCGTCAATGAGCATTTGAATCTCCAATAGGTCTGACAAGCCCCGGTCTCCGGGGCACGGTCTCTGTGGGTAACCACCATGTTTGCCGGCTTTCGCTGTGTGCCGGTCGGGGAACCTCGGTGCAACTCGGTTTGAACTTAGCCAGCGCGCTTCGCAATTCACGGGACAAATCCTTGTGGCAAGCCCTGCGACTCAAGCAGCGCTCGGCAGGGCCCGGCTCATCGCCGGCTGGGCGCGCGCGACGTCCCTGAGCAGGAAATGCGACAGGGCCGGGATGAGGACCAGCGCTCCGACCATGTTCCAGATGAACATGAAGGTCAGCAGGATGCCCATGTCGGCCTGGAACTTGATCGGCGACATGACCCAGGTGACGACGCCGATGGCCAGGGTGACGCCGACCATGCCGACGACCTTGCCGACGAACTGGATCGAGTGTCGGTACGATTCAGCCAGGGAATAGCCTTCGCGCTGACGCTGCAGCTGGACACTCAGCAGGTAGAGCGCGTAGTCGACGCCGATGCCGACTCCGAGCGCGATGACCGGCAGCGTCGCCACCTTGACGCCGATGCCGAGCATCACCATCAGCGCTTCGCAGAGGATCGAGGTGACGATCAGCGGGACGACCGCGACCACAGTCGCCCGCCAGCTACGGAAGGTGATCAGGCAGAGGATGATGACCGCCAGATAGACGTAGAGCAGCATGGTGCGATTGGCATCGCGGACCACTTCGTTGGTCGCTGCCTCGATACCGGCCGAGCCGGCCGCCAGCAGGAACTCGACATCCTTGTCGCTGTTCGCCGCGGCAAATTCGGCGGCGGCCTTGACCACGCGGTCCAGCGTCTCCGCCTTGTGGTCGGCGAGGAAAGCGACCACCGGCATCACCGAGCAATTGGTATTGAACAGATCCCGGTTATTGACCGAAGCCTGCTGGGCGCCGTAGTTGAGAATATCCTGATTGCGGTTCAGCGATGCCCACTTGGGATTGCCGTCGAAGGTGCCGGCGGTGATCTGCCGGATCGCATCAGGCAGGCCGATCGTCGCCTGCACTCCTTCCACCTGCTGCAGGGTCCAGGCAAGCTGATCGGCCATGATCAGCGCCTTGTAGGTCAGACAACCTTCGACCGGCGTTTTGACAATCACCGCGAACTGGTCGCTGGACAGCGAATAGTGGCTGGTGATGTAGGCGTTGTCCCGGTTGTAGCGCGACTCCTGACGCAACTCCGGTGCGCCGGGCTCAAGATCGCCGATCTGCAGCTTCAGGCTGATGGCAAAGGCGACGGCGGCCAGGGCGACGGCGCAGAGAATCGCACCGGTGGCCCAGCGACGCTCGGTGAAGCGGTTCAGGAAGGTCCAGATGGAGCCCAGGCCGCGGCCGCGCGATACCTCGCCCTCCTCCTGCAGCGAGCGGCGGGCAGCTTTCTCGCTGACGCCGGTATAGGAGAGCAGGATCGGCAACAGCACCAGATTGGTCCAGCCGAGCACCCAGACGCCGATGGAGGCGCTGATCGCCAGTTCCTGGATCACCGGAATGTCGATCACCATCAGTACGCCGAAGCCGACCGCGTCAGCGATCAAAGCCGTCAGGCCGGCCAGGAACAGGCGGCGGAATGTGTAGCGCGCCGCCACCAGCTTGTGGGTGCCGCGCCCGATATCCTGGATGATGCCGTTCATCTTCTGGGCGCCATGGCTGACGCCGATAGCGAACACCAGGAAGGGCACGAGCACCGAGTACGGATCAATCTGGATACCGAGCGCATTGACGATACCGATTTGCCAGACGACAGCAATCAGCGAGCAGGAAATCACCAGCCCCGTGCTGCGCGCGCAGCGGGTGGCGGAGTAGATGTTGATGGCGGCAATCGCAGCGGCGATCGCAAAGTAGCCCATGACCCTGAACATGCCTTCGATCAGGTCGCCGACCAGTTTGGCGAAACCGACGACGTGGATCTTGACCTTGTCGTCCTGCTGGCTGCGGACGCTAACCTCGATGTTCTTGGCCAGTTCGTACTTGCCGCGGATGTCGTCTTCCAGGATGCGCGACAGCTTCAGGTAATCGATCCGGCCGTCCGCCCCCTCCACCTTGTCGAGCAGCGGGACAAAAATCATGCTCGACTTCAGGTCGTTGGCCACCAGGCTGCCGATCACCCCGGAACGCGCCAGATTGACCTTCAGGGCCTCGATTGAGCGCGGCGAACCATCGTAGTCGGACGGCATGACCGGGCCGCCGGAAAAGCCTTCTTCGGTGACTTCGTTCCAGCGCACGGCCGGCGACCACAGCGACTTGACCCAGGCGCGATCGACGCCGGGCATCAGGAAGAGCTCGTCATTGACCTTGCGCAGCACTTCCAGATACTCGGGATCGAAGATGTCTCCGTCGGTGTTCTCGACGACGATGCGCAAGGAATTGCCGAGGCCGCGGAGGTCGTCCTTGTGGTCCAGATAGTTCTGGATGAAGGGATGATTCGCCGGGATCATCTTCTCGAAGGCGGCGGTCATCTCCATGCGCAGCGAGAAAATCCCCAGCACGACGGTGATCAGCGCGAATACCACGAGCACCTGCTTGCGGTGGTTGAAATAGAAGCGTTCGAGCACGCTGCCGGTGGATTGGTCGAAGTCCGACAAATCCCGGATGACGGGCATCGAATCGTTGGCGTTGGAATTTGGGCTCATGGCTTACTCACTGTTTCTGTGCCAGCGGGACGATCGACGCC
The DNA here is from genome assembly GCA_002840765.1 of Betaproteobacteria bacterium HGW-Betaproteobacteria-7. Classification (GTDB taxonomy): domain Bacteria; phylum Pseudomonadota; class Gammaproteobacteria; order Burkholderiales; family Rhodocyclaceae; genus Azonexus. The sequence continues at coordinate 66,022 of PHCE01000020.1, forward strand.
CCGGCACTGCCTACCGAAGCCAGGGACTGCGTGGCCGGCACGTAGGCCACCCCGGCAAACAACATCTCGCGGGGCGCCTTCACCCGCTTGAACCGGCCGCTATCGACACTGCCCACCAGGACATCCCCGGCAGTGCTGACCAGAGCCAGGCGATCGTCCCCCAGGCCAATTGCAGCGGTCAGGCCGCCGACAACGCCGGTGTCCAGCTTCTGCCAATTGGCCCCTGGCCCGTCGATGCGGAAGGCATTGCCGCGCATGCCGTACACGACGGCCCCGCCGTTGACCGGTAGGACGCCGAAGAAGCTGCCGGCATAGGGCGAAGGAAGCGTCGCGAAACGCTGGGCGCCGGCATCGAGATAGGCAACCAGGCCCTGCTCGCCGACGACATAGAGACGGCCACCCTGCCCGCGGATCGCGTAAAAGTGCAGGCGCCTGGGATTTTCAACGCGATCGAACCACGGTTCCCAGGTCTTGCCGCCGTCGACGGTGCGGAAGATCAGGTTGAAGGCACCGACGATGAAACCCACCCGGTCGTTGGCGAACCACACGTCCAGGAAAGGCTTGTCGGCGCCGGCGGCGACATAGCCGTCAATTTCCGGGAGCAGTGCCGCCGCCTGGGCGTCGCCTGCGGCCGCCAGCCTGGCGTAGTGCTCCTTCATCAAGGCGGCGGCCCGATTGCCATCCAGTTGCAGCTGCCAGGTCTGCCCGGCATCGGCCGAATGCAGCACGACGCCGTCGTGACCGACCGCCCAACCGTAGCGCTCGGAGCTGAAGAAGACAGCGGTCAGATCCGAACTCACCGGCACCGATGCCTGCTTCCAGGAAGCACCGTTGTCGTCGGAATAGACGATGTGCCCGCGCGGGCCAGCCGCAATCAAGCGCAAACCGCTGGCCACCACGGCATTGAGCGGGCGTTGGGCGGCCAGTTGCGTGGCCTGCGCCGGCGTGTTGAGCACGCCCTTGAATTCGCCGGCCTGCGCCGGGAAAGCAGCGATAGCGGCGAAAGTGGCGAGCACGAGCGCGCGGCCCGTCGACTTGCAAACTAGGTTCATGTCTCTTCCGACCATCCGGTGGTGTCCGCCTCTTCAGGCGGCTTGATTGAAGGCTTGCCGGCGCGGTGCAGCACCACGCCGGCAGCGAGCGCTTTCAGCGAATGCCGGAACCGGCCATCGAATCAGGCGTCCATTCCTTGTCCGGGAACAGCGTGCTGGAATACTTCACCCCGCCGCTCTCCCCCGGATGCACCGATAGCGAATACATGCCGGCAATGAAGTCATAGGAGACGAAGTTGGCGGAAAACTGGGCCGCCACGTCGTAACTCGGCGTCATGTAGGCAAACAGCGAGCGGTACAACTGGCCACGCGCGTCGTAGCCATCCGAGGCCAGGCCGATCCAAGAATCCTCGTCGATATAGAAGACACGCTTGGCATAGACGTGACGCGAACCCGGCTTCAGCGTTGCCTCGACGACCCAGACCCGGTGCAGTTCCCAGCGCTCGGCATCGGGGTTGATATGCTTGGCCTTCAGCAACTGCTCGGCCTTGGATTGATAGACCAGCCGGTAGTTGTTGTAGGGAACGATCATCTCCTTCTGGCCGACCAGCTTGAAGTCGTAGCGATCCATCGCCCCGTTGAAGATGAAGGTGTCGTCATAGGTCGTCGCACCTGATGTGCCGGGGTTAGGCGCGTCGTACGAGATATCCGGAGCCAGCTTCACGCGCCGCTGGCCCGGGAGGTATTGCCAGGCACGCCGGCTCTTCTCCATCGGATTGATGTTGTCATGCACCATCAAGGTCTCGCCGACACGGCGGGCCGGACCCGTGTAGTCACTGCGCAGGCGCCAGAAGATGCCACTGTCGTTGGCGCTCTGGCCGTAATAGGGATAGTCCTCGGTCAGCACGCCGGCAGTGGCCAGCGTCGACGAACCGCTGGAGTCGACGTTCCAGGACTTGTAGCTCAGGCGGTAGGCCACCCCTACATAGCGCAGCAAGTGGTTCCACATCACCTCATAACCGTTCTTCGGGATGGGGAAGGGATAACCGCCAACAGCGCCTTCGACCACTCGACCTTCGTTGGTCGTCTTGGCCCGGGTCGCATTCTTGAGGGTGTTCTCGATCACCGCCTTGGGGAGGGCGACGGTGCGGTGCGTCGGATAAACGTCGATGCGATAGGAGGCGTTGCGCTTGAGCAACTCCTTCGTACCCGCCGTCAGTTTGTCCTCGTACTGGCCCATGTTGGCCGCAGTGATCGAAAACTTCGGCTTCTCACTGGCGAACGGATCGGGACGGGTCGCATCACCCGCCTTGAAGCCGGCCGGCGCTTTGGTCAGCCCGCCGGTATAGGCCGGAATCGAGCCATCCTTGTTGGCGGCCATCTGCGCACCCACCTGGGTCAGGGTCGTGCCCAGAGCCTTCGCTTCCTCCGGCGAAACCGCAGCAGAAGCTGCACCCGTTGCCAGCGCGGCAACGACGGCGAGGAATGTTTGCTGGTATTTCATAACGTTTGTCTCCTGTCTTTATTAAAAGGTCGTCTTGAAATTCAGGACGAGCATGCCGCGGTCCTTCAGGTAAGCCGGGTTGTCCTTGGCGACAACGGCATTGGGGTCGCTGGCATCGACGTCGCCGAAGAAGCCGACGTACTTGAGGTCGAAGCGATACTGGTTGCGCACGTCGGCAGCGATACCGACGCTGAAGAGGCCGACCCCCCTGGCCCCGCCCTGGGCGACCGACGAAACCCCGGACAGGCCGGTGCTGTAGGCGATGGGCAGCATCAGATCGACGCTGGGGAACACCTGGTACCACTTCGGCTCGAGGGTCAGGCCGATACCCCAGGCATCATTGCTGACGCGGTCGAGGCCGCGGTAACCGCTGCGGCCCTTGAACAGGTGCTCATTCTTGGTGACCTTGTTCCAGGTGTTCCAGGTCACTTCCGCCTTCCAGTCCAGGGAGTCGAACAATGGCGTCTTGGCGATCTGGCCAAGCAGGTTGAACACGACATGCGTCGTGTTGCCTCGGGCACCGCCGGTGTCTCCCTTTTCCGGCAGCGAAGTGCGCGCGTTCACGAAGCCTTCCAGCCCCGGAACGCCGGCCTGGGCCAATGCCACCGTAGTAGCGCTGGCGACGAGCACCGGATCGCTGTTCAGCGGCATGTTCTTGCGATAGGAAATTTCAGCGCCGACGCTCACCCCGCCGATGTTCTTCGACAGGCTGACCCCGAAGAGATCGACATCGTCGCCATAGGACAGACGGTAGCCGAGCGCTCCCGAGGGACCAGGAAGCCCCGGATGGCCTCGAACATCGAGGATGGTCTGGGGAATCTTGTTGGTGAAGTTGCGGTAGTAGGCACCGACCGTACCGTCCAGCCACTCCGGACTCCAGCGCGCTGAAAGACCGTAGTCACCCCGCTTGTCCGGCTCGATGTCATGCAACCGGGGGAGCAGTCCGAGCGGGGTATAGACGGACTCACCGCCACCCATGATGGCATCCGAGAATCCGAGGTAGCTACCGGCTTCCGGATAGCGGAAGGGCTTCCAGTCGAAGAAGTATTGCGCCGCCAGCGACAGCGAGTCCGAAGCCTGAAAATTGGCCGAGATGTTGTTCAGCGGCCGGAACAGTTCCTTCGCCTCGGCGCCGGGGATGGAAAGGCCCTTGGCAACATCGAGCGGCGACTGGGCATAGGCAATGCCATGGATCACCCCGCCAAGGAACAGGCTTTCGCCCCAGTACACGGTGTGCTGTCCCGCCTTCAGATAGAGCGGCGAATCACCGATATCCAGCTTGGTAAACAAAAAGGCGTCCAGCCATTCGCCGGAAACGCCGCGGTTGTAGCGCTTGGTCGCGCGACTCAGACCGGTGGCCGGAGCGCCGTTTTCCAGATGGTTGGAGCCGGCGGCCGAGTGGTTGTCCAGATGGTTATAGGCGTTGTCGCCCCAGACGGCAGCGCTGACCCGAAAGCCGTGACTATTTTTATAGATGAAATCGAATTCGCTGAGCAGATCGAGGCGGTTGCTGACGATCGAATTCTTCTTGAAATTGCGGTCGCCGTCGTTGTTATTCAGCGAACCGGTGATTTTCGAATTCTGCTCTTGCATGCGCTGGGCCAGGTTGTAGCGCACCGTGTTGTCCCAGCGGATCTGAATATCCTCGTTACCTGTCCCGATCTCGAAGCCATGAACCTGACCGGCGGAAGCCAGTGCCGCACTGACGGCAATGAATCCGCGGCTGAGCTTTCTAATGCTTTTGCCTTTTGCCTCCATACCCTGCTTCATCAATGTCTCCTCTTTTGGGTTAGCAATCGAATCCGTTGCAAGTACGCGTACTTACCGATTCGTGCCTTGCCAGAGTAGAGGCGTGAAATGGCAGCGATAATCCCCCGCTTGGGGGAGTCCGTTGAACGCCCTGCCTATTGCGGGCAGAGCCGATGACATTTCATGGAGTCGGGGCGTGGCCCCGCTGCGCACCTGCCATTGGCGGTACGAGAGAAGTTTGCGCAGGCGCGCCCGGCCCCTGGCAGAAGCCCTACTGCAAAGGGATTACAGCCACCTGGGGCAGGACTGGCGTCCTACATCCTGATCGCGGAGACGATCAGGGAATTCAGGAAGCGGCGGCAGCCGCCTCACTCTGCCGCGATAGGCGGGAGCGCCGGTAAATCAGTGGTGGCAAGCGTCCGCGCTTCGTCGCGGGCCACGCCGGTGGCGACCAGGAAGAGCTCGGCGGCGTCCGAACCGGCTTCGCGCCAGGTCTTCTGGCCTTCTAGTACGAGAAAAATTGCCCCCAGCACGGTGCCGGCCAGCAGACCGAGGACGGAAGGCAGTTGTTCTCTTTGAAAGGCGAAACGCCCGTTATCCAGGCCTTCCAGCAGATCCGTGGCCGGCTGGCCGGTCCAGATTTCCTGCAGCGACGCATCGCTCAGGGCGAAGCGGCAGATGAAGCGGCCCCAATGCGGTTCTTCGTGTGCCCGTCGGACAAAGAAACGGATGCCATTGGCCAGGCGATACGCCGGATCGGGCAAATTCCTGACGCTGTCGGCAATCCGGTCGCTCATTTCCGAACTCAACTGGCTGGCTACGGTACCGAACAGTCCATCGAGGTCGGCCAGATTGTTGTACACGGTTCCCCGCGCCATTCCGGCGGCCTGCGCCAACTCGCTGACATTGATTTGCGCGACGCCCCGTTTGGCGAAGAGTTGCAGGGCAGCCTGATGCAGGCGCAGCTGGGCGGCAGTCAGTTCGGACACCGGTCACTCCTTTGGGGATGGCAAAAGCGCCATTGTACCCGGGCTCAGGCGCCGCCTGCCGCGCCTGGAAAAGCACCCGCCCCCATTCCCGGGATGGGTTGCCCACCGCCTCTATTGAATGATGGTCTAGTTCAAGGGCTTTTCTTCGCTGGGCACCGGAGCAGCTTCATCTGGGATCTTGGGGTTGTCCGACGCATGATTTTCCATATGCGTTTTCTTTCCCGGCTGCGGTGTCTTATCCGCCCCCGGCGCGACCTCATCGCCGTGGTGCTTCTTGTCGTGGGCAACGTTGCGTGGGTCAGTCATGGAATAACTCCTAAATTCCGCTTGGCGAATCGTTCACTCGGCGCGGACGCCAAACGTGGTTAAGGGCAAATGCGAACTGCACCGGCCGCAAAGCCTAGGCTACTGATTCAGACCGGAGCCGTCTGTTGGCTGCCGAACACGTGCCGGCAAAATGTTTCGCCAATACGACCACTGCAAACTGCGTCACCTTCAGCCTGTCGGATTCTCTGGACCAGCCACGGGTAGCCAGACCTGGAAGCAGGTACCTTGGCCGGGTTCACTGGTGACATCGATGCGACCACCGTGTTTCTTCACCATGTCGTAGGCCAGAGAAAGTCCCAGGCCGGTACCCTTGCCCACTGGCTTGGTGGTGAAAAACGGCTCGAAGATGCGCTTCATCACGGCCGGCATCATGCCTTCGCCGGTATCTTCGACGCGTACCCACGCCCAAGGCCCCTCGGCGCCGCTACTCAGCGTAATCTTGCCCTGCCCTTCGATCGCTCCGTTGACCGCAGCAAACAAGGGCTGGAGCTCGCCACGTCACTTGCTGAAAATCAGCGCTCAACGGTCGAGTGAACGGCCGCCCCGGATGGGGCAGCCAAGGGAGTCAGCCCAGATGCCAGGGACTGGTGGATCGCCAGTTGTCGAACTGCTCCGCCGGGAAAGGTTCGCTGATGTACCACCCCTGGGCAAAATCGGCGCCCAGCGAATGCAGCTGATCCCAGATCGCCCGGTTTTCGACCCCTTCGGCGACGACTTCCAGGCCGATGTTGTGCGCCATCTCGACCGTCGAGCGCACGATGGTGCGCGTGTCGTCATCGCTCAGCATCGCCCGGACGAAGGACTGATCGATCTTTAGGGCATCGACGGGCAGGCGTTGCAGGTAACTGAGTGACGAATAGCCGGTGCCGAAATCGTCTACCAGCAACTTGAAGCCCATCCGGGACAAACGCCCAAGCACCTCCTGCGAACAGGCGGTGTCTTCCATCAGCGCGCTTTCCGTCAGCTCGAACTGCATCCATTCGGGCCTGCCGCCCCAGGTGGCCATCAGCCCGGAAATGCGATCAACCAGGCGCGAATCTTCCAGGTTGCGCGCCGAAAGGTTGACCGCCAGCGGCATGGTGATTCCCGCTTCGTTCAAGTGGTAGGCCCAGGCAAAACCGGCATTGATCATCCAATGCGTCAGCTGATGGATCAGCCCCGTCCGCTCGGCCATCGGAATGAAATGTCCAGGGAGAATCACTCCCCGCTCGGGGTGCTCCCAGCGCACCAAGGCTTCGGCGCCACAAATGGTTCGCGTCCCCAATTCCACCTTGGGTTGGTAGTAAAGGCGCAGCTGGCTGGTCTCGATGGCCTGACGCAGTTCGCTGATCACGGCCAGACGGCCGCGATCTTTCTCTTCACCGTCGCCGGCGAACACCAGCATCTCGCGATGCGAGCGTTTCGCCTGATACATTGCCGCGTCGGCACGCAGGATCAGCAATTCCGATTCCGTACCGTGCCCCGGACAAATAGCGATGCCGATGCTGGCCCGGATCTCGATCCGGCAGCCGAGGATATCGAAGGGTTCGTACAAACCCTCCAGCATCCTCCGGGCCAGCGCCTTCGCATCTTCGACGTTGCTGCCCGGCGCCAGCACGGCAAACTCGTCAACGCCCATCCGGGCAAGCAAGCCGTCCTCCGGCACGAAACTGCGCAGGCGCTGGCTGAGGGCAATCAGCAGCAGGTCGCCCTGGGCATAACCCAGCACTTCGTTGATGTCGCGAAAACGGTCTACGTTGAGCATCAGCAAGGCGAATGCGCGCTTGGCCTGTTTGGCCAGGGTCACCGCTTCCGTCAGCTTTTCCTTCAGCTGGGTGCGGTTGGGCAAGTCGGTGAGGCTGTCCCAATAGGCCATGCGCCTTATGGTTTGTTCGGCCGCCTCATGCCGGGCGCGAATGCGCAAGGTTTCGATGCCGAATGCCAGGTCCTCGGCAAGTTCATTCAAGGTCGCCAGCTCGCGTTCGCCGAAGGCTAAGGATTCCTCCTCGCGAGTCCCGATCAGAAGCAGCCCCAGGACCTCTCCGTCGACAATCAGCGGATACTGGCTGATCGCGGTTACGCCCTCCCGTCGGGCCGCTTCCTGCCACAGGAGCAGATCCGGATCCGAACTGAAGACCAGGCTCACCTGCGGCGACCGGGAGGTAATCGTCCGGCGAATGAAGACTGACCGAGGGTCGTCAGCGCGCCAGGTGCCGCCCCACGCCTCGACGACGGCCTTCTCGATGCCGGCGCAGGCCATCGTCGGCAGGCTTTTCTGTTCGCCATGGTCGAGATAGCTGAGGACGGCAACCGCGTAGCCTCCGATATCGACGATGACTCGACACATGTCGTTGAGCAGTTGCATTTCGTCGGTGGCCCGAATCAACACACGATTGCCGGCACTCAAGACGCGCAATGCGCGCTCAATCGCTATCCCGCCTTGCGCCGCGCTATCGGACATGTCGTCACTCCTCCGCCAACCTGGAAAGACAATCAACCGCTCCGCTTCAACTATAGCCCGGCTGTGCGTCGCATGGCGGACTACTGCTGTTCGCTACGCATAATTCCGTAAACGAAAAAAACCGGTTCAGGGTATGCAATACCGTGAACCGGTCAAAGCTACTGGCAATTAACCGAGGGAAGGTCTTACCAGCAGAGGAGACAATTTTCTCCACCCGGCGCGGGCAGAGGCGAGGCTGCTCAGAACATGTCGTCGGTAACCAGGGCCAGGGCCGCATTGCCGGCCCGCACGCTCTCGCCGTAGGCCAGCGCCAGGGGCAGCACCTGGTCGGCGTAGAAGCGGGCGCTGGCGATCTTGGCCTTGTAGAAGCGCTCATCGCCCTCCCCGGCCGCCAGCTTGTCCGCGGCCACCAGGGCGGCGCGGCCCATCTGCCAGCCACCGCAAACCGTAACAGACAGGTTCAGGTAGGAGACGGCAGCGGCCAGCACGCCGGCCGGATTGCTCTTGGCATTGGCAGCCAACCATTCGGTGGATGTCACCCAGGTGTCCAGCCCGGCCTTCAGCCATTGCGCGATGGCTTGCAACTCCGGCCGTTCGATGGTCGCCAGCGTCTTGAACGTATCAGTGACTTCGCCAAAAAGGAGCCTGGCGGTGGCGCCGCCATCGCGCATCAGCTTGCGGAAGATCAGGTCATTGGCCTGGATACCGGTGGTGCCTTCGTAGATCGTCGTGATCCGCGAATCGCGCCAGTACTGGGCGGCGCCGGTTTCTTCGATGAAACCCATGCCGCCATGAATCTGAATGCCCAGCGAGGTAACCTCGGTACCCATTTCGGTACCGCCGCCCTTGACGATGGGGATCAGGAACTCGGCCATCATCAGGTTGCGCTTGCGCTCGTCGGCGTCCGGATGCGCATGGGCGCGGTCCATCATGCCGGCGGCGACATAGGCGATAGCGCGAGAAGCTTCGACGCGGCACTTCATCAGCATCAGCATGCGGCGGATGTCCGGGTGCTGGTCGATGGTCACCAATGCTTCGCCGGTCACCGCATCGCGTCCCTGCTTGCGTTCGCGAGCGTAGGCCAGGGCGTGCTGGTAGGCGCGCTCGCCGAGGGCGATGCCCTGCAGGCCGACACCCATGCGGGCTTCGTTCATCATGATGAACATGTACTCGAGGCCGCGATTGGCTTCGCCGAGCAGGTAGCCGACGGCACCGCCGTTGTCGCCGAAAGCCAGCACACAGGTCGGGCTGGCATGAATGCCGAGCTTGTGTTCAATGGAGACGCAGTGGGCGTCGTTGCGCGCGCCGAGCGAACCGTCGGCGTTCACCAGGAACTTCGGCACCAGGAACAGGGAGATGCCGCGCACCCCGGCCGGGGCATCCGGCAAGCGGGCAAGCACGAGATGGACGATGTTGTCCGTCATGTCGTGATCGCCGTAGGTGATGAAAATTTTCTGGCCAAAGATGCGATAGGTGCCATCGGCCTGCGGTTCGGCCCGGCTGCGGAGCAGTGCCAGGTCGGAACCGGCCTGCGGCTCGGTCAGGTTCATCGTGCCGGTCCATTCGCCGGTGACCATCTTCTCCAGGAAAACGGCCTTCAGTTCGTCGCTGGCGCAGGTCACCAGCGCATCCACGGCGCCGCCGGTAAGCAAGGGGCCGAGCGAGAACGACAGATTGGCCGAGCAGACCATTTCCTTGACGGCAAGACCCAGGGTGGCCGGCTGACCGTGACCCGAATAGTCCACCGGACCGGTGATGCCATTCCATCCTGCCTCACAGAATGCCTTGTAGGCTTCCTTCCAGCCCGCCGGCGTAGTGACTCCGTCGGCGGTCAGCTGGCATCCTTGCTGGTCGCCGAGCAGGTTCAGCGGAGCCAGAACACCACTGGCGAATTTGGCCGCCTCCTCAAGAATGGCGTCGGCCATATCCGGCGTCGATTCGGCAAAATCCGGCACAGTCGCGCTGAGTTCGGGGAAACCGGCAAGTTCGTCCATGACGAAGCGCATCTCGGTGATGGGGGCAACGTAGTCACTCATGCTGAATATCCTTGAATCCTGTTAAAAAAATGAAAAAAAAACGGCAAGCGACTCATACCCTTTCATGGGTAAAGGCGTACTTGTTCAAACGGGCGAGGAGTTCGACCGGATCGCCTTCGGCCGACCACGAGAGGACGATGCCCCGGCGCGCATCAGCGGCGGCCTGGCAACGCGTTAAGGTGACGCCGCAGGCCGTTGCCTCTTCCCTGAGCACCGACTCCATCTCGGCCATGTTCAAGGCCGGCTTGAATATCTTGCCGACCGCAGTGGTCGGCAGCGTCGTGACAATGTGCACATGCTTGGGCAAGGCCGCTTTCTCGGCCACCGTTTGCCGGGCAAACTCCATCAATTCTTCTTCGCTGGTGGTGGCACCGGGATGCAGTTGCACGTAGAGCACCGGAATTTCGCCGGCATGGGCGTCCGGACGCCCGACGGCCGCCGCCATGGCGACCGACGGATGCATATGGATCGACTCTTCGATAATCTTGGGATCGATGTTGTGGCCGCCGCGGATGATCAGTTCCTTGGCCCGCCCGGTCAGCCAGAAATAGCCTTGCTCATCGACATGCCCGAGGTCGCCGGTATTCAGCCACGGCTCGCCCTGGCCATCGGCATCCGGAATTTCCAGCCACAAGCCCTGGTTATGAACGGGATTCAGATAACCCTTGAACAGGTTCGGCCCCTTGATGACGATGAGGCCCGCCTCACCGACGCCGGCATCGCGGAAATAGCCACCGGTCTTCGCTAGCAGGATCGCGCGCATGCCCTGCCAGGGCAGACGCAAGCCGATGGAACCGACCCGGCATTCACCGGCCACCGGATTGATGCTGGAAGCACAGCCGCCCTCGGTCAGGCCGTAACCCTCAAGTATTTTTACGCCGGTTTCCTGCTGGAAGCGGACAATCAGTTCCTTGGGCATGGGCGCCGCCCCGCAAATCCCATAACGCAGGCTGGAAATGTCGCAATCGCCGACGGGCACCTGCAGCAGCGACGAATAAACCGTCGGCACGCCCGAGAACCAGGCCAGTTTGTAGAACTCGACCAGCTTCCAGAAATTCGGGACCAGGCCAGGCATGCGATAACCCAAAGGCGTCCCGAGCACGACGTGGCAGCCCGCCGACCACATCAGCAAGCCGGTGACGATCTGCGCATTGACGTGGAACAACGGGAGCCCGCAAAAAGCCGCGCTGCCGGGCGAGGCCAGCGCCGCGCCGAGGGTCGCCCGCAATTCAAGGGCATTGGCCACTTCGGTCCGATGCAGCCTGACCGCGATCTTCGGCATGCCCGTAGTGCCGCCGGTGCAGAAATAGGAAGCCACGTCCTCGCCCTTGGGCGGTTCGAATTCCAGTTCGGCCCTGGGGGCCGACTGCAGGGCGGTATGGAAATCGGATACCGGTACCCCTGCAAGATGCCGAGGCTCGCTCTCATCAGCGCTGGGCGCCGGCGCGGCGCAAGCCTCACCGCGCAGATAGCGCAATGGGTTGACGGTCAGCACCCCGGTCAGCGAAGGCACCCGGTCAAGAATCGGCGAGACCTTTTCCCAGATGTCGCTGCCGGGCGTCGGTGCCAGCGTCACCAGGAGCTTCGGCTGGGCAGCATTCATCAGCTCGAGCATCATCGGCGCTTCCAGCAGCGGATTGATGGCGAAGGCGATACCGGCTGTTTCGGCACCCCAGACTGTCCAGTGGGTCTCGGGCAGGTTCGGCAGCACGAAAGCGATGACGTCATCGCGTTGCAGCCCCAGGCGCCTGAACATGTTGGCCGTCTGCGTAATGCACTCCAGCCATTGCTGCTGGGTCCACACGAACGGGTTCTCGTAGTCCTCGCTTTTCAGGAAAAACGATAGCGCGGGCGCATCCGGCGCCGCCGTCAGGCCTTCCTTCAGGAGTGCATAGGTGCTGATAGCGCAGCCGACCAGCTCGGGTTCGCGGCGCTCGATGGCCAGTACATCGTCCACGCTGCCGACTGCGCCGGCGATGATCGGCGAAGAAAAGTTAGAGTTTTCCATAGGTATCAATAGCACTCCGGTAATGGGCCATTCATGATTGGCCTACCCACCCGCATAGCCAATCCCCATAACGGGGGATGAATCACCGCGACGCCCACACCGGCGCAAGGCCATGTGAAAGGCAATCATCTCGAAGACCTGACTTCTGAATTTTCCGTTGGCCTCGCACAACAGGAAGCGATTCACCAGCCCATGAAAGAAGGCCCATGTATCCCGGGCAATGGCCTTGGGCGGCAAATCCGGACGCAAGGTACCGAGCTCCGCGGCTGCGCCATAAACGGACTCCAGCCGGGTCAGCAGATCCGTCGGCGACCATTCAAAACCGGACTGGATATCAGCGAATTCGGCAACGTGCTCGCAGCGGCAGGTGATGGTTTCGAGAACCATCCTGACGCAGGGACGCTCCTGCAGAATCTGGAAAAATCGTCGCAGTGCGGCGTCGATGCAATCCAGCGGGTCGGCGTAATGCTCATTGACGAAGATCGATTCGATCTCCGCCAGTATCGGCAGCAGAACACTTTGTCGGACCGCCAGAAAAATGTCCGCCTTGTCCTTGAAGTGCCAGTAGATTGCTCCACGCGTCAGCCCGGCCTCCAGCGCCACCATTTCCAGGGATGAGCCATTGACGCCCTGGCGATAGAAAACGCTCCGGGCCGCCTCGATGATCTGTTGCCGGGTCTCTTCCGCTTGCACTTTTGTCCGCCGCGCCACCTGAATTCTCCCGGGCTAATTCATCGTGACGGCTTGCGGGTTGATCTCCGAAGCCAGCACGTTTAGCGGGCCTCCATTGCATAAGCCTGCATGAACGTGTCGACTGCCCGCCCGGCTGCCGAGACGATGGCCCGATCGTCCGGGCGACCGTCGCTGGCGAGCAAAAGAAGCGGCTCGACCAACTCTGCTTCCAGCAATGCCCTGATCTGGCTGGCCGCCAGATCGGCATCGCCGGCGCGCAGTCGTCCGTCGGCCATTACTTTTTCGATGAACAACGCCACCTGCCCGCGAATGCAGGCCAGCTTCTCGTGAAACAAGCGGCCGATACCAGCCCGCTCGGCTTCAGCAATCATCAATCGGCGCAAGGAAACCATATCCGGCGAACACACCAGTCGGAGAAAGCTCGCGCCAAAGGCTTGCAGGTCCGCGCCGACATCATCCGACGGGTGCTGCAGATCGCCGAGGGTTACCTCCAGATAGCGCTCGGCAAGCGCAAACATGCACTCGACAAAAATCTCTTCCTTCGAACGGAAGTAACTGTAGATCGTTGCCTTCGAGCCGCCTGCCCGCGCATTGATCTCGGCAACCGAGGTCTTCTCGAAACCCTTTTCACGAAACAGCTCGTAGGCCGCCTCAAGGATGGCCTGCCGCTTCATGTCGCTACGTTTCTTCATCGAACTCGTCTCCTGAGGCACCACCAGAACAAACCGTTCAGTTCACTTTTCAGTTGACATTATAAAACACAACCAATCACAATTGAACCGTACAGTTCATTTTTTTACATTGTTGTTCAATCGCAAGGCGCTGGCCGAAATATTTGCTGTGTTTCCGGAAGAAAATGGAGAAGTAATCATGCGTACCTTTGAACGAGTGGCAGCGGGGATCCTGACCGGTTTCCTGATGGCTGCGCTTACCGCGCTGAGCACAGCGCCGGCCCATGCGGGACCGTCAACGACCTCGGGGTCGGTGTCGCAACTATTCAAACGCGTTGGCCCGGCAGTCGTCGTCATCCGCACCAGCGAGCATGTGGCGGCACCGATCCCCGGCCTGCCGTTCGGCACCGTGACCAACGTCGGGACAGTCGGTTCCGGCGTCCTGGTCAGTGCCGACGGCAAGGTGGTCACCGCGGCACACGTGGTGCAGACCGCTGATAGCGTTGATGTCGAGTTCAGCGGCGGGACGGTGATCAAGGCACGCATCGTGGCCTCGGATGCAGCGGCGGACGTCGCCTTGCTGCAACTCGAGCGGGTACCGCCAAACATTGCGCCGGCCCGCTTCGGCAATTCCGACAAGACCGAGGTCGGCGATCAGGTGTTCATCGTCGGCGCGCCGCGCGGCATCACCCATACCTTGACCGTCGGCCATGTGAGCGCCCGGCGCGAATCGCAATCGACTTTTGCCGGGTTGGTGAACACGGAACTGTTCCAGACCGATGCCGCCATCAATCGCGGCAACTCCGGCGGCCCGATGTTCAACATGAACGGCGAGGTGATCGGCATCGTCAGCCATATCATTTCGGTGTCCGGCGGCTCGGAGGGCTTGGGCTTTGTCGTCACCTCCAACATGGCGCGCCGCCTGCTGCTCGATGAGCGTTCGGTCTGGCACGGACTCGACGGCTATCTGCTCACCGGCGAACTCGCCCGCGCCTTCAATCTGCCGACAGCGGGTTTGCTGGTGCAACGGGTGGCCCACGGCTCACCGGCGGAACGCCTGGGCCTGCGCGGCGGCCGTTACAGCCTGGCCTTGGGCGATGAACAAGTGCTGATCGGCGGCGATGTCATTCTTGCCGTGCAAGGTATTGCGCTCGCCGAACCCGACGCTTATGAACGCATCCGTCGCCGCTTGCTGGAGGTACGGGCTAGCGGCGGCCTGATGCATCTGAGCGTGATGCGTGACGGCTTGCTGACCAAAGTGATCGCCGATTTCGAGCCGTCCAAGCAGTGATTTTGCGACGCCCTGCTTTTCCAGGCATCCGCCCATTCAAGGAGTCAAGACATGCCCCCGTTCCCCGAAGACACAATCACCAAGCCGTTCGATCTCCGACTTGAGATCCGCTCCGCCAACGGATCATCAACGGAGTTTTTTCAGAGTGATGAGCAACACGTCCGCGCAACGCTCCCGTTGCTGGCAGCGCCGCGGCTATTCACCCAGCCGCACCTGCTGCTGGCCTCGGAAGACTGCGCCAGCATGATTCCCTGCAAGGGAATTGACATGATCATGGTGCGCACCACGGCGCCGTTGCCGCTGAAATTTCCGCTCGAACTTCCCGCCGGCCTGTTCGATATCGCTGAACATTCGGATCCTCGCCCGGACAAGCGGCCGGCGGCAATTGAAGCTCACGATGGCCAGCCGCGCCAGCGCAACTCGCTGGTGGAGATACATACCCTCGGCGGGTGGGTCGTAACCCTGGAAACCGTGGCGATGTTTCGCGGCAACGCCCACGACGAGCGTCAGTTTTTTTCGCGCCTGACCACGATGCTGACCATTCCCTTCCGCCTGGCGGAAGGCGGCTTCGGCCTGATCAATAACGTCAACATCGTCCGCGTCAGCGCCTGGCCAAAACCGGAAATGCTCCCCGGTCTCGTGCTGCCTCTCTCCTTGCGCCGATAGCCGCTGAGAAAGCGGCACGTCGTTTCAGGCCTGCTGCCCGTTCTCGAGGAGGCGGCGCGCTCGTTCGAGCTGGCTGGTATCGCCGGTCTCGCCAAACTGGTCGACGAGCTCAGCCAGCGCGCGTCGGTCATCGGCGGTCGGTATCGCCCGTTCGCAAAGCTCGGTGAGCGCCAGCAGTTCCTGCCAGGAGGCATCCTGCGCTCCGGCCTCAATGACCGCCCGCCGAATCGCCGCTTCGGCGGCTGCCAGATCGCCACGCGATCCTTCAATTTCCGCCTGCACCAGCAATAGCTGCGGCAGAAAGATTCCCTCGCCGTAGGTATTCACGATTTCGAAGGCTTGTTCCAGCTGCTCCTGTGCGCCCTCCCAGTCGCCCTGGAGAAGCAGGGCCTCGGCAGCATAGCCGAGCGTCTCGCTACCTCCCGAAATCATTCCCAGTGCCCGATTGTCCTCATAGGCCTCGCGAATCTGGCAGAACCCTTCCTGCGGTTTGCCAAAGTGGGCGTCCGCCCAGCCCTGGAACCAACGGCAGGCCGCCTTGCCCTGGGCGAGCGAAAACTCATCGACCAGCGACTGCATCTCGCCGGCCAGCACGCCCACCCGGGTGGCATCGCCGCTGCGGATCCCGCACAGGGCATCGAACCAGATCGTCACCATCAAGGCCATCGGCTGCGCCAGGTGCCGGGCCCGCGTATAGGCCTGCTGCAGTCGTTCACGTGCCAGATTGAAGAGCCCCAGTTGGGCGAGCGGCAAACTCAGCATGGCCAGCACCGTCACCTGCGGATCGGCGATGAAGCCGATGAAGCTGCGCTCGTTCGCCGCGCTCGCCCGCTCGAACGCCGGCAGAGCCCGCTCCAGCGCTTCCCGGGCCGCCCGGTGGTGGCCCTGCATCATCAGCACCTGCCCCTTGACCGTGCAGGCGGCTAGCGTCAACAAGGGATCATCGCTGCGCGTCGCCAGCGCCTCGGCCCGCTCGGCCACGACCAGCGCCGCGGGATATTCGGCGCGCAGGTCGAGCAGAAAGCCGAGCCCATGCAGGGCCAGGCCCGCCATCGGATGGCCGGGAACCGCATCGAGCAGCGCCGAGGCACGCAGGTAGGCGCTTTTTGCCTCCTCGCCGGCGCCGAGCGTATGAAAGGCGGCAACGCCGCGCAGGGTGGCGAGGGTGATTTCGAAAGCGTGGCGTTCCGCTTCCGCCGGCATCTGGTCCGCCAGCACCAGCGCCCGTCGGGTCAGGTTCATCGCCTCGGCCGGACTCAGATGCAGCAGCGCCGCCTGCGCGGCTTCGGCGTAATAACGCAAGGCAATCATTGGCGAGCGGCCAAGATCGAAATGCGTCGCCAGCTCGGCCGCGGTGACATCAACACCCATCGCCCGTTGCGCTTCGAGCGTGGCGCCGGTCTGGCGGTGCAGTTCGGCACGAGCTGACAGCGGCGTGCCTTCGTGCAGCCGCTCACGGAACAGGGCATGGCGAAACGCGTACGAGCGCCCCACCCCATCAAGCTGCTCGCTGGGCCGGGCGGCCATCAGCCAGAGACGTTCGCGCACCAGTTCATCGCAAACCTCGGCGACCTGCCCGGCATCGCCGCCCAGGACGCGCGCCAGCGTGTCGATACGAAATTCCATGCCACACACAGCGGCGGCAGCCAGTAGCGTTCGCCGCTCGCCAGCGAGCCCGGTTACGTAATGATCGATCAGCGCGCTCAGACTCTCGGGCACCGTCGTGCTCGCCAGGCGCGCCGAATCGGCAGCCCCGCGGCGCCCGGCCTGCTCGATCACCTCACTGGCGATGGAAGCGACAAATAGCGGCACGCCTTCGGTGCGCTCGTGCAAAGCACGGACAAAACCCTCATCGGTCGCCATCGCCGGCGCCCGCCCGGCAACGAAGGCCGCCACGTCGGTCTCGGAAAAGGAGTCGAGGACGATTTCGTCGCACAGTCCTTGCGGACGCAGCGTGTGGCGCACCGCGTTGAGCGGATGATCAAGCGCGATGACCTCGGTCAGCCGGAAGGTCGCCAGCCACATCAGGCGGCAGTTTCCGCGCCGGCGGGCCATGTAGTCGATCAGCTGAATGGTCGACGGATCGCCCCAATGCAGGTCTTCAGTGATCAATAGCAGCGGCTGGCGTTCGGTATAGCGCTCCATGAACTCGCCCATCTCACGCAGCATGCGCTGTGCATGAGCGCCGACCAGCTCGCGCAGCAAGGCTTCCCGCTGCTCGGCGTTGCTCAGCCAGGGCAACTGCAGCAACCAGGTCGGCGCCACGGCCCGCAACAGGTCCGCGGCCTGCAGATCGCGCCGGCAAAGTTCGGCGAGCGCCTCGAGCACCGGCAGATACGGCTCGCCCTGGCCGTGGTGTTGCACGCACTGGCCGCGCGCGCAGGCGACACCGTCCAGTTGGTCGGCGAAGTACTCGATCAGCGTCGTCTTGCCGATACCCGGCTCGCCGGCGACCCAGGCGATGGCCCGGCTACCGCGCAGCGCGCGCTCCCAGATGCGGTGCAGCCAGACCTGCTCGGCGACGCGGCCGACGAACAAGGGCGCCCGCTCGGCCTCGATTTCGACTGCGCGCGGCGAAAACGGGATGGCTCGCGGCGCAGCGGGCGCCTGACTGACCGGCTCAGCCGCCTCGCCCAGCGGTACGGGAGTGGCGATGAAGCGATAGCCGCGGCGCGGCACGGTCTCGATGTAGCGGGGTTGGCGGGGGTCATCGCCCAAGGCGTTGCGGACGTCGCTGATCGCCCCTTTCAGCACGGAATCGCTGACGAAGCGATGGCCCCAGACTTGATCGAGCAGCGCATGCTTGGTCAGCAGCGAGTCAGGCTGCCGCACCAGGGCGCACAGCAAGCCGAAGGGTGTGGGTGCCAGGGCGATAGCGCTTCCGTGGCTGAGCAGCCGCGCATTCGGCTCGTCGAGCTCGAACTCGCCGAAACGAACACGTAGCGAACTCGCGGGAACCGGTACCTCGGGCATGTGCTTGTCTCGATGCCGTATGACGGCGGGCCCGGCATTTTCGCACGTTCCCCGAGCGGAAAGAAGCGCACCGCTGCCTGGCTCGTTCAGTCCCTAGTGCATCCACGACACGCTCAGCGTGCCGAAATTCGTGTCGTCCCGCTGCGTGTCGAAAGTCTTGCTGAAATGCGTCAGTGCGAAACTCAGGGTGAACGTATCCCGGCGCACAGCGAAACCGATGGAGCCCGTGCCGATGACCGGCTTCGAATCGACCGATCGGCTGTTGCGGAACACGGTGCCATCGAGCGGCAGGTAGTGGGCGACGCCGTAGGCGCCGACCCCGCCAAAGAACGAGACGGACCAGCGATCGCGCGGCGTGACGCCGACCGTTGACGCGACATTTAGCCCTGAACGCAAGGCGGGAGCGGCCAGGGCATCGACCAGATTCCAGCCGACCTCGCCATAGACGCCGACACCGGCGCCGGTAAAGTAGTTGCCGAGTCCGACCGTGGCGACCGGCACCACCCGCCATTCGGCCGACTTGCCGGCGCGCCCCGCTGCCGCCAGATGAGCGACGGTGTAGGTGAGATTGACGATGGCCTCATTCGGCAATTGCGTATCCCAGCCGCGTGGCTTGTCGGCCCCGATCAGCTTGTGATAATCCCGCTGCACGCCATCGGCCTGGGAGGCCGGCCCGACGACACCCAGCTTGAGCTGCCAGGCATGCGCCCAGTCCTGCTTGCGCGCATACAGAGTACTGTCGACGTAGAAGATTCCGGAATAAGGTTGGTCGTCCGGACTCGGGTTGGGATCCCGGATGTCGTCCGGCGTATTCATCTCCTGCGCCACGGACCAGGAGGCGTAAGTCTTGTAGCCGTCGTCGGCGACGTAAGGCAGGAAGGACCAGAACCGCGTCCACCGGCCAACAAAGCTGTCGTCGTCGGCAGCGACGGCCGCCGACACCCAGGTGACGCCGATCCCATTGGTGTAATTGTTGTCGGAACCCGTGAAGAAGTCGTTCTCCACGGTAATGCTCAGCGTGCCGTCACCACCGGCACTGGCCGGCGGCGCGCCGGCCAGTGCCAGGAAGCCAAGCAACATCAAGCCGATGGCTTTCCTGCCCATGATTTATTCCTCCCGCTTCAAGACTCTAGTACAGAGGTGTGCACAGCGCCAGCACCCGGCCCGGCGGTTTCCGGAGTGATCCGGAACCAGGCGGCGTACAGTGCCGGCAGGAAGAAGATCGTCAGCACGGTCGCCACGACCAGTCCGCCCATCATGGCGATGGCCATCGGTCCCCAGAAGACGCTGCCGGTCAGCGGCACCATCGCCAGCGCCGTCGCCGTGCCGGCCAACACCACCGGACGCGTCCGTTTGACGGCCGCCGCGATGACCGCATGGTAGGCATCGAGTCCCTCGGCAAGTTCGGCCCGTATCTGGTCGACCAGGATCACCGAGTTGCGCATGATGATGCCGCACAGCGCGATGATGCCGAGGATCGCCACGAAGCCGAGCGGTGCCTGGAACAGCAACAGGGCAGCGACGACGCCGATCAGGCCGAGCGGTGCGGTCAGCAGCACCATGGTCATCAGCGAGAAACTCTGCAATTGCAGCATCAGGATCAGCAGGACAGTCACCAGCATCACCGGTGCCACGGCAACCAGCGCCGTATTGGCCTTGTCGCTCTCTTCGACGGCACCGCCGACGTCGATGCGATAACCGGTGGGCAATCTGGCTTCGATGTCCTTGAGCAGCGGCCGGATTTCCTGGGTGACCGAGACGCCCTGCGCGCCGTCCTTGACGTCGGCCCGGACGGTAATCGCCATGTCGCGGTTACGGCGCCAGAGCACTGGCTCTTCCAG
Source organism: Betaproteobacteria bacterium HGW-Betaproteobacteria-7 (assembly GCA_002840765.1). Lineage (GTDB taxonomy): Bacteria > Pseudomonadota > Gammaproteobacteria > Burkholderiales > Rhodocyclaceae > Azonexus. Next base: position 86,202 of record PHCE01000020.1, read on the forward strand.
CTCTTCCCGGACACGCGCAATCTGCGACAGCGGCACCACCGTACCCTGACGGGTATGCAGGTTGACGTCCTTCAGCGACTCGACATCAAGCCGTTCGGAAGGCACCGCCCGGGCGACGATGTCGATCAGATCCTCACCTTCGCGCAATTGCGACAGCGGCGCACCGTGCATCATGGTCTGCGTCGCCATGGCGACATCAGTTGAGGAAAGCCCCAATGCGCGCGCCTTCTCCTGGTCAATCTCGACACCCAGCGTGCGTACCGGTTCGTTCCAGTCAAGCTGGACGTCGCGTGCCTGCGGATGGCTGGCCACCACATGGTCGACCTCGCGGGCAATCGAGCGCACCTTCTGCGTGTCCGGACCGACGATGCGGAACTGCACCGGGAAGCCCACCGGCGGGCCAAGTTCCAGGCGCGTAATACGCACCCAGGTCTGCGGGAACTGCTCATCGACCATGGCCATCAGGCGGGAACGAACACGCTCGCGCGCCTCCAGGTCCTTGGTCATGACAATGAACTGACCATAGCCCGGATTCGGTAGCTCTGGGTTGAGCGACAGATAGAAGCGCGGTGCGCTGGCCCCGGTATAGGCGGTAAAGAAGCGGACGTCCTCGTCCTTGGCCAGTATCTCTTCCATGCGCTTGACCTGCTCGCTGGTCGCCGCGAACGACGCGCCTTCCTTGACGCGCATGTCGAGAATCAACTCCGGCCGCGTGCTGTTCGGGAAGAACTGCTGCGGGACCAGTTGCATGCCGAGAACGGCGAGCGCCAGCGCACCGACCGTCGCGCCGATGATCCACCAGCGGAAGGCCATCGCTTTCTCGATCCAGTGACGCAGCTTGCGGTAATTCGGCGTGTCGTAGGGATCGGCACCTTCGTGGTGATGGCCGAGATCCTTGGGCAGCATGTTGACCGCCAGGTAGGGCGTGAAAATCCCTGAACAGATCCAGGAGAACACCACTGCGGCACCAACGATCCAGAAGATCCCGCCAGCGTATTCGCCGGTGGTGGACTGGGAGAAGCCAACCGGCATGAAGGCAGCGGTGGTCACCAGCGCCCCGGTCAGACGCGGCAAGGCGGTGGCCGTATAGGAAAAGGCAGCGGCCTTGACCTTGTCCCAACCACCTTCCATCTTCACTACCATCATTTCGACGGCGATGATCGCGTCGTCCACCAGCAGGCCGAGAGCGATGATCAGGGAACCGAGGGAGATCCGCTCCAGGTTCCAGCCCATGGCCAGCATCAGCATCGCCACCATACCCAGCACCAGCGGCACCGACAAGGCAACGACGATACCGATGCGCCAGCCCAGGCTGACCAGGCTGACGACAACAACGATGACCAGCGCTTCAATCAGCGCCCGCTCGAAGTCCCAGACCGCCTCTTCGACCGTCGTCGGCTGGTCGGCCACGCGCTCCAGATCCACACCGTAGGGCAGTTCGCTCTGGATGTCGGCGATGGCATTCGCCAGGGCTTCGCCGAGTTTGACGATATTGCCGTCGTTGGTCATCACCACGCCGAGCATCAGCACCTGCTGACCGTTGTGGCGGATCGTGTAGCTCGGCGGATCCTCGAAACCGTGGCGGACAGTGGTGAAGTCGCCGAGTTTGATGACGCGGCCACCGGCGGTGACTGGCACATTACGGATATCGTCGACGCTCTTGAACTGACCGCTGATGCGCACATATACACGGTCGCCGCGGGTGTCTATCGAACCGGCGGGCGTGATCGCATTCTGGCTTTGCAGAGCTTCGACGATGTGCTGCGGCTGGATGCCCAAGGCCGCCAGGCGTTCGTGGGAGAACTCAATGAAGACGCGCTCGGCCTGTTTGCCGAAGACGTCCACCTTCTTGACCATCGGCACCTTGAGCAAGCTGCGCTTGATGACTTCCGCCTGATCGGATAGCTCGGCGAGGCCGTAGCCGTCACCCTTGACCGCGTACATCAGGCCATAGACGTCACCGAATTCGTCATTGAAGATCGGTCCGATGACCCCATCCGGCAGTTCCAGCTTGAGGTCGCTGAACTTCTTGCGCGCCTGGTACCAGGCTTCCTGCTGGTCGGCCTTGGAGGTGCCGCCCTTGACCGTGATGGTCATGCCGCCAAAACCCTGGCGGGCGAAGGTCACCACTTTCTCGAAGTGGTCGAGTTGCTCGAACTTCTTCTCCATGCGGTTGAGCAGCTCGTCCTGGACCTGCTGGGAGGTCGCCCCGGGCCAGATCACCATCGCCGTCATCGACGGCACCGAAAAGTTCGGATCTTCGAGCTGGCCCAGCCGACTGACGGAGAGAAAGCCGCCGATCGAGATGACCAGGATCAGGAAGAGAACGACGGCGCGGTGGCTCAGCGCCCATTCCGTGAGATTGAAGGATTTCATTGCGCGGCCTGTTTGTCGGTGACGGTGTTAACAGTGCCGGGCAGCGCCACGCGCAGGCCCGGGGCCATTTTCTGCACGCCAGCGGTGACGATCAGCGTTCCAGCCGGCGGACCGGAGACGAGAACCTCGTCGTTCCGGTAGCCGCTAACGGTGACTTGAACCAGGTTGACCGTAGCGTTCGCGCCGCTGTCATCGGGCTTGGCAGCCCACACCGCGGGCTGCCCCTGGCTCTGGGTCAGCGCCGCAGCCGGGATGGCGGCAGCAGCCGCGCCCGCAGCACTGTACTCGGCGACCAGCGTCGCCGTCGCCCCCAGCGGCAATTGCCGCTGCTTGGCCGGTTTCAGGCGGGCGCGGTAGGTGCGCGTCTGCGTCGCGGCCTGCGCCGACAACTCGCGCAGGACGACGTCGAAGCTTTCGTCCGGAGCGCTGGCGAGCGATGCCTTGTAGCGCCCGGTCTTGAACGCTTGCAGATGATTCTCGGGAATGTCGGCAACGATTTCCGGCTCGCGCTCGTTGGCGATCGAAATGATCGGCTGGCCGACGGCGACGACCTGACCGCTCTCGAAACGCACGTTGGTGACGACACCGCTGATCGGCGCGCGCAAGGTGGTGTACTGCACCTGATTGCGTGCCATCTCAAGCTGGCGGGCCTCGGCCTCGGCGGCGGCGCGAGCGGTGCGCAGGTTGCTCTGCGCGTGTTCCTCGTCGGAGGCGCTGACCGAGCCGTCGACCCGCAGCGCCTGCAGGCGCTTCCAGTCTGACTCGGCTTGCAGCGAGCGCGCCTTGGCTGCGTCGAAGCGCTGGCGGGCGGCTTCTTCGGCAAGTTGATAGTCGACATCGTCGAGCACGGCGAGGATGTCGCCCTGCTTCACGCTCTGGCCGACGTCGACCCGGCGTTCGCGGACCTTGCCGCCGACCCGGAAGGCCTGATCGACTTCATAGCGCGAGGCGACGGTGGCGAAATAGCGATTGACGTCGCTGACTTCGCCGTAACGCAGCTCGGCGGTACGTACGGGGCGTAGTGGCTCAGCCGGCGGCTCGGCGGACGAGCAGGCGGAAAGCAGGATGGCGATGCTGGCGGCGGTGGCCGTGGTGATGAAGGCTTTCACGACGATTCCTTATTGGTGGATGTTGGGATCTGGGACGCGGCCGGGCGGCCGGCGTCGGTGGCGGTCGGCTCGAAGGCCTGCCAGCCGCCGCCAAGCGCCTTGAACAGCTGGACGCTGTCGAGCAGCAATTGGGTTTGACTGTCGTTGGCACTAACCTGAACGGCCAGGCGGGCGCGCTGCGCATCGAGCAACGGCAGCAGATCGATCTGGCCGCGCTTGTACAGCGATTCAGCGTGCTTGAGTGCGGCTTGCGCCGAATCGGCGGCGCTGCTCAGGACGCGCGCCCGGTCGCGCTCGTCGCGCAGGGCGACGAGGCCGTTTTCGACGTCTTCGAGGGCGCGCACGATGCCGTTTTCGTAGCGCAACAGCGCTTCCGATTGCGCGCTCTCGGCGATCTCGTTGATCGAACGGGTGCGGCCCCAGTCGAGGAGCGGCATGGCCAGCAGGCCGGCAACATTGCCGAAGCGGGCCGAGCCGAGACTGAGGCCATTCACTTCGACGTTTTCGCGGCCGAACAGGGCGCTGACGAAGAGACGCGGGAACCATTCCGCCGCCGCTGCCTGCCGGCGCCAGTTGGCGGCATCAAGCTGCTTGCTCAGGGCGAGCAGGTCCGGGCGGCGTTCGAGCAAGGCGGCGGGCTGCCCCGGCCGGACCTCCGGTACCGCGACGACACCGGTCCATGGCACCAGCGCCGCTGCTGCCGACGGCTGCGAGCCGATCAGCACGGAAAGACGGTGGCGCGAGACAGCGACCAGCGTCTCCAGTGGCGGAATCGCCGCCAGCGCCCGGGAGGCTTCGGTGCGCGCGCGTTCCACATCGAACGACGAGGCCAGACCGGCGCGCTCGCGGGCGCTCACCAGACGCAGTGTTTCCGTCTGGGCGGCAGAGATGGCACGGACGGTGTCGAGCTGGCGCTGGGCACCGACCAGCGTGAAGTAATTGCTGGCGACATCGGACAGCACCAGCAGGCGCATACCGCGCGCCTGATCTTCGCTGGCCTGCGCCTCGGCGGCAGCGGCGGCGGCACCGGCGCGCAGGCGCCCGGTCAGATCGATTTCCCAGGAAACGCTCAGCCCGCCGGAACCACTCCGCGTCTCGGGCACGGCTTGGCGTGCGCTGCCGCTGTAGCTGTTGGAGGTATTGCTGGCGTTGGCAACGGCGCCGATGTTGGGCAGCAGCGCCGAGCGGCTGATGGTTTCCCCGGCCCGGGCGGCGCGCACACGCTCGACGGCGATCCGGATATCGCGGTTCTCCCGGGCGGCCCGGGCGATCAGATCGCTGAGCACGGGGTCACCGTAGCTTTCCCACCAGGCGACTTCCGGCTCGGCCACTACCACCACTGAAGCAGCGGTGAATTCAGCCGGCACGTCGACCGTGGACTGCAGTCGTGGTGTCGCACATCCGGTCAGGCCGAGGGCCAGGGCCGCCGATACGGCTGCAGCGATGAGGCGCATCCGGTTCGGGCGCGCTCTCGGGGTAATGGGGACTCTAGGAGGCATCGTCTTCTCGCGTCGTCTAAGGTGCATAAGATGGAAAGGTCAGGAGAGCGTCGGGCGTTCGCCGTCGAGGGGTGAGCCGTCGCCCGTGTCGAGAGCGGCGGTCATCAAGCGCAACAGCTCGCTGGCCGAGGTGAATTCACCGTGCTTGCCCGAGACAAGGTTCTCGAGACGTCCGCACAGCGCATCGGGCGTGGCGTCGCTGCTCAACTTGACGACGTACGTGAGGTGGATCGGGTACTTGGAGTCGGATCTGAGGGTCATGGCAGGCATCGGGTTGGTGACAGGTTTCAGCTTAGGCAAGGTCGAACGCCGAGTGGTCAGCGAACCGTCACCGTTTGGTCGGAAATGCGGTCTTCCCTCACCTCTGCCGCTGCGCCGGCGCTGGCGGACTCGGCGGCGCGCGCGCTGTCCAGCAACTCCTCCAGGCGGCCGGAGCTGACGCTATGGACGGTGAGCAGCTGCACGGTGTCGCGGGCGAAGCACATTTCCAGGGTCCACTGGAGGAAGACGCGGAGCTTCCGGTCGAGCCGCGGCAACATGAACAGATACGCGCTGCGCCAGAACAGCCACGCCGCGAAACCGGAGAATTTCACGCCGAGAACTGAGGCGACGGCGCGCTGACGGCCGATGGCGGCGGACTGGCCGAGCATCCGGTAATGAAAGGGCCGTATCTTGCTGACTTGGCCGCGAACGGCGGCGGCGATGTTGGCACCGACATGACGCCCCTGGCGCACCGCATGCTGGGCGGTGGGTGGATACGGTTTGCCATCCGGGTCGGCAATGGCGGCGCAGTCGCCGCAGGCCCAGACGCCGTCGTGGCCCGGTACCGCCATGTTGGCGTCGACGACGATGCGCCCCATTTCCTTGGCCAAAGGCAGGGACTCGATCAACGGCGACGGCGCAACCCCGGCGGTCCAGATCAGCGTGTGCGCGGCAAGCGAATTCGGCGCGGGCGATTCGCCCGATGCGTCAAGTGTCAGGATGCGACCGTCGTAAGCGGCCACCCGGGTGTCCAGGCGCACGTCGATGCCGGCGGCCCGCAGTCGCGACTCGGTGTAGGCGCTGAGCGCCGGCTCGAACGACGGCAGCAGCCGGCTGTTGGACTCGACGAGCAGGAGCGCCGGCGCTTCAGCCAAGGCCCTTGGGTAGTGGCGCGCGACATCGCGCAGGAAGTCATTGATCGCACTGATCGTCTCGACGCCCGAAAATCCGCCACCAGCAACGACGATGGTCAGCAGCGCCCGGCGCCGCTCCGGGTTGTCTTCGAGCTCGGCGCGCTCGAGCAATTCGATCAGCCAGCTGCGCAGCAGGAGTGCGTCGTGGATCGTCTTCATGCCGTGCACGTGCCGCCGCAGAGCGGGCGGAAAGCGCGTCTGCGAGCCGGCTGCCAGCAGCAGGTAATCGAAGTGCAGGACGCGCGTCTGACGCTCGAGACCGTGAACGGTGGTCACCGTCCGCGCTTCAAAATCCACCGCCGTGGTCTCAGCCTGGAGCAGTTGCACGCGGCGCAGAACCTGGCGGATCGGCACGACGATCGAACTCGGATCGAGGCTGCCGGAGGCCACTTCATGCAGCATCGGCGTGAACACCAGGAAGTTCTGCGGATTGATCAGCAGCACTTCGACGGCGGGATCGCCGGCGACGCTGCGATCCAGTTCAAGCGCCGCATAGAGGCCGGCGAAGCCGGCGCCCAGAATCACGATCCGTTTACGTGGTGAAGTTTCCATCGATTTCCCTGTCTAGTAAGTCGGCTGAGCCGGATGGGGCGCAGACTACGTGCCGGCGACAAGCCACTGGTCAGGTAACGGTCATTATTTGGTAGCAATTAGGTGGCTAGTCTTCGGCAAAGATCGGCTGCCTCTACTTGTGGCGCGGGTTTTCGCTGCTTTTCATTCCTTGGCAGCGTTCTGTAACAAACCGTTCAGTTCACTTTCCAGCTTGACACCGCAGAACACAAAATATATAAATTGAACCGTCCAGTTCATTTTTATACAACATTGTTCATCTCAAGGAAAACCAATCATGACGCCAAAAAAATTCCTGATCATGGGCCTCGGTGCCGACAGCAGCGAAGAAAGCATCTGCACCATGCTGAGCCGCTTCGGCCCGGTCGAGCGCGTCGAGATCATCCGCGATGGCAACCCCGACGATCCCATCGCGCTGGTCGAGATGAGCATCGGCGACGGGGCGGCAGGCTATCTGGTGTCCCAGCTGACCGACTACTGGCATGAAGGCAAGCTGGTCTCGGCCAAACTCATGCATCACTAAGCCATGTCCGCCAACGATCCGCTGCCCGGCGGCTCCCCCTCGACCGTCGTCGCGCACTGGCTGGACCGGCAGCTGGTACACCGGCTTGCCGACGTCCGTCTGCATCACCGTCGACACATGCTGACGACCACGGTGGGGGCCGCCGCGCTGGCCGGTATCGGAGCCTTCGCCCTGGCCTCTCTGGCCGGCAGCATCGGCGCCTGGCAGATGCCATCGGCTGTCTATACCGCCTTGCTGGCGGTCGTCGCCTCACTCGTCACCGCGGCGGCGCTCTACCCGGCCTTGCGCCAACGGCAGCGCTGGTTGATGCGGGCGGTATCGACCATTACGCGTGACAACATCGACTTTCTCTCGGTGCTCGGCAAACTGACCGAACTACGCAGCGGCGAAACCGCCGGCCACAACCTGCGGGTGACGCTGTACGCCCTGATGTTCACCGAGGCCCTGCAACTGCCGGCGGAAGACATCGTGCGCACCGTCAAGGGCGCCATGCTGCACGATGTCGGCAAGCTGGCCATCCCCGATGGCATTCTCGGCAAACCCGGGCCATTGACGGCGGACGAGCGCCGGGAAATGAACAAGCATGTCGGTTACGGCCTGGAGATCATTTCCCAATCGCTCATCCTGCAGGAGGCCGCCCCAGTGGTTGGCGGCCATCATGAACGTTACGACGGCCAGGGCTATCCCATCGGCTTGCGCGGCGAGGCCATTCCCCGCGAAGCCCGGCTGTTTGCCCTGGTGGACGTTTTCGATGCGCTGACCTCGCAGCGTTCCTACAAGGCCGCGCAGGACATTGAAGAGGCCCTGTCGATCATGGCTGCCGGCCGCGGTTCGCAGTTCGACCCGGCCTTGCTCGACCGCTTCAGCGAACTGGCGCCGACTTTCGCCAGCCAGATTTCCGACAATGAAGCCATGCTCGCCCGGCAACTCCTGGAGCGGCTCCTGCCCTATCTGGAACTGATCCTCTTCGGCCGGACGATCAAGGGTGCCGCCGAACCTGCCCAGCCCCATCAGGAAGCCTTCCATGCCAGCTGATCGCGTGCCGACGATGAAACCCGGCCTGACATTGCTGCTGGTGTTCGTCGCCCTATTGGCTACGGCCCCGCCGGCGCAGGCCTCGTTGCCGAAAATTGCCTTGCCGGAGCGCCCAGCAGTATCCGCAACAAGCGCCGCACCTTCGTTGGCGGAACAACTCGACGAAGCGCGCGCGCAACTTGAACAAGCGCTGGCACTGCGCGACCGGCAAGCCATTCAGCACCCGGGGCAGTACCGGCAGGACCTGGTGCTTGACCGGCAGCGCCTGCTCGACTGGCTGGTCGATCTGCAACGGGAAAAGGCCAAACGCCTCGAAGAATTGGTCACCCTGCGCAACATGGCAGCCGCCTCCATCGACGATGATCCCCTGGTCAAGACCCTGCAGGGGAACCCGCCCTACTCCGCGCTTCAGGTCGACGCCCTGCGCGACGAGATCGATGGCATGAAGGAAAAGCTGGCGGCTGCCGAAGCCGGTTTCCGTGCCAAGCAGACCGAGATACGCAACCTTCAGGATCAGCTGAAGGCCAAGGCCGCCGCCTCACGGCAAGCCAGCGAACGCGTGCTGAGTGCCGGATCGGAGGCGAATGCGGCACGCGCCCGGGAAGAACTCGAAGTCCTCGACCTCTTCAAACGCGCCACCGAAGTCGAAATCGCCGTCACTGCCCTCGACGAGGAACGCCTGAAAGTGCAGATGTCGTCCTGGCGCAGCCGCATCGAGGAGATGCAGGCCATCGCCGCCAGAGTCCTGCCCGATCAGAATCTGACCCTGGACGATCTGGCTGCCCAACGGCAACGCGTGAATTCTGAGCAGATCAAGCTGGCGGCGGAAATGAAGTCAATGCTCAGGCGTAACGCCCAACATCGCGCCGCCCAGGAAAGACACGCCACCAACGACAAGTCGGGCAGAGCGGACGCCTTCCTGGATATGGCCTTGAAGACCGACAACGCGATCCTCAAGGGACTCGACCACCTGCAGATGCTGAACAGCGTTTCCGGCGATGCCTGGGAGAAGCGCTATGCCGTGCTGACGAGCAGCGACCCGGAACAACGCCGTTTGGCCCTGGCGACACTGGAGGAACTGGGACGGAAACTGGCGGACTTGCGCAGCCAGTCGAGTACCCGGCAAGAGGCGCTGCGGACTGAAATCCGCACCCAGCGCATCCGCATCGACAACCTCGCGGGCGATCGCGAGGAACAGGGGCGCGAGAAGGAAATTCTGGTTCTCCTGCTGCACCAGATGGCGATGGACGAACGCGTGGAACTGGCGGCAGCGCGCCAGGAGAAACAGCTGGCGCGCTGGCTTGGCGACTTCTCCGATCGCGGTGATCAAGGCTTCCTTGGTAGCGCCAACTGGCTCGGTGAACGCGTCGCGGATGTCGTGAGAAACATTTGGCAGCGCGAGCTGTTCGTCGCCGAGGATGTCTCGGAGATCGACGGCCGCCAGGTTTCGGTCAAATACGGCATCACCGTCGGCAAGAGCATCGGCCTGGTCGTCGTCTTCTTCATCGGTTACTGGCTGCTCGCCCTGGTTTCACGCTTCATCCAGCAGCAGCTGGTGCGCCGGCTCAGGGTCAGCCCCCAGCTCGCCTCGGTGATCCGGCGCTGGTCGATGATCGCGCTTTCTCTCGCCCTGATCATCCTGCTCCTCAATCTGGCCCGCATTCCGCTCTCGGTTTTCGCCTTCCTCGGCGGTGCCCTGGCCATTGGCTTCGGTTTCGGCGCCCAGAACATCATCAAGAATTTCATCAGCGGCCTGATCGTCCTCTTCGAACGCAAAGTCCGGGTCGGCGACGTCGTCGAACTGGGCGGGGTGACCGGATACGTCACCGCGGTGGACCTGCGGGCGACCACGGTGCGCAGCTTCAACGGCGTCGAGGCGCTGATCCCGAATGCGAATTTCGTCGAGAACCAGGTCATCAACTGGACCTATTCGAACCGCCGGGTCCGCCGTGAACTGCCCGTGGATATCGCCTACGGGACGGACGTCCATCAGACCGAAGCCCTGTTTCTCGCGGCCACCGCCGAACACCCCTACGTTCTGAAGGATCCGCTACCCGAAGTCTTTTTCGACGGCTTCGGCGACAGCGCGCTGAAGGTCGTTCTGGTGTACTGGGTTGAATTCGATGGCGCCAAGGGGCCACGCCGGGTGGACAGTGACCTGCGCCATGACATCTATGGCCGCCTGGCCGCGGCGGGCATTGCCATTCCCTTCCCGCAGCGCGAGGTTCTCGTCAGTCTCGCCCAGCCCCTTGCCGTCCGCACCACCGATCCGGAGGCCGGCCATGCTGTATGAACCGGCGCCAATGATGGCGGATGACCCGGCGCTGATCGCCTGCCGGGAGTGCGACCTGCTCGTCCGCCCGGCGGCTGCGTCGGCATCCCCGCAGGCCAGCGCCCTCTGCCCGCGCTGCGGCGCCCTGCTCTACCGCTGCAGCGGCAACAGCCTGGAAAACACCCTGGCCCTCGCCTGCGCCGCCCTGGTGCTGCTGATCATCGCCAACGCCTTTCCCGTCGTCAGTCTGGACATCCAGGGCCAGCGCCTCGACGCCACGGTCTTCGGTGCCGCCCTGCAGCTCTGGCGGGAGGACATGCCGGCCGTGGCGCTGCTGGTGCTGGCGACGACGAGCCTGATCCCATTTCTCGAGATCGGCAGCGTCATCTGGCTGACCCTGCCGCTGTTGTACGGCCGGCGGCCAGCGGGCTTCGCCCGGGTCTTCCGCGCCCTGCAGGGGGCCCATCCGTGGGCGATGGTCGAGGTGTTCATACTTGGCATCCTGGTCTCGCTGGTCAAACTCGCACACCTGGCCGACGTACTGCCCGGCCCGGCCATGTTGGGCTTCGCCTTGCTGATGCTGGTGCTGGCGGCCATCAGTTCCATCATCGAGCCGCGGGCGCTGTGGCAGGCCTGGGAAGAGGCGCGGGAATGACGACCGTTCAGGCCGCCGCCCTCGGCAAGGCCGAATGCCCGACTTGCGGGCAGCTCGGCTCGCCAGCCGAACATCCCGCCTGCCGGCGTTGCGGGACGCTACTCCATTTGCGCAAGCCGAATAGCCTGCAGCGCAGCTGGGCCTTGCTGATTGCCGCCTTTGTGCTGTACCTGCCGGCCAACCTGTTGCCGATCATGGAAACCCATTCCCTGTTCGGCCCGCAGAAAGACACGATCATGAGCGGCGTCGTCTATCTCTGGAGCAGCGGTTCCTGGATTCTGGCGCTGGTCGTCTTCGTCGCCAGCGTCGCCGTGCCGCTGCTCAAGCTGGTGTCGCTGACCCTGCTGCTGATCAGCGTCCAGCGCCGCTGGCAGCACCAGCCGCTGCAGCGCGCCAAGCTCTATCGCTTCCTCGAGCTGATTGGCCGCTGGTCCATGCTCGACGTCTTCGTCGTGACCATCCTGGTCACCCTGGTCCAGGTGCAGACCCTGGCCACCATTCATCCCGGCCCCGGCGTTCTCGCCTTCGCCGCCGTCGTCATCCTCAGCATGCTGGCGACCATGGCCTTTGAACCGCGCCTGATCTGGGATGCGGTCGACAACTCCCCGCGCAAGGAAATCAATCCATGACCAACGATATTCCCGAAGCCCGGACGGTGCCCCGTCTCCGTTCGCCGATCAGCCTGATCTGGATCGTCCCCCTGATCGCCGTGCTGATCGGCCTGGGTCTGGCCGTCAATGCCGTCCTGCAACGCGGCCCGCAGATCGAACTGCAATTTGCCTCGGCCGAAGGGCTGGAAGCCAACAAGACCCGGGTCAAGTACAAGGACGTGATGATCGGCACGGTCAGCGCCATCTCCCTGGCCGAAGACGATCACTCGGTCAAGGTTGCCGTGCAAATGGACAAGGGCGCCGCCAAGCTCCTGGTGGACGACAGTCGGTTCTGGGTAGTCCGCCCGCGCATTGCGGCTGGCGGCGTATCGGGCCTGAGCACCCTGCTCTCGGGCGCCTACATCGCCCTTGATCCGGGAAAATCGAGCACCACCACGCGCGAATTCGTCGGCCTGGAAGCGCCACCACTGGTCGTCGGCGACATGCCTGGCCGGCAATTCGTGCTCGCCGCCGATGACCTGGGTTCACTCGACATCGGCGCGCCCGTCTATTTCCGGCACATTGCCGTTGGTCGGGTGGTCGGCTATGCCCTGCGCCCGGACGGCAAGGGCGTCGATATCCGCGTTTTCGTCGATGCCCCCTACGACCGCTTCGTGACGACGGCAACGCGCTTCTGGCACGCCAGCGGCATCGACCTGTCGGTGGGCGCCGACGGGATGAAGCTGGAAATGCAGTCGCTGCTGAGCCTGGCGGCCGGCGGCATTGCCTTTGCCGGCGGCGATAGCGATGACGCTGAAGCCCAGGAAGCTGCCCGGTTCACCCTCTTTGCCGACCAGACGGCGGCCTTCCGCCAGCTGGACAGCATCGTGCAGAAATACGTCCTCGTCTTCAACGAGTCGGTCCGCGGCCTCACCGTCGGCGCCCCGGTGGATTTCCGCGGCCTGATCGCCGGCGAGGTGTCGCGCATCGATCTCGATCTCAATGGCGGCCGCGGCGACTTCGCGATGGCCGTCGAAATCAATCTCTATCCGGAACGCTTCGCCCGCCAGACACGCAGCCGCCCGGTCTCCGTGCCGACGCCCCAGGCCATCCGGAAAATCCTCGACGGCATGGTGGCCAAGGGTCTCCGTGCCCAGATGCGCAGCGGCAACCTGCTCACCGGCCAGCGCTATGTGGCCCTGGAATTCTTCCCGAAAACCAAGGGCGCCAGCATCCACTGGAACCGGCCGACCCCCGAGCTGCCGACCCAGCCGGGCAGTCTCGACTCCCTGCAGGAGCAATTGCTGGCCGTCGTCGAAGCCTTGCAGGGCACGCTGAAGCGCACCGACAGCCTGATCGAACATATTGACCGCGATGTCGTGCCGGAAATCGCCCCCACCCTGCGCGATGCACGCGCCACCCTGGACCGTGCCAACGCCGTCCTCGCCAGCGACGCCCCGCTGCAAGCGGAAATGCGCGACACCCTGCGCGAAGTCGGACGCGCCGCCAGCTCCGTGCGCAACCTCGCCGACCTCCTCGAACAACAACCGCAAGCCCTCCTCACCGGAAGAAAGGCCAACCAATGAAGATCGCTACCCTGCTGGCGTGCATGACCGCCATCGCTACCCTCGGCGCCTGCGCCAGCGCGCCCCCCGCCCGCCACGTCACTCTCGACGACAACCGCCCACCGGTGTCCCGCGCGGCGCTGACGCCCGCCATCGCCGTCGGCCGCACCAACGTCCCCGACCTCGTCGACCGTCCCCAACTGGTACTGCGCACCGAGGGCAACCAGGTGACCTTGAGCGAGCAATACCGCTGGGCCGAACCCTTGCGCCGGGAAATTCCCCGCCTCATCGCCAGCGATCTGGGCGAACTGCTCGACTCCAGCCGCGTCGCTGCCCTGGCCGCTGAAGAGGCGGGATTCCCCGTCGATTTCAAGCTGACGCTGGACTTCCAGCAACTCGATGCCGTCGTCGATCAGGGCGTCGATGTCGATGTGCTGTGGCGCCTGGAACACCGCAACGGCACCTCCTTCGTCGGTCGCAGCAGCTTCCGCCAGCCGCTGGCTGAGCCGGCGGCCGAACACACCGCCCTGGTTGCCGCCCACCGCTCGGCCGTCCGCCGCGTGGCTAGCGACATCGCAAAAAAAATCGCCGCCTGGCCAAACCGTTGAAACCCGCCAGCGCCAAATAATCCTTTCTGGAGAAATGACATGTTGAAGAACGCCGAATCCTCCCCGGCCAAGAGCCAGGACAAATCCCAGGCAATGAACCGCTGGCTGGCCGCATTGCCCGCACCCGCCAAGGCATCCAGCGAGTACCTGATCGATGTCGCGCAGCGCAACATCCTGTTCTGGGATCTGTTGCGCCAGCGCAGCGAGCAGTACTACGCGTACAAGGCCCAGGACCTGCCGCACGTCCTCACGTTCGAGGCCGAACTGGTGCTCGATGCCCGCACTTTCGACCGGCCGGTGAACTACCTGCTGGCCCGCATCCTGCCGCCTGCAGGCGTCGTCATCGATCCGCAGAAGCGCCCCTTCATCGTCGTCGACCCGCGCGCCGGGCACGGCCCGGGCATCGGCGGCTTCAAGGCCGACAGCGAGTTGGGCGTCGCCATGCAGGCTGGTCATCCGTGCTATTTCGTCGGCTTCACGCCGGACCCGATGCCGGGACAGACCATCGAGGACGTCATGCACGCCGAAGCGGTGTTCATCGAAGAAGTCATCGCCCGCCATCCGCAGGCCGATGGCAAGCCTTGCATCATCGGCAATTGCCAGGCGGGCTGGGCAGTGATGATGCTCGCCGCGACGCGGCCGGAACTGTGCGGTCCGCTGATCATCCCGGGCTCGCCGATTTCCTACTGGGCCGGCATCGAAGGCAAGAGCCCGATGCGCTATTCCGGCGGCCTGCTCGGCGGTAGCTGGCTGACGGCGCTGTCCAGCGACCTCGGCAACGGCAAATTCGATGGCGGCCATCTGGTCCGCAACTTCGAGAATCTCAACCCGGCCAACACGCTGTGGGGCAAGCAGTACGACATCTGGGCGAACGTCGATAACGGGGGCGGACGTTACCTGGAGTTCGAAAAATGGTGGGGTGGCCACGTCAATATGAATGCCGAAGAGATCCAGTGGATTGTCGACAACCTGTTCGTCGGCAACCGGCTGGCGACGGCCGAACTGCTCACCCAGGCCGGCGAACGCATCGATCTGCGCAAAATCTGCTCACCGATCGTCTGCTTCTGCTCGCACGGCGACGACATCACCCCGCCACCGCAAGCCCTCGGCTGGATCGTCGACCTTTATGCGACGGACGACGACATCCGCGCCTGCGGCCAGACCATCGTCTATGCGCTGCACGACAATGCCGGCCACCTCGGCATCTTCGTTTCCGGCAACGTCGCCCGCAAGGAGCACCAGGAATTTGCGTCCAACATCGACCTGATCGACGTTCTGCCGCCGGGGCTGTACGAAGCGGTGATGACGCCGCGGACGTCCGACGATGCCAACCCCCATCTGATCGACGGCGACTGGATCGTCCGCTTCGAGCCGCGCCGGCTCGACGACATCCGCGACATCGTCCAGCCCAGCCTCGACAACGAGCGCCGCTTTGCCACGGTGCGCCGTCTTTCCGAAATCAACCTCGGGCTCTATCGCAGCTTCCTGCAGCCCTTGGTCAAGGCGATCGCCAGCGAACCCGCCGCCGACTGGCAGCGCAAGCTCAACCCATCGGAACTGCCTTATGAATTGTTCTCCGAGAAAAATCCGCTGATGCGCCCGCTGGCGCAAATGGCCGAAGGGGTTCGCGCCCAGCGTATCCCGGCGGCGCCGGACAATCCGTTCCTGGAATGGCAGGCAGCGGTATCCGAAGTCATGCTCACCGGGCTGAATGGCTGGCGTGACATGCGCAACACCCTGGTCGAACAGACTTTCCTGATGACTTTCGGTTCCCCCCTGCTGCAAGCCATGACCGGCCTGCTCGCCAGCGACGAAAGTCCGCGCCGGCGGCCCGGCAATGAACCGGAACGCACTGCCTACATTGAGGAACGCATCCAGGACCTGCTGGCCCGAATCGCCGATGGCGGCCCGCGTGAGGCCGTCATCCGCAGCCTGGGCTACATCGGCATGGGCAGCACCGGCGTCGATGAGCGTACCTTCAATCAATTGGTCCAGATGCGTGCCCGCTATGGCGAAATGAGCCTGGCGGATTTCAAGGAACTGGTGCGCGAGCAATATTTCTCGCTGCTGCTGAACGAAGAAGCCGCGCTCGCCGCCATCCCGGCCATGCTGCCAACCGACAGCGCCGTCCGCGACGAACTGCTGGCGGACATCCGGCGCACGGTCAGCGCTGCCGGCAGCCTCGGCACCGAAGAACTCCGCCGTCTGGAGACGATCGAAGCGCTGTTCATGGGTACGGAGAAGCCTGCCCCACGCGTCAAAAAATCCCGGCCGGCCAAAGTTAAGGAAAGGGCTGAAAAATCCGTCATCCCCGCGTAGGCGGGGATCCAGAACCTTGAGTCTTCTGATAGGGGTAGGAAAGGGCACTCGCCCTTCCCTCACCCGGCCAAGGCAGAGCACTCTCTGAAAGTCGCCTGCTCCTTCGTCGGTAGCCCCACTCTGAACAACGGACTTGACCTGGAAGGTAAAGCCTATTTTTACCAACAACTAGACGACTGGTCTATTTTATGAAAAGATGCGGCACATGAACACTCGTCACGACAACACGCGCCAGCACATTCTCGACACCGGTCTCGGCATTTTTGCCGGGAAGGGCTTCGCCAGCGTCGGTCTGAACGAATTGCTGAAGGCCGCGGGCGTGCCGAAGGGCTCGTTCTATCACTATTTCGAATCCAAGGAAGACTACGGCAAGGCCCTGCTCGAGGATTACTTCGAGCGCTATCTGGCCGATATCGACAGTCTGTTTGCGCTCGAGTCAGCATCGGGTCATGAGCGCCTGATGCGCTACTGGCAGCGCTGGCTGGACAAGCAGTGCACTGAATGCGCCGAGCAGAAATGCTTGGTCGTCAAGCTCGCCGCCGAAGTCTCCGATCTGTCGGACACCATGCGCCTGACCTTGCGCGAAGGCACCGACCGCATCGTGGACCAGATTGCCAGGGTCATCGAAAGCGGCGTCGCCGATGCCTCGTTGCCAGCGCTTGAGGCCCGGCCGACGGCGCAGCTGCTCTATCAGCTCTGGCTTGGCGCCAGCCTGCTCGGCAAGCTGCACCGCAACAGCCAGTCCCTCGAAAATGCTATGCGCTTTACCAGACAGTTGCTGACACCTTGAATCATTGAACATCCGACCACAGGCCGCATGCTGTTGCGGCCTCTTTTTAACCTGAATTCATAGACGACCGGTCTAATTTTCATCTGTTACCCATCAGGAGATTCAACATGACTTCCCTGTTCGACCCGATCCAAGTCGGCGACATCGCCCTCGCCAACCGCATCGTCATGGCGCCGCTGACGCGTAACCGTGCCATCGCCGGCAATGTCCCCGGACCGCTGACCGTCGAGTATTACCGCCAGCGCGCCACGGCCGGCCTGATCATTGCCGAGGCCACCCAGATCAGCCCGATGGCCCAGGGCTACATCGCCACCCCGGGCATCCACAGCCCGGAACAGATCGCCGGCTGGCGCCAGGTGACCGATGCCGTGCATGCTGCCGGCGGCAAGATCGTGCTGCAGTTGTGGCACGTCGGGCGCATTTCGCACACGTCGCTGCTGCCGGATGGTGCGGCGCCGGTGTCCTCGACCGACAAGGTGGCGGATGCCTCGACCTTTACCAGCGACGGTTTTGTCCCGGTGTCCACGCCGCGTGCCCTGCGCGACGATGAAATCCCCGGCCTGATCGAGGATTATCGCCGTGCCGCGCGCAACGCCATCGATGCCGGCTTTGATGGCGTCGAGCTGCATGCCGCCAACACCTACCTGATCGAGCAGTTCCTGCGCGATAGCGTCAATGACCGCAGCGGCCCCTACGGCGGCAGCATCGCCAATCGTACCCGCCTGCTGCTTGAAGTCGTCGAAGCGATTACCAAGGAAATCGGCGCCGGCCGCACCGGCATCCGCCTGAGCCCGATGACGACCTTCACGGCACCGCTCGACAGCGATCCGCAGGCGCTCTACGGCTATGTCGTCGAGCAGCTGGCACCTTTCGGCCTGGCCTATCTGCACGTGATCGAGGGCGAAACCGGCGGCACGCGGGCGCCCGAGGGCAAGGCTTTCGACTACGAAGCGCTGCATCACGCCTTCCCCGGTGCCTGGATGCTCAACAATGGCTACTCGCGTGAATTGGCCATCGAGAATGTCGCGGCGGGCAAGGCAAACCTGGTCGCCTTCGGCCGGCCGTTCATCAGCACGCCGGACCTCGTCCGTCGCCTGAAGGACAACCTGCCGCTCAACGAACTGCAGGCCGACAAGCTCTATGGCGGCGGGGCCGAGGGTTATACCGACTACCCGGCGCTGGCTGCCTGATTTTCAATTGACCCGCGCCCCGACCGGCCGACCGCCGGCCGGGGCCGTTTTTCCCGGAAATTTCATGTCTGAATACCGCCGCTGGCTGCCCGCGCTGGCCCTGATCGTCCTCTCGCTGACCTGGGGCTACACCTGGGTACTCGCCAAGCAGGGTCTGGCCTACGCGCCGCCCTTTGCCTTTGCCGCCGAACGCTGCGTCGGCGCGGCGCTGGCGCTGATCATCGCGGTCAAGCTGAGCGGGCGTTCGCTGAAACTCGTCGCCCCGCGTCAGACCATCGCCATTGGCCTGGCGCAAGTTTCGGGCTTCATGATCTTCCAGACCTGGGCGCTGGTCGAAGGCGGCCCTGGCAAGACGGCGGTACTCATTTTCACCATGCCGATCTGGACGCTCTTGCTCGCCTGGCCCATCCTCGGCGAGCGCGTGTGCGGCAAGCAGTGGCTGGCCGCGGCGAGCACGCTGGGCGGACTAATCCTCATCATCGAACCATGGGACATGCACGCCAGCCTGTTCAGCAAGTTCCTCGGCCTCATGGCTGCGCTGTGCTGGGCGACCGGGACCATCCTGATCAAGCGTCTGCGCGGCAAAACGCCGGTCGACCTGCTGACCCTGACCACCTGGCAGATGATCATCGGCGCCGTACCGCTCGTCCTGCTCGCCTTCATCGTGCCCGAGCATCCGACCGAATGGACCGGAGGTTATGTCGGCATCCTCATTTTCATGTCGATCGGCAGCACCGCCATGTGCTGGTGGCTGTGGATCTACATTCTCGACCGCGTGCCAGCCTGGGAGGCCAGCCTGTCGGTGCTCGGCACGCCCGTGGTGGCCATTCTTTCGTCGCGCCTGATCTTCGGCGAAGCCTTCAAAACCAGTGAAATCGCCGGCATTGTGCTGATCGGCAGCGGCCTGGCCCTGCTCTCCCTGCTCGGCTGGGCAGCGAGCCGGCGCGATCCGGCAAAACAGATTGAGGAGGCAGCATGAATACCCTGCACGACACCAAACTTTCGATGCTCGACC
>PHCE01000021.1 GCA_002840765.1 Betaproteobacteria bacterium HGW-Betaproteobacteria-7
GTTGGCCTGTGCGTGGCGCCCGCGGCGGCTGCACCGGCCGCGGCGCGGCGGTGGCCGACGGCTCGAAACCGGGCACGACGACGCGCTCGATGGAACGCTTGATCAGTTTCTCGATGTCCCGCAGATTGCCGCGCTCGTCGTGGCAAACCAGCGAAATCGCCTCGCCTTCCATGCCGGCCCGGCCGGTGCGGCCAATGCGGTGCACGTAGTCTTCCGGCATGTTCGGCAGCTCGTAGTTGATGACGTAAGGCAGCGCGTCGATGTCGATACCGCGGGCGGCGATGTCAGTGGCAACCAGGGCCACCAGCTTGCCCTCCTTGAAGTCGCTGAGCGCCCGGGTGCGGGCGCCCTGTGACTTGTCACCGTGGATCGCCGCCGCCTTGATGCCGGACTTGTCCAGGCGCTTGGCCAGCGCATCGGCACCGTGCTTGGTGCGGGCGAAGACCAGCACCTGATGCAGGCCGCGCGTCTGGAACAGGTGTTCGAGCAGATCCTTCTTCTGTTCACGATTGGTTTCGATGACCTTCTGCGTCACCAACTCGGCCGCCGTATTGCGCGGCGCCACATCAACCGACACCGGCTGGTGCAGCAGGCCGCTGGCGAGTTCGCGGATGTCCGGCGAGAAGGTGGCGGAGAACATCAGGTTCTGGCGTTTTTTCGGCAACAGGGCGATCACCTTGCGGATGTCGCGGATGAAACCCATATCGAGCATCCGGTCGGCTTCGTCGAGAACAAAGATCTCGATCGCCGACAGATCGACGGTACGCTGCTGGACGTGATCGAGCAGGCGGCCCGGGGTAGCGACGAGGATGTCGACGCCACGGCGCAGGTTGGCGATCTGCGGATTGATGCCGACGCCGCCGAAGACGGCCAGCGAGTTGATCGGCAGGTGCTTGCCGTAGGTGCGGACGCTTTCCTCGACCTGGATCGCCAGCTCGCGGGTCGGCGTCAGGACCAGCACGCGCGGCGTCTTGGAAACGCGGGTCAGGCGGTCGTTCGGGCCGGAAGCCAGCAGGTGCAGGATGGGCAGCGTGAAACCGGCGGTCTTGCCGGTACCGGTCTGCGCTGTGGCCATCAGGTCGTGGCCTGCCAGCACGGCAGGAATCGCCTGCTGCTGGATGGGCGTCGGCGTGTCGTAGCCCTGATCGGCAACGGCGCGCTGGATTTCGGCCTTCAGGCCGAGTTCGGAAAACAACATGGGGTACTCCGGGGAAATAGGGTGATCGCCGTGCAAGCGGCGGGAAAACTCAGCGGACGCCTTCGATGTAGTAATCGACGCGGCCCCGCGGGGCAAGATATTCGACGATTTCAACCGGCAGCTTGGCCGGGCTGATGGCCGCCGTGATGGTCGCCTCGGTTTCGCGCAGATCGAGGAGCAGGGCCTCGTTGCGCGGCACGCCGGGGTCGTGCAGCATGATTAGCGGATGCAGCAGGTCGCGGCTGTTGTTTTCAACGACCAGACCAATGCTACCGTCGCTCAGCGCGACGAAACTACCCGGCGGATAAACGCCGATGGACTTGACGAAAAGTTGCAACAGCTCCGGATCGTAATGCGCTCCTTCCTGCTTGAACATGAAGGAGACGGCTTCGGCCGGCGTCCGCGCCGAGCGCAGATCGAAGGGATTGCACAGGTTGTCATAGCGGTTGGCGATGGCCGCTACACGCGCCAGCCGGGGAATCTTGGCGCCAGCCAGGCGATTGGGAAAACCATTGCCGTCCCAGCGCTCATGGTGGCAGGCGATGATGTTCTTGACCCCCACCGGCAGTTCGTTGATGGTTGCCGCCTGCTTGATGCCGTAGCCGACATGTGCCTGGTAGAACTGTTCCTCGGCCGCGGTGCGCTGGGCATTGCGCAACACGCGCGTCGGCACGTCGATCTTGCCCAGATCGTGGAACATGGCACCGAGGCCGAGCCAGCGCATCTCTTCCTCGCCGAGCTTGGCTGCCTTGCCGAGCAGCAGTGACAAGACGACGACGTTCATCGCGTGATGCGCCAGCCCCGGTTCCTTGATCTTCATATTGACCAGATGGACGGCGACGCTTTCGGCATCAAGCAGACTTCCGACCATGCGGCCAACGGCCCCCTTGGCCCGGCCGTACGACTCAAGCGGACGGGAACCGAGATTGCGCAAGATCTCGCCGACGCCGGTCGCCTCTTCCTCGAACAGGCGCTCGCAACGGGCCAGCCCCTCGCGCTGGGCGCGCACGCGTTCGGTACGCGAACGCTTGGCGTCGAGCATCGAATCGAGGACCGACGACGAGAAATCGACTTCTTCATCAGCCGCATGCTCGGCGGCTTCAGGTAGGGGCCGGACCGTGCTGCGTTCCGGGTCCCACTCGACAGTGGTCAGGCCAAGGCTGCGCAGAACCTTGATCTGTTCCGCGCTGGACAGCAGAAAACGGTTCAACAGGAACGGATGGTCGAGCCAGCGCAGTTCACCCAGCGAGATGAAAACGCCGGGCTGCAGGCGATCGATCGCTACCGTGTGCTTCATCAGCCGAGCCGCGACAGACCGCGCTCAAGGTCGGCCTGCAGATCTTCAACCGCTTCCAGGCCGACGGCGATGCGCAGCAGGCCTTCGTTGATGCCGGCCGCCGCCCGGGCTTCCGGGGAAATGCGGCCGTGCGTCGTCGACGCGGGATGGGTAATGGTGGTCTTGGTGTCGCCGAGATTGGCAGTGATCGACAGCAACTGGCAATGGTCGACAACGGCCCATGCCTGGTCGCGGCCGCCCTTGACCTCGAAGGAAACGATGGCGCCACCCGATTTCTGCTGCTGTTTCGCCAGTTCATGCTGCGGATGCGACGGCAGGCCGGGGTAGAAAACACGCGCCACTTGCGGGTGGGATTCCAGCCAGACGGCCAGGCTGGCGGCACCGGCGGCTTGCGCCTCAAGGCGGATTTTCAGGGTTTCCAGGCCCTTGAGCAGCACCCAGGCATTGAACGCCGACAAGGTCGGACCAGCCGTGCGCAGGTACTTGAAAACTTCTTCGGTCAGCTTCTTCGGACCGCAGACGGCGCCACCGAGCACCCGACCCTGACCGTCGATGTACTTGGTCGCCGAATGCACGATCAGGTCCGCCCCCAGTTCCAGCGGCCTCTGCAGGATCGGTGTGCAGAAACAGTTGTCCACGGCGACCAGGATGCCTTTGGCGTGAGCGATGGTAGCCAGCGCCCGGATATCGGCGATTTCGGTCAGCGGATTGGACGGCGTCTCCAGGAAGAACAGTTTGGTCTCCGGGCGGATCGCCGCTGCCCAGGCCGCCGGATCGGTATGCGAGACAAAGGTGGTGCTGATGCCGGTGCGCGACAGGATGTTGTTGAACAACTGCACGGTGGCGCCGAACAGGCTGTTCGAGGCGACGATGTGGTCGCCCTGCTTGAGGTGCGCCAGGCACAGGGCCATGATCGCCGCCATGCCGCTGGCGGTGGCAACGCAATCTTCGGCACCTTCGAGAGCGGCCAGGCGCTCCTCGAACATGGTCACGGTCGGATTGGAGAAGCGGGCATAGACGTTGCCCTCCTCCTCGCCGGAGAAGCGCTTGGCGGCCTGCGCCGCGCTCTTGAAAACAAAGCTTGAGGTCAGGTACAGCGCCTCGGAGTGCTCGCCGAACTGGCTGCGCTCCTGGCCGGCACGGACTGCCAGCGTCTCGGGGCGATAGCTCGGCCGCTCGCTCATGACTCCTGCCCGCCGTTCGCCAGCCCGAGTACCATCTGCTCGGACTCGCGGCCGTCGCTTTCCTCGTCGCTCTTGGCTGGCTTGCCGCTACGCTTGCTCTCGACGGCATCGAGGTAATAGCTGTCGATGTCGCCGGTGATGTAGCAGCCGTCAAAACAGGAGGCATCGAACACCGTCAGGTCGCTACGCAGCATGGTCACCGACTGCTTCAGCGCCTCAAGATCCTGGTAGACCAACGCATCGGCACCGATCTCGGCGGCGATCTGGGCATCCGAACGGCCGGTGGCGATCAGTTCGGCACGGGTGGGCATGTCGATGCCATAGACATTCGGGTAGCGCACCGGCGGCGCGGCGGAGGCAAAATAGACCTTGGTCGCGCCGGCGGCGCGGGCCATCTCGACGATTTCGCGGCTGGTCGTGCCGCGGACGATGGAATCGTCCACCAGCAACACTCGCTTGTCCTTGAATTCCTGGCCAACGGTATTGAGTTTCTGGCGCACCGACTTCTTGCGCATCGCCTGGCCGGGCATGATGAAGGTGCGGCCGACATAGCGGTTCTTGACGAAGCCTTCGCGGAACGGGATGCCCAGCTTCTGCGCCAATTGCATGGCCGACGGCCGGCTGGAATCGGGAATCGGGATGACAACGTCGATTTCCTCAACAGGGATGTGCTTCACCACCTTGTCGGCGAGCAGTTCGCCCATGGCCAGGCGTGCCTCGTAAACGGACACACCATCGATGACGGTGTCCGGACGGGCCAGGTAGACGTATTCGAAGATGCACGGCGCGTACATCGCCTGTTGCGCACACTGACGGCTGTGAAATTGGTGGTTGAGGTCGATGAACACCGCCTCGCCCGGCTCGACGTCACGGACGACCTTGAAATTCAGGGTATCGAGCGCCACCGATTCGGAAGCGACCAGGTATTCCATGCCTTCCGGCGTCTCGTTCTCGCCATAGATCAGCGGGCGTATGCCGTGCGGATCGCGGAAGGCGAGCAGGCCGTAGCCGGCGATCAGGGCGACCACGGCGTAGGCGCCGCGGCAGCGGCGGTGCACCCCGGCCACCGCCTGGAAAATGCTGTCGACGTCCAGTTCGTAGCCGTGCGATGCGCACTGCAACTCGTGCGCCAGTACGTTGAGCAGCACTTCCGAGTCGGAATTGGTGTTGATGTGCCGGCGGTCGAGGCGGAACATCTCGCCCTTCAACTGTTCGGCATTGGTCAGGTTGCCGTTGTGGCCGAGGACGATGCCGAACGGCGAATTGACGTAGAACGGTTGCGCTTCGGCGAAGTTGTAAGCCGAGCCGGCGGTCGGGTAGCGGACGTGGCCGATGCCCCAATTACCCGGCAGAGCGCGCATGTTGCGGGTGCGGAAGACGTCGCGCACCAGCCCCGGCCCCTTGTGCAGGTGGAAAGTATTGCCTTCCGCCGTGGCAATCCCCGCCGCATCCTGGCCGCGGTGCTGGAGCACCATCAGGCCGTCGTAAAGCAATTGATTGACCGGCGTTGTCGCCATTACACCGAGAATCCCGCACATAGTCTGTTCCTGCCTAACTGAATCGAATTCGTTTTGCCAGATCGTCCGGCAACCATTGCCGGGCAACCATTACGGCGGTTTCCAGCGGCGGCGCCAGCGTCGCCTCCCGCCACCAGGCCTGTTTCGGCGCCACCGTCATGCCGCCCAGTCCGACCAGGACCATGACCACCAGCAGGCCGCGGGCGACACCGAACACCATGCCCAGCAGGCGATCGGAAACCGTCAGCCCGAGCGCCTTGACCATACGGCTGATCACCAGGCGTATCAGCGCCATCACCACCAGCACGCCGACAAAGAGCAGGACGCAGCCGGCCAGGACACGCACGGCCGGGTCGCTGACACCGGTGAACAACTGGTTGCCGACTTGCGCGCCAAACTCGATGGCGGCAAAGATGCCGAGCCCCCAGGCGAGCAACGCAATGATCTCGCCAATGACGCCACGCCACAGTCCGAACAGCAGCGAAAACCCGACGATGGCGATGACCAGATAGTCGAAAACCGTCATTGTCGCGCGGCGACGACGCCGGAGACGCCGATTTTCTGCATTTTGACCAGGGCCTTGTCAGCCGCCTCGCGGCTGGCGAAGGGGCCAGCGCGCACGCGCGTCTTGCGCCCCTGCGGTGTATCGAGCGGTTCGGTGAACACCTTGATCCCCTGCTCGGCCAACTTCGCCTTCAGGTTCCTGACGTTCGCATCGCTGGTAAAGGCACCAATCAGCACCAGATACTCACCGCCCTTGGCCGCCGGCGCTTCGCCCGACTGGCCGGCGAGGATGGCGGCAGCGCGCTTGGCATCATCGGTCTTGGCAACCGGCTTCTCGACTGGTTTGGTGACTGGCTTTTCGGCGACCTTGGCGGCCGGTTTGGCGGCCGGCATCTCCGCAGCTTTTTCCACCGGCTTGTCCGCTTCCTTGTCGCGTACCGTCTCGACGACACGGGCATTCGGTTGAACTTCGGGCTTGGCCGGCGCAGCGGCGGGCGGCCTGGCGACCGGCTCGACAGCAAATTTGGGGGCGAAGGGCTTGTCGTCCTGGCCGGGAATGTGGATTTCAACATCCTGCATGGCCTGCCGCGGCTCGTTGTCCATGACCATGGGCAAGACGACGGCGACGATGGAAACGAAGGCGACCGCCCCCACCAGGCGGCGGCGGGCGCGCTTCTCCAGTTGCTGCTGAACGTCGTTATCTTCCATGAATCAGGGCTTTTTCCGCAGCGCCGAGAGCGCCTCGGCTACCGTATAGAACGAACCAAAGGCGACGATTCTATCACTTTCGCCAGCCCTCCCCTTGGCCGCCAGCATCGCCGCCCCGGCCGAATCATGGCAAACCACCTCGCCGCCAAGCTCACCGGCGGCGATGATGGCCGCCAGCCGGGCAGCCGGCGTGCCGCGCGGGCCACCCAGTGTCGCCGCATGCCAGACATCGATGCGGCCACGCAGCGGCGCCAGCGCCCCGGCGATATCCTTGTCGGCGAGCATGCCGACCACCGCATGAGTGCGGTCGAAGAAACCCATGTTCGACAGATTGTCGGCCAGCACCTTGATTGCCTGTGGATTGTGACCGACGTCGAGGACAAGGGCCGGCTTGCCGGGCACGACCTGGAAACGTCCGGCCAGCTCGGTTTCGATCAGCCCCGGACGGATCGCCTGCATGGTCACCGGCAGCTTGTCGCTGATGGCTTCCAGCGCCGCCAGTGCCACCGTCGCGTTGTACAACTGGGTCGGGCCGCGCAGGCCGGGATAAGCCAGGGAGCGGCGGAGCATTTGTTCACCTTTGCGGCACCACCAGCGCCATTGCAGCCGGTTCTCGGCCGCCTCCGCCCCAGGCCGCTCGAAGCCGAAATCGCGACCAAGCAAACGCAGGTCGGCACCGATCGCCGCGGCGTGGTCGAGCAGGCGTTGCGGCGGACTCGGGTCGGCGCACAGGGCCGGCTTGCCGGGGCGGTAGATGCCGGCCTTCTCGAAACCGATCGATTCGCGGTCGGGGCCGAGCCAATCGGTGTGATCAAGCGCCACCGTGGTGACGATGGCGACATCCGGTTCGTAGGCATTGACCGCATCCAGCCGCCCGCCCAGGCCGACTTCCAGCACCGCCGCCTCGACGTCGGCGGCAGCGAAGACTTCCCAGGCGGCCAGGGTGCCGAACTCGAAATAGGTTAGCGCCACGCCGCTCGCCAGGCGCGCCGCCTCGACCCGCGCGAAGGCCGCGCACAACGCCGCGTCGCTGGCCGGCACGCCATTCAGGCGCACCCGCTCGTTGTAAGCCAGCAGATGCGGCGAGGTGTAGCAGCCAACTTTGTAGCCGGCCTTGGCGATAATGCTTTCCAGATAGGCGCAGGTCGAGCCCTTGCCATTGGTGCCGCCGACGGTGATCACCGGGCAGTGCTGCTCCTGCCCGAGCTGGGCCTTGACCGCGCGGATGCGATCGAGGCCCAGCTCGATGCCGGCCTGACCTTTCGGGTGCAGGCCTTCGAGGTGGGATAGCCAGTCTTGGAGAGTCATTAGTTGCTAGTCGTCAGTTGCCAGTGAATTGAGCTGGCCAGCGCTTTTGCTGACAACCAGCAACTAATAACTGGCAACTCGCCGCCGTCAGGCGGCGGCAGGCCGCTTGAGCAGCAGCGCCAGCGTCCGTGCCACCTGGTCGCGCAGTTCGCGGCGGTCGACGATCATGTCGATGGCGCCCTTCTCGAGCAGGAATTCGGAGCGCTGGAAGCCTTCCGGAAGTTTTTCGCGCACCGTTTGTTCGATGACGCGCGGGCCGGCAAAGCCGATCAAGGCTCTCGGCTCGGCGATGACCACATCGCCGACAAAGGCGAAGGAAGCCGAGACGCCGCCCATGGTCGGGTCGGTGAGGATCGAGATGAAGGGCAGACCGGCTTCCGAGAGCTTGGTCAGGGCTGCCGTCGTCTTCGCCATCTGCATCAGCGAGAACAGGCCTTCCTGCATGCGGGCACCGCCGGAAGCGGTGATGCAGATGAACGGCATCTTCTGTTCGATCGCCGCCTGGACACCGCGGACGAAACGCTCGCCGAGCACCGAACCCATCGAACCACCCATGAAGTCGAACTCGAAGGCGGCGGCTACGACCGGCATGGCCTTGATAGAGCCCTGCAGGACGACCAGCGAATCGCTTTCGCCGGTGTCGCGATTGGCCTCCATCAGGCGATCCGGGTATTTCTTGGAATCCTTGAATTTCAGGCTGTCCACCGGCACCACCTCGGCGCCGATCTCGTAGCGGCCTTCCGCATCGAGCAGCACGTCGAGGCGCTGGCGGGCGTCAATGCGGTGGTGATGGCCGCACTTCGGGCAGACCTGCAGGTTGTTCTGCAGGTCGGTGGCGTAGAGCACCGCCTCGCACGACGGGCACTTGCTCCACAGGCCTTCCGGCAGATTGCCGCGGCGCTGCTGGGCGCCTTGTTCGCGCTTGATTTTCGGCGGTAGCAGTTTGGTCAGCCAGCTCATTTCTTCACCTCATCCACACCGCGACGAATGTCCGCAACCAACGTCTTGACGTTGGCGCAGGCAGTTTCATCGGTCGATTTTTCAATTTCTTCAATAATCCGGCTACCGACGACGATGGCGTCGGCAAAGGCGGCGATACGGGCGGCGGTGGCCGCATCGCGGATACCGAAACCGACGCCGACCGGCAGGCCGGTCTTCTCTCGGATCGCCGGCAGGCGCTCAGCGACGGCTTCGACATTGAGCGCCCCGGAACCGGTCACGCCGGCGAGCGAGACGTAATAGACATAGCCGCTGGCAATTGCCGCCACCTGGGCGATGCGCTCCGGCGTCGAGGTCGGGGCGATCAGGAAGATCGGATCCATGCCGTGCGCCTTCATCGCCGCGCCGAAGTTTTCGGCCTCTTCCGGCGGGTAGTCCACCACCAGCACACCGTCGACGCCCGACTGTGCCGCCTTCTCGGCGAACTTCTCCAGCCCCATGGCTTCGATCGGATTGGCGTAACCCATCAGCACGACCGGGGTGCGGTCATCGACAGTACGGAAGGCGCTGACCAGTTGCAGCACCTTGCGCAGCGTCATGCCGCGCGCCAGGGCACGCTCGGAGGCGCGCTGGATGGTCGGGCCATCGGCCATCGGATCGGAGAACGGTACACCGAGTTCGATGACGTCGGCACCGGCCTCGACCAGCGCCTGCATCAGCGGCACGGTCAGCGCTGCCTCGGGGTCACCGGCGGTGATGAAGGGAATCAGTGCCTTGCGGCCTTCACCGTCGAGACGCTGGAAAGCTTTCTGGATTCTCGACATCAGAAGGTAATCCCGGATTCTTCGGCCACCGTGTGCATATCCTTGTCACCCCGGCCGGAGAGGTTGACCAGCAGAATCTTGTCCTTGGCCAGCGTCGGCGCCAGCTTGGCGGCATAGGCCAGCGCGTGGCTGGATTCGAGTGCCGGAATGATGCCCTCGATACGGCACAGCGTATGGAAAGCCGCCAGCGCTTCGCTGTCGGTCACCGGCTGGTACTCGGCGCGACCGAGATCCTTCAGCCAGGCGTGTTCCGGGCCGACGCCGGGATAGTCGAGGCCGGCTGAAACCGAATGGGTCTCGATGATCTGGCCGTCCGCATCCTGCAGCAGGTAGGTGCGGTTGCCGTGCAGCACGCCGGGCACACCGGCGGTCAGCGAAGCCGAATGGCGACCAGTTTCCATGCCATCGCCGGCAGCTTCGACACCGATCAGGCGGACACCATCGACGTTGATGTAGGGATAGAAGATACCCATCGCGTTGGAACCGCCGCCGACACAGGCGATCACCGCGTCGGGCTGGCGGCCGGTCATTTCCGGCATCTGCGTCAGGCATTCCTCGCCGATGATCTTCTGAAAGTCGCGGACCAGCATCGGATACGGGTGCGGGCCGGCAACCGTGCCGATGATGTAGAAGGTGTTGTGGATATTGGTCACCCAGTCGCGCATCGCCTCGTTCAACGCGTCCTTCAGCGTCTTCGAGCCGGACTCGACAGGCACGACGGTGGCGCCGAGCAGCTTCATGCGATAGACGTTGGCGGCCTGGCGCTTGACGTCTTCGCTGCCCATGTAGACCACGCATTCCATGCCGTAACGGGCAGCCACCGTAGCCGTGGCAACGCCGTGCTGGCCGGCGCCGGTCTCGGCGATGACCCGCGGTTTGCCCATGCGGCGGGCGAGCATGGCCTGGCCGATGCAGTTGTTAACCTTGTGGGCGCCGGTGTGGTTGAGGTCTTCGCGCTTCAGGTAGATCTGCGCGCCGCCGAGCATTTCCGACCAGCGCTTGGCATGGTAGATCGGCGACGGCCGGCCGACGAAATGCTTCAGTTCGTATTCGTACTCGGCGCGAAAGGCCGGATCGGCCTGGGCCGCCGCATAAGCCGCCTTCAGCTCGTCGAGCGCGCCGAACAGCGTTTCGGCGACAAATACGCCGCCGTAGGGACCGAAATGGCCCTTGGCGTCGGGGAAGTTATATTGACTCATCGGCTTTCCGTACTGCCGCCACAAAGGCAGCGATTTTTTGGTGATCCTTGATGCCCTTGCTCGCCTCGACACCGGAAGAGACGTCGACCGCCACCGGCCGCACGCGTTCGATGGCGTCGCCGACGTTGGCTGGCGTCAGGCCGCCGGAGAGTATCAGGTGGCCTGGCAGATCCGGCGGAATCAGCGTCCAGTCGAAGACATGACCGCCACCGCCGTAGCCGTCCACGAAGGCGTCCAGCAACAAGCCCCGGGCATCGGGAAACGAGCGCGCGAATTCTACCAGATCAAGTCCCGGCCTCACCCGCGCCGCGCGCAGCCAGGGTCTAGCAAACTGACGGCAATACACCGCATCCTCGTCGCCGTGAAACTGCAGCAGGTTGAGCGGCACGGCGGCACAGGTTTTCCGCACGACCTCCGGCGCCTCATTGACGAACAGGCCGACGATATCGACGAAGGGTGGAATCCGCTTGGCCATTTCCGCCGCCCGCTGGGGCGTAACGTAGCGCGGGCTGGGCGGATAAAAGACAAAGCCGATGGCGTCGGCCCCAGCGGCGACGGCAGCATCGACATCTTCCGCACGCGTCAGGCCGCAAATCTTGATACGGGTTTTCATGTCAGCAATCCATCGAGAACATCGTCGGCCGGATCGGGCAGGCCCCAGTGCGGCTCATAGAGCGGGCCACGGAAGTACAGGCCGTCGGGCGAAAAAGTCGGCGCCGCCAGTTTGCGATCTTTCATCTGCAGCAACTCATCAACCCAGCCGGGCGCCTGGGCACCCTTGCCGATGTAAACCAGCGTACCCACCAGATTGCGCACCATGTGATGGAGGAAAGCCGAGGCGGCGAAATCGAAGACAAACATGGCGCCGCACTGGCGCACCGATGCATGACTCATCAGCTTGATCGGCGACTTGGCCTGGCATTCGGCGGCGCGGAAGGCGGAAAAGTCATGCTCACCGGGCAGTCGGGCGCAGGCCGCCTGCATCGCCGCCAGATCAAGCGGCAGATGGAACCAGCCCACCCGCCCCTGCCACAAACCGGGGCGCTGCGGCCGGTTGAGCAGCAGATAGCGATAGCGTCGGCCATGCGCACTGAAGCGGGCGTGGAAGTCATCGCCGACCGGCTGCGCCCAACGCACCGCAACGCCATCCGGCAGGTGCGAATTGACCCCGCGTACCCAGGCGCTCAGCGGCCGGTCGACCGGCACATCGAAATGCACCACCTGCTGCGTCGCATGCACGCCGGCATCAGTCCGCCCGGCGCACAAGGTGCCGACGCGCTGGCCGGCGATGGCCGCCAGCGCCGCTTCCAGCGCATCCTGCACGGTACCGCCGCCCGCCTGGCTCTGCCAGCCGTGAAAGGCGGTGCCGCAATATTCCACACCAAGGGCCACTCTCATGCGACAAACACGCCGAGCAAGCCAACGGCGACCAGACCGGCCAACAGCGAATCGCGCACGGCCCAGCGCGGCAGCGCGAGATGCAGGATAGTGGGACCGTTGCCATGCTCCACCTGGCGCCCGAGCATGTTCCGCCAGGCACCCTTTTCCTGAGGCGTCTGCAGATTATCGAGGACCAGCGAGAGGCGGACGACCAGGCGCTCAGTATCGAGACCGATGGCACGACAGGGTCGCAGCAGTCCCCACAGTGCACTGACCAGCCCATCCCGCCCGAGGCGATGAAACAGCCAGGCCAGGCAGCCGAGCATGACGATTAGCCGTAGCGCATGCAGGTTGGCGTCAGCGATGCCTTCGTAGGTCGGCGCCCAGGAGTAATCCTCAAACGCTTCCCCCGGTACGTTGTAGGCCAGGATCAGCCAGAGCGTCAGCAGCAGCCAGCGGGCGCGCCGGACGTAGCCCCACCACGGGCGAAGAACGCCGCCTCCCAACAGCAGCACGCCAGCGGCTAGCAGCAGCACCCCGCCATAGCCGAGGGCCTGCAGCGCCAGCACGGAGGCCAGCCAGATGATCAGGGCACAGGAAGGATGCAAATCGGACTCCCAAAATGCACATGGCCCCTCGCGGGGCCATGTGCCATTCGCAAGCCGCGATTCTACTCGCCTATGCGGGCAAGTATCGCCTGCGCCTGCTCGACGAGATCGGTCGAGCCTTCGCCAAGCACTTCCTGTAACAGCTCGCGCGCCCCTTCGAGATCGCCCATTTCCTCGTAGGCCTTGGCCAGGTCGAGCTTGGTGTTGACCTCTTCCCATTGCGCATCGTGTTCAACAGGCTGATCGAACTCCGGTAGAGCTTCTTCTGGGGCGGCTTCTATTGCTTCTTCTACTGCTTTTTCGGTCGCCGGCTCCGCACCGAGATCGAGGTTGATCGAACCGATATCGAAATCCGACGGAATCATCGGCTGGCCAAGGAAAACCGAATCGGTCAGATTCACGTCGAATTCGAGATCTGTCTCTGTCGCCGGGTTGAACTGCGTCTGTACCAATTCCTGATCAGCAGCAGGCTGTTGCTTATCGAAAGACAAAGGCTCAGCGGCAACTTCCTGGACGAACTCGGCTGGAGGAGCATTGACCAACGTATCAGTACCAATGCTTTCATCTGAAGCGAGAGGGTTGACCACCGTTGTCGTCGCCTCCTGGTCTATATCCAGATCGAAATCGACCATCGGCTCGCTGGGGGTCGGCTCCTGCTGCTCAGGCGGCTTCGCCTGGCGCTCTTCACCGACAAAAGTGCTGGCCGCGGCCTCCATGTGCAGATCGATGTCATCATCGCCCGGCACTGGCATGAGCAAGGTTCCCTCGGGCGAAAAATCATGCCCGCCGTCATCGCCATCAGGCAGTGCTGCTGTATCCGGAACAGTGAAATCGTCACCCAGTTCGACGTCCAGCGCGCTCTCCTCGTGCAGCCGCAGATCGCCCACAGTAGTCGCTGCTGCGCTGAGCGGCACATCCCCGGAAATATCGAAATCAAGAGCATCGCTGGCCGTCGCCAGGGTATCCTCGTCGGTCGTCGGGAAGGCGCTGTCAGTCACCGGCGACAAATCCGATCCAGCAGGCTCCGGGGCAGCAACCCCAAGATCGAAGTCCAGACTGCCCAGCTCGGCGTCGCCCACAGCCACATCGGCCTGAGCAACCTCGTCGGGTACAGAGGGCGCTTCCGGCTCACCAAGGACCAGGGTGTCGTGTTCGAACTCATCAGCCAGGGCAGAATCCTCTGCCTCTTTCTCCTCTTCGGCTGGCTCAGCTGCAGCTACATGGGCCAGCGCACCGGCTGCCATGGCCAATGTCGCCTTGCCGACATCACCCGGCGAAACAACCATGGTCGCATCAGAATCAAAAGCCGGCGCCTTCACGGCAACGCCAGAGTAAAGGGGATTCTGCGGGTCCAGTCCAACGCCCAGGGCGGCGACCTTTTCCCAATCGGAACCGACACCGCCGGTCTGCGAGTAGAGCTCGCTGGCCAGCGTTTCAAATTGCTTCAGACTACGCCGGTTAGCATAGATCTCGAGCAACTTGGCATGGATCGCAGTACGTTGCGGATCCTTCTGCAAAGCTTCGAGCAAGATTTCCTCGGCCTGCGTGTCGCGCCCGTAGGCCATGTAAACATCAGCCTCCGCCACCGGATCGACTTCGTCGGTATCGATGGTTCCCGGTCCGGTCTGGCTGAAATCACCAGTCTGCGGCGGCGTATTGGCGGTATCGACACTCTGACCACCGGTCATGCGGAAGACAGAATTCGGACCGAGACTGGAGGGGCCGGGTGCGGTCGTGGTTTCCAGAGAACCGGCATCATTGCGACGGCGACGATAAATGAAATAACCGGCAAGCAACGCAAGAATACCCAGGCCACCGGCCAGCGGCAGCGGATCACCAAAGATGGCGTCGAGCATCCCCGGCTCGGGCTCCGCCTCCACTTCAGGCGGAGGTGCCGGGGGTGGCGGCTCAGCTGCCTTCGGTTGCTCAACCGCCGGCGCTGCCTCGGCCGGCTTGGCGACGGGCGCCTCTTCGACTTTCGGCGCCTCGGGAGCAACAGCTGCCACTACGGGCGGCGGCGGTTCGACCGGCTTTGCCGGCTCTTCCATCTTGGCCGGCTCGGCCGGTTTGGTAGCCGTCTTGCTCGCCGCTTGCTGCTGCAACTCGGCGAGTTGCAGGTTCTTCAATTCAACCAGCTTCTGCAGTTCGGCGACGTTCTTTTCAAGCATCGCCAGGCGATCCTGCGCTTCCTTCAGCGCCTTGTCGCGAGCAATACGGTCAGCCTCGACTTCAGCACTGCCACGGCCGCCCGCGGCACCGGGAGCGGCCACGTCGGTACGGGCGACTTTGACCTGATCCTTGGCCTGTTCTGCCGGCGCCAGCTTTTCCTCGACACGAGCCGTAATCTGACCGGAACTCGTCTGACTGCCAGCCCCGTCCTGCACCGGCGCGGCCGCGGTGGCGGCCGCCAGTTTCTGCCGGTAGGAATTCCAATCCGAAGCCTGGGCGAGGAAAACACGCTTCGCCTCGCCTTCGGGAATGCTGGCGACGGCTTCCTTGTCGGGAAGTCCGAGGATCGCCCCAGCCTTCAGGCGATTCATGTTGTTGCCAACGAAAGCATCCGGGTTCTTGCGGAAAATACCGACCAGCATCTGTTCGAGCGAGACGCCATCGTGCTGAGTCTCGGCGGCAATTTTGCGCAGATTGTCGCCAGTGCGGACAACACGCGTATCGCTGGCAGCTGGACGCGCCGCCGGTTCGCTCCGCGGCGCTGGCGCACTGCGCATCACAGGCGCCGGCTGGGCACCGCCACCCGGCACGGTTTCGACGATGCGGGCATCGACGACGGCACGGGGCGCCTGCTTGATGGCAACTTCAGGCGGATCGAGCAGGAAGGTGTATTCGCGGACCAAGCGTCCGGCAGGCCAGTTCAACTCGACGAGGAAGTCAAGGAATGGCTCATTGACCGGCTTGCCCGAGGTGATTTTGACCACCGTCTGACCGCCGGCCCGTTTCTCGACGGCAAAACGAAGATCGAGAAGGACAGTGGCGTAATCCACCCCGGCCTGGCGGAAGACTTCCTGGGGTGCCAAGCGCGCTGTCATTCCCGCCAATTCATCGCGGTTGGCGGAAACCTCAAGCTCCGCTCGCAAGGGCTGCCCGAGTCCGGAGAGGACGGTTATCTTACCCAGACCCGCCGCATTGGCAAGCCACGGGGCCAGAGACAGACAAGACGCAACCGCCAGAGCAGCCGCGCGCTTCTTGAATTTGGAGCAATTCGTTTCGTTCACAGCGAAACCCTGAGCGTCGATTTTGGGACTTTCAAATTAACATCATGGACTTAGCAATGCAAGCTAAACCTGCTTCTCATACCTGACTTTTTGCATATTCCCAACAAATAAAAAACCGGGGTCGAAACCCCGGTTTTTTAGCGATTCTGACAGATCGCTCAGGCATCGAGCAGGATGCGCAGCATCCGGCGCAACGGCTCAGCGGCCCCCCACAGCAACTGGTCGCCACAAGTGAAGGCAGCCAGGTATTCCGGCCCCATCGCCATCTTGTGCAGACGGCCGACCGGCACCGTCAGCGTGCCGGTAACGGCGGCCGGGGTCAGCTCACGCTCGGAGATCTCGCGATCGTTCGGCACGACCTTGGCCCACGGATTGGCCCTGGCCAGCATGTCGCTGATTTCGTCGAGCGGCACGTCTTTCTTCAGCTTGATGGTCAGCGCCTGGCTATGACAGCGCATAGCGCCGATACGCACGCACAGGCCGTCGATCGGGATCGAACCGGCGGAGCGGAACGCCGGACGACCAAGAATCTTGTTGCACTCGGCGCCGCCCTTCCATTCTTCCTTCGACTGACCGTTCTCGACCGGCACGTCGATCCACGGAATCAGGGAGCCGGCGAGGGGCGTGTTGCGGAAGTTCTTCTTCGGGAAAGCGTCGGAACGAATGGTCTCGGCAACCTTGCGGTCGATGTCGAGGATCGCCGAGGCCGGATCGGCCAGCAGGTCGGCGACGGAGGAATGGATGGCGCCCATCTGCGAAATCAGCTCACGCATGTTCTGTGCGCCAGCGCCGGAAGCGGCCTGGTACGTCATCGAGGTCGCCCATTCGATCAGGTCATTCTGGAACAGACCGCCCAAGCCCATCAGCATCAGCGATACCGTGCAGTTGCCGCCGATCCAGTTCTTGCCACCCTTGGAAAGCGAATCCTTGATCACGTTCATGTTGACCGGGTCGAGGATGATCACGGCATCGTCGGCCATGCGCAGCGCCGAGGCGGCGTCGATCCAGTGACCGTTCCAGCCAGTGGCGCGCAGCTTGGCGAAGACTTCCTTGGTGTAGTCACCGCCCTGGCAGGTGATGATGATCTCGCAGGCCTTCAGGGCATCAATATTGGTCGCATCCTGCAACGGCAGGGAAGCCTCCTTGCCACCGAATACGGGCGCCTTGCCGCCAGCAGCGGAAGTGGAGAAATACACCGGATCGATATAGGCGAAATCGCCCTCTTCAACCATGCGTTGCATCAGCACGGAACCAACCATGCCACGCCAACCGACCAGACCAACCTTCTTCATGACTAACTCTCCGAATAGAACCTGTATTTAACGTACGAATGTGTCGTTCGGTTTACGCCAGCGCCGCCAGCACGGCGTCGCCCATTTCCTTCGTCCCGACCTTGTTGGTGCCGCGCTCATAGATGTCGCCAGTGCGATAGCCCTGAGCCAGCACCTTTTTGACCGCTTTCTCGACACGCAGTGCCTGCTCTTCGAGGCCGAAGGTGTACCGCAACATCATCGCCGCCGACAGAATCGTCGCCAGCGGATTGGCGACGCCCTGGCCGGCGATGTCCGGTGCCGAACCGTGCGACGGCTCATACAAGCCCTTGTTTTTGTCGTCGAGCGAAGCCGACGGCAGCATGCCGATCGAACCGGTCAGCATCGACGCTTCGTCGGACAGGATGTCGCCGAACATGTTACCGGTGACCATCACGTCGAACTGCTTCGGCGCTTTGACCAGTTGCATGGCGGCGTTATCGACCAGCATGTGGCTGAGTTCGACATCCGGGTAGTCGTGGGCGATCTCGATCATCACGTCGCGCCACAGCTGGGTGCATTCGAGCACGTTCATCTTGTCGACCGAGCACAGCTTCTTGTTGCGCTTCTGCGCTGCCTGGAACGCAACATGGCCGATACGGCGGATTTCCGACTCGCTGTAGACCATGGTGTTGAAGCCGACGCGCTCGCCGTTCTCCTCGCGGATACCGCGCGGCTGGCCAAAGTAGATGTCGCCGGTCAGTTCGCGGACGATCAGGATATCCAGGCCGGCGACGACTTCAGCCTTCAGTGTCGACGCGTTGGCCAGTTCCGGGTAAAGGATCGCCGGACGCAGGTTGGCGAACAGATTCAGGTCTTTGCGGATGCCGAGCAGGCCGCGCTCCGGGCGCTTCTCGCGCGGCAGGCTGTCCCACTGCGGGCCACCAACGGCGCCGAGCAATACTGCATCGGCTTCACGCGCCAACTTCTGGGTGGCTTCCGGATAGGGGTTACCGGTCGCATCGACCGCACTGCCTCCGAGCAAAGCCTCTTCCATTTCGAACTGGAGGTCGAGGGAGTTCAGAACACGCACGGCCTCGGCCGTGATTTCGGGACCAATGCCGTCACCCGGCAAAACACAGATTTTCATACTGATTCCTTGTCAGGCGAACAGCCAGGGCTGGCTGATCCGGCGTTTTTCCTCGAATTCCCTGATTTTTTCGGCATGGCGCAGGGTCAGGCCGATGTCGTCCCAGCCATTGATCAGACATTCCTTGCGGAATGCGTCGATCGGGAACGAGATGGCATGGCCGTCCGGACGAATCACCGCTTGAGCCGGCAGATCAACGACCAATTTGTAGCCGGGGGTTGCCTCGACCTGCTGGAACAGCGCCTCAACTTCAGCAGCCGGCAGCACGATCGGCAGGATGCCGTTCTTGTAGCAGTTGTTGAAGAAGATGTCGGCGAAGCTCTCGGCGATGATCGCCTTGAAACCGAAATCGAGCAGCGCCCATGGTGCGTGTTCGCGCGAACTACCACAGCCGAAGTTGGCGCGGGTGATCAACACCTCGGCGCCCTGGTAGCGCGGCTGGTTGAGCACGAAATTCGGATTCTTCGGACGGCCGGAATTGTCCTGCCCGGGCTGGCCGACATCCATGTAGCGCCATTCATCAAAGGCGTTCGGGCCAAAGCCGGAACGCTTGATCGACTTGAGGAACTGCTTGGGGATGATCGCGTCGGTATCGACATTGCTGCGGTCAAGCGGCGCCACCAAGCCTTCGAGACGTACAAATTTATCCATTACTCCACCACCTTCTGCACGGCCTCGCCACCTTTCTTCAGGGTGTCGCCGACCACTTCACCAGTCTTGTTCAATGCGCTGCCAACCGCCTCGCCGCCTTTCTGGAGCGCCTCGCCGGTTTTCTCGGCGCCGATTGCAACATCCTTCTTCACGCCTTGCGCGGTATTACACCCGACAATGAGCATTGCCAGCAGCAGAACTGAAATTGAACGCATCAGCACCCCCTTAAAGGACGTCACGGACGTCGGCAAAACGGCCGGCAATCGCCGCCGCTGCCGCCATCGCCGGACTGACCAGGTGGGTACGTCCGCCCGGTCCCTGACGCCCTTCGAAATTGCGGTTCGAGGTCGAGGCACAACGCTCACCCGGCTCCAGGCGGTCGGCGTTCATCGCCAGACACATCGAGCAGCCCGGCTCGCGCCATTCAAAGCCGGCGGCGACGAAAACCTTGTCCAAGCCCTCGGCCTCGGCCTGGCGCTTGACCAGGCCGGAACCCGGTACGGCCAGCGCCAACTTGACGCTAGCGGCAACGTGACGCCCCTTGAGCACAGACGCCGCCTCGCGCAGGTCTTCGATGCGGGAATTGGTGCAGGAGCCGATGAACACCTTGTCGATGGCGATCTTCTGGATTGGCGTATTCGGATTCAGCCCCATGTACTGCAACGCCCGCTCCATGCCTTCGCGCTTGACCGGATCAGCTTCCTTGGCCGGATCAGGGACGACGGCATCGACGGAGACCACCATTTCCGGCGACGTGCCCCAGGTCACCTGCGGCCGGATGTCTTCGGCCTTGAGCGTGACAACGCGGTCGAACCGGGCGCCCGCGTCGGAGTGCAGGGTGCGCCAGTAGCTGACGGCGCGGTCCCAGATTTCGCCTTTGGGCGAGAAGGGGCGGCCCTTCAGATAATTGATCGTTATGTCGTCGACGGCGACAAAGCCCATCCGGGCGCCGCCTTCGATGGCCATGTTGCACAGGGTCATGCGCCCTTCCATCGACAGACCGCGGATGGCGCTGCCGCCAAATTCGATGGCGTAGCCGTTACCACCGGCCGTGCCGATGGTGCCAATGATGGCCAGGGCCACGTCCTTGGCAGTGACGCCCTTGCCGAGCCTACCTTCGACGGCGATCAGCATGGTCTTCGACTTCTTTTGCACCAGACACTGCGTCGCCATCACGTGTTCGACTTCGGAGGTGCCGATGCCATGCGCCAGACAGGCGAAGGCGCCATGCGTCGAGGTATGCGAATCGCCACAGACAACGGTCATACCCGGCAGCGTGGCGCCGTTCTCCGGACCAACGACATGGACGATACCCTGCTTCGGGTCCTTGAACGGGAAATAGGCCAGCGCACCGGTTTCGCGGATGTTGGCATCGAGCGTCTCGACCTGCAGGCGCGAAACCGGATCCTTGATGCCCTCTTCCCAGTGGTCGGTGGGCGTGTTGTGGTCGGCCGTAGCGACCACGGACGAGATGCGCCACAGTTTGCGGCCGGCCAGCTTGAGGCCTTCGAAGGCCTGTGGGCTGGTGACCTCATGAACGAGGTGGCGATCAATATAAAGGAGCGCCGTGCCGTCTTCTTCCTGATGGACGACGTGGTTGGCCCAAAGCTTGTCGTAAAGTGTCTGCGCCATGGAATGCTTTAAAAGGGGCTGTGGAACCGCAAATTATCGCACAGGAAAGGCGTCTTTTTTCCGCTTGGGCTGATCGTCCGCGGGGTCCCGCACCCACCCCCAAACCAGCAACAATCCGAGCAGACCGAAGAGCGCGCCAACGGAAAATGTCCAGCCCGCCCCCCAGGCATCCCAGCTCCAGCCGCTGATAAGTGCCCCGAGCAGTCCGCCGGCACCAAAGGAAAGGCTGGAATAGAGCGCCTGGCCGCGCCCCTGGGTGCGCCCGGGAAACCAGGCATTGACGGCGGCAATGGCCGATGCGTGATAGGCGCCGAAGGTCAGACCGTGCAGCAGTTGCACGAAGACCATCACGGCAACCGACTCGACACCCCAGCCCATCAGCAGGAAGCGGCCGACCGCTGCGGCAAAACAGACGAGCAGGATGGCGCGCAGCGAAAAGCTTCGGGACAGTTTGGCCATCCACAGAAAGACGACAATCTCGGCCAGCACGCCGAGCGACCACAGCATGCCGATCTCGGTCCTGCTGTAATCATGGCCGGCAAGATGGATCGAATAAAACACGTAGAAAGCCCCGTGCGCCGCCGACATCGCGAAACAGGCTGCCATCAGGGCGATGACGCGCGGCTGACGGAGGATCTCGCCGATCGGCGGCGACTCACGGTGCTGGGCGACTGCTGGCGCCTCTGGCAGGAGCAGGCCAAGCACCAGAATGCCGAGCAGGATGCCCCAGCACACCCAGAGCACGCCCACCGGCGGCACCAGGTCAAGAACTGCACCTGTGCCCATCACAGCAACAATGAAGCCGATCGACCCCCACAAACGAATCCGGCTGTAGCGACCGCGCTCTTCGCGCAGGTGATCGAAAGTCAGGGTCTCAACCAACGGCAGCGCCGCACTCCAGAAAAAGGCCAGCAGCGCCATCGCCACCAGCATGCCAGGCAGGCGCTCCAGCCAGAAAAATGCGGAAAAGCCGGCGAGTGCGATCAGTCCAGCCAGACGGACGATCCGCATGCGGTAGCCGAAACGATCGGACAACCACCCCCACAGATTCGGACCAAACATCCGCATCAACTGCATCTGCGACATCAGCAAGCCGATGTCCCAGGCGGAAAAGTTCAGCGATTGAAGATAAAGCCCGAAATAGGGAGAAAACGCGCCGATGAAGGCGAAATAGAAAAAGTAGTAACCCGAGAGGCGCCAGTATGGCAAAGCGTGCATCCGGCGATTCTACCGGATGCACTATCGGGTCGAGCCGCCGTTACCGGGCGGCTTGCTGGCCGGCACGGAAGGCCAGCAGCAGGTGATAGAGCTCGTCCTTGAGCTTGACGCGCTGCTTCTTCATGTCTTCCAGCGTGAAGTCAGCAACCGGCATGTCATGCGCCTCGAGATCCTCGACCTTGCCGGTCAGCCGGTCATAGCTCGCATTGAGGCGGGCGAAATGCGCATTGCCAGCCTTCAGGGCATCAATGGCATCCTGCATCTCCGGGAAATCCTGGTAAAGATCGTGGTGATCAACTTGCATGCTTCTCTCCCTCTGTTTTCGTTCCACCTCGCGGCGGAAAATTAAGAATCCCGGGAAATCGTCCCGGCAATTCGCGGCGTCGCACACACCACGTCGGCGCACTGGGCGCGATGGCGCAACGCATGATCGATCAGGACCAGCGCCAGCATGGCCTCGGCAATCGGCGTCGCGCGGATGCCGACGCAGGGGTCGTGCCGCCCTTCGGTTGCCACTTCAACTGCCTGGCCCGCCGTATCGATCGAACGGCGAGGCTGGGCAATCGACGAGGTCGGCTTGATCGCCATATTGACCACGATCTCCTGGCCTGTCGAAATACCGCCCAGCACGCCACCGGCGTGATTGCTGAGAAAACCCTGGGGCGTCATTTCGTCGCCGTGCTCGCTGCCCTTCTGGGCGACGCAAGCGAAGCCGGCACCGATTTCGACTCCCTTGACCGCATTGATGCCCATCATGGCGTAAGCGATTTCGGCGTCGAGGCGGTCGTAGACCGGCTCGCCCCAGCCCGGCGGCACGCCGGTGGCACTGACGGTTATGCGCGCGCCGACGGAGTCGAGCGACTTGCGCAACTGATCCATATAGGCCTCAAGTTGCGGAACGATGGCCGCATTGGGGGCAAAGAAGGCATTGCCATCAATCTCGTCAGCGGTCACAAATGGAATTTCGATCGGCCCGAGGGCGCTCATCCAGCCGCGGATCTCTATGCCATGCCGCTCGCGCAGCCATTTGCGGGCGATTGCCCCGGCCGCCACACGCACTGCCGTCTCACGCGCTGACGAGCGACCACCGCCGCGATAGTCGCGGAAGCCGTATTTCTGCGTGTAGGTATAGTCGGCATGACCGGGACGGAAAGTCGTGGCGATATTGCCGTAGTCCTTGCTGCGCTGATCCTGATTGCGGATCAGCAGGGCAATCGGTGTGCCGGTGGTCTTGCCTTCGAAGACGCCGGAAAGAATTTCCACCGTATCAGGCTCGCGCCGCTGGGTCACGTGCCGCGACGTTCCCGGCTTGCGCCGATCCAGCTCGCCCTGAATATCTTCGGCTGACAGGGCCAGGCCGGGCGGACAGCCGTCGACAATGCAACCGATCGCCGGGCCGTGCGATTCGCCAAAGGAGGTAACAGAAAACAGGGTGCCGAAAGTATTGCCGGACATGGAAGGCTGCGCGCTGATCAAGAGCCGCTAGTTTATCACGCCGGCCGATCGCCCCCCCGACGCCAGACGACGGACCCGAATACTCTGCCCGCCGCCCATTCGCATCAGGCCTTGGTTTCGTCCGGCCAGTTCTTGATATAGCTCTTCAACATCTTGTTTTCGAAGCTCTGCTCTTCAAGAACCGCCTTGGCAACATCGAGGAAGGAGATG
The DNA here is from genome assembly GCA_002840765.1 of Betaproteobacteria bacterium HGW-Betaproteobacteria-7. GTDB lineage: Bacteria > Pseudomonadota > Gammaproteobacteria > Burkholderiales > Rhodocyclaceae > Azonexus. The sequence goes on from PHCE01000021.1 coordinate 23,463, forward strand.
ACGCCAAGCAGGATTCCGTCCTCAAGCACCGGCAGGTAGCGGGAATGCTTGTCGATCATCAGGCGCCGCAATTCGTTGGCCTCCATGTCGGGGAAGGCGGTAACCGGATCACACACCATCACCTCGCCGACAGTCAGGCCATCGAGCCGCGAAGCATGCTTTTGCAGCGCCTGCATGACCTCGCGAAAAGTCACCATGCCGACCATCTTGCCGCTCTCCATGACCACCAGCGAACCGACATCACGCTCGGCCATGGTATCGACGGCAAGCACGAGCGACTGTTGCGGTGTCGCGGTGTACAGCGTTCCGCCCTTGAGGCGAATGATTTCCCGAACCTGCATATGCACTCTCTCCGCGCGTTGTGGCAATCGACTCTGGCGATCTTAGTGCATCGCATCCGGTTCGCAAAGGCTCCCCCTTCACCCCCGCCGCACCCATTGGCGGGAGTCGCCAGAAAATATTCAGTCAGCACGAAAAAATATGGCATTTGCACTTGCGGAACGTCATAACCGCCTATACAATTGGTTATATGACCTAAGTAATACATCGCTAGGATGCTTGGGTACTTCAATAACGCTAGCGTATGGAGATTGGATAATGTCTACTGTCAAAACCATTGAAAAGATCGACGCTCGCGAAATCCGTCGCAAGCTCGGCCTCAACCAGCAACAATTCTGGTCCACCCTGGGTGTGACCCAGAGCGGCGGCTCCCGTTACGAAAGTGGTCGCAACATGCCGAAGCCGGTGCGCGAACTGCTGCGCCTGGTGCACGTCGAACAGATCGACATCAAGTCGATCAAGCGTGAAGACTGGGAAGTTCTGGATTACCTGAAGGCTCAGGAACCGGAGCTGTTCAAGTCGCTGAAGAAATCGGCCCGCAGCCGCTCCAAGAAGGTCGCCTGAGTCCCGGCCCGCGAGGGCCTGACTCTGCCGAAACGGGCATCACGGGGAAATGAGTACCCGGATGCCCGTTTTTTTCTGGATTTCTTCAGCAAAGGCTGCCAGCTCTTCATCCGGCAGGCGGGCCAGACGCGGCGCCGCCGGCTGCTGCGAAGGTCGGGCCAGGCCGTAGAGGTGAACGCCGGCCAGGCTTCCGGCCACCGGCGTCAGCAAGTCACAGTAGGCGGCCCGGGCAGCGGCATCGGGCGCCTGTCCATCGAGGGCAAACCAGCAGGTCTGCACCCAGGTCGGCGCCAGCGCCGCACAGCGAGCCAGGTTGCCGGCCACTTTCTCCGGCGTCAGCGGCACCCCGTTGATTTCGGCGATGGCAGCTGCTTCCGCCCGATCGATCTTGAACCAAACCTCGCCCCCTAGTTCGCCGATCCGCTGCACCCCGGCTGCCACTTCCGGACGATGCATCAGGCTGCCATTGGTGATCAGACGCAGCACGAGTTTCCCAAGCAACCCAAAGCGGCCGAGCACATCGCCCACCCGATTCACCGCCGCAGCAAACTCCGGCGCACTGGTTGGCTCACCGTTGCCGGAAAAGGCAATATCCATGAGCCGCCTGGCCGATTCTGGCACCTGGCGCTGCATGAAATCGCCGTGCAGCGCATCCGCCAGAAAGGTGGCAAGTTCACTCTCCAGCAGATCGAGGTCAAGGGGTGGCGGACCGCCGCGCACCAAGTTGTCGACCTGGCAGTAAACACAGGCCCAGTTGCAGGCGTTGTTGACATTGAGATTGATGCCGATCGACACTCCGCCCGCCCGCCGGGAAACAACGGGATAGACGTAGCGCAAACCGGCACTGTCGCGGCGGTGGTCATCAGTGGTAAGCATGGCGCATTGTATAATCCGCAACCGCCTTGTCGAGCCTTGCCATCATGTACATCACCCGCCGCCTGGAGTTCGATGCCGGGCACCGCATCCCCGATCACAAAAGCCAGTGCCGCCACTTGCACGGACACCGCTACGCGATCGAAATCACACTTTCCGGCAGCGTTATCAACAAGGCTGGCGATGCTGCCAACGGCATGGTGATGGATTTTTCGCAGGTCAAGAGCCTGGCCAAGGAACATCTCGTAGATCAGTGGGATCACGCTTTCCTGGCCTTTGCCGGCGACCGGGCCATTGTCGATTTCCTGGGCAGCCTGCCTGACCACAAGACCGTTCTCCTCGATCGCGTACCGACAGCAGAGAATCTCGCCCGCATTGCTTTCGAGCAGCTTGATGTGGTCTATCGCGACACCTACGGCAACCAACTACAACTGGAACGCATCCGCCTCTACGAAACACCGAATTGCTGGGCTGACGCCTTGCGCGCCCGACTGGATTGAGCGGATTCGCCGTTCTCCCTATACTGCTTCAAACAAAAGCAGCCGCATTGAAGCAGCGGACCAATGGGGGATGACTTGACAGGGCAAGCGCAAGCCGGATCGGAAGCAAATGACAGGACATCCGGGCCGGGCCTGCGCAAGGCGCCGTTAACGGCGCTGATACTGACTGGTGGCGGCGCCCGGGCGGCTTATCAGGTCGGCGTCCTGCTCGCCGTCGCCAAGCTCTCCAGCAACCGACATCACAACCCTTTCCCCATTCTTTGTGGCACCTCGGCGGGCGCCATCAATGCCGCGAGCGTTGCCTGCCTGGCTGACAACTTTGGCAAGGCTGTATCCATACTGGCCGGGGTCTGGCGCGACATGCGGGTACACGACATCTATCGCGCCGACACCCTCGGCGTCGGCCTGTCCGGCATGCGCTGGCTATCCCAACTGGCCTTCGGCTGGCTGATCCGCAATCCGCCGAACTCGCTGCTCGACAACTCACCGCTGCGCGATCTGCTCACCCGTCATCTCGACTTCAACGGCATCGACCGCTCAATAGCCAAAGGCGCCCTGCACGCCGTCAGCATTTCCGCCTCCGGCTACGAATCAGGAGAGAACATCAGCTTCTTCCAGGCCCATGCCGATGCCCAGCCCTGGCGCCGCGTGCAGCGACTGGGCATCCGCGCCCGGATTGGCGTCGAACATCTCGTCGCGTCAAGCGCCATTCCCTTCATCTTTCCGGCCACGCGTATCCACCGCGAGTATTTCGGCGACGGCTCGATGCGCCAACTGGCGCCGATCTCGCCAGCCATTCATCTGGGCGCCGAACGCGTCCTGATCATCGGCGCCAGCCGGAAGAACGAACATCAGGAACGCCAGCGCGTCGACAGCCATCCATCGCTGGCCCAGATTGCCGGCCACGCCATGTCGAGCATATTTCTCGACAGCCTGGCCGTGGACATTGAACGCATGCAGCGCATCAACCAGACACTGGCGACGATACCGCCTGAACAGCGAGCGCAGTCCGGTATCCCCCTGCGTCCCATCAAAACCCTGGTGATTGCCCCGTCAGAAAGGCTCGACCGCATCGCCGCCGACCATGCCAGCGCCCTGCCCTGGTCGATCAAAGCCCTGCTCGGCGGCGTCGGAGCCATGAACCGCCATGGCGGCGCCCTGACCAGCTACCTGCTTTTTGAAAGGCCTTATACGCGCGCCCTGATTGATTTGGGCTATGCCGACACGATGGACCGGGCGACGGAAGTCGGAGACTTCCTGCAACTCTAGTGCGGCTGGCGGGTCCGGTGAGATTCGAACTCACGATGGGTTTCCCCACGCCGGTTTTCAAGACCGGTGCATTCAACCACTCTGCCACAGACCCTTGGGAAGCCGCGGATCATATCATAAAGGCGACGGGCATTAACCCACTGTTTCTATCGGGATTTATTGAAACTTTGTGCCGCCTCGGCTAGTCTCACGGTCGGATCATCACCGCTTGAAAGGAATACACAGGATGAACATGCCACTCGATCACCTCGCGCAAGGCTCCTCCGGGCTCGCCCTCCAGCAGAATCGCGTGCTGCGCAATACCTACATGCTGCTCGCCCTGAGCATGGTGCCAACGGTCATCGGCGCCCTGGTCGGCATCCAGATGCAGTTCAGCTTCCTTGCCGGCAACCCCTTCATCGCTTTCATGCTGTTCCTGGGTATCGCCTGGGGCTTCATGTACGCCATCGAGAAGAACAAGGACAGCGGTCTGGGTGTTGCCTTGTTGCTCGGCTTCACCTTCTTCATGGGTCTGATGCTGTCGCGTATCCTGCAAGTGGCGCTCGGCTTCAGCAACGGCGGCTCAATGATCACCCTGGCTGCCGGCGGCACCGGTGCGGTCTTCTTCACGATGGCTACCATCGCCACTGTCAGCAAGCGCGACTTCAGCAACATGGGCAAGTTCCTGTTTGTCGGCATGATCGTCATCCTGCTCGCCATCGTCGCCAACATCTTCCTGCAGATACCGGCGCTCTCCCTGGCGATTTCGGCAGCTGCAGTAATGATCTTCTCGGCCTATATCCTCTACGATCTAAGCCGCATCGTGCAGGGAGGCGAAACCAATTACGTCAGCGCCACGCTGTCTGTCTATCTAGGCATCTACAACGTGTTCGTCAGCCTGCTGCACCTGATCATGGCCTTTACCGGCGAACGCGACTGAGTCACCGGCAAGAGAACTACAAGGCGGCTGCGGCCGCCTTTTTCATTGGCGCTCGAATAGTGCCACCGACTCGACATGAGCCGTATGCGGGAACATGTTGACGGCACCAGCGGCAAGGAAACGGTAACCCTTGGCCGCGACCAGAATGGCTGCATCGCGAGCCAGGGTAGAGGGATTGCAGGAGACATAAACAATACGCCGGGGGGCATCGCTGCCTAGGGCCTTGATCAATTCCATGGCGCCTTCGCGCGGCGGATCGATCAGCATCTTGTCAAATCGCCCGAGCGCCGCCAACGACGCCTCGGTACAGTTGAACAGATTGGCCACGGAAAACTCCACCCGAGAACTCAGGCCATTGGCGGCGGCGCTCGCTTCGCCCCGCAGGACTAGGCCGGGGCTGCCTTCGACGCCAACAACGAACGCTCCCGAACGGGCGATCGGCAAGGTGAAGTTACCCAGGCCGCAGAACATGTCGGCAATCCGCTCGCCTAGCTGCGGATCGAGCAAATTCAAGGCGCGGCGTACGAGAATGCGATTCACCGCATGATTGACCTGGGTGAAATCAGTCGGCCGGAATTCCAGTTGAACGTCGAACTCGGGCAAAGAATAACTTAGTGGCGGCGCCGACTGCGGATGAAACAGGTAAGCGCTGTCCGGCCCCTTCGGCTGCAAATAGATCACCACAGCATGCCAATCGGCGAATTCGCGCAGCAATTTTTCATCGCGCTGGCTGAGCGGCTGGAGAATACGGAGCACCAAGGCCGTACACGCCTCGCCGACGGCGACCTCAACCTGCGGCAGACGCCCGGCGACGGACAGCGCGGCAAACAATTCGCGCATCGGCAACAACAGCGCTGAAACGTGCGCTGGCAGGATATCGCAGCGCCGAATGTCGGCTATGTAGCTGCTGCGCCATTCATGAAAGCCAATCAGTATGCCGCCTTCTTTCTCGATCTGGCGCACCCCGAGGCGGGCCCGATGCCGGTAAGCCCATGGCTCGCCATAGACCGGCGACAGGATGGTTTCCGGGCGAACGCGCCCGATATGCCACAGACTGTCCTCGAGCACACGCTGTTTGGCCGCCACCTGGGCCATCGGGTCCATATGCTGCATGGCGCAGCCGCCACAGATGCCGAAATGGGGGCAACGCGGTGTAACGCGGGCCGATGAGGCGCGCTTGACGGCAACCAGATGCGCCAGCTCGTAATTCGGCTTTTTCCGGAAACTGGCGTAATCGACAAGCTCGCCGGGCAACGCGCCATCGACGAAGATCGTCTTGCCTTCCTGACGGGCAATGCCCCGCGCCTCATGATCCAGCGACTCTATGACCCCTGTCGGCACGTTCCACTCCGGAAAAAGCGCGAATTCTATCAATCAGTTAAACTAACCGCTATGGCTCGCGAACTGATCACCACTTGGAGCGACTATCAGGCTGCCGTCGAACGGTTGCTGGCGATGGCCGACAGGGAAATCCTCATCTACGACGAAGATATCGGCGGCCTCAGGCTGGACGTACCGCTCAACTTTCCCCATCTGCAACGCACACTCAAGGACGGCGGCAGACTGCACATCGCCCTGCGCAACGCTGATCTGCTGCGCCAGCGCCACCCGCAACTGCTGAATCTGCTGAGCCTGTTCAGCCACCGCGCTGCGGCGCAACAAACTCCCGAGCACCTCAACCACCTGCGCGACAACATGATCCTCATCGACGGCAAGCATGGATTGATTCGTTTTGACCGCGATCAACCGCGCAGCAAGCTGTTGGTCGACGAAATCGAGGAAATGCGTCCGTACGCCATGCGCTTTGCCGAGATATGGTCGGCAGGCGGTGATCCGGTGAGTTCCACGACGCTCGGCTTATAACATCCAGATGCCATGCGGCAACGCAACATGAAACGTGTTGCGATGCGAGAATTTGCTATAATCGTCCGCTGATCAGGCAGGCTCTGGTCAAAAAAAATTCTTCAGCTGATATAGCCTCACGTCGATAAGGAAATTACCCATGAATAAGTCCATTCTCGTTGCCGCCCTGGTTGCCATTGCTCTGACCGCCTGTGGCAAGAAGGAAGAACCGCAAGTCGTCGCTCCGGCTCCGGCTCCGGTTGCCGCTCCGGCCGCTGACACCGCTGCCGCTCCGGTCGCTACCCCGGCTGCTGACGCTGCCGCTGCTCCGGTTGCTGCCCCGGCTGCTGACGCTGCCGCTGCTCCGGTTGGCGTTCCGGCCACTGAAGAAAAGAAGTAATCTTTCTTCGAGCCATCAACAGGGGGGCTTCGCCGACAGAGTAAGTAACCGTCTGCGGTAGAGTTACCCTGAGACAATGCCCGCCATCGAAAGATGGTGGGCATTGTTGTTTATGGGATGCGCTGAAGGCAAAACTTGATGGCCGGATGCGCTGTTCGATCATCGCACCATACAAACTGCCAAACAGCAGCCAATGCGTGTTTCCTCGGCACGAAAAAAAACCTCGCGATAACCGCGAGGCTTTTTCCGGAACAGCCTTTAGTGCATGCGCTCCGCAGACTGACTTACTTCAGCTGTTCCAGCAGCAGCGAGAGTATCTTGCGGGCTGTTTCCGAGCGATCGGCGCCCCCTTCACTAGTCAAGACCTGCACCTTGCTCCGCTGCCCACCATCACCAACATGGATCCGGTACTGGACCTTGTTAGCGACCGGCTCGTTGCTCTTCCAGAACGCCAGCTTGGACAGAATGCCATCATTCTTCTTGCGGTTATCGACTTCCGGATCGACGTAGCGGACGAAATACAGGCCACGCGAGCGATCACGATCCTCGACCGTAAACCCGATCCGATCAAGAGCCAGGCCAACACGCCGCCAAGCGCGATCGAAACGCTCATCGACTTCCAAGGCACCGTCCGCGTCCGCCTTTGCCAGACGGGCCCGCGGCTCTGCCTTGGTCGTAGCCAGTTGGGCTTCGGCACGCTTCTCTTCGGCCCCCAGACGCACCATCAGACGACGCAGCATTTCTGCCTCAATCTCGGGATCCGCCGCCTTCGGTTGCCAGCGCGTTTCTTCGTTGGCAGCGCCGGTGTAAACCTCTTCCATCGCCCGGTGGCTGATGAAGATGTCGGTTGTTCCCGGCTCGGCACCGGGTTCGAAACGGGTGCGGAACTTGTCGCGCTCGCCGGTCGAATACAGCGTATCCAGCAACTTGCCGAAGGAGCGGCGGATGAAATCGTCCTGGATGTTGGCTCGATTCTCGGCCCAGTCTGTTTCCATGACGCCGGCCTCGCGGCGCTCGACATTGACGATGAAGCCAGTTTCCTGCCAGAAGTCCTTGACCGTATCCCAAAGGCCTTCAGCCGGCAGGGCAACGACCAACCAGCGCTGGCCACCGGACCTTTCGACGCGAATCTTGTCCACCTCGGGCAGCACGGTGCTGTTACGCGCCTGGGCAGCCGGGGTGCGTTCAGCACTGTAGCCGGAGAAGGTGGCGCTGCCCTTACCTGCTGCATCGGGCACCAGATAGCGGTCATCGGGCGCAATCTGCGACAGGTCCGGGGGAACTTCCAGTGTCGGCACCTTGCTGGCGGAGCGATAGTCCACCTTGCGCGAGTCGGGGAGGATGCCACACCCAGTCAGGGCAATGGCGATGACGGTCAGACTGAGGCCGGAGAGCTGGCGATTCATGGAGTTCAATTCTTTCAGGCGACCAGACCGGCCTGGCGCAAAGCGGCCAGGACACGGAGCTGGCCGGAGTCGGAGAGAGGCGTCAGCGGCAGGCGAATTCCACCGGGCATGAGGCCAAGCTTGCTGACCGCCCACTTTACTGGAATCGGATTGGCTTCACAGAACAGATCGCGATGCAGGCCGAGCAGCTTGAAGTGGATCTCGCGCGCCTTGCCGACATCGCCCGCTGCGGCGGCGATACACATTTCGTGCATCAACCGCGGCGCGACGTTGGCGGTAACCGAAATGTTGCCATGGAAACCGAGCATGATGGAGGCGACACAGGTCATGTCGTCGCCGCTGTAGAGCGCGAAGTCCTTCGGCGCACGGGCGATCAGGTCGCAGGCACGGTCAAGGCTGCCGGTCGCGTCCTTGACGCCGACGATGCCCGGCACCTCGGCGAGACGCAGGATGGTGTCGTTGCTCATGTCGGCAACGGTACGTCCCGGTACGTTGTACAGCAGGACCGGTAAGTCCACGGCCTCGGCGATGGCCTTGAAGTGGCGGTAGAGGCCTTCCTGGGTCGGCTTGTTGTAGTAGGGAACGACCGACAGCGCCATGTCGGCGCCGGCCTTCTTGGCAAAGCCAGTCAGCTCAATGGCTTCGGCCGTCGAATTGGCGCCGGTTCCGGCGATCACGGGAATACGTCCGGCGGCGTGGTCGACGGTTTCCTTGATCAGTCGGCAGTGTTCTTCAACATCCACAGTCGGCGATTCGCCGGTGGTACCGACCACCACGACTGCATCGGTACCTTCGCGAACGTGGAAGTCGACCAGATTGCGCAGGGAAGCAATATCGAGACTGCCATCGTCGTGCATGGGCGTGACGATGGCGACAAGGGATCCGGTAATCATGGCCTGTTCATCAAAAAAATAATCAGGAGATTGTAACTGAAGGCCAATCACCGCGGAAAGGCGCTTGGTAACCGTTTGTTATTGCGCCGAAAGCCAGTGTAGACGGCCACGTGCCGAGCGCATGCGGCCGTCTTCCAGGATCAGTTCAGGGTGGCGATCTGGCGCTGCGCCGATCAACTGGCGGACAAACTCGTCCAACCGGTCGGCAACCGGAACCTGCCAGCCGAGCACACGCAAGCGGTAACGCAGCAGATTTTTCAGGCGTGCCGGGTTCAAGGTGCGCAGACCGGCCAGGCGGGCCGTCTCGCCGTCGGCCACCACTGCCCAGTCGGCCGCGGCAAGCTCGTCGAGCAGTTCTGCCGCTTCGCCGAAGTTGGCTGCGGCTCGTCGCAGGGCGAATTCGGCGGCTGGAAAGCGCTTCCCGATGACTGGCATCACCTGGTGGCGCAGGTAGTTGCGGGTGAAGGCCGGGTTGTCATTGCTCTCGTCCTCGACCCAACGCAGCCCATGGCAATGGGCGTAAGCCTCGATGTCGGCACGGCTTTCGCCGAGTAATGGCCGCAGCAGGCGCCGGCCGCCATGCAGGCGCTCGATCGGCATCGCTGCCGCACCGGTGACGCCGCAACCACGCAACAGATTGAGCAGGAGCGTTTCGGCCTGATCGCCCCCGTGCTGAGCCAGGAACAGGCAATCGGCAGCCACCTCGGCGAACGCTGAGTAACGCGCCTGGCGCGCTGCCGCCTCCAGCCCGCTACCCGATCCACCAAGAACGCTCACCCGCCGGACAAGCAGCGGCACGCCGAGCTCGTTGCAATAGCGTTGGCAGAAACCAGCCCAGGCGTCGGCATTAGGGGAAAGACCGTGATGGACGTGCACGGCACTCAGGCGCTCGCCTAGACCAAGGCGGCTGAGCAGATGCAGCAGGACGACCGAATCACAGCCACCAGAAAGGCCAACGCAGACAGTCTCGTGCGCCGCCAGGCGGTCGCCGACGAAAGCGGCGAGCCGCGTCGTCAGGTCAGGCGACGTCCTGTTCCTTGAAGCGGCCATAGCTCATCAGCCGCTCGTAGCGCGTCGCCAGCAGTTCCTCAGTGGTCATCGCGGAAAGCTGCTTGAGCGCATCCTGCAAGGCCTTCTTGAGATTCTGCGCCATGGCGGGATGATCGCGATGCGCGCCGCCGAGCGGTTCGTTGACGATACGATCAATGAGACCCAGGGTTTTCAGGCGCGGCGCCGTGATGCCCATGGTTTCGGCTGCCTCGGGGGCCTTTTCGGCGCTCTTCCAGAGGATGGAAGCACAGCCCTCCGGCGAAATGACCGAATAGGTCGAGTATTGCAGCATCTGCACGATATCGCCGATGGCAATGGCCAGCGCACCGCCGGAGCCACCTTCGCCGATGATGGTGACGATGACCGGCACCTTGAGTTCGGCCATCACATAGAGGTTGCGGCCGATCGCCTCGGATTGACCACGCTCTTCGGCATCGATGCCGGGATACGCGCCCGGCGTATCGACGAAGGTCATTACCGGCAGACCGAACTTCTCGGCCAACCGCATCAGGCGCAGTGCCTTGCGATAGCCTTCCGGACGTGGCATGCCGAAGTTGCGGTGGATCTTTTCCTTGGTATCGCGCCCCTTCTGGTGGCCGATGACGACCACCGGCTGGTCGTTGAAGCGGGCCAGGCCACCGACGATCGCATGGTCGTCAGCAAAGGCACGATCACCGTGCAACTCTTCGAAATCGGTGAACATGTGCTGCACGTAATCCAGCGTATAAGGGCGCTGCGGATGACGGGCAACCTGCGAGATCTGCCAGGGTGACAACTTGGCATAAATCTCTTTGGTCAACTGTGCGCTTTTCTTTTCCAGGCGACCGATCTCTTCCGAGATATCGACGGCAGAATCATCCTGGACGAAGCGCAGCTCTTCGATCTTGCCTTCGAGGTCAGCAATGGACTGTTCGAAGTCGAGGAAACTTGTTTTCATGGACGGCTCGTTTTCTGGGTCGGGGCGTATTTTACCTCAAAGGTCTGCGCCGTCATCCCGCCTTTGTCGGCATCCGCCATCCAGGGAGAACCGGCAAAATACGCCAGGCTGACGAGATTTGGAGACGGCTGCGGCCAGCTTTGCTAACATCGCTCGCCTAGATTGAGCATACAAAACATGGCCACGTCCGATTTCCTTTTCGTTCACCCGTTGCTTGGCACCGATGACGCCTGGTCGGGTTATCTCGTCGAAACACTACTGGCGCACCATGCCAATCTGGATCGGCTGACCGCTTCGCCGACGCTGGCAGATTTCGACCACCGCCACCCCTGGGTCATTCCCGCTACCGCCCCCGCCTGCCAGCCAGGCCCCCTTGGCGAGCGCGCTGTCTTTGTGTTCCCGGCCAATGCGCCCGTCGAGCAAGCCGAGGTGCTGCAGGCTTTTGAGGCCGAGCGCCGCAAAGCGCATGGCAAGGTGGGGATGCTAGCCAGCAACAACGCCCCGCTGCCCGCCGCCGGCGCCTGGCACTACCTGCTGCTACCGGCCGGCCGGGCCCGCAGCCTGCCGCCGTATGCCCTCATCGGGCTGTCCAGCCGGACCAGCATTGTCGCCATCGATGTGCATAGCCACACCGACCGGCTATGGTTTCTCGACAACGCCTGCACACTGTCCACCGGCGAGTTCCTGCTGACCCGGGCGAACATGCCGGGCAAGGCGGACACGACGCGGATCAAGCTGCTTGAGCTGCTCGCCCTGATCGCCAAGGATGCCGACACGGCCGAACTTGATGCCGTCTTCCGTCAGGAATCGAAGCTCTCGTACAGTCTGCTGCGCCTCGTCAATTCGGCGGCGATCGCCCCGTCGCGCCCGATCACCAGCTTTGCCCAGGCCATCAATCTGCTTGGCCGGCGCCAGTTGCAGCGCTGGTTGCAACTGCTGGTCTATGCCGATCCGAACAACGGCCAGCATCCCAATCCGCTACTGCAGAAGGCGGCGGCCCGTGGCCATCTGCTCGAATCGCTGGTCGCCCCAGGAGCCTCCGGCGCCACCACGGAAGAGCTGCGCGAGGCGGCCTTCATGGTCGGCTCCTTCTCGCTTCTGCACGTTCTGCTCAACATGCCGATGAGTGAAATCGTTCATCAACTGCCGCTGGCCGAAGCGGTGACCCTGGCCTTGACCGAACATGGCGGTGCGCTCGGACTCCTCCTGGGAGCCGTGGAGGCAGCTGAAGCACGTGACCTGCAGACGGCGGCAATCCGTCTCGGCAAACTGGGCATTGACGTTGACTACCACCTCGCTGCGCAACTCGGCGCGCTAGCCTGGGCAGCCAAAATCCACCCGGCCACTGAGTAAAGCCGGCTAGCCGAACCGCCCGCTGAGAAAGGGGTTGTAGCGGCGTTCCTCGCCGAAGTTGGACATCGGGCCATGGCCGGGAATGAACTCGACCTCGTCACCCAGCGGAAAGAGCCGTTCCTTGATCGAACGCAGCAGCGTGTCGTGATCGCCACGCGGGAAATCGGTGCGCCCGATGGACCCCTGGAAGAGCACATCGCCGACCTGCGCCAACTGGCTGGCCGGATGGTGGAAGACGACATGACCCGGGGTATGACCGGGACAATGCAGGACAGCCAGTTCAACCTCGCCGAAACACACCTTGTCACCGTCCTTCAACCAGCGCGTCGGCACGAATGGCTGGCCGTCGGCAAAACCGAACATCTTGCCCTGCTGGGCCATGCCGTCGATCCAGAAGCGATCGTCCTCGTGCGGGCCCTCGATGGCAACGCCGGTCGCCTCGGCCAGGGCGGCGACGCCGCCGGCATGATCGATATGACCATGAGTGACCAGGATGCGGTCAAGCGTCAGCTCGTCCTCAGCCAGCGCCTGACGGATGCGGTCGAGATCGCCACCGGGGTCGATGACCGCCGCCAGCCGCGTCTTTTCGCACCAGAAAATGGTGCAGTTTTGCTCGAAGGGAGTTACCGGGACGATCTTGTAGCGCATGGCAATCGGCAGAAAGGTTGAATGGCGGCGATTATCGCATGGCGTGCCTTGCCCGCCAGGATGGCGACCCTTAAACTCCGCGGACAGCCATACCTGACCATTGCGAGGACGACACGATGCTTGACCATCCGCTACCGGATACCGACGCCTGGGTATTGCTGTTCAGCAACAACACCTTGCCGGTTCTGCGGGTGACCAAGCGCCACCTCGACGAAATGCGCGCCGACCTGGAAAACGTCGATGCCCGAGAACTGGCGCGCGTCATTCTCCAGGACCCGATCATGACCGTTCGCGTCCTCGCCTATATCCAGCCGCTGCGCAGCCGCTCCCTGCAACACGACATCACGACCATCGCCGGCGCCGTGATGATGGCCGGCATGCTGCCCTTCTTCCGCCGCTTCGAGAATCTGCCGACCATCGAGGACATGCTCAAAGGCTGCGATCCACATGCCCTGCTCGGCGTCCTGCACATCATCCGCCGGGCCCAACGGGCCGCCGACTATGCCCAGGACTGGGCCATCTGGCGCCACGACCTGAACATGGAAGAGGTGCGCATCGCCGCCCTGCTGCACGACCTGGCCGAAATTCTTGTCTGGTGTTTTGCCCCGCGCCTCGGCCTCGACATTCAGGCGCAGCAGAACGCCAACCCGACGATGCGTAGTGCCGATGCCCAGCGCAACACCCTGGGCCTGAGCTTCCAGGACATCCAGACCGAACTGTGCAAGGTCTGGCACCTGCCGCAACTGCTGCAGACGCTGATCGACGATAGCCAGACCAATCAGGGGCGGGTGCGCAATGTCGAACTGGCCGTCCGCCTGGCCCGCCATTCGGCGCACGGCTGGAGCGACGCCGCCCTGCCGGATGATTATGTCGATATCGGCAAGCTGCTCAACATCACGCCGGAAGCCGTCCGTCAGCGCCTGCGCCTCGAGCCGCTACCCGGGCGGCCGCTGGAAGAGCGCTAACTCAGGCGCTGCCGGCGACGCGCGATTCCAGCACTTCCCAGCGTTCCAGTAGAACCATCAATTCCTCGTCGATGGCTGCCAGCCGTTCGGCGGCCTGCTGCGCCGCCAGGGGGTCGCGCTGGTAGATGGCGGCGTCTTCGAGCAGCGTCGATAGCTGGCTCTGCTCGCTTTCCAGGGCGGCGATGCGCTCCGGCAGCGCCTCCAGCTCGCGCTGCTCCTTCCAGCTCAGCTTGTCGACCTTCGGTTTGGCCGCGGCTGCTGCCGGCTTGGCCGCCGAGCGGGCTTCGCCCTTGGCCTTGTCGCTGGCGGCCTGGCGCACGCTGGCCTGATAGTTGGCCCAGTCGCTGTAGCCGCCGGCGTATTCCTTCCAGTTGCCGTCGCCTTCAGCGGCGATGGTCTGGGTGACGACGTTGTCGAGGAAGGTCCGGTCGTGGCTGACCAGGAACAGCGTGCCGTCGTAGTTCTGCAGCAGTTCTTCGAGCAGTTCCAGGGTCTCGATATCGAGATCGTTGGTTGGTTCGTCGAGGACCAGCACGTTGGCTGGCTTGGCGAACAGGCGGGCCAGCAGCAGCCGATTGCGCTCGCCGCCGGACAGCGAGCTGACCGGCGAGCGGGCGCGCTCCGGGGCAAACAGGAAGTCTTCAAGGTAACCGATGACATGCTTGCGGGCGCCGCCAATCTCGACCCAGTCGGAACCCGGCGAGATGACGTCGGACAGCGTCGAATCGGGGTTGAGCTGGGTGCGGAACTGGTCGAAGTAGGCGATTTCCATCTTCGTGCCCTGGCGCACGATCCCCGAATCGGGCTGCAGTTCGCCGAGGATCAGCCGCAGCAGCGTCGTCTTGCCGGCACCGTTAGGGCCGATCAGGCCGATCTTGTCGCCGCGCTGGATACGCGTCGAGAAATGGCGCACCACGCTCAGGTCGCCGTAGGCCTTGCTGACATCGTCCAGTTCGGCGACCAGCTTGCCGCTCTTGTCGCCGGCGTCGAGCTGCAGGTTGACCTTGCCCATGCGCTCACGGCGGGCCTGGCGCTCGGCGCGCAGCTGGTCCAGGCGCTGGACGCGGAAGATGGCGCGCGTGCGGCGAGCCTCGACGCCCTTGCGGATCCACACTTCCTCTTCCTTCAGCAGCTTGTCGGCGCGGGCGTTGGCCAGCCCCTCCTCGTGCAACTGCGCTTCCTTGCGCTGCTGGTACTGCGTGAAACTGCCGGGATAGCTGGCCAGCTTGCCGCGATCGAGTTCGACGATGCGGGTGCATACGCGATCGAGGAAGGAGCGGTCGTGGGTGATGAAGAACAGCGTGACGCCGCTATCGATCAGCATCGTCTCCAGCCATTCGATGGCGGCAATGTCCAGGTGGTTGGTCGGCTCGTCGAGCAGCAGCACATCCGGCGCCTGCGACAGCGCCTGGGCCAGTGCCAGGCGCTTCTTCTGACCGCCGGACAGGCTGCCGACGGCGGCATCGGGATTCAGGCCGAAGCGGGCGATCACCTTCTCCGCCTGCGCCTCGTAGGCCCAGGCACCGCGCGCCTCGAGTTCGTGCTGCAAGGTGTCCATGCGGCTCATCAGGGCATCGTGATCGCCGCTGCCTTCGGCCATTTGGTGCAAGATATCGTGATATTCGGCGAGCAGCGCCGAGGTCTCGCCCATCCCCGAGACCACCGCCTGGAACACCGACATCGCTGGATCGAAGGGCGGCTCCTGCGGCACGTAGCCGACGCGGATGCCGGGCTGCACCCAGACTTCGCCATCGTCCAGCCGGCCCTTGCCGCTGCCGGCCGCCAGCGCCGCCAGCAGCGACGACTTGCCGGTGCCGTTGCGCCCGATCAGGGCAACGCGCTCGCCCGGATCGAGCAGAAAATCGGCGTGATCAAGGAGTGGCACATGGCCATAGGCGAGACAGGCGTTGGCGAGTTTGAGCTGGGGCATCAGGGCTTCGGGAATTATGGCGTCAGGCCAAATGGCGACACCGTGAAAGGGCCGATTTTAGCCGCTGGCCGGCGCTTCACCTATCCCAAACTGGCGCCCCGCCGTTACAATGCGCCCCTCCGGCCAGGCCTCCATAGTTAAATGGATATAACACGCCCCTCCTAAGGGCGAATTGGTGGTTCGATTCCACCTGGGGGCGCCATGTGTGTGATGAGGCACAGAGCAGCGGGGGCGTCCGGCGGAAAATCGGCGCATGACATCCAGCACCGAAACCACAACCGTTTCTTCAAGCCGTTCCAAGCTGGCGCATGATGGAAAAACGCTTGAAACGATGATCCGCATCGAATTGCAGATCGACCTGAATTATGAAATCGACGGTGGCGGAGCCGATTTCGTCTTCAACATCCACGCTGCGCGCACACCAAGCCAGAGCATCTCGGCCGAACGCCTCCTCTTGAACCAGGCCGTTCGCCAGCGCATGTACACGACACCGGTTACCGGCAATCGCTACCTGTACGTCCATGCCGAGCCTGGCCAATTGAAGTTGGCGTACGTCGCCAGCGTTGATCTGATACATCACCTCGCGCCCCCCGGTGAAATTGCCGAAGTGGCCGTGCGCGACTTGCCGCCGGAGGTGATCAGCTACATCTACCCGAGCCGTTATTGCCAATCGGACCGTCTGATCAAGCTGGCCAATAACGAGTTCGGTAGGCTGTCGCAAGGCTACAGCCGGGTTCAGGCGATTCAGGACTGGGTGAAAAGGCATGTCACCTTCACCTTGCTCAGTTCCAATACAAACACGTCGGCGGTCGATACGCTGATCGAACAGGTCGGCGTTTGTCGCGATTTCGCCCACCTGATGATTGCCCTGTGCCGTGCCGTCAACATTCCCGCCCGCTTTGCCACCGGCACCGACTACGGCGCCGACCCGACCCTCGGCCCCTCCGATTTTCAAGCCTATGTCGAGGTTTACCTCGGCCACCGCTGGTACATCTTCGACCCGTCCGGCACCGGTATCCCGATGGGCTTTATCCGCTTTGGCACCGGCCGTGATGCCGCTGACGTCTCCTTCGCCACCATTTTTGGCGGCGTCCGCACCCACGCGGCAATAATTCGCGCCGTTGCCGTCGATGACCCGACGCGTGGCTTTGTCCTCCCCAGGCATTGCCTGGAGGCAATTTCCACCGACAGCGGTAGCACGGGCGCTACCGGCAGCCTGTCCGAAAACCGCAACTGAACCGCTACTTGGGTCGCGGCCGCGACAGCGCCGGCTGTACCGCCTGCAGACGACCGGCACGCAGTTCCTGCACGGCTTTGGCCACGGCCCGCGCGACGTTGCGCGCTTCTTCCTGCACCGCCTCGTCCTTGTCCAGGGCTTCGTGGCTACTTGCATACGGCTCGTAGTAACCGATATAGCGGTCCAGCCTCGCGGCCGCACCAGCATCGATGAAACCCATCCAGTCGAGCCAGTCGGCGAGAGCGCGGCGAGCGTCATCGAGACCGGCGACATCGCCATGGACGATCAAGCCATAGACTCGCCCGGCCAAATGCTTTGGATAGTCCCAGCCAGCCACTTCGAGCGCTTTTGCCTTACTCGCGGTCTTGCCCGAAGTAGACGTCGGATCAGGATTGCCGCCATCGGCACAGACCAGCCGGTCGATCATCAGCTTCAACGGACTGGGGCTTTGATACCAATAAACCGGTGTCACGATGATCACCGCATGGGCAGCGGTCCACCGCTGATAAATCTCGGCCATCCAGTCATTGGTCTGGTTGAGCGTGTGATTCGGATAGCAACTGCACGGCCAATGGCAAAGCGGCATGGCGGTCGATACACAGCCCTTGCAGGGGTAAATGTTGCGGCCGTATTCGGAGGTCAGGTGACTGAGGTCCAGCACATCAACCTGGATGGCTGCCTGCTCCAGAACCTCTTGCGCCAGGCCAAGCAAGCGGAAGGACTTTGACATCTCGCCGGGGCAGGTCCCGTCATTGCGCGCCGAGCCGCAGATCAGCAAGACCCTGGACGGACTGGCTTGCTCCGCCCACTGGCGCCGGGCCTGATCGATCGCTTCTTTTGTGGCCAGCCACTCGATGGATAAATCGTACTCCGGATCGACATAGCCCGGCCCCGCCTTCCGGGTAAATGGCGCCTTGCGACCCACCACGTAAATGTTCCAGGCGATCTCTTCCAAGCGGGCAATCGACGGCGCTTCATCGCCAAATGCCGGATCAACCCAGGCCGCACCAAAGCGGGCACTGAACTCTGCCCGCCCGAGCGGTGCCGGCGCCTGGCCTTTGCGAACCTTGATCACACCGGAACTTGACTGACGACGTCCTGAAACTCGCCGACGGCCTCGCCGACAACTTCGCGTGCGATGACGGTCTGCTCTTCGCTCCGCGTCTGGACGACCAAAACCACCTGCCCATTGGCGATGGCGTCATGGACCAGATCGGCCAGCCAGCCTTCCTTGTGTTCGACACCGGTATTGGCGCCAGCCGCGGCACCGACAAAGGCACCGAGACTCGCCCCCCAGCCGAGCATGACCAGTGGCGCAACCAGTGGACTGGCGACGAACAGTGTGACGCTGCCGGCCACCAGTGCCAGTTGTGCCAGGGCGCCAACGCCGGCACCGACAGCCGTACCAATGGCGCCATCAACGAGCACCTTGTTCAGCACCTCGTTGCTTTCACCCTTGGGTTCAGCCACCACCGGCCCCGAGTCGGCATCAAGCAGTTGCAATTGTTCGCGGGGAATTCCGCGCTCCATCAGTCTGGCCAATGCGCCCTCCGCCTCATCGCGATGTGCGAAGAAGCCGGAAACGTGGTGACGGTATTCGTCCATGATTTTCTCCTTGGGTGGATCCGTTGCGTCCGGATATATCCGGACGATATTTGCCGTTTGACGTAGCGTCTGTGTGACAGGACACCGACTGGAATGAAGTGCCAGTCGATACTGGCCTGAGTGGCTCCTTGCCCCAGAGGACCATGGGTCGAGCCCCGCGGCGCGACATCGCCCACAACAACCCGGAAAGCGAAAATGAATGCCTTGACCTACAACCGGTCCAGCAAACGGCATCGCCAGGTTCCTTCCAGGTGACTGACAAGCCCCACCAAACGCCAAGGAATGCTCGGGATCGGCTTGCCTATCTGTTCGTCAAAGTGCTGCGCGTCTTAGTCGACCTTTTCTTTGCCGAACGCTATGGCCACCGCGCTGTGGTTCTGGAAACCGTTGCCGCCGTACCGGGCATGGTCGGCGGCTCACTTCAGCACTTGCGCTCGCTGCGCCGCATGGAGTCAGACCAGGGCCTGATCCGCACGCTGCTGGACGAAGCGGAAAACGAACGCATGCATTTGCTGACCTTCATTCACATTACCCGGCCATCAAAACTGGAGCGCCTGCTGATCGTTATCGCTCAAGGGATCTTCTATAACGTCTATTTCCTGCTTTACCTGATCTCCCCGAGCACCGCCCATCGGGTCGTCGCCTACCTTGAGGAAGAAGCGGTCACCAGCTACACGACGTATCTGGCGGGCGTAGACGACGGCACTTACGCCAACGTTCCGGCGCCGGCCATTGCCATCGATTACTGGAAACTCGCCGCCGACGCGCGCTTGCGCGAAGTCATCATCGCCGTCCGTGCCGATGAAGCCAAGCATCGGGATGTCAATCATCAACTGGCGGACCGGACGACATGAGCAGATTCTGGATCGCTTTCGCCGGCACTGTGTCCAAGGGCACCGAGTTATCGTCGTGTTACGTGCATGCTCAAGTCATGCGCTGCACAGGCCTCGCCATTCCAATGGCGGACATTGATTGAACTTTGACCGTATCCCTTTGGCCTTATCAGGCATTGTGCAATTGAGGAGAAAATGATGAAACCGAACATCTTGTTGTTGCCGGGCTTGCTCAACGACGCCAGCGTTTTTGAGGAACAGGTTGTCGCCTTGTCGACCGTAGCGACCGTCGAAGTGGGCGACGTGAGCCTTGCCGAGACGATTCCCGATCTGGCGGCGAGCGTACTGAAAGCGGCCTCGGCCAAGCGCTTTGTCCTGCTCGGCCTGTCGCTGGGCGGCTACGTCGCCTTCGAAATCATGCGCCAGGCACCTGAGCGGGTGGCCGGACTGGTGCTGATGGATACGACGGCCCGCCCGGATACGCCGGAAGCCAGCGCCAAACGTGAAGAGTTGATCGAGCTTGCTGCCACCGATCTTGATGCGGTTACGGAACAACTGTTGCCCCGCCTCTCGCATCCCGAGCGGAGGGATCTCCCGGCGGTGGGTGGCGTCATCCAGTCGATGGCGAAGGGCCTGGGGGCAGAGGTTTTTGCCCGCCAGCAGCGGGCGATCATGGGCCGCCCCGACAGTCGGCCCACTTTGCCCAGCATCACCTGCCCGACGCTGGTGATCTGTGGCCAGGACGACCTGATCACGCCACCCGAACTGGCGACCGAGATCGCCGACGGGATCGCCAAGGCCAGACTGGAGCTCATCGCCCAGTGCGGCCACCTGGCGACACTGGATCAACCTGAGGCCGTCAGCGAACTCTTGCTGGAGTGGATCAAGAGCAACGAATTCTGAACGGCGGCGGCGGCAGCAAAATGCGGTGAGTATGGAGCGGCGGCGGCGCTAGAATGCCGCCTCCGGACAACTGCTTACCGATCATGAACCGACGCACCTCTGCCCCCCGCCATTCCGTAGACATCAGCGAGGAGGCAGGCGTCCGTTACCTGCACTTCGGCTCCGAATGGATTCAGGGGGCCATGCGCATCGCCCGCCCGTGGTCCCTGGAACTCTCCTACACGCGGGAAATGATGGCCGGGCTGCTGCTACGCGAGGCGGCGGACTGGCCGCGACGCGTCCTGATGATCGGACTAGGCGCCGGCTCCCTGGCCAAGTTCCTCTACCGTCACCGGCCGAATTGCCGGATTACCGTCGTCGAGATCAACCCGCAGGTGGAATTTGTCGCCCGCCAGTATTTCAAGCTGCCCGACGACCCGCGGCGGCTGGAGGTAAGGATCGGCTGTGGCGCCGATTTCATGCTCGGCGGCGACAGCAGCTTCGACTACATCCTGGTCGATGGCTTCGATGCCGACGCCCGCCCTGGCGCGCTCGACACCCTGCCCTTCTACCTGGCCTGCCGCGCCCGCCTGAACGATGATGGCCTGTTCTGCGTCAACCTGCTCGGCCGCAACCGCGGCTTCGCCGCCAGCGTTCGCCGGATCGCGGAAGCCTTTGCCGGCAGCGTGGCCGTCTTCCCCTCCTGCGACAGTGGCAACACCATGGCTTTCGCCAGCCCCGACCAGGCCGTCGACATCTCGCTCGACACCTTGCGCGCACGCGCGGCCGAACTGAAGAAGGCCAGCGGCCTCGATCTCGCACCGACTATCGGACGGCTGCAACTGGCTCATCCGCTGCCCGATGGCCGTTTGCGGATCGGGCGAAATCCAGCTTGATCCAAGCCGTGTTTGAGCCTATAAAACTAGTTAGTCCTCCACCGACAATAACGACAAAGGCGGATAGAACAACGAAAAACAAGGGCCTGTCGCCGCCCTTTTTCCACGTGCCCTATCTAGGAGGAGCCTATGCTTTCCATTCAGGATGTTATTGACTATTGCGATCTCGATCGCGGTGAAATTGAAGCCATTGCCGAACACGAACATATCCCGGTCACCGTTGCGGCTGAGATGAGTGAAGTTCTCCTGTGCTCGCCCGAGGGTGTCTGCAAGCTACACACGATGATCATCGAAAACATGCAGACGGCGCTCGAAGCGGGTCGTTACCAACACGTCAAGGATCTGGCGGAAACCTACCAGCACCTGCAACGCACTCACCCGATACCGGGCATGTCCATCTAACCGTTTTCCTCACCCCTCGAGGATTTGCCGGCCGCCACGGCTGGCGTGCGGGCTCCGGCGAAATCCGGGGCCTTTTTTGTTGCCCGCCGCTGGGGGGCTCAGGAACTCTTCGACTGACCGTAGCCGTGCTCAACGGCGTAGAGCGCCACCTGGACGCGGCTGCTCATGTTGAGCTTCTTGAAGATGTTCTGCACGTGGATCTTGACCGTACTTTCGGCCAGATCGAGGCGCCGGGCAATTTCCTTGTTGCTCTCGCCGAGGGCCAGGGAAACCATGATGTCGCGTTCGCGCGGCGAGAAACGATCGCGCTCGCCGGAGGCCTCGGCCTTCGGTGGCGAGCGGACGCCCTGGATCAGCTTGGCCGTCATCTGCTGGGAAACCACAGACTCGCCGCGCGCGGCACGGCGGATGGCATCGACCAGCATGTCGGTTTCGATGTTTTTCAGCAGGTAGCCGCTGGCACCGGCGCGCAGGGCGTCCATCAGATCCTGGGCATCCTCGGAGACGGTCAGCATCAGCACCTGGACGTCGGGAATTTCCTCGGCCATCACCTTCACCGCCTGCAGGCCGGAAATACCCGGCATGTGCAGGTCGAGGAGAACGACGTCCGGACGCAGCGAACGAGCGCGCTTGATGCCCTCGAGTCCGTCGCCGGCCTCGCCGACCACCTCGAAATCGTCGTGGCGCTGCAGCAGTGAACAAATGCCGCTGCGGAACAGGGTGTGGTCATCGACCAGCAGGACACGTATTTTTTCAGTCATTCAACAACCCTCCCCGGGAATCCTTCGGCAGGCTCAGCAACACACGGCTACCTTCGCCAATGCTCGAGACGATACGACATTCGGCACCGACACGGTGCGCCCGCTCGCGCATGATCTGCAATCCGACATGGCGGTCGGACTGCACGTTAGGTTCGTTCTCGGTGTCGAAGCCGATACCGTCATCGCGCACTTCAATATCGGCCCCCGCGGTATTGCGTCGTAGCGTCACCTGAACATTGCTGGCACGGGCGTGCTTGCGGATGTTCGACAAGGCTTCCTGGATGATGTGCATGATCTGAATTTCATCCGCCGGGTTCAGCGGCGCCCCGTGGCCGATCTGGTCAAAACGGGTAGCGATGCCGGTCTGTCCCTCGAATTTTTCCAGGGCCGAGGTAATGGCCGAATCAAGATCAGCTTGCAGCATGCGGGAGCGAAAATGCACGAGCAGCTCGCGCACGTCGTCGTAGCTTTCCTGGACGCCTTCGCGCAGCTGCTCAGCGGTCTGCAAGGCCTCTTCCTGGCGCCCCTTGCGCAGCGAATCCTGCAGCAACTGGACCTGGATGTTGAGAAAGGCCAGCCCCTGGGCAATCGAATCGTGCAGTTCCTGGGCTAGTAGGTTGCGCTCCTCGGAAACCGCCAGTTCCATCTCGCGCGATTTCAGGCGCTGGTTTTCGATGGCCACGCCAAGATGCTGCCCGAGAGTTTCCAGCAAGTGCCTTTCCTGCGCCGAAAGGGGGTGGGTTTCGCGGAAATAAAGGTTGTACACACCAAGGCGCTGCTTGCCATGAACGATGCTGAACGCAGTGGCGGTGGCGAAACCCTCGCGGATGCAACTGCCGAGCTTCATGCCGCGCGGCGGATTGACTGTATCGAAGACGGCCGGCATGCCACTTTGGATAACCTCGCCGCATAGGCATTCACCGCAGTTGAGGACATTTTCGCGCTCGAGGAAGGCGTCCGACAGCCCTTCATGGGTGACCAGATAGAGCTTCTGCGATTCCGGCATGTACAGGCGCACCGCCCCGGCATCGGCACCGAGCGCCGATTTGATGTGATCGAGGAAGCTCTGGCACAGGCTCTCGAGCTGCACTGGCTCGGTCAGCAGGGAGGTCGCCTCGTAAAGAATGCCGAGTTCGCGATTGCGCTGCTCGAGGCTGCGGGTCTTGGCATCGACGCGCTCTTCCAGCGTCGCATAGACCGACTGCAGGTGGCCGGCCATCTGGTTGAAGCCACGCGCCAGGCCACCCAGTTCGTCGTCACTGGTTTCCGGCAGACGAACGCCGAGATCGTTGCCGGTCATTCGCTGCATGCCGGCAGTCAGCACATTGACCGGGCGAATCACCAGACGAATCAGGAAGCGAATCACCAGCACCGTGCCGATCACGGCAAACATTAGCAGCAGGCCCTGCACCGTGCGCAACAGCTCGGTGTCCTCGGCGTAGGCACGCTCCATGGCCATCACCAGTTCGTTGATATTGCCGACGAATGACTCCAGCTCGGCGTCAAAGCGCGCCAGGATGGCCGGCCGCTCAGCGGGGGTGGCCGCCAGGAAGGCTTCGACCAGCGGCCGCAACTCCTGCTGCCAGGTCTGCCCAACCCGCAGCAGCAATTGCCGGGACTCGGCATCGCGCGGCGAGGCGAGCGGCCGCACCGGATCGCCACGCTCCAGGTGCAGCAGAACCTGGTCGAAGACCCGCGTTTCGCCAGCGACCAGTTCAAGCGCCGCCGGCTCGGCCGAGGTGGCCGTGCGCGTCATCAACAGCGCCAGATGGTAGGTACGCATACGCTGGCTGCCGGCATCGTTGATAGCCGCCGCCACGCCTTCAAGCTGCCAGGAAATCAGCAGGGTCAGGCTGATGGAACCGGTCAGCACAAGCAGGAACACGATCAACGTGCCGACGATCTTGCGCGAGAGCTTGCCCGGGGTGGCCAACATCGAAAGATTTCCACAATGAAAGCGCCCAACATAGCCGCGCAGCAGGAAAAAAGCCAATGACCTGGATCAAGACGGCCGGCGCCAAGCGCCGGCCGTCTTGATCCAGGTTGTCGCCGACCTCAGGCAGCCTGCTTTTCTACGTGCGCCTGCTTCTCGTAGAGGAACTCGAGCACCGCCGCCCGGCAGTCGATGTAGGCCGGGTCGTGCGCCAGCTCCAGGCGCTTGCGCGGGCGCGGCAGCTTGACTTCGAGGATCTCGCCGATGGTCGCCGCCGGGCCGTTGGTCATCATGACGATGCGATCGGAGAGCAGCACGGCCTCGTCGACATCGTGGGTGACCATGACCACGGTGGCCTTGGTCGCCTCGCAGATCTTCATCAGCTCATCCTGCAGTTTGGCCCGGGTCAGTGCGTCGAGGGCGCCGAAGGGCTCGTCCATCAGCAGCACCTTCGGCTCCATCGACAGCGCCCGGGCGATGCCGACACGCTGCTTCATGCCGCCGGAGATTTCATGCGGATATTTGTGCGCCGCATGGCCCAGGCCGACCAGTTCGATGGCTGCCTGCGTTCGTGCCCGCAGCTTCGGTTTGCCTTCCTTCTCGCTGAACACCCGTTCGACCGCCAGGTAGATGTTCTCGAAACAGGTCAGCCAGGGCAGCAGGCTGTGGTTCTGAAAGACCACGGCCCGCTCCGGGCCGGGACCGGCGATTTCCCGACCGTCACACAGCAGGATGCCGGTGGTCGGTTTGGTCAGGCCGGCGATCAGGTTCAAGAGCGTCGACTTGCCGCAGCCGGAGTGGCCAATCAGGGCGACGAACTCGCCCGATTTGAGCGTCAGGTCAATGTCGCGCAGGGCGACGAACTTGCCTTTCTTGGTATCGAAAGTCTGGCCGACCTTTTCGATCTGGACGAATTTTTCCATGATGCGCTCCTTAGGAGGATTCTTTGGTCAGCTTCTTGGCCAGCAGGATCAGCGCCTGCTCAAGGATCAGGCCGACGATGCCGATGATGAAGATGGCGATGATGATGTGCTCGACCTTCAGGTTGTTCCACTCGTCCCACACCCAGAAGCCGATACCGACGCCGCCGGTGAGCATTTCGGCAGCGACAATGACCAGCCAGGCGGTGCCGATGGACAGGCGGATGCCGGTCAGCATGTAGGGCAGCACGGCCGGGAACAGGATCTTGGTGACGACTTTCCACTCGGAAAGGTCGAGCACACGGGCAACGTTCAGATAATCCTGCGGCACCCGCTGCACGCCCTGGGCGGTGTTCATGATCATCGGCCAGATCGAGCAGATGAAGATGGTCCAGGTAGCGGCCGGGTCGGCCTTCTGGAAGACCAGCAGGCCGATCGGCAGCCAGGCCAGCGGCGACACCGGGCGCAGCAGGCTGATGATCGGGTTGACCATGTTCGCCAGAAAGGTGAAGCGGCCGAGCATGAAACCGGCCGGGATACCGACCAGCGCCGCCAGGCCGAAGCCGATGCCGACCCGTTCGAGCGAAGCGAGCACATTCCAACCAATGCCCAGGTCGTTCGGACCATTGTTGTAGAACGGATCGGCGAAGAGCACGGCGGCGGCATTCCAGACCACGACCGGACCGGGAATGGGGCCGCCCTTCAGCGTTGCGACATACCAGATGCCGACCAGTACGAGCAGCCCGAGTACGGGCGGCAGGACGGCCCGGGCGGCGGCGGTCAGATACTCGGAGAACGGCGTGCCGGGATCGGCCGGCACCAGGGTGGCTGGGTTTTCCATCTTCTTTTCCTTTGCCGGTTCGGTGGCCGGCAGGGTCATCGGGGCAATGTCGCTGGCAGTGTGTTCAAGCGGCTCTCGCCCGGCCTGGTCAGCTGTAATCGTCAGGGTGCTCATGGCAATCTCCTAGTGCGGTGGTGCTGCCGCCAAAGCGGCAGCAGCGGCTCAGACCTTGACCTTGAAGCCGTCGGCGTACTTGGCCGGATTGGAACCGTCCCAGACAACACCGTCGATCAGTTTCGACGAACGCATCGGGCTCTTCGGTACGCTAATGCCCAGCTTGGCCGCCGCCTGCGTGTACAACTCGGTCTGGTTGATCTTCTTGGCGACGCCGAGATAGTCCGGGTGAGCCTTGAGCAGGCCCCAGCGCTTGTGCTGGGTGAGGAACCACATGCCGTCAGAGAGGTAGGGGTAGTTCACCGCGCCGTCGTTGAAGAACTTCATGTGGTTCGGATCGTCCCAGGTCTTGCCCAGGCCGTTCTGGTAGCGACCGAGAATGCGCTGGTTGATCGCGTCGACACTGGTATTGACGTAGGACTTCTGGGCGATGACCTCGGCCATCTTCATCTTGTTGCTGATGTTGGCGTCAATCCAGCGGCTGGCTTCGAGGATGGCCATGATCACGGCGCGACAGGTGTTCGGGTTCTTCTGGACGAACTCCGCGGTACAGCCGAGGATTTTTTCCGGATGGTCCTTCCAGACGTCCTGCGAAGTGGCGGCAGAAATACCGATGCCGTCCATGATGGCACGGTGATTCCACGGCTCGCCGACGGAGAACCCATCCATGTTGCCGACGCGCATATTGGCAACCATCTGCGGCGGCGGCACGACGATGGACTTGACGTCCTTGAACGGATTGACACCGCCGGACGCCAGCCAGTAGTACAGCCACATGGCGTGGGTGCCGGTCGGGAAGGTCTGGGCAAAGGTGTATTCGCGCGGTTCCTTTTTCATCAGCGCAACCAGGCCATTGAGGTCGGTCGCCCCCTTGTCGGCGATCGCCTTCGACAGGGTCAGACCCTGGCCGTTGTTGTTCAGCGTCATCAGGTTGGCCATGTCCTTCTTCGGCCCGCCGATGCCCATGTGCACGCCATAGATCAGGCCGTAGAGCACATGCGCCATGTCCAGCTCGCCATTGACCAGCTTGTCGCGGACGCCGGCCCAGGAGGCTTCCTTGGTCGGGATGATCTTGATGCCGTACTTCTCGTCGAACTTGTTGACCGCCGCCATGACGACCGAAGCGCAGTCGGTGAGCGGGATGAAGCCGATGCGGATTTCCTTCTTTTCGGGCGCATCCGAACCGGCAGCCCAGGCTGCACTGCGGACACCGGGGGGAACCATGGACATGAGAGATGCTCCGAGGGCGGCTGTTACGAGGTCGCGACGCTTGAGGGAAAGAGGTGCTGCGGTCGCCGGTTTCTTTTCGTCCATTGCAATGCTCCTGATGGCTGGAAATAAAAAAGGCGTCACACCCAGGCCGCACGAGGCAGCGAGGATGGACGCCATTGTCCTGGTGAGCCGGAACACCCGACTCATGCCCGGCCGCCTTTGACCGTGCTTTGCCCTTACCTTTGCAATGGTCGTGCCAGCTTGCCGGCGAATGGGCCAAGCCCTTGCCGCAACGGGGTTTTCATGGACACCAGGCAATTTTTCAGCCCCGGCCAGAGGGAAAATTCACGCACTGTTGCAGTGCAGCAGGCAGCTTCATCGCACAACAACAGGGACAAAAAAACCCGCGCGTGGCGGGCTTGAATGCTTCAGCGCGGGGCGCTCAGAGCAGCACTTTGGCCATGTCGATGACGTCGCGGGCGACGCGCGCCATCGACTGGCCGCGCTCCATGGCCAGCTTGCGCATGGCGTGATAGGCAGCATCCTCGTCCAGGCCGCGGGCCTTCATCAGCACGCCCTTGGCCTTGTCCACCAGCTTGCGGTCGGAAAGCTTGCGCGAGACCTCCTCCAGCTCGCGGCGCATGGCTTGCGAGCCTTCGAAACGGGCCCGGGCGACATCGACGATCGGCTTGATCCGCTTGGGATCCAGGCCATCGACGACATAGGCCGAGACGCCGGCCTTGACCGCATCGCGGATGGCATCCTGACCATCTTCCTGGGTAAACATGACGATCGGCCGCGGCATATTCTGATGCACCACGGCCAGGTGTTCGAGGGTATCGCGCGAGGGACTTTCGGTGTCGATCAGGATCACGTCCGGCTGCAGTTTCTCGACTTCCGCCGACAGATTTTCCGAATCGGCGAGGATGGCCGCCACCTGGTAACCGGCGAGCGCCAACCCGGCGCAGATTTCTCCGGCCCGGGTACGGGATTCATCAATGACGAGAACGCTCAACATGGAGCAATACGAAGCAAACTACAGGCCAAGCGATTGCAGCGAAGCCTCCGCCATTGCCTGGACGACGATTTCCTGCTCACCGATGACTTCGCCCAGCGTCAACTCGACGCCGGGATGGGCTGCCTGCAGCGCCGCCAGCAGTTCCGGCACATCCCGCTTCAGGTGACCGCCGCGAGCAATGAACATCGGCATGACGACAATTTTCGTCGCCCCGTCGGCGATCAGCGCCGTGGCGCAGTCGGCCAGCGTCGGTGTCATGAATTCGAGAAAGGCCAGTTCGACCGGCATCTCCGCCACGCGCTGACGAACGGCCGCCTGGACGCGGCGCATCGGATTGGCCCACTCGGGGTCGCGGGCGCCATGGGCGAAGAGGATGAGAGCAGTAGTCATGGAGGTGGACTGTAACGCAGTGGAAGATGCCGGCCGCTAGACATTCAGTCGTATTGACAGGTTCCCCGTCACCACCGGCCCAAGACAAGAAAGGTTCGCTGCGACACCGTTGCCAATCCAGCAGGGACCACAATCAGCCAAAACGCACGGCGCTGACAACGATCAACGCCAGCATCAATACGAGAGAAACACTCTTCCAGAAAACCACTGGATTACGGTCGATGAGCGGTGGTTTAGTCTTGTTCAGGAATTCCCTGTTCGGGTGGTGGAGGTCGTAGATGAACTCGGACAATTCTTCGTAGCGCTCGAAAGGATTGGGCTCGACGGCTTTGCGGATGGCGTCGTCGATCCAGGCGGGTATTTCGCGTTCTTCATTGAGGACGGTTTTATAGGCGAGCTTTTTCTGCGCCGCCCTGGTCCGCGATTTGGCGACTTCGACGCCATAGGGCAGCTTGCCGGAGAGCATCTGATAGGCGATGACACCGAGCGAGAAGATGTCGGAGCGCGAGGAGCCATTTTCGCCGAGGAAGTATTCCGGTGCGGCGTAAGCAGCTGAGCCGAGCAGGTTGATCTGCTCGATGGGCGTGGCGATTTCCATGACACCGGCGACCCGCGTCGCGCCGAAATCGATGATTTTCAGCGTGCCGGTGCTGTCAATCATGATGTTGTCCGGCTTCAGGTCCTGATAGACCATTTCGAGCCGATGGAAGGCCTGCAGGCCCTTGGCGATCTGCTCGACGATGCCGCGCACGGCCGGCAGATCAGGCTTGGGGTTGTCGATCATCCACTGGGCCAGGGTCTGACCTTCGATGTATTCAGTGACAACGTAGATGTAGTGGCGCTGGCGCGTCTGCGAGCATGGCTTGAGGACGTGCGGGCTGTTGATGCGTTTGGCGATCCACTCTTCCATCAGGAAGCGTTCGAGATAGGCCGGGTTGGCCCGCTGGTCAACCGCGGGCGTCTTGATGACAACGCTTTCGCCAGTTTCACCATCGACTGCCAGATAGATGTGGCTACGAGCACTGCCCTTGATTTCGCGGACGATCCGGTAGCCGTCGAAATCCATCCGCGCATCGAGCGGCGGCGGAAAAGGCAGTTCGGAGAGTTGCCGGAACATTTCGTTGGATTCAGGCGTCGGCAGTTCATCGACACGGACGATCTGGATCGTCAGGTTGTCGCCGCTGCCGCGGCGGTAGGCTTCCTCGACGATAGTCTGGGCGGCATTGTCGAGATTGCCGGCGCAGCCTTCGATTGCCGCTACGACGCAAGCGGCATCGATGAATTCATAGACACCGTCGGTGGCGAGTAGCAGCAGTTCGCCCTCCTCCAGCGGCATCGCCTGGTAATCGACTTCGACCTTGCGGTCCATGCCCAATGCCCGCGCCAGATAGCTCTGCACCGACGAGAGGCGGATGCGATGATCCTCGGTCAGCTGGTCCAGCACCGTGCCACGCAGGCGATAGATTCGCGCATCGCCGACATGGAAGAGATGTGCTGTCCGCGACTTGATGATGATGCCGCTGAAGGTGCAGACGTAGCCGCGATCCTTGTCGTAGCGATGCTGGCTTTGCTGGGTCTGCGAATGCAACCAGGAGTTGGTGGCGACCAGCACGTGTTCGGCCGAGGTTTTGACCGACCAGGCGTCGGAGGTGCAGTAATAGTCTTCAAGAAAGGCAGTGACGGCCGCCTGTGCGGCTTCCTGGCTGACATCGCTGCTGCTGATGCCATCGGCCAGCGCGATGGCTATGCCCTTGCTGCCGAGTTGCGGCTCCCGGGGAACGAGCACGCCGTGGAAATCCTGATTGATTTCCTTGCGGCCCTTGTCGGAGTACTGCCCGGCAGTGATTTTCAGTTGGCGGCTCATGGAATCAGTGAATATGAAGGAGAAAAGCCCCTCTCCCGTTCGGGCAGGGGCTTTGACTGAGCATCAGCCGATCAGAAGGCGTTGCGCTTTGGGCCCGTACGCACGTGAGTCGAGTAAAGCGTCAGGCCGACAAAGGCTAGGCCGCCGATCAGGTTGCCGAGCACGGTCGGTATCTCGTTCCACACCATGTAGTCGTAGATCGAGAAGTTGCCGCCGAGCATCAGGCCGGATGGGAAGAGGAACATGTTGACGATGGAATGCTCGAAACCCATGTAGAAGAAGACCATGATCGGCATCCACATGGCCACGACTTTGCCGGTCACGTTGGTGCAGATCATGGCGCAGACAACGCCGGTGGACACCATCCAGTTGCATAGCACGCCGCGGATGAAGAGGGTCAGCATGCCGGCGGCGCCGTGGGCGGAATAGCCCACCGTCCGGCCTTCGCCGATGGTGCCGATCTTTTGGGCGACAGCATTGGGCGCCTCGGTGAAACCGAAGGTCCAGATGATCGCCATCATCACCGCCACAGTCAGCGCGCCGCCGAAGTTGCCAACAAAGACCAGTCCCCAGTTGCGCAGGATGCCGCCCATGGTGACCCCCGGACGCTTGTCGATCAGGGCCAGCGGGCAGAGCGTGAAGACGCCGGTGAGCAGGTCGAAGCCCAGGAGATAAAGGAGGATGAAGCCGACCGGGAAGAGCATGGCGCCAACCAGCGGCTGGCCGGTCTGGACGGTGACGGTGACCGCAAAAGCTGCCGCCAGCGCCAGAATGGCACCGGCCATGTAGGAGCGAATCAGGGTATCGCGGGTGGACATGAAGATTTTTGATTCGCCGGCATCGATCATTTTCGTGACGAATTCGGAAGGCGCAAGATAGGCCATGGTGGTTTCCTAGTGGGATTGGGATTTGTTATGGAAGCTCCCGGGTCGGTTTTTCAGACCGGGGAACCCGAACCCCACCATTGGGGTTGGCCGGGCCGGCGGCGCTGCCGGCCCTATTAATGCACGGGCCGCTCAGGCAGCCAGGTAAACTTGGCCGTTCTCGACCTTGACCTCAAATTTGTTGCAACCGCCGACATCCGGCGCGACGGCCAGGCCATCATCGAGGCCAATATTCCAGCCGTGTAACGGGCAGGTCACCTTGCGGCCATGCACGATGCCCTGTGACAGCGGCCCGCCCTTGTGCGGGCACTTGTCGTGCAGCGCAAAGACTGCGTCATCGCTAGTGCGAAAAATGGCGATGTCGCCGCCAGCGACGCGCTGCACCACGCGCGAACCGAGTTGCGGAATATCGTCCAGCTTGCAGATCAGTTTCCAGTCCATTTTTTAGTTACCTAGTAGTTAGCTGTTAGGGGCTTGAGTGGGCGGCCCACTCGATCCTGATAACTCGATCCTCCAATCAAGCTTCCAGCTTGATTGGGATGAATTGCTTGACCGGCTGCGCCTCACGTGAGGTTGCCCAGGGATCCTTGGCGTCCTTCAACGCGGCGAGCAGCTGCGCGTATAGCACCTTGCGGCCCTCCTCGTCCTCGACGATCTTGCCCTTGACGTAGTCGAGGCCGACGCGCTCCAGCCAGTGGCAGGTGCGCTCCAGGTACCAGCCTTCCTGACGGTAGAGTTCAAGGAAGGCGCCAGAATATTCCATGACTTCCTCGTCCGACTTCACCTTGCACAAAAACTGCGCGACCTCGGTCTTGATGCCACCGTTGCCGCCGATGTACAGCTCGTAGCCGGAATCCACACCGATGACGCCGACGTCCTTGATGCCGGCCTCGGCGCAGTTGCGCGGGCAGCCGGAGACGGCCAGCTTGACCTTGTGCGGCGCGTACATGTCAAACAACATCTTTTCCAGCTTGACGCCCATGTCCATCGCCAGTTGCGTACCGAAGCGGCAGTGCTCCATGCCGACGCAGGTCTTCACGGTGCGGATCGACTTGCCGTAGGCGTGGCCGGAAACCATGCCGGCGGCGTTCAAGTCGGCCCAGATCGCCGGCAGGTCTTCCTTCTTGATGCCGAGCAGGTCGATGCGCTGGCCGCCGGTGACTTTGACCGTCGGCACGTTGTACTTCTCGGCGGCGTCGGCGATGGCGCGCAGTTCATTGGGCGTGGTCAGGCCGCCCCACATGCGCGGGACGACGGAATAGGTGCCGTCCTTCTGGATGTTGGCGTGGGCGCGCTCGTTGATGAAGCGCGATTGCGGATCATCCTTGGCTTCATGCGGCCAGGTCGAGATCAGGTAATAGTTGAGGGCCGGGCGGCACTTCTCGCAGCCGTTCGCCGTCGTCCAGCCCAGTTCGGCGAAGACGGTTTCCTTGGTCGTCAGGTGCTCGTCGCGGATGATCTTGCGGACCTTGGCGTGCGAATGCTCGGTGCAGGCGCACATGGGCTTCTGGTCGGAAGCGGCCGGGGTGTAGGCGCCACCGATGGTCGAGGCCAGTATCTGCTCGACCAGGCCAGCACAGGAGCCACAGGAAGAGGCAGCCTTGGTGTGTTTCTTGACCTCGTCCAGAGTGAACAAGCCCTTGGCCTTGATTGCCTGGACGATGACCCCCTTGGTGATGCCGTTACAGCCACAGACCTCGGCACTATCGGCCATCGACGCTGCCTTGCTGTTGCCGGCATGGCCGACATCGCCGACCAGGGACTGGCCAAAGATCAGCGAGTCGCGGATGTCGTGGATGTCGCGGCCGTCCTTCAACAGCTGAAAGTACCACGGGCCATCCGCTGTATCGCCGTACATGACGCCGCCGACCAGCTTGTTGTCCTTGATCACCAGCTTCTTGTACACGCCGCCGTGCGGGTCGTTG
This sequence comes from Betaproteobacteria bacterium HGW-Betaproteobacteria-7, assembly GCA_002840765.1. Classification (GTDB taxonomy): domain Bacteria; phylum Pseudomonadota; class Gammaproteobacteria; order Burkholderiales; family Rhodocyclaceae; genus Azonexus. The sequence goes on from PHCE01000021.1 coordinate 57,068, forward strand.
AGCAGGATTTCCTCGGTGCCCTCGCCGCCCATGTAATCGCCGGCCGAGAACAGGTCGATGCCGGTGACTTTCAGCTTGGTCGAGGTCACCGAACCCGTGTAGCGGCCGATGCCGTAGTTGGCCAGATGGTTGGCGGCGACCTTGGCCTGCTCGAACAACGGCGCGACCAGGCCGTAGGCGATGCCGCGGTGGCTGACGCATTCACCGACGGCGTAAACTTTTGGATCGTAGGTCTGCATGGTGTCGTTCACCACGATGCCACGGTTGCAGTAGATGCCCGACTTCTCGGCCAGCGCGTAGTTGGGGCGAATGCCTGCGGCCATGACGACGAGGTCAGCAGGAATTTGCATGCCGTCCTTGAAGCGCACTGCGGCGACCCGGCCGGACTCGCCCTGGACCAGCATTTCCGTCTGCTTCTGCAGCAGGAATTTCAGGCCCTTGTCTTCCAGCGACTGCTGCAGCATTTTGCCGGCCACTTCGTCCAACTGACGTTCGAGCAGCCACGGGCCAAGGTGCACCACGGTCACGTCCATGCCGCGCAGCTTCAGGCCGTTGGCCGCTTCCAGGCCGAGCAGGCCGCCGCCGATGACGACCGCGTGCTTGTGCAGGCGTGCGGCCTCGATCATCTCGTCGGTATCCTTGATGTCGCGGTAGCCGATGACGCCGGGCAGGTCGTTGCCGGGGATCGGCAGCATGAACGGGGTCGAGCCGGTGGCGATGAGCAGGCGGTCGTACTGTTCTTCGGTGCCGTCCTCGGCGATGACCTTGCGCTTGACCCGGTCGATCTTGCTGATCTGCTTGCCGGTGTGCAGCGTGATGCCCTTTTCCTTGTACCAGTCCAGTTCGTTGAGAACGATTTCCTGGACGGTCATTTCGCCGGCGAGGACCGGCGAGAGCAGGATGCGGTTGTAGTTCGGGTGCGGTTCGGCGCCGAAGATCGTGATGTCGTAATGATCCGGCTTGATCTTCAGCAGTTCTTCGATGGTGCGGACACCGGCCATGCCATTGCCGATGAGGACGAGACGGGGTTTGCTCATGATGGACTCCAACGTTGCGCGCACGCGAAGGTGCAAATAGATTCCAGCGCATGACGTCGTTGCCATCGGACCGCCCCCGTTGGCGGTAGATTCGCTGCTTCGGGTTAGTTATTGCAATCCGCGTGCCAAGGCTGTGGCTCGTTGATTTTAAATGTATTTTTAGAACCGCGTGGTATTGCAGCGCACCAAAATCGGGCACCGCCAACCAAGGCGGTGCAAGATCGGCTCAGTTGCCGCCAACCGCCAGACCGGTCGCCTCAACGGCGACGATGGCCTTGGCCTGGTTGAAATCCTCGGCATAACCGCTGGCGAAGAGCAGGCTGGCCAGCTGATTGGCGATCGGCTTGGGCAGCGGAATCTGCTTGTCGAGCACGCGGCGGATCCACTTGGCTGTAGTCAGCGCATCGTTGCTCTCCGGCAGGTTGGGCAAGGCGCGCAGGCTCTCGTGCTCGGCTTCGAACAGCGCTTCGACACCACCATCGTTGATGTACTCCAGGCGTGGCCGGCGCTTCGGATTGGCGAAGGGCTCGCCTTCCGTGCCGCGCAACAACAGCCCGCGCTGGCCGCGAGCGAGCAGCAGGTTGCGCATCAGTTCGATAAACTCGGGATGGGTTGCTGCCGCCACCAGCACGGCATCGCCGCGGAACGGGTTGATCAGCTTGACCAGGCTGTGGGCACTGTTGCGCACGCCCATCCGGCTGCGCAGGGCGAGCAGGTTATGGATGCCAGGGCAAAGCGCCGTCAGCGGCACGAAGGCCAGGCCCTTTTCCTCAAGTACCGCCTGCGTCTGCGTCACCGAGCTTAGCGGCATGACGCCGAGTTCGCGGAAGATCAGCGCCGAGGTGACCCGACCAAAGCCTTCGAGCAGGCCATGGACCAGCACCGGCACGCCGAAGCGCTGCAGCAGCAGGGCCAATAGTGGCGTCAGGTTGGCTTCCTTGCGGCCACCGTTGTAGGTCGGCAGAACCACCGGGCGGACGCGGCCGTGCGGCATGTCGAGATGGTGCGTGCGCTCATCGGTGGCGGCGAGGAAGCCAAGCATCTCGTCGAGCGACTCGCCTTTGACACGCATGCCGAGAATAATCGCGCCGAGTTCGAGATCGGGCACGCCGCCGTCGAGCATCGCCGCGTAGAGCTGGCGCGCGTCATCCTGCGGCAAATCGCGAGCGCCTTCAGCGCCGCGGCCGATTTCCTTGATGTACTGTTGGAAGTTCATGATCTCCTCCCGCCGCGGTCAGGCTGCCGCAGCTTGTCGTGGGGCACATTCTGCCACCATACGTTTGATATCCGGCAGACAACCGCCGCAGAAGGTGCCGCATTTCAGCTGCTCCTGCAGTTGCGGCAGGACGGCACCGGTGGCGACAGCCGCGCGAATCTGGACGTCGCTGACGTCGGCGCATTTGCAGACGATGTTGCGGGCAGCCAAGTTGAGTGGCGGTGTCGCCGTCGGCGCCAGGGCGAAGCGGATCAGACCGGCATCGAGTTCGTCCTCAGCCATCGCCTGCTTCAGCCAGGCCTGGGCGAGCGTTTCGCCAGCCAGGCGAACGCCGAGCAGACGCCCGCCGCGAGCGATCGCTTTCTTGGCGATGCGCCGCGTGGCATCGATATAGACGATCGCCCCGGCCTCGCCGTCGAGGCCGAATAACGCGTCCATGTCGGCCAGACGAGCATCCTCGATAGCGGCCGGTAGCGCGACGCGTAGCACGACCAACGGACTCTGCCGACCGTAGAGTCCGACTGTCGCGTAGGGAAAGTCAGCGAGCCGGCCCCGCGCCGCACTGAGCAGCGCCAGCGCTTCGTCGCGGTCGGCACAGCGGCGCAGGATGGCCAGCGGATAGGGCAGATTGGCGGGCGCCACCTGCACCGCCGCATGTTTGAGTTCTGGCTGCTGTGACCACGGATCGACGGCATCGCAGGCCAGGGCATTGACGCCGGGCGAGTTCATGAACTGGCTGCCCCAGTGCATCGGCATCCAGGCGCGACCCTTGGCCAGGCCCTCGCCGGCCGTGACGCGGACGACGATCTCGCCACGCCCGTTGCTGACCCTGGCCAGATCGCCGGATTCCAGGCCGCGGTGGCGCAAGTCGCAGGGATGCATGGCCAGTAGCGGCTCGTCTTCCAGGTTGAACAGGCGGGGCACCGTGCCGGTCCGACTCATGCCGTGCCACTGATCGCGCATGCGGCCGGAGAGGAGCGAGATGGGCAAGTCCGCGGTTGTGACATCGGCCGTCGAACGATGCTCGGTGACGATGAAGTTCGCCTTGCCGGAGGCCGTAGGGAAACGACCATCCTCGTAAAGCCGTACCTTGCCCGTGTTCGCGCCTTGCGGATAAGGCCACTGTTGCGGGCCATCAGCGGCGAGCACGGAGTAGCTCAGGCCAGTGATATCGAGATCGCGACCGCGCGTGCTTTCGCGGTGCTCGTTGAAGATGGCTTCGGCATCGGCGTAGGGGAACAGCAGCTCGGTCGCCGGATGCTCGAGGCGGCCCCCCAGGCGGCGAGCGAAATCGACAACGATGGCCCAATCGGCGCGTGCCTCGCCGGGCGGCGGCAGAGCAGCGCGGACCCGGCTGATGCGGCGCTCGGAATTGGTAACCGTACCTTCTTTTTCGCCCCAGGCGCTGGCTGGCAACAACAGGTCGGCGAAGGCGGCAGTATCGGTATTGCCAAAGGCTTCCTGGAGCACCACATACTCTGCGTTCTGCAGCGCCTCGCGTACCGCCGCCTGATAGGGCAGTGATTGTGCCGGATTGGTGCAGGCGATCCAGACGGCCTTGATCTCGCCACTTTTCAGGGCGCGGAACAACTCGACGGCCGCCTTGCCGGGTTTCGCCGGGACAGCGGGGATGCCCCAGAGCGCGGCCACCTCGGCACGATGCTCGGGATTGGCCAGATCGCGGTGCGCCGACAACAGGTTGGCCAGTCCGCCGACTTCCCGCCCACCCATGGCGTTCGGCTGGCCGGTCAGGGAAAACGGCCCGGCGCCCGGCTTGCCGATCTGGCCGGTGGCCAGGTGCAACTGGATCAGCGCAGCATTATTGTGGGTGCCGTGCGCCGACTGGTTCAACCCCTGACAGTACAGCGACAGTGCCGGCCCGGAAGAGGCAAACCAGCGTGCAGCCTGGATGATGTCGGTGGCCGGCACGCCACAGAGGGCAACGGCGACATCCGCCGTAAAGCCTTGGACTGCCTTGGCCAACGCCGCGAAGCCTTGGGTATGGTCGGCAATATAGGCAGAATCGATCAGCTGCTCGGCAATCATCACCTGCAGCATGGCGTTGAACAGTGCGACGTCGCTGCCTGGCTTGATCGGCAGGTACAGGTCGGCCAGTGCGCAGGACTCGCTGCGGCGCGGATCGGCGACGATGATGCGCAGCTTCGGATTGGCTGCCTTGGCATCCTCGATGCGGCGATAGACGATCGGATGGGCGATCGCCGGATTGGCACCGGCAATGAAAATCACCCCGGCCTGATCGATGTCCTCATAGCTGCATGGAGGCGCATCGGCCCCCAAGGTCTGCTTGTAGCCGGCGACAGCCGACGACATGCAGAGGCGGGAATTGGTATCGACGTTGTTGGTGCCGATCAGCCCCTTGGCCAGCTTGTTGAAGACATAGTAGTCCTCAGTCAGCAACTGGCCGGAGATGTAGAAGGCTACCGAATCCGGCCCATGGCGGCGGATTGTTTCGGCGAATCGATCGGCGGCCTCGTCGAGCGCCTCGTCCCAGGCCACGCGCTGGCCGGGCAGGCCGCGCTGCGCCCGGCGCTCCGGCCAGGCCAGCCGATAATCGGAATCGGCCGTCAGGTGCAATGTCGCACCCTTGGTGCACAGGCGCCCGTGATTGGCCGGATGATCGGGATCGCCGCGTACGCCGGTGATACGGCCGGCTGCGCTGGCGATCAACACGCCGCAGCCGACGCCGCAGTAGCAACAGGTGGATTTGACTTCGCTTTCCATGATTCTCCTTGTGGGCAGCCTTTCAGCAACAGGCGTGCCAAGCCTTAAAATCATGGACTTGTAGAAATAAAAGGGAAATTCCACATGGGAATTTCCCTTTTTTGGTGCATCAGGAACGCCTGGCGTCCCTATTTGATGCGTTGCAGCTTGGGCCGCCCACTTTCGGGTGGCGTCGGATCCGGCGGCGGATCATCAGGCGCCTCCGACGTGGCCGCTACCGCCGGCGCATCGGCGAAAGCCCCCGCCTCCGCCGTTTCAATCTCGAAAGACATCCCGGCACCGTTTTCCCGTGCGTAGATGGCGGAGACCTGCTCCACGGGTATCGACAACTGCCGGGAAACGCCACCGAAACGGGCCTGAAACTCGATCAGCTCGTTACCGATCTGCAGCTTGTTGGTAGCGTCTGGACCAAGGTTGAGAACAATCTGGCCGTCGCGGACGAATTCGCGCGGAACGCTGGTGCGCGCATTGACCTGGACGGCGATATACGGCGTGAAGCCGTTATCGCAGCACCATTCCCAGATGGCACGCAGCAGATAAGGTTTGGTGGACGGAAGCTCCATGCCTTACTTGCGCATCGCCTTTTCCGACGGCGTCAGCGCGTCGATGAAGCCCTGGCGGCTGAAGATGCGCTCGGCGTACTTCATCAGCGGCGCCGCTGTCTTGCCAAGATCGATACCGTAGTGATCAAGACGCCACAGCAGCGGGGCAATGGCCACGTCGAGCATGGAGAACTCGTCGCCGAGCATGAACTTCTGCTTGTTGAAAATCGGAATGATCTCGGTCAGGCGGGCGCGAATTTCCTGACGTGCCTTGTCGGCCGTCTTGCCGTTCTTCTCGATGACTTCCATGAACGAGAAAATCTCGCGCTCCATGCCGACCAGCAGCTGACGGGCGCGGGCGCGCATGATCGGATCGGCCGGCATCAGTTGCGGATGCGGGAAACGCTCATCAATGTATTCGTTGATGATGTTCGGCTCGAACAAGACCAGGTCCCGTTCAACCAGAACCGGCACACGGCTGTGCGGATTGATCGCCGCCATCTCGTCCGGCTTGTTGAACATGTCGACGTCGATCACCTGAAAATCCATGCCCTTTTCGAACAGGACAATGCGGCAACGGTGGCTGAAGGGGCAGGTGGTGCCTGAGTAGAGGTTCATCATTTTCTTTAACCCTCAAAATGGGATTCGGCATCGGGGGCCGACCAAGGCCGACCCACGATGCCGTCAACTGATACGCAACGGATCAGTGAATGTCTTTCCAGTATTCCTTCTTCAGGGCGTAGGCCAGTACGAAGAGCACACCGAGGAAGGCCAGCACGAACCAGCCCAGGGTACGGCGATACTCCTGCCCCGGCTCGCCCATCCAGACCATGAAGCTGACCAGATCGGAAACCGCCTTGTCGTACTCGGCCGGCGCCATCTTGCCAGGAACGGCCAGTTCAAGTTTGTGGGTTTCCGGGTTCATCACCTGGGTACCCTGCAATTCCCACAGCACGTGCGGCATGCCCACCGCCGCGAAGGCGACGTTGTTCCAGCCGGACGGGCGATTGTCGTCCTGATAGAAGGTACGCAGGTAGGTATACAACCAATCGGCACCGGCACCGGCATTGCCCAGTTCGCCACGGGCACGGGCAACAATGGTCAGGTCTGGCGGAGTGGCGCCAAACCACTTCTTTTGCTCGTCATGTCGAGCTGCCACCATCATCAGGTCACCGATCTTGTCGGAGGTGAACATCAGGTTGTCCTTAACCTGCTGCTCGGTCAGGCCGAGTTCCAGCAGGTTCTTGTAACGCATGAAGGACGCACCATGACAGTTCATGCAGTAGTTGACGAACAGCTTGGCACCATTCTGCAACGCCGCCTGATCCTTGACCGAACCCGGCCACTTGTCGAGGTGAATGTTGGCACCGGCGGCGAAGGCCATGAGCGGTGCAAAAAGCAATGAGATCAGAAGTTTTTTCATTTTTTGCGCCCTCACTTCGTCGTCAAGCGCTCGGGAACCGGCTTGAACTTGTCCATCCGGGACCACCACGGCATGCCGAGGAAGAAACCAAAGTAGAACACCGTGCAGATCTGCGAAACCAGTTCACCCATCGGCGACGGCGCTTGCGTACCCAGGTAGCCGAGGATGAAGAAGCAGATCACGAACAGGGTGATCATCACCTTGGTGATCGGTCCGCGGTAGCGGATCGACTTGACCGGGCTGCGATCCAGCCAGGGCAGGAAGGCGAAGATGACAACCGAGGCGCCCATGGCAACCACACCCCAGAACTTGGCATCAAGACCGAAGAAGTTCCAGACGATGGCGCGCAGGATTGAGTAGTACGGTGTGAAGTACCAGACCGGCGCGATGTGCAGCGGCGTCTTCAGCGGGTCGGCCGGATAGAAGTTCGGCGTTTCCAGGAACAAACCGGCCCCCTCCGGCGCGAAGAACATGATCGCGCTGAAGGCCATCAGGAAGACGACGACGCCGACGATGTCCTTGACCGTGTAGTAGGGGTGGAACGGAATGCCGTCGCGCGGAATGCCGTTTTCGTCTTTGTTGGCCTTGATCTCGATGCCGTCCGGATTGTTCGAGCCGGTTTCGTGCAGCGCCAGAACGTGGGCCGCAACCAAGCCGAGCAGGACCAGAGGGAAGGCAATGACGTGGAACGAGAAGAAGCGGTTCAGCGTCGCGTCGCCGACGACGAAGTCGCCGCGAACCAGGATGGACAGGTCGTTACCAACCACCGGGATGGCACCGAACAGGTTCACGATGACCTGAGCCCCCCAGTAGGACATCTGGCCCCAGGGCAGCAGATAGCCGAAGAAGGCCTCACCCATCAGCACCAGGAAGATGCCGACGCCGAACAGCCAGGTCAGTTCACGCGGTTTGCGGTAAGAACCGTAGATCAGGCCACGGAACATGTGCAGATAAACGACGATGAAGAAGGCCGATGCACCGGTCGAGTGCATGTAGCGGATCAGCCAACCGCCTGGCACATCGCGCATGATGTACTCGACGGAAGCAAAGGCAATCGGCACGCCGGCGGCATTCAGGGCGGCATCCGGCTTGTAGTGCATGACCAGAAAAATGCCGGTGACGATCTGGATGACCAGAACGAGCAGCGCCAGGGAGCCGAAGAAATACCAGAAGTTGAAGTTCTTCGGTGCGTAATACTCGGAGAGATGCCCCTTCCACATCGAGGTGGCCGGGAAGCGGGCATCGACCCACTCCAGCAGATTCCCACCCAGGGAGCCGTCGGACTTGTACTTTTCGTAATTGCCAGCAGCCATTTCTTATGCTCCCTTCTTGTCTTCGCCGATCAGGATACGGGCATCGGAGAGATACACGTGCGGCGGCACTTCGAGGTTGGTCGGGGCGGGCTTTGCCTTGTAGACACGGCCGGCGAAGTCGAAGGTGGAGCCGTGACAGGGGCAGAGGAAGCCACCCAGCCAATCGGCGGACATGCCTTCTTCGGCGCCAGCCTTGAACTTGGAGGACGGCGAGCAGCCGAGGTGCGTACAGATACCGACGACAACCAACAAATTCTCTTTGACCGAGCGCGTTGCATTCGCCGCATAAGCGGGTTGCTGTGAGGCCACTTCGGACTTGGGATCTGCCATTTGACCATCCAGCTTGGGCAGCGTCTCGAGCATTTCCTTGGTGCGGTTGATGATCCACACCGGCTTGCCGCGCCACTCGACCGTGATCATCTGACCGGGTTCGATCTTGCTGATATCGACTTCAACCGGAGCGCCTGCAGCCTTGGCACGTTCGGAAGGAAGCAAGCTGGAGACGAACGGCACGAGGGCAGCGACAGCCCCCACTCCGCCCACGGCTGCAGTTGCAACGATCAAACGCCGCCGCCCGCAGTCCATTTTTCCTTGATTGCTCATAACGCTGACCCCTAAAGGAATTGGATGGGATAGAAAATAAACCCCGGATTATACGACAACGGCGCACGCGATAAAAGGCTCACTCTGCTGAACAGGCCCTGCGTTCACGCAAGGCCTGAGCCAAGGTGCCGCTGTCCACATACTCAAGCTCACCACCCACCGGCACCCCGCGCGCGATGCGGGTAACGCGGATGCCCTTGGCTTGCAGCATGGCAGTCAGATAGTGGGCGGTTGCCTCGCCCTCGTTGGTGTAGTTCGTGGCCAGGATGACCTCCATGACCTCACCGTCGAGCGCGCGGGCAAGAACACGGTCAAGACCGAGTTCTCGAGGACCGATGCCATCCAGTGGCGACAGACGCCCCATCAGGACGTAGTACAGCCCCGGATAGGATTGCGTCTGCTCCATCATGTTCATATCCACCGGTGTCTCGACCACACAAAGCATGCTTTGGTCGCGCCGCGGAGACAGGCAACGCTCGCAAATATCGCTTTCAGTGAAGGTATTGCAGCGCTGACAATGTCTCACCGCCTGCAGTGCATGCAGGACCGCATCACCCAGCCGCCGGGCGCCTTCGCGCTCCCGCTGCAGCAGGTGATAGGCCATGCGCTGTGCCGATTTTGGACCAACCCCGGGCAGACAACGGAGGGCCTCGATCAGCGCCTCGAGTCCCGACGGATTCACTTAAAACGGCAGCTTGAAACCCGGCGGCAGATTCATGCCAGCGGTAAATCCGGACATCTTCTCCTGACTCAGCGCTTCGCCACGCCGCATGGCGTCATTCACTGCGGCAGCAATGAGGTCTTCCAGCATCTCGCGATCGTCCATCACCGAGGGATCAATACTCACGCGGCGAACATCGTGAGCGCAGGTCATCACCACCTTCACCATGCCAGCCCCAGCTTGGCCTTCGACCTCGACCTGCGCCAACTGCTCCTGCGCCCGCTTCATGTTCTCCTGCATCATTTGCGCCTGCTTCATCAGGCCGCCGAGACCACCTTTGATCATGGCATTTTCTCCATTAGGCAATAGGTTTTATCGATGACTCGACCACCGAGGCATCGAACGATTCAATCACGTCACGTACAAATCCGTCCTGCTCGATCGCCGCTACGGCTTTCTCCAGTCGCAGCTGACGATCCTTACCCGCCGCCGCCGCCGGAGTGTCCACTTCGTTATCAGCCAGCTCGAAACGCACCCGCAACGGCCGTCCGAAATGTTCGCTCAGGGCTTGCTGCAGGCGCTCCGGTGCCGGCTTCATTTGCAGATGCGAATGCGCTGGTGCCAGACGCAGCAAACACTCCAGATCATCCAGGTGACGCAACTCGCAATGCTGCGCCAGGGTGCGCGCCAAACCAGAGAGGTTGAGGGTGGCAACAATGCCACTCCACTCCGAATTACCAGCGCCGGCTGACGCCACCTCGGGCTCGGGCGGAGCCCGTCGCTGAGGCGTTGCAACGGACTGCGGCGCTGGCGATGACGGCAGAACGGCAGGCGGCCGCGGCGGACTCGGCCGAGCCGCTGCGACAACGTCGGCTACCGTACTCGGACGAAATGTGTGCAGGCGCAACAGGGTCATGACAAACCCCGAATACTCGTCCGGCGCGGCCGGCAACTCGTTCCGCCCGACAACGGCTATCTGATAGCCCAGTTGCACGAACTCCGGAGAAAAGACAGCCGCCAGAGCCAGCAGGCGGTCGCGACCGGGATCATCGTCGTCAATTGCCGATGGAACACACTGAGCAATCTGCAAGGTCGTAAATAGGGTCGCCAGTTCCTGCAGTGCTGCCGAGAAGGACAAGCTGCGCATGCCAAGATCGGCAGCTACAGCGAGCATTGCCGAGGCGTCACCGGCGGCCAGCGCGTCGAGAATGGCAAACAGATAATCTCGATCAACCGTCCCCAGCATGGAGCGCACCTGCTCCTCTTCGACCTTGCCGGCCCCGTGCGCAATTGCCTGATCAAGCAGCGACAAGGCGTCGCGCATGCTGCCGGCTGCCGAACGGGCAATCAAGGCCAGCGCGCCGGCATCGAAGCTGACGCTCTCCGCCTGCAGAATATTCGCCAGATGCCCAGTTATCGCAGACGCCGGCATCTGCTTCAGGTTGAATTGCAGGCAGCGGGAAAGAACCGTGACCGGAATTTTCTGTGGATCGGTAGTCGCCAGGATGAACTTCACATGCTCCGGCGGTTCCTCCAGGGTCTTTAGCATGGCGTTGAAGGCCGAGTTCGACAACATATGAACTTCGTCGATCACATAGACCTTGAAGCGACCGCGTGTCGGCGCGTAGACCGCATTTTCCAGCAACTGCCGCATTTCATCGACTTTGGTGTTGGTTGCCGCATCTACCTCAAGCAAATCGACAAATCGCCCGCCATCAATTTCCACACAGGCCGAGCAGGTGCCACACGGGGTTGCCGTGATTCCGCTTTCGCAGTTCAGTGACTTGGCGAGAATGCGCGCAATGGTGGTCTTGCCGACGCCGCGCGTCCCGGTAAATAGATAGGCATGGTGCAGGCGCCGTTCTGACAAGGCATGATTCAAAGCACGAACCACATGCTCCTGGCCAACCAATGTCGAAAAATTGCGCGGCCGCCACTTGCGGGCAAGAACCTGGTAACTCATGGGCCCCACACCAAAGCAGAAAATGAAAGTGGCGAGCCTAACCCCCGGCACTTGCAGTAAATGGCTGTGGCTGCTTCCTTCCGGACCTGACCAGATTCACCATCCTGCAATGCGGGGAGACCCGCCGAGTTGGATTTTAACACAGGGCCTGCGTGCCATCCCGGCGCATTTGGCTTTTCTTCGTTTAATGCGCGGCGCTGAAAGCGCAAAGCCCTTCTAGCGTGAGCTAGAAGGGCTTTGAATGGGGAGCCTGGCGGTGACCTACTTTCGCGAGCGTAGTACTCACTATCATCGGC
>PHCE01000022.1 GCA_002840765.1 Betaproteobacteria bacterium HGW-Betaproteobacteria-7
ACAGGTAAGGGTGAAACGGCGAGGTAAGAGCTCACCGCGTCCACGGTAACGGCGGACGGCACGGTAAACCCCATCCGGAGCAAGACCAAATAGGGAAGCATCAGGCGTGGCCCGCGCTGCTTCCGGGTAGGTTGCTTGAGCCTGTCGGTGACGGCAGGCCTAGAGGAATGATTGCCGAACCTCGCGAGAGGGGAACAGAACCCGGCTTATCGGCCGGCTTTCCACCACATACAATGCGCGCATGAATCACCTCTTAGAATGGTCGGAAAACGGCCAGATCCGCCGCGCACGCTGGCGCTCTGAAGCTGGCCTGCCATTGCCGCAGGCGCTGGATGTCGTCGACGACAGCCTGTCTGCCGACGCCGCCTTCGCCGCGCTGGCTGCCGGCACGGCACTACTCTGGCGTGGCGACTGGATGAATGCCCGGCAACTGATGCAGGCGCTGACCCGCCGGGCTGACCGCCATTTCGCGGTAAAGGCCGGGAGCCCCGCGATACCAGCCGAAACCTTCGCCCGCCATCGCCAACGCCAGGGCCAGCGCGCCGCCTTGCTCGCCCGCCTGCTGGTACCCCTTGGCCCCGATTACAAGCTGCCGCTGCGTCGCGCCCAGGATGTCCGCCCGGCCTGCCGCGAAGCCTGGGGCAAGCCGGACGGCGGCAACAGCGTAGTCGCCCTGCGCGAACTGCTGGCGGTGATCAGCGCCTACGAATGGCGCAAGAAAGGGGTGCCGGTGGCCGCTGTTGGCGGAAGCATCCATCCGCACTACGGTGTCTTCTCGCCAGTGCGCGGCGAATACGTCGACCTGGTGGCGCAGGCGCCGCTGCCGCCCGGTTGCGAACGGGCTTTTGACATCGGCACCGGTTCCGGCGTGCTCGCCGCGGTGCTCGCCCGGCGCGGCTTGACGGTCATCGCCACCGACACGGCGCCGCGGGCGCTGGCCTGTGCGGCGGAAAATGCCGAAAAACTTGGCTTGGCCGAGAAAATCAGCCTCGTCGAGACCGATCTGTTTCCCGAAGGCTGCGCCCCACTGGTCGTCTGCAATCCGCCCTGGTTGCCTGCCGAACCAAGCTCGCCGATTGAATACGCGATCTATGATCCTGACTCGCGCATGTTGCGCGGCTTCCTCGGCGGGCTGAGGGAACACCTGGCACCGGGCGGCGAGGGCTGGTTGATCATTTCCGATATCGCCGAGCACCTCGGCCTGCGCTCCCGGCAGCAGCTGCTGGACTGGATTACCGGCGCCGGCCTGCAGGTGCTCGGCCGCCTCGATACACGGCCGCAGCACGGCAAGGTGGCCGATCGCAGCGACCCGCTGCACGCGGCTCGGGCGGCCGAAGTCACCTCGTTGTGGCGGCTCGGTGTAGCCGATTAGGTGGCGCCGTTCCGGGCGGCGGTGGAAATTTTGCACGGCCGGGAAAATTCGTGGTCTCAGTTGCGTCTATCCATGTGTGGTAGGCAACAACCAAAGGAGACAATCATGAAAACACCCAAACTGTTTCTCGCACTGATCCTTTCCCTCAGCGCCGCCGTCAGTTCGGCAGCCGATCCGGCGATGGTGTCGGATGGCGTGCTGACCGGCAGCAATGGCATGACTCTTTACACTTTCGACCGCGATACGGCGGGTAGCGGCAAGAGCGCCTGCAACGGCCCTTGCGCCACCAACTGGCCGCCGCTGTACGCCAAGGATGGCGACATGGCGAGCGGTGACTACAGCGTGATTGTCCGCGACGACGGCAAGAAGCAGTGGGCCCTGAAAGGCAAGCCACTGTATTTCTGGGGCAAGGACATGAAACCGGGTGACCGTACCGGTGACGGTTTCAATAAAGTCTGGCGCGTCGCCAAGCCTTGAATCATTGAGGTAGTCCCCCGGCATTGCCGGGGGACTCACCCAAGTTTGACCTATACGTCGGTCGTTGTGAGTCGTCTATCTCGACCAAGAGAAGGAGATTCACGATGCTCGATTATCACTCGTTGAGCAATACCCACTTGCCACCCTTGACCACCATCATCACGCGGGCCCGCTGGTCCATGCCGTTGTGGTTTTGCGCGCTCATGTTGAAGATGCCTTGGGCGCCGACGACTTCGCGCGCTGTTTCGAGTGCGTTGCGCAGCGCCTGGCGGAATTCCGGCGTTCCCGGTTTGGCCGATTTCAGCGCCAGGGGTACGCTCTTCTGTAGCAGGAGGCCGGCATCGTAAGTATTGGCACCGAAGGTGGACATCGTGCCGGCGCCGTATTTCGCCTCGTAGGCGGCGATGTAACCCTGGGCCACCGGCTTGATCGGGTTGCCCGCCGCCAGGTCGGCGGCGACCAGCATCGGCCCGCCCGCCATCAGCGTGCCTTCGACCGCCTTGCCGCCAATGCGGATGAAGTCATTGGTGGCGACGCCGTGCGTCTGGTAGATGCGACCCTTGTAGCCCTTTTCCTGCAGGCCGGCTTGCGGCATGACCGCCGGGCTGCCGGTGGCGGCGATGAGCACGGCGTCGGGGCGGGCGGCAATCAATTTGAGTACCTGGCCGGTCGCTGACTGGTCGGTACGGTTGTAGCGTTCGCTGGCCACCAGTCGCAGGCCGGCCTTTTCCGCCAGCGGGGCGAAGACCTTGAACCAGTTCTCGCCATAGGGGTCGTTGAAGCCGATGAAGCCGACCGTCTTGACGCCGGCCGCGGTCATGTTTTCGAGCATGGCCTCGGCAATCAGGTCGTCGTTCTGCGTGGTCTTGAACACCCAGCGCTTACGCTCGTCCATTGGCAGGATGATGGCCGACGAGCCGACCGTGGTCAGCAGCGGCACTTGCGATTCGGCGATGAAGTCGAGGATGGCCAGCGCTGCCGGTGTCGTGGTCGGGCCGATCAGGGCATCGACCTTGTGCTCGCTGATCAGCTTCTTGACGTTGGTGACGGCGTTGGTCGGGTCGGAGGCATCGTCGAGGACGATGTAGGAGACCTTCTGACCACCCATCTCGGTGGGCAGCAAGGCAACGGTGTTTTTCTGCGGGATGCCGACGACGGCCGTCGGGCCGGTCGACGAGGCGATGACGCCAATCTTGATGTCGGCCAGCACGGCGCTGCTGGCGAGCAGGAGAACGAGAAGGGAAGAAAGCTTGCGACCGGCCACGACGATGCTCCTCAGGAATGGAATTCGCCGATTATAAGCAGGTGTCGGCCAGTGCGGCCGGCGGCCATTCAGTCGAAGAGATCGGGTTGCGGCTGGCTCAGGCTGTGGCGCTTGACGGTGAAGCGCACGGGCGCTCCCTGGCGGCCGATGGCCTCGACGATCAGATGGCCAGCCACCGCTTCGGCAACGACGCGAACGTTGCGCCGGCCGGCCCTGGTTTGGCCGGCGTAGGTGGCGAGTGCTCCGGGAGTTGGCAGCCAGCGAGACATGGCGGCGATGATAGTACACGCCTCCCATTCGCGCCAGCCGGCGCTGCCGGCCAGGCGAAGTCGCCAGCTCCGGCCGCCTTGGCGGAGGGGTTTAGCCCTCCGCGGGTGTCAGCTCTTGACGCCGGGCTTGCGGCCGGGGGCGGCCGAGGGGATGTAACCGGCGACGCGGCAGAAAATGCCTTCGATCGGTTTGCCATCTTTGAAGGTGGTCATGCTGCAGGTCGAGATGGCCTTTTGCGCCGACAGTTCCTGCAGGGTGTTGCGAACCTCCTGCAGGCCGATGCCGGTGCCCTTGGCGATGTCGGCGTCGAGCAGCTGGCCGTGCTTCTTGAGGTGCGTGAGGATGGATTCGCTATGCATGATGAACCTTTCTGGAAGTGCCGATTGCATCCACCGTCCCGACCGTAACCGAAGTAGCGGTCAGGACGGTGGATGCAATCCAAAAAGCATCCGACCGATTCCCGAGGGACGGCTGTGATGCTCGTTACTGGTGGGCCCGCAGGGACTTGAACCCTGGACCAAAGGATTATGAGTCCTCTGCTCTGACCAACTGAGCTACAGGCCCGGTGACGCTTAGTTGTTGTTGCTGTCGATGAAGCTGCGCAGCTTGTCGGAACGGCTCGGGTGACGCAATTTGCGCAGGGCCTTGGCTTCGATCTGACGGATGCGCTCGCGGGTGACGTCGAACTGCTTGCCGACTTCCTCCAGCGTGTGATCGGTGTTCATTTCGATGCCGAAACGCATGCGCAGGACCTTGGCTTCGCGGGTCGTCAACGTGTCGAGAATTTCCTTGGTGACGCCGCGCAGGCTCGAGTACATCGCTGCATCGGCCGGCGCCAGGGTGCCCTGGTCCTCGATGAAGTCGCCGAGATGGGAGTCGTCGTCGTCGCCGATCGGGGTTTCCATGGAGATTGGCTCCTTGGAAATCTTCATGATCTTGCGGATCTTGTCTTCCGGCATGTCCATCTTCTTCGCCAGGGTTGCCGGATCCGGCTCGGAGCCGGTTTCCTGCAGGATCTGGCGGCTGATCCGATTCATCTTGTTGATCGTTTCGATCATGTGCACCGGGATACGGATGGTCCGCGCCTGGTCGGCGATGGAGCGGGTGATGGCCTGACGGATCCACCAGGTGGCGTAGGTGGAGAACTTGTAGCCACGGCGGTATTCGAACTTGTCCACGGCCTTCATCAGACCAATGTTGCCTTCCTGGATCAGGTCAAGGAACTGCAGGCCACGGTTGGTGTACTTTTTGGCGATGGAGATGACCAGGCGCAGGTTGGCTTCGGTCATTTCACGCTTGGCGCGGCGGGCCTTGGCTTCGCCGGTGGACATCTGCTTGTTGATGTCCTTGAGTTCCTTCAGCGGGATGCCGATGTGATCCTGCAGGGCGAGCAGTTTCTTCTGCTGTTCCTTGATATCGGGAGCGCTGCGCGTGAGGATGGCAACGTAGCTCTTCGGCGCCGAGGTGATTTCGCCATCGACCCAGTCGAGGTTCACTTCGTTGCCCGGGAAGGACTGGATGAACTGTTGGCGCGGCATCTTGACGCGTTCGACACAGAGTTGCTGGATCTTGCGCTCGGAGCCGCGGACCTGCTCGACCATGCCGCGCACGCTGTCACACAGGCGCTCGATGGAGCGCGAGGTGAAGCGGATGTTCATCAGCTCGTCGGAAATCTGCTGCTGCAACTTGAGGTAGGTCTTATCCTGCGAACCCTTGCTGGAGAGGGCCTTTTGCATCTTGGCGTGCAGCGCACGGATGACCGCGAAGCGTTCCAGGGCATCAGCCTTCAGCTGCAGCAGGGAGGCGGAAACGGCTGCTGCGCCGCTGCCTTCCTCGTCCTCGGATTCCTCGTCTTCGCTGGCTTCTTCCTCTTCCGGCACTTCAGCCGCCGGTTCGGCGACGACGGCATTCGGATCAATCAGACCGTCAACCAGTTCGTCGATGCGCATTTCATCGGCTTCGACCTTGGCGGCGGAGTCGAGGATGTCGGCGATGGTCGTCGGGCAGGCGGAGATGGCCTGCACCATGTGCTTGAGGCCTTCCTCGATGCGTTTGGCGATCTCGATTTCGCCTTCGCGGGTGAGCAGTTCGACCGAGCCCATTTCGCGCATGTACATGCGCACTGGGTCGGTGGTCCGGCCGAATTCGGAATCGACCGTGGACAGGGCCTGCTCGGCTTGTGCTTCGACTTCCTCGTCGTCGGCGGCGGAGGCGGTCGTGTCTGACATCAGCAGATCTTCGGCAGCGGGCGCTTCGTCGAAGACCTGGATGCTCATTTCGCTGAAGGTCGAAATGATCGCTTCGATACTTTCCGCATCGACGACGTCATCCGGCAGATGGTCGTTGATTTCGGCGTAAGTCAGGTAGCCGCGTTCCTTGCCGAGCTTGATCAGCGCCTTCAGGCGCATCTTGCGCGCTTCGGCATCGAGCGGCTCTGGAGTCTCTGCCATCGCGCCTTCGAGCAGCGCCTTTTCGGCAGCTTTCTCCTTGGCTTTGCTGATGCGAGCCTTCGGAGCTTCCTTCGCGGTGTCTTTTGCCTTAGCCATGAACACGTTCCATGTAATTGGAGAAAACCATAAATTATACCACAACTTAGCTGCGATATTGCTGTGCAGCAAGCAGCTGTATGTAGGCCTGCTTTTCTGCGGCACTCAGTCCGGCGACGCCGAATTGCTGTGCTTTCGTCTGCAGTTCGGCGAATAGGCGCTTCTGTTCGCCGGAGCGGAGCTTTTCCAGCGTGTCGCAAAATTCCGTTTCGGCTTCCGTTTCGTCAAACGGTTGGCCAAGAAGTTCCGACGCAGCGTTCTCGATCATCATTTCTTCCGGCAGGCCGCGCAGTTGTTCGCGCAGGACGGCATAGCTGCTGGCCTCCCGATTGCCGCTGACAAGCTGGTGCAGACGGGTCAGGGCAGGGCGTTCGGGGGTGTCGGGCAGCAGGTCAAGCGGTAGCTGGGCGGCGAGTTGGGGTTTGTGCAACACGATGCGCAACAAGTTGCGCGTCAGGGACGGGGCCGTACGCCGGGCTTTCGGCGGCGCGGCGGGAATGAAGGATTTGAGGTCGCACAGGCGCTCGACTTCGCTCTGGGCGAAACCACTGGCCTCGGCCAGGCGCTTGACCAGTTGTAGGCGCAGCAGCGGCGTCGGCAGCTTGAGCAGCAGCGGCTTGGCCTCGTAGATCAGTTGGGCCTTGCCTTCGGAACTGGTGAGGTCGCAGCGCTGGGCCAGTTCGCGCAGCAGGAAGTCGGATAGCGGCATGGCCTGGACGACCTGGCGGTCGAACTCGGCCTTGCCGTATTCGCGGATGTAGCTGTCCGGGTCGTGCTCCTGCGGCAGGAAGATGAAGCCGAGGCGCTTGTTGTCGGCCAGCGCCTCCAGCGAGTTCTCCAGCGCCCGCCAGGCGGCTTTGCGGCCGGCATTGTCACCGTCGAAGCAGAAAACGATGCGATCGACCTGGCGCAGCAGCTTGGTCACATGCGTTGCGGTGGTTGCTGTGCCGAGCGTCGCGACGGCGTTGCCGACGCCGTTCTGCGACAGGGCGATGACGTCCATGTAGCCTTCGGTGACGATGGCGGTATCGGTGTCGCGCAGCGCCTGGCGAGCCTGCGGCAGGCCGAACAGCTCGCGCCCCTTCTCGAACAGGGGCGTCTCTGGCGAATTCAGGTATTTCGGCTCGCCCTGGTCGATGATGCGGCCGCCAAAGGCGATGATGTCGCCCTTGGGGTTGATGATCGGGATCATAAGCCGGTCGCGGAAACGGTCGTAGCGGCGGCCGGCTTCGTTGTCGATGACCAGGCCGGCGAGCTTCAGTTCCTCGGCGTTGTAGTCGGGAAACACCGCCTGCAGGTTCTGCCAGCCGTCCGGCGCGTAGCCCATACCGTAGCGAGCGGCAACCTCGCCGGTCAGCCCGCGCTTCTTGCAATACTCGATGGCGCGCGGCGAGGCCTTGAGCTGATCCTTGTAGTACTGGGCGGCGCAGGCCATGACGTCAAGCAGCGCACGCGTCTGGCCGGGCTTCTCGTCGTTGAAGCTGCGCCCTTCGCTTTCCGGCACCTGCATGCCGGCGCGCCCGGCCAGTTCCTTGATCGCATCGACGAAGCCAAGGCCCTGGTATTCCATGACGAAGCCGATCGCCGTGCCATGGGCGCCGCAGCCGAAACAGTGGTAGAACTGCTTGGTCGGGCTGACCGTGAACGACGGGGATTTTTCGTTGTGGAAGGGGCAGCAGGCGGCGTAGTTGGCGCCCGCTTTCTTTAGCGGCACGTAGGTGTCGATCAGGTCGACGATGTCGACCCGGGCGATCAGATCCTGAATGAAGGAATCCGGAATCACGTGCCGGCTCCCTTAGGCGGTCAGGGCGGCCTTGACCAGCTTCGATACCTCGGCCATGTCGGCCTTGCCGGCCAGGCGCGGCTTTAGCACGGCCATCAGCTTGCCCATGTCGGCCGGTCCCTTGGCGCCGGTTTCGGCCACTGCGGTAGCGACGGCGGCAGCGGTTTCCGCGCTGCTCATTTTTTCCGGCAGATAGGCGGCGAGTACCGAGATTTCGAATTTCTCCGCATCCGCCAGTTCCTGGCGACCGGCAGCTTCGTACTGGGTGACGCTGTCCTTGCGTTGTTTGGTTAGCTTTTCGATGACGGCGACGGTGGCGACATCGTCGAGTTCGACGCGCTCATCGACTTCCTTCTGCTTGACGGCGGCGAGCAGCAGGCGGATGGCGCTCAGGCGGGCCGTTTCCTTGGCCTTCATGGCCGTTTTCATGTCTTCGGTGATGCGGGCTTTGAGGCTCATGCTCGTTCTTTTCGGAAATTCAAAGAAAAAAGCCGCCTGCAGGTTTGCGGGCGGCTTCTTGTGCTCACGAGACTGACTGGATCAGTACAGTTTCGGCGGCAGGGTCAGGCTACGGAGGCGCTTGTGCTGGCGTTTGACAGCAGCGGCAGCCTTGCGCTTGCGCTCGGCGGTGGGCTTTTCGTAAAACTCACGGGCGCGCAGCTCGGTCAGGAGGCCCGTCTTCTCGACAGTACGCTTGAAGCGGCGAATGGCCACCTCGAACGGCTCGTTTTCCTTGACACGAATGTTCGGCATATAAATCACCCCCTTCCGTTAGGCGCCTGCCAGGTCAAGTAATCGGCAGTGCGCGCAAAATTTGTGTCCGCATGATTGCGGAGAGCCGAACAGTATATTGCAAAAAACCTTTTTGGCTCAAGTGTTAAAATGTGCGCCGATGTTGATCCTTGGTATTGAATCCTCCTGCGACGAAACTGGTATTGCGCTCTACGACAGCGAAGCCGGGCTTTTGTCGCACGCGCTGCATTCGCAGGTGGCGATGCACGCCGAGTACGGCGGCGTCGTCCCGGAGCTGGCTTCGCGCGACCACATCCGCCGCGTCGTGCCGTTGTTGCGTGAGGCGCTCGGGCAATCCGGACGGGCATTGGCCGATGTCGATGCCGTTGCCTACACCCGCGGTCCCGGCCTTTCCGGCGCGCTGCTGGTCGGCTGTGCCTTCGCCGAGGCGCTGGCGCTGGCGCTCGACAAGCCGACCATGCCGGTGCACCACCTCGAAGGTCACCTGCTGTCGCCACTGCTGTCGCGCAATCCGCCGACTTTCCCGTTCGTCGCCTTGCTGGTCTCCGGCGGCCATACGCAACTGATGCGGGTGAGCGCAGTCGGCGAATACGAACTGCTCGGCGAAACGCTCGACGATGCGGCCGGCGAAGCCTTCGACAAGAGCGCCAAGCTGCTGGGTCTGCCCTATCCCGGCGGGGCGCTGCTATCGAAGCTGGCCGAACAGGGAAGGCCCGGCGTCTACGAACTGCCGCGGCCGATGCAGCATTCCGGCGACCTCAATTTCAGCTTTTCCGGCCTGAAGACCGCGGTGCTGACCTTGGTCCGCGCGCAGGACGAACCCTTGAGCGATGTCTTCAAGGCCGATGCTGCGCGCGCCTTCCAGGAAGCGATCGTCGAGGTGCTAGTCAAGAAGTCCCTGAAGGCGCTGAAGCAGACCGGTCTCAAGCAGCTGGTGGTGGCCGGTGGCGTCGGCGCCAACCGGCAGTTGCGGGCGATGCTCGACGACGAGGCGCGGCGCAAGCGCTTCCGCGTGTACTACCCGGAGCTGGAATTCTGTACCGACAATGGCGCCATGATCGCGCTGGCCGGCTGCCTTCGCCTGCTGGCCGGCTCGCCGGCCAAGCGGGCTGGCGCGTTCGCCGTGCAACCGCGCTGGCCGTTGATGGACATCTCGGCCAGCGGTACGCCGTAGCGCCGCCGGCCCGCCTTGGGTCAAGCCCTCTTTTTGCTGCCGATCTTGCTTTCCTGGCCGGCCAGCAGGCGCTGGATGTTCTGCCAGTGCTTGGCAATCAGGGCGATGCCAATGATCGCCACCACCAGCAGGTAGCCGCCGCTGCCATGGCTGAGCGCCGAATAGACCGGTGCCAGGCCGGCGGCGACGACGGCGGCGGCCGACGAATAGCGGAACGCGAAGGCGACGAACAGCCAGGTCGCGAGCACGGCCAGGCCGAGCAGCGGATCAAGCGCGAGCAGCACGCCGGCGGCGGTGGCGACACCCTTGCCACCCTTGAACTTGAGGAAGATCGGGAACAGGTGGCCAAAGAACACGGCCAGGGCCACCAGGCCGATCACGGTGTCGGAAAACGCCAGTTGCTGGGCGACGAAGACGGCTACCCAGCCTTTCAGCGCATCGCCGATCAGCGTAAAGATTGCCGCCTTCTTGTTACCGCTGCGCAGTACGTTGGTCGCCCCGGGGTTGCCTGAGCCGTAGGTGCGCGGATCGGCCAGGCCGAAAAGCTTGGAGGCGATCATGGCGAAGGGGACGGAACCGAGCAGGTAGGCGGCAAGGACGGCTAGGGTGGCGGACATGGGCGGGCGGAAGGGGTTGGGGGCTGGGGTACAATCGCGGCAAATTTTACACTGCCGGGACATTCCGACTCCGCATGGACATCATTTTCATCGAAGAGCTGCGCGCCGAGACCTGGATAGGCATCTATCCGCGCGAGAAAGCCATGCCGCAGACGGTCGAGATCTCGCTGCAGATCGGCGTGTCCACGGCTTCGGCCGGGGCCAGCGACGACATTCGCGATACCGTCGACTACGCCGTCGTTGTGGAGCGCTTGCGTGGCGATCTGGCGGCCAGCCATTTCAACCTGCTGGAAAAGCTGGCCGAGCACATCGCCACCTGGCTGCTGGAAAACTTCGCCGCCCAGTGGATCCGTGTCTCGGTCGCCAAGCTGGGCATGATGCCCGGCGTCAAGCGCGTCGGCGTCATCATCGAGCGCTCCGTCTAAAGCGCCACTGCCAGCGTCGTCATCACCGCGAAGCCGGCGAGCAGTCCGGCGGTGCCGGCCGTCTCGCGGCCCGGCCGGTGCGAGGCGGGAACCAGTTCGTGACTGACCACCCAGAGCATGGCTCCGGCCGCCGCCGCCAGCGCCAGCGGCAGGGTGGCGCCGGCAACGCTGCTGGCAATCACGCCGAACAACCCGCCGACCGGCTCGACCAAGCCGGTCGCGAGGGCAATCAGGGCGGCGCGCAACGGGCTGGCGCCGAGAGCGATCATGGCGCTGGCGACGATCCAGCCTTCCGGCACGTTCTGGATGGCAATGCCCAGGCTCATTCCGTGGTCGGCGCCGGCCGCGGCGGCAACGCCGACGGCGAGGCCTTCCGGCACGTTGTGCAGGGCGATGGCGGCGACCACCAGCGTAACGTGCGGCTGCGTGCCGCTTTGTTCAACCCCCTCGACATGGACGTGCGACGTGCGCCGGTCCATCCACTGCATCAATCCGGCGCCGGCGAGCAAAGCGCCGGCGGTGGTGAGGCCGAGCAACCATGGCGTGCCGCTCGCGGCAACCGCCTGCACCGCCGGAACAAGCAGCGAGAAGAGGCTGGCAGCGAGCATCATGCCGCCGGCGAGACCGAGCATCGGCGCCATCAGGCGTTCCGACGGGCGGCGGAGAAAGAGCACCGGGATGGCGCCAAGGCCGGTGGCGAGGCCGGCCAGAAGGCTGGCCTGGAGGCCCTTGGCGGCCATCGGGTGGGCGCCGAACCAGTGCATGGCCTGGTCAATGCCGAAGGCCAGGGCGACGAAGGCCATGACGACGCCGAGCCACAGTTGGCGGCGGGCAGCAGGCGTGGCGTAGTGGCGGATGACGAGCTGGCTCATAGTGTTCTCCTAATTGATGGGAGAACTCTAAGGGCCGCCGGCGTATAGCTCCAATCGATTGATTTGATTGAATCGATTGTTAATGACTATGCGAGTGCCGCCTCAACCGGTTTGGCTTGCAGCGTGCGCAGGATGTCGTGCGGGTGAATCCCCACCAGATAGCCGCGGCGACCACCGTTGATGTAGATCAGCGGCAGGTCGAGGATGCTTTTCTCGATGAACACCGGCAGCGCCTTCTTGGTCCCGAACGGACTGGTGCCACCGACCAGGAAGCCGGTGTGGCGGTTGGCGACCTCCGGCTTGCACGGTTCGACCTTCTTGCAGGGAATCTGCCGTGCCAGCTCCTTGGTCGATACCTTGCAGTCACCGTGCATTAGCACGATCAGCGGCTTGGCGTTCTCGTCCTCGAAGACCAGGGTCTTGACCACCGCGTGCTCATCGACATTCAGTTCGCGGGCAGAGACCTTGGTGCCGCCGTGTTCCTCGTAGGTGTACAGGTGGCTGGAAAAGGGCACCTTGCGCGCCTTGAGGAATTTCGTGGCCTGGGTTTCCGGGGCGTGTTCGGCTTTGCTCATGGAAGAACGGAAAGAAGAGGGCGGAGGCAGAATTCTACCGCCGGGCTCAGCCGCGCGGATGATGCACGGCGTGCAGCGCCTTCAGGCGTTCGCGGGCGACGTGGGTGTAGATCTGCGTGGTCGAAATGTCGGCATGGCCGAGCAGCAACTGGACGACGCGCAGGTCGGCACCGTGGTTCAGCAGATGGGTGGCGAAGGCGTGGCGCAGGACGTGCGGCGACAGGCGTTCTGGGGCGATGCCGGCGATCAGCGCATAACGCTTGATCAACTGCCAGAAGGCCTGACGCGTCATCGCCCCACCGCGGCCGGTGACGAACAGCGCATCGCTCTGCTGGCCTTTGAGGATGTCGCCGCGCGCTTCGTTCAGGTAGCGCTGCAGCCAGTCGAGGGCGATCTCACCGAGCGGTACCAGGCGCTCCTTGCTGCCCTTGCCGAAGGCGCGGACGACACCTTCATTGAGGCCGACCTCATGCAGTTTCAGGTTGACCAGTTCGGAGACGCGCAGGCCGCTGGCGTAGATCACTTCGATCATCGCCCGGTCGCGCAGGCCCAGCGGCGTCTCCGGATCGGGGGCGGCGAGCAGAGATTCGACCTGCTTTTCCGACATAACCTTGGGCAGGCGTGAGGGTTTGGCCGGGCTGGCCAGCTTCAAGGTCGGGTCGGCGACTATGCGCCCCCGGCTGAGTTGCAAGCGGAAGAAGCGGCGTAGCGTGGACAGATAACGGGCCTGCGAGCTGGCGCGGGTTTGCCGCGACAGGTGGGCGATGAAGGCGGCCAGCGTCGTGGCGCGCACGTTGAGTAGTGGTTCGTGCTCGTGTTCAGCCAGCCACAGCGCCAGTCGGCCGAGATCGGAGCGGTAGCTGGCGAGCGTCGCCTTGGCCAGGCCGTCCTCCAGCCAGAGGGCATCGCAGAAGCCGTCGATCTCGGCGAGATCAGCGGGGGAGGCTGTTTTCATGCTGTAGCAGCCAGCGTTTGACGTCGATCAGGAAGCCGCCGGTCTGGCCGGCGAAACCGCCCAGGCCGCCGCCGCTGGCGACAACGCGGTGGCAGGGCACGACGAGCGGGAAGGGATTGGCGCCGCAGGCCTGGCCGACGGCGCGCGGGGCGTTGTGCAGGCGCTTGGCCACTTCGCCATAGCTGCGCACCTGGCCGGGCGGGATGGTCTCGATCTCGGCCCAGACGCGCCGCTGGAAGGTTGTACCGCTCGGCCGCAGCGGCAGGCCGAAGGCGGTGGCCGGATCGTTCAGGTAGGCGCGCAACTGGCGCACCGCCTCGGCCGCGAGCGGGCAATCTGCCGGTTGTTCGGGCTGCGCCGGCAGGTATTCGATGGCGAGGATTTCTTCCGCCGTGCAGCGTACGCCGAGCGCGAAGCCGGGGGCGGCAATGATGGCGTTGTAGGCAGGCGGGGGCATGCGGGACTCCGGAAAGCAGGACAGATGCTGCTTATAACGCCGGCCAGGGGGGCAGGTCAAAGCCGGCGCCGGGAAGCGGGCGGCGCGCCGTCGGGAGCGGCCTGGTTTTAGGGGATAATTGCGCGCTATTCGTATCAACAAAATCAATTCGGAGAGCCAGCATGCAGAAACGCCTTTCAACCCTTTGTGCCGCCCTCGTCGCCAGCGCCCTGTTGGTCGCCTGCGGCAAGTCGGAAACGCCGCCCGCGCAATCCGCCGCCCCGGCACCGGCGGCAGTCACGAAGATCGTCGTCGGCCTCGACGACAACTTCCCGCCGATGGGTTTCCGCAACGAGAAAAACGAGCTGGTCGGCTTCGATATCGACCTGGCCCGCGAAGCCGCCAAGCGTCTCGGTGCCGAGGTCGAGTTCAAGCCGATCGACTGGAATGCCAAGGAAGCCGAGCTCGGCAGCAGGCGCATCGACGTGCTGTGGAACGGTCTGACGATCACCGAGAAGCGCAAGGAGCAGATCGCCTTCACCGCGCCCTACCTGGAAAACCACCAGATCGTCATCGTCACCAACGCCTCGCCGATCAAGGGCAAGGCTGATCTGGCCGGCAAGGTGGTCGGTGTCCAAGAAGGCAGCAGCGCCGTCGAGGCCATCGAACGGGACGAAGCGGCCAAGAGCATCAAGGAACTGAAGAAATTCGGCGATAACGTTGCCGCCCTGATGGACTTGACCACCGGCCGCCTCGATGCCCTGGTCGTCGACGAAGTGGTCGGCCGCTATTACATCGCCAAGAAGCCGGGCGAATATGCTGTTCTTGATGAGAATTTCGGTACCGAAGAATACGGTGTCGGCGTGCGCAAGGACGATAGCGAACTGCTTGGCAAGCTGCAGAAGGCGATGGACGAGATGAAGCGGGACGGCAGCGCCGCCCGCATCTCGACGCAGTGGTTCGGCAAGGACATCGTCAAGTAAGCCTTCTTCCGGCGGGGCTGCGGCCCCGCCTTTCCTGGCTCATGCGCAGGAGGCCCGTTGCGGCGGGCGCCATCCATGGATTACATACTCCAGATTCTCGGCCCCCTGCTCGACGGCACGGTGGTCACGCTGCAGGTCTTCCTGCTGACCATGGTGCTTGCCGTGCCGCTCGGTCTCGGCTTGGCCCTCGTGCGTGTCTCGCATTTCCGCTTCGCCAGCGGCCTGGTCAGCGGCTACATCTGGCTGATGCGCGGCACGCCGCTGATGCTGCAAATGCTGTTCATCTACTTCGCGCTGCCTTTCGTGCCGGTGATCGGCATCCGCCTGCCGGACTTCCCTGCGGCCATTGTCGCCTTCACGCTGAACTACGCCGCCTATTTTGCCGAGATCTTCCGTTCCGGCATCCAGTCGGTCGGCCGCGGCCAGTACGAGGCGGCGCGCGTGCTCGGCATGACCTACGGCCAGACCATGCGTCGCATCATCCTGCCGCAGGTGGTCAAGCGCATCCTGCCGCCGATGAGCAACGAGACCATCACCCTGGTCAAGGACACCTCGCTGATCTACGTGCTGGCCATGAACGACCTGCTGCGCGCGGCGCGCGGCATGGTCCAGCGCGACTTCACGACCATGCCTTTCGTCGTCGCCGCCGCCTTCTACCTGATCATGACCCTGGTCCTGACCTGGGGCTTCATGCGCCTGGAAAAACGCTATGCCGTCTATGAAGACTGAGGAGGCGCCGATGATCGTCGCCCGCGACATCCGCAAGCAGTTCCACGGCGTCGAGGTGCTCAAGGGCGTTTCGCTGGCGATCGGCAAGGGCGACGTGATTGCCGTCATCGGGCCGTCCGGCTCCGGCAAGAGCACCTTCCTGCGCTGCCTCAACCATCTCGAAACCATCGACGGCGGCCAGCTCACCATCGAGGGCGAGGTGCTCGCCAGCACCGACGAACAGGGCATCTGCCGCTATGCGCCGGAGCCCGAGGCGCGCCGCATCTGTCGCAAGATGGGCATGGTTTTCCAGCACTTCAACCTGTTTCCGCACATGACGGTACTGCAGAACATCATCGAGGCGCCGCTGACGGTCAAAGGCATGACGCGCGAGGCGATCATTCCCAAGGCCGAGGAGCTGTTGCGCAAGGTCGGGCTGCTCGACAAGAGCGCGGCCTACCCGTCGCGTCTGTCCGGCGGTCAGAAGCAGCGTGTCGCCATCGCCCGCGCCCTGGCCATGGAGCCGGACATCATGCTCTTCGACGAGCCGACCTCGGCTCTCGATCCCGAGCTGACCGGCGAGGTGCTGCGCACCATGCGGCAACTGGCGGAGGAGCACATGACCATGCTGGTGGTGACGCACGAAATGAATTTTGCCCGCGATGTGTCGAGCGAGGTGGTTTTCATGGACCAGGGCGAGATTGTCGAGGCGCGGCCGGCTACCGAGATGTTCGCCGACCCGCGCCACCCGCGCACGCGCAGCTTTCTCGAACACATGCTCTGACCGGCTGGCGCCGGCAGGTCGTCAGAAGGCGGCGATGCCGGTCTGCGCACGGCCGAGGATCAGCGCATGAATGTCGTGGGTGCCTTCGTAGGTGTTCACGACTTCCAGATTGACCACATGCCGGATGACGCCGAAGTCGTCGGAAATGCCGTTGCCGCCGAGCATGTCGCGCGCCATGCGGGCGATGTCGAGGGCCTTGCCGCAGGAATTGCGCTTCATCATCGAGGTGATTTCCGGCGTCGCGCTACCGTCGTCCTTCATCCGGCCGAGGCGCAGGCAGCCCTGAATGGCCATGGTGATCTCGGTCTGCATGTCGGCCAGCTTTTTCTGGACCAACTGGTTGGCGGCCAGGGGGCGGTCGAACTGCTTGCGGTCGAGCGTGTATTGGCGGGCCGTCTGCCAGCAGAATTCGGCGGCACCGAGGGCGCCCCAGGCGATGCCGTAGCGCGCCGAGTCGAGGCAGGTGAACGGACCCTTGAGGCCGGCCGCCTTGGGCAGCTGGTTCTCGGTTGGCACAAAGACCTCGTCCATGACGATCTCGCCGGTGATCGACGCGCGCAGACCGACCTTGCCCTGGATGACTGGCGCCGACAGTCCGGCCATGCCCTTGTCGAGGATGAAGCCGCGAATCACGCCGTCATCGTCCTTGGCCCAGACGACGAAGACATCAGCGATCGGGCTGTTGGTGATCCACATCTTGCTGCCGGACAGCTTCCAGCCACCGGGTACGGCGCGGGCGCGGCTGGCCATGTTGCCGGGGTCGGAGCCGAAATTCGGCTCGGTCAGGCCGAAACAACCGATCCACTCGCCGCTGGCCAGCTTGGGCAGGTATTTCTGCCGCTGTTCCTCGGAGCCGAAGACGTAGATCGGTACCATGACCAGCGAGGATTGCACGCTCATCATTGAGCGATAGCCGGAATCGATACGCTCGATCTCACGGGCGATCAGGCCGTAGGAGACGTAATTCAGGCCGGCGCCGCCATAGGTCGGCGGAATCGTGCAGCCGAGCAGCCCCATCTCGCCCATTTCACGGAAGATCGCCGGATCGGTCTGCTCATGGCGGAAGGCATCGCGGATGCGCGGGTGCAATTTCCTGGCGGCGAAGTCGGCAGCGGCGTCGCGCACGATCCGCTCATCCGCAGCCAGCTGGGCGTCGAGCAGCAGCGGATCGGCCCAGTTGAAGGCGGTCCGGGCCATGCTTACCCGAAGAGGCGGCGGAACCAGCCGCGGCTTTCCGGCTTCTCTTCCTTGATGATACCGACCATGTTGGTCTTGACGGCACTGACGTAGTCCGCGTCGTCGCGCTTGATGTGGTTGATCAGCCAGCGGGTGAGCAGCTGATGCAATTCCTCGCCGACATCGTCGCCCAGTTCGAGGCGTTGCTGGTATTCGGCGACGCGACGGGTGAACAGTTCGTGGACCTTCTTGTGCGGCTTGCAGTACTGATAGCCGGCTTCTTCCTGCAGGCTTTCCTCGAAGGCGAAATGCGACAGCGTGTAGTCCACGCAATCGTTGACGACCTCCTTGATCATGTCCTTGTTGCCACCCTTCTGGGCGGTTTCCAGGTGATTGATGAAATCGACGATACGCCGGTGCTGCTGGTCGATGACGTCGATACCGGTATTGAGGTCGTCAGTCCAGGTGATCGCCATGGTGGTCTATCCAGTCAAGTGAGGTCGTGGGTATTGCGGGTTGGTCAGCTGCGCACGTGGCCGTCGCCGAAGACGATCCATTTCTGGCTGGTCAGGCCTTCCAGTCCGACCGGGCCGCGGGCGTGGATCTTGTCGGTGGAGATGCCGATCTCGGCGCCGAGGCCGTACTCGAAGCCATCGGCAAAGCGCGTCGAGGCATTGACCATGACCGACGCCGAATCCACCTCGCGCAGGAAACGCATGGCCTTCGGATGGTTGTCGGTGACGATGGCTTCGGTATGGTGGGACGAATAGCGGTTGATGTGGTCAATTGCCTCATCAATGCCGCCGACGACCTTGACCGAAATGATCGGTGCCAGGAACTCGGTGGCGTAGTCCTCCTCGCTGGCGGCGACGGCATTCCCCACGATGGCCTGCGTTTCAGCGCAGCCGCGGATCTCGACACCTTTTCCCGTCAACATGTGGGCGATCGGCGGCAGCAGCATGGTGGCAACGGAACGGTCGACGAGCAACGATTCGGCGGTGTTGCAGGTGCCGTAGCGCTGGGTCTTGGCATTCTCGACGATTTTCAGCGCCTTGTTCGGGTCGGCATCCTCGTCCAGGTAAACGTGGCAGTTGCCGTCCAGGTGCTGGATCATCGGCACCCTCGATTCGGCCAGCAGGCGGGCGATCAGGCCCTTGCCACCGCGCGGCACGATGACGTCGACGAATTCGCGCATGGTGATCAGTTCGCCAACGGCAGCACGGTCGGTGGTGTCGATGACCTGTACGCATTCGGCGGGTAGGCCGGCGGCGCGCAGGCCTTCCTGGACGAGGGCGGCGATGGCGCGATTCGAGCGAATGGCTTCCGAGCCGCCGCGCAGGATGGCGGCGTTGCCGGACTTCAGGCACAGTGCGGCGGCGTCGGCGGTGACGTTCGGGCGCGCCTCGTAGATGATGCCGATGACGCCGAGCGGCACGCGCATCTTGCCGACCTGGATGCCCGACGGCATGAACTTGAACTCGCCCATCTCGCCGATCGGATCGGGCAGCTTGGCGACTTGTTCGACGCCCTCGGCCATGCCATCCACGCCCTTTTCGGAAAGGGTCAGGCGGTCGAGCATGGCTGTTTCGAGGCCGGCAGCGCGGGCGGCGGCCAGATCTTCCTGGTTGGCACTGACCAGCGTGGCCTTTTCGCGGCGAATGGCAGCGGCAATGTGCAGCAGGGCGGCGTTCTTTTCAGCGGTGCTCGCCGTCGCCAGGCAACGCGAGGCGGAACGGGCCTGACGGCCGACCGTCTGCATGTATTCCTTGATATCCATGGTGTTCGACCGGAAAAACAAGCAGGCATTATAGCCAGACAAATAGCGGGGAACTTCCGGAAGGGGATAAACTCTTACCCGCATCATAAAAAGGGCTTTCCACCGAGGATGAGATGGCAGAAAAACTGATTTTGCCGATCGAAGTAAAAATTTGTGCCACGTGCAGTTACTGGGACGGCGAGCGCCAAGTCGATGACGATATGAAACTGGTCGTCGTTGATGAGGCCTGTCTGGGCGAGTGCCTGGTTCAGGGGCGGGACAAGCCGGCCCTGCACGATGTACGTAAGGAATGCTCCTGTCTCTGGGAAGACCTTGAGGCAGACTCCGTCGCTGACGACAAGGCGGCCTGAGCACCAGGCCGTCGTTGGAAATCAGCCGCGGCGCCAGAAGACCCGGTTGCGCCCCTCAGCCTTGGCGGCATAGAGCGCTCCGTCGGCTTCCTGAAAGAATTGCGGATCGACGTCACCGCCGCTCGGCACGGCCGTGATGCCGCCCATGCTGATGGTCACGTAGCGGCCAGCAGGCGAGCTGGGATGCGGCAGCGCCAGCGCCTCGATGCTGGCGCGAATCTCGTTGGCCAAGGCAAGGGCTGAATCGGCATCAACATTGGGCAGCAGGACAACGAATTCCTCACCGCCGTAGCGGGCGACCAGGTCGCCCGGGCGGCGCATGAAACTGCTCAGTTTTCGGGCGATCTGGCGCAGCACCTGATCACCTTCGGCATGGCCGAGATGATCGTTGTAGCGCTTGAAGTGATCGACGTCGAGTATGCCCAGCGAGAGGGGTGAAGCGCTGCGCGCGCAACGCCGCCACTCGCTTTCGAGCGCCTCGTCGTAGCGCCGCCGGTTGGCGATTTCGGTCAGGCTGTCGATCTTCGCCAGGTTTTCCAGCAGGTGGCGATGATGCACCGAGAGCAGATGGTTGCGCACCCGCTTGCGGACAATGGATGGGTGGAAGGGCTTGGTGATGTAGTCGACGGCGCCGAGGTCGAGGCCACGCTCCTCATCGGCCGGCGCATCGAGGGCCGAGATGAAGATCACCGGAATCTGTCGCGTCGCATCGTCCTGTTGCAAGGCCTGGATGACTTGATAGCCATTCATCTCCGGCATCATCACGTCGAGCAGGATCAGGTCGGGGGACAGTTCGTGAGCCCGCTCCAGGGCTTGCTGGCCGTTCTTGGCAAGGATCACCCGGCACTCGTCGGCCAGCAGTTCCGCCAGCAGGCCGCGGTTCTGCTTCTCGTCGTCAACAACGAGCACCGACTGTGTGCGGTTCATGTCAGATTTCCGGCGAGCAGGTGGCGCAGCAGGCGGAGCTTGGCGCGTGCCGTTTCGTATTCGAGGTCTTCGATCAATCCTGCGATCTTGTTCAGCATCGACTTGCATTCATCGTTGGCCAGCGGTTGGCCCGCCAGCATTACCCGGACTCTCGCGAACTCGGACTCGCTGCGTGCGTCGGCATGGCTCAGGCAATCGTCGAGCCGGACCATTGCCGCCTCGATCTCCGGCCAGGCGGCGACGTCGGCGGGCAATGACGCTGAGGTTAGCGGAGGCAGGTCGGCAAGTCCATCGACGACTTGATCGAGGGCTGAGCTGAAAAGGCCGAGCAATGACGACAGCTCGTTTTCCGCCGGCTCGTCGTTCAGCGCCTGTTCCAGCTCGCGGGCGGCATCGGCCAACCCCCGGGCACCCAGCGAAGCGGCGACCGAGCGCAGCGAATGTGCCAGGCGACGGGCCTCGTCGCGTTCGCCGGCGGCGAGGGCGATGGCGATGCGCTCGCTGCTGCCGGCGAAGTCATGGCGGAAGGCATGCAGCGACTTCAGGTAGAAATCCGGGCGGTTCAGGTGCAGTTCGAGGCCCGTTTGCCGGTCAATACCGGGCAGCGCGGGCAGGGTGTCGGGTGTTTCGCCCGGCGCTTCGGTGGTCGCTGACCGGGTCTGCTGGGCAGCCGGTGGCAGCCACTGGCTGAGGGTCGCATACAGCAGGCGGGGAATGATCGGTTTGGTCAGATGGGCATTCATTCCGGCGGCGGCCGTCTGCTCCTGGTCCTCGCTGGTCGCGTGGGCAGTCATGGCGATGATCGGCAGGCTCTTCCAGGCGGGGTTGGCGCGGATCGCGCGGGTGGCGGTCAGACCGTCCATGACCGGCATCTGGATGTCCATCAGGACCAGGGCGAAGGCCTCGCTGGCGAGCAGGTCGAGCGCCTCCTGGCCATTATTGGCGACGGCGACGCTGAGGCCGACGCGCTGCAGCAGGGCGACGGCGATGGTGCGGTTGATGGCAATGTCTTCGACGACCAGGATGCGTTCGCCAAGCCATTGCGGCAGGGCGTTATCGCTGCGTGTCTCGGCTGCTTTTTCGGCCACCGTGCTGGCACTCCCCGCCAGCGGCTCGGCGAGGGCGGCGGTGAAACGGAAGGTGCTGCCCCGGCCGGGGGCGCTGTCGAGGCTGATCTCACCGTCCATCAGCTCGACCAGCTGGCGGCAGATGGCCAGGCCAAGGCCGGTGCCGCCGAAGCGCCGGGTAATGCTGCTGTCGGCCTGGGTGAAGGGCGAGAACAGTCCCTCCTGATGTTCCGGGGCGATGCCGATGCCGGTGTCGCGCACCGTGCAGACGAGGCGGATACGGCCGTCGCTAAGGCGTTCGCCGTTGCTCAGGTGGACGTCGATACTGCCGGAAGGGGTGAACTTGAGGGCATTGCTGACCAGGTTGATCAGTATCTGGCCGAGGCGCAGCGAGTCGCCGAGCAGCGTTGCCGGCACGTCGTCATCGCGCGTGAAGCGCAGTTTCAGTCCCTGGCTGCGGGCGCGCGCGGCGAACAGGCTGCTCACCGAATGCAGCAGGCGCTCCGGGGCGAACGGCCGGCTTTCCAGGCGCAGGCCGCCGGCCTCGATTTTCGAGTAATCGAGGATGTCGTTGATGATCGCGAGCAAGGCATCGGAGGAGTGCATCACCTGATCGAGATATTCGCGCTGCTGCGGATTCAGCGGCGTATCGAGAACCATCCGGCTGAGGCCGGTGATGGCATTCAGAGGCGTCCGTATCTCATGGCTCATGCGGGCGAGGAAATCGGATTTGGCGAGATTGGCCCGGCGCGCCTCGTCAATGGCCTCGCGCAGCGCCCGGGTGCGCTCGCTGACCATGTTTTCCAGGCTCTCACGGTAGGTGGCCAGTTCCTGATCGCGCGCCTGCAGGGTGTCGAGCATGCGGTTGAAACCATGGCTCAGGCTGCCGATCTCGTCATGGCTGTTGATGTTCAGGCGCTCGTCGAGGCGGGCATGGTGCGAGACGCGTTGCACTAATTGGGCAAGATATTCGAGCGGCGCGGTGATGTGACTGACGACCAGGCGGGTGAGCAGCAGGAGAAGGGCCAGGGCGAGCAGCAGGAAGGCGCCGGTGTCGCGCATCGTCTGCCGCATGGTCTGGTGATATTGCTCCAGCGAGATCAGCAGCTCGATGCGGCCGGCCGGGCGTTGCTGGTCGGGGAAAACGATGGGCTGGCGAATCAGCAGATGGTCGTCGAGGAACTGCTGGCTGGCCTCGCCCTCGGGAATGGCTCGTGCGTGCAGCGGGTCCTTGCGGTAGGAAGCCAGGGGCCTACCGTCGGCCAGTTGGGCCTGGGCAGTGTCGATAGCCGGATTGATGGCGAGCGAGGAGAGCAGGCGGTCGGCCTCACGCCGGTCGACGAAGGCTGCCGCGGCCTGCAGGTTGGTGGCCAGCAGGCGAGCCTGGGCGGTCATCGATTCGGCCAGCTGGGCCTGTAAGAGCTGCTTCTGCTGGGTGTAGATGAGCAGGAAAACCAGGCTGACGGTGATCAGCAGGAACGAGAAGGAGAGCGCCACCAGCTTGTTGCGGATGGACGGCAGGGGGAGCAGGGCGCGCAATGGCTTCATGGATCAATGACCCGTGCCAGGCGCAGTAACTGGGCGTTGAACTCGAAGCCCTTGCCTTGGGCCGCCGAACGATTGAGAACGATGCCGATACGCTCACTTTCCAGCGGCAATTCGATCATCCCGCCGGCCCGGGCGAAGCCGGGCAGGTCGGAAACAGTGATCAGCTGCTTGGCGGCGGCCCGTTCCAGCCAGCTGCTCAGGTTGCTGGCCTCGCTGCGCGGGATGAACACCAGATGGCAGGCACTGAGGTCGGCTGGGGCAATCCGGATGAGCACCTCGCCGGAGGAAGCATCGATCTGATTGAGGGCGTTGCCGAAGGGGTTGCGACCGACCACGCAAAGGATGGTCGGCCGCGGCGCCGGCTGGGCGCCGGGCCAGTAGACGAACTGGCTCAGGCGATAGAAGAGCACGGCCTTCATGCCGTATTCGGAAACATCCTGTGCCTGCGCCGGCGAAGCCAGTGCGGCGCTGCTCAGGAGCAGCGCCAGCAGGCCGGAACGGGCGGCGGCAGAAATGGCCAGAAGGCGCTTCATCGGCGGCTTAGAAACGGTACTCGAGCGTGCCCATGAAGGTGCGTGGCTGTTGCGGTACGGCCTGCATCACGGCACTCGACGAGGAGGTGTGGGCCGCGTGGTAGCGCCTGTCGAACAGGTTGTAGATGTCGAAATATACCGACAGCCGTTCGCTGGCCAGCTTGTGGGCGCCGACGTGCAGGCTGGCCAGCGTGTAGGCGTCGGTTCTCTTGACGCGGTCGTTGGGGATGCGGTTGACGGCGCCGGTACTGGTGTCGTCTATCCATTGCAGGCGCGGCGTGATGGTCAGCCAGTCCTTGTAGCGCAAGGTGACACCAAGCTTGACCTTGTGCGCGGCGATGTTGACCTGTTTCAACTTGGGGCCATCGTCCGTTTCGCGATACCAGCCCTTGACGTAGCTGTAGCTGCCCCACAGGTCGGCCGACCACGGGCCGCCGAGATGCATCTGCCACTGCGGGATGATGTCGACGCCGTGGTAGCGGTCGCTGCCGCTGTTCTGCTTGGATTCGGTGGCGGTTAGCGTGGTGCCGGGGATGTACTGGATCGGGCTGGTATCGGCGCGGGTGATGATGACGCGCTCGACCTCGGTCAGGTAGGCATTGGTGACCAGGTTGAATTTGCGGTCGGGGCGCCAGTCCCAGGTGGCCGACCAGGTCTTCGACTTTTCCGGTTCAAGATTCTCGTTGGGCGCACGGAAGACGCCGGTGGGATTGCCCAGTGCATTGAAGCTGCCGAAGGCGCTGTAACTCTCTTCCGGCGACGGGGCACGGAAGGATTCACCGTAGAGCAGTTTCAGGAAGTTGCCGGGCAGGGGCTGCCAAACCAGACCCAGGCGCGGATTGGTGCTGCCGCCATAGGTCGAGTACCAGTCATGGCGCAAACCGGCGACGGTGGAAAAGGTGGGGCTCCATTGCGCCTGCCATTGCAGGTAGCCGGACCAGCTGTGATAGCGGGCTTCAAAAATCTGCAGCGGCAGACTGGTATTGAAATAGGTCATCCCCTGTGCGTCGGGCTCTTGCGATCTCCGGTAGGGGCGGGGGAGGTCCGGTGTTTCGATGGCGTGGAAGTTGCGGTAGCCGATGCCGGCCTGCAGGCTGTGCGCATCATTCGCCTGCCAGGTCAGGTTCTGTTCGATCCCGGCGCGTCGACCGTAGGCATAGTCGTAGCCGTGGTTTTCGAAATTGGTGAAGACATTCAGGTAGCGGCTGTTGGGGTCGATTTCATAGCGAGAGTAATCGACAACTGTCTCGCTGCTAAGGCTTGGCGTGATGTTGAAACGGTATTTGCCGTGCCAGGTGTCGATGGTGGTGTCCCAGTAAGCACCGGATTCGTACAATGCGGCCGATGTGCGGTCACCGTTGCTGGTCAGGTTGCGGAAGCGGTTGCGGTAGAAACCAAGCGTCAGCCGGTCGCCGGCATCGAGGCGGAGATACTGGCTCTGGCTGCTGATGTCCCCGGCGTAGTCCTCACGTTGGTCTGCCGGAACTTTGACGACGCCACCAAAGGTGCGCGCATCGACCTTGGGAAAGTCATCGCGGTAATACTTGTCGAGCGGCGCCCGGTCGCTTTTCTGGTAATGGGCGCCGGCGCTGATGTTGATTGCGTTGCCAAGCTTGCCGCTGACCAGGAAGTCGCCTTCCAGCGAGCCGAAGCTGCCGCCGCCGATGGCCACCTTGCCGGCCGGCTGGTCGCCGGCCTTCTGGGTGATGATGTTGATCACGCCAGCGAAGGCGTCGGCGCCGTAGAGGGCAGCGGCCGGACCGTAGAGTACTTCGACCTGCTTGGCGAAATAGAGGGAGAAGTTCTCCGCTACCTGAATCTTGCCGCCGGCTGGATGATCGATGCGCACGCCATCGAGCAGGATCAGCAGCTTGTTGTTGCTGACATGCCCCTGGAAGACGAAGTGGTTGTACTGCGTGGACCGGGTGCCGCGCTGGAAATCGACGCCGGGCAGATCTTCGAGCAGATCGGCCAGGTTCTTGTAGCGGCGATCGCGCATCTGCTCGCGGGTGATCACCATGATGTGGGCCGGGGTGCGCTCGCGCGCTTCGGCCCGCCGCGAGGCGGTGGTCACCGGGGTGGCGATCAGTTCATCAAGGGAGAGCGGCAGCAGGGGCAGCACGTCGTCGGCGGCCGCCGCCGGTGCCGAGGCGAGAACGGCCAGCGCCAGTATTCCCGGACGTAAGTGATGCATGTGCAGCCCCCTGATAGGTCTTTCCCGACGGCAGCTTAGTTGCCGTTCCTTGCAGCAAGCTTACCCGGCGCGCAGAGGCTGAGGCCGAGACGGAGAAACTCTTCCCACAAATTGCCCTGGCCGATGCCCTTGGCCAGCCGGTCGATGCGTCCGGCGTGCTGGAGGGCGGCCTCGAGGCTGGCCGTGCTCAGGCGCTGCAGGGCCTTCTTCACCGGCAGCTGGCGCGGTCCCCAGACCTTGGCGTCCTTGAGCAACTGGTCGACCGGCCGACCGGCATCGATGCCGCTGCGGATGGTCGCCAGGGCGCGGATTTCCTCGCTCATCGCCCAGAGTACCAAGGGCGGCGCCTCGCCTTCCTGCATCAGGCCATCGAGCGTCCGGGTCAGGCGGCCCATGTCACCGGCGAGCAGCGCCTCGCGCAGGCCGTCGATGTCGTAGCGGGCAACATTGAGCACGGCATCGCGGACCTGGGCAGCGTTCAGCTGGCCGGCCGGGTAGAGCAGGCCGAGCTTCTGGATTTCCTGATGGGCGGCGAGCAGGTTGCCTTCGACGCGCTCGGCGATGAACTTCAGGCTGTCCATGTCGGCCGACTGTTGCTGGCGGCGCAGGCGGCCGGCGATCCAGCCGGGCAGTTCGGCCAGCGGCGGGGCATTGAGCTTGAGGGCGACGCCAGCGTTGACCAGGGCGGTAAACCAGATGGCCTTCTCCTCGCGCCAGTCGAGCTCGGGCAGCGTGATCAGCAGCAAGTTGTCGGGTGACAGGTGCTGGCACCACTGTTGTAACGCCGCACTGCCGTCCTTGCCCGGCTTGCCGGTGGGGATGCGCAGGTCGATCAGTTTGCGATCGCCGAACAGGGACATGTTGCCGCCAGCGGCCAGCAGTTGGCCCCAGTCGAACTGCGGCAGCGCGGTCAGCACTTCGCGTTCGCTGTAGCCCTGCTGGCGCGCCCGGGCGCGGATGGTATCGGCAGCTTCGATGACCAGCAGCGGTTCGTCGCCATACAGCACATACAGCGGGCGCAACTCGCGTTCGAGGTGCGCGGCGAGTTGTTCGCCTCTGAGCAGCATTACAGATCGTCTTCCAGCTGGTCGGGATTCTTGGGCTTGATCAGGGACAGCCGGCGCATGATCTGGTTGACCAGGTCATTGTTCATGTCGCGCCAGAGCAGGCCTTCTTCAAGATCCTTGGCGAGGACGCTGGAATCGTCGTAGGTGATGTCGCGGCTAAGGCTGATCTGGTTCGGGGAGACGATTTCCTGGCCCTTGCCATTGACCACACGGAAGCTGTAGCTCAATTGCAGGCGGTATTCGCGCACGCGGCCCTGGGCGTTGACGCTGAGGATGGTCTTCTGGCGGCTGTCGCCCAATTGCTGGAAGCTGGCCTCCGCCTGCTGGGTCGTGCCGACGATCTCGGTACCACCGGTGGCCCGGATGTAGCGTTCCAGCCAGATGCGGACGTCGGCCGTTTCCGGCAGGGCGATGAACATCGTCTTGTAGGGCAGGTTGCCGCCCTGTGTGCCGCGCAACTGGAAACCGCAGCCAGCGACGATGGCGGCGAGTAGCAGGATGAGCAGGGGGCGCAGCAGCGGCATGGCGGCTTTCCTCAGACGACGATGTTGACCAGGCGGCCGGGGACGACGACGACCTTCTTCGCCGGTTTGCCTTCCATGAACTTCTGCGCCTCCGGGTTGGCCAGCGCGGCGGCTTCGATGCTCGCCTTGTCGGCTTCCGCCGGCACGCGGATGCTGCCGCGCAGCTTGCCGTTGACCTGGATCACCAGTTCGATCTCGTCCTGTTTCAGCGCCGCCGCATCGGCCTTGGGGAAGGCGGCGAGGCCGGCGTCGGCTCCCGGCTTCAGTTCGCCGTAGAGCGCCTGGCCGATGTGCGGGACGATGGGGAAGAGCAGCAGGGCGATGCTTTCCAGGGTTTCCTGGGCGAGCGCGCGACCGGCGGCATCCTTGAGGTCGGTCTTGTCGAAGGCGTTGAGCAATTCCATGACCGCGGCGATGGCAGTGTTGAACTGCTTGCGCCGGCCGTAGTCGTCGGCGACCTTGCCCATGGTCTGGTGCAGCTTGCGGCGCAGATCGGCCTGGGCGGAACTCAGTCCGTCATTACCGGCGCAGGCGGCGACGAGGCCGGCCTGGACGTGGTCGTAGGTGGTTTTCCACAGGCGACGCAGGAAGCGGTAGGCACCTTCGACGCCGGCGTCGGACCATTCCAGCGACTGATCGGGCGGCGAGGCGAACATGATGAACAGGCGGGCGGTGTCGGCACCGTACTGGTCGATCAGCGCCTGCGGGTCGACGCCATTGTTCTTCGACTTCGACATTTTCTCGGTGCCGCCGATGACCACCGGCTGGCCGTCGGCCTTCAGCGTCGCACCGGTCGGGCGGCCTTTTTCGTCGGTGACGACATCGACGTCGGCCGGGTTGATCCACAGCTTTTTGCCGTTTTCACCTTCGCGGAAAAAAGTCGGGGCGACGACCATACCCTGGGTCAGCAGGTTGGCGAAGGGTTCGCCCAAGTCGCCGATCAGGCCGACATCGCGCATCAGCTTGGTGAAGAAGCGCGAGTAAAGGAGGTGCAGGATGGCGTGCTCGATGCCGCCGATGTACTGGTCGATACCGCCCTTGCACCAGTAGGCGACGCGCTCGTCGACCATGGCTGTGGTGTTGTCCGGGCAGGCGTAGCGCAGGAAGTACCAGGACGACTCGAAGAAGGTGTCCATGGTGTCGGTTTCACGGCGGGCGTCGCCGCCGCACTTCGGACACTTGCACTCGTAGAACTCGGGCATGCGGGCCAGCGGCGAACCGGCGCCGGTGATCTCGACGTTCTCGGGCAGCACGACCGGCAACTGCTCGTCGGGCACCGGCACGTCGCCGCAGGAGGCGCAATGGATGATCGGGATCGGGCAGCCCCAGTAACGCTGGCGGCTGATGCCCCAGTCGCGCAGGCGGAACTGGACTTTTTGGTCGCCCAGGTCCTTGGCGGCGAGGTCGGCGGCAATGGCGTCGACGGCGGCTGCGTAGCCGAGGCCGTCGTACTTGCCGGAATTGACCAGCTTGCCCTTGACCTTGTCGGCATTGGACTCGGCCCAGGCCTGGTCGCTGAAGGTTTCCCCTTCAACGGCGACGACCTGCTTGATCGGCAAGTTGTACTTCAGGGCAAAGGCGAAATCACGTTCGTCGTGCGCCGGCACGGCCATCACGGCGCCGTCGCCGTAGCTCATCAGCACGTAGTTGCCGACCCAGACTTCGACTTTTTCACCGGTCAGCGGATGGGTGACGAAGATGCCGGTCGGCAGGCCCTTCTTTTCCATGGTCGCGATGTCGGCTTCGGCAACGCCGCCCTTCTTGCATTCCTCGATGAAGGCGGCGAGTTCCGGGTTGTTGGCGGCAGCACGGGTGGCCAGCGGGTGTTCGGCAGCGACGGCGACGAAGGTGACGCCCATGATGGTGTCGGCGCGGGTGGTGAACACCCAAAGCTTCTCGTCGGCATTGTCGGCCAGCGGGAAGGCGAAGCGCACGCCGGTGCTCTTGCCGATCCAGTTCTTCTGCATCAGGCGCACCTGTTCCGGCCAGCCCGGCAGGTTGTCGAGTTCAGTCAGCAGTTCCTCGGCGTAGGCGGTGATCTTCATGTAATACATGGGGATCTCGCGCTTCTCGATCAGCGCGCCGGAGCGCCAGCCGCGGCCGTCGATGACCTGTTCGTTGGCGAGCACAGTGTGATCGACCGGGTCCCAGTTCACCGTGCCGAGCTTCTTGTAGACCAGGCCCTTTTCGTAGAGGCGGGTGAACAGCCACTGTTCCCAGCGGTAGTACTCGGGCGTGCAGGTGGCGAATTCGCGCTGCCAGTCGATGGCGAAGCCGAGCGACTTCAGCTGCGAACGCATGTAGTCGATGTTCGAGTAGGTCCACCCGGCCGGGGCGACGTTGTTGGCCAGCGCGGCGTTCTCGGCCGGCATGCCGAAGGCGTCCCAGCCCATCGGCTGCAGTACGTTGTAGCCCTGCATCTTGTGAAAGCGCGAGAGCACATCGCCGATAGTGTAATTGCGCACATGGCCCATGTGCAGTTTCCCGGACGGGTACGGGAACATCGACAGGCAGTAGTACTTCGGCTTGGAAGTGTCTTCGACGGCGCGGGCGGCGCCGGACTGGTCCCAGTGTTGCTGGGCGGCGCGCTCGATGTCGGCCGGGGCGTATTTGTCCTGCATGGGCTTTCGCTGAAAAATCATGAGATAAGCCGGGAATTATACCGGCTAGCACCCGCCGGCGGCGGGGCCGGGGGGCGTGTTCACGATTTTCCGTTTGCCGCTATGGCGCCAGGAGTGTGACCGGGAAAGGGCGCTGGCAGTTGCTGACCGAAAGCTGCGGGGCTAAGCCCGTGCGTCAGATGTCGGTCAGCGATGCCCGGTCACGCTGCTTTTTTTTGGGCGGCCATGTTTCCCCAGGTGTTCTTCCAGTACCGGTAGGTATTCTGGGCGGCCATCAGGGAGAGCAGCGACATGCGGGACTGGTGGTGCCACATCCACGACAGGCGCGGGGCGGGCGTCAGGCCATATTGGGGCGTGCCGCCGACTTCGTCCTCAACGATGGCGAGGAAGCGTTCGACGGTGAGACCCCAGTAGTTGGAGCCTTCGGCCTTGCCGCAGAGAAATTCGGATTCGGAGAGGGCGCGGCGCCAAAGCTTGAGCGCAAGCTCATCGCTGATGCCAGCCTTCCTGGCGATCCAGGGCAGGATCTTTGGTGCATTCATGCTGTTGTTCATGCTGATACTCCTTGTGCTGATGGCGGTGACCATCGTTTGCTTCGATCGCCTTGTGAGCGAAAAGTTTTGTGCACTGCAATATATTTTTTAGCAAGTATACTTTGCCTGTTTAATAGGAAACCGATTTTGCGGGCGCAAATTTTGCTGCGTTGCACAATAACAACAATATTGGTCTTACCAATTTCCCGCGTCGATCCTGCGGCGTGATTTTACCGCTTTGGCGGTTATTTTTCCGTGAAGTAATTCATGTCTGACCTACTTGCCAATCTGAATACTCCCCAGTTGCAGGCCGTCACCCTGCCACCCGTGCACGCGTTGATTCTCGCCGGGGCGGGCAGCGGCAAGACGCGCGTGCTGACCACGCGTATAGCCTGGCTGATGTCCACCGGCCAGGTCGGGCCGCACGGCATCCTGGCGGTGACCTTCACCAACAAGGCGGCCAAGGAGATGACGGCGCGCCTGTCGGCGCTGGTGCCGATCAATACCCGCGGGATGTGGATCGGAACTTTCCACGGCCTGTGCAACCGGCTGCTGCGGGCGCATTACCGCGAGGCCGGGCTGCCGCAGACGTTCCAGATCCTCGATAGCGCCGACCAGTTGGCCATGGTCAAGCGCCTGCTGAAGAACCTCAATGTCGACGACGAGAAGTATCCGCCGCGCGAGCTGTGCCATTTCATCAATGCGCACAAGGAGCAGGGCGTGCGCGCGGCGCAGGCCGAGGCCTACGACAACTACACGCAGAAGCGCGTCGAGCTGTACACCGAGTATGAAAACCAGTGCAACCGCGAAGGCGTCGTCGATTTCGCCGAACTGCTTCTGCGCTGCCATGAATTGCTGCAGCGCAACGAGCCGCTGCGCCGGCATTACCAGGAGCGTTTCCGCGCCATCCTGGTCGACGAGTTCCAGGACACCAACAAGCTGCAATACGCCTGGCTGCAACTGCTGGCCGGCGGCGGCGCCAAGGTTTTCGCCGTCGGTGACGACGACCAGAGCATCTACGCCTTCCGCGGCGCCGAAGTAGGCAACATGCGCGACTTCGAGCGCGACTACGCCGGCGACAACGTCATCCGCCTGGAGCAGAACTACCGTTCGCACGGCAACATCCTAGCCGCCGCCAATGCGCTGATCAAGAACAACCGCGAGCGCCTGGGCAAGAACCTGTGGACCGATGCCGGCGACGGCGAGCCGATCCGCGCTTTTGAGGCTTACTCGGACCTCGACGAAGCGCGCTTCGTCGTCGAGGAAATCCGCGAACTGGTGCGCGACGGCGTCTCGCCGACGCAAATCGCCCTGCTTTATCGGTCCAACGCCCAGTCGCGGGTGTTGGAAAACGAGTTGTTCACCAAGAACGTGCCGTACAAGGTCTACGGTGGACTGCGCTTCTTCGAGCGCCAGGAAATCAAGCATGCGCTGGCTTACCTGCGGCTGCTCGGCAACCCGGATGACGACACGGCCTTCCTGCGCGTCGTCAATTTCCCGACCCGCGGCATCGGCGCCCGTTCGCTGGAAAACCTGCAGGCGACGGCGCACCAGTGCAATT
Source organism: Betaproteobacteria bacterium HGW-Betaproteobacteria-7 (assembly GCA_002840765.1). Lineage (GTDB taxonomy): Bacteria > Pseudomonadota > Gammaproteobacteria > Burkholderiales > Rhodocyclaceae > Azonexus. Next base: position 31,873 of record PHCE01000022.1, read on the forward strand.
GCAGCCTCTACAACGCCGCCGCCTCGCTGACCGGCAAGGCCGGCCAGACGGTCGGCGCCTTCATCCGCCTGATCGAACAGCTGCGCGTCGAGACCGAGGGCCTGCCGCTACCGGAGATGGTCGAGCACGTCATCGAGAAATCCGGTCTGGCCCAGCACTACCGGACCGAGAAGGAAGGCCAGGACCGGCTGGAAAACCTCGACGAACTGATCAATGCCGCCGCCACCTTCGTCGATGACGAAGGCGCCATCGGCGAAGGCGGCGCGCTGGTTTCCTTCCTGACCCTGGCCTCGCTGGAAGCCGGCGAACACCAGGCCGGCGAAGGCGAGGAGGCGGTCCAGCTGATGTCGGTGCATGCCGCCAAGGGGCTGGAGTTCGACGTCGTCTTCATCACCGGCCTCGAGCAGGGGCTGTTCCCGCACGAGAACTCGATCAACCAGGGCCGCGATGGTCTGGAGGAAGAGCGCCGGCTGATGTACGTCGCGGTCACCCGCGCCCGCCGGCGGCTCTATGTTTCCTGCGCGCAAACCCGCATGCTGCACGGCCAGACCCGCTACTGCGTGCCGTCCGGTTTCCTTGACGAAATTCCCGAACAGTTGCTGAAGAAGCTGAACAAGAAGGCGGAAAAACCGGGGACAGACCACGGTTTTGCCGCCGAAAACCGTGGTCTGTCCCCGGTTTTTCCGGCCTACGGCTCGTTTGGCGGTGGCTACGCTGAAACCAACAGCAGCGGCCTGCGCATCGGCCAGACCGTCGAGCACGCCAAGTTCGGCATCGGCGTCATCGTTGCCACCGAAGGGCGCGGCGCTGATGCCCGTGTGCAGGTCAATTTCGGTGGCAGCGGCATGAAGTGGCTGGCCCTTGAATACGCCAAGCTGACGCCAGTCTAGGCCGGTCGGGGGTTGCCGTGACTTTCGATCGAGGCGCGCAGGAAATAGTGCATCGCCTGGTCGCGCAACATGGCCTGCAGCGCCGCTTCGTCGGCACCGGCGATGGCGGCGTGGAGGTCCGGAGCGATGGCGAGAAAGCGCTCGACCAGCTGCGGATCGAAATGGCTGCCAGCATCCTTGTCGATGATGGCCAGCGCCTGCGCCAGCGTCATCGGTTCCTTGTAGGGCCGCCGTGAGGTCAACGCGTCGAAGACGTCGACAATGGCGAAGATGCGTGCGTTGAGCGGAATCTGGGTTCCCTGCAGGCCGCGCAGGTAGCCGGAGCCATCGAATTTCTCGTGGTGGTCTTCGATGACGGCGCGGGCACCCTGTAGCCAGTCCGACTGTTCGACGATGTCGACGCCGAGGGCAACGTGGGTACGCATGACGGTGAATTCTTCCGCCGTCAGCTTGCCCGGCTTGAGCAGGATGTTGTCGCTGATGCCGATCTTGCCGACGTCGTGCAGGAAAGCGCCGAGGATCAGCTGGCGCATGTCGTTGGCCGCCAGACCGACGGCGTCGCCGAGCCGGATGGCGTACAGGGCGACCCGGAAGTTGTGGTCGCCGGTATCCGAATCGCGCTTGGCGATCGCTGCGCCGAGCACCGAAGCCATCTCCAGGTTGCCTTTCAGTACCTCGTGCGAGAAGCGCAGCACGTCGCGGTTGAGGGCGATGATCACCGGATAGAGCAGCACGGTGGTCGCCAGTACGGCAAAGAGCACGGCAGCCAGCGTCCGCCAGACGTGGCTGCGCAATTCGTTCAGGGTCGCGTGGTCGACGACGAACACCCCCTCGAAGAACCCGGCGTCGCTGGCGGCTGCGGTGCGTAGCGGTACCAGTACCTGGACGACCGTCTCCTCGCCGACGACAAACTTCTGATAGTGGCTCTCGGCATCGATCGGGAAACTGTGCTTGTAGCGCTTCAACTCTTCCTCGATGTGCGCGTACTGGGGATTGACCGCTTCCAGCAGGCGCTTCTTGTCGCGGTCATAGACTTCAATGACGACGAAGTTGCGCTGGACGAATTCTTTGGCGCGTTGCTCGAGGATCAGCAGCTCGTCCGGCGAGCGCGCCTCGGCATTCAGGCCGGCCGGGGAAAAGTGCCGGGATTCGCTGGCGGCCAGCGCGACGACCGAATCGTCCAGTTGCCGGAGTTCGATGTAATAAGTCGGGATGCCGACCAGCAGGGAAACGGCCGCCCAGGCCATGAGCAGCCGCAACAGCACGATACGGTGGATGGAAATCATCGGGCAATGATACGCGGGCATCAGAAAAGTTGAATGCCTGACAGGAATCGATGAACGGTCGACCTCCTGGCTGTGTCAAGGGCGGGTTAATCCCGGAGGCTCAAGACGGATGCTATTGGCGGCGCGCGCTAGATCGCCGGCCGGGGCAGTGATAACCTAGATTTTTCGCCCATAACAATCAAGGAGATCACCATGCCCCACGCCATTCGCCTTCACCTGACCGGTGGCCCCGAAGTCCTGCGCTGGGAAGCGGTCGATGTCCCGGCCCCGGCCGCCGGCGAGGCAACGGTGCGCCATCATGCCGTCGGCCTCAATTTCATCGATACCTACCACCGCACCGGGCTGTATCCGCTGCCCCTGCCGAGCGGCCTGGGCCTGGAAGGTGCCGGCGTGGTCGAGGCGGTCGGCGAGGGCGTCAGCGAGGTCAAGGTCGGCGACCGCGTCGCCTATGCCGGCGGCCCGGTCGGTGCCTATGCCGAGGTGCGCAACATCCCGAGCCATCGCCTGCTCAAGTTGCCGGATGCGATAGATTTCAAAACGGCGGCGGCGATGATGCTGCAGGGCCTGACCGCTGCTTACCTGTTGCGCCGCACCTACCGCGTGCAGCCGGGCGATGCCGTGCTGATCCACGCGGCGGCCGGCGGCGTCGGCCTGATCGCCTGCCAGTGGGCCAAGGCTTTGGGCGCGACGGTGATCGGCACGGTCGGCTCGGCGGCCAAAGGTGAGTTGGCGAAGGCGCATGGTTGCGACCACGTGATCAACTACACGACCGAGAACTTCAGTCAGCGCGTCCGCGAGATCACTAATGGTGAAGGCGTGCCGGTGGTCTACGACGGCGTCGGCAAGGATACTTTCATGGGTTCGCTGGACAGCCTGCGGCCGCTCGGCATGATGGTCAGCTACGGCAATGCCTCCGGCCCGGTGCCGCCGTTCGACGTGCTGCTGCTGTCGCAAAAGGGTTCTCTGTTCATCACCCGGCCGACGGTGGCCAATTACACGGGCAAGCGCGGCGAACTCGAAGCGCTGGGCGGCGAGTTGTTCGACGTCGTCGCCGACGGCAAGGTGCGTATTGAAATCAACCAGACCTATGCGCTGGCCGATGCCGCCCAGGCGCATCGTGACCTGGAGGCACGCAAGACCACCGGCTCGACCATCCTGCTCCCGTGATGATGGCGAAGATCAAGGCCGGGCTGGTTTCGCTGCGCGATCTGTTCGCTACTGCCTGGTGGATCGTCCTCATCGTCGGTCTCGGCTTTGTCGTCGCCTACCAGTTCGTCAAGCCGGCGCCGCCCAGCCGCATCGTCATCACCACCGGTGGCGACAGTGGCGCCTATTACACCTTTGCCAAGCGTTATGCGGCCATCCTGGAGCGCCAAGGGGTGACGCTGGAGGTGCGCACTTCGGCCGGTTCGCTGGAAAACCTGCAACGCCTGGAGCGCGGCGAGGCCGACGTCGGTTTCGTTCAGGGCGGAGTCATCGAGCCGCCGGCCGATCCCGATGCCGTCGCGGCCAGCGAGCTGCAGTCGCTCGGCAGCGTTTTCTACGAGCCGGTCTGGGTGTTCTATCGCAGCGAGCAGCCGTTGACCCGCCTGACCGATCTGATCGGCAAGCGCATCGCCATTGGCCAGGAAGGCTCGGGCATCCGCCAACTGGCCGAGCGCCTGCTGGAAGCCAACGAAATGGAGCGCGACAGCATCCTGCTGCCGCTGACCGGGCTGGATGCCGCCGAGGAATTGCAGCAAGGGCGCCTCGATGCTGCCTTCATCATCGCCGCCGAGAGTGCGCCGGTGGTCCAGGTGCTGCTGCGTTCGCCCGGTGTCCGGCTGATGAGCTTCGTCCAAGCCAACGCCTATCAGCGGCGCTTTCCTTTCCTGACCCGGTTGACCCTGCCGCAGGGTGTTGCCGACCTGGTTCGCGACTATCCGCCGGAGGATGTGCGGGTGCTGGCGCCGACTGCCAATCTGGTGATTCATGAGGATCTGCATCCGGCCCTGCAGACGCTGCTCCTCCAGGTGGTCAGCGAGGTGCATGGACATAGCGGTTTCTTCCAGAGCGCCGGCGAGTTTCCCGCCTACATGGACCCGCTGCTGCCGCTGTCGCCGGAGGCCGCCCGCTACTATCAGTCGGGGCCACCCTTCCTGCAGCGCTACCTACCGTTCTGGCTGGCCGTCCTCATCGACCGGCTGATCGTGCTGCTGGTGCCGATCATCGCCCTGCTCATTCCTTTGCTGCGCATCGCCCCGGCGCTCTACACCTGGCGGGTGCGCTCCAAGGTTTTTCGCTGCTACGGTGAATTGCGCTTCCTCGAAGACGACATCCGCCACCGCTTCGACGCCAGCCGGCTGGCTGACTATCGCCAGCGCCTCGATGCCATCGAGGACGAAGCGACCTTGCTGCATATACCGCTCGGTTTCACCGACCTGATCTATACCTTGCGCGAACACATCAATCTGGTCCGTCACATACTCGACAAGCAGGAGCAAGCAGCATGAAGGCTTTTTTGATCGCCAATCCCAAGGGCGGTTCAGGCAAGAGCACGCTGGCCACCAACCTGGCCGGCTATTTCGCCAACCGAGGCCACGACGTCATGCTCGGCGATACCGATCGCCAGCAATCGGCGCGCGAATGGCTGGCCATCCGCCCCTTCGAACTGCCGACCATCGAAACCTGGGAAACAGGGACGGACAACGTCTCCCGCCCGCCGAAAGGCACCAGCCATGTCGTCCTCGACACCCCGGCCGGCCTCAGCGGCAAGCTGCTCGACAAGGTGCTCAAGCTGTCGACGCGGGTCATCGTCCCGGTCCAGCCATCAATGTTCGACATGCTGGCGACGCGTCACTTCCTCACCGCGCTGTTGGCCGAGAAGACAATACGCAAGGGCAAGGCGGATGTCGCCGTGGTCGGCATGCGGGTTGACGCGCGGACCCGGGCGGCCGGCGAGCTGGAACGCTTCTTTGCCACCTTCGAACTGCCGGTGCTGACCTATCTGCGTAATACGCAAGTCTATGTGCAGGCGACGGCCGCCGGCATGACTCTGTTCGATCTGCCGCCATCACGAGCCGAGCGCGACCTGGCGCAGTGGCAGCCGATCATCGACTGGGTCGAGGCGGGCTGACGGCGCTCAGTTGCCGCCGTGCCGGCGGCGACTGGCAATGCGCTGGCGCCGGCGTGAACGGACGCGCCAGATCCAGATCAGGTTGATCAGGAGGTAAGTAATCAGGCCGGTGCTGATGGCGAGGGCAACCAGGCCGACCAGCAGCGGCCGGCCGAGGCCGATGATGCGTGCCCACAGGGAGATGTCGCCGGTTGGTGGGGCAGCGCGCGCTAGCGTTTTCGCAGCGACTTCCTCGCCGGTGATCCAGGCACCGAGGTGATAGGCGGCGATATAAACCGGAGCGAAAGTCACCGGGTTGGTGACCAGCGTGCTGGCCGCCGCTGCCGGCAGGTTGGCGCGCAGGAGGACGGCGGCGACGGCGCTGATCGGGATCTGGGCAATCGGGATCAACAGGCCGAAGAAGATGCCGATCGCCACGCCGAGCGCTACGCCGCGCCGCGACCAGTGCCACAGGGCCGGATGATCGAGCCAGGGAGCCAACCAGCGCAGCCAGCGATTGGCGAGTATCTGCTGGCGGGTGGGCAATATCTGGCGCAGCCGTTCACGCCAGTTCATTCAGGCCGGACTCCCGATGGTGGTGGCGAGCCGCCTGCGCGGCGGCTGGCGGGAGATTTGGCTGGGCAGGGGGGCATTTCGCCATTCTGCCTGATGGCGGCGTTTTCGGGGCGTCATGCAATGCCGCGGACGCTGCTATAGTGAAGCATTGTCACTGCCCGGAGCGCTTGCATGGCCCTGACTACTTCCCTGTCCGACCTGTCCGTCCTTCTCGTCGAGCCTTCTCATATGCAGGCGACGCTGGTCAGTCGCATGCTCGAACATCAGGGTGTCTGCCACATCCAGGTGCTGGCCAGCGCCAGTGAGGCACTGGCGGTCCTGAGCGAGGGGGCAACCGAGGGCACGGTAGTGATCAGCAGCCTCTATCTGCCGGACATGCCGGGTACCGACCTGGTCATGGCCATGCGCGAGGACGAGGCGCTGGAAGCCATTCCCTTCATCCTGATTTCCAGCGAGACACGGCCGCAGGTGCTCGAACCGATTCGCCAGTCGGGCGCCTGCAGCATCGTTAACAAGCCGTTTGATGAACAGCAGTTGTCGCGCGCCCTGTTTGCCGCTGCCGATTACCTCAATCCGCCGGCCGATCTCGACCTGGCGGAAGTCGAGGGCATGCGCGTGCTGATCGTCGACGACAGCCTGGCGTCGCGCCATCATCTACGCCGCATGCTTGAAGAGCTGGGCATCGAGCGCATCACCGAGGCGGTCGATGGCAAGCAGGCAGTGGCCCTGCTCGCCGACACCATGTTCGACCTGGTGATCACCGACTACAACATGCCGGAAATGGATGGTCGGGAACTGACCGAATACATCCGCACGCAGAGCTGGCAGGCCGAGGTGCCGGTGTTGATGGTGACCAGTGAGCAGAACATGGGGCGTCTGGCGGCGGTCGAGCGGGCCGGCGTCTCGGCGATCTGCGACAAGCCCTTCGAGGCGGGCAACATCCGCCGCCTGATCAGCGACGCCTTGACGCGATAAAGCGGATCACCTGCTGGCGGCCGACGATGATGGCGGCGAGCAGGACCAGCAGGGGATCGAAGAGGACATCCCAGAGATTGGCGAAAATGCCGGTCGCCCAGGCGGCGAGATCAATGGCCAGGATGATCAGCCAAACATTCAGGCGGCGCCAGCAGAGCACCGCTGCCAGCGGCACCATGGCAGCGAGCAGCGGCCAGGGCTGGTAGCCCAGAGCGTAGGGATCAAAAGCGCCCCAGCCGAGCGCTGCCGGATAGAAAAAGAGAGCGAACACCAATAAGCCGAGCGCCGGCCGGTAACTCAGCGGTGACGGTGTGCGGTCGGCCAGTTGGAGAATGGCCAGTTGCAGCAGGGTTACCGAGGGCGCGCCGAGCATCCCATGCATGACCGGCGCCAGACCGGCGAGCAAGGCGATGGCGGTTGCTGCCATCGCTACCCGCGGGCGCAGCGTGCCGAGCGGCAGCAGGGCGGCCAGGGCGCCGAAAACCAGAGCGTTGGCGAGCAGTCCGTAGGCGGCGAGGGCGTTCATGGCCGAGCCCCGTCCACCCAGGCGGCACTGAAGGTGACATGGCGGATGCCTTCGCCGCGCCGGAGATAGGCCAGGTGGATGCGGCCATCACGGCCGAGCAGCAGGCTGGGGGCGGTGAATGAAGCGTTGGTGTCGGTGGCGGCTTCGATGACGCGGCTTTCCTGCCAGCTCTGCCCTTCGTCGGCGGAAATCCACAACATCAGTTTTTCCCTGCCGGCGGCTGGATTGCCGGCCAGCAGCAGGCGGCCGTCGGCCATTCGCAACGCGGCCAGCGGCAGGTTGGGGCTGGGCGGGCCGGGATCGTCGCCAGCCGTCCATTGCCGGCCACCGTTCACTGTCAGCGTCGCGCGCACCTGTCCGGGGGCAGGACCGGCATCGCTGGCCAAGGCGAGGGCGCGTTGCTCGTCGAGGGCAATCACCGCCGCTTGCGGCGCGCGTGCCGGATGGGTCAGGCGCGCCTTGTCGATGACCCGGCCGCGGGCGTCCAGGCGTAGCCACTCGCCGTGTCCGCCGATCAGGTCGTGGGCCAGCGGCAGGCCGAGGCCGCCATCGGCCAGGGGCACGGGTGGGCTGTCCAGGTTGGTGCCGAAACCGGCCAGCGGCGAAGTGTTGAGGCGCACTGGCGTACTCCACTGCCGGCCGCCGTCGGTTGACCGGCTATGAACCAGCAGCCGGTTGCCGCCGGGGCCGCTGGCGATGTACCAGAGATGCAGCCAGCTTCCCTCGCTGTAGAGGACCGGCTGGCCGATCCGCCGAATGTGGGCGAACAGGCCGCCGGCCGTTCCCTCGCGGGTGGCGATGGCTTGCGGCGGGCGCCAGCCGTCGCGTTCGAGGACGCTGAAATGAATGACCAGGTCACTGGCGTCGTCAGCGCTGCCGGCAGTCCAGGCGGCGCCGAGGCGACCGTCGGCCAGGAGAACGAGGCTGGGGGCCTGGGTGGCCAGGCCAGCTATTGGCAGCATTTCGCCGGCAAACAGCACCGGCAGTTGGCTGCTGGTTGCCGGCGGAGGCGGCGGGAAGGATGGCGTGCCGACTTCCGGCATGCGCCAGAAGGCAGCCGCGAGCGCCGCACTGAAGGCGAGGGCGCCCAGCCAGCGCGGCAGGCCCGCGGCTGGCTGGGCCGGTGGCGAAGAACGGGCAGGCGGCAACATGGGCGGGGATTCTAACCCGCTTCCCGAATGCCAGGAGGGGCGCTCAGGCCGGCATGAAGGCGCCGTCGGTCAGCAGTTGCTCGAAGGCGGCCAAGGGCAGCGGCCGGCTGAAGAAGTAGCCCTGGTAATTGAGGCAGCCCTGGGCGGCGAGGAAATCGCGCTGGGCGGCGGTTTCGACACCTTCGGCGATGACGGCGAGGCCGAGGCTCTGGCCGAGGGCGACGATGGTACGGGCGATGGCTGCGTCGTTGGGGTCGTCGAGCACGTCGCGGACAAAGGACTGGTCGATTTTCAGCTGGTCGAGCGGCAGGCGTTTCAGGTAGCTGAGCGAAGAATAGCCGGTGCCGAAATCGTCGAGCGAGAAACTGATGCCGTGCGCCTTCAGCGCGTGCATCTTGGCAATCATGTCGCTGGTGTTGTCGAGCAGCATGCTTTCGGTCAGTTCCAGTTTCAGCCGTTCGGGCGGGGCGCCGGTCTGGGCGATCAGCGCCAGAACCTGTTCGACCAGGTTGGGCAGGCTGAACTGACGGGCGCTGACATTGACCGCCAGGTTCAGGTGGGCGGTTTGCGGCCGCCCGGCCCACGCGGCCAGTTGCTCGCAGGCGGTCTGCAGGACCCAGTGGCCGATCGGCAGGATGAGGCCGGTTTCCTCGGCCAGCGGAATGAACTCGCCGGGCGAGACCATGCCGCGTTGCGGATGCTGCCAGCGAATCAGCACCTCGGCGCCAGTCAGCCGGCCGGCGGCATCCACCTGCGGCTGGTAGTGAAGAAGGAACTGCTCATCGGTGATGGCCTTGCGCAGCGCACTTTCCAGTGCCGCCCGGGCTGCCACCGAGGTCTGCATTTCCGGGTCGAAGAAGCGCAGGCTGTCGCGTCCTGCCGCCTTGGCCTGGTACATGGCGGTTTCTGCACGTTTCAGCAGTTCGTCGGCGGCTGGGCTCAGGCCGTCGAACAGGGTGATGCCGATGCTCGCCGTGCAGTAGTAGGGGCGCTGTCCGCTGCCGTCACCGCTGCTCGGGTCGGGCAGCAGATAGGGCTGGCGCAGCCAGGCGCGCAGCTTGCCGGCGACGTTTTCCGCCTCGATGGCGGCCTGCGAGCCAGCGCCGAGATCCTTGAGGATGACCACGAACTCGTCGCCACCCAGGCGGGCGAGCGTGTCGCCCTCGCGCAGCGAGGCTTGCAGGCGAGTGCTGGTTTCGCGCAGGAGGGCATCACCGCTGGCATGTCCCTGGGTGTCGTTGAGTGTCTTGAAATCGTCGAGGTCAATCAGCAGCAGGGCGCCTTGGCGTTTGAAGCGGGCGCAGCCCGACATCGCCTGCGCCAGGCGGTCCATCATCAGGCGGCGGTTGGGCAGGTCGGTCAACTGGTCGAAGAAGGCGAGGTGGGAAATCTCTTCCTCGGCCTGCTTGCGCCGCGTGATGTCCTCCTTGACCGCCAGATAGTGGGAGATCTGGCCATCGGCATCGCGGATGGGCGAAATCTTGCCCCATTCGGTGTATTCGCTGCCGTTCTTGCGCCGGTTGATCAGCTCGCCTTCCCAGGTCTGACCGTGGGTGATGCGCTGCCACATGTCGTCGAAGGTGGCAGCAGGCGTCTTGCCGGCATTGAGGATGCGCGGATTCTGACCGATGCTGTCGCTGCGGCTGTAGCCGGTGTTGTCGACGAAGGCTGCATTGACGTACTCGATATCGCCGCGGAGATTGGTGATCACCGTCGCGATCGGGCTCTGTTCGACGGCTTGCGACAGCTTTAGCAGTTCCTGGTGGGTTTTCCTCTGTTGGCTGGCGTGTTGCCGCTGACGGCGATAAACGAGCAGTATGCCGGCCAGTCCGGCCAGCCAGATCAGGCCGTGGGAAAGACTGAGGTAGCTGCGGCGTTTTTCCTCGGCCAGCAGGTGGGGTGTCAACGGCAGCGAGGCAGCGAGGCCGCCCCGGATATCGCCGATCTGGTAATCCTGATTGTTGTGACACTTCAGGCATTCCTGGGTCACCGGCAGCGGCAGCATCAGGCGCAGATGGGGCTCGCCGCCGATCTTGCCAACCGCCAGCACCTCCTTGGCACCCTGTTCGAAGGAGAGCAGGGCCTGGCGCTCCCAGTCGTCGGGCGCATTGGCTGGATTGAACAGCTTGAGGCTGGTCAGCCGGCTGATGATGCCCATCTCGCTGCTGAAATCCTGTTGCAGAAGGCGGATCGAATAGGCTGGATTGATCAGCGTCAGCCGTTTGCCGGTCGTCGTCTCGATGTCCCGCTCGGGCACGTCGAGGTAAGGGTTGGACGGCGTGTCAGGAGTCGGCGGGACATAGACCCCGCCATGCTTGCCGACCCAGTTGCGGAAGGCGATGTCCTTGGACAGGCTGGCGCGCAGCATGGAACTGGCAGTCTGCAGGGTATTGGCCGCCAGTTCACTGAGGTTCCAGGCCAGCGAGCCGCCGATCAGGGCACTCCACAAGATCGCGGTAAGCAGGTAACGACGCCGGCCGCCCGGTCTGGCCGGGGCGTAAGTGGGGTCAATGGTCATTGCGCAAAATTCATTGGCATCCTGCGTCGGGTGGGGCAATCCGACCCCAATCATAATCTTATCGGCACGGCGAGTACTGGCCTTTGATCTGCATCGCCCATCCGGGTTCTGCTTGCAAAATACGTATGCATACGACGCGTCGATTGCCGTCGCTCGATAAGTTTTCTGTAAATTTTGCTGATTTTAATATTGTTTCAGTTCGGTGATAATCGTCCCCAAAAAGGGAGAGTCATGCGCATCAGGAATTTCGTCTTCGGGGCTTCGGCCATTGTCGCCGCGCTGTTTTTCGGCGGTGCCTACTGGTCCCTGGACCGCGTCTTTGACAGTGTCGTGCGGGCCAATGCTGCGCGCACTTCGGAAGCGACGACGCGCATCACCTTTGCCTCGATGTACGAGATCATGAGCCAGGGTTGGCAACGCAGCCAGGCCGATGCCTTCGTCCGGGCGATTGCCGAGGCCGGTCGGGATAGCGGGCTGGTCGTCCAGATCTATCGTGGGCCGGTGGTCGAACAACTCTACGACACCATCGACCAGCCAGCGCTCGACAGCGAACTGGCGCAGGTACTGGCGAGCGGTCAGCCGGTGCGCATCGATGCCAGCGATCAGGCCCGGCACATCTACCCGCTGCTCGCCGAAGCGCGCTGCCTCGGTTGTCACGGCAATGCCGTTGTCGGCTCGGTGCTCGGCGCCGTCGAAGTCCGTCAGGACTATGCCGGGCTGCTCGCCGATGCCCGCCGCGACCTGATGCTGGCCCTTTCTGCCATCATCCCGGCTGCCCTGCTGCTGGCACTGTTCGCCGTATGGTGGGTGAGCCGGCGCATCGAGCGTTCGGTGGCTGCCCTGCAGCAGGATTTCGATCAGGTGAATGCGGTCGGCGACCTGCGCAAGATCACTCTCGCCGAGCACGATCTCGGCTTCGTCGAACTGAATCAGCTGGTTGGCGCCCTTGGTCGCCTGCTCGACAAGTTGCGCACCATTTCGGTGGACAAGGACATCCTGACCTTCGAGATCGGCCTGCTGGAAAAATTCGTCATCACTTCCGACGTCGTCCGCGACTGGCGCGAATATGTCAGCCGCTTGCTCATCGACATCAACGGCGTGCTGCCGGCGCACATGCTGTTTTCCATCTTCAAGATCGACGACGAGCTGTTCGACCTGGAAATCTTCTGGCGCGGTCCGGTGTCGGCGCCGACGAAGGCCATGATCGAGCGCCACGTGCGCCAGGAACTGGCCAGCCTGCCGGCGTTCAGCGACCTCGGGGCGTGCAACGTCCATCACCATGTCGCCAACCTGCAGGGTGAGCCGGTCGAGTTGACAGAGTCCGAGGTGGCGGTTCGCGTCAAGTCCTTCTTCGTCGATCTGCCGAAGATCGGCGGCATCGTCGGCATCGGCGTGCACGCCAACATGCTGGATGACGAGACACGCTATCTGGTCATGGAAAGCGTGCTGTCCACGCTGCTCAATGTCGTCGGCTCGGTCAAGGCCATCTACAAATACACCCGCGACCTCGAGTACTACGCGACGCGCGATCCGCTGACCGATCTCTTCAACCAGCGCGTCTTCTGGGAGCTGGCGACCTACGAAGTCAGCCGGGCGCAGCGCCACGACTACAGCTTCGGCCTGCTGCTGATCGACCTCGACAATTTCAAGCTGGTCAATGACAACTACGGGCACACGGTCGGCGACAGCTACCTGCAGCGCTTCGCCCGGCAAGTCCAGAGCGCCCTGCGCGACGGTGACATCCTTGCCCGCTACGGCGGCGACGAGTTCGTTGCCCTGCTGCCGGAGGCCGATGCCGCGGCGGTGGCCATGGTTGCCGAACGGGTGCGTCAGGCTATCGTCGCCCTCGAGATCGCCACGCCGGATGCGAATTGCATCCGCGGCACGGCTTCGATCGGCATGGCCGTCTATCCGGAACATGCCGACAACGCCAAGGACCTGCTGCTGTTCGCCGACAACATGATGTATCGCGCCAAGTCGGCCGGCAAGGCGCAGGTCGCGGTGCCGACGCAGGAGGATGTGGTCGCCGTCTTCCGCGATATTTCACAGAAGAGCGTGATGGTCCTCGAAGCCATCGAGGCCCGCCGCGTCGTTCCCTATTTCCAGCCCATCCTCGACGTTGCCAGCAAGCGCATCGTTGCCTACGAGGTGCTGTCGCGCATCGAGTTCGACGGGCAGATCATCCGTGCCGACGAGTTCGTCGAGATCGCCGAGAAGATGGGCGTCATCCACCGCCTCGACATGCTGGTCATCGAAAAGGCGCTGCAGGTGCTTTCCGCCCAGCGTCACCAGGGCGAGATTTTCATCAACCTGTCGCCGCGGGCCTTGGTCTTCAACGAGTTTGCCCGCGACCTGCGGCGCATCATCGCTGCCAGCGACATTCCGCCGGAGCGCATCGTCTTCGAGATCACCGAGCGCGACACGGTGAAGAATCTGGCCCTGCTCGAACGCTTCCTCAATGACCTTAAGGCCGACGGTTTCAAGTTGGCGATCGACGATTTCGGCTCCGGCTTCTCGTCCTTCCACTACCTGCGCCGCTTCCCCATCGACTACCTGAAGATCGAGGGCGACTTCATTGCCAACATGTTGCACAGCGACAAGGATCACACCTTCGTCACCAGCATCCGTTCGTTGGCCCGCGAGATGGGCATCACCGTCGTCGCCGAGTATGTCGAGTCGGCGGAGGTCTTGCGCGAGCTTGAGCGGCTGGAGGTGCACCTCGCCCAGGGTTACTACGTTGGCCGGCCGGCACGCGAGCTGCTGCCGGTGGATTGGCAGCCGGCCGCCTGATCAGCGGCCGCTGTAGACCGGCGGCCGCTTGGCCATGAAGGCATCGATGCCTTCGCCGGCATCCTCGCTCATCATGTTGCAGGCCATCACCTCGCTGGCGTAGGCATAGGCTTCGTCGAGGCCCATTTCCAGCTGCTTGTAGAACATGCCCTTGCCCAGGCGCACGGCAACCGCGCTCTTGGCCAGGATGCCGCCGGCCAGACGCTCGATCTCGGCATCCAGCGCATCGGCCGGGACGACGCGATTGACCAGGCCCTTGCGCTGCGCTTCCATGGCGTCGATGAACTCGCCGGTAAGTAGCATCTCCAGCGCCGCCTTGCGCCCGAGATTGCGCGCCAGGCCAACCGCCGGCGTCGAACAGAAGAGGCCAACATTGATGCCGGAAACGGCGAATTTCGCCACATCGGCGGCCACCGCCAGATCGCACATGGAAACCAGCTGGCAGCCGGCGGCGGTGGCGATGCCATGAACACGAGCGATGACCGGCTGCGGCAGGCGGGTGATGCTCAGCATCAACTCGCCGCACTGCTTGAACAGCGCCTGCATGAAAGCCTTACTGTGGTTGGCGCGCATTTCCTTGAGGTCGTGCCCGGCACAGAAGGCCTTGCCAGCGCCGGCGATGACGACAACGCGGACGGTTTCGCTGGCGGCGATGGCGTCCAGCTCGGCCTGCAGGGCTGTCAGCATGGCTTGCGACAGCGAGTTGAACTGGCTGGGGCGGTTCAGGGTCAGCGTGGTCAGGCCATCAGCGCGGTCGCTGCGGAGGACGAGGGCTTCTTCGGTGGTCATGGTGTCTCCATCATTCGAGTTATCGGCCCGCCGGGGCTGGGCCATCAGGAATGGCCGATTCTACCCCCGGAAATCGTCGCACCGCTTGTGTAGCATTTGATACAGACCGCCCATTGGCCGGCGATTAAGGTTCCTCACGCTATATCCCATAGCGATTTCAGGAGAACCGCCCAATGAAAGCGATGCGTTATTTTCTCGATACCCATGACCGCAGTCGCGGCACCTTTCCGGCGCAACTCAGTCCGGAAGAGTTCGAGGTCTTTTTCGCCCAGTACGAAACCGCCTGCCAGGCCGAGGGCGTCATTCCGTTGCGCACCCATGTCGGTTACGCCGACGGGCGTGCCTTCTGTCTGAACCTGGCGCCGGATGTCGAATCGGTGCGCCGGGCGCACGAGCGCGTCGGTTTGCCCTACGACGACATCACCGAGATCACCACGGCGACTCCCGGCGACACCTTCTTCCGTCGTCAGGCCTGATTGCCGGCCCGGCGGCGAGCGGATGTCTCCCGTCGCCGGGCCTTTCCGAGGTTCCATCATGGACAATGCACTACTCGAAATCGGCCTTCCCGCCGTGCTCATCGGCTTTGCCAGTCTGGCGCTGATGGTGCACAAGGAGCTCGGGCCGTTCGCCGGACTCAACGGCGCCGGGCGCTGGCTGCTCACCGGCGTGTTCGGCATGGGCTTCATCGCCTTCGGCATCAAGATGGCTGTGGCCTTCGCTATTGAACGCCTGCCCGAGCAGACCATCGCGCCCCTGCTGGAGCGGTCGGTTGTCGCCTGGCAACGTGCCGAGAGCGACGGTTCATTCTTCAACCCGGCTCCCGTCCGGCAGGTGCATTACGTCTGGCAGGCCCTGCCGGAACGGGCCCCCGAACCGGCCGCCAACCCTGGCAACCCGGCCAAGGTGGCGCTCGGCAAGCGGCTCTTCAACGAAACGAAACTGTCTGGCGACGGCACGCTGTCGTGTGCCAGTTGCCACGACCTCTACAGCCATGCCGGCGCCGATGCCTTGCCGACGGCGCTGGGTATCGACGACCAGCGCGGCCCCCGCAACACGCCCACTGTCTGGAACGCCGCCTTGATGTCGCGTCTGTTCTGGGATGGTCGCGCCGCCTCGCTTGAGGAACAGGCCGCGGGGCCGATCCTCAATCCGCTCGAGATGGGCATGCCGACGCCGGCCGAGGCCGAGCGCCGCCTGCGTCTGGAGGCCAGCTATCGCCAGGACTTTGCCCGAGCTTTCGGTGATGATGCGCCGATCTCCTTCGAACGCATTGCCCAGGCCATCGCCGCCTATGAACGGACCCTGATTACGCCGGACACGCCCTATGACCGCTTTGTCCGCGGTGACACCTCGGCGCTAAAGCCGGCCCAGCTGCGCGGTATGGCGCTCTTCGAATCGCTCGGCTGCGTGCTCTGCCACCGCGGCCCCAGCTTCAGCGACGCCGGCCTGGTCGGCGGCGAATCGGCATTCCGCATCTTCCCCGCCAACGAAACGCCCTACGAAAAGCAATACGACCTGTTGCTCGACGGCAAACCCGGCGTCTGGCGGATCGCCTCGCTGCGCAACGTCGCGCTGACCGGTCCCTGGCTGCACAACGGTTCGGTCGACAAGCTGGAAGAGGTCGTGCGCATCATGGCCAGCGCCCAGCTCGGCCGCTCCGGCAAACTCCACGCCTGGCTCAACGACGACCGCCAGCTCGGCAGGGCCGACCGCTCACCGATCAGCGATGACGAAGTCGCCGATCTGGTGGCGTTCCTGGAGGCTTTGAGCAGTGACAGTTTGCTCAGGGGGCAGCGGCGTCAGACCCCCGCTGCGGGAACGTCGTGATGGTCAAACGCCGTGACGCGGTTGCGCCCGCCTTGCTTGGCGAGATACATGGCCTGATCGGCCTGGCGTTTGATGTCGGCAATCGATTTGTGGTCAGGCTGGTTTCTTGCCACGCCGATGCTGACAGTGACCGGAATGAGAGATTTTCCAAACGACAGTGTGAGCGCTTCGATGCTCAGGCGCAGTTTTTCAGCCAGCAAGACCGCCCCGGCGAGGTCGGTACGGGGCAGCAGCATGAGGAATTCCTCGCCGCCGATCCGGCCAAGCAGGTCGCTTTCTCGCGAATTCTTCTCCAGGCATGCAGCGACTTCCTGCAGCACCATGTCGCCGGCTTCGTGCCCATAGTGATCATTGACTGACTTGAAGTGGTCGAGGTCAATAAACAGCACCGAAAATGGCGTGCCGTAGCGCTGCGCCTCGCGCATCACATGTTCGCTCGTTTCGTTGAAGGCCCGGGCATTCCAGATGCCGGTCAGCGGATCGTGGCAGGACATGTCGCGCAAACGCGCATTGGCCTCGGTCAGGCGGCTTTGAAAGGCCAGGAAGCGCTGGGTATAAGAGTGCAGAAAGGTGCTGCTGGCGCAAAAGCTGAACAGCATGGTGACCATCGCGTTGCTCGAAAATGGCGCCGGCAGGTAGCGATTCGCCACGATCAGGGTGAGCAGCGTGATGATTGCCGTCGAGGTCCCGGCGGATGGTCCGAGAATGATGTAGGTGACCGTGATCTGGACGAAGAACCAGATGCTGCGGAATTCATTGTTGACGAGGAAGCACAGCGCCGACAGGTTGATCAGGAACCAGACTGCAAAAAAAATGGCGGCAACGACGGCAAAGCGCTCTTGGTGGCGCCACAGGGAAATCGCCAGAAGCAGATCGGCCACGAAGAAAACTTGCAGGTTGATGAAGTGGGTGTGGCCTTGGTCGTTTACGCCCGACCAGTGGGCGAGAACGAGCGCCCCGCTGAAGAGCGTGGCGACGATGAGCGAGACCTGGAGGAGGCGAAGGCGGAACTGGAAATACTCATCGGTGGCGTCGCATTCGATGCCACCGATGACCATCGTTTCATGCCTCAGCATTATTGTTGGCTCCCTGCAATCCGTGCGTTTTCCAGCATACCCGTGAAACGGCCCAGCGTCTCCTTGGGCCAGGGGAGGCGGATAGTGCATGAGCATGCTGTAACTCAGCCTTGGTCATCGGCGTGAGGCGCCTCCGTGCTTACGGGGTGACTTGCCCGCGCAATTCCGTCGGCATTACACTCGCCGGCACTGCCGGTTGGTGGCGTGCCTGATGTTCGCCGCTTGGCCGCGTGCAGGGAGGTGGTCGGTCACGCGAGGTCCGGCGATGGTCAAGCTTGAACAATTCAGTCCGTTTTCCAGCCTGACGGCGGCCGGTAAGAGCCGTTTGCGCGAAGGGCTGGTCAGTCGCCACGGTAGTTCCCAGGTGCCGTTGCTGTTCAAGGGGCAAGCAATTTCCGGTGCCTACTTCGTACTTGAGGGGCAATTGCGCGTTTATTCGCTGGCGCCGAACGGTACCGAGGCGACGATGTATCTGATCGACGCCGGCGAGACTTGCGTCTTCGCGTTGAACAGTCTGTTCAACGATTTGTTGTATCCGGCCTGGGTGCAGGCGGTAGCGGAGACAACGCTGGCCTTTCTGCCGGGGCCGCTTTTTCGGGCACTGTTTGCCGAGGAACCGGTGATTCGCGACCTGACGGTGCGCACGCTGTCGACGCTGGTTTTCCGCTTGATGGCCGAGCTCGAGGAGGTGCATTCATTGAAGCTGAACCAGCGTCTGGCCAACTTGCTGCTGACACATGCTTCAACCGCCGGGGTTCTGGCGATGACGCAGCAACAGCTGGCGTTTCATCTGGGAACCACACGGGAAGTAGTGGCTCGGCTGTTGCGCGAGTTCGTCGCGCTGGATTATGTCGAGACGCGGCGCGGGCTGCTGGTGATTCGCAACGTGGCCGGTTTGAACCAGGTCGTCAGTCAGGGCTAATCGCGACCGATCACCTGTTGGCCGCGGTAAAATTCCGCCGATGAATTCCCCGCGCTACGTCCACCTCCGCCTGCATTCCGAATACTCCGTCACCGATGGCATCGTCCGCCTCGGAGATGCCGTCAAACGCGCTGCCGGCGATGGCATGCCGGCGCTGGCGCTGACCGATCTGGCCAATCTGTTCGGCCTGGTCAAGTTCTACACCGGGGCGCGCGGCAAGGGGGTCAAGCCGATTGCCGGTGCCGATGTGTGGATCGCCAATGCCGAGGCGCCTGAGTCGCCGTTCCGCTTGCTGCTGCTGGTACGCAACCGGGCCGGCTACCAGCAACTGTGCGAATTGCTGACCAAGTCCTATTTGGTCGAAGGGCGCCGCGACCGCGCCGAAATCCGCCGCGAATGGTTCGCCGAGCTCGGCAGCGACGGCCTGATCGCCCTTTCCGGCGCCCATCTCGGCGATGTTGGCGAAGCCCTGGTCAATGGCAACTTCGATCTGGCTGGTGAGCGGGCCAAGGCCTGGGAAGCGATTTTCCCCGGCGCCTTCTACCTGGAAGTGCAGCGCTACGGCCAGCCGCAGCAGGAGGCCATCGTCCAGCAGACGGCCGACCTGGCCGGCGAGCTGGGCCTGCCGCTGGTGGCCACGCACCCGATCCAGTTCATGAACCGCGACGACTTCCGCGCCCACGAAGCCCGGGTCTGCATCGCCGAAGGCTATGTGCTCGGTGACCACCGGCGGCCGAAGATCTATACCGAGGAACAGTATTTCAAGACCCAGGCGGAGATGGCCGAGTTGTTCGCCGATCTGCCGGAAGCCCTGGAAAACACGCTGGAAATCGCCCGCCGCTGCAATATCGAGATGACGCTGGGCAAGAACTTCCTGCCCAATTTCCCGATTCCGCCGGGCATGACCATCGACGAATTTCTCGTCGACGAGGCGAAGAAGGGCCTGGAAGTCCGCCTTGCCGAGCTCTACCCCGATCCGGAAGTGCGCCGGCAGCGCCGCCCGGAATACGACGACCGCCTCGCCTTCGAGTGCAACACCATCGTCCAGATGGGCTTCCCCGGCTACTTCCTGATCGTTGCCGACTTCATCAACTGGGCCAAGAACAACGGCGTGCCGGTCGGCCCCGGCCGGGGTTCCGGCGCCGGCTCGCTGGTCGCCTATTCGCTGCGCATCACCGACCTCGATCCGCTGGCCTACGCCCTGCTGTTCGAGCGCTTCCTCAACCCGGAACGGGTGTCGATGCCCGACTTCGACATCGACTTCTGCCAGGACAACCGCTGGCGCGTCATCGAATACGTGCGCGAGCACTATGGCGCCGATGCGGTCAGCCAGATCGCCACCTTCGGCACCATGTCGTCGAAGGCGGTGATCCGCGACGTTGGCCGCGTCTTCAGTCTGCCCTACTCGTTGTGCGATCGCATCTCCAAGCTGATCCCGATCGTCCAGAACAAGCCGGTGTCGCTGGCCGAGGCGCTGGAGCAGGAGCCGCAACTGAAGGAGATGATGCAGGGCGACGGCGATGGCGAAACCATCCGCGAACTGTTCGACCTGGCCGGCCGCCTGGAGGATTTGACGCGCAACGTCGGCATGCACGCCGGTGGCGTGCTGATCGCGCCGGGCAAGATCACCGAGTTCTGCCCGATCTACCAGGCCACCGGCAGCGATGCGTCGACGGTGTCGCAATTTGACAAGGACGACGTCGAGAAGGTCGGTCTGGTCAAGTTCGACTTCCTTGGCCTGCGCAACCTGACGATTATCGAACTGGCGGTCGAGTACATCCGCCGGATGACCGGCGAGAAGCTCGACCTGATGAGCCTCGGCTTCGACGACCCCGGTGCTTACCAGATCCTCAAGGACGCCAACACCACGGCGATCTTCCAGGTCGAATCGGAGGGCATGAAGAAGCTGCTGAAGAAGCTGGCGCCCGACCGTTTCGAAGACATCATTGCCGTGCTCGCCCTCTATCGTCCCGGCCCGCTCGGCTCGGGGATGGTGGACGACTTCATCCTGCGGAAAAAAGGTCAGCAGGCCATCGATTACTTCCACACCGACCTGACCGCCTGCCTGTCGCCGACCTACGGCGTCATCGTGTACCAGGAACAGGTGATGCAGATCTCGCAGATCATCGGCGGCTACACGCTCGGTGGCGCCGACATGCTGCGCCGGGCGATGGGCAAGAAGAAGCCGGAAGAGATGGCCAAGCACCGCGAGACCATCGCCGCCGGCGCCAAGGAGCGCGGCTACGATCCGGCGCTGGCCGAACAGCTGTTCGACCTGATGACCAAGTTCGCCGAGTACGGCTTCAACAAGTCGCACACCGCCGCCTACGCCGTCGTCACCTATCACACCGCCTGGCTCAAGCGTTATCACTGCGCCGCCTTCATGGCGGCGACCATGTCCTCGGACATGGACAACACCGATACGGTCAAGATCTTCTACGAGGACACCATCGCCAACAAGGTGAAGGTGCTCGGCCCCGATGTGAATGCCTCGAACTACCGTTTCGAGCCGGTCGACCGCGACACCATTCGCTACGGCCTGGGGGCGGTCAAGGGCACCGGCGAGCAGGCGGTGAACGTGATTCTCAAGGCGCGCCAGGAAGGCGGGCCATTCAAGGATTTGTTCGATTTCTGCAAGCGCTGCGACAAGCGCATGGTCAATCGCCGCACCATCGAGGCGCTGATCAAGGCCGGCGCCTTCGACCTCCTGGCCCCGGCCACGGCGGGCGAGTTGCCGGATCGCCACACACTGCTCGCCTCGGTCGGTGTGGCCATGGATTTCGCCGAGCAGGCCGAGCGCGATGCCATGCAGACCAGCCTGTTCGACATCGCCGAGGTGGCCGATGCACATGCGCCCGAGTACCTCTCGGTCAAGCCCTGGGACGAGAAGGCGCAGCTGATGGAGGAGAAGACGGCGCTCGGCTTCTTCTTCTCCGGCCATCCGTACAACACCTGCAAGAAGGAACTGTCGCGCTTCGTCCGCCGGCCGCTGTCACGTATCGAGCCGGCCAAGGAAGTGACGGCGCTGGCCGGCGTCGTCGTCGGCATCCGCACCCAGATGACCCGCCGCGGCAAGATGCTGTTCGTGCAGATCGACGACGGCACGGGCATGGTCGAAGTCTCGGTGTTCAACGAGTTGTTCGAAGCCGAACGGCACAAGATCGTCACCGATGAAGTTCTGGTCATCGAGGGCAAGGTCAGTTACGACGACTTCTCCGGCGGCAACCGCGTCGTCGCCGACAAGCTGATGACCCTCGGCGAGGCGCGTGCCCGCTTCTCCAAGCATCTGCTGCTGAAAATGAATGGCAATGCCGACGCGCGCAAACTGAAATCGCTGCTCGCCCCCTTTGCCCCCGGCCCGGCGCCGGTGCGTATCCGTTACTGCAATGCCGAGGCCGAATGCGAAATCATGCTCGGCCAGACCGCCGGCGTCCGCCTTGAAGATGCGCTGCTGGAAGCGCTAGGCAGCTGGCTGCAGCCGGGGAACGTTGAAATAGTCTATTAGGATCGAGGGGGGAGCTAGGCCCTCGATCCTAGGCAACTCGATCCTAAACAACCAGATCCGTCTTGAAGCCGATGCGCACGGCGCCCCAGTGGCGGCCGTTGATCATGATTGGCATCGACAGGTCGTTGAGAATTTCGCCGGTGTCGCGGACGTAGGTCTGGAACAGCGAGGATTTCTGGTTCTTCGCCAGCTTGATACCGACCGGGTCGCTGAAGATGCGCTTGTGCCGGCACTTGACCAGGTCGACCGCCGGATCGCCGCTGGGTGCATTGGAGAAGACGCCGTTGTGGGCAGGGGCGTAGCCGTTGCTGTCGACCGCCAGCGAGTAGGTCAGGCCCGGTACGTCGCGCAGCAGGTCGTCGTAGAGGCGGGTCAGTTCGCCGTCGCACTGTCCGTCGTAGGCCGTCGTGAAGCGCTTCGGATTGGAACCGGGGATATCCTTGTAGGCTTGGTCGAAGACATTGACGCCGCGCTCGGCCAGCTTCTGCAGGATGGCGGCGACGTTGTCGCGGAAGCGCGAGCACTGGTCATGCAGATTGTCGAAGGCGCTGTTGCCGGTGCGGAAATCGGCCAGCGTGCATTGCAGATCCTCGGTCGATTCGCGCAAGGTTTTGGCCGATGAGAGGCACTGTTTCATGCGCCCGGAGATGTCCACCGAATGGTCGCGAATCTCGGCGACTTCGCTGTGGATCGACTGGTTGCAATCGCGCAGGTTGCTGATTGCCCCGGTAATGGCGGTCAACTGCTCGGTGGTACGGCGGAAGTCGCCGACCATGGTGGTCAGGTCGGTGGCCGAGGTCTCGATATAGCCGTTGGCACGGGTGACCTCGCTGACGATGGTCTGCGTCTTTTCCGAGGTGTCGGCGACCAGGTTGATCATCGACTGGGTGTTCTGGCCGATGACCTGGGTGGCTTTCTTGACCTTCTCAGCCAGCTTGCGTACCTCGTCGGCGACGACGGCGAAGCCGCGACCGGCCTCGCCAGCGCGTGCTGCTTCGATGGCGGCGTTGAGCGCCAGCAGGTTGGTCTGGTCGGAAATGTCGTTGATCAGCGAGACGATCTCATTGATCTTCATCGAACTCGCATGCAGTTCGGTTACCGTCGAAGAGAAGTGCTCGATGTGCTGGTTGGTCGAGCGCATCGTCGTCGCAACCGTTTCCATCTGCGTCAGCGAGCGTTGGGCGAGGTCGAGATTACTGGCAGTCGAGGCCTGAATGGCGTCGGAGTTGCTGGTCACTTCGCCGACGGCGACATTGACCCGGTTGCTCGATTCGAAAATGCCCTGAGCCAGCGTTTCCTGACGCATCACCGCATCGCCGGTCAGTTGTACCAGATGGTTCATGCGTGCCGCATCGGCGGCAATGCTCACCGAGCGCTCGCGGGCGTGCGAGATCAGGCTGCGGATACGCCCGAGAAAACGGTTGAGATTGGTCGAGATCCTTCCCGCCGCATCGTTGCCGCTGCTGCCGATGTTGTGTGAGAGGTCTGCATCGCCCTCGGCAATGGCGGCGATGTCGCTATCGACCTTGTCGATGCGACGGTTGCTGCTGAAAAGGCCCATGGGTTTGTCTCCCTGTAGTTTTAGTTGCCCCCCCGCACGTGGGCCTGGCGGGGATGAATCGTGTCTTTTCTGCTGGGGTCAGCTCGTGCGCTGCCTGGCGGCCAGGCGGCCCAACAGGAATCCCTTGATCTCGTGGAAGGGAATCGGCTTGGTGAAAATGGTCACATCCGGCGGCAGACCGCGCTGGATGATCGTTTCGCGATCCATGACGCTGACCACGATGATGTCCATGCGGGCGAGGTCGGGATTGGCGCGCAGATGGCGGATCATCTCGAAACCATCCATGCCGGGCATCATCAGGTCGGCAATCAGGACGTCCGGCGGCCGCTGGCCAACCTGCAGCAAGCCTTCGAAACCGTTGTCGACGATGCGCAGGCTGATCGGCAGGCTCCACCCATCCATGGAGGTCTGGTAGAGCAGTTGCAGGGTCGGATCGTCTTCGGTGATCAGAATGTCGAGCCGGCCGGCGCCATCATGGCCGCCCGCCGTCTGGGTGCGCCGGCGGGCGAGCAGGGCGTCCACCGAGGCGACCGGGATACGGCGGTGGCCGCCGGTCGTTTTCCATGCTTCGAGGGCGCCGCTTTCCACCATGTTTTGCACAGTGCCAAGGGAAACGCCCAAGCGTTGTGCGGCTTGGCGGGTGCTGAGGAATTCGGACTCTGCCATGATTGGTCTTTGTTATTTACAAACTTGACAAATTCTAACGGGTTATTGAGCGTAATCACAGTGTAAATATGCTCCCTTTTTTGTCTCCGTCCGCGGGGGGCGAATGGCGTCACATTTGGCGGTGCCGGGCGTCATTCAGCATGGTCGCAACGGCCGGCACACTGGCATAATCGCTGGATGACAGGAACAGGGGTGGGTGTTTCCGGCGGCGGGGCGGAGGCGTGCTGAAGATACTGGTTTTCATGCCAGTCTTCGGTGCGGCGCTGATCGCCGTTCTGCCGGCCAGTCGTCCCGCGCTGTTGTGGCGGGCGGCCATGGCCTTTGCCCTGGCGGCGTTGGCCTACGCCTTGTGGCTGGCGACACAGTTCGATGCCGGCGGGCCGGCGATCCAGATGTTCGAGAGCCGGGCCTGGAATGCGCGGCTCGGTTCGCATTTTGCCCTCGGCGTCGACGGCATTTCGCTGGCCATGGTGCTGCTGACGGCGTTGCTCACCCTGATTGCCGTCCTCATCTCACGGCGCATGGAGAACAGCGCCCGACTTTATTTCGTTCTCGTCCTGCTGCTCGAGTCGGCCATCTTCGGCGTGTTTACGGCTCGCGACTGGTCGCTGTTCTACGTCTTCTGGGAAGCGACCCTGATTCCGCTGTTCTTTCTCATCGAACGCCTGGGTGGTCCCAACCGGCAGCGGGCGGCACTCAATTTCTTCCTGTATACATTAGGTGGCTCGGTCTTCATGCTGGTCGCCCTGCTCTTTCTTTATGATGCGGCGCCCGGCCACAGCTTTGCCATGGCCGACATGGCCGAGGGCGGCCGTAGCCTGCCGCTGCATACGCAATTACTGATCTTTGCCGGCCTGTTCGCCGGTTTCGCCGTCAAGATGCCGGTGGTGCCGCTACATGGCTGGCTGCCGTTGGCCCACGTCGAGGCGCCCAGTCCGGTCTCCATCCTGCTCTCCGGCGTATTGCTGAAGATGGGCGCCTACGGCCTGATCCGCGCCGCCGAAACCCTGCCGGCGGCCCTGCTGGCAACGCAGGACTGGCTGGCTGTGCTGGCGCTCGTCAGCATGCTCTATGGCGGCATCCTCGCCTGGCGGCAGCAGGATCTGAAGGCGATGATCGCCTATTCGTCGATTTCACATATGGGCATCGTCCTGCTCGGCATTGCCACCCTCAACGTCACCGGCCTGACTGGGGCTGTCTTCCAGATGGTGGCGCATGGACTGGCTGCCGGCCTGCTCTTCCTCATTATCGGCTTGCTCTACCAGCGCACGCACAGCCGTGACCTGGCCGATTACGGAGCGCTGCTCGGCCGCGCCCCGCGCTTCGCTTTCTTCACCGGTTTCGCTTTTCTGGCGGCGATCGGCTTGCCGGGCAGCGCCGGTTTCATCGGCGAAGTGCACGCGCTGATCGGCGGTTTCGGCCGCTGGGGCGGCTGGATGCTGATCATCGGTCTGGGCATGTTGATCGGCGCCGCCTACAGCCTGCGTGTGGTCAACCGGCTGTGCTTGCGCGGACCGGCGATGGAACTGGCCGACATGAAGCGGACCGAGATGGCCGCCGCGGCGCTACTGGCCGCCTGTATCGTCGTCCTCGGCTTCTGGCCGGCGCCGTTGCTCGCCCTGGTCGCCGGCAGTGTCGATGTCGTCGCCAGGCTGTTCGGAGGCTGAGATGACGGGCGACGAGGAACTGCCGATCCGCGAACGCCTGGCCCGCTGCGTCGAGCATCTGGCGCACCTGCTGCCGGCCCAGGCGCCGATCAGTAATTTCGTTCATCACAACACCCTGCACGGCTTCCAGCATTTGCCCTTCGCCGAGGCACTGGGGGCGGCGCAGCGACTGACCGGCGCCACCACCTACTGGCCGGAGTCGCGTTTCCGGGCAGAGTTCGCCGCTGGCCGCATTACTCATGACGACCTGCAGGCTGCCCTGGACGAAGTGCTGCCCGAGCAGGGAGAACCGTTGTTCGCCGGGCGTCTGCAGCGCCGCGACATTCTGCTCGCCAGCCTGCTGGTGGCGGAAGGGGATATCGGCCGGGTGCATGCCGCCTGGCGGGAGCGCGAGCATCCCGTGGCCGCCGACGACTGTTTGAGCACCGCCCGGCGGGTGCTGGCGGCGCAGCCAGCCGGCGCCCACATTGACTGGCACGATGAAGCTGTCCAGCGCTGGCAAGCGCTGTGTGCCGAGGTGGGCGGGCAACGGACCCTGCGCAGCCTGCTCGAAGCGATCAGCGGTGAGGATGTGCTGGAGAAGGTGCGGACCATCCTGCAGCGCCATCTCGCCGCCCATCTCGACCTTGGCCTGGCGCCCTGGCGCAATCCTCTGCGCGACCGGGGCTTTTTCGCCGCCTGGCGGGCGAGCGCTGGCCTCGACATGTTCTGGGAACTGGACGAGTTGCCCAACGTGCGCGAAGAGATCGTGCACCTGGTGGACGACCCGCTGGCCGTGCTGCTTGAGGAGCTCGCACGCCTGCTGCCCGATGATCGTCTGTGGCCAGCCTACCTGGAGCGCCTGAGCCTGGAACTGCCGGGCTGGTCGGGGATGTTCCTGTGGCGCGACCGGCATCCGGGGGCGGGCGATGGAACGCCGGTGGCCATGCTCGATTACCTGGCCATCCGCGTTCTGCTGGAGCGCCTGCTGTGCGAGGATCTGATGTGCCGACTGACCGGGACAGCGATGAATTTCGCCGAGTTGCAGGTCTATTACGCAGCCCATCCCGCCGAGTTCTACGTTCGCGACATCCTGCGCCGGCAGGCTCTGCCCGAGGATCTGCAACACCTGGCAGCGCATCGGGTGGCGATCGGCAAGACCGGCGACGAAGCGGCCTGGCTGAGCCTCGCCGAAACCATCGCCGCCCGCCGCGAGCAGGATGGGGAGGAGGGCTGCCGTCGTCTGGCAGCACTGCTCCGGCAGCTCGCTCTGAGCGCCGAGGAATTGACGGCACTGACCACGGATGCGGCTGTCGCCCTGCTCGATTGCGCCGCCACGCTGTCGCCGCTGCAGCGCGGCCAGATCTGGCTGCAGGCCTACGAACGCCATTACCGCGAGCAACTGTTCGCCGCCCTTGCCGCCAACCGGGGCCGCCAGGTGCCGCCGGCAGTGCCGGCCGCCCAGGTGATCATGTGCATGGACGACCGCGAGGAGGGCACCCGCCGTCACCTCGAGGAAATCGCGCCGGATGTCGTCACCTACGGCGCCGCCGGCTTTTTCGGTGTGGTCATGTACTGGCAGGGGATGGACGATGCAGCGCCGACGACGCTTTGTCCGATCGTCGTCACGCCCGGCCACCTGGTGCGCGAGTTGCCAGCCGCCGGTAGCGAGCAGCAGGCGGCACGCCATACCGTGCGCCGCGATCGTCGCCTGCGCTGGCGCCAGCGCCTTTACCAGGCAACCCGGCGCAGTCCGTTTGCCGGCCCGCTGCTGACCGCCGTCGCCGGCGCCCCGTCATTACTGGCGCTGGGGGCGGCGACGCTGGCCCCGGGCTGGTTCGGCGACACCTTGCGCCGCTGGCGTCAGCAGCACGATGGTCAGGTCGCCAGCGAACTGGCGTTGACTGCCGCCGCGACGACGGACGACGATGTCCAGACCGGCTTCAGCGATGGCGAGCAGATCGAGCAGGTCGCTGCCTTCCTGCGCATGATCGGCCTGACCGACAACTTCGCGCCGCTGGTGCTGTTGCTCGGCCACGGTTCCGCCAGCGAAAACAATCCGCATTTTTCGGCCTACGATTGCGGCGCCTGTTCCGGTCGCCACGGTGGGCCGAACGCCCGCGTCTTTGCCGCCATGGCCAACCGGCCGGCCGTGCGTGCCGGGCTCGCGGCCCGCGGCCTGTGCATCCCCGAGCAGACCTGGTTCATCGCCGCCGAGCACAATACCTGCGACGACGCCGTCGAGTGGTACGACCTCGAACAGTTGCCGGCGGACCTGCTGCCGGCGCATGACCGCTTGCTCGCCCAACTGGCCGAAGCCTGCCGGGCGCATGCCGCCGAGCGCTGCCGGCGCCTGGCCTCGGCGCCGCCCCGGGCAACGCCATGGATCGGCCGGCAGCATGTCGTCGCCCGCACCAGCGATATATCCCAGGCCCGCCCGGAGCTGGGTCATGCGACCAACGCCGCCGCCTTCATCGGCCGCAGGCAGATGAGCCGTGGCCTTTTCCTCGACCGCCGGGTCTTCCTCATTTCCTACGATCCGACGAACGATGCCGACGGCGCCATCGTTGAGGGCATCCTGCTGGCCGCCGGCCCGGTCGGCGCCGGTATCGCCCTCGAGTACTACTTTTCCAGCGTGGACAACGAGCGCTTCGGCTGCGGCTCGAAAATCACCCACAACATCACCGGCCTGTTCGGCGTCATGGACGGCGCCGATTCCGATCTGCGCACCGGCCTGCCCTGGCAGATGGTGGAAATCCATGAACCGATGCGTCTGCTCGTCGTCGTCGAACAGACGCCGGCCATGCTCGATGCCATCGTCGCCCGGCAGCCGGCCCTGCAGGAACTGGTCGGCAATGCCTGGATCCTCCTTGCCAGTTGCCACCCGCAGAGCGGCGCCATTCAGCACTATCAGCCGGCGCGCGGCTGGCAGCCGTGGGCCGGGCGCAGCGTGCTGCCGCGCGTCGCCCGCTCGGTCGACTGGTTCGCCGGCGAGTCCGGGCCGCTCGCCCCGGCCCTGCTGCTCGGGGGGGCGACATGATCGAACTGCTCCGACCCTTGCCCGAAGTCGTCTGGCTGGTGCCGTTACTGCCGCTGCTGGCGCTCATCGTCAATGGTGCCCGCGTCCTCCTCGGGCGCGCCAGCGGCGATGCCGCCGAGCCGCTGACCGCCCGCCTGTCGGCCGTCGCCGCCCTGGGCAGCCTGCTGTTGCTGCTCGCCATCGACCTGCTGGCCTTGCTCGAGGGCGTGCCGGGCCACCGGGTGATCGGCGTCTGGTTCGGCAGCGGTCCCTGGCAGGGCACCCTGTCCTTCCTGCTCGACGGGCTGTCGCTCAGCGTCGCCACCGTCTGCGCGGCAATCGGCTGGCTGGTCGTCCGCTTCTCGGCCAATTACCTGCATCGCGAAGCCGGCTTCCACCGCTACTTCATCGTCCTCTGCCTGTTCCTCTCCGGCATCCAGTTCGTCCTGCTCGCCGGCAACGGGCTGCTTGCCTTCGTCGGCTGGGAGATGTGCGGCGTCGCCTCCTTCCTGCTCATCGGCTACGCCTGGCAGCGCCCGGTGGCGACCGGCAACGCCCTGTTCGCCTTCGTCACCAACCGCGGCGGTGATGCCGGCTTCCTCCTTGGTCTAGGTTTCGCCGCCGTCTGGCTCGGCAGTTTCGAATGGCCGGTGATCGTCGGCGACAACAGCCTGGGTGTCGCCAGCGCCCGCCTGATCGCCCTCGGCTTCGTCCTCGCCGCCCTGGCCAAGTCGGCGCAACTGCCGTTCTCGCCGTGGATCGCCCGCGCCCTGGAAGGGCCGACGCCGTCGTCAGCGGTGTTCTACGGTGCGGTCATGGTGCATGCCGGCGTCTACCTGATGCTGCGCCTCGAACCGCTGCTCGCCCAGGTGCCTGACGTGCTGCTGCTGCTCACCGCGCTGGGCGCGCTGACCGCCTTCTATGCCTGGTTCTGCGGACTGGTGCAGACGGACGTCAAGTCGGCGCTGATTTTTGCCACGCTGTTCCAGGTGTCGTTGATGTTCGTCGCCATCGGCCTCGGCTGGACGACGCTGGCCACCGTGCACCTCTGCATGCATGCCGCCTGGCGCGCCTGGCAGTTCCTGCTGGCGCCTTCCTGGCTGGTCCTTGCTGGCCAGCGGCCGGCGCCGCCGCCGGCCTGGCTGCGCGACAAGCCCGTGTTGTACACCCTGGCCGTCCAGCGTTTCTGGCTGGACAAGGTGTCCTACGAACTGCTCGTCCAGCCGACCAACGCCTTTGCCCGTGACGTGCGCAATCTCGAAGAGCATTTCCTCGATCCGGCCATCGGCGAACCGGGCAAGGGGCGGGCGCCCGACCCCGAGCGCCCGCTGGTGCGCGCGGACGGCCTGCCCGGTCGGCTCCTGGCGGCGACCTCCGATGTCCTGCAACGCATCGAAAATCGCCTGTTGCTGCAAGGCCGCGGCGGCACTGCCGAGCGCATCCTGAAGCGCCTGGGGGGCTATCTGCAAACCCTGGAAAACCTGCTTGAACAGCCGCGCTACCTGATGCTGGCGGTCATGGCGACCTTCGTGGTGATCCTCTGATGTTCAGTCTCAGCGAAATCTTCTGGAATGAGCAGACGACGCTGCCCCTGCTGCTGGTCCTGCAACTGTTGCCATTGTTCGGCGCGGCCTGCGTCTTCGCCCTGGGTGAGCGGCCGGTGGCGGTCGCGGTTGGCAAGGTGTTCGCTGTCCTCGAACTGCTCTTCTGTCTGGTCGCCACCGCCCGCGTCGATCCCACCCTGCCGGCAATGCAGCTGGCCGAGCATTTTTCGCCGCTCGCCTACCATGTTGCCGTCGATGGCCTGAGTCTGGTCTTCATCCTGCTCACCGCGCTGCTGACGCTGTTGATGACCTTCTATGGCATGAGCCGCGGCATGATCTCGCCGGGCCGCCTGTTCGCCGTGCTGCTGATTGCCGAGGCCGGGCTGATCGGCATGCTGGTCACCGTCAATATTGCCTGGTTTGCCCTCTGGTCGGCCGTTGAACTATGGGCGGTGGTGTACCTGCTGCGCCGCTGGGCCTCCTCGCGCGCCGAGATCCAGGCCCTGGCGCGCTTCATCCAGTACCAGTCCTTCGGCTGGCTGCTCTTTGCCGTTGGCTGCCTGGTCCTAGGCTGGTCGCACGCCGAGGCGACGGGCGGCGTCTGGAGCTTCGATCTGTTCGACCTGATGGCGACGCCACCGCTCGGCAAGTTCCAGACTGCCGCCTTCTATCTGCTGTTCTACGGTCTGGCCGTGCGCACGCCGCTCTTTCCGCTGCATGGCTGGCTGCCCAATATGGCCCAGCACGGCCTGATCGCCGTCGCCCCGGCGCTGATGATAGGGGTCAAGGTCGGCATCTACGGCATGCTGCGCTTCGTCCTGCCGCTGACGCCGGATGCCGTCGCCTATTGGCAACCCTACGTCGTCGGCTTCGCCATGGCCGGGGTCTTCTTCACCGCCGCCCTGGCCTTTCAGCAGACCAACCTGCGCCGCCTGCTCGCCTTTGCCGTCGTCAGCCACACCAGCCTGCTGGTCATCGGTGTCTTCAGCCTGCATCCCTCGGGCATCCAGGGGGCGGTGCTGCTCGCCGCCAACTTCGGCCTGGCGGCGACTGGCATGTGGTTCATCGTCGGCTTTGTCTTCCGCCGCACCGGCACCACCGAACTGCATGAACTGTCCGGCCTGTTCGAGCGCATTCCCTTCCTCGCCATCGCCTTCCTCAGCTTCGGCCTGGCCATCGTCGGCATGCCCGGCACCCCAGGTTTCGACGCCGCCCACCTGGTGCTCGAAGCGGCCATCGCCCGCTTCGGCGCCCTGCCGACGGTGGCGGCGGCGCTCGGCAACGTCGCCGCTGCCGGTTTCCTGCTCTGGGCGTTCCAGCGGGCCTTCCTGTCGCCGCCGGGGCCCGGCGGGCACGATGTCGACCGCACCCTGCCCATGGAATACGTCGTCTGTGGCATCGCCCTCGGCGCCATGCTGGCCATCGGCTTCTTCACCGAACCCTGGCTGCACCTGACGGAAACGGCCAGCCAGACGGTCGCCGCGAGGTTTGCGCGATGACCCTGCCGCTGCTCTCGTTGCTCGTGTTCACGCCCTTGCTCGGCGCCGTGCTGCTCTGGCTGCTGCCGGCCCGGGCCGCCCGGCAGGTTGCCGCGCTGGCCATGTTGGGCACTTTGCTGCTGGCGACGGCGGCGCTCCTGGCGTACGACCCGGCCGGCGAGCGTTTCCAGTTGCTCGAGCGGCAGCCGTGGATCGCCAGCCTCAATGTCCATTACCTGCTCGGTGTGGACGGTCTTTCCGTACTGTTCCTGCCGGCCTGCGCCCTGCTGTTCCTGGGCAGCCTGGTCGCCTGCTGGAATGTCGTGCAGGAAGCGCCGCGCCAGCATTACAGCTATCTGCTGCTGTTGCAGACGGCGACCCTGGGCATCTTCTGCGCCCTCGACACGCTGCTGTTCTTCTTCTTCTGGGAACTGACGCTGCTGCCGCTGTACTTCCTGCTTGGCCGCTGGGGCGCCACCGCCGGCGCACCGGCCGCCGCCAGCCGCTACTTCCTGATCATGCTGGCCGGTGGCATTCCGCTGCTGATCGCCATCGTCGTCGTTGCCACCAGCCAGCCGGTCCTCAGCTTCGAGCTGCCGGCCCTGCTGGCCGCGCCGCTGCCGGAATCCACGCAACTGCTGGTCTTCCTGCTCTGCCTGCTCGGCTTCGGCGTCAAGGTGCCCCTGGTGCCGCTGCATACCTGGTTGCCGCAACTGGCCCTGGCGGCGCCCGGTTCGCTGACGGCGCTGCTGGTCGGGCTGAAGATCGGCGGCTACGGCCTGATCCGCTTTGCCATTCCGCTGGCGCCGGACGCCGCCCAGGATCTGCACTGGCTGCTCGCCGGCCTCGGCACGGTGACGCTGATCTACGGTGCCGTCGGCATCCTCGGCCAGAGCAACCTGCGCGTCGGCCTGGCCTACGCCAGCATCTGCCACGTCGGGCTGGCGGTACTCGGACTGGCGGCGCTCTCGGCGCAGGGCGTGCAGGGGGCGGTGTCCTTGCTGCTCAGTTTCACCGTGGCCACCGGCGGCGGCTTCCTGCTGCTCGAATTCCTCCGCCAGCGCACCGGTTCCACCGATGTCAATGCCCTTGGCGGCGCGGCCAAGACCATGCCTCTGCTGGCCAGTGGCTTCCTGATCTGCGGCCTGGCTGGCGTCGGCATGCCGGGCACCAGCAGTTTTCCCGGCGAATTCCTGCTCATCCTGGCCGCCCTGCAGAGCCATACCGGGGCTGGCATGGCCGCACTGTTCGGCTTGTCGATCGCCGCCGGCGCCTTCCTGGCGCTCTATCGCAAGGCCTTCTTCGGTCCGGTGACGCGGCGCGAGGTGGCCGAGGCGGAAGACCTGCGGCCGCGCGAATTGCTGGTGCTGCTGGCGCTGATCGTGATGATCGTCGGCATCGGCGTCTATCCCGGCCCGTGGATCGATCTGCTGCGCCCGGCGGCCGAGGCCTGGGCGGCCGGGTTGGGGCGGTAGCCGGGAGAGCGCATCTTCAGGCCGGGAGCTTGATATTCCATAGGGCTGGCGGCACGATGTCGGCATGAGGCGTCAGGGGGGCGTTGGCGTATGCCGTTGATCATGAAAGGCCACGAAGCGACCTTGATTCAGTTCCATGCTGCACCTGCAAATTGGAATGGGTTATTTATAAATGCGGTATTTCATCTACATCCATATGGCAAGAGACTTTCAAGGCGCCATGTTCGATCGCCATCCATTCCGGGAAATATGCGGATAAATTTGACCAAAGAGCATGCCGGCCGGGCTTCTTCGGCTGATAGGTTGGCGCGAATAGATGGCGCCATTCCAGAATACACGGCGAATGTGCCGTCCACTTCACGTTAGCCGTCGTTCCGATGCGGTCGTAGTAATGCTCTTCACCGTCAAAATTCAGCGTGCAGGTCTCGCCATCCGGTGCGTAGCTTACGAGGCGCGGTTCGCCGGCAATCTCCTTCGGTCGCCGGCTGAACCCGAAAAACCATCCGGCGCCTTTCGGCATCAGACCAGTCATTCGCCAGCCAAACACGTTTGCGTTTATCAAAAGTCGCATCATTCCTCCGTATCAACCGCGCTGGCTAACCTGGCGCTCGTTCGGACGGCCCTGACGGGCCGCCGCACAGCTCTGCGTTAGCGGTCATCATGCGACTCCAAGTCACCACTGAACACATAAAGAAGCAGAACCGCAAATCAGCGTTCTTCGCACTATTCATGACAGTACTGTGTG
>PHCE01000003.1 GCA_002840765.1 Betaproteobacteria bacterium HGW-Betaproteobacteria-7
GATGTCAAAGCGGAAGTTTTCTGAAACCGCTTCACGGCCGGAGAAGCGTTCGACGAGCAGTGCCGCTTCCGGCAACGCCGTCTTCAGTTCAAGCAGGCGGGCATGCTGCGAGAGGAAGGCGGCGAAGAGGGAGGGGAGAGACATCACTGCACCTTGCCATGCGAAATGGATGGCGATTGTAGTATGACGATGGCAAGTGTGCCAAGGGGCTTGGCCGAATAATGCAGCTGAGCGATTCTGTTTGCATGGAGCGGAGCCTATCGAGGCCGGATGAGGGAACACCCCAGAGCAATTCAGCGGTCAATTTGATCCTACCTGCCGGCAACGGGAATGGCTTACCAGCGTCACGTTGCTGTAACGCGTCCTGCATAAGATTTCGGGTCCGATCTGCAACCTACGGAAAGTCCCCGTGCCACTTCTCCCGTTCCGTCGTTCCGTCGCCCGCTTTCGCCAGTTCGGCTTCACGCTGCTCGAATTGCTGGTCGTCATGGTCATCATCGGCTTGCTCGCCGGTTATGTCGGACCGAAATATTTTTCCCAGATCGGCAAGTCGGAGGTCAAGGCTGTGCGGGCGCAGATCGACGCCCTGGAAAAAGCCCTCGATCAGTATCGCCTGGATGTCGGTCGCTATCCGACCAGCGAACAGGGACTGGCGGCGCTGAACAAGCGGCCGGCCGGCGAAAGCCGCTGGCAGGGCCCCTACCTGCGCAAGGATGTGCCGAACGACCCGTGGGGCGGCGCCTACCAGTACCGCTCGCCCGGCGAAAACGGCGACTTCGACCTCTTCTCCTTCGGCAAGGACGGTCGCGCCGGTGGCGAGGGCGATGCTGCCGACATCACCAACTGGTGAGCGCGCCCGGCATGGAATTCGAGGTGACGGCGATCTTTCCCGGGCAGGGGGTGACGCGCCTGCGCGTCGCCGCCGCTTCGGTCGAAGCCCTGGCCGAATCACCGGTCCTGCGCGATGCCGTCGTCGTCTCCAGCCGCCAGCTCGGTGGCCGGCGCAGCCGACGCCGCGGCGTCTTTCCGCTGCCGCTGTTCACCCGCCAGTTGCTGGCCCTGCAGCGCGCCGGCCTGACCGTCTTCGAAGGCCTGGAAACCCTGGCCGCCCAGGACAGCGATCCGCTCACCGCCGAGGTGCTGGAGGCCTTGCTCGGCCACCTGCGCGAGGGCTTGTCGTTGTCGGCGGCGCTGCAGCGTCATCCCGAGGCCTTTCCCGATCTCTACGTGGCGACCGTCCGGGCCAGCGAGCGGACCGGCGACCTGAGCGAAGCACTCGAGCGCTACCTCGTTTTCCACGAGAAACTGGCCGAACTGAAGAAGAAGATTGTCAGTGCCGCCATCTATCCCTTGCTGCTCATTGCCATCGGCGGTCTGGTGACCCTCTTTCTGCTCGGCTATGTCGTGCCGCGCTTCGCCCTGGTCTTCGCCGACAGCGGCCGCGAACCGGAAGGCCTGTCGAGCCTGCTCTTCGCCTGGGGCGGCTTCATCAACGAGCACGCTGGCGGTCTCGCCATCGCCAGTCTGCTGGCCGTCGCCGGTCTGGTCGTCATCGCTTCAATGCCGGCCGTGCGCGCCGCCGCCGCCCGGGCCGTGTGGCGGCTACCGGCGCTGGGCAAGCATATCCGTCTGGTGTACCTGGCCCGCTTCTACCGCACTACCGGCATGCTGCTGCGCGCCGGTATTCCCTTGAAAACCGCGCTCGGCATGATTGCCGAGATCCTGCCGGTGGCGCTGCGTGCAGGGCTGGCCCGCAGTGTCGCCGATATCGAGCAGGGGCGCAGCTTCTCCCAGGCCGCCGAGGCCGGCGGACTGACCACGCAAGTGGCCCTGCGCATGATCGCGGTCGGCGAACGGAGCGGTCAGCTGGGCGAGATGCTGGAGTCAGTCGCCGGTTTCTACGACGAAGAAATCAACCGCCTGGTCGATACCTTTACCCGACTGTTCGAGCCGCTGCTGATGACGGTGATCGGCGGTGTCATCGGCGGCATCGTGCTCTTGCTCTACATGCCGATCTTCGAACTGGCCGGCAATTTCCAGTAGGGGCGCCATGAACTCACCAATCGAACGACTCCCCGATCTGCAGCAAGCCGCCGCCAATCTCGTTGCTGAGGGCCATGGCCTGCCGGCCGTCGCCGCCGCCTTGCAGCAGGCGCACGGCCTCGACGAGGAGGTCGCCCATGCCGCCGCGGCCATTCCCTTCGGCCTGCAGGCCATTCGTCTCGAGGCCCTGGCGCCGGATGCTCTGGTCCGCTCGCTGGCGCCGTTCGCCGAATTTGTCCGCCGCCAGGTGTTGCTGCTCGAGCACGATGACGGCTATCTGGTGGTTGCCCCCGATCCTTTCTCGCTGGCCCTGCGCGACTGGCTGGAAGGCATCGTGCCCTCCGGTCGCCGCATGCTCTGGCGCCCGGCGCCGGCCAGCGTGGTGGCGGCTTATCTGGCGCGCGAGGAATCGCATGTGCGCGCCCTCGACGGCAGCATCGGCGGCGAAGGCGGTACTCAGGCCACCGGTCATGTGGCTGAGGACCTGTCGTTGCAACGAATTTCCGAGGATGGCAGCACCGTTGTCCGCCTCGTCCGCTCGACCCTGCACGACGGGCTCAAGGCGGGCGCCTCGGACATCCACATCGAGGCCCATGCCCGCGGCCTGGCCATCAAGTACCGCATCGACGGCGTCCTCAACTATGCCGGCTCGATCGACGGCCAGGAGAATGCCGAGCAGGTGGTGTCGCGCATCAAGGTCTTGTCCGAACTCGACATCGCCGAACGCCGGGTGCCGCAGGACGGGCGCTTCAAGGTCAATTGGCAGGGCCGCGAGGTCGACATCCGGGTGTCGGTGATGCCCAGCATCTGGGGCGAGGACGCCGTGCTGCGCGTGCTCGACAAGCAGGCGCTGACCGATCACCTCGATGGCTTGCGCCTCGATGCCATGGGCTTCGATGCCGACACCATGAGCCGTATCCGCCGCCTGGCCGCCGAGCCTTACGGCATGGTCCTGGTCACCGGGCCGACCGGCAGCGGCAAGACGACCACGCTGTACGCGGCGCTCTCCGAAATCAATCGCGGCGAGGACAAGATCGTCACCATCGAGGATCCCGTCGAATACCAGTTGTCCGGGGTTCTGCAGATTCCCGTCAATGAGAAGAAGGGGCTGACCTTCGCCCGCGGCCTGCGCTCCATCCTGCGCCACGACCCGGACAAGATCATGGTCGGCGAAATCCGCGATGCCGAGACGGCGCAGATCGCCGTGCAGGCTGCGTTGACCGGTCACCTCGTGTTTACCACCGTGCATGCCAACAACGTCTTCGACGTCATCGGCCGCTTTTTGCACATGGAAGTCGATCCCTACAACCTGGTCTCGGCGCTCAATGGCGTTGTCGCCCAGCGCCTGATCCGCACCCTGTGCCCGGCCTGTGCCCGGCCGGTGCAGCCGACTGCCGAGGCCTTGAGCGATGCCGACATTGCGCCGGCCGCCGCGGCCAACTGGCAGTTCCGCCAGGCGGTGGGTTGCGGCACCTGCCGGGGTACCGGTTACAAGGGGCGGC
Source organism: Betaproteobacteria bacterium HGW-Betaproteobacteria-7 (assembly GCA_002840765.1). GTDB lineage: Bacteria > Pseudomonadota > Gammaproteobacteria > Burkholderiales > Rhodocyclaceae > Azonexus. The sequence goes on from PHCE01000003.1 coordinate 3,546, forward strand.
GTGCCATCGCCGAACTGCTTGTACTCAATGACGAAATCCGCGAGCTGATCATTGGCCGGGCGCCGATCCGCCAGCTCAAGGAGGCCGCCCGCCGCGGCGGCACCCGCTCGCTGCGCGAAAGTGCGCTCGATCTCGTGCGCGATGGCATTACCAGTCTGGAGGAAGCGAACCGTGTCACTTTCGTGGCTTGATCAACTGGTCCTGCTCGTGCATCCGCGGCAGGTCGTGCTGGAGCATTTTCCCTGGCGTCGCGAACGCTCGCGTCAGCAGGCCGAAGTGGCGCTGCCAACGGCCGGCCAGACGGAATGGCAGCCCGCCCTTGACGCCGCTGCCGAGCTCCTCGCCAATGCCCCGGGCGGCGCCGCGCTGCGCATTGTCGTTGCCGATGCGCTGGTGCGCTACGCGCTGCTGCCGTGGAACGAAACCCTGCTCGGCCGCAAGGATCGCCAGGCTATGGCGCTTGCTCTGCTGCGCAGCAGCCTGGGGGAAAAGGCCGGCACCCTGGAAATTGCCGTCGACGACCCGCGTTTCGGGCAGAACGGTGTAGCGGCCGGAATTGAGCGCGAACTGCTCGATGGCCTGCGGCGGATCGCCAAGGGGCGCCACCAGCGCCTGGGCAGCATCCGGCCTCGGCTGCTGGCGGAACTCGCCGCCCGCCGCCAGCAGCTCGGCGACGGCTGGTTCGCCTGCGTTGACGACGACTGGATCAGCCTGCTCGGCCTGGTTGGCGGATCGCCGGTGCGCCTGCGCAACCACCGGGCGACGCCGGCCGAACTGGCTGGCCTGCTGGCCGCCGAAGCGGCGGCGATCGCCGGGCGCCGTGTCGACATCATCGGCCAGGCCGGGGTCTCGCCGCCCGGCGCTGCCTGGGATGTCCGCCAACAAGACTTTCGCCTGTGCGGAGCCGCCGGTGCGTGATCCTGGACTGGATTTTCAGCCGCGTCGGCCCAGCTTGCTGGTCGGCGTCCTGCTGCTTGCTGCGGTCGTCCTCGGGGCCGATGCCGGGCTTGAGTACATGCGTCTCGGTGAGGCGCTGGGCGAAGCCGAAAGTCGCCTGGCTCAAAGCGAACGGCGGCTTGAGCGCCTGCGCGCCAGCGAGCGCCAGGAGCAGCCCGAACAATTGCTCAACACGGAAGAAAAACGCTCCCTGCAGTTGGCCGTGTCGGCAATTGCCGTCGATTGGGAGGGATTGTATCGGCGCATCGATGCCGCCAGCGGCGAGGAGGTCAGCCTGCTTGCCGTCAGCCCCAACCTGGCTGGCAGCGCCGTCCATATCAGCGGCGAGGCGCGCGACATGAAGGCGGCCCTGGCTTTCGTCGAATCCCTGCGCCAATCCCCCCTGGCTCGAGTCGTCCTGGTTTCCCACCAGATTCGCCAGAGCGATCCGCAACGTCCGGTTTTTTTCGAGATTTCCGCCGCATGGTCTCCCGCTTCCTGAAGGCGGCGCCGCTGCGGCTGCGCTTCGCCCTTGCCAACCTGCGGCCGCTGCCCCTGCTCGCCTTGCTTCTGGTGCTGGCCGTCGGCGTCTGCCAGGTGGTGCTCATGCCCAGCCGCGAGCGGGCGCTTGCCGAGGCCGAGGAAAGCCTGACGCAGAGCGAACGCGCCGTGCGCCGCCAGCAGATCGCCCGCCAGGAACAGGCCGCATCGCCGGCCGAGGCCCGGCAACGGCTGCTCGACCGTTTTCCCGGCGAGCAGGGGCTGAATGCCGAGCTGGGACGTGTGCTGGAGCTGGCCGGCACGCACGGGCTGACTCTGCCCGAGGGCGAATATCGTCTGGTTGCCGGTAAGGACGGCCTGTTCGACCGTTACGTACTGAACCTGCCAGTCAGTGGTGGCTATCAGGCCATTCGCGGCTACGCCCGCGCCATCCGCCAGGAGTTTCCCGAAATGGCCATCGACGACCTGACCATCCGCCGGCCCAACATTGGTGCCGGTCGGGTTGATGCGCAGTTGCGCCTGATCCTGTTCGGGCGGAAAGGCGGAGCATGAATCCCACTCCGCGCCAACGCTGGATAGTGCTCGGCGGGCTGCTGCTGGCGACCCTGGCGGCCGGCATGATGATCGAGGAAGAAGCCGCCGATGAGCCGGAGCCGCGCCGCCCGCGCAGCGAACGGCCGGCTGCGCCAACGGCCGGCGCGCTGCCGCCCGCTCCCGTCGCGGCGCAGCCCCTGCCACCGACAGCTGATGCAGCACCCTTGCCCGATCCGTTCCGCTCCCACAGCTGGTACATCGCCCCGCCGCCGCCACCGCCGGCGCAACCAGTCGCGCCGCCGCTGCCCTTCAGCTATCTCGGCAAGGTCATCGAGGATAAGGAAATCCGCGTCTTTCTTGCTTATCAGGGCCGCCACCTGATTGCCCGTCAGGGCGACAAGCTCGATCGCAACTACGTGGTCGAAGCCATCGAAGGCAACCGGATGCGCATTCGCTATCTGCCCCTGAACGAAGAGCAGGAACTGGCGATCGGCGGCGAGAGTTGAGTGAGATCTTCTGGATGCGATCGTCATTGTTTCTTCACCGGCGGGTAACACGCTCCCGTTACATTGACAGTCCAGCCTATCGGGAGAGTCACCATGAAGCGTGAGGAAATGATTCGGCTCCTGGTGCTCGATCGCCTCGAGCACCGCGAGGACATGCGTCGCTACATGCACCTGCATCATGTGCTGGAGAACGGATTCCGCGGATTCCGCAACCTGTCGGACGCCGAATTGCTTGCCGAAATACGGGCTCTCGGGCTTGACCGGCCTATCGATGAGGAGGATGGCGACCTTGCCGATGACGACTACGCCTTCGATTCCAGCTCGTTGGCCGGCTTCGGCCTGGCCATCGAGACGTTGGCCGACCGTCTTCGCTGAGCGTAAGGCGAGCAAACGACGAAAGGCCCGCCAATTGGCGGGCCTTTCGTTTATTACTGCAGAAGCGCGAATCAGCTGCGGCGGCGCAGGCTCATGGCGCCGATCATGCCCAGGCCGGCCAGCATCATGGCCAGCGACTTGGGTTCCGGCACGGCGGCCAGGATCAGGTCGCCATCGGCGACATACAGCAGGTTGCCGGTAGTGCCGACGCCTTGCACGTTGTTGATCGTGCTGAGGAAGGTGGCATCGAACGGTGCACCCAGGCGCAGCGAAAAGGTGCTGTTGCCGCCGGCGATGGTGGCCGGAGAAAACACGCTGGTGTCGTAGCCGGTGACCGTCAGGTCAAGCATCGCACCGCCGAACTGCATGATGCCGCCGCCGACATAGCCGAGGCTGCCGCCGCCGCTGGTGATACTGCCTTCCATGATCTTCAAGCCGTCGGTAAAGCCACTGTCGGTGGCGAAGTCGCGATCCGGCGTGGTGTCCAGGTAGAGAGCGAAATTGCCGCTGTTGACGCCGAAGGTTTCACCAAAGGCATTGACCGAGGTACGGCTGCTGTTGAAGTCGGCGACGATGGTGAGTTCGTAATTGTTGGCAGCCAAGCCGGGGCTTTGTATCTGCAGGCCGTCAAGCAGGTGGGCGGTGACGGAGGACTGATAGTAGCCGCGGGCAGCGTTGGGGTTTAGCGGGTCGAGCAGCGGCTCGATCAGCAGGACGCCGGCCGAGGACAGGTCATAGGTGTTGAAGGGACCGACCGTCTCCAGACCGTAGTCGGCGGTGCCGATCCAGTTGGGGGCGGCCAGTGCCGGTGCGGCGGCGAGCGCGGCAACGGTGGCAAGGGCGAGGTGAGTGATTTTCATGGCAGATCTCTTGGTTGTCGGGTTACGGGGCGGTGGCGGCGACGGGGCGCCAGCCTCACCAGATTAAGCCCCCATTATTAGAAAACCGTGATACCCGAATGGTTAATTGCTGAGCCGTTCGGCTCATGCCGCTGCCATGCTGGCTGTCCGGTGAACTTATGTCGGCTGGCGGCTTTGCCCGCCTGCCCTTGCAGGGTGGCCAGGTGGCGAAGCACGGCGGGAACGTAGGCCTGGGTTTCCGGATAAGGGGGAATTCCGCCGTGGCGCGAGACGGCACCTTCGCCGGCGTTGTAGGCGGCGATTGCCAGATCTTTCCGGGCGGGAAAACGGTCGATCAGGAAGCGCAGATAGCGGGTGCCGGCCTGCAGGTTGGCCTGCGGATCACGGGGGTCGTCGGTGCCGAAGCGGCGGGCTGTGGCCGGCATCAGCTGCATCAGGCCGATGGCGCCACGCGGCGAGACGGCATCTGCCCGGTAGCCCGACTCGATGGCGATCACGGCATGGACCAGGGCGGCATCGACACCCGCCTTATGGGCGGCGGCAGCGATCTCGGCGGCGTAGGGCTGGCTGGCCGTGGCCGGCGCCGTGGTGGTCAGCCGATAGGCGGGCGCATTGTCCAGTTGCAGGCGATAGGGCGAAGCCCAGGCGCTGCCCGTCAGCAACAGAGCGGCGCCGAGGGCTATCAGGTGCGGCATGCCGTCGCATTGCTCAAGCGGCGGGTTAGCAATGGCCAGATGAGCAGCCCGAGGGCGATGCCGGCCATATCGGCTGCGCCGTCTTCCCAGGAGGGATTCCGGCCCGGTACCCAGATCTGGTTCAGTTCGTCAGCGACGGCGATGCTCAGGCCGATGCCGATGATCACGGTCAGCGGCACGCGCGGCAGCATCAGGCGCAAGGCCAGGGTGAGCAGGGCGAAGACGCCGATGTGCGCCAGCTTGTCCCAGGGGGCGGCAACCAGTCCGGCCGAAGCTTCGGTGCTGCCGAAGCCAAAGAGCAGGGCGGCGATGCCACTGAGGATCACCATGCCGAGCAGGCGCGGCTCAATAGGCATGACGATCCCGGACGACGACGGCGACCGTCTTCAGGATGATGTAGATGTCCAGGCCGAGCGACCAGTTGCGCAGATAGTCGAGATCGAAGTCGATGCGCGCCTTCATCTTGTCCAGTGTGTCGGTCTCGCCGCGCAGGCCGTTGATCTGTGCCCAGCCGGTGATGCCCGGCTTGACCTTGTGGCGGACCATGTAGCCCTTGATCAGCTTGCGGTACTGCTCGTTGTGGGCCACCGCATGCGGGCGCGGCCCGACGATGCTCATCCGTCCCTGCAGGACATTGACGAACTGGGGCAGTTCGTCGAGTGAGGTCTTGCGCAGGATGGCACCGAGGCGGGTGACGCGCTGGTCACCCTGGCGCGCCTGGACGACGAATGCGCCGTCTTCGCAGACGGTCATCGAGCGAAATTTGTAGACCACGATTTCCTGACCATCCAGCCCGTAACGGCGCTGCTTGAAGATCACCGGGCCGGGCGACGAGAACTTGACGCCGAGGGCCAGCAACAGCAGCAGCGGCGAGATCAGGAGCAGGATCAGAGTGCCCAGGAACAGATCCTCGGCCCGCTTGATCAGCCCGTTGACGCCGGTAAAGGGCGTTTCGCAGACGGAAACCACCGGCATGTCGCAGATCGATTCCGTCCGGCTCTGGATCATGTCGGTGACGAACAGGTCGGGCACGAAGAAGATTGAGGCCGTGGTGTCCCGCAGATCGTCCAGCAGGCGCAGGATGCGCGGCTGGGTGGCCATCGGCAAGGAAATGTAGATGTGGTTGATACCCTGTTCCTTGGTGTAGGCGGCCACTTCGTCGATGCGCCCGAGCAGCGGCCGCTCGTGGCCGGCGGTGCGCAGGCGCTCGGCGCTGCGATCGTCAAAGAAGCCGCGCATTTGTAGATCGGTGTAGGGGCTGCAGACCAGGCGATGGGCCAGTTCGGCGCCCTGTTCGTTCAAGCCGACGACGATCGCCCGCTTGCTGCCCTGGGCCTTGAGCAGCCACGGGGCGGCGAGGCGGAAGAGGGCATGGCCGGCGACCAACGCCGCTGGTGTCGCCCACAGCCAGGTGACGATCGCGTGTTGGGAGAACAGGCTCAGGCTGCGCGTGGCGTAGCCGAAGAACAGGAACAGCAAGGTGATGGAAAACCAGCCGCTCAAGATGCCGAGGAGGCTGCGGCCGAAGGTTTTCTGCAGTCGCGGATGGGCCGGAAAGGTCAGGGCGAAGGCCATCAACGAGACGATCATGTAGGGCAGCGAAATCACGCCATCCTCAAACAAGGCGATCAGCCAGATCGTGCCGGTCAGGATGGTTGGCTCGAGGATAATCTCGACCAGGTTGAGCAGGTTGTCGCGGCCGATGTGCAGGCTCGTCGCCCGGTGGAAACGCGACGGGCTGCCGATGTACTGGGCGGCTGCCGGTGGGGCGGTTTCGCAGAAGGAGGCGACGGAGTTCATGGGGAGTCGTTGGCGGTTGGTGATGACCGGGGGCAAAGCGCCACCGGGGAATGCAGGGTATGCCGAGATCATTAAGTTAATGTGACGGGCAGCGGATGTCGGCAAGCGTTTGGTGGACGCTTTCCGACGGTCACCATGCATCGTTCGTGTTACGGCAATGCGAAAGGCAAGAGTTTTTTGTGCGGGATGACGAATACCCGCTGTCGATGAGCCGAACGGACTACTTCCGTGACCGGGGTGCAAGCGAAGCGATGTAATAAAGCGCCGCCAGACTCGTATATCCAAGGGCAGTTCGTCTGCTCCGTTCGCTCCCCCTGAATCGAGAACAGAGAGGTTTCCATGAAAGGTATCAAGCATCCGAAGAACGATCTGACGATCAATCCCTCGGGCAACTCATCGATCATCGACATCATTGGCCGTATCGATGTTTCCCGTCGTCGCTTCGTCCAGGGCACCACCAGCGCTGGCGTGCTGGCAGCGGCCGGTGGCGTTACCCTGTCCGGCCTTGTCGGTACCGTCGAAGCAGCGCAGCCGGGCAACATGGCAATCGGCATCGGCTTTGAAGGCATTCCGCCGTCGCTGGCCAGCGGTGGCCGCGTTGCCGATCTCGTCGCCGTGCCCAACGGCTACACAGCCAACCTGCTCGTCGCCTGGGGCGACCCGATCATGCCCGGCGCACCGGCCTACAAGGCAGATGCCTCCAATACGGCAGCCGATCAGATGAAGCAGTACGGCATGCACACCGACGGCATGCATTTCTTCCCCTTCCCGAGTCGTGGCCGGGAACTCAGCGATCGCGGCATTCTTTGCGCCAACAACGAGTACACCCATGAGGAGATCCTCTTCCCGGACGGCCAGGTCGGCGCCGGCTACACCATTGAAAAGTGCCGCAAGTCGCAGTCGGCGCACGGTGTTTCCATACTCGAAATTCGTCGTGTCAATGGCAAGTGGTCGGTGGTAGGCAATTCGATCTACGGTCGTCGCCTGACCTCCAACACGCCGATGCGCGTCTCCGGCCCAGCCGCCGGCCACGCGTTGATGAAGGTCAAGGCCTACAACATCACGCCGACCGGCTCCCTGCCGACCGGCCAGATGACCGACGGCTACTCGGCCAACGGCACCATCAACAACTGCGCGCACGGCATCACGCCGTGGGGTACCTACCTTACCTGCGAAGAAAACTGGAACGGCAACTTCGGCGCCAATGCTCCCCTGCCGGGCGTCGCCACCGAGGCCGGCAAGCTCTATAACCGCTATGGCGTGACCGCTGGCGGTTTCGGCTATCGCTGGCATACGGTTGATCCGCGCTTCGATCTCGCCGAGAACCCGAACGAAACCAACCTGTTCGGCTGGGTCGTCGAAGTCGATCCGCTCGATCCCAAGTCGGTTCCGGTCAAGCGCACCGCCCTCGGTCGCATCAAGCATGAGAGTGCCCAGTACGTTGTTGATCGCACCAACCGCCTGGCCTTCTACATGGGCGACGACGAACGCAACGAATACATCTACAAGTTCGTTTGTGCCGGCAAGTACAACCCGGGCAACAAGGCCGCCAACCGCAACCTGCTCGACGAGGGCACCCTCTACGTCGCCCGCTTTGACGCAGACATGACCGGTGTCTGGCTGGCCCTGCGTCCGGAAACCATGGGCGTGGATGGCGTCGCCCTGCGTGACAACCCGAACTTCGCCGGTGCCGACGACGCCGAAGTGATGGCCAAGATCCTCGTCAAGACCCGCATGGCAGCCGATGCTGTCGGCGCCACGATGATGGACCGCCCGGAATGGACCGGCGCCCGTCCGCGTCTCAACGCCAACGACGAGGTCGAGGTCTATTGCACGCTGACCAACAACAGCCGTCGTGGCACCTCGCCGGCCTCCGCCAACAAGGCCGACGGCTCCTCCGGTGCCGCTTCTGCACGACCGGCGGTTGATGCCGCCAACCCAAGGGAAGACAACATCTACGGACACATCATCCGCTGGCGCGAAGATGACAAGTCGGTTGCCGCTGTCGCCTTCAACTGGGACATCTTCGTCCAGTGCGGCGATACGCAGACCGCGCGTGCCGCCAAGCCGACCAACGACTACAAGGGCAACATCGTTGCCGACCCGGTTGGCAGTGCCGACCTGGGTGCGCCGGACGGCCTGTGGTTCGACCCGTTCGGTCGTCTCTGGGTGCAGACCGACCAGGCCGGCACCGGTGCTGGCGAGTGGATCAACATTGGCGCCAACAGCCTTTCCTGCGCCGATCCGGTCACCAAGGAGTTCCGTCGTTTCCTGACCGGTCCGAATGGCTGCGAAGTCACCGGCATCACCATGACGCCGGATGGCAAGACGCTCTTCGTCGGCGTCCAGCACCCTGGTGAGGGCGCTACCGCTGCCAACCCGACCCAGAACTCCGACTGGCCGGCCAGCCAGTGGGCCGCCCGGCACGATGGCACGTCCTTGCCGGCAGGCCGTCCGCGTTCTGGCGTCGTCGTCATCAGCAAGAACGATGGCGGCATCATCGGTACCTGATTGACCCGGCCCGCACCGGCGGTCGCCGGGCGGGCCAATGTACACAGCAGAAAGGATCTGAGTATGTTCAACCGCAATCTCATCGCCGGCCTCATCCTGGCCGCCACCACCGTCGGCGCCCAGGCTGCCGGCGTCATTGTTGACCGCGCCAACGTCCCGGCCAACGCCATCGTCATCGATTTCGAAAACTACGACGGCCTCGTCGTGAACGCCGGCGAAAGCCTTGCTGTCGGTGGCGTCACCTTCACCCCCGGCGAGCAGCTCACCGTCGGCCAGGGCATCGCCGATCTTGGCGAAAACGGCATCTGGGGCGCCGGCAACAAGTTCGTGTCCTTCGATAACATCGGCAACATGACGCTGGATATTAGCTTCAACGGCCATAGCACCATGGGCGTCGCCTTCGACTACAGCGTTTGGGAAACCGATCTCGACGGCTCGGCCTTCCTGACCGCCCGCTACTTCGATCTGGGCAACAATCTGATCAAGACCACGAAGTTCATCTTTTCGCCCTTCGGTGCCGAAACCTACAACCAGTTCCAGAGCTTCGGCTACGTCAGCGACAGCGCCAACATCGCCCGGGTCACCCTGAGCGGCGACGGCGTCGTCTTCGACAACCTCACCTACACCCAGCCGGTACCCGAGCCGCACAGCATCGCCATGCTGCTCGCCGGCCTCGGCCTGGTCGGTGCGGTGACCCGTCGTCGCCAGCGCGTCTGATTCGGGAGTTACTGGAGAAGGGGCCGCAAGGCCCCTTTTTTTGTGCACATGGGCAGCATTGAAAGTAAGGCGATTGTGCATTATGCTGTAGCGTATCTACATCAACAGATTCCGAGGAGCTCCCCCATGACCACATTGACAGTTACCGCGCGGGGGCAAGTGACATTCAGGAAAGAGGTGCTGCAACACCTCGGCATCAAGCCTGGTGAAAAAATCGAATTGGATTTATTGCCAGATGGCAGGGGCATGCTCAAAGCAGCCCGGCCAACGGGAACGGTTGATGGCTTCATCGGATTGCTCGCAGGGCGGACAAAGAAGGTCGCTACCCTTGAAGAAATCAACCAGGCCGTCGCGCAAGCTTGGGCAGGTAAAGAATGAGGGTCGCTGTTGATACCAACGTGCTTGTTCGTGCTGTTGTGGGCGATGACCCATTGCAGGCGAGCGCTGCCGCAAAGGTTTTGGCCGATGCCGAATTGATAGCTGTCGCGCTGCCGTGCCTGTGTGAGTTTGTGTGGGTGTTGCTCAGAGTCTACGACTTCCATCCCTCCGATACGGCCGCCGCGATCCGCGCACTACTTGCCGTAGCCAACGTGGAAGTGAACAGGCCCGCCGTTGAGGCCGGCTTGGCGGTGCTTGAAGCCGGCGGGGATTTTGCCGATGGCGTCATCGCCTACGAAGGGAACTGGCTCGGCGGTGAAACCTTCGTTTCCTTCGATAAAAAGGCGGTGGTACTTCTTCAGGCGCAAGGTCAATCAGCGCTTCTATTGTGATTGTTTCCAATTGCCGCCGCAGTTGTTCCACTAACTGAACGGCATTGCCCCCTATCCCCGCGAATCTCCCCAGCGCAGCTTGCACTGGTCATCGCCGACATAGGTCGTATCCCCGGCACGATCAACGCAATAGCGAGGTGAAACGATCATCTCGGAGAACTCCATGCCTTCGCCGATGCGGGTGTATTCGAAGAGCACACTGCGAATGACCTTGGCCCCCTTGCGCAGGTGGCTGCCATGGCCGATCCAGGCCGGGCCGATGACCGAACAGCCGGGTTCGATCCTGACGTTGGAGCCGATATAGGCCGGGCCGACGATCTTGCAACTGCCCCAGGCAATGGCCGTATTCGGCCCGACCCAGACGCCAGGTTCGATCTCCTTGCCCGGCATGTGCATCTGTGCCACCTCGCCGCGCAGCACCCGCTGCAACACCGACCAGTAGTCGGTGACGCGGCCGATGTCGATCCAGTTGAAGAAGCGGTTCTGGACATAGAAAGGCATGCCGTTTTCCGCCATCAGTGGGAACAGCTGGCTGCCGATGTCGAACTCGACACCGGAGGGAACGAGATCCAGCACCGGCGGCTCGAAAATATAGATGCCGGTACTCGCCAGTGAGGACTTCGCCTCGGCCGGTTTCGGCTTTTCCTGAAAGGATTCGATCCGGCCGTCATCGTTGGCCACCACGATGCCATAGTTCTGCACCTGATCCTTCGGCACCTCCAGCGCCACCACGCTGGCCATGGCGCCCTTGCTGCCATGCTCGGCCAGGGCAGCGTCGAGATCGAGATCGATGATCGCATCGCCGCAAATCACCAGCGTCGTTTCGTCGAAGAAACCGCCGAAATCCTGGATTGCCTTCATGCCGCCAGCCGAGCCCTTGGGCTTGGGCACGATGTCGCCGTGATCGTGGATGCCCTCGTACGAGTAACCGATACTTGCCCCCCAGCGCCGGCCGTCGCCGAAGTAATCCTCAATCTTCCGGTGGTGATAAGCCACGTTGACCATGATCTCGGTAATGCCGTAGCGCACCAGATGCTCGATCAGATACTCCATCACCGGCTTGCCGAGAATCGGCACCATCGGCTTCGGCCAGTCCTTGGTCAGTGGCCGCACGCGTGTTCCCTGGCCGGCGGCCAGAATCATCCCTTTTGCCATGTTCCCCCCCAAACGCATCTACAGAATTCAATTCACCGGCAAGTTCGCCTCAGGCGAGGCATCTCGACCCCGGCTATGACTGCTCTTATTCAGAATGGTCTTGTACACATCGAATGTTCTAGTCGCGATCGCATCCCAGTCATAGCGAGCCGCGACCCACACTCGGCGCTGATTTCTCTCCTGCTGGAATGGCACGCGCTTGGCGAAGGCCTTAAGACGCCCACTGAGCGCATCAACCGCGCCCAACGGGAAGTAGCTATCTTCCGGAAGACCTACTTCGAGATTCGCCGGAATATCGCTGGCGATGACCGGCAGGCCGAATGAGAGAGCTTCCAGCAGCGCGATCGGCAGCCCCTCGTGGGAAGAAGGAAGTACGAAAACAGCGGCATGGCTGTAAAGCTCTTTGAGAGCCAGTCCTGTTTGAAGTCCGGTGCAAACAATGTCGGTCGATGCTCTGGCGCTTTCGAGAACCTCTCGGACATAGGCGTCGGGGTGGTCGGAAGCGCCGACAATGGCCAGTTTCCATCCGGGAATGGAAGCCAGGCGGAATGCCGCGATCAGGTCCAGATGCCGCTTCTCGGGAACGAGTCGGCTGACGATCACGACATACTTGCCGCGCTCCAAGCCGAACTGCTCGATAGTGCCTGTCGTCGTGGGTAACTCGGGCAGCACCACGCCATTTGGAATCAGAAAGCTGTCCCGCCGATGCGATGTCTGGACAATTCCCGCAATCACTTTGGAGATCACGATCCGCGCATTCGAGCTGCGCATACCGAAGCGTTCCCCTAACCTGAGTACCGTGCGGGCAAACGCCCCCCACTTTTGCCGATCGTAGTCAGGGCCGTGATGTGTGACGACCACCCGCAACCCGAGCAACTTTGCCAGGGGCGTCATCACTGCAGGACCGATGGCCTGGATGTGCAGAATGTCCGGGCGCGAGACCAGTCCTGCGTAAAGCGTGCCGAGAAAGGTGTGGAGAACGGCTTCCAAGCCTTTTGACTTTGGCGACCATATCCGCTTGAATCGCACGCCCTGCCACTGGCTAGGCTGTTCCGGCTGATAGGGAGCCCTGGCGATGACTTCCACCTCACAGCCCATCGCAGCAAGCCGCGGGCACAAATGCTCGGCGTGCGTTTCCACGCCTCCCTGCACGTTCGGAAATCCACGCAAACCGATGAATGCAACTCGCATGATCTCAATCTGTCCGCAGCATGTCTGCGAGTTCCAGCTCCGATAGGGTGATTTTTTCACGCGGCATGATCAAGATCGGCTTCGAAACGCCGTGGCCGGATTCGCGCAAGTTGCCCTGCAACGGGTCTTGGCCTACGTCATACTGCGGGATGTCATCAATGCAAACCTGCTTGCCGAGCATCGACTTGATCTTGTTCTTTACGACCCACTTCGTCGGGTGCGTGATGTACTTCTTCATCACCGGCGCCGCAGTTCCGACCATCCAGCAGTTTTTCGGGCAGGTGCGTACAAGCCCGCGAACCTTGTTCGCTTGCTCGCTGTTCCACAGTGCATCGAAGCTCTCGAAGTTGCGGATATTGCCCATCGACTCCTTCCAGTAACGCTCTTCCAGGCCGTTGCAAGGAAAGACATCACCGTACGGCTCGATGAAGAAGTTCGCGCTTCCTGCCTCGCACGGCAGCATGCGCTGCTGGCCCCGGATATAGTTGATCAGCCCGAGATTGAAGAACGCCCGATACCAAGCTTTCGGGTGGTTCTCCTGTAGCAGCAGTTCGATCAGTTTCTGGAAGTTGCCGATCACCTCATTCTTGTTGGTTATCTCGTTGTCGTCCTTGTGGAAATAGTATGAGTTGTGGAATGCGGCGGTCGCGAACTCCATGCCAAGTTCGCGCGACAGCTTGTAAAGCCAGAGCATGTCTTCTGAGTTCTTGTTGGACACCGTGCAACCGTAGCCGATGTCCTTGATGCCCATTTCCTTAAGCGTCAGCAAGACGCGAAGTCCCCGGTCGAAGCTGCCGTCACGGCCCCGCAGGTCGTCGTTCTTCTCCGAAAGTCCCTCGATGCTGACGCGGATGCCAATGTCTGGAAACCTCTCCGCCATCTTGAAGATGCGATCGGTGTGCCAACCCGAAGTGGAGATCACGATGCGCGGTGATTTTTTCATCATCACCTCGACGATCTCCTCCAGGTCCCGGCGTACAAAAGGCTCGCCCCCAGTGATGTTCACGAACTTGAAAGAGGGCAGTATCTCCAGTTCCTTCGCGGTGATCTCGCGCCTCTTGTCGGTGGGGTTCTCCCATATGTCGCACATCTTGCAGCGCATCTGGCAGCGATACGTCGTGATGATCGAAACGTCCGTTGGGTAAGGTGCTGCAGGCTGCTGCATGTCGTTTTCCTTTATTCTGCTTCGAGAACTGACAAATAGATTTCCATTAGTCGGCGGTTGTGATGTTCGAGATCGAATTGAAGCTCGGCGCGCGCGCGCGCATTTTTCCCCATGTCATGTCTGCGTTCCGCGTTGGCCATCAATTCATCCAGCGCGCTACACAGTTCATTGCTGTCTCCCGCTGTGAATAGCTTCCCGGTGAGGCCGTCGACAACCAGCTCCGGAATGCCACCCATGCGACTTCCGACGACAGGCTTGCCATGGGCCATCGCTTCGAGGATTGACATCGGGCAATTCTCGAAACACTCCGACGGCAGAACGATGACTGCCGCCTCGGCGATTGTTCTGTGCAAGGCATCTCCCGACAAATGCCCGAGAAAATCGACGTCGGGATAGCGACGCTTCAAGTCCTCGGCGAGTGGGCCGGTGCCGGCGATGCGCAGCGGCCACTTGCCGGTGGAAGCAGCGTGTGCCTTCAGAAGCGTCTCTACACCTTTCTCGACAGACAGTCGTCCGAGGAATAGAGCATAGCCGCCATCCGTTTCAGAAATATTCCAGGATCGTGTATCTATGCCGTTGTATAGCAAGGCCACCTGGTCATCGCGAAATCGATGCAACACGGAGTCGCGGATGAACCGGCTGGGAGAGATGAACCGGTCAACCTGCTCGTAATTGCCCATCCAGCGCTGAACGACCGCCTCCAGGTAGAGCAATGCACTCTTGCCAAGCGATCCGTCAGCACAGCGCTGCTTGACGACGTGGGAAAAGTTGCCATCGAGGCATGCAGAACAAGGCTTTCCGCGGCTCAATCGCGTATACGACGGACAAACCGGCTTCGAGTCGTGCAGTGTCAGCACGACTGGAACATTCTTCGCTTTGGCCGCGCCGATGAGCGAGGGTGTGAGCTGGTGGTAGATATTGTGGCAATGAACGATATCAGGACGGGTATCGTCGATTAACTGGCCGATTCTTCGCGCCGCCTCCGCCGAGTGAATCAGCGACAGCGCCGTCTTGATCTTGCCGCTTCCGCCGTTCCGGTAGTCCTGTGCCTGAACGAAATACCCGGCGTAAGGACTTTCCAGATTTCGCGCATCTTGCATGGAGAAATCGACAACTTCGTGGCCGTTTTGTAGAAGAAAATCACGCTCCTGGAACATGACGACTTCCGAGCCGCCGTTACGGAAGAAAAACTTGTTGGCGAGAAGAACTTTCATGTGACCTCAACGAGCAAAATCCAACAACCCGCTTGCGTAAAGGCGCTGCAGGTCCAGATTCGATGCGGTACTCATCCCGTACCACGCCCACTCGCTGCCAACACGCCGTAATCTCCCAAGACCGACACCTTTATTTGTCTTGAAGTTGTCCCATGGGGCCGACATGTTGATCCAGTAATCGGCGCCAAGACCAATCAGATAGCCGCCGGTCTGCCCCGTGCCATCGCCAGCGGATTGCACCGCTCTTGCTTCAAGAAGCACCACAACGCCGCAAAGATCCTCTCCCGGCAGTCGAGCTCGACCGCGAGCCGGCCAGAAATGGAAGGTCTTGCCCGCGTCGAAGAGCACCGTCGCGGTATTGCTTTCAATAACCAACGAGGCTGGCCGCCTTGCCGTGTTTCCCTGGAAGTCAGCGCGAAATTCGGCACCCTCGATACGCCCCTGCTGAACATGCTCCCAGCGCTTGACGGCCCCACTGCAAAGGAACGTGTGAAAGTTCCTGATCTCCAGTGGGCCAGGGTGTCCAAGCGTATCCTTGCTCCAGAAAGCATGGCCCCAGCCGGTCAAAGCGGCGAATTCGCCGGGGTGGTTTCCTGCTTCCAGATAAGGTTTTGCAGCCCATTTGAAATCACGCGGCACGCCCATCGGGCTGGCTTGATGGTTTAGCGACCAATCAAGGTTCAGGTCGAGCAGTGCGCTCTCTGACAATGACGCAGCGCCTTGGGCAGCTGCCGGCTTAGCCCCCAGCGCGAGGATCAAGCCACTGATGAACAACGTTGTACAGATCGCTGAAAGGTTCATGCCGTGCTCCCATCCTTGGCGCTCGCCATGGCGGCTTTGAGCCGATAGGCCATGGCACCGCCACAGAAAAAGAAAAGTGCCATCGCAACGAAGTTATCGATCAGATTCTCGCTGCCAAAATAGATCGCCACGGTGATCAGCGGCACGGTTTCCCAGCGCCTGCCGCAGTGCTTGAGCATCAGCCAGATCATGGCGACGAAGCCGGCAAAGGTGACCGGTCCGCATTCCACCAGCAATCTCAGGTAGTCGTTGTGCGGGATCAGCCCGGTGTCGCTTAACCGAGCGGCCCCCCCCACGCCAAAGCCGAACACGATGTTCTCAAGTGGCGCGCTGGTGTATAGATTCCAGAGATTGAGCCAGTGTTTCAGTCGGAACAAGAAGGAAAGATCGGTCGTATGCAGCAGCCTGACCAGTTCTCCGTAGGTAACTGTCGCAATGTCGACACGACCATCGACAATCAGCTTGATGCTGGCAATAACTGGTTTGATGCGGGAGAGGATGCCGTATTCAAGCGGGACGAAGTAAAGAATCAGGCTCACGACAACTGCCGCGGCGCCGATTAACAGCGCTGTTTTTTTCCCCCCGACTGCCAGCGTGAGCGCAGTCAGGACTGCCAGTAAGACGCCGAGTGTCCCGAAAGCTGCGCCGGCAAGGCAGTACAGCAGGAGATTCCTCAGCGGCTGCGGTCGCAGGACGTTCAGCAACGCAATCAGGGTCACCGCATACAGACCGGCGTTGTTCCGGTTGGCGAAAATTGAAACGCCACCGATTCCCCCGAACTCGATTTTCCCGGAGGCAAGCTGCCAGAACCAAAGCATGGCCGGCAGAATGATCAGCGCAGCAAGCAGCCACTTCGTGCTTGGCAATTCCCAGGCCTTGAACCGGTAACTGGCTTCAAACGCCGCACCGAATACCAGAAAGGGTGGCACAAGCATCATCTTGAGCGCAGTGACGATATCGAGTGTGCCGAAATTGAGTGCCGCAGATGCGACAAAGCCATAGTAATAAAACGCAAGGGCGATGCCGAAGCCAAGAGGGACATCCTGCCGCTGCTTTGGCAGATAGGCAGCCATGGCAGCCATGGCAAGGACGATGCCAAAGGCCGCAGCATACGAAAGTGCCTTGAGCAGGCCGGACGTCGCCAGAATCGCCAGCGTCTGCAGTACGACATAGGCAGTAATGGCGACCAGGAAAACATACGTTGGCTCAAGCTGGCCGCGAGCGCGGTCAGCAACAGGTGGCGAACTTCCCTGGCCAAACCGGGCGGCGCTATACGTCAACACGCTGCCTCCCGGAAATCATCGCCTCGATCGTGCCAACCGCTCTCTCCCAACGGAACTGGCTTTCGATCAACGATCTCCCGGCTCTGCCGACCTGCGCGGCCTGTTCGCGATGCGTCAGCACGTGGCAAATGGCCGAAACAAACTCCGGCGTGTTCCGTGGCCGGCACACTAACCCGTGGATGCCAACCTTGAACCCTTCTATGCCATTGAAAGCCGCTTCGCCACCAATGACCGGGACGCCTGAAGCCATCGACTCCAGCGCCTTGTTGATGAGGCCATAGCCTTTGAATACCGGGCAAATCGCCGCTGCAGCATTGGCGTAAACCGAGCGCAGGTCATCCACGAAGGTAATGTGCTCAACGTTCCGTGCATTCCTGATGGCTGCGCCAAGCGCTGCCGAAGCGCCTTTTCCGACGATAAGGAGTTTCGCATCGGGAAGCTCGTCGACAACGGCCGGCCACACTTCGCCAACGAGCCAATCGGCGATTGATGCGTACTCGCTGCTCAACTCAGCAATGAAGGCGCAGGTATTGCTCTCCGGGTTGGGGCAAACCTCAAAATAATCACGGCGAACGCCGTTGGGAACCAGCGTCACTCGTTCGGCAATCCGTTCGCCAACAAGCAAGCGCATCAGATTCCGGTCGGTTGCGGTCTGCATCGAGACATGTTGATATTTCGCCAGCGTTCTTCCCTCTACGCTGGCAATGCGCGAAGAGCGCACGCGATCCAGCCGGCCTTTGAGCCATTGCCGAAAACTGCCGAAATCCTGACTGTGGCGAGCATGGTATTCCGCGGCCGTGCAATCGCTAACCGCTGCAATGCGACAAACGAAGTGCTCAGGTCTGGACAGGCCCGTAGCCTCCCACTTGGCTGCAGCACTGAACGGCGAGGCCAGCAGCACGTCCGCCTTGCAGTTCATCAAGGACGGCGGCGCGCTGGCCAGTTCCCAGCCCTGGTTGAACATATCCCGCGCCAGCACTTCATCGATGGCACGCACCATCTTGCGCTTGCGCCGCACCCGGATCACCGGAATCGGTCCGAAAATCGCCTCGTTCTCTGCCAACGACCGTTGATCAAATGGTTGTGCCTCGTCCGCCATCAACACCAGATTGAGGCGGCAAGACTTGCGCAAACCATCCGCATAGTGAAAGGTCGGCAAAGTCACGCCGTTGCGCGGCGGAAAAGGCAACTGGTCAACGACCATCAAGACCGACGGAGGAGCAGGGGACCGATCGGTCATTGCTGGAAAAGTCCTTCGAAGGTCGCGTTTGCAGCGGCGGTAACCGCCGGCAAGTGCTTTTCAACCTCCGCACGTAGTGCCGGCAACTCGGTGACGAAGCGCTCAATGCGCGCGATCAGGTAGTCAGGATCGGTCGCCGACTCCGCATCGAGAACCAGCCACTCCGGCATGCGGAAGTGCTGCAGCAGGCCGGCGAACTTGTCCTGATAGGCAAACGCCATGACCGGAGTTGTCTGGCCAAGAGCGGCAATCGCCAGATGCATGCGGCCGGTGACGGCGCCATCGGCATATTTCGCAATAGCCTTGATCTCGGCAGCACTGGGCGGCTCCTCAACAAGAAAAACCTGGTCCCGCAACGACGCACCGATCTTCTCGGCGAGGGCTGCCAGCGTCGTCATGTCACCGGAACTTGGCCGATTGTCGTGCGGCAGCAGCAGCCAGCTCAGGCCGTGCTTTTCTGTCAGCGCGGCAATTGCTCGAAGCATTGATGCCATCAACTTTGGCATCGCTGCTGACACCTTTCCAGCAGGGAACAGCATGGGGTGCAGGTTGAGGATTATCACCTTTCGCCCGGCATCGCGGCGTTGCTGCATCCAGGATGCTGCGGTTGCTGCACGTTTCGAGAGTTCTGAAGCGGGTTCGAGCAGAAACGCCGAATCGGCTACTAGGTGCCCTTTTCGTTCGGAAAGCGTTTCGAACCGGTGCCAAGATAGTGGATCGCGAAGATTCACACGGACGTTGTGATGTAGTTTTCTGAATGCATAGCGGACTAGTCGTGAGGGATTTTTGTTGAGGCTGAAACCAATAAAAATGGTCTTCGCGCCCCAGCGGGCCAGCAAGTCGGCTGCAATGATCATGCGCAGAGACATCACTGGAGAATAGTGGCCATCCATGATGTCGGCGCCTGTTACAAACCCGAGCGTCGGACGATTGCCAGACAAGAATCTGGAGAACCGCAATGGCATAAGCGGGCCGCCCCATACTCGAAACGACCTCATGCCCATCGACTGAGCTAGTTCGTCAGCATTTTGGTTTGTTGTTGCTACGTAGCATTGAGAAATTCTGTTTGCGGTGCGAAGTTTTGCGATGACAGCTAGCAACATCGCCGCGTCACCCCTTGATCCAATGAAAGTAATTGGGTCAGCAGGCACCAGAACAGAGTTGGCTGATAATGGTTTGGCTGATACTTTTGAGATGGACATTCGAGCCAATGTCCAAAGCATTAGAAGAATAGTCTGGTGCACAAGCGATTTCAGAGTTGCCATAAGCGACACGTTCAGTCCTGTGGAGAAGAGTGGTTCATTGCGAACGAAAATTGGCTACGTAGCTAATATGCGTACGCAGTTTTTTTGCGCTGGTTGCTCCAAGGACTGCCATGACAGAAACGCCATAAACAGTGCCGAGAACAATGGCATTTGCTAAAAGATTGCCTTCTGGCGCGGGTATATACATTCGCGCGACCTCGGTGCATGCATATGCGGCGGCTGATGCAATCAATCCAGGCATGATCTGCGACAAAACTTCGCCGATTTTCGTTTGCGTTACGCGCATGCCGAAGAAAAAGCTTACTGGGGTCACTGCCAGCTGTGAGATCACGAAGAAAAGGGTGATTTCACTGATCGTGCTTGCGCTGGCCGAGAACAGAACTATTGCACCGAGAGAGAACTTGAGGAGGTTAAGCGCCAAAATCTGATTGGCTTTGCCTCTGGCACCTAGAGCGGAACTGTTAAAGAATTGCACAACCTGTGCGGCGCCCAGAAAACACAGCCATCGCGTGACTTGCTCTGCTTCGTGCCACTGATCCCCGAACAGAATCCGACAAGCCTCCGGCGCGAGCGCAGCAACACCTACAAACAAAGGTGCCGTCGTACAACTCGCAAGGAAAATAAACCTCAGGTAAGCATTCCTCAGGCGCTCGGTATCCGATGAAATCTTCGACATCGCACTCAGGGCGACGTCGATAAGCGTCGAGGCCAGCAACTGCAATATCGTCAGATACAGCTTTGCCCCGACGGTGAATATGCCGAGGCTGCTCAGACCGAAACGGCTGAGAATGATGAGATCGATGATCTTGCCGGAGAAGAAGTCAAGCAGGCGGCTACCGAACGCGCTGGTGCTGTAGGCGAGCAAGCCCTTGAATGATTCCTTCGCGAATTTCCGCCCCGGTTTCCAGAGGGGTTTTCGCCACAGCACGACGGCAGTGGTGATGGCGGCGACAATGGCCTGGGCGATCAGGCTGGCGGCGCCGTAGCCATTTGTCGCCATGACCAGCGCCACGATTCCGGATAGCAGCCCGGCGATCAGGGACGCGAAGGCCAGGGTCTTGAAGTCGAGCTGTTTGCGCCGCATCGCAATCTCGAAAACGCTGCTGGCGGTGATGGGTGGAATGATCGCGGCCACTGCGATCAGGGGGGCCGCGGCGTCGGCACTCAACGCCCGGGCGATTTCCGTTGAATACATGAGCAGCGCGCCGGAGGCGGTGAACGCCGTAGCCATCGATATGATGAAGGGCAGATTCAGGTCTTCCGGCGCCAGGTTCGGGCGCTGCACGATCGCGTCCTGAAATCCCTGTTCCGAGATGATGGCGATGAACGCGAGAATCAGGATGACAGCTTGCGCCAAGCCCATTTCGGTCGGGGTCAGGTGGCGCGCCAGAACAAAGAACACGACCAGCGCGAGCAACTTCATGCCCCAGCTCTGACAGGCGGACCACAGGAGAGCCGTGACGGTACGTTTTCGCAGGCCGGCAGTCATTCGCCGCCTCGGTTATGCGTGCCGGGCGAGATGGAAGGCTGCCGTGTCATTGCCTTAAGGAGCCTTGGCCCCGGCGAGACGAATCCGTCCTTCTGCTGACAGGTTCTGGATGAACTCTTTGACGAACTGTTCCTGGATGGCAAAAGCGTGCGGGCTGTCCCGGTCGATCGAGGAAACCCGAAAGAGCAGGCCGTCAGGAATTTCCCGCTTCAAGCCGTAACGCAGTTCGATCAGACGGCGGTCCAGGCCGCCTACCGTCCGCTCGGTTCCGAGTGTGATCCAGTAGGTCACCGGTTCGCGGCGACTCATGCCGAGAGTGGTTTCCAGTCGGCGTACGGGGATCGTGGCGTGCTCGGTGGCAATCGATCCTTCCTTGTTCGTGAGCACCTGGAACCCTTGTGCCGGATAACAGACTTCCGGGTAGTGCACGGAAAGTGCAACACCGCTCCGCTGGTCAGCGCCATACGACATGGAGAGCATGATCCGGTAGCCGTCAGGCCGGGAATACGTGCGCGAGAGTGTCTGGTCGTAAATGCGGTTGATGTTCTCTTCTTGGACCGGGTTGAGAATGACCGCGGATTGGTTTGGGTCGAGCTTCCATGTGCCAAAGGACTGGGGGACCAGTTCCTCCAGATTTGGCTTGCCGTTCTGTTCGGCGAGCATGATTGTCGGCATGAGCGCTTTGACCGAAAAAGAGCTGATGACCATCAAGACGAAGAGAATCAGGCTGGTTCGCAGCATCCTTATGCTCCTGTTCTGGCCGTTGCCCGAGGGACTTTGTTGGCGTTTCTTGAGCGAACAAACAGTTGCAGCAGCGAATCCACCCCGATGATCAGCAGCAGGGCGCTGATGAACAGGACCATGCCGGCGAAATCGTGCAGGAAGCCCTGGCCGGCTTCGTCGCCGAAGTGATAGGTGATCAGGGTCAGGACCATGACGCGGATGACGTTGGCGGTGAAGGAGATGGGGACGATCAGGATGGCCAGAACGGTGTTGCGGAACAGCGAGTCATGGCGGATCAGGTTGAGGTAGAGCAGGCCCAGGGCTTCCAGCGTGAACAGTGTGTGCAGGCCGGCGCAGGCGTCGGCGACGAGCAGTTTGTACTGGCCGATCTGCAGGATCACGCCCTGGCGGGCGATGGGGTAGCCGAAGCCGTACAGCACATGCTCGGCGACGTAGGAGACGGCCATCTTCATCGGCATGGTCAGGGTATCGACGACCGGGCCGGGCAGGGGAATCATGAAGAGCATGAAGAACAGCGTGAACCACTGCGCCTTGAGCGCCTGGCTACCGCGTTGCAGCAGCAGGATGGCGGCGAGCAGCCAGATCAGCGAGCCGATCTCGAAGATCAGAATGTCCTGCGAGCGGCCAAGGACGTAGAGCAGCAGGCCGCAGACGAACAGCGGCCAGCCCCAGGGCGAGGGCCGGGCGCCGCGGCTGGCTTCCCACATGGCCGGCCACTTGCGGTACATCAGCCACAGGGAAATGGCGAAGACGATGGGGCCGTGGGCCTGCGCGTCGGTGCTCCAGAGGCCGCGGAAAAGATCGACGAAGCTCGGTATGTACATCGCCGCCAGACCGAGGGCGACGATGGCCCAGCCGTACCAGACGGGAGGCTGGCCAAGGCGCAGGGTGTTGCCGGGAGCGGTGAAGGAGCGCATGGGGGTCAGAAGTCGTTGAGCACGGTGCCGATCACCCGGGCGCCGCCGGATTGCAGGGCGCTGACAAGATCGACCAGACGGTGGGTGGCGGTATGGTTGCGGCGGCCGATGGCGACAGCAGCACCGGCGCGGGCGGCAACGACGAAGGCGTCGGCGGCAGCGTGGGCCGGGGTGTCGATGAGGACAACGTCGTAGTGGGCCTGGGCGTGGTCGAGCACCTGGCCGAAGGCGGGGCGGTTGAGCAGTTCCTGCGGGTTGGGCGGGATGGCGCCGGCGGGCAGGATGGACAGGTCGAGCAGGCTGTCGACGCGGCAGATGGCGCTGGCGGCGTCGCAGCGCCCGGCAAGTACGGCCGACAGGCCGGGCTGGCTGCCCAGGCGGAACAGTTCGTGCTGACGGGAATGGCGCATGTCGGCGTCAATCAGCAGGGTACGTTCGCCGAGTTGCGAGAAGACCACGGCCAGGTTGGCGGCCAGATAGCTGCGACCTTCGCCGCGTTGCGGGCTGACGATAGCCAGGCAGCGATGACCGGATTCGGGATCGAGGCAGCGCACCATCAACTGGCTACGCAGCGCCCGCAGCCGCTCGACGGAAGCCGAGAAGGGCTTGAAGGCGGCGATCACTTCCTCGCTGATGCTGGTGTCGCCGGCGATCAGGTAGGGGTAGTCGAACTGGCGGGAGAGGGCGAACTGGATGTCGTCTTCGCTGAGCAGGCCAAGTTGGATGGCTGCCTCGCCGAAGCGCAGGCCGCTTTCCTTCTGCAGCTTGAGGATGCTTTCCGTGGCTTCCGGCGTCAGGCGGCCGGCGTCCATCAGCAGGGCGCCGATGTAGCGGCCGGTGCCGCCGCCGTGCAGGGCGCGGGCGAGGATGGTTTCGGGCGAGCTGGGCATGTTCATGGTATGGCTCATGCGAGTTGCGGACGGCGGCTGGCGAACAGGCGCAGCAAGCGGTCGCGCAGCGGGCGCGGCCGGCTTTCCGGCTCGAGAACGGCGAGCACCGGCAGGTCAAGGGCCTGGACCAGATCATCGCTGGAGCGCACGCGGCGTTGCAGCAATTCCAGCGCGAGCGCGGCGCCGACGCCGAGCAGGGTGCCGACGAAGACGGCGAGCAGGATGTTCAGGAAGACGCGGGGTTTCGAGGGCTGAAGCGGCTCGGTAGCCGGATTGAGCACGGCGACATTGGTCTGCACGCTCTGGGCTTCCATCCGGCTTTGCGTGGTGCGTTGCGAAATGGCGTCGTAGGCGCGCTGGGAGGCTTCGACTTCGCGCACCAGCAGGGTGATTTCGTCGCGTTGGCGCCTGAGTTCGAGAATCTTGGTCTTCTGCGCCTCGATCGCGGCGAGCAGTTCGGTTCCCTTCTGTCGGCTGATGCTGCCGGCGGTACCGATGGCGCTGCTGATCTGGGCGATCTCGCTGTTCATCCGGCTGCGCAGTTCGCCGATCTCGGCGCTGGCACGCTGGTATTGCGGATGGTTCTTGCCGAGGTTGCCGGCGAGTTCCTTGAGCCGTCCCTCGCGAATGGCGATGTCGGCTTTCAGTTGATTGACTAGGCTGCTCTGCATCACCTCCGGCAGGGTGTCGGCGTTGCCGGCGCCGCGGCGCTTGCTGGAGGCATCCGTTCCCTGGGCCTGGGCGACGGTCAGTTGCATGGACAGCTCATTCAGCTTCTGTGTCTCGTAATCCAGGCGCTCGTCGGTGGCAACGATGCCGGTTTTCTGCTGGTAGTCGGACAGTGCTTTCTGCGTGGCGTCCAGGCGTTCGCGGGCCAGGTTGTTCTGCGCGTCGAACCACTGGGCGTTTTGCCGGGCGGGTTCCAGGCGCAGTTCGAGATTGACGTCGATGTAGGCCTGGGCGAAGGCATTGGCGAAGGTGGCGGCAAAGGCCGGGTTGGCGCCGGAATAGCTGATGGCGATGACATTGCTTTCGCGCGAGGGTTTGACGTCCAGCTTCTTCTTCAGCAGGGTGGCCAGCCAGGGGGTCAGTTGTCCTTTGCCCTCGGTGGCCTCCTGCCACTGTTCGCGGATATTCGGGTTTTCTTCAAGGCGCAGCGCCTTGACTACCCGCGTGGCCACCCGTTCGCTGGTGATGATGTCCAGTTGCGTTGCCATGTAACCCGGGCTCATCAGGCCGGGCAGGACGATGCCGGCGATCGGGTCGGGCGATTTGACGTCGAGGACCAGGGCGGTGGTCGCCGTGTATTCCTCAGGCAGCAGCAGGCTGACGATGGTGGTGGTGAGTACGGTGACGCCGAAGATGATGGCGACCAGCCAGCGACGCGCCCAGAGGATGAGCAGGAATTGTTGAAGAGTCATCGACAGTCCTAGAACAGGCTTTCACGGACGAAGATCACGTCGTTGGGCTGGACCGCCTCGTGCGGTTCCAGCGTCAGACGGGCGATTTCGCCATCGGCGGCGCGGCGATGGATGCGGATGCGGCTTTCGGTGCCGCGTAGCGTCGGGCCGCCGGCCAGGGCCAGTGCCTGCTGCAGGGTCATGCCGCGTTCGATGCGGTAGGAGCCGGCGCGTTGCGCTTCGCCATAGATGTAGAAGACGGGGGCGCGATGGACATACACCACGTCGCCGGGGGCAACCAGGATGTCGTCATTGTTCCGGTCATCGATGTAGATGGCGGGAAAGTCGATCTCGCGGCGAAAACGCTGACCGTCGCGGAGGCCGGTGACGATGACCGTGTCGGCACCGACCGGGGTCTGGCCACCAGCCAGGGCGAGCACGTCGGACAGGCGGGTATTGAAGGTTTCGAGCGGGAAACGTCCCGGCCGATTGACCTGGCCGAGGACCGATACCTGGTTGCCGCGCACTTGCAGCACGACGACATTGACCTGCGGTTTCTGCACGAAGCCGCCTTCGCGCAGACTGTCGGCGATGCGTTTTTCGGCGGCCTCGACGGTCATGCCGCCGATGGCGACGGTGCCGATCAGCGGATAGGTGATGGTGCCGCTTTCGGAAACGCGCGTATCCAGCGTCAGATCAGGGTTCTGGAAGACGGCGATGCGGATCGCATCGCCCTGGCCCAGGCGATAGTCGCCATTGCCACGCGCCTCGCCGGCCGCAGCGACGGGCAGGAGGGCGAGGCAGGCGACGAAGGCCAGCAGGGTGCTGAGAAGGCGGAAGATCATCCGGGTGTCCAAGACTTACTTCAGGCGGGAAATGCCCTTTTCCAGGGCGGCGTTCTGCGCGTTGTCGTCCAGCGCCGATT
Source organism: Betaproteobacteria bacterium HGW-Betaproteobacteria-7 (assembly GCA_002840765.1). Classification (GTDB taxonomy): domain Bacteria; phylum Pseudomonadota; class Gammaproteobacteria; order Burkholderiales; family Rhodocyclaceae; genus Azonexus. Next base: position 29,430 of record PHCE01000003.1, read on the forward strand.
TCGGCTCGGCCGGCGCTTCCACTGCTGCCTTGGGCGCTTCGGCGGCGGCTGTGGCGAAATCGCCGACCAGCTCGATCTTGGCGGCTTCCTTGAGACGCTTGATTTCGTCGGTAACTGCCTTGTTGTTGCGCTGGTTGGCGAGGAATACCTGAATGCGCGGGCGGGCGGCGTCGAGATTGATCGGCGCTGCCTGCGAGGCGGCCACGCGCATGACGTAGATGGCCTGGGGGGCCTCAATCATCGCGATCTGGCCATCCTTGAGGGCGGCAATCTTCGGCAGCAGTTCGATCGGCATCTGCTCCGCCGCGCGGCTGCCGGCATTACCCCTGGCCGGGACGTTGTTGGCCTTGAGCCAGGCGGCGATCTCATCCATCGAGCGGGCGCTGGATACCGCCTGGCGCAGCGTGTCAGGGGCGATGCCGGCCTTGGGGATGACCAGTTCCTGGATGTTGTAGACCTTGCGCCCGGCGAACAGATCCGGGTGCTCGTCGAAGTAACGTGTCACCTCTTCATCGGCCGGTTTCGGCTGGGCTGCGGCCAGTTGCTGCAAATAGGCGCGGGCCAGCACTTCGCGCTTGGCGGCCTCGACGCTCATCATCACGTCCGGATTGCGGTCGAGCTTGGCTTTCATCGCCTGTTCGACAGCCAGTTGCTGATCGATGAGGCGGTCAAGAATTTCCTTGCGTGCCCGCGCGGCGTTTTCGTTGGTCACACCGCTGGCCTTGCTGAGCACGGAGTTGATCTCGTGAACCGAAATCTCGGCGTCATTGACCTTGGCAGCCACTTGCGTAGCGGCCGGTTTGGCTTCGGAGGAGTCACCGCAGCCGGCCAGGGAGCCGGCGAACAGGGCGACGATCAGCAGGGCGAGGGGTTTTGCAGAAATCGGGGCGAGCATCGGGCATTCCTGACGAGAGTGGCTGGGGGAAGCGAGCGTCCGATTTTAGGAAGCCAACATGTCAAAAAGATGACTTCGTCGTGGCTTTCAGGCTTCAACGGCCCCCTCTCCGGGCGGCAAAGCACATCAGGCGGTTTCCGCACAACCCGAACCATTCACAAATCTGCTGTGCCAGGTAGAGCCGACCTAGTACTTTCGTTAGACTCCGCGGCATCCCGACTCCACGGACAGCATCATGGCCACCGAAATTGAACTGAAGCTCTACTGCTCGCCCGACGAGATTGCTCGCGTTGGGACTCATCCCCTGATCACCTCCGGTGTCGAAATCGGCCTCAAGCGCCTGGAAAATACCTACTTCGACACGCCAGACCTGGCGCTGCATCAGGGAGGGATCGCCCTGCGGATTCGCAGCACGCCAACGGAACAACTGCAAACCGTCAAATGTGCGGCCGAGTCCCTGGCCGGCCTGTCCGCTCGTCCCGAATGGGAAACGCCCTATGCCGGGGCATTCGATTTCAGCGCCGTCAGTGCACGCAAGGTCCGGGATTTGCTGGAGGAGCGGCAAGCGAGCCTGGTACCGATATTCGCCACGTCGTTCGAGCGGCGAACATGGCGCATCAAAGTTTCCAGGAAAATTGCCCTGTGGGTCATGGTCGATACCGGCTACATATCGTCTGGCGATCGTCTCCAGCCGATTTCCGAGGTGGAGCTCGAACTGGTGCAGGGAGAGCCAGAAGATCTGCTCGATTTCGCCACAGCCTTGGCGACCCACATGCCATTGGTACCTCATGATGTGAGCAAGGCCGAACGCGGCTATCAATTGTTCTTGAAGCAAGCGAACGGTCCGCAGAAAGCATCTCCGAGCCCTCTTGGCGCCAGACAGAGTTCGGCTGAAGCTTTTCATCTCCTGGCCAACCAAGGCATGCAGATGTGGCAAGCCAATCTCCTGGGCACCCTGACTTCAGCAGGTCAGGAGTTCGTGCATCAGTTCCGGATTTCACTTCGTCGTCTCGGTAGCCTCGTCAAAGTCTTCAAGCCCGCCTTGCCGGAGCGCTATCACGCGAAATGGACCAAACGGGTCAAGGCACTGGCGCAAATTACCGGCGATGTCCGGGATCTGGAGGTCATGCGCTCTGGCATCGTGGAACCGATGTTGCAGAGCGATGACCCGGAAATCCAGACGCATGCCAAAGCTGCACTTGCTGCCTTGGAAAATGCCAAGCAGGAAGCGCTCGGCCAGTTGCAACAACTGCACTACGGTGGCCCCGTGCTCTTGTTCGCCCGCGATCTGCAGGAACTGTACACCGAAGATTTTCCGAAAAACCTGCCGCGATTCGCTGAAAAACAGCTCTCGCACTTGCATAGCACTGCGCTGAAACGTCTGGCCAAGACGCTCCGATCGCCGACACCGGAGCGGGCCCATCGATTCCGCATTGCCTTGAAGCACCTGCGCTACTCGTGCGAGTTTTTTGCGCCCCTGTTCGACAACGCCGAGATGGTCGAGTACGCCAAAGCGATTGCTGGCTTGCAGGATGCATTCGGCTTCATCAACGACTTCCACGTGGCGCTTTCCCGAATGCAGGTCTGGGTAACGCAAAAGACAGTTGAGAAAGAGAGCCGCGCAGCCGTTGCCGCGTGGCATACCCCGCAAGCGCAAGCGGTGTTGTCCGATGCCCTGCATCTTTCCGAGTCGGTGATGAGCCGCTGTCAGCCCTGGTGTACCGAATGTGAGCGGCGGGGACTGACGACGATTCGCCGTCGTTTGCAGGAAGAGATCATCATGCGGTTGGACTAGAACCCGGGAGGCGAATGCGCCTCCCGGCAGCGCGAACGCCCTTACTTTTTCGGGCGCCCGGTCTTGATGCGTTCCACCAGGCCAATCGCCTTGGCGAGTTCAGCGTCATCAAGCTTGGCCAGAGCGACCAAGGCAGCGCGCAGGATCTCGGCCTTCTTCACCTCGACGCCGGCGGTCAGGGCGCGTTGCTTGAGGGATGCAAACAGCGCGTAATCAGTTTCCGGAATGGTGAAGCTGTCGCGGACCAGCTTCGGCTTCTTCACCTTGGCTGCTTTTTCCGCTTTCTCCACCTTCGGTGCCTCGGCAACTCTTGCCTTGGCGGCGACCGGGGCCTTTTGCACCGGCTTGGCAGGGGTTTTCGGTTTCGGGGCTGGTTTTTCCGCAACAGCCTTGGGTTTGGCCGCGACTTTCTTTACCGCCGCCACCGTGGCGACTTGTTTCTTGGGTTCGGTGGCCACAGTTTCGGCGGCGACCGGAGGGTTCCTTTCAACGACCGGTGCTGCAACTTCCGGTGATTTGACTTCATCCTTCACCGACTGGGCGGTGGTCTTCTTCCTCATTTTGTTCTCCTGAACTGGTTTAAAGGTATAAACGGTATAAACACTTTATATGGTGGCCGGTGGCTGGGCAACTCAAATGCACAAGATCGTGGTGGCCAATCTCAATGCCTTGCTCTCGCTTGGGAATGGCTCGCATCTTTTTGTGCTTACGCAGGGCGGGCAACCGTCATCCATCTCCGGCGGGCCACTTCCGCGCATTCGGTTGCTTCTGCAAGGTCATTTGACCGCGCCCTCATAGCCGCCGGCCTTTGCTTGTTTTGCCAACAGCAACCTTCGGCAACTACACTGCCCGGGTGGTAATACCGCGCCAGCATTCGAGTGTCCTTGTGTCCAGTAACTTTCATCAGTTCATGCATCAGCAGCTTTTCCGCGAGCCGGCACACCGCAAGGTCTGCGGGGTTTTCTGCTTTGGAGCCCTGTGATGAGCAATTCCGTCTTTGCCGGCCTGCAGCCGGCCATCGTCTGGCAGCACTTTGCGACGCTGTGCGCGACGCCACGCCTGTCCAAGCAGGAAGGGGCGCTGCGCGACAGGCTGCTGGCCTGGGCTGCGGCGCGCGGACTGGCAGCGACTGTCGATGGCGCTGGCAACCTGATCATCCGCAAGCCGGCGAGCCCGGGACATGAGCGGGCGCCGGGTATCGTCCTGCAGGCGCATCTGGATATGGTTTGCCAGAAGAATGCCGACAGTGTTCATGACTTCAGCCGTGACCCCATCGTGCCAATCAGCCGGGAAGGCTGGCTGCAGGCTGTTGGCACCACCCTGGGTGCCGACAATGGCATCGGCGTCGCACTGATTCTGGCGGCGCTGGAGGACACCCGTCTGCTGCATGGTCCGCTCGAAGCACTGCTCACGGTCGATGAGGAAGCGGGTATGGGCGGCGCCCGCGGCCTGGCCTCCGGGGTGCTGCAGGGCAATCTGATGCTTAATCTGGATACCGAGGTGTGGGGCGAGTTTTATCTCGGCTGTGCCGGCGGCCTCGATGTCGATGTGCTGCGCGCCGATGAAGGCGAAGCCTTGCCCGAGGGCTGGACCGTGCGCCGCATCGCCCTGCGCGGCCTGCGCGGTGGCCATTCCGGCGTTGATATCCATGAAGAGCGCGGCAATGCGCTCAAGCTGATGGTTGGTATCCTGCACGATCTTGCCGGTGAGTTCCCTTATCGTCTGGTGGCGCTGAACGGCGGCACGGCGCGTAATGCCTTGCCGCGGGAGGCCTTCGCGACGCTGGCGCTACCTGATGCCACTGGTTTACAAGCCTGGCTGGAGCGCCGGCAGGCGGTGATGCGCGAGTTGCTGCGCGGTGTCGATGAGGGGCTGACGCTGAGCGCCGAAGCAGCGACCGCCGAGCGCGTACTTGACCATCAGGCGCAGTTCGTCTGGCTCGCCTCGCTCCATGCGGCGCCGCACGGCGTGCGCCGGATGAGCCGGCAAGTGCCGGGCGTGGTCGAAACGTCCAACAATCTGGGCATGGTCGATATCGGTCCGGATGGCGGGCGCTGCAACTTCATGGTCCGCTCGCTGGTCGATGCTGCGGCGACGGCACTGGCCGATGAAATCGTCAGCCTGTTCGCGCTGTCCGGTACGGCTGCCGAAAAGTCAGGACAATATCCTGGCTGGGCGCCGAATCCGGGTTCGGCCTTGCTGAAAACCTGTCAGGCCGTGTTCCGCCGCGATTTCGCCAGTGAATCGAGCGTGCAGGTGATCCATGCCGGCCTCGAATGCGGCATCATCGGGGCCAAGTATCCGGGGCTGGACATCGTTTCGTTCGGGCCGACCATCCGCGGCGCGCATGCGCCGGGGGAAGCGGTGGAGATTGCCTCGGTCGGCCGTTGCTGGGATCTGCTCAGGGCAATCCTGGGGGAACTGGCACAACAGGAGGGCAGGGCATGAAAGTCGTTGGTGGATTGGCGGTAGTGCTTGTGCTCAGCGCCTGCGGAGTTGAAACGGCCGGCACGGCAGCGACGGCCGCAGCACTGAAGAAGCAGGAGCTGGAACAGGCGCAGCAGAATCAGCAGCAGTTTCAGAAGAAGCTGGATCAGGCGACGCAGCAGATGCAGGAGCGCGCCGACCGGGCCGGCGGCGAGCAATAGTTCAGCGTCCGCGTAGCGCCTCGCGGCGGGCCAGGCCGAGCTTGGTCGAGCGTTCCATCTTGTGCACGAAAGCCGGGAAATCGAGGCCGAATTTGGCCCGCAACTCCTTGGCGTAGTTGTGCAGCCAGCGCCAGCGCGGCTCGAACCAGTGTTCCTTGAAGGCGTAGAGTACGTGGTTGCCGTCGTCCGGCACCGAGATGACGATGACCTGATCGTCGAAGACGTGCATCGCCTCGCCGATTAGGCCGGCGTAGGTGTCCTTTTCACCGGCCAGGTTGATGACCAGCACGCCGTTACCCGCAAGCTTGGCGAAGGCGTTCTCGAAGAATTCGCGATTGGCCAGGCTGGGCGCGAAGCCGGTCTTGTCGAAGGCGTCCACCAGCAGCACGTCGATGCCTTTTTCGGCCTGCGCGATGAATTCGGCACCATCGGCCTGCAGGATTTCCAGACGTGGGCCATCTGCCGGCAGCAGAAAGGTGTCGCGGAAGGCGATCACATTGGGGTCGAGTTCGACGGCAGTCAACTGCGTACCGGGCATGCGGTGGTAGCAGAACTTGATCAGCGAGCCGCCGCCGAGACCGATCAGCACGATGCGCTTCGGCCGCGGCTGGAAGAGCAGGAAGGCCATCATTTTCTGCGTGTAGCGGATGGCCAGGTCGTTGGGCGCCTTCAACGACATCTCGCTCTGCATCAGGCGGACGTTGAAGTACAGGAAGCGCGACTTGCCGTCATCGACGACGAAGGGCTTCGGGTAACTCTCGTCAAGCAACTGGGCGCGCAGTTCGCCAGCGCGGGCCCAGGCCGGTTCGTGCAGCAGGATGGTGCCCGTCTCGTTCTCGAACGGGCTGGGCAGTTCGTAAAGCTTGGTCAATCAGGCAGATCGGCGGCCTGCAGCAGGAAGACGAAGTCGTCGCCAGCGGCGGTATCGAGCCAAGTGAAGGGCAGGTCGGGGAAGGCGTCCTCAAGCTCGCCACGGTTGTGGCCGATTTCGACCACCAGCAGGCCTTCCGGGTTGAGGTGCTTCTTCGCCTCGCGCAGGATGATGCGGGTGAAATCGAGACCATCGTCGCCGGAGCCGAGTGCCAGTTCCGGCTCGTGCAGGTATTCCGGCGGCAGCGCGGCGACTGATTCGGCATCGACGTAGGGCGGATTGGAGATGATCAGGTCGTAGGACTTGCCCTTCAGCTTGGCGAAGGCGTCCGACTGGATCAACTGTACGCGGTCGCCCAGATGGTAGTCGGCAACGTTGCGCGCGGCCACCGTCAGGGCGTCCGGCGACAGATCGACAGCATCGACCTCGGCCTCCGGAAAGGCCAGTGCGGCAAGGATCGCCAGGCAGCCGGAGCCGGTGCACAGGTCGAGGGCAGAGACCACTTCGTAGGGATTCTCGACCCACGGTGTCAGTTGTTCGTTGAGCAATTCAGCGATGAAGGAGCGCGGCACGATGACGCGGTCGTCGACGTAGAAACGGTGCTCGCCGAGCCAGGCTTCGTGGGTCAGGTAAGCGGCCGGCAGGCGTTCCTGGCAGCGCCGCTGGTAGATATCGAGCAGCGCCTCGCGCTCATGCATGAGCAGACGGGCGTCGAGGAAAGGTTCGAGGCGGTCGAGCGGTAGGTGCAGCGTGTGCAGCGTAAGGTATACGGCCTCGTCCCAGGCGTTGTCGCTGCCATGGCCGAAAAACAGCTGGGCGGCATTGAAGCGGCTTACCGCGTAACGGATGAAATCGCGGACGGTATGCAATTCGGTCTTGGCGGCAGCGGTCATTTGAGCAGAATCTGTTCGAGGATGCGGTGATAGACGGCGGACAACTTGGGCAGGGCGTCGACGGCGACGCATTCGTCGATCTTGTGGCTGGTATTGTTGGACGGGCCGATTTCCAGCATCTGGCTGCAGATTTCGGCGATGAAGCGGCCGTCGGAGGTGCCGCCGGTGGTCGACAGTTCGGTTTCGATACCGCATACCTCGCGGATCGCCGTCGTCGCCGCATCGGCCAGCGGGCCGCGGCCGGTCAGGAAGGGGCGGGCGCCGAGCGTCCATTTGATCTCGTATTCCAGGCCGTGCTTGTCGAGGATGGCGCCCAGGCGTTGCTGCAGGCCTTCCGGGGTGCTGGCCGTGGAGAAGCGGAAATTGAACTTGATCTCCAAATGGCCCGGGATCACGTTGGTGGCGCCGGTGCCGCCGTGGATGTTGGAAATCTGCCAAGTGGTCGGCGGGAAGTATTCGTTGCCCTGGTCCCATTCGGTGGCCGCCAGTTCGGCGATGGCCGGCGCTGCTTGATGGATCGGATTGCGGCCCTTTTCCGGGTAGGCGATATGGCACTGGATGCCCTTGACCGTCAGCACGCCGGACAGCGAGCCGCGCCGGCCGTTCTTGATCATGTCGCCGAGTGTGTCGACCGAGGTCGGTTCGCCGATGATGCAGTAGTCGAGGTGCTGACCGCGTGCCTTCAGCGCCTCGACGACGGCGACGGTGCCGTCGGTGGCATCACCTTCCTCGTCAGAGGTCAGCAGAAAGGCCAGCGAACCAGGATGTTCCGGGTGGGCAGCGACAAAGGCTTCAACGGCGGTGACCGAGGCGGCCAGCGATGACTTCATGTCGGCGGCGCCGCGTCCGTAAAGCATGCCGTCGCGGATTTCCGGGGCAAAGGGAGGGCTAGTCCACTTTTCCAGCGGGCCAGTCGGCACGACGTCGGTGTGGCCGGCGAAGACGAACAGTGGCGCGGTTTCACCACGGCGGGCCCAGAGGTTGGTGACGCCATTGCGATTGATGAATTCGATGGAAAAACCGAGCGCCTGCAGGCGCCCGGTGATGATCTCCATGCAGCCGGCGTCATCCGGCGTCACGGACGGGCACGACATGATCTGTCGTGCCAGGTCCAGAGTGGGGTCGGTCATCGTTGGTTTTCGTCTTCCGGGTCGGACAGGCTGAGCGTGAATTCCTTGAACGAGGTGCCGCCGGAACTGGTGCTGTCAAATTCCAGAGCCATGTCGATTTTCTTGTCTTCCTTGCCGTTGCCTGGCGTCAGCTCGGAATTGTTGATCAGCCAGGACAGGTTGGTCGGCGAATCGGCATTGGCCAGCGCTTCGTCGAGGGTGATGACGTTTTCGCGGAAGAGCTTGAACAGATCCTGCTCGAAGGTCTGCGATCCCGGAGCCAGCGTCTGCTCCATCGCATCCTTGATCGCCTGGACTTCGCCGCGCTCGATCAGCTCGCTGATATGGCGCGTGTTGAGCATGATTTCGCAGGTCGGCGAACGCTTGCCGTCCGGTTTCTTGACCAGGCGTTGCGAGACAATGGCGCGCAGGGCCACCGACAGGTCGAGGAACAACGCCGGCCGGTTTTCCAGCGGGAAGAAACTGATGATGCGGTTCAGCGCGTGGTACGAGTTGTTGGCGTGCAGCGTGGCCAAACACAGGTGGCCGGTCTGGGCGTAGGCGATGGCCGCCTGCATGGTTTCCTTGTCGCGGATTTCGCCGATCAGGATGCAGTCCGGCGCCTGGCGCATGGCGTTCTTCAGCGCCGACTGCCAGTCCATCGTGTCCATGCCGATTTCGCGCTGGTTGACGATCGATTTCTTGTGCTTGAACAGGAATTCGATCGGATCCTCGACGGTCAGGATGTGGCCCGAGCGGTGCGCGTTGCGGTGGTCCAGCATCGAGGCGATGGTCGTCGACTTGCCGGACCCGGTGGCGCCGACGATCAGGATCAGGCCGCGCTTCTCCATGATCAGGTCGGAGAGCACCGAGGGCAGGCCGAGATCGTTGAGCGGCGGAATGTTGCCGAGGATGAAGCGGATGACGATGCTGGTCGAGCCGCGCTGACGGAAGATGTTGACGCGGAAATTGCCGACCTGGGGAACCCCGAAGGAGAGGTTCATTTCCCAGGTCGCTTCGAAGGTCTTGATCTGCTCCGGCGACATCAGCTCGTAGGCGATCTTGTCAATCATGTCGGGCAACATCACCTGCTGATTGACCGGCATAGTGTTGCCCTGGATCTTGATGTGGATGGGCGTACCGGCGGAGATGAAAATATCCGACGCCTGCTTCTCCGACATCAGCTGGAACAGTTTGTCGAGGATCATGGCAAGACCTTCGTTAGGTGGGATGACTTAGGCGCGCAGCAGTTCGTTGATGCTGGTCTTCGAGCGCGTCTGCGCATCGACCTTCTTGACGATGATGGCCGCGTACAGGCTGTACTTGCCGCCATCCTTCGGCAGGTTGCCGCTGATCACGACCGAGCCCGGCGGGATCTTGCCGTAGCTGATTTCGCCGGTTTCGCGATCGTAGATCGGCGTGCTCTGGCCGATGTAGACGCCCATCGAGATCACCGAATTCTCGCCGACGACGACGCCTTCGACGACTTCCGAACGGGCGCCGATGAAGCAGTTGTCTTCGATGATGACCGGGCCGGCCTGGATCGGCTCAAGCACGCCGCCAATGCCGACGCCGCCGGAGAGGTGCACGTTCTTGCCGATCTGTGCGCAGCTACCCACGGTGACCCAGGTGTCGACCATCGTGCCTTCATCGACGTAGGCGCCGATATTGACGAAAGAGGGCATCAGCACAGCGTTCCTGGCGATGAACGAGCCCTTGCGGGCGATGGCGCCCGGCACCACGCGGAAGCCGCCGGCCTTGAACTGTTCCTCTGTCCAGCCCTGGAACTTGGTGTCGACCTTGTCGTAGAAGCGGATGTCGCCGGCTTCCTGGATGCGGTTGTCGCGGGTGCGGAACGACAGCAGCACGGCCTTCTTCGCCCACTGGTTGACCACCCACTCGCCATTGATCTTCTCGGCGACGCGCAGCTTGCCGCTGTCGAGGTCGCCGATTACGGATTCGATGATCTTGATCGCCTCGGTGGATTGGGTGGTCAGCTCGGTACGGCGTTCCCACAGGTCGTCGATGGTGGCTTGTAGCGGATGGCTCATGAGGGGTTCTCTTTGATTACAGTTGTTGGGCGAATTGACGGATACGGCGGGTCGCTTCGAGACATTCGGCGAGCGAGGCGACCAGCGCTATGCGGATGAAATTGGTCCCCGGATTCACGCCCTGCGCTTCGCGGGCGAGGAAGCTGCCGGGCAGGACCACGACATTATAGTGTTCGAGCAGGCCGCGGGCGAACTCGGTGTCCGCCACCGGCGTCTTCGCCCACAGGTAGAAACTGGCGTCCGGCATGCCGGTTCCCAGAACCTCCGAAATTAGCGGCGTGCAGGCGGCGAATTTCTCGCGGTACTGATTGCGGTTGTCCAGCACATGCGCTTCGTCGTTCCAGGCGGCGACCGAAGCGGTCTGTACCGGCGGGGCCATGGCGCAGCCGTGGTAGGTGCGGTAAAGCAGGAATTTCTTCAAGATGGCCGCGTCGCCGGCGACGAAACCGGAACGCATGCCCGGCACGTTGGAGCGTTTGGACAAGCTGGAGAACATCACCAGCCGCTCATTAGTCCGGCCGAGCAATTTCGCCGCCTGCAGGCCACCGATCGGCGGGTTGGCTTCGTCGAAATAGACTTCCGAATAGCACTCGTCGGAAGCGATGATGAAACCGTACTTGTCGGATAGGGCGAACAACGTCTGCCAGTCGTCCAGCGACAGCACCTTGCCGGTCGGGTTGCCCGGCGAGCAGACGTAGAACAACTGCACGCGTGCCCACTCGGCCTCGGACAACTGACCGTAGTCGAAGGCGAAACCGTTTTCGGGCAGATTGTTCAGGAAGCGCGGCTCGGCGCCCGACAGGTAGGCCGCGCCTTCATAGATCTGGTAGAACGGGTTGGGGCTGACGACGATGGGCGTGCCCTTGCTCGGGTCGATCACCGTCTGGGCAAAGGAGAACAGCGCCTCGCGCGAACCATTGACCGGCAGGATCTCGGTTTCCGGATTCAGCTCCAGTCCGTAGCGCCGGCCACACCAGGTGGCGATCGCATTACGCAGAGCCGGCACGCCCTGCGTTGTCGGATAGTTGGCCAGCCCCTTCAGGCCGCCAGCCAACGCCTCCATGATGAAAGCCGGCGTTGCATGCTGCGGCTCGCCGATGGAGAGCTTGATTTCCTTGAGTTGCGGATTCGGCGTCACCCCGGCGAACAGGGCGCGCAGCTTTTCGAACGGGTAGGGCTGGAGTTGGGCGAGATGCGGATTCACGGCTGGCAGAGTCGGTGGGTGAAAGGCGAGATTATCGCTGAAAACGCAAGCGGGCGCGGTCTTGCCGCAAATGGCCGGATGCGCCATGGCGAGTTGCGACCACGCTGGCGCGCTGGCTTCAATAGGGTGTGTGCAGCGGGTTCTCCGCCCACTCGCACATCGGTTCCAGCGCCCCGGGCAATGGCCGATGTTCCATGTTGATGCGGCGTTCGGCAATGCCGCGGTTCAATTCGTCATACAACTCGTCGTCGCAGAAGCCGATGGCGGCCGCTTCGGCGCGGCTGTTGGCGAAGACGATGCGGCCGATGCGCGCCCAGTAGGCGGCCGACAGGCACATCGGGCAGGGTTCGCTGGAGGCGTACAGCGTGCAGCCGCTCAGGTGGAACTGGCCGAGGGTGGCGCAGGCTATGCGGATGGCGGCGATTTCGGCGTGGGCGGTGGGGTCCTTGCTGCCGACGACGCGGTTCCAGCCTTCGCCGATGATCTTGCCGTCGTGCACGATGACGGCGCCGAACGGTCCGCCTTCCCCTAGCTGGCTGCCCTGGCGGGCCAATTCGATGGCTCGGGCGAGAAAGATGTCATCCGGATTCATGGGCGGCGCACCGGGAAGGCTGTCGAGGCGGTCGATGCTATCATACGGCCCCCAACGTGGCGGGGGCTTCCACCCCGCCGGAACCGCGCATGCGCCTGACCAAACTCAAACTCGCCGGCTTCAAGTCCTTCGTCGATCCGACCGCCGTTTCCCTGCCTGGGCAACTGGTCGGCGTCGTCGGCCCGAATGGCTGCGGCAAGTCCAACATCATGGACGCCGTGCGCTGGGTGCTGGGCGAGTCGAAGGCGTCCGAGCTGCGCGGCGAGTCGATGATGGACGTCATCTTCAATGGCTCGACTAACCGCAAGCCGGTGTCGCGCGCCTCGGTCGAGCTTATCTTCGAGAACCTGCTCGGTCGGGCGCTCGGCCAGTGGTCGCAGTACACTGAGTTGTCGGTCAAACGGACGCTGACCCGGCAGGGGCAGTCGGACTACTTCATCAACAATCTGAAAGTCCGACGCAAGGACATCACCGACCTGTTCCTCGGCACCGGTCTCGGGCCGCGCGCCTACGCCATCATCGGCCAGGGCATGATCTCGCGCATCATCGAGGCCAAGCCGGACGACCTCCGTGTCTTCCTCGAAGAGGCAGCCGGCGTCACCCGCTACAAGGAGCGGCGCAAGGAAACGCAGGGGCGTCTGGAAGACACCCGCGAGAACCTGTTGCGCGTCGAGGACATCCGCCAGGAACTCGGCCACCAGATGGAGCGCCTGGAATCGCAGGCCGAGGTGGCGCGGCGTTATCACGCCCTGAACGAACAGCTGGTGCAGCGCCAGCAGCTGCTCTGGCTGCTGAAGAAGCGTGAAGCGGAAGGCGAGCGCCAGCGCCTGGCGCTTGACATCGAACGGGCGACGACCGACCTGGAAGGCGAGAACGCCGCCCTGCGCGAGACCGAAGCGCGCGCCGAAGAAACCCGCGAGGCGCATTTCGCCGCTGGCGACGCCCTGCACCAGGCGCAGAGCGAGATGTACGCGGCCAATGCCGAAGTCGCACGGCTGGAAGCGGAAATCCGCCATCGCCGCGAATCGCGTAGCCAGCTGGAAGCGCGCCTGGTGCAGCTGGAAGACGAGCTGAAGCACTGGACGCAGACGGCGGAAAAGCTGGCCGAGGACCGCCAGAAGTGGGAAGAGCTGCAGGAGATCACCCGGCTGCGCGTCGAGGAAGCCGAAGAGCGCCTGCATCTGCAGATGGACATCGCCCCGCAGGTTGAGGAAGACCACGCCCAGGCGCTGGACGAACTGCAGCGCCTGAAGACGCGGACGACCAACGGCGAGCAGAAGCTGGAAGTCGAGCTGACCCACAAAGCGCATGCCCAGAGGGCGCTGCAGGCCATCATCCAGCGCCGCGAACGGCTGCGCGACGAGACCTTTGGCGAGGCGCCGGATGAGCTGGCGCTGGCCGAAAAGGAAGAAGAGCTCGAACTGCTGCGCGAGGAACTGGCCGGTGACCAGGATCATCTGCAGCAATTGCAGCAGGAATTGCCGCAACTGGAGGCGAAGCGCAAGGAAGTACAGGGCGAATTGCAACGGCTGGAGCGCGAACTGGCCGCCGGTCAGGCCCGCCGGGCGGCGCTGGAACAGATGCAGGCGAAGACGCAGGCGGCCGGCAAGCTGCCGGAATGGCTGCGCCGCCATGGCCTGGAAAATGCGCCGCCGCTGTGGCAGAAGATCCACGTCGAGAGCGGCTGGGAAGAGGCGGTCGAAGCGGTGCTGCGCGAGCGCCTGTCAGCCATCGCTGGTGACGATCCGGCGCAGCTCGATGCCTGGCTGCATGACCGGCCGGAAGCGCGGCTGTCGGTGATGCTGGGCAGCGGCGTTGAGACTGGAGAGGCGCTGGCCAACTCGCTGGCCACCCGCGTGCGCAGCGACGACCCGGCGATTCGCGCCGTGCTGACCGACTGGCTGGGTTCCATCGCTACCGCCGAAACCCTGGCCGATGGCCTGGCCCAGCGCGGCGAACTGGCGCCCGGCAGCGTCCTCGTCACCCGCGGCGGCGACCTGCTGACGCGCAACAGCGTCACCTTCTTCGCGCCGGACCAGGGCGAGCACGGCCTGCTCGAACGTCAGCGCGAGATCGAGGCGCTGGCCGATGGCATCGCCATGGCCGAGGAGCGCGGCGAGAGCCTGCGCGAGCAGCAGGCGATGTACGACGAGCAGTTCGCCGACAAGCAGGAAGAAATCGACGAAACCCGCCAGTACGTCACCGACCGCCAGCAGCGCGTGCATCAGGTGCAGCTGGATGTGCTCAAACTTTCGCAGGCGCTGGCCCGCTACAACGAGCAGAAGGAGCGCGTCGCCGAGCAAATGGCCGAACTGGCCGAGGAAGAAGAGGGTGAGCGCGAGCGCGAGATGTCAGCTGACGAGCGCATCGAGGAAATCCGCGACGGTTTGGGCCGAATTCGCGTGCTGGTGTCCGGAGCGCAATCGCGGCTCGACGAATGCGAGCGGGCCGTGCGCGCCGAGCGCGAGAAGAACGCCGACTTTGATCGCGCCCTGCGTGAGGCACAGTTCTCGGCCCGCGAGGCCGACGGCAAGTTGCAGGACATCTTCGCCCAGCAGGCGCTGGCGCAGCGCGAACTGACGCGCATCGAACGCGATCGGGCGGCTTGCGCCGAACAGGTCGAGGCGGCGCCGGCCGATGTCATGGAAGAGCAGCTGCAGCTGGCGCTCGACGCCCGGCAGACGGCCGAAAAGGTGCTGGCCGGCAAGCGCGATGCGCTGGAAGCGGCGACTAATGCGCTGCGCGGCCTGGAAGAGCAGCGGCTGAAGATCGAGCAGGGACTGGAGCCGCTGCGCGTGCGCATCGGCGAGCTGAAGCTCAAGGAGCAGGCGGCGGCGCTGAATGCCGAGCAGTTCGCGATGCAGCTGCTCGAAGCGGGGGCTGACGAGGCCGCGCTCGAAGGCGATCTCGGCGCTGCCCGCCCGGCAGGCCTGCAGGGTGAAATCACCCGCCTCGGCAACGCCATCGCCGAGCTCGGTGCGGTCAACCTGGCGGCGCTGCAGGAGTTGGAGACGGCGACAGAGCGCAAGGGTTATCTCGACATGCAGGCGGCCGACCTGAACGAGGCGATGGAAACGCTGGAAAACGCCATCCGTCGCATCGACCGCGAAACGCGCGAGCTGCTGAAGAGCACTTTCGACACGGTCAATGGCCATTTCGGGCAACTGTTCCCGGAACTATTTGGCGGCGGGCGCGCCGAACTGGTGATGACTGGTGAGGAAATTCTCGACGCTGGCGTGCAGGTCATCGCCCAGCCGCCGGGCAAGAAGAATTCGACCATCCACCTGCTTTCAGGTGGCGAGAAGGCGCTGACTGCCATTGCGCTGGTGTTCTCGATGTTCCAGTTGAATCCGGCGCCGTTCTGCCTGCTTGACGAGGTCGACGCACCGCTTGATGACACCAATACCGAGCGCTTCTGCGGCATGGTCAAGAAAATGTCGGGTGCCACACAGTTCTTATTTATTTCCCATAATAAAATCGCGATGGAAATGGCCGAGCAGCTGGTCGGCGTCACCATGCAGGAATCAGGCGTTTCGCGCGTCGTTGAAGTAGATATCGAGGAAGCCTTGAAGATGAGGGATGCGGCATAAATGACCGAACTGCAGATGGGATTGATCGGCCTGGGTGCCGCGGCAGTAGTCGGGGTGTTCGCCTACAACAAGTGGCAGGAGCATCGCCACCGCAAGCTGGCGGAAAAGGTGCTCAAACCGCATCACGAGGATGTGCTACTGGGCGCTGGCGCCAAGCCCGCCCCCATCGAGCGCAATGAACCGGAACTGCGGCCCGAGGCCGCTCCGGCATTCGACGAGCGGCTCGAACCGATGTTTGCCGATCCGTCCTCGGCCGAAGCATCGGCTGGCGAACCGGCGTTTGATCCCTCGCCGTTTGCCGCACCAGCTGACAATGTCGTGTCGGTGGTCCTTGAGGAACCCCGGCCCGCCGCGCCGATTATTGCTCAACGGGCAGCGCCGCCGACCGTGGCACCGGCAGTTGTCGCGCCTGCTGTCGTGGCGCCTGCCATTGCGCCAGCCGAGGAGCTACCGGAAGTCGTCGCCGGCGCCGTACCGGGGGAACTGCTCGATCCGCGTCTGGAATTCGTCGTCGCCATGGAACTGGTCGAGCCGGTTGCCGCCGCCCAGATTCTGCATTCGCAGCGCGATGTGCTGCAGCGCCTGAGCAAGCCGGTGCACTGGGTCGGCTTCAATGAACGCCAGCGCGAATGGGAGCGTCTGCGCTCGGACAGCGAGCTGCCGGTGCGCCGACTGCGAATCGGCCTGCAACTGGTCAACCGTCTCGGTCCAGTCAGTGAAGGCGACCTGGCGATATTCATCGGCGCCATTCAGGCCCTGGCCGATGAGCTGATGGCGGTGGCCGACATGCCGCCGTCGCGAGTGCTCGACCAGGCTGCCGAGATCGACCGCTTCTGCGCCGCCGTCGATCTGGAAATCGGCGTCAATCTGGTTAGCCGCAGCGCGCCCTTTCCCGGCACCAAGATTCGGGCGCTGGCCGAGGCCGCGGGTATGGTTCTCGGCATCGATGGTGCGTTTACCCGTTACGACGAGGCCGGGCGGCCGCAGTTCTGCCTGCAGAATTACGAAAGTACGCAGTTCTCTGCCGATACGCTGCGCAATCTGACGACGCACGGCCTGACCTTCGTCCTCGATGTGCCGCGCGTCGATCATGGCGAGCGCGTCTTCATGCAGATGACCGAACTGGCTCGCCGATTTGCCGAGACCCTGCAGGGCCTGCTGGTCGACGACAACCGCCAGCCGCTCAGCGACAGCCAGCTCGAGCACATCCGCCGCGAGTTCATCGGCAAGCCGCAGGCGACCATGGCCAGCTTTGGACTGCCGGCCGGTTCGGCCCAGGCGCAGCGACTGTTTTCCTGATGGTGGTGCCGGCAGCAGCAAGCGAGCGCGCGGCCTGGCTGCGCGCTGAGCTGGAACGCCACAACCACGCCTACTACGTCCTCGACAATCCGAGCCTGCCGGATGCCGAGTACGACCGGCTGTTCCGCGAACTGCAGGAACTGGAGGCAGAGCAGCCGGAATTGGCGAGTGCCGATTCGCCGACCGGTCGCGTCGGCGGCCGGCCGCTGGCGCAATTCGCGCCCGTCCGCCACGCTCTGCCGATGCTGTCGATCCAGACCGAGACCGACACCGAGTCGAGCGGCGCGCTGAATTTCGACGCGCGCCTGCGCCGCGAGCTGGAACTGCCCGCAACGGCACCGCTCATCGAATACGCCGCCGAACTGAAATTCGACGGGCTGGCGATCAGCCTGCGCTACGAGCACGGCGTGCTGGTGCGCGGGGCGACGCGCGGTGACGGCGCGACTGGCGAGGACGTCACGCAGAACCTGCGCACGCTGCGGCAGATTCCGCTGCGCCTGCGCGGCGAGGCCCCAGCGTTGCTGGAAGTGCGCGGCGAAGTGTTCATGCGGCGCGATGACCTCGAACGCTACAACGCGGCAGCCGCCGCGCGCGGCGACAAGACACTGGTCAATCCGCGTAACGCGGCGGCCGGTAGCATCCGTCAGCTCGATCCGGCAGTGGCGGCGAGCCGGCCATTGTGCTTCTTTGCCTACGGTCTCGGCGCGGTCGACGGTTGGGCGATGCCGGCCACCCACGCTGGCGTGCTCGATGCGCTGGCCACCTTTGGCTTGCCGGTCTGCGAGCATCGCGCCGTCTTGCTCGGGGGCGAAGCGCTGGCCGGCTTTCACCGGCAAATTGCCGGCTTGCGCGACAGCCTGCCCTTCGATATCGATGGCGTCGTATACAAGGTCAACAGCCTGGAACTGCAGCGTCGCCTCGGCTTCCGTTCGCGCGAGCCGCGCTGGGCCGTCGCCCACAAATATCCGCCGCAGGAGGCGCTGACCGTGGTCGAGGCGATCGACATCCAGGTTGGCCGCACTGGTGCGCTGACGCCAGTGGCCCGGCTACAGCCGATCTTCGTCGGCGGCGTCACGGTGACCAATGCGACCCTGCACAATGCCGACGAGGTCGAGCGCAAAGGTGGACTGTGTGTCGGCGACACGGTGATCGTGCGCCGCGCCGGCGATGTTATCCCGGAAGTGGTCGGCGTTGTCGCCGAGCGCCGTCCGGTCGACGCGCGTCCCTTCGTCATGCCCGATGCCTGTCCGGTCTGCGGCGCCCATGTCGTGCGCGAGCCGGGCGAGGCAGTGACCCGCTGTTCCGGCGGCTTTTCCTGCCGTGCCCAGCGCATCCAGGCCATCCTGCATTTCGCCGGCCGGCGGATGATGGACATCGAGGGACTTGGCGAGCGCTACGTTGAACGCCTGGTCGAATTCGACTACATCCATGGCGTCGCCGATCTCTACCGGCTGACCTTGGACGACCTGCTGGAAATGAAGCGGCGTGCCGACGAGCGCGACCACGGGTCGAGCGCAAGCCCCGCCATGAATGGCGGGGTGAGCGAGACAGGCCAACTTGGCGCCGAAGGCGCGCCAAATTCGTGGCGAGGAAGCCCCAAGCCGCAGCTTGGGGTGACTCACGGCACGGTACCGGAAACGGCCAAGTCCGGCCAGGTGACGACCCGCTGGGCGGAGAACCTGCTCGCCGGGATCGCGGCCAGCAAGTCGCCGAAACTCGCCCGCTTGCTGTTCGCGCTCGGCATCCGCCATGTCGGCGAGACGACGGCAAAGACGCTGGCCGACTGGCTGGGCAGCATCGAACGCGTTCGTCGCGCACCGGTACCGCTGCTGGCCGTGCTGCCCGATATCGGCGCGACGGTGGCGGCAGCGATCGCCGATTTCTTCTCCGAGGAGCGCAATGTCGCCGCGGTCGATGCGCTGCTCGCCGAGGGCGTGGCAGCGGCCGACGAGCACGCGCCGCATCCGGCGCTGGCCGAGCGTCTGAGCTGGGCCGAACTGTACGGTGTGCTCGGCGTGCCCCGCCTGACGCCGCTGCGCGCCCGACAACTGGCGGCCGTCGTCGATGGTGCTGCGTTGGCGGCTGAAGGCATCAACGCCGCCGCGCTGTCGGCAGCCGGCATCCCCGGTGAGTTGATCGATGCCCTGACTGACTGGCTGCAACAATCAGGTAAGCGCGGTTTGCTGGCCGCTGTGGCGCGACGTCGGGACGAACTGCTGGCGGCGCTGCCAGCACAGCCTACGGCCGCTACGAATCCGGCCCCGTCGCTGGCCAGCAAGACCTTCGTCTTGACCGGCACGCTGCCGACGCTGAAGCGCGACGCAGCGAAGGACATGATCGAGGCCGCCGGCGGCAAGGTCGTCGGTTCGGTGTCCAAGAAGACAGACTACGTGGTGGCCGGAGAGGAAGCTGGTTCGAAGCTGGAAAAGGCACTGGAGCTGGGTGTTCCGGTGATTGATGAGGCAGAATTGCTCGCAATGCTTGAAAAGGGAGTTGAACAATGAAACAAGTCCGAAAAGCAGTTTTCCCTGTGGCCGGCATGGGCACCCGTTTCCTTCCGGCGACCAAGGCCAGCCCCAAGGAAATGTTGCCCATCGTCGACAAGCCGCTGATTCAGTACGCGGTCGAGGAGGCAGTCGAGGCCGGGATCACCGACATGGTGTTCGTCACCGGCCGCTCCAAGCGAGCCATCGAAGATCATTTCGACAAGGCTTACGAACTGGAGTCCGAACTGGCAGCGCGTGGCAAGGACGAACTGCTCGATTTCGTCCGCAACATGATTCCGAAGAGCATCAACTGCATCTATATCCGCCAGGCCGAAGCCCTTGGCCTTGGCCATGCGGTGCTCTGCGCCAAGCCGGTGATCGGCGACGAGCCGTTCGCCGTGATTCTCGCCGACGACCTGCTCGATGGCCAGCCGGCAGTGATGAAGCAGATGACCGATACCTATGACTACTACCGCTGCTCGGTGCTTGGTGTGCAGGACGTACCGCGCGCCGAAACCAGAAGCTACGGCATTGTCGATGCCCGGCCGGTAGCCGAGCGGATCGAACAGATCAGTGCCATCGTCGAGAAGCCGAAGCCCGAGGATGCGCCGTCGACGCTGGCCGTGGTCGGCCGCTACATCCTGACGCCGCGCATCTTCCATCACCTGGAAACGATCAAGCCGGGTTCCGGCGGCGAGATTCAGCTGACCGACGGCATCGCCTCGCTGCTCTCGGAAGAGCAGGTGCTCGCCTATCGTTACACCGGGACTCGCTACGACTGCGGTTCCAAGCTCGGCTACCTGCAGGCGATGGTCGTCTTCGGCCAGCGTCACCCGGAAGTCGGACCCGAATTCACTGCTTACCTGAAAAACCTGGAGACAAACTGAATGGAGCCGCAAAAAGCCCGAGAGCTGCTGGCCAACGCCGATCTGATCCACACCGAGTCCGCCGTCCAGGCGGCGCTGGCCGAAGTCGCCGGCCGCATCTGCGAGCGTCTGGCCGACAAGAATCCGCTGGTCCTCTGCGTGATGACCGGTGGCGTCATTTTCTGCGGGCAGCTCTTGCCGAAGCTTCAGTTCCCGCTCGATTTCGACTACCTGCACGCCACCCGCTACGGGCCGGAAACGCAGGGCGGCAAGATTTCCTGGCGCATGGCCCCGTGGACCTCGGTCAAGGGGCGATCCGTGCTGGTCATCGATGACATCCTCGACGAGGGCGTGACGCTGGCTGCCGTCAAGGAAAGCCTGACCCGCCTCGGCGCCGCCGAGGTGCTGCTGGCGGTGTTTACCGACAAGCAGAATGGCAAGGCCAAGCCGATCGCCGCCGATTTCGTCGGCCTGCCGGTGCCCGACCGCTTCGTCTTCGGCTTCGGCATGGACGTCGATGGCGCCTGGCGCAACCTGCCGGCCATCTACGCCATGAAGGACGATTGATGAGCGGTGCCACCGTTGCCGAATTTATCGGCTACTGGGAAGGCGAGGGCGAGCGCTACGTCAAACGTGGTGACTATGAATGGATGGCTGGCCTGGTGCCGGGCCGGCGCGTGCTGGAAATCGGTTGCGGTGTCGGCTTCTCGACGCAGGCGCTGGCGGCCCGCGGGCTGACGGTGCTGGCTATCGATTCCCTGGCGGAGTGCCTGGCAGCGACGCAGACCCGCGTTGCCGGGCGGGCGGTCAGCCTGCTGGCCGCCGATCTGGCCGGGCTGACCGATGAACAACGGCAGCAGATCGAAGACTTTGCCCCGGACACCGTCGTCTGCTGGCTGATGGGGGCGCCGGCCGAGACCATCGGGGCGCGGGCCAGCGACGCCGGCCAGGGTGTCATCGCCTACCGCGAGAAGCTGCACCGGCTGGTCGCTGAACTGGCCGCCGGGCTGCCGACGGTGCGCGCCCTGCACCTCGTCGACCGTACGGTAATTCCCTGGCAGGCCAAGGATATTGGGCGCGATACCCTGGTCGGCTACCATCTCGGCAAGACCCTGCGCGAGTTGCCGTTCACGGCCGAGCGGCGCAACGCGCTCTACCGCAAGCTGGAAGACACTGCAGCCGATCTGCTGCAGATTCGCAAATCCCATCCGGCGCTCAAGGGCGCCGTACCCACGTTGGCCTCGCTACTGGCCGAAAGGAAAAACTGAAATGCTGGCAATCATCGGCGGCAGCGGTCTGACCACGCTGTCCAGTCTCGACGTCTCGCACCGCGAGGTCGTCCGCACCCCTTATGGCGAGCCTTCCGGCGCCGTCGTCTTCGGCCAGATCGCCGGCCAGCCGGCGATGTTCCTGCCGCGCCACGGCTATGGCCACACCATCGCGCCGCACATGGTCAATTACCGCGCCAACCTGTGGGCGCTGCATCATCACAAGGCCACCGGCATCATTTCCGTCGCTTCCGTCGGCGGCATCCGCAGTGACCTGCAGCCGGGCGAGATCGTCGTGCCGAATCAGATCATCGACTACACCTGGGGCCGCAAGTCCACTTATTTCGAAGGCAATGGCACCCCCGTCACCCACGTCGACTTTACCGAGCCTTACGATGCCAATTTGTGTCGCCGCATTGTCGAGGCGGCGGGCGCGCTTGGCATCGACATCAAGGTTGGCGGCGTCTATGCCGCCACCCAGGGGCCGCGCCTGGAAAGCGCCGCCGAGATCAATCGCTTCGAACGCGACGGTGCCGACCTGGTCGGCATGACCGGCATGCCGGAAGCCGTGCTCGCCCGCGAACTTGGTTTGCCTTACGCGGCGATCAATGTCATCGCCAACCACGCCGCCGGTCGCGGCAGCAGCGCCAACGGCATCCATTTCGAAAGCCTCGAACACGTACTGCAGGAGGCGATGGGGCGGGTCAAGGCGATCATCGAACGCCTCGTCGGCTCTGCCGACAACTGCCAGCCGATGGGTATGTCGGTGTGAACTGACGGAGCGGACGCGGATTAGCGCGTCCGTCTGTCGCCGTCGTCAGGCTCGTCGCTTTCGTTCAGCGGATAGGCGTCGGCCACGTAGGCCGGGCCTTTCATCACCATGACGATGAAGGCGGCGATGCCGACCATCATCAGCAGCGTCCAGTGCAGGAAGACGAGGCTGATGCCGTAGATGTCGACGGTGAGGATCAGTGTCGCACTCGCCAGTTCCGGCGCCAGAAAGGCATACAGCCGGGCGAACAGCGACGGCAGGCCGAGCGCCAGGGTGCCCAGCAGCAGCACGCGGGGCAGCAGGCGCAGGACAGTACGCTCACGCCCGGCTGGCGTCCGCTGGAAGCCGGGCAGCTTGGTAAACCAGTTGATCATGGTGGCCTCCGCGCAGAACGCGGCCGGGCGTTTCCGGCCGACAGGCAGTATCGGGATATCGTTGCCAGCGGTGTCTGGCTTCTGCGCGGGAGGGAAGGCATTCCCGGGTCGGCGTGCGCGTCATCGTCTGACGTACGTTTGATCGAGGCGCTGGCAACAAGTTCGTGCCGGTCGAAAAAAATGCCGGTTGGGCACCCGGCTCTCTGGCTAACGTCCGAGCAGGCCGATTTCGCGGGCGCTATCCGGCCCGATCAGGGTCTCTGCCAGACCGTCCGGAATCTCGCTGCGCTCCGCCGCGAGCGGGATTCGGCCGCCCATGATCTCGGCCATCTCCTGCGGCAACAGTGGCGAGCGCGTCGGCTCGGCGTAGCCCTGCGGGTGGATTGGTTGCCCACTGGCCGGGTCGTACTTGTCGCTGGCGCCAAAGACGTGCAGCAATTCGTGGGCGATGATCACGGCATTCTGGCGATGCTGCGGGCGGCTGGCGAAGGCGTGGATCAGGCCGAGCTGGCCTTTGCTGAGGCCAGTCGAATGCGGCAGCGCCGGCGTACGTTCGGGGTCGTGGTAGAGCACGAACAGGCGGATCTGCGGCTTCGGTCCGCTGATGGTGTCGTGGCGGGCCGCCCACCAGCGCAACTGCAGGCTCCAGAGGATGGCGTCAAAGGCGCCCGGGCGCGCCGGCGGCAGCGGCGGACGGCTGGCCAGCGGCGGGGCGATGCGAACGACGACCGGTTGCAGCACGTTTTTCCCGTAGCGACGACTTTCGCCCTCGATCCACTGGCCGATCTCGGCGACGCTATCGGCGTCGAGTTGGCCGACGTAGTGGGCGGTGGTCGGCGAATCGTCGGCGGCGATCGGGTAGAGGGCGACGTGGATGCTGTGTTCCCAGGCAGTCAGGCGTGCCTGGGAGCGCCAGGCGGTGAGACCGACAGTGGCCAGGACGATGAGCAGGAAGAGGATGCGGAACTTGCGGAACATGCGTTGCGCATTATAGGCCCGCTTCGCGGAATGCCGCCTAGCCGCCGGTGTCGCCGCGCAGATGCATGCACAGCCAGGCGGCGACGTGCAGCGAGGCGTCCTCGCCGATAGCGAGTATCCGCTCCTCGCTGAGGGCCTTGAGATGCGTCCGGGCACGCTGGTAGGCCGCCTTTTCCACCACCTCAGCGGCATCGAACAGCATCAGCAGCGGGGCGCTCATTAGTTGCAGCGCTTCCAGCCCGGCCCGGTCGATCAGGCCGCCGTGGCAGGCCAGGGCGCGCACCTGCAGGTCGCGCCGGGCGGCGACACGGATGGCCGCCGGCGTCACCTCGCCGGTGGCGAAGATGGCCAGGGGCAGATCCAGGGTGTCGCCGTCCTCGCGGATCAGATCAAGGATGTCGAGCAGACGCTGGCTGAGGCGCGGCACATTTTGCGCGGCATCGACGAAATGGGTTTCCTGGGCGGTCAGCAACTCCATGCGCAGAATTGCATAGTTGCGGGCGGCGAGGTTGGCGGCGATGACACTGTCGGCCAGGGCGTTATGAACGCTGGCGACGAGCACCAGGCCGCGGGGGTGATCCGGCCGTTCGAGGTGGCCGTGCAGGGAGCCGTGGGGCGTGCTCAGCGAGAAATATCGATTCATGAGGCGAGGCGTACGGGGATGCGGCGGGCGCCGAAGGCCTTGCCGTCGTGGCCGAGTTGGCGAGCGAAGTGGCCAGCCAGCGGAGTATGGCAATGCGGGCAGCAGCCTTCGGGAGTCAGGTCGTAGCGGCGGATCTCGTACCAGTCGCGGACGATCAGCGGCGCCTGACAGCGGGTGCAGAAAGTGGTGCCGCCTTCCGCGTCGTGCACGTTGCCGGTGTACACGTGATGCAGACCGGCGTCGCGGGCGATGCGCCGGGCCAGGGTCAGGGTTGCCGGCGGCGTCGGCGGCAACTCGCTCATCTTCCAGTCGGGGTGGAAGGCGGTGAAGTGCAGGGGCACATCCGGCCCCAGTTCGCGAACCACCCAGGCGGCCAGCTCGCCAAGTTCCGCCGGGCTGTCGTTGTGCCCGGGAATCAGCAGCGTGGTGATCTCCAGCCAGCAGTCGGTCTCGTGGCGGATCCAGGCGAGCATGTCGAGCACCGGCGCCAGCTTGGCGACGCACAGCTTCTTGTAAAAATGCTCGGTGAAGGCCTTGAGATCGACGTTGGTGGCGTCCATCACGGCGAAGAACTCGCGGGCCGGGGCGCGGTGGATGTAGGCGGCAGTGACGGCGACATTGCGGATGCCCTGCTCGCGGCAGGCTACGGCGGTGTCGATGGCGTATTCGGCGAAGACCACCGGGTCGTTGTAGGTGTAGGCCACGGCATCGGCGCCGTGGCGCCTGGCGGCGGCGGCGATGGCTTGCGGGCCGGCGCTGTCCATCAGGCTGTCCATGTCCTTCGACTTGGAAATATCCCAGTTCTGGCAAAAGCGACAGGCCAGGTTGCAGCCGGCGGTGCCGAAGGAAAGGATGCTGCTGCCGGGGTAAAAATGATTGAGCGGCTTTTTTTCGATCGGGTCGATGCAGAAGCCGGAAGAGCGGCCGTAAGTAGTCAGCACCATCTGGCCATCAACCATGCGCCGAACGAAGCAGGCGCCGCGCTGGCCTTCGTGCAGTTGGCAATCGCGCGGACAGAGATCGCACTGGATGCGGCCATCGTCCAGCGCATGCCACCAGCGGCCGGGGTAATCCGATTCGGGAACGTTCATGGCGCTACCTCCTGCCACTTTTTGACCGTGTAGCGCGCCAGTCGTGCCTCGGGGCTCCAGTAGTCGGCGCCCAGGCCGGCCTTGCGCTTGAGCTGGGCGAGGAAGGCGGCGGGTTCAGGCAACTGTTCCCAGACCTGCGGCAGGAAGGTGGCACGGTGGCGGCCGGCGCTGAAGATGACGCCGTCGATGTGCGGTCGCAGCTGGGCCAGGGCATCGGCCTCGTCGCGGCAGTCGATGACTTGCGCCGGAGTCAGCAGGGAGATTTCGAGGCGCGTGCGCGGCAGTTCGTCGGCGGTCAACGGCGGGAAGCGCGGGTCGCAGAAGGCGGCGGCCAGGGCATTGGCGCACACGTCCTCGGCCAGTGGCCGCCAGGCTTCCAGGCTGCCGATGCAGCCGCGCAAGACGCCGTGCTGGGTCAGGGTGACGAAGGTGGCTGCCTTGTCCTGCAATTTCGGGCTTTCAACTACGGGCTGCGGCGGCAGGCCGAAGCGTTCGCCGATGGCGTTGCGGGCGAGTCGCAGCAGGCTGGTGCCGATTTCATCCATGGTCGGTCGGGTGAAGGCGAAAGCGGCATAACCGACGACGCGCTCGCGATCGCCGGCGGTGTCGCCGGAATTGCACAGGTCGATCAACTGCGCCTGCAGGCCACGCCGCTGGGCAGCCAGCAGCAGGCCGTTGATCGGATAGGCGCCGCAGGCTTGTTCGGGGTGGATGTGGGTATCGAGGGCGAGAATGTGCTGGCAGGTGTTGCTGTCGACCTGCTGCGCGGTAGCGTAGGGCAGGAAATGTGACAGGTCGGAGCTGATGACCAGCAGCGTCTCATCGCCGCCCCACAGCTGATCAAGCACTTCGGCGACGGCTTCCGGCTCGGCGTTGCCGACGGCCAGCGGGATCAGTGTGAACGTGTCGAGCGCGCGCTGGAGGAAGGGCAGGTGCACCTCCAGCGAATGTTCGAGGGCATGGGCCGCGTCGTTGCGGCCGATCTGCGGCAGCTCGTCGAGCTGGGCCATGGCCGCCGTATCCAGTGGAATTGCGCCGAGCGGTGTGGCAAAGGCTCGGACGGATGGCAGGGCGAGGCCACGGACGGCCAGGCGGTGCGTCGGGCCGAGCAGCACGACGCGGCGTATGCTGCCACGCCACGGCGCCAGCGCGGCATAGATGCGGGCGGCGGTCGGTCCGGAATAGATGTAGCCGGCATGTGGCGCGATGATCGCCTTCGGCTGTGCCATGGTTACGGCCGGGGCATTGGCCAGCAGTTCGTCGACGGTGGCCCGGAGGGTCGCGGCGGCGCTGGGATAGAACATGCCGGCGACGGCTGGCGGACGGGTGTCGAGGGTGCTCATGGCATCACACCAGCAGGAGACCGAAAGCGAGGCCGGAACCGATGGCGAGCAGGCCGGGCAGCGCGTGACGGGCCAGATTGCTGCCGCCGATGCTGATCACCAGCCCGATCTTGAAGATCAGGTTGGCGAGCAGAGCGATGGCGACGGCGACCACGGCGTCGGCGTAGAGCACGCGCTCGAGATTGAACATGCGCAGCGTGGACAGCACGCTGGCGTCGGCATCGGTCAGGCCGGAAACCAGGGCAACGATGAAGAGGCCGCTGCTGCCGGCGATGTCCTGCAGCCAGGCGGCAGCGAGCAGGACGATGGCGTAGAGCAGGCCGAAGGAAATGGCCGTCTTCAGTTCGGTCGGATTCTTGACATCGGGCATCGGCAGGTCGCCAGCGGCGCTAAGCGTCTTCCAGCCATACAGCGCCATGACCACGCCGGGGACGATGCCGCAGGCGAAGACAATGGCGATCGGGCCGATCAGTCCGGGGGCGACGATGCCGGCGATGACGCCGAGGCGGACCATGACCATGACGTTGGCGATGAGGATGACGATCGCCGACATGCGCACCAGATGGGCGTGCTCGGCGGCATGGCGGGAGAACATCATGGTCGTCGCAGTCGACGAGGCGAGGCCGCCGAAAATGCCGAGCAGCGCGGCGCCGTGGCGAGCGCCGATGACACGCAGGGCGAGGTAGCCGGCCAGCGCCAGGCCGGATATCAGCACCACCATCCACCACACCTGGCGCGGGTTGATCGCATCGTAGGGGCCGAAGCTCTCGTTCGGCAGGATGGGCAGGATGACCAGCGAGAGCACGGCGAACTGCAGGATGGAATTGAGATCCTTGGGCGTCGTTTTTTCACTGAACTGCTTCAGTTCGGCCTTGAAGTAGAGCAGCACGGTCGTCGTGATGGCCAGCATAACCGCCAGCGTCGCGAAACCCATCCACACTGCCGCGCCCAGACCGTAGGTGATGATAATCGCCGCCTCCGAGGTGAAGCCGCGGTACTGCTCTTCCTGCTGCGAGGAAAAGTTGGAGGCGACCATCGAGGCGGCGATGACCACCAGGCCGACGGCGAGCAGCCAGGGGGCGCCGCTTCTCTCACCGAGCATGGCAAACAGGCAGCCGAGCATGGAGACCAGCGAGAAGGTGCGCAGGCCGGCGGCCGAGTCCGGGCGCCGCTCGCGCTCCATGCCGATCAACAGGCCGATGCCCAGCGCCGTGGCAAAAGCTTCAACCGGCACGGCCAGTTCGGGGACGACGAAACTCATGCCTTTCCTCTCTTCTCCTTGTTCTTCGCTAAAATTAAGCCATGCCACGCCATTTCGCAATCGTTCCCGCTGCCGGCAGCGGTTCCCGCTTCGGTGCCGAGAAGCCGAAACAGTATCTTGACCTGCTCGGCCGGCCGCTGATCTTCCATACCTTGGCCGCCCTGGTCGCCTGTCCCGACATCGAGCGGGTGTGGGTGGTGCTGGCGCCGGACGACCCCTGGTGGCACCGCTATGACTGGTCGGAACTCGGGGCCAAGCTGGAAACCGTCGCCTGCGGCGGCGCCACGCGGGCGGAGAGCGTCGGCAACGGTCTGCGCGCGGCGGCCATGGTCGCCGCCGACGATGACTGGATCCTGGTGCATGACGCCGCCAGGCCGTGCGTTGACCAGGCCATGCTGGCGGCGCTGTTCGACGAACTGGCCAGCGACCCGGTCGGCGGTATTCTCGCCGTGCCGGTGGCCGACACGCTGAAGCGTGCCGACAGTGAACAGCGGGTGGCCGTTACCGAGCCGCGCGACGGCCTGTGGCAGGCGCAGACGCCGCAGATGTTCCGCTACGGCCTGCTGTGTGCTGCGCTTGATGCTTGTCAGGCAGTCACCGACGAGGCCGGCGCCGTAGAAGCGATGGGCCTGAAACCGAAACTGGTGCGCGGCGACGCGACCAATCTGAAAGTCACCTATCCGGCCGACCTGGCGCTGGCCGCAATGATCCTGAGGGCACGCAAATGACCACGGTGCAAGCGCAGACCCCGAGCCTCGGGCCGGAGGCGAGCGAGCCAAGCGATATTTCGGGACCGAAGGTCCCCCAAACTTGTGGCGAGGAAGCTTCGGGCTTCAGTCCGAAGAGACTCACGATCCGGGTGGGGCAGGGCTACGATGTGCACAAGCTGGTCGAGGGCCGCAAGCTCATCCTCGGCGGCGTCGACATTCCGCATGCGACCGGGCTGCTTGGTCACTCCGATGCCGACGCGCTGCTGCATGCGATTACCGATGCGCTGCTCGGCGCCGTGGCGCTGGGCGACATCGGCCGCCACTTTCCCGATACCGATCCGCGCTATGCCGGCGCCGATAGCCGTGTCCTGCTGCGCGCCGCCGTCGCCTTGCTGGCCGAGCGCGGCTGGCG
This sequence comes from Betaproteobacteria bacterium HGW-Betaproteobacteria-7, assembly GCA_002840765.1. Classification (GTDB taxonomy): domain Bacteria; phylum Pseudomonadota; class Gammaproteobacteria; order Burkholderiales; family Rhodocyclaceae; genus Azonexus. The sequence continues at coordinate 58,581 of PHCE01000003.1, forward strand.
GCCGATCAACGTCGATGCGACGCTGATCGCCCAGCGGCCGAAGCTGGCGCCGCACGCCGCGGCGATGGTCAGCAACGTCGCCGCCGACCTCGGTATCGGCGAGGATTGCGTCAATATCAAGGGCAAGACCAACGAGCAGCTTGGCTACCTGGGGCGCGAGGAAGCCATCGAGGCGCAGGCGGTGGTGCTTGTCGAACGCCGTGCCTGAAGCGGTTGGCCGGGCGGCCTCGACGCACCGGCTGTTCTTTGCCCTGTGGCCGGATGACGAACTGGCCGCCACCCTTGCCGACATCGCTGGCGCTGCAGCCAGGCGCTACGGCGGGCGGCCGACGCGGCGCGAAACCGTGCACCTGACGTTGGCCTTTATCGGCGACGTGGCGGCCACAGAAATCGCTGCCCTGATTGCGGCAGCCCGGCAGGTGAGGGCGGCGCCATTCCCGCTGAGCATCGATCGCCTCGGCTACTGGAGTCACAACCGCCTGCTCTGGGCAGGCTGCGCGCCATCTGCCGCGCTCGATGATTTGGCGCTGGCGTTGCAGCGTAGTCTGGCTGAGGCCGGACACGTCGTGGCGGACGGCGAGCGGGCATTTACGCCGCACCTGACCCTGATCCGCAAGCTGCCCCCGGCAATCCTGCCGCCCATGCTGGCCGATTTTGCGCCGGCCGCGCTGCCGCTGTGGCGATGCACGCGCTTTCTCCTGGTCGCTTCCCGCTTGTCCGCTGCCGGATCGGACTACGCAACCATCGCCGAGTTTCCGCTGGCTGCCATGGCAGACGGCAGCCCGGCGTTCACCGTCTGATCGGCAGTACCAGCCTGGCGATCAGACCACCGCCGGGATTGGCCAGCAGGTCGAGGCGACCGTCGTGCAGGCGGGCGACGCGGTCGACGATGGCCAGCCCGAGCCCGGTGCCGCCGGCATTGCTGCGGGCCGTTTCCAATCGGGTGAACGGCCGCTTCAGGCGCTCGACTTCGGCCGGCGGAATGCCCGGGCCGTTGTCGATGACATCGATATGCACTTCGTCATTGGCGACCTGCGCCGTCAGGCGGATATTGCCGCCGCCATAACGGGTGGCGTTCTCGATCAGGTTGTTCACGGCGCGGGCTAGCGACTTTGCCCGTACTTCCTGCGCTGGTAGAGAGGAAATGGCGACTGCCAGCGGTTGGCCAGCGGCGATCCGGCGTTCGGCCAGATCGGTGAGCAGAACGGCGAGGTCGGTCAGGGCCGGGGCTTCGCCGGACTCGCTGCGGGCATAGTCCATGAATTGGGAAATGACCCCTTCCATTTCCTCGATATCAGCGACGACGCCCTGGCGGGCCGTTTCGTCGGCGATGCTCATTTCCGCTTCCAGGCGCAGGCGGGTGAGCGGCGTGCGCAGGTCGTGCGAAATGCCGGCGAGGACTTCCGAGCGGTCGCGTTCGTGACGATCGAGACTGCTCGCCATGGCGTTGAAGGCGCCGGCCAGTCGGCGCATTTCCTCGGCGCCGTTTTCCGGCAGCGGCTCCGGTCGCAGACCGCGACCGACGGCCGCGGCGGCTTCCGCCATCGCCTGCAGCGGGCGACTGATGCGCGAGGCGATCAGCCAGGCGACGATCAGCGCCAGGGCCAGCGCGAGCAGTCCCCAGGTCAGCCAGTGGCCGGCAAAATTGCGGGCGGCGCGTTCGCGTGGCAGGACCAGCCAGAATTCGTCCTCGTCACCTTCATACAGGCGGAAACTGACCCAGAAGCCGCCGACTTCGTTGACACTGGCGGCAACCCGCGTCTGCTGCCCGAGGCCGGCGGCCAGCTCGCGCCGGATCAGGCGCTGGAAGCGGGTATCGGGCATCGGCAACAGACGGTCATCGGCTTCTGCCGGCAGCAAGCGGATGCCCTCGCGCGAACTGAGTTCCTCGAACAGGCGGCGGCGCTTGTCGGGGGCAGCGGCGAGCAGCGAGGCGCGCACCAGGTTGACGGCCGAGGTCGCCAACTGGGCCGTTTCACGGGCTCGCGGTTCGGCTTCGATGTAACGGAACAGGCTGAGCCAGGCGACCGTGGTCAGCAGGACCAGCAGTGCCAGCAGCAGGAAAGTGCGCGCCAGCAGGGTGCGCGGCATCATGCCTCGCGTTTGTTGCCGTCCGGGATGAAGACGTAGCCGAAGCCCCATATGGTCTGCAGGTAACGCGGCTGCGCCGGGTCATTCTCGACCAGCTTGCGCAGGCGGGAAATCTGCACGTCGATGGCGCGGTCGAACGGCCCCTGTTCGCGACCACGGGCCAGAGTCATCAGCTTGTCGCGCGACAGCGGCTGGCGCGGGTTCTGCAGCAGGACCTTGAGTACGGCGAACTCGCCGGTGGTCAGTGGCAGCATTTCCTCGCCGCGGCGCAGGGTACGCGCGGCCAGATCGACTTCGATATTGGCGAAGCGGATGATCTCCATGTCGTCGTCAGGCGCGCCGGGCGGGCGATGGTCCTGGCGGCGCCGCACGGCATGGATGCGGGCGAGCAGTTCGCGCGGGTTGAAGGGCTTGGGCAGGTAGTCGTCGGCACCCATTTCGAGGCCGACGATGCGGTCGACGTCATCGCCCTTGGCGGTCAGCATGATGATCGGCGTGCGGTCACCGGTGCCACGCAGGCGCCGGCAGATCGACAGGCCATCTTCGCCGGGCAGCATCAGATCAAGGACGATCAGGTGGAAATGTTCGCGGCTGCGCAGCTTGTCCATCTGCTTGCCATCGGCGGCAGCACGGACCTCGAAGCCCTGTTCGCCGAGATATCGGGTGAGCAGGTCGCGGAGACGGGCGTCATCATCGACGACAAGAAGGTTTTGTAGGGGTTCGTTCATGCGTGCAGAATAGCGGCAACCGGGTGATGTGACGCGGGAAATGGTAACAAGTATTTGCCGCCCGGCAGAGGGAAACATATCCTTACACATGTTGCCCGACGCGCGACCGGCGCCGACGGACAATGTATCCACTCCTCCGGCCAGCGTACCCAATGAAATCCCGCCTCATCCTTCCGTTGCTCCTGATCGCCCTGCTTGGCCTCTCGCCGAGCGGCTTCGCGCGTGATGGCGGACGCGATCTGGGGCCGGACGAGCGCCGGGAAATGCGCCAGCAGATGCGTGAGCACTGGCAGCAAGAGCGCCGTCTGCGCGACGACAATGATCGCCGCGGGCGCAGCATGGCGCCGGAGGAGCGCCAGCGCCTGCGCGACGAGATGCGCGAACACCGGCGCCGCCCGGATGATGGCGGCGGCCGTCGAGGGCGCGGCGGCGATTGAGTCCCGGCCGGCTCGGGGCTCCGGTAAAATGCCGCCCCATGTTGATTCTTGCCCTGGAAACTTCCACCGAACTCGGTTCCTGCGCCCTCTGGTGCGACGGCAGCGTGCTTGAGCGCTTCTGTCCGGCCGGCCGTTCGCATTCGGAAACCCTGTTGCCATTGATTCGCGAACTGCTGGCCGAGGCCGGCACGACGGTCGCCGCACTGGATGGCATCGCCTTCGGCGCTGGGCCAGGGGCATTTACCGGTTTGCGCGTCGCCTGCGGGGCGGCCCAGGGTCTGGCGGTGGCCAGCGACCGGCCGCTACTGCCGGTGTGCAGCCTCGAGGCGATGGCGCTTCAGGCTGGCGACGGCCAGGTTCTCGCTCTGCTCGACGCGCGCATGGGCGAGGCCTATGTCGCGCGCTACCGCTGTACCGGCAGCGAATGCCAGTTGGCTGGGGAGATTCGCGTCCTGGCGCCGGAGGTCATTGCCCTCCCTGAAGAGACTGGCTGGCGGGCCTGTGGCAATGCCCCGGCCGCCTATCCCGTGCTGGCTGCGCGCCTGCAGGCGGCAGGTATCGAGTTGCTGCCCGGCATCCTGCCGACGGCGGCGGCGGTCGCCAGGCTGGCGGCGCCGCGGCTGGGCCGTGGCGAGGGCATGGACGCGGCGTTGGCAGCGCCGCTCTACATCCGCGACAAGGTGGCGAAGACGGTTGCCGAACGCCTGGAAGAGGGGGGGCGGGCGTGAGCGTGGTGCCCGTCGCTGTCGAGTTCTTTCCGATGAACGAGCACGATCTGCCGGCGGTGGCGGCGCTGGAAGCTTCGCTGCAGCCGTTTCCGTGGTCGCAGGGCAATTTTGCCGATTCGCTGGTTGCCGGGCACAGCGTCTGGGTACTGCGTCAGGGTGGCGAACTGATCGGTTTTTCGGTCGTCATGCGCGTGATCGACGAAGCGCATCTGCTCAATCTCGGCGTCGGGGCGGCGCACCAGGGCCGCGGTCATGGTGCGCGCCTGCTGCGTCATGCCATGGAATGCGCCCGCCTGGGCGGTGCCGGCAAGCTGTTTCTCGAAGTGCGGCCTTCCAACGAACGGGCGGTCGCGCTCTATCGGCATTTCGGTTTCCGCCAGATCGGCCTGCGCAAGGCTTACTATCCGGCAGCCATCGGGCGCGAGGATGCGCTGGTTTTTGACAAGGAGCTGGCATGACTCTGAGCCGTGAGCAGATGCTGGTTGAAATGGGCATTTCGCCGATCTGGGTGCGCCGTGATGTGCCGCTCGCTGCCGGCGCGCAAAAGCCCATTGCCGATACCGTGGCAGTTGCTGAGGTTGCCCTTCCCGTCGCCACAGCAGACGCCTCGCCGCGTGCTGCCGGCGACTGGCCGACACTGGCGGCCGAGGTCGCTGCCTGTCGTGCCTGCCCCCTGTGCGAGCAGCGCAAGCAGGCGGTACTTGGCGTTGGCGATAGCAATCCTGACTGGCTGTTCATTGGCGAAGGACCGGGGGCCGAAGAGGATGCCCGCGGCGAGCCGTTCGTCGGCCAGGCCGGCAAACTACTCGACAACATGCTGGCGGCGATCGACATCGTCCGCGGCCAAAAGGTGTATATCGGCAATGCGGTGAAGTGCCGGCCGCCCGGCAACCGCACGCCGGAGGCGGCGGAAATTGCCACCTGCCGGCCCTATCTGGAACGGCAGATCGCACTGCTCAAGCCGAAGATCATCGTTCTCCTCGGCAAGGTGGCGGTGCACAGCCTGCTGCAGGATGACAAGGCGCTGGGCGCAATGCGGGGCCAGCGGTTTGAATACGCCGGGATTCCCGTCGTCGTCACCTATCATCCGGCTTATTTGCTGCGCAACCTGCCGGACAAGGCCAAATCGTGGGAAGACCTGCTCTTCGCTCGCCGCCTGCTGCGTCAGGGCAGTACCGACTCGCTGCTTTGAGATCGCCGCTTAGTGCGGCGAGTCGTCCAGATGCTGGACGTCGTTCTGGTCCCGCTGGTTGGCCAGATGTCGTTCGCGGATCAGATACATGAGGCCGCTGACGAAAAGACCAAACATGCTCAGCACCCAGTAGATTGACAGATCCATCCGGATCATCAGGTAGTACAGCCCGGTCATGACCAAAATCGACAGATTCTCGTTGAAGTTCTGTACAGCGATGGAGTGGCCGGCGCCCATCAGGATATGACCACGGTGCTGGAGCAGGGCGTTCATCGGTACGACGAAGAAGCCGGACAGGGCACCAATCAGGATGAGCAGGGGGATGGCCAGCCACATCTCGTGCACGAAGTTCATCAGCAGCACGATGACGCCCATGGCGATGCCGAGCGGAATGACGCGCACCGACTTGCGCAAGGTGATGAAGCGGGCAGCGACAATGGCGCCGGCGGCGACGCCGAAGGCGACGACACCCTGGAGCATCGACGATTGCGAGAGGTTGAGGCCGAGGGCGACTTCCGACCACTTGATGACGATGAACTGGAGGGTTGCCCCGGCACCCCAGAAAAGCGTGGTCACGGCCAGTGAGATCTGGCCCAGGCGATCACGCCAGAGCAGTTTCAGGCAATGGTTGAATTCGTGGATCAGGTAGATGGGGTTCTTCTTCAGCGGCTTGTGGTCGACGCCGGTATCGGGAACGTAGAGGTTGAACAGCGCTGCGACAACATAGAGCACGGCAACGAAGGCAACAGCCATTTCGCCGGTGGTATCAATGCCGGTATCGATCAGCGGCAGATTGAAGGCAAGCAAGTGCTGGGAGACGCCGGGCTGGATCAGCGTGCCACCGATGACGACGCCGAGGATAATGGCGCCAACGGTGAGGCCCTCGATCCAGCCGTTGGCGACGACCAGCAGGCGATGCGGCAGGTATTCGGTGAGGATGCCGTACTTGGCCGGCGAGTAGGCGGCGGCGCCGAGGCCGACGACAGCGTAGGCGAGCAGCGGATGGGCGCCGAAGAACATCATTGAGCAGCCAGCAATCTTGATCGTATTGCTGATCAGCATCACGCGTCCCTTGGGCATCGAGTCGGCAAAGGCGCCGACGAAGGCGGCCAGCGCCACATAGGAGACGGTGAAGAAAGTTTTCAGCAGCGGTTCATACTCCGTCGGCGCCTGCATTTCACGTAGGGCAGCGATGGCAGCGATGAGTAGGGCGTTGTCGGCCAGCGCAGAAAAAAACTGCGCGGCCATGATGATGTAGAAGCCGAACGGCACGGGGAAATTTTGTCTCGGTATAACTTTGGTCGAGGGTTATACCACGCTTTGTGCCGGCTGCAAGGCTTGCCGAAATGACAGAAATATGTCGAGGAAGTGCTGGAATACGCTGGCATGACAGAGGTTGGCCGGGAATTCTGCCGACGGACCGGCGCGCGTTGACGGAATGTGATTGAATACTGCCCGCAACCACGAGGAGAACCATCATGGCTGACCGGCGCCTGCAGATCTTTCATGCCGTAGCCAAGCACCTGAGCTTTACCCGCGCTGCCGATGCCATGTTCATGACCCAGCCGGCCGTTACCTTCCAGATCAAGCAGCTGGAGGAGCAGTACGGCACGCGCCTGTTCGAACGTCGGCATGGCAGTATTTCGCTGACGCCGGCCGGCGAGCTGGTGCTCTCCTATGCGGAACGCATCCTCGCCCTGAGCGACGAAATGGATACGCGCCTCGCCGAGATGACCGGCGAAATGCGTGGTCCGTTGCTCGTTGGCGCCAGCACGACGATCGCCGAGTTCATGCTGCCGCGCGTGCTCGGCGAGTTCAATGCCCTCTACCCGCAGGTCCGGGCGCGGCTGACTGTCGCCAATTCGGAAAGCATCGAGGGGCGGGTTGCCGAGCACACCCTCGACGTCGGTCTGATCGAGGCGCCGGCCAAGCTTTCCGGCCTGCGCAGCGTGAGTTGCTGTGCCGATGTTCTGGTGGTCATCTGCGCGCCCGACTACCCGCTGGCGACGATGGAGGCGGTGACGCCGGCGGTACTCGCCGATTATGAATTCATCTCGCGTGAGCCGGGTTCCGGGACGCGCGAGATTACCGACGCCTATTTTCGCGCCCACAAGATCGATCCGCAGCAATTGAAGACGCAGATGGAACTGGGCAGCCCGGAGGCGCTGAAAGGTGTGGTGGCGACCGGTCTCGGCTTCGCCATCGTCTCGCGCGCCGTCGTCGACAAGGAGCTCCGCCTCGGCCAGCTGGTTGCCATCGCCCTGCAGCCGCCGTTGCAGCGCAGCCTCTACCTGATCCAGCCGGAGGACCGCTTCCAGTCGCGTCTGGCAGCAACTTTCATTGATTTCGCCCGCAGCAAGTTGAAGGAAATGGCCGCATGACGACGTCCCGACCGATCCGTGTCCATATCGCCCCGGCCGCCATTCGTGCCAATTACCGGCTGGCCAAGAGCCTGGCGTCTGGCGCGCGGGCCTGGGCGGTGATCAAGGCCGATGCCTATGGCCATGGCCAGTGGCGTGCCGTCGAAGCGCTGCGCGAGGTGGCCGACGGCTTCGCCGTGCTCGAATGCGAAAACGCCGTTGCCCTGCGTCAGGCTGGCATCAGCCAGCCGATCCTGTTGCTCGAAGGTATATTCTCGGCAGACGACGTGCCAGCGGTCATCGAACATCGTCTGACGACGGTGGTTCATTGTCTGGAGCAGGTCGAGTGGCTGCGGCGCGCTGCCGGCGACGGCCAGCCGCTCAGCCTGTGCCTGAAACTCAACACCGGCATGAACCGGCTGGGCTTCACGGCGGATACCCTGGCCAGCGCGCTGGGCATCCTGCGCCAGTTGCCGCAGGTCGAACTGACCCTGATGACGCACTTCGCCGAGGCCGATGGCGAACGCGGCATCGACTGGCAGCTGGCACGTTTCCACGAACTGGCCGGCGACTGGCGGGGCGCCGTCAGCCTGGCCAATTCGGCGGCCATCCTGCGCTATCCCCAGACTCATGGCGACTGGGTGCGGCCGGGCATCATGCTTTATGGTGCCAGCCCCTTCGCCGAGCAGAGCGCCGCCGATCTCGGCCTGCGGCCGGCGATGACGCTGGCCAGCCGGCTTATCGGCGTCCAGGAGATCGCCGCCGGCGAGCGCGTCGGCTACGGCGGCACCTTCACTGCGTCGCGGCAGATGCGCATCGGCATCGTCGCCTGTGGCTATGCCGACGGCTATCCGCGTCAGGCACCGAGCGGTACGCCATTGGCAGTCGGCGGTTGCCGCACGGGAACCGTCGGCCGTGTTTCGATGGACATGCTGGCCTGCGACATTACCGACATTGCCGCCGCCACCATCGGCTCGCCGGTGACGCTGTGGGGCGAAGGCGCGGGCGGTACGGTTGCCGCCGACGAAGTCGCTGCTGCCGCCGGCACCATCGCCTACGAACTATTCTGCGCCATTGCCCCGCGTGTGCCGGTCGAGATCGGGGAGCGCTGAGTGGCCAAGGCTAAATCGATCTATAGCTGCAGCGAGTGCGGGGCAACGAGTCCCAAATGGCAAGGGCAGTGCCCCGGTTGCGGGCAATGGAACACCTTGCTCGAAAGCGTCGCCGAAAAGGCGACCGGCCATCGCTTCGAGTCGCTGGCGCCGGCCACACGTCTGCAGAATCTGGCCGACATCGAGACCCGCGAGGTCGAGCGTCTGGCGACCGGCATCGGTGAATTCGACCGCGCCCTTGGTGGCGGTCTGGTTGCCGGCGGCGTCGTGCTGATCGGCGGCGATCCGGGCATCGGCAAGAGCACCCTGCTGCTGCAGGCGCTAGCCCATCTGTCGGTGGAACACAAGGTGCTCTACATCAGCGGCGAGGAATCCGGCGAGCAGGTCGCCTTGCGCGCCCGCCGCCTGGGGCTGGACACCCGCCGCCTGCAACTGCTGGCCGAGATCAATCTCGAGCGCATCCTGGCCACCCTGCAGGCGGAGCGGCCGGAAGTGGCGGTCATCGACTCCATCCAGACCTTGTGGTCGGATGAATTGAGCAGCGCCCCCGGCTCGGTTGCCCAGGTGCGCGAGTGCTCGGCGCAACTGACCCGCCTGGCCAAGCAGTCGGGGATCACCATCATCCTCGTTGGCCACGTGACCAAGGAGGGGGCGCTGGCCGGGCCGCGGGTGCTCGAGCACATCGTCGATACCGTGCTTTATTTCGAGGGCGATACCCACTCCAGCTTCCGCCTGGTACGCGCCTTCAAGAACCGCTTCGGCGCAGTCAACGAACTGGGCGTTTTCGCCATGACCGAGAGCGGCCTCAAGGGCGTCAGCAACCCTTCCGCCCTGTTCCTCTCGCAGCACGGCCACGAGGTTGCCGGTTCCTGCGTGATGGTGACGCAGGAAGGGACGCGGCCGCTGCTGGTCGAGATCCAGGCGCTGGTCGATAGCGCCCACGGCAATCCGCGGCGGCTGACGGTTGGCCTGGAAGCGCAGCGGCTGGCCATGCTGCTGGCGGTGCTGCATCGCCACGCCGGCATCGTCTGCTTCGACCAGGATGTCTTCGTCAATGCCGTCGGCGGGGTCAAGATTGCCGAGCCGGCGGCTGACCTGGCGGTACTCATCGCCATTACCTCGTCACTGAAGAATCGGCCCTTGCCGGCCAAGCTGGTGGTATTTGGCGAGGTTGGCCTGGCCGGCGAGATCCGGCCGGCACCGCGCGGCCAGGAACGCTTGCGTGAGGCGGCCAAGCTCGGCTTCACCCGCGCCCTGATTCCCGAGGCCAATCGCCCGAAGCAGGCGATTCCCGGCATCGAAGTGATTGCCGTGCGCCGGGTCGAGGAGGCGGTGGCGCGGCTGCGTGAGTTCGACTAAGCTGAAGGCCGATCCCCTCTGACCTCAATGTTCAACCTCTCCCGCTACTTTTCCACCGTCAGTTTCATTCTCATTGTCCTTGCTGCCGGTGTGCTCGGGCCGCTGTACCGGCAGTTGTCACTGCAGCAGATCACCGAGCTGGCCGAGAGCCGCAATGTGGCGATGGCGCAGATTTTCGAGAATTCCCTGCGTCTGCCGCTGGAACAGCTGCTGGTTGCCTCGCTTGGCCGCGATGGCGACTACCTGCGAAATTCGTTCGAAGTCGCGGTGCTGCGGGAAAACGTCATCGCCCTGATGCGCAATACCTCGGTGGTCCAGGTCAAGATCTACAACCGCCTGGGGGTGATGGTGTTCTCTCTCGATCCGCGGCAGATCGGTGAGGAACGGTTGCGTCACCCGGGATTTCGGACAGCCATGGCCGGCTTGGTGGATAGTGATCTGGAGTTCTTCGCCACATTCGAAAGCTTTGCCGGCGAACGCAAGGAGATTCACGTCCTCTCCAGCTACATCCCGGCTGTCGGCAGTGGCGGTGGGGTCGAGGGCGTTTTCGAGCTGTACCAGGAAGTGACGCCGTTCATGCATCAGCTGCAGCGTAGCCTCTGGTGGGTGACGGCCGGTGTCTTCGTTGTCTTCGCACTGCTGTTCCTGATGCAGTATGCCGTCGTCCGGCGCGCCCAGCGCATCCTCGAGGAGCAGGAAGGGAAGATCACGGCGGCGCGCGATACCCTGGAGCTGCAGGTCGAGGCGCGTACCGAGGAATTGAAGCGCACCAACCTGCAGTTGCAGGGCGAGATCGGCGAGCGCCGGCAAGCGGAGAGCAAGCTGAACTATCTTGTCTACCACGATCCGCTGACCGGCCTGGCCAATCGTCGCTGTTTCATCGAACGCCTGGAGAAGAGCCTGCGCGAATCGGCCGAACAGGGCTACCAGATGGCCGTGCTGTTCGTCGATCTCGATCAGTTCAAGCAGGTGAACGATTCGCTCGGCCACGGCGTCGGCGATGAGTTGCTGGTTTCCGTTGCCGCCCGCCTGACTGAACAACTGCGCCTGGTTGACATGCTGGCCCGCCTCGGTGGCGATGAATTCATCTGCCTGATCGAGCACGTGCGCGACGAAGACGAAGTGGCCATCGTCGCCAACGAGATCATCGATGCCTTCGATACCCCCTTCCGCCTGGGCGACCACGAACTGTTCCTTTCCGCTTCGGTCGGCATCAGCCTGTTTCCGCGCGACGGGGCGAGTGTTCTCGAACTGATGCGCAATGCCGATTCGGCCATGTACCGGGCCAAGGCCATCGGCCGCGGTAATTTCCATTTCTACACGCCGGAAATGACTGTCGATGCCCAGGCCCGCATCCGCATGGAAAATCTGCTCCGGCGGGCGGTCGAGCACGGTGAGTTGCGGATACACCTGCAGCCTCAGGTCGATGCATCGAGTCGCCGGCTGCTCGGGGCCGAGGCGCTGGTGCGCTGGGAAAGTCCCGAACTGGGACCGGTCATGCCGAGTCGGTTCATTCCGCTGGCCGAGGATTCGGGCATCATCGTACCGCTTGGCAACTGGGTGCTCAGGGAAACCTGCCGTCAGGTCGCCGAGTGGGCAGCCCGCGGCTTCCTGGTGCCGACCATTTCGGTCAACCTCTCGGTGAAGCAACTGGAACGTCCAGAATTCGTCAAGGTTCTCGGCGAGATCATTGATGAAACCGGCATCGAGCCGTCGCGACTCAAACTCGAACTGACCGAGTCGGTGCTCATGGGGGTCGGCGATCCGCAAGCCGTTCTCGAGCGGCTCGGGGAACTTGGCATTGGTCTGGCACTCGATGATTTCGGTACCGGCTATTCCTCGCTCAGCTATCTGAAAATGCTGCCCATCCAGCAACTGAAAATCGATCGCTCCTTCGTCACCGGCATTGGTCGCAGCCGGGGCGATGAGGCGATCATTCGCACCGTCATGCAACTGGCCGCCAGCCTCTCTTTCGAGGTGGTCGCCGAAGGCGTCGAGACGCAGGAACAGGCCGAGTTCCTGGCCACCCTCGGCTGCCACCAGTTGCAGGGTGACCTGCACGGCCAGGCGGTGCCACCCGGCGAATTCTTTGCCCGCTGGGCTGGTCGGCCATGATCGGGCTGGCCTGGCGGCTGCTCGGCCGGGAACTGCGCTCCGGCGAATTGCGCCTGCTCTTTGCCGCGCTCTGCGTAGCCGTCGCCGCCGTCACCGCCGTCGGCTTTTTCGCCGACCGCATCCGCATGGCGCTGGAACGCGAAGCGCAGCAACTGATGGGCGGCGATCTGGTGGTCATTGCCGATCGTCCATTACCTGACGCCTATCGCCTGGAAGCTGCCGGGCGCCAGCTGCAAACGGCGGAAACGCTGATTTTTCCGAGCATGGTGGTCTTTGGTGAGGCCATACAGCTGGCCGACATCAAGGCCGTCAGCAGCAGCTATCCCTTACGCGGCCGGTTGTCGACGGCCACGCGCCTGGGCGAGGCCGGCCAGCCGGTGGCCGGTGGACCGCAGCCGGGAACGGCCTGGCTCGACGAACGTCTGGCGACGGCGCTGCAGGCGGTGCCGGGCGACACCGTGACGATCGGCCGGGCGCAGTTGCGGGTGACCGCCATCCTTACGCTGGAGCCGGACCGCGGCATCAGCTTTTTCAGCCTGGCACCGCGCCTGCTGATGCACCTCGATGACATTCCGGCCAGCGGTCTTGTGCAGTTCGGTTCGCGCCTGCGCTACCGCTTGCTGATGGCCGGCGAGACGCCTGCGGTCGAGGCGCTGCGCGGCTGGCTCGAGGAGCGGCTGGCGCGTGGCGAGCGGCTTGAGGATGCGCGTAACGCCCGCCCCGAAATCCGCAGCGCCCTCGACCGGGCCGAACGCTTCCTCGGTCTGGCGACGCTACTGACGGTCATTCTCGCCGCCGTCGCCGTGGCCCTGGCTACCCGCCGCTACCTGCAGCGCCATCTCGATGCCTGCGCCGTGATGCGCTGCCTGGGCATGACCCAGGGACGCCTGCTGCGCCTGCATGGGCTGATGTTTTTCTGGCTGGCGCTGGTTGCCGTCGCTGTCGGCGGAGCGATCGGTTTTGCCGCACATTTCGCCCTGGTCGAGGCGCTGACTGGCTTGTTTGCCGTCCATCTGCCGTATCCCGGCGGCCGGCCGCTGGTGCACGGTGCCGCCGTCGCCGCCGTGCTGCTCTTCGGTTTCGCCCTGCCGCCGCTGCTACAACTGGCCCGGGTACCGACGCTGCGCGTGCTGCGCCGCGAACTGGGTGCTCCTCGGCCATCGCTGCTCGGCGGCTATGCCCTCGGTTTCCTGCTGCTTGGCGGCCTGATCGTCATCGTCGCCGGTGATCCGCGCCTTGGTTTGCTCGCTCTCGGCGGCTTCAGCGGCGCGCTGCTGGCTTTCTGGCTGGTCGCCCGCCTGAGTCTGGCCCTGCTTGGCCGTTTGCGCGGCGCCGGCGGCCACGGCTGGCGGCAGGGCCTGGCCAGCCTGTCGCGACATGCGTCGGCGGCGACCTTGCAGATTGTTGCTTTGGCCATCGGCCTGATGGCCATGCTGCTGCTCACCGTCACCCGCGGCGAGCTGCTCGACGCCTGGGCACAAGGCATGCCGGCGGATGCTCCCAATCGCTTCATCGTCAACATCCAGCCCGAACAGCGGGCGGCGGTGGCGGAGACGCTCGCCGCTGCCGGCGTCGCCGCCGAGCTGGCGCCGATGGTGCGCGCCCGTCTGCTCAGCATTGCTGACCGTCCAGTCAGTGCCGCCAGTTATCCCGAGGACGAACGGGCCCAGCGGCTGATTGAGCGCGAGTTCAACCTCTCCTGGCGTGACAGCCTGCCGCCCGGCAACCTGGTCACCGCCGGGCGCTGGTTCTCAGCCGATGAAGCCGGGCAGGGCGTCGCCTCGGTCGAGGAGGGGCTGGCGAAGACGCTGGGGATCGCCGTTGGCGACGAGTTGGTGTTTTCCGTTGCCGGCATCGAGCGCCGGGTGCGCGTCAGCAACCTGCGCAAGCTGGAGTGGGATTCGATGCGCGTCAATTTCTTCGTCCTCACGCCCTCCGGCGTCATCGATGACCTGCCGGCCAGCTACATCACCAGCTTTCATCTGCCGACGGCCGAGGCACGGATTGGCGTGCAACTGGTCGAACGCTTTCCCAACCTGACGGTGATTGACATCGCCGCCGCCATCGATCAGTTGCGCACGGTGATGGGGCAGGTGGCCGGCGCGGTGCGCTTCATCTTCCTGTTCACGCTGCTGGCCGGTGCCATCGTCCTCTACTCGGCGCTGCTCTCGATGCTCGACGAACGCCGTTACGATATTGCCGTGATGCGTGCCCTCGGTGCCCAGCGCCGGCAACTGGCAAGCGCCATGCTGGCTGAACTGGCCATCGTCGGCGGCATTGCCGGGCTGATCGCGGCCGGTGGTGCGATGGGGCTGGCGCAACTGATCGCCCGCCAGATATTCCAGCTCGACCTGACGCCGGCCTACTGGCTGCCACCGGCCGCCGCTGTCGGCGGTGCCGCCCTGGCCGTGGCTATCGGCTGGTGGGCGATGCGCCGGCTGCTGGCAACGCCGCCGCTGGCCCTGCTGCGCAGCGGCGCCTGAGGCATAGCGGCGAACTCTTTGCCGGGCGCGGGGTCTATGCAACCTTGGTCTGTTTGGCTGTCAGGTAAAATATTTCATGGTTTCAATTACGCAAACACCGCCGCCTCTGTTCGGCTATCGCAAGTTCTGGGCGCACCGTTTTGGCCCGGCGCCCTTTCTTCCCATGTCGCGGGCCGAGATGGAAACGCTCGGCTGGGACTCCTGCGACATCATCCTGGTTACCGGCGACGCCTACATCGACCACCCGAGTTTCGGCATGGCCCTGGTCGGCCGCCTGCTGGAAGCGCAGGGTTTCCGCGTTGGCATCATCTGCCAGCCGGACTGGAATTCGGCGCAAGCCTTCAAGCAACTCGGCAAGCCCAACCTGTTCTTCGGCGTCACTGCCGGCAACATGGATTCGATGATCAACCGCTATACGGCTGACCGCAAGATCCGCTCCGATGACGCCTACACGCCGAATGCCGAGGCGAACAAGCGGCCAGACCGCGCCGTGACCGTCTATGCCCAGCGCTGCCGCGAGGCGTTCTCCGGTGTGCCGGTGGTGATTGGTTCGATCGAGGCCAGCCTGCGCCGCATCGCCCATTACGACTACTGGTCGGACAAGGTGCGCCGTTCGGTGCTGCCTGATTCCAAGGCTGACCTGCTGGTGTTCGGCAACGCCGAGCGGGCCATCGTCGAGATTGCGCACCGCCTGGCGAAAGGCGAGAAGATCACCGAGATCCGCGACCTGCGCGGCACGGCCTTCATGGTCCCGCCCGGCTGGCTGCCGTCCGACGAGTGGGACGAGACGGACTCGACCGAGGTCGATACGCCGGGGCCGCTGGTCAAGCATGCCGATCCCTATGCCGTGGAAGACAGCAAGCAGGCCACCAGCTGCGCGACGCCGGCCGCCGCCGATGGCGCCCAGCCGGTTCGTCTGTTGTCGCGTGAGCAGCGCCTGGCGGCGCGCCGCGACAAGCGCGCCCACACCGTCATCCGCCTGCCGTCCTATGAGCAGGTCAAGGACGACCCGGTGCTCTACGCTCATGCCTCGCGCACCTTCCATCTCGAATCCAACCCGGGCAATGCCCGCGCACTGCGCCAGGCGCACGGCGAGCGCGACGTCTGGCTGAATCCGCCGCCCTTCCCGCTGACCACCGAGGAAATCGACGGCGTCTACGAGGCGCCCTACGCCCGGCGGCCGCACCCGAGCTACGGCGAGGCCAAGATTCCCGCCTGGGAGATGATCCGCTTCTCGGTCAATATCATGCGCGGCTGCTTCGGCGGCTGCACCTTCTGCTCGATCACCGAGCACGAAGGGCGCATCATCCAGAGCCGTTCGGAAGATTCAATCATTCGCGAAATCGAGGAGATGCGCGACAAGACACCGGGCTTCACCGGCACCGTTTCCGACCTCGGCGGGCCGACCGCCAATATGTTCCACCTCAAGTGCAAGGACGAGAAGATCGAGTCCGCCTGTCGCCGGCTGTCCTGCGTCTATCCGGATATCTGCGAGAACATGAATACCGACCACTCGCCGCTGATCTCGCTGTACCGCCGCGCGCGGGCGGTCAAGGGGGTCAAGCGCGTCACCATCGGTTCCGGCCTGCGCTACGACCTGGCGGTGCATTCGCCGGAATACATCAAGGAACTGGTCACCCATCACGTGGGCGGCTACCTGAAGATCGCCCCGGAGCATACCGAAGAGGGCGTGCTCTCCAAGATGATGAAACCTGGCATGGGCGCCTACGACCGCTTCAAGCAGCTGTTCGACCGCTTTTCGCGCGAGGCCGGCAAGGAGCAGTACCTGATTCCGTACTTCATCGCCGCGCATCCGGGGACCACCGACGAGGACATGCTCAATCTGGCGCTGTGGCTGAAGAAGAACAACTTCCGCCTCGATCAGGTGCAGGCGTTTGTACCGACGCCGATGGCGCTGGCGACGACCATGTACCACACCGAGAAGAATCCGCTGAAGAAGCTGCATCGTGACGGTGGCGAACACGTCGGAGCGGTGCGCAACGGGCGTCAGCGCAAGCTGCACAAGGCCTTCCTGCGCTATCACGATGCCGAGAACTGGCCGCTGCTGCGCGAGGCATTGAAGGAAATGGGCCGCGCCGACCTGATCGGCAATGGCAAGAAGCAACTGATTCCGGCCTGGCAACCGGCCGGGACTGGTCTGCGTGGCTTGCAGCTGGGCGTGGCTGGCTCCAGCAAAACGGGGCAAAATGCGCGTCCGTCCGCCGCTACTCGCCTCGCCAAGCCGCTCGGCTCGCGAACAGGCCAGCCATCGGCAACCCGCCATCCAGCAACACCGGGCCGAGCGCCGGAAGCCAAAAAGCGCCGCCCGTAATTCAGGGAGAATTCATGGAACAGCAGCAGAGCACTTACGAAAAGATCGGTGGCGAAGCGACCGTCGGCAAACTCGCCGACCGCTTCTACGAGCTGATGGATACCGTGCCGCAGTTCGCCGAACTGCGCGCGATGCACCCGGAGAGCCTCAAGGGATCGCGGGAAAAACTGTTCATGTTCCTTTCCGGCTGGTTCGGCGGTCCCGACCTGTTCGTCGAGAATTATGGCCATCCACGCCTGCGCGCCCGGCACATGCCGTTCGCCATCGGCACCCAGGAGCGCGACCAGTGGGTCGCCTGCATGGTGCTGGCGATGGAGGATGTCGGCATTGACGAAGACGTGCGCAAGGTGTTGTTGAACAATTTCTTCAACACCGCCGACTTCATGCGCAACAAGGAGGGCTGATCCTGCCCGGCCTGCCTGTCTGGCGCCCGCCTGACCGACAGGCCGTGGCGCGTGGCCTGCTGGCGGCGCGGCGAAGGGCCCGGCGCCTGGCAGCCGGTGGCTGCTTGACGCTGCTCGAACGCCTTGGCTACAAACCGTCGACGGCGCTGATCGTTCCCTTCGTGCCGCCGGTCGCCGGGCGCCTTGCCGCCATGCTGCAGGCCGCCGATCACGAAAACCTCAACTATGCCTTGCGCCGCCTGCATCCGGACAGCGTGGCCGGGACGCTGGCAGCCCTGATCGATGTCCTCGAGCGGACGGAAAGTCGGGCGCGCTGGCTGGAGCGTCTCTGGCAGTGGTATCGCGGTCAGCGCGACATCCACTCGATGAGTGCGTTGATTGTCGGCTTGCTGCATGAGGCGCGCGCCAGTCATCAGCGAAAGACGCTGGCAGCGCTGCCAGCGCGACGCCAGGAAGGCATTGCCGAGGATCTGGCCGAGGCCGAACGGCTGCTCGACAAGGCCTGTCAGCAGCAGCCGGGCAATGCCGAGCTGCTAGCCCTGCGCCTGCAGACGGCACGTTATCTGGCGCTGCCGCCGAGCGAACACTGGGCGCGCTTTCGTCTCCTGCTGGCGGTCGATGCCGAACATTTTCGTGGCCACCTGCTGATGCTGGAAAACCTCGGCCCCGACTGGTACGGCAGCGCCGAGGCGATGTTCCGCTTCGCCCGCGCCCGGGCGGCTCAGGTACCGACTCATCATCCGCTGCACGGACTGCCCATCTACGCCCATTTCGCCATGCACCGGCGACACCTGACGGCAGAGGAAGCGGCGGCCGAGCAGTGGTTCGCCCAGCCGGACGTGGCGATCGAGGTACTGGAAATCTGGGAGTCCCTGCGCGAATCCCTGGCCTTGCCGGGACGCCTGCACGAGGATGAATTACTCAACCTGCTAGCCGGGGCGCTTTACCTGAGCGGTCATTCGCTCCAGGCCGGCGAGGCGCTGACGATCATGGACGGGCGCTGTCTGCCGATACCATGGTGCCAGATGGCCGTGAATGATCGGGAAGCGCACAATCCGGGCTGGGTGGTTGATCGAATCAGGGCAGAAATCGCTGAAAAATCATCGGCGAATTCGCAATAATCCATGTTGCGCTGCAGCACCGAGTGGTAAAATCCGGCCTTTGCTACTTTCAGGCCGTCCGTTCATGTCCGCTCGCCCCATTCGCAACATCGCCATCATCGCCCACGTTGACCACGGCAAGACCACCCTGGTTGACCAACTGCTCCGTCAGTCCGGTACCTTCGCCGCCCACCAGCAACTGGTCGAGTGCGTGATGGACTCCAACGACCTGGAAAAAGAGCGGGGCATCACCATTCTTTCCAAAAACACGTCGGTTGAGTACGAGGGTGTTCATATCAACATCGTCGACACCCCGGGCCACGCCGACTTCGGCGGTGAAGTCGAGCGCGTGCTCGGCATGGTCGATGGCGTGGTGCTGCTGGTCGATGCCGCCGAAGGCCCGATGCCGCAAACCCGTTTCGTCACCAAGAAGGCGCTGGCCCTCGGTCTGCGCCCGATCGTGCTGGTCAACAAGGTCGACCGCGATGGTGCCGATCCCGACCAGGCGGTCAACCTGACTTTCGACCTGTTCGACAAGCTGGGCGCCACCGACGATCAACTCGATTTTCCCATCGTCTACGCTTCCGGCCTGAACGGCTGGTCGGCGATGGAACTCGATCAGCCGCGCGAAAACATGAAGCCGCTGTTCGACACCATCCTGCGCCACGTGCCGGCACCGGACGCCGATATCGAGGCGCCGCTGCAACTGCAGATCACCGCCCTCGACTACTCGTCCTACGTTGGTCGCATCGGCGTCGGCAAGATCATCCGTGGTCGCGTCAAGACCGGTCAGAATGTCATGGTCATGTTCGGTACCGAGGAAGAGGCTGCCGAGCATGAGCGTACCCCGATCAAGGCCAAGATCGGTCAGGTGCTGGGTTACAAGGGACTGAACAAGATCGAACTGGAAGAAGGCCTGGCCGGCGACATCGTCCAGATCACCGGTATCGAAGACCTCGTCCTGGGCTGTACCGTGACCGATCCGGAAAATCCGGAATCCCTGCCGCTGCTGAAGATCGACGAGCCGACGCTGTCGATGCAGTTCATGGTCAACACCAGCCCGCTGGCCGGCACCGAAGGCAAGTTCGTCACCAGCCGCCAGATCCGCGACCGCTTGCACAAGGAACTGCTGACCAATATGGCGCTGCGCGTGCATGACACGCCGAACGGGGACGTTTTCGACGTTGCCGGTCGCGGCGAACTGCACCTCGGCATCCTGCTCGAGAACATGCGTCGCGAAGGTTACGAACTGGCTGTCGGCCGTCCGCGTGTCGTCAAGAAGACGATCAACGGCGTCGAATGCGAGCCGTATGAACAACTGACCGTCGACGTCGAGGAAGACACCCAGGGCGGCGTCATGGAAAGCCTCGGCCAGCGCAAGGGCGAATTGCTCGACATGGTGCCGGACGGTCGCGGTCGCGTCCGTATCGAATACCGCATTCCGGCCCGCGGCCTGATCGGCTTCCAGGGCGAATTCATGAACCTGACCCGCGGCAACGGCCTGATGAGCCACGTCTTCGACGATTACGCCCCGGTCAAGGAAGGCAATGTCGCCGAGCGTCGCAATGGTGTGCTGATTTCCCAGGACAATGGCGAAGCTGTGGCTTACGCCTTGTGGAAACTGCAGGATCGCGGCCGCATGTTCGTCGTCCCGGGCGACAAGCTGTATGAAGGCATGATCATCGGCATCCACAGCCGCGAAAACGACCTCGTCGTCAATCCGATCAAAGGCAAGCAGCTGACCAACGTTCGTGCTTCTGGTACCGACGAAGCCGTGCGCCTGGTGCCGGCGATTCAGCTCAGCCTGGAAGCAGCCGTCGAGTTCATCGACGAGGACGAACTGGTCGAACTGACGCCGAAGTCGATTCGACTGCGCAAGCGCTTCCTGACTGAAATTGAGCGCAAGCGGTCGCAGCGCGGTTAGTAAAAAGCCCGATGCGCTTCTGCCAGCCCTGCAGGGATCTGGTGCTGCGCCACAGAAAGGCGACCCGCTGGGTCGCCTTTTTCATTGGCCTATCGATTTTCTTCACTCTGCTCGGCTTGGTGTCCGACCCGATCAGCGGCGTCGGTTTCTGCAAGATCTATCCCTGATAGCCGGCACCTGGCCGGACGTGATCAGCCGCCGGTCATCGACATGAAACGGACGACCTGCGGCGCCTCCATCTGCTGCGTGAAATCGTGGCCCAGCGGCTTGATGCCCATGCTGTCCACAATCGCCTGGCGCAGGGCGGCGTCGTCGGCGCCGGAACGCAACACTTCCATCAGGTTGACCGCATCGTTCTGGCCGAGGCAGGGGTAAAGCTCGCCACGGGCGGTGATGCGCACCCGGTTACAGCTGTCGCAGAAGTTGTGGCTGTGCGGAGAAATGAAGCCAACCCGCGACGAGCTGCCGGGAATGCGCCAATAACGCGCCGGGCCGCCTGAGTCTTCGGTGGACGGCAGCAGTTCGAAGTGCTCTTCCAGTCGGCTGCGCGTTTCGTCGGACGAGATGTAGGTATTGCTGCGTCCGTGGATCTCGCCGAGGGGCATTTCCTCGATGAAGGAAATGTCCAGTTCGTTGGCAACGGCATAGCGCACCAGATCGACAAATTCATCGTCATTGACGCCGCGCATCATGACCGTGTTCAGCTTGGTACGGCGGAAGCCGGCAGCCCGGGCGGCAGCGATCCCTTTGAGCACCTTGCCCAGATCACCGATCCGGGTGATCTGGCGGAAGCGGTCGGCCTGCAGCGTGTCCAGGCTGATGTTGATGCGCTTGACGCCGGCGGCAAACAGGGGGGCAGCAAAGCGGTCGAGTTGCGAGCCGTTTGAGGTGATCACCAGATTGTCGAGGCCGGGCAGGGCGCCCAGGCGCTCGATCAGCCATAGCGCATCCTTGCGCACCAGAGGCTCGCCGCCAGTGATACGCAACTTGCTGACCCCGAGGCCGACAAAGACACTGGCGACACGCAGGCATTCTTCCAGGCTCATGACGGCATCGCGGGGCAGGAAGGTCATTTCCTCCGACATGCAATAAGTGCAGCGGAAATCACAACGATCGGTAATCGACAGGCGGACATAGGTGATCCGGCGCCCATACTTGTCCACCAGGGTCCCTTCGGGATGCACGCCGGTCTGGACGAGCGGCCGGAAACTGGCGAGATCGTCGGGAGTGGACTCGGGTCGGAGGGTTTCGTTGTGCATGGTCAGCCGCAAGGCCCGCAGGCCGGTATGTGAAGGGTGACGACGATTATCGGCAATGCTGTGGATGCAGACAATAAGAAAGGTCAATTAAGGAAAAGTTCGGCGCTTAAATCCGCAGCCACAGCATCTAGGCGGTTGGCGATATAGGGCAGGACATCGGGGTAAGGTAGAATTCCCACGGATGGTGCGGAAGCTTTCACCGACTGTCGTGTCGGCGGGTGCCGTGGCCATCCAGGAAAAGGATTTGCGTAGCGTGGCCAGCAAAATGCCGTTTGCCGAAGACAAAATGAAAGCGGCCCGCAAATTTGCGGGCCGCTTGAATGGTGGCTCCCCGACCTGGGCTCGAACCAGGGACCTACGGATTAACAGTCCGGCGCTCTACCGACTGAGCTATCGAGGAACAGAGGAGCGCATTATAGGCATCGAACCCGCTTGTGTCAAGCGTATTGCGAAGTTTTGACCGAAAAAAATGCCCATGGATCGAAGTCTCATTTATGCAAAAACGCCGGTCGGCGATGAAGCCGTTCGTCAACGGACGCGCGTGGTGCAAAGAAATTTGCGCATGGTCTTGCTGCAGGTCGATGGCAGTCTCAGCGTCGATGATTTGATCGCCAAGATTGGCAACCAGCGTCTGGTCGAAACGGCTCTGAAAGAATTGGAAGACGGTGGCTTTATTGCCGTCTCGAGCGCTGCCGAGGGGCGCGAGAAGGTTCGCTCGCCGTCGCCAGGGGAGAGCTTTTCCGGTTTTTCGGTCGTTTCCGAATTTTCCACCTTTGGCCCGAAGAGTGGCGCTCCCAGCGTCATCCCGGTGAGCAGCCAAGTGGCTGCCAGTTTTTCCACCTTTGGCAAGCCAATGTTGGCCGCGCCGAATGGCCAAAGCCAACTGCCACCAGCGAGCAACGAGCAGGCCAAAGTTCGCTTGAGCAGGCCAGGCGGATGGGGTGGCTGGCTGCTCGGTGCCGGCGGCCTGCTTTTACTTGCCTTGATCGCGCTGTTGCTTTTCTATCCCTATGGTAATTTCCGACCAGCCATCGAAGCTTCGTTGTCGCAGCTATTCGCCGCCCCGGTGCGTGTTGGCAGCGTTAGTCTCCAGGTATTGCCGAAACCGAAGTTGTTGCTGTCGGATGTGGTGATCGGCGAGCGTGGCGAGTCGCGCATCGCTACGGTTGCTGTTGACGCACCCTATGTGCTGCTCGGCAAGGGGCCTTACCGTATCGACAGCGTTACCCTGTCCGCTGCTGTCCTGGCCGCCGATCGTTTGGTCGACCTCCGCTTGTTCGGTGCGCGCCCCGAGCAGACTGGGGATCTTTCGATCCGCCGCATCGAGGTCGAGAAACTGACGGTGATGCTGGGTGACCTAGCGGTGCCGGAATTGTCCGGAGATGTCATCGTGCGCAATGATGGAACGGCCGAAAAGGCCGTTTTCCGGACTGTCGATGGCAGTCTGCGCCTGCTGGCGGTGCCCAGTCCTCAGGGGATCTTGCTGACGGCCGACGGACTGAGCTGGAAACCGGAAGGTAGCTCTGTCAATTTTGAATCACTGCAGGCAATGGGTCTGTTGCAGAAGAATCGTCTGCTGGTGCAGCGGCTGGATACCACCTTCCTCGGCGGCATTCTCAAGGGCAACTGGCTGGTTGACTGGAGTGCCGGCATGGTGATGGCTGGGGAGGCCAGTCTGGCACGCCTCGATACGCGCAAGGTGAGCAGCCTGCTGGCGCCGGCGCTGAGACTGGAGGGGGAGCTGAGCGGTTCGCTGCGCATGCGCGCTACCGGTACAGGCTGGCACGACATGCTGGCCGGAATCGAGGCAAGTCTCGATGCAGAAATGAGCCGTGGGCTGCTGACCGGTATCGACGTTGGCGAAGTGGCCCGCCGGGGCAGTGGTGCCATTGTCCGTTCGGGGGCAACGCGCTTCGATACCCTGGCGGCGCGTCTCGACATCGGCGGCGGTCGGGTGGTCGTACGCAGTATCGAACTGGATGCCGGATTGATGACGGCGAAGGGGCAGCTTACCGTCGAAGCGGATGGACGGGTGGATGGTGTACTGTCGGTACAGGCGCGTAGTTCGGTGTCGCGTATCGTGGTTCCGGCGCGTTTGTCCGGAACGCTCGGCGAGATGACCGTGGTGGCGGACAACTGAGCATCAGCGCACGAAAAAGGGGCGTTACCGGCTTGCCGGCAACGCCCCTTTTCGTTTGCTCCTGGCGGCCTCAGCCGCCAGGGCGGGATCAGGCTTTGGTGACGGTAGCAATCGCCTTGGCCACGTAGCCAAGGTTCTTGGTGTTCAGCGCGGCCAGGCAGATGCGACCGGTGGACACGGCGTAGATGCCGAACTCTTCCTTCATCCGTTCAACCTGCGCGGCGGTCAAGCCGGTGTAGGAGAACATGCCGCGCTGCTGGGCGACGAAAGAAAAATCCTGCGGGCAGCCGGTAGCCTTGATCGCGTCGACCAGGCCGGAGCGCATGGCGCGGATACGATCACGCATGCCGGCCAGCTCGGTTTCCCACTGGGCGCGCAGTTCGACTGAGGCGAGCACGGTGGAAACCAGGGCGCCGCCATGGATCGGCGGGTTGGAGTAGTTGGTGCGGATGACGCGCTTGACCTGCGACATGACGCGGGCCGACTCTTCCTTGGAGGCGGTGACGACGGACAGGGCGCCGACGCGCTCGCCGTACAGCGAGAAGTTCTTGGAGAACGAGCTGGAGGCGAAGAATTGCAGGCCAGAGGCGGAGAAGGCGCGGATCGCCACGGCGTCGGCATCGATGCCGTCGGCGAAGCCCTGGTAGGCCATGTCGAGGAAGGGCACCAGGCCGCGTTCCTGGCAGATGCCGACGACTTCCGCCCACTGGGCGTCACTCATGTCAGCACCGGTCGGGTTGTGGCAACAGGCATGCAGCAGCACTACCGAACCCGGTACCATCTTGTTCAGGTCGGCCTTCATGCCGGCGAAATTCACGCCACGGGTGGCGGCATCGTAGTAAACGTAATCCTCGACGATGAAGCCGGCGGCTTCGAACAGGGCGCGGTGGTTTTCCCAGGACGGGTTGCTGATGTAGACCTTGGCCTCCGGGTTCAGGCGCTTCAGGTAGTCGGCGCCGATGCGCAGGGCGCCGGTGCCGCCAATACCCTGGGCGGTGATCACGCGACCGGCGGCGAGCAGTTCGGAGTCCTTGCCGAACAGCAGGTTCTGCACGGCGGTGTTGTAGGCGGCCGGGCCTTCGATCGGCTGGTAGCCGCGCGGCAGACCGCTCTTGACGCGTGCGTCTTCGGCGATCTTGACGGCGGCCAGCAGCGGGATCTTGCCGTTGTCGTCGAAGTAGACGCCGACACCGAGATTGACCTTGGTGTCACGCGGATCGGCGTTGAAGGCTTCATTCAGACCGAGGATCGGGTCGCGCGGGGCCATTTCCACCGCAGCGAAGATCGAAGAGGACATAGCGACTCCGTGGAATAATAGATGTGAGGTCCAACAATAACGCGCGCAGCAGGTTGCGCGCAGACAAAACCGTGAAATTTTACCATGACAGCCCCCCTGGCAGATCGTATCGTTACCTATCCTGACAGTCCCTACCGACTGCATCAGCCCTTTCCGCCGGCCGGCGATCAGCCGCAGGCCATTGATCAGTTGGTCGAGGGCATCAACGATGGCCTGTCGTTTCAGACCCTGCTCGGCGTCACTGGTTCGGGCAAAACCTACACGATGGCCAATGTCATCGCCCGCACCGGGCGTCCGGCGCTGGTGCTGGCGCCGAACAAGACGTTGGCGGCGCAGTTGTACTCGGAGTTCAGGGAGTTCTTTCCGGAAAACGCCGTCGAGTACTTCGTTTCCTACTACGACTATTACCAGCCGGAAGCCTATGTGCCGTCGCGCGACCTGTTCATCGAGAAGGACAGTTCGATCAATGACCACATCGAGCAGATGCGCCTGTCGGCAACCAAGAGCCTGATTGAGCGGCGCGACGTGGTGATCGTCGCCACGGTGTCGTGCATCTACGGTATCGGCGACCGCGACGAATACCACAACATGATCCTGACCATGCGCGTCGGTGACCGTATGGACCAACGCGACATCGTCAAGCGCCTGACCGACATGCAGTACGAGCGCAACGAGATGGATTTTCACCGTGGCATCTTCCGCGTACGCGGCGATATCATCGACATCTTTCCGGCCGAGCATGCCGAGCATGCGATCCGCGTCTCGCTGTTCGACGACGAAATCGAGAACCTGCAGTTTTTTGATCCGTTGACCGGCCAGTTGCTGCACAAGGCGCTGCGCTTCACCGTCTTTCCGGCTTCCCATTACGTCACGCCGCGGGCGACGGTGTTGCGCGCCATCGAGGCGATCAAGGAAGAGTTGCGCGCGCGCATCGATTTTTTCACCAAGAACAACAAGTTGGTCGAAGCCCAGCGGATCGAGCAGCGCACCCGTTTCGACCTTGAGATGCTTGATCAGATCGGCTTCTGCAAGGGCATCGAGAACTACTCGCGGCATCTCTCGGGGCGTCAGGCGGGCGAGTCGCCGCCGACGCTGATCGACTATCTGCCGCGCGATGCGCTGATGTTCATCGATGAGTCACACGTTTCGATTGGGCAGGTCGGCGGCATGTACAAGGGCGATCGCTCGCGCAAGGAAAACCTCGTCGATTACGGGTTCCGCCTGCCCTCGGCGCTGGATAACCGGCCGCTGCAGTTCAACGAATTCGAGGCGCATCTGCGGCAGACGGTGTTCGTCTCGGCGACGCCGGCCGACTACGAAAACCAGCATGCTGGCCAGGTTGTCGAGCAGGTCGCGAGGCCGACCGGTCTGATTGACCCGGAGGTCATCGTCCGTCCGGCCGGCACCCAGGTCGACGATCTGCTCGGCGAGATTGGCAAGCGCGTCGCCGTTGGCGAGCGGGTGCTGGTGACCACGCTGACCAAACGCATGGCCGAGGATCTGACCGATTTTCTCGCCGACAACGGGATCAAGGTCCGCTACCTGCATTCCGACATCGATACCGTTGAGCGCGTCGAGATCATCCGCGACCTGCGCCTGGGCGAGTTCGACGTGCTGGTCGGTATCAACCTGCTGCGCGAAGGCCTGGACATACCTGAGGTTTCGCTGGTCGCCATTCTTGATGCCGACAAGGAGGGCTTTTTGCGCTCCGAACGCTCGTTGATCCAGACCATTGGCCGGGCGGCGCGTCATATTCATGGCACAGCCATCCTTTACGCTGATAGGATTACGCAATCCATGCAGCGGGCGATCGCCGAGACGGAGCGGCGGCGCGAGAAGCAGATTCTCTTCAACCAGCTGCATGGCATCACGCCACGCGGGGTGTCGAAGAAGATCAAGGACATCATCGACGGTGTGTACGATGCCGAATCGGCGCAGACCGAACTGAAGGCGGCGCAACAGCGCGCTACCTACGAGGCAATGGATGAAAAGACCGTCGCCAGGGAGATCAAGCGGCTTGAGAAGCAGATGCTCGAGTGTGCAAGAAACCTGGAATTCGAAAAAGCGGCGGCAGCCCGCGACGAACTGTTCCAGCTCAGGGAACAGTTTTTCGGCGCGGCGCGGCACGACCCGGACGGAGACGAGAAAGAATGAGCTATCGCGTGCTATTGGTCTGCATGGGAAATATCTGCCGTTCGCCAACGGCTGAGGGCGTGTTGCGCAAACACATCCAGATGAACCGGCTTGGCGACAGGGTCGAGGTCGATTCAGCCGGAACTCATGGCTATCATGTTGGCGAAGCGCCGGATGCACGTACGCAGCGTGCCGCCTCGGTCCGCGGCTACAACCTTTCGCAACTGCGGGCGCGCAAGGTAGCGCCGCAGGATCTCGATTATTTCGATCTGATTCTGGCCATGGACAGGACCAATCTGGATAACCTGAAACGCTTTGCGACGATCGAGCAGCAGAAGCGCATCAGGCTGTTCATGGAGTACGCCAGGAATTTCGATGACGACGAAGTTCCCGATCCCTACTATGGACTGGGCCACGGGTTCGATCTGGTGCTCGACATGGTTGAGGACGCCGCTCAGGGATTGATCGAGGAAATCAGAAAAGACATAGGTTGAGCCTGATACGCAGCAAATGACAAGGGCGCCTCATGGGCGCCCTTGTCATTGTTTCAGGTCGGCTTACTTGCTGGTTTCGACCATCTTCAGCGGCTCGTCGGAAGCCTGTCCGGCATCAGCCCTGACCTTGCGCGGACGGCCCAGACGTACTGGTGGTTCCGGCTGGGCGACGATGGGGGCGGTGCTCGAGGTTTGCACCAGGACCAGACCGCTGTCGGCCAACGTTTTGTCCAGGTCGACCGCGGGCATCGCGATCGGCGTGGCGGTCACGGCTGGTGCCGGTGCAACCGGCTCGGCTGCGGGAACTTCCGGCAGCACTTCGATCACCGGGGAGACGACTTCGGCAACCAGCGGTTCGGCTTCAGCTGCCGGTGCGGCTGCGGCCGGAGCCTCCTCCTTCACCACCGCGACGATCTGTTCGGGTTGTGCCACGATGGCTTCGATCGGCTCGGCTAGTTGTTCCTGCGTCGTTTCGGTGAGCGCAACGGGTGCTACCGTCTCGCTGCTTAGCTGAGTATTCTTGATTTCGTCTGTTGCAGTCTCGCCGACATTCTCGGTCAACTCACCTGCGACGGCGATCGGAGCAGTCTCTCCTTCGTTACGCCGACCTTCGCCACGGCCACGGCCACCGCGTCGGCCGCGCCGACGGGTGCTGGCCTCTTCTCCCCCCGCTGCTTCCGGGGCTTCGACATCAGTCGGCATGGCGATGACGCTTGTGGTTTCAACCGGCAGCTTGTGTTCGACAGCTTCCTGTTGCGGACGCTCGGTTTTTTCCTTGCGTTCGCCACGCGGACGACGCTCCTTGCGCTCACCGGCGGTAGGAGCTGCGGTGTTCTCGTCACGCGGCTGGCGTTCGCCATTACGTTCGTTGCGGTTGCCGCGTTCCGGGCGCTCGCCACGTTCCTCATCGCGACGATTGCCGTTGCGGCCACCGCGGCGACCATCATTGCGTTCGCGCTTACCGTCGCTGCGAGCTTCGCGCGGCTTGCGGGCGGGTTCCGGTACTGGAGCGGGTTCCGCCGGTTTCGGGCTGCTGCGGAACCAGGAGGCGATCTTGGCGAACAGACCGGGTTCTGCTGGGGAAAGCGCGGCCGCTGGAGCTTCGACAGTCTTTTCGGCCATCACCGGTGCCGGCTGATCCGGCGAGATGCCCTTGACCATTGCTTCCTGACGCGGCTTGACCGATTCCTGCATGGTCGCCAGCTTGATGGCTTCCTCGATCGGTGCGTCGACCATCCGATAGGACGGCTCGCGGGTATCTTCACTGTTCAGGTCATCGTGGCGCAGACGGGTAATCGTGTGTGCCGGCGTTTCCAGATGGATGTTCGGGATCAGCAGGATGGTGACCTTGTGGCGCAACTCGATGGCCTGGATGTCCGGGCGCTTTTCGTTGAGCAGGAAGGTGGCAACATCGACCGGCATCTGCACATGCACGGCGCCGGTGTTTTCCTTCATCGCTTCCTCTTCGAGGATGCGCAGGATATGCAGGGCTGCCGATTCGGTGGAGCGGATGTGGCCGGTGCCGGTACAGCGTGGGCAGGAGATGTAGCTGGTCTCGGCGAGGGCCGGGCGCAGGCGCTGGCGGGACAGTTCCATCAGACCGAAGCGACTGATCTTGCCCATCTGGACGCGGGCACGGTCAAAACGCAGACCGTCGCGCAGGCGGTTCTCGACTTCGCGCTGGTTCTTGCTGCTTTCCATGTCGATAAAGTCGATGACGATCAGGCCACCCAGGTCGCGCAGGCGCAACTGGCGGGCCAGCTCCTCAGCTGCTTCGAGATTGGTCTTGAAGGCCGTTTCCTCGATGTCGGAACCCTTGGTGGCACGACCGGAGTTAACGTCAACGGCGACCAGTGCTTCGGTGTGGTCGATGACGATGGCGCCGCCGGACGGCAGGTTGACCTGGCGGCCGAAGGCCGTCTCGATCTGATGCTCGATCTGGAAGCGCGAGAACAGCGGCACGTCGTCGCGATAGCGCTTGACGCGATTGATGTTGCCCGGCATGACCGTGCCCATGAAAGCGCGGGCCTGCTCATAGACTTCGTCGGTGTCGATGAGGATTTCACCGATATCCGGCTGGAAGTAGTCGCGGATGGCGCGGATGACCAAGCTGCCTTCCAGATAGATCAGGAAGGCGCCGTTCTGTTGCTTGGCCGCACCTTCGATGGCGCTCCACAATTGCAGGAGATAGTTCAAATCCCACTGCAGTTCCTCGGCTTGGCGGCCGATGGCGGCGGTGCGGGCGATCAGGCTCATGCCGTTGGGCACTTCAAGCTGATCCATGACGTCGCGCAGTTCGGCCCGTTCATCGCCATCGACGCGACGGGAGACGCCACCACCGCGCGGGTTGTTCGGCATCAGTACCAGATAGCGACCGGCCAGCGAAACGTAGGTGGTCAGTGCCGCACCCTTGTTGCCGCGTTCGTCCTTGTCGACCTGGACGATCAGTTCCTGACCTTCCTTCAGCGCCTCGTTGATCTTGGCGCGGCTGGCTTCGACGCCGGGCTGGAAGTAGGCGCGGGAGACTTCCTTGAACGGCAGGAAGCCGTGGCGATCGGCGCCGTAGTCGACGAAGCAGGCTTCGAGCGACGGTTCAATACGGGTGATGACGCCCTTGTAGATGTTGCTTTTGCGTTGTTCCTTCGAGGCCGATTCAATGTCGAGGTCGATAAGTTTCTGACCATCAACAATGGCGACACGGAGTTCCTCGGCCTGTGTCGCATTGAAAAGCATGCGTTTCATTATTTTCGTGCTCCAGCGCACCTTGGTACGCCGCAACGAAACGCCCTTGCAGGCAGCGACAGTTTCAGTTCTCGGTTTGCGTCATGAAGGGAGGCATAGGCGATGGTGAATGTGCTGATCCAGTGCTGGCCGCGCGACATTGTTGAGTGAAATGCGCGACCCGAGAATTCCTGCAACGGGCAATCCGTGCGTGCTTAAGGTGGGCTAATCCATTAACATCACTACTTTTGGTGAGTGAACTTAACCAGGCGAATTACGTTGGTCTGGCTTGCGCAGGTCGCGCAAGTGAGACATCTAAGCCTGCCGCACGGCGGTCGCGCGAATGGCGCGAGGGCGGACGGTCTGACGGTTCGGAATCTCTTGCAAACCGAGACGTAAAACGAGGGCAGTATATTAGAAAATGATCAGTGCTGGTAACAATTCCGTCACCCATCTGGTGGTCGGTGACGAAGAGCAGGGCCAGCGTCTCGACAACTTCCTGATCCGCCACTGCAAGGGGGTTCCGAAGAGCCATCTGTATCGCATCCTGCGTAGTGGGGAAGTCCGGGTGAACAGCGGCCGGGTCGATGCAACCTACCGCCTGTGCACCGGCGATAAATTGCGCATTCCGCCGATCCGCATTGCCGAGCGGCCGCAGAACGAGGTTGATGAAGCCGCCAAACAAAGGGTCGATCTGCCGATCATCTTTGAAGATGAGGCGATGCTGGTCATCGACAAGCCGGAAGGCATTGCTGTCCATGGCGGCAGCGGGGTCAGCTTTGGCGTCATCGAGGCCTTGCGCCGGCAACGGCCGCAGGCCAAGTTTCTCGAACTGGCCCATCGCCTGGACCGCGAAACCTCAGGCATTCTACTTGTCGGAAAAAAGCGACTAGCGCTGACGGCGTTGCACGACATGTTCCGCGAGCATGGAGCCGGTGCCGACAAGCGCTACCTCGTGCTCGTCAAGGGCCGCTGGATGAATGCCACCCAGCACGTCAAGGCGCCACTTCTCAAATACTTGACCGAGAGCGGCGAGCGTCGGGTATCGGTCAATCCCGAAGGCAAGGTGGCGCATACGGTGTTCCGCCTGCTCGCCCGCTGGCCGGAGATGAGCCTGCTCGAAGCGCAGCTGAAGACCGGGCGGACGCATCAGATTCGTGTGCACCTAGCCCATCTTGGGTTCCCCATTCTCGGCGACGAAAAGTACGGCGATTTTTCACTCAACCGCAAAATCAAGTCCGAAGGGCTGAAACGCATGGCCCTGCATGCCTGGCGCATGGCTTTTCGCCATCCGCTGACGGCGGCGCCGCTCGAGTGCGTCGCGCCGCTGCCGGAAAACATCCGTTCCTGCATCGCCGTTGCCGATGCGCATGGGGCGCGCGAGTTCACAGCTGACAACCTTGAAGAGATTCTCGCCCGACAATGAAATACCAACTGATCGTCTTCGACTGGGATGGCACCCTGCTCGATTCCGCTGCCGCCATCGTCCACGCCATCCAGGCGGCCTGTCGCGACCTCTATCTGCCGGTGCCGGATGATGCCCGGGCACGCCACGTGATTGGTCTCGGGCTGGTCGACGCCATGCGCCATGCGGTGCCCGATCTGGCGCCGGAGAATTATCAGGCGATGGCCGAGCGCTATCGTTTTCACTATCTTTCCGGCGACCATAACCTGACTCTGTTTGCCGGGGTGCCGGAAATGCTGGCCCGTCTTCAAGCGGCTGGTCATACGCTGGCCATTGCCACCGGCAAGAGTCGCCTGGGCCTCGAGCGCGCCCTCGATCATTCACAGCTGCGTCCGTATTTCATGGCCTCGCGCTGTGCTGACGAGTGCCATTCCAAGCCTCATCCGCAGATGCTGGACGAGCTGACGGCGGAGTTCGGCATTGCTGCCGGGGCCACGGTCATGATCGGCGATACGTCGCACGATCTGCTGATGGCCCGCAACGCCGGTGTCGATTCCCTGGCGGTCACCTATGGCGCCCATCCGCACGAGCATTTGCTCGAACATGGTCCGCGCGCCTTGCTCGATAGCGTTCCGGAACTGGACCGGTGGCTGGCGACCTGCGCCTGATCTGTGCTGCTGATGAGGTCGTTGAGGCCGGCCTTGGCTTTCGCTTCACCGTCAGCCGAGGCGCTCGTGAACTGTCAGCTTTTCTCATCCGCTACCACGGTACGGTTCACGCCTATCTCAACGAATGCGGCCATGTGCCCGCCGAGCTGGACTGGCTCCCGGGCGAATTCTTCGATAGTTCCAAGCTATACTTGATCTGCTCTATTCATGGCGCGCTTTATGCTCCGGAGTCGGGCAGATGTCTCGGCGGTCGCTGCCAGGGAAAAGGTTTGAAACCTCTGGCGGTGCGCGAGATCGAAGGCAACATCTATCTGGATCAACACGAAGGCTATGGATAATCCCCAATCATCGAATCAACCCCCAGGCTGGGAGCGGCAGACGCTCGAAAAGCTGGCCTTTGCCACCCTGAACGAACAGCGGGCGCGTCGGCGCTGGGGGATTTTCTTCAAGTTGCTGGGTTTTGCCTACGTGACCTTCATCCTGGTTGCCGTGGTCGATTGGGGCGCTGATGTCGAGCAGCAGCAACGGCACAGCGCGCTGGTCAACTTGAGCGGGGTCATTCAGGCCAAGGGCGAGGCCAATGGCGAGCAGCTGGTTGCTGCCCTGAACAGCGCTTTTGAGGCCGAGCACGCGGCCGGCGTGATTCTGCGCATCAACAGTCCGGGTGGCAGCCCGGTCCAGGCGGGGATTGTCTACGATGAGATCCGGCGCCTGCGCGCCAAGTATCCGGACAAGCCGCTCTATGCGGTGGTCGAGGATATTTGTGCATCCGGTGGCTACTACGTCGCGGCAGCAGCTGACCGGATCTACGTCGACAAGGCCAGTATCGTCGGCTCCATCGGTGTGCTGATGGACGGCTTCGGTTTTACCGGAACCATGGACAAGCTCGGTGTTGAGCGGCGCCTCCTGACTGCTGGCGACAACAAGGGCTTCCTCGATCCATTTTCACCGCAGGCGCCGCAGCACAAGGAGCACGCGCAGCTGCTGCTGAACGATATCCATCAGCAGTTCATCGAGGTCGTCAAGGCTGGACGTGGGGAGCGCCTCAAGGAAGCGCCGGACACTTTTTCCGGCCTGATGTGGACTGGTCGGCAAAGCATCGAACGTGGGCTGGCTGACGATTTCGGCAATGTCGACTCGGTGGCGCGCGATGTGCTCAAGGCGGAAACGGTGCTGGATTA
The DNA here is from genome assembly GCA_002840765.1 of Betaproteobacteria bacterium HGW-Betaproteobacteria-7. Taxonomy (GTDB): domain Bacteria; phylum Pseudomonadota; class Gammaproteobacteria; order Burkholderiales; family Rhodocyclaceae; genus Azonexus. Next base: position 92,244 of record PHCE01000003.1, read on the forward strand.
TTCGGTCAAGGACAATATTGCCGAACGTTTTGCCAAGCGCTTGGGGGCGACGACCTTCTCGGGTTTCTGGAACGCTTTTGTCGAGTCGGCCGGCGCTATGCGCCTGCAGTAGTTTTCAGGCAAGCAACAGGAAAACCGTGGGACGCCGCTCGATGTCGGGCGGCGTTTCCTTTTTCCACTGGGCAATACTGCGTGTGCGCACCGATTCGCCAGGCTGCGTCAGTTCGCTGGCAACGCAGAGCCGGGTGGCTGGCCGGCAGGCCTGCAGGATGGCATCGAACATGGCCTGGTTGCGATACGGTGTCTCGATGAACAGTTGCGTCTGGTGACGTTTCTGCGATTCGAGTTCAAGCTCGCCGAGCGCCTTGCGCCGTTCGCTGTCCTTGGCCGGCAGATAGCCATGGAAAGCAAAGCGCTGGCCGTTCAGGCCGGAAGCCATCAGCGCCAGGAGCAGGGAGGATGGCCCGATCAGCGGCACGACGCGGATGTTTTCGCGTTGGGCGAGGGCGACCAGATCGGCGCCAGGGTCGGCGATGGCTGGACAGCCAGCTTCGGATAGCAGTCCAACATCATGGCCGGCGCGCAACGGGGCGAGCAGCGCGTCGAGTTGATTGCTGTGGGTGTGTTCGTTCAATTCGACAAGCGACAATTCTTGCAGCGGTCGCTCGGTGCCGGCAGCCTTCAGGAAGGCGCGAGCAGTTTTGGCTTGTTCGACAACGAAATGGTCGAGCGGGCGAATTGTTGCCAGCACGCCGGGCGTCAATGAGTCGGCGGGATCAGATGGCCCTAGCGGGACGGGAATGAGATATAGCGTGCCGGTCATCAGAGTACGGCCACGCCTTGTTTGCGTAGCATGTCGCAGAGGGCGATCAGCGGCAGGCCGACGAGGGCATTCGGATCGTCGCCGCGCATGCTGTGCAGCAGGGCAATGCCCAGCCCCTCCGATTTGGCTGAGCCGGCGCAATTGTAGGCTGGCTCGCGACGCAGGTAATTTTCGATTTCGCCATCGCTCAGCTGGCGGAAGGTGACTAGGGTTGGAATGCCGCGGACATCGGCCTGGTCGGTGCGGGAATTGTAGAGGCAGAGACCGGTGAAGAAATTGACCGTTTTTCCGGAGAGCGCCTGCAATTGCTCGACTGCCCGTTCGTGCGTTCCCGGCTTGCCGTAGATTCGATTGTCGACGGTTGCGACCTGATCGCTGCCAATGATCAGGGCCTCTGGGTATGCCTGGGCAACGGCACGGGCTTTTGCTTCCGACAGGCGCAGGGCAAGAGCTTCCGGTGACTCGCCGGGCAGTGGGCTTTCGTCCGTCTGCGGATTGGCAACGGAGAAGGGCAGGCGGAGGCGGGCGAGCAGTTCCCGACGATAAGGCGAAGTAGAAGCAAGAATCAGTGGAGGCATGGTGAAAGTGTTGTTGTCACAAGCGCTTGCGTGAACGTCTTGAAGCAGCACTTTGTTTTGACTTGGAAAGCCAAAAATAATATCATCTCGCGTTTAAGTCGCAACGGTTCTCGCTTGAAAAGGATCAAGGACGCCTTCGCATTTGCCCGTGATTCGCGTGTTCTGGAAGGAACATTGGCGATCGCGGAACTTGAACGCCTGCATGATTTGCTGACCGAGGTTGAGGGAGATGTTTCCTGGCGTCTCGAAGGCTTCAAGGGCGAGCGTGGCGAGCTTCTGCTGCAGTTGACGGTAAGCGGGCGTGTTGCGCTGGCTTGTCAGCGCTGTCTGGAGGCGATTGTCTTTGATCTGGATGTCGATAGCTTGCTGGAAATCGTTCCAGCAAACGTCGACTTGTCGCAGGACGAGCTGGAAGACGACACCCGGGATTTCCTGCCGGTGGATGGCGAACTGGAAGTGGGCGAATTGATTGAGGATGAAATCCTCCTCGCTCTGCCGGTCGCGCCGCGGCACGAAAAATGTGGTCTGCCGGAGGCTGCCAAGGCTGGCGAACGGATCAATCCGTTCGCGGCGCTGGCTGGTCTCAAAGGCAAGCCGAACTGATTTTTTTGGAGTAACACAACATGGCCGTTCAACAGAACAAGAAGTCCCCGTCCAAGCGTGGCATGCATCGCGCTCACGATTTCCTGACTGCCCCCCCGCTGGCCGTCGAGCCGACCACCGGCGAGACGCACCTGCGTCACCACATCTCCCCGACGGGTTTCTACCGCGGCAAGAAGGTCGTCAAGGGCAAGGGCGAGTAATCGTTCAAATTAAGGGCAGGCGGTTCTTCGTGAGCTGCCTGCCTTTTCTTTTGCCATGACAACCCGCATTGCCATTGATTGCATGGGGGGTGACCACGGTCCGTCAGTGACGGTGCCGGCGGCTATCCTGTTTCTTGCAGAGCATCCGGCAGCCCATCTCCTCCTGGTTGGTCAGGATGATGTGTTGCGTCCGTTGATCGGTACTCAGCTGGACAATCCACGGGTGCGCATCGTCCATGCCTCGGAGGTTGTCGGCATGGACGAGTCGCCGGCGCTCGCCCTGCGCAACAAAAAAGATTCGTCGATGCGCGTCGCCATCAACCTGGTCAAGGCTGGTGAGGCGGACGCCTGCGTGTCGGCCGGCAATACCGGCGCCTTGATGGCGATTTCCCGCTTCGTCCTGAAGATGCTGCCGGGTATCGACCGGCCGGCGATCTGCGCGCCCTTGCCGACCGCCAGGGGGCATACGCATATGCTCGATCTCGGGGCCAACGTCGACTGCGGGCCGGAACACCTGCTCCAGTTCGGCATCATGGGTGCCATGCTGGTCGAGGCCATGGAGCACAAGGAACGGCCGACGGTTGGCATCCTCAATATTGGCGAGGAAGAGATCAAGGGCAATGAGGTGGTCAAGGCGGCTGCCGAGTTGTTGCGTGGCTCCGGCCTGAACTTCATCGGCAATGTCGAAGGCGACGGTATCTACAAGGGCGACGCTGACGTTATCGTTTGTGATGGCTTTGTCGGCAATGTGGCCTTGAAGACGTCCGAGGGGCTGGCGCAGATGTTGGCATCGGCGCTGAAGAGTGAATTCAAGCGCAACTGGCTGACCAAGATTGCCGCCTTGATCGCCATTTCGGTGCTGAACAATTTCAAGAAACGCTTCGATCATCGGCGCTACAACGGCGCGATTCTGCTCGGGCTCAAGGGGATTTCCGTCAAGAGCCATGGGTCGGCAGATGAACTGGCGTTCGGTACCGCCATTTCCCGTGCCTATGATGCGGCGGAGAACCGTGCCCTCGAACGCATTTCGGCGCGCATGGCGCAATTGACCGCGGCGCAGGCCGCGGCTGTGGAGAATGTCTGAATGTATGCACGCGTGATCGGTACCGGCAGCTTTCTGCCGGGAAATCCTGTCAGTAACAACGATCTGGCAGCGCGGGGCATCGATACCAACGACGAGTGGATCGTTACCCGGACCGGGATTCGTAGCCGCTATCTTGCCGAATCCGGTACCAATTCGAGCGAACTCGGGCTGATTGCCGCCCAGCGGGCGCTGGCAATGGCCGGCGTTGCCGCGGCTGAACTCGATCTGATCATTGTTGCCACCTCGACTCCGGATTTCATCTTCCCGAGTACCGCGTGCCTGATCCAGGGGCGTTTGGGCAACAAGGGGGCGGCGGCGTTTGATGTGCAGGCTGTGTGCAGCGGCTTTACCTATGCCCTGGGGATTGCCGAGAAGTTCATCGCCTCCGGCAGTCACAAGAAGGCCCTGGTCATCGGCGCCGAAGTGTTTTCCCGCATTCTCGACTGGAACGATCGCGGCACCTGCGTCCTCTTCGGCGATGGCGCTGGCGCTGTCGTTCTGGAAGCGGCCGAGCGGCCCGGCATCCTGGCCACTGCCATGCATGCCGACGGTAGCCAGAATGGCATCCTCAACGTGCCGGGGCAGGTCTGCGGCGGTCAGGTGACCGGCGATCCCTTCCTGCGCATGGATGGTCAGGCTGTCTTCAAGTTTGCTGTCCGCGTCCTGGCCGAAATTGCCGAGGAGGTTTGCGCCAAGTCTGGGATCAAGGCGGCCGATGTCGATTGGCTGATCCCGCATCAGGCCAATATTCGCATCATTGATGCCACTGGCAAGAAACTCGGTATCGAGCGCGAGCGCGTAATCGTCACCGTTGATCGCCATGGCAATACCTCGGCCGCTTCAGTGCCGCTGGCCCTTGATGAGGCCGTGCGCGATGGGCGTATTCAGCGCGGTCACAAAGTGCTGCTTGAAGGTGTTGGCGGCGGCTTTACATGGGGCGCGGCCCTGCTCGAATTCTGAACCAGGAGACTTTGAAGATGTCTTTTGCTTTCGTATTTCCCGGCCAGGGCTCGCAGAGTGTTGGCATGATGGCCGCCTACGGCGATGCCACCGTGGTTCGCGCTACCTTCGACGAAGCTTCTGCCGCATTGGGCAACGACCTGTGGGCGATGGTTGCCGACGGTCCGGCCGAGTTGCTGACGCAGACGGTGAATACCCAGCCGGTGATGCTGACCGCGGGTATCGCCGCCTGGCGCCTGTGGTGCGAAAAGGGTGGCCGGATGCCGGCCGTCGTTGCCGGTCATAGCCTGGGCGAATATTCGGCGCTAGTCGCTGCCGGTGTCATCGATCTCAAGGATGCCGTGCCGCTGGTGCGTCTGCGTGCGGCTGCCATGCAGGAAGCGGTGCCGGTCGGTACCGGTGCCATGGCTGCCGTTCTTGGCCTGGACAATGCCGGCATTGCTGCTGCCTGTGCCGAAGCTGCGCAGGGTGAGATCGTCGAGCCGGTCAATTTCAATGCCAATGGTCAGACTGTCATTGCCGGCCACAAGGGCGCCGTTGAGCGCGCCATGGAGGCCTGCAAGGCGCGTGGCGCCAAGATGGCCAAGGCGCTGCCGGTGTCCGCGCCGTTCCACTCGTCGCTGATCCGTCCGGCTGCGGACAAGCTGGCCGCCCGACTGGCCGAGCTGACGCTGAAGGAGCCAGTCATTCCGGTAATCAACAATGTCGATGTGGCCATCGAGAACGATCCGTCTTGCATCAAGGATGCGCTGGTCCGCCAGGCCTACAACCCGGTGCGTTGGGTTGAGACTATCCAGAAGATGGCCGCAATTGGCGTGACAACGGTTGCTGAATGCGGTCCGGGCAAGGTTCTGGCCGGTCTGACCAAGCGTTGTGCTGATGGCATCACCGGTGTGGCGCTGGCCGACGCTGCGGCCATCGACGCCAATCTCGGACTGGAGTGATAGGCATGCTGAACGACAAGATTGCTCTCGTTACCGGTGCCACCCGTGGCATTGGTCGTGCCATTGCCCTGGAACTGGGTCGTCTCGGGGCTACGGTGATCGGTACGGCCACCAGCGAAGAGGGCGCCGGAAAGATTTCTGCGTATCTCGACGAAGCTGGCGTCAAGGGCCGCGGGATCATCCTCAACGTTACCGATACCACCCAGACCGACGGTGTTCTTGCCGATCTGGCCAAGGAATTCGGCGCCATCACCATCCTCGTCAACAATGCTGGCATCACCCGTGACAACCTGGCGATGCGCATGGGCGACGATGAATGGGATGCCGTCATCGATACCAACCTGAAGGCCGTTTTCCGGCTGTCGCGCGGCGTCATGCGTGGCATGATGAAGGCGCGTTTCGGCCGTATCGTCAATATTTCTTCGGTGGTTGGCTATTCCGGTAATGCCGGGCAGGCCAATTACTGTGCTGCCAAGGCCGGGGTCGCCGGTCTGAGCCGTTCGCTGGCTCGCGAACTCGGTAGCCGCAACATAACGGTCAATTGCGTCGCGCCGGGCTTCATCGCTACCGACATGACCCATGGCCTGAGCGATGAACAGAAGGCGGCGATGATCGCCGCCATTCCTCTGGCACGTGCCGGTACGCCGGAAGATGTTGCCGGTGCCGTCGCCTTCCTGATTTCGCCTGCCGCATCGTATGTCACAGGCACCACCATCCATGTCAACGGCGGCATGTTCATGGATTGATTTCCCCAAGCTTCGGCTTTTGGTAGAATCACAACGTTTTTTTTCGTACCCCTCAGGGGAAGGAGCTTTTCTAATGGATAACATCGTAGAGCGCGTCAAGAAGATCGTCGCCGAACAACTGGGCGTGAATGAAGCGGACATCAAGAATGAGTCCTCCTTCGTGGACGATCTGGGCGCGGATTCCCTGGACACCGTTGAGCTGGTCATGGCTCTGGAAGAGGAATTCGAGTGCGAAATTCCGGACGACCAGGCCGAGAAGATCACCACGGTCCAGCAGGCTGTCGATTACATCCTCGCTAACAAGAAGTAAGCCAATTCCGGTTCACCCAGGCAAGGCCGGCCCTATAGGCCGGCCTTGCTACATTTGTTTTCGGAGTGCATCTTGGCACGTCGCAGAGTCGTCATCACTGGCCTGGGCTTGATTTCCCCGGTCGGAAACAGCGTCGAAGAAGGCTGGCAGAACATCATTGCCGGCCGTTCCGGTATCGCCCCCGTTACCCGCTTCGACACCTCCACCTTCCCGGTCCAGTTTGCCGGCGAGGTCAAGAATTTCGATATCACCCAGTACATTTCCGCCAAAGATGCACGCCGGATGGACAGGTTCATCCATTACGGCCTGGCCGCCGGCATGCAGGCCGTGCGTGATGCCGGCCTGGACAAGGAAGGTGCGGCTGATCTCGAGCGTGTCGGCGTCGCTATCGGCTCCGGCATTGGCGGCCTGCCGCTGATCGAGGACACCAAGGACGAATACAACGCCGCTGGCGTGCGCAAGGTGTCACCGTTCTTTGTGCCCGGCTCGATCATCAACATGATCTCCGGCAACCTGTCGATCGAGTACGGCTTCAAGGGGCCGAACCTGGCCATCGTCACCGCCTGCACGACCGGTACGCACTCCATTGGCGAAGCTGCCCGTATCATCGAGTATGGCGATGCCGATGTGATGGTTGCCGGTGGTGCCGAATCGACCGTCTCGCCGCTGGGCATGGGGGGGTTCTGCGCCGCTCGCGCGTTGTCCACCCGCAACGACGATCCGGCTACCGCGAGCCGGCCGTGGGACAAGGATCGCGACGGCTTCGTGCTGGGCGAGGGCGCCGGCGTGCTGGTGCTCGAAGAGTACGAGCATGCCAAGGCGCGTGGCGCGAAAATCTATGCCGAAGTGGCTGGCTATGGTCGCAGTGCCGACGCTTATCACATCACCGCACCGAACATGGACGGCCCGCGTCGCTCCATGGTCAACGCGCTGAAGAACGCCGGCATAGCGCCGTCCGATGTCCAGTACGTCAATGCCCACGGCACCTCGACGCCGCTTGGCGACAAGAACGAGTCGGATGCCATCAAGGCCGCTTTCGGTGATGCTGCCTACAAGATCGTCGTCAATTCGACCAAGTCGATGACCGGGCACTTGCTGGGTGGCGCCGGTGGCGTCGAGTCGCTGTTCACGGTGCTGGCCATCCATCACCAGATTTCGCCGCCGACCATCAACATCTTCAACCAGGATCCGGAGTGCGATCTGGATTACTGCGCCAACGTGGCGCGGCCAATGAAGATTGACGTGGCGCTGAAGAACAACTTCGGCTTCGGCGGAACCAACGGGTCGCTGGTTTTCAAGCGTATCTGACGGAAAACCGGCAGGAGATTGAACGGTGCAGTTTCCGATCACCATCGGGCTGCACCGTTCGCGTTTTCTCGATCGCCTGCTGATTGCGCTCGCCCTCTTGGCGGGTTGCGCGATCCTTGCCTTTCCCAAAGCGCCAGCGCTCCAGGGGGGGCTTCTACTGGTCGTTGCTGTTCTGTTTATCTGGTCATGGCGACGCCTGGCACCGACCCTCGCCGCCATTCGACTGGAGCGAGGTGGAAATATCCTGGCTTGCGGAACAGTCGATTCTGAATTCGGCGAAGCGAGCTTGCTGCGCTGCGCAACGGTTCATCCCTGGTTGACGGTATTCCGCCTTGCACTCGCCGATGGCCGGCAACACACCATTGTGCTGGCCGGGGACAGCATGGGGGGCGAAGACTTCCGGTGCCTGCGCGTCTTTCTGCGCTGGCGGGCGCAATTCAACGCGGCGGACGATAACCGCGAAGAACCGTGTTCCTGATTTTCTTGGCCAGGTCCGGGAAATCACGCGAGTAGTGCAGGCCGCGGCTTTCCCGGCGCAGGATGGCGCAGCGGATGATCAGTTCGGCGGTCAGCACAAGGTTGCGCAACTCGATCAGGTCGTGGCTGACGCGGAAGTGCGAATAGAACTCGTGGATTTCCCGCTTCAGCAAGTGCACACGATGCAGGGCGCGCTTCAGGCGCTTGTTGGTGCGGACGATACCGACGTAGTCCCACATGAAGCGGCGTAGTTCATCCCAATTGTGCGAGATGACGACTTCCTCGTCGGCGTCGGTGACCCGGCTTTCGTCCCATTCGGGCAGCACTGGAACTGGTTCTACCTGAGCGGCCAGGATGTCTTTGACCGCCGCTTCGGCGAAAACCAGGCATTCGAGCAGCGAGTTGGAAGCCAGGCGATTGGCGCCGTGCAGACCGGTGCAGGAGGCCTCGCCGGCGACATAGAGGCTGCTGACGTCGGTGCGGCCATGCAGGTCGCAGATAATGCCGCCACAGGTGTAGTGGGCAGCCGGAACCACCGGAATCGGCTGCTCCGTGATGTCGATGCCGAGTTCCAGACAGCGGGCGTGAATGTTGGGGAAGTGCTCCTTGATGAAGGCTTCACCCTTGTGCGAGATATCGAGAAAGACACAGTCAAGACCACGTTTCTTCATCTCGAAGTCGATGGCCCGGGCGACGATGTCGCGCGGTGCCAGTTCCTCGCGTTCGTCGTGTTCCGGCATGAAGCGGCTGCCATCCGGCAGCTTGAGCAGGCCGCCTTCGCCGCGCACCGCTTCGGAGATCAGGAAGGACTTGGCTTGCGGGTGATACAGGCAGGTCGGATGGAACTGGATGAATTCCATGTTGGCGACGCGACAGCCGGCCCGCCAGGCCATGGCGATGCCATCGCCGGTCGAGGTGTCGGGATTGGTAGTGTACAGGTAGACCTTGCCGGCACCGCCGGTGGCAACCAGCGTGCTGCGGGCGCCAATGGTCACTACTTCGCCATTGCGGCTATCCAGCACGTAGGCGCCGAAGCAACGCTTCTCGCCGGTCCCCAGCTTGTCGCCGGTGATCAGGTCAATGGCGATATGGTGCTCGAGGACGGTGATGTTCGATTCGGCGCGAACCTTGCAGGTCAATGTCTCCTGCACGGCGGAGCCGGTGGCATCGGCGACATGGATGACCCGGCGGGCGCTGTGGCCACCTTCGCGGGTCAGGTGATAGCCGGATTCGTCCTTGGTGAAGGGAACGCCTTGTTCGATCAGCCATTCGATGGCGCGGCGTCCATTCTCGACGACATGGCGAGTGGCAGCTTCATCGTTGAGCCAGGCACCGGCGATCAGTGTGTCGCGGATATGTTCTTCGATCGAATCCTTGCTGTCGAGAACCGCAGCAATGCCCCCTTGGGCCCAGCCTGAGGCAGAGTCCTCAAGGCTGCGCTTGCTGACCAGTGCAACGCGGCAGTGTCGGGCAAGGCGGAGGGCCGCTGATTGGCCGGCCAGACCGCTGCCGATGATAAGAACATCAAAATTAAGCAAAATCTGTTCTCTTAAAAGTATGAGTGGTTTTGCGCGGAATATAGCACGCAGGAAAGACTCCATTCCGTTACAGAAAATCACAAATATGGATAACACCCCATCTGTCCGACAAAAAATGCTGCGCTATACTCCGCCCACAACCTAAATCAACAACAGCCCCCAGGGAAAACGAGAGTCATGAGTGAGCGCGAAGTCGATCAGTTGCTGGTCGAGCGAGCACAGGGCGGTGATCAGCGCGCCTTCGATCAGTTGGTAAGCAAATACCAGCGCAAGCTGGGACGCTTGCTGTCGCGCTTCATTCGCGATCCCGCCGAGGTCGAGGATGTCTCGCAGGAAGCATTCATCAAGGCCTATCGGGCCTTGCCGGCCTTCCGCGGGGAAAGCGCCTTCTACACCTGGTTGTATCGAATTGGCATCAACACGGCCAAAAACTATCTCGTCTCGCAGGGACGACGGGCGCCGACTTCGACCGAGTACGACGCGGAAGAGGCTGAAGGTTTCGAGGATGCCAGCCAGTTGCGCGACATCAACACGCCGGAAAGCCTGCTTCTGTCCAAGCAGATCGGACAGACGGTCAATGCGGCCATGGAGGCGCTACCCGAAGAGTTGCGGACGGCCATTGTCCTGCGCGAGATTGACGGCATGTCGTATGAAGAAATCGCCAACATCATGGATTGCCCGATCGGTACCGTGCGTTCCCGCATATTCCGGGCGCGCGAAGCGGTGGCTTTGCGCTTGCGGCCCTTGCTCGATACGGCGCCGGATCGTCGCTGGTGAGCATGCCCAGCGAAGGTGGTAGCACGGTGTGCGGCGTTGTCCGCGTGGTCGACGGTCAACAGGCCGAGGTTGAGGTCGAACAGGGCGGTTGCGGGCGTTGCCATGAAAAGGGCGGCTGTGGCGGGCAGAGCCTGACCCAAATGTTCGCCAGCGGGCCACGCCGCTTTCGGGTTGATAACCAGTTCGGCGCGGTGGTCGGCGAGCGGGTGACGATTGCCATCGCTGATGGCAGCGTTCGCCGGGCTGCCAATCTGGCCTATGGTGTTCCGTTGCTGGCCGGGATTGCTGGTGCCTTGCTTGGAACAGCTGTGTATGGCGACCCGGGTGGCATCCTCGGTGCGCTGGTCGCCTTCGCGCTGGCCATGATTTTCGTGCGTCATCGTTCAAAAAATCGCTCTGGAAATTCGTTCGAGCGTCCCCATATCGTTTCCCGTTCCTAGTCGTTCAAGGAGGTAAGCCGCCAATGAAACGTCTCGTTGCCCTGTTTTCGCTTCTCATTGTCCACACACTGGCTGTCGCCCAGGTGCGTGGGCTACCCGATTTCACCGAACTGGCCGAGCGGCAGGGGCCAGCCGTGGTCAATATCAGCACGACGCAGACCATACGCGGCCAGGCTCAGGCCATGCCTTTCCCTTTCGATGAAAATGACCCGGCCTTCGAGTTCTTCAAGCGTTTCATTCCTCGTATGCCAGGTGGGGCCGTGCCGCGCGAATTCGAAAATCGTTCGCTGGGGTCTGGCTTCATCATCAGTGGTGATGGCTACATCCTGACCAATGCCCATGTCGTTGATAGTGCCGACGAGGTGACTGTGCGCTTGACGGACAAGCGCGAATTCAAGGCAAAAACCATTGGTGCCGACAAGCGGACAGACGTAGCGCTGCTCAAAATCGAGGCCAGCGGGCTGCCGGTGGTGAAGTTGGCGGACGTTTCCCAATTGAAGGTGGGTGAATGGGTAGTGGCCATCGGCTCGCCCTTCGGTTTTGACAACTCGGTGACCGCTGGCATCGTCTCGGCCAAGGGGCGTTCCTTGCCGCAGGAGAATTACGTTCCGTTCATCCAGACCGATGTGGCGATCAATCCAGGTAATTCCGGCGGCCCGTTGTTCAACCTGCGTGGCGAAGTCGTTGGCATCAATTCACAGATCTATAGCCGCAGTGGTGGCTACATGGGAGTTTCCTTCGCCATTCCGATCGATGTGGCGATGGAGATACAGGAGCAGCTGCGCTCAACCGGTAAGGTCAGTCGTGGTCGACTTGGCGTGGTCATTCAGGAGGTGAGCAAGGAACTGGCGGACTCCCTGGGGCTGTCTAGGCCGATGGGGGCTGTGGTGAATGCCGTCGATAAGGGCGGGCCGGCCGATAAGGCCGGGCTGGAGCCCGGTGATGTCATCCTGCGCTTCGATGGCAAGCCGATCAATAATTCCGCCGATCTGCCACGCATGGTCGGCTCGACGCGGCCCGGCACGCGTTCGTCGATGCTGGTCTGGCGCAAGGGCTCCAACCGTGATATCGCCGTGATAGTTGGTGAAATGGTCGAGGAAAAACAGGCTTCGGTACGGCAGCCCCGCGGTTCCCGGGCACCGGAGCAGGCTGCCAACCGTCTGGGTCTGGTGGTCAGCGAATTGACTGCGGAACAGAAGCGCGAATTGAAGATGGGCTCGGGGCTGGTCATCGAGGATATTCGCGGTACAGCGGCTCGCGCCGATCTGCGACCGGGTGACATCGTCATCGCGGTGATCAGTCGGGGGGCGACGACCGAAATCAAGACGGTGGACCAGTTCAACCGACTGCTCAATCAGTTCGACAAGGGCAGCAATGTGACGCTGCTGGTTCGTCGCGGTGACATGCAGACTTTCGTCACCATCAAGGGGTTGAATGGTGGGAATTGAATTGACCCTGCTCAGCCGCAGCTACTGCCACCTCTGTCATGACATGGAGGTGGCGCTGGCGCCGCTGGCCGCGGAATTCGCGGCCACCGTCAAGGTGCTGGATGTCGATGCCGATCCGCAACTCGAAGCCCGTTACGACGAACTGGTGCCGGTATTGCTGCATGGCGATATCGAGCTTTGCCATTACTTCCTGGATACGGCCAAAACCCGTGAATATTTGGCGGAAATCCGCTAAAATTCAGGGTCTTCTGAACAGGGAAGGGCGCCGGATAAGCGCCCTTTTTTACTAGCATCAATGGATCACATCCGTAATTTCTCCATCATTGCCCACATTGACCATGGCAAGTCGACCCTGGCCGATCGCATCATTCACCTCTGCGGTGGTCTTTCCGACCGCGAAATGGAAGCCCAGGTGCTCGACTCGATGGATATCGAGCGCGAGCGCGGCATCACCATCAAGGCCCAGACAGCGGCGCTGAGCTACAAGGCGCGCGATGGCAAGGTCTACAACCTGAACCTGATCGATACCCCGGGACACGTTGACTTCTCGTATGAGGTCTCGCGCTCCCTGTCGGCGTGCGAGGGCGCGCTGCTGGTCGTCGATGCTTCGCAAGGCGTCGAGGCGCAGACGGTGGCCAATTGCTATACCGCCATCGAGCTTAATGTCGAGGTGGTACCGGTGCTGAACAAGATCGACCTGCCGTCGGCCGATCCGGACAATGCCCGGCAGGAAATTGAGGACGTGATCGGCATCGATGCGACCGAAGCGGTGTTGTGTTCCGCCAAGACCGGCCTTGGTGTCGAAGATATCCTCGAAGCCGTGATTGCCCGCGTGCCGGCGCCCAAGGGCGATCCTGCGGCGCCGCTGAAGGCGCTGATCATTGACTCCTGGTTCGATAACTACGTCGGCGTCGTCATGCTGGTGCGTGTCGTTGATGGCGTGATGCGACCGAAGGACAAGCTGTACTTCATGGCCTCCCAGGCGCAGCAACTGTGCGAGCAGGTTGGCGTGTTTTCGCCTAAGTCCGTGCCGCGCAGCGAGTTACGCGCCGGTGAGGTTGGCTTCGTCATCTCCGGTATCAAGGAGCTGAAAGCGGCCAAGGTTGGCGACACCATCACGACGATGGATCGCAAGGCGGCGGTCGCCTTGCCCGGCTTCAAGGAAATCAAGCCGCAGGTTTTCGCCGGCCTGTATCCGGTCGAATCCAACCAGTACGACTCGCTGCGCGAAGCACTGGAAAAACTCAAGCTCAACGATGCCTCGCTGCAGTACGAGCCGGAAGTCTCACAGGCGCTGGGCTTTGGTTTCCGCTGCGGTTTCCTTGGTCTGCTGCACATGGAAATCGTCCAGGAGCGCCTCGAGCGCGAATTCGATCAGGACCTGATCACCACGGCACCGACGGTGGTCTATGAAGTGGTCAATCGTGATGGCTCCTTGATCCAGGTCGAGAATCCGGCCAAGCTGCCCGAGCTCAGCAAGGTTGAAGAGGTCCGCGAGCCGATCATCACCGCCACCATCTTCGTGCCGCAGGATTATCTCGGCAACGTCATCACGCTGTGCAACCAGAAGCGCGGCAACCAGGTGGACATGCATTACCACGGGCGCCAAGTGAAGTTGATCTATGAAATGCCGATGGCAGAAGTGGTCATGGATTTCTTCGACAAGCTGAAGTCCTGCTCCAAGGGCTACGCATCGCTCGACTATGATTTCAAGGAATATCGTGCGGCCGACGTGGTCAAGCTGGACATCCTGATCAACAGCGAAAAGGTCGATGCCCTGTCGCTGATCGTGCACCGCTCGAATTCGCAATACCGCGGCCGCGAACTAGCGTCCAAAATGCGCGAACTGATTCCCCGGCAGATGTATGACGTGGCAATTCAGGCAGCGATCGGTTCGCACATCATCGCCCGCGAGAACGTCAAGGCAATGCGCAAGGACGTGCTGGCCAAGTGCTACGGTGGCGACATCACCCGCAAGAAGAAGCTGCTGGAGAAGCAGAAGGCCGGCAAGAAGCGCATGAAGCAGGTGGGCAGCGTGGAAATTCCGCAGGAAGCCTTCCTCGCTGTCTTACGCGTCGATAACTGAGAATAGCGATGAACTTTGCCCTGATCCTTTTCGTACTGCTGGTCGTCACTGGCGTGCTCTACGCGATCAATTTCAAGCTGCGCAAGGCGCGTCCCCCAGGTGCCAAGGAGCCCTTGTGGGTGGAGTGGGGCGCCGATTTCTTCCCGGTCATCCTGATCGTCTTCGTGCTCCGATCCTTCCTCTTCGAGCCGTTCAAGATTCCCTCGGGCTCGATGATTCCGACGCTGCTGGTTGGTGACTTCATTCTGGTCAACAAGTACACCTACGGTATCCGCCTGCCGGTGATCAACAAGAAGATCATTACGCTGAACGAACCACAACGCGGCGACGTCATGGTCTTCCGTTATCCGGAAGATCCGTCGCTCGACTACATCAAGCGCGTGGTCGGCATTCCGGGCGATGTCGTGGCCTACCAGAACAAGCGGCTGAGCATCAACGGCCAACCGGTCGAAATGAGCAAGACGGCGGATTATCTGCATCCCGAGCGCCTGTATTACTCAGAACAGTACCTGGCGAAAATGGGCGAAATCGATCATCGCCTGCTCAACGACACCGATGCGCCGGCTTTCATTCCCGATGCCGGGCGCTTCCCTTACCGCGAAAATTGCACCTACAATGCCGCTGGCGTGACCTGCAAGGTACCGGAAGGCCACTACTTCATGATGGGCGACAACCGTGACAACAGCCGCGACAGTCGAGCCTGGGGTTTTGTGCCGGAAGAGAATATCGTCGGCAAGGCATTCTTCATCTGGCTCAATTTCAGTGATCTTGGCCGGGTCGGCTCGTTCAAGTAAGGGGGAAGAGATGAGATATCAACGTGGTGTGGCACTCTCCGGCATGCTTTTCTGGGCAGTCATTCTGGTTCTGGTGGCCGTGCTCGGCATGAAGGTTGCCCCGACGACCATTGAGTACTACAAGATCAAGAAGAGCGCCGAAGGCACGCTGGCCAAGATGGGCCCCGAGTCGACCGTCGCCGATGTACGTAATGCATTCGACCGTTTCGCCGAAATCGACATGCTTGAGTTTTCCTCGAAGGATCTGGAAATTTCCAAGGAGAACGGCAAGATCGTCATCGAGTACGCCTACGAGAAGCGCATTCATCTGTTTGCCAATGTCAGCCTGCTGATCGAATACGCGGGAGCGGCCGGGCGCTAGTGGTGACAGCGCTGACGGTTGCCGGCCGGCTTGGCCATCAATTTGCCGATCAGCAACTGCTGCGGACGGCGCTGACGCATCGCAGTTTTGGCACGCCGAACAACGAGCGTCTGGAGTTTCTCGGCGACGGCATCCTCGATTGCGTGATCGCCGCGGCGCTCTACCAGCGCTTCGCCGATCTACCTGAGGGCGATCTGTCGCGTCTGCGGGCCAATCTGGTCCGCCAGGATGCCTTGCATCAGCTGGCACTGCATCTGAATATCGGCGAGGCCCTGCATCTCGGCGAAGGTGAGCTGAAAAGCGGCGGCGCGCAACGCCCGTCCATCCTGGCCGACGCTCTTGAGGCGCTGTTCGGTGCCATTTATCTCGATGCCGGCTTCGAGGCGGCGGCGGCGGTTGTGCTCAAGCTTTATGCGCCGCTGCTCGACGCGCTGCAGCCGGGCAAGGTGCGTAAGGATGCCAAGACCGGCCTGCAGGAATGGTTGCAGGGACGGAAAAAACCCTTGCCGCGCTATGTCCTGATTGAAGCAAGCGGCGCCGCCCACGAGCAGTCCTTCGCCGTCGCCTGCGAGCTCGCCGACCCGCCGCTGCGCACGCTGGGCCACGGATCGAGCCGGCGTATCGCCGAACAGAACGCCGCTGAACAGGCGATGAAAGCATTGAACGCATGACACAGATTCGCTCCGGTTATATCGCCATCGTCGGCCGCCCCAACGTCGGCAAGTCGACGCTGCTCAACCATCTGATCGGCGAGAAGATCAGCATCGTCTCGCGCAAGGCGCAGACGACCCGGCACCGGGTGACCGGCATCCTGACTGATGCCGATTCGCAGTTCGTCTTCGTCGATACGCCGGGTTTCCAGACCAAGTTCTCCAACGCCCTGAACCGGGCGATGAATCGTGGCGTGACGCAGACGTTGAGTGATGTCGATGTGGTCCTTTTCGTTGTCGAGGCCGGCCGCTACGACGCCAAGGACAAGGCCGTCGTCCGCCTGCTGCCGAAGGATCGGCCGGTGATCCTGGTGGTCAACAAGACCGACTTGCTGAAGGATCGCACGGCCTTGCTGCCCTTCCTGGCAGAGGTTGCCGCCGATTTCGACTACGCCGCCGTGGTCCCGGTCAGTGCCGCCAAGGGGCGGCAGACCCAGGATCTGCTGGCCGAAGCGCGCAAGCATCTGCCCAACGAAGGCTTGATGTTCCCGGAGGACGAGCTGACCGACAAGAGCGAGCGTTTTCTCGCCTCGGAATACATTCGCGAGAAGGTCTTCCGCCTGCTTGGTGACGAATTGCCTTATGCCACGGCCGTCGAGATCGAGCGTTTCGAGGTCGAGGGCAACCTGCGCCGTATTTTTGCCGCCATCGTCGTCGATCGCGAAGGGCACAAGGCCATCGTCATCGGCAAGGGTGGCGAATCGCTGAAGCGTATTGCCAGCGAGGCGCGCCAGGACATGGAGCGGCTGTTCGGCGGCAAGGTTTATCTCGAAGTCTGGGTCAAGGTGAAATCCGGCTGGAACGACGACGAGCGCCTGCTGAAGAGCCTCGGCTACGAGTAAGCCACCGCAACCGCGATGAACCAGCGCAGCAAGGTCGACGGCCAGCCGGCCTACGTTCTGCACAGTTATCCCTTTCGGGAAACCAGTCTGATCGTCGAGGTATTCACCCGCGATTTCGGCCGTATGGCCCTGTTGGCCCGCGGCGCCCGCCGCCCGCGGGCTGCCATTCGCGGCCTGTTGCTCGGCTTCCAGCCACTGGAACTGGGCTGGGCCGGCAAGGGTGAAGTGCTGACCCTGATGAAAGCCGAGTGGGTTGGCGGGCAGCCATTGCTGGCCGGCGAGGCGCTGTTCTGCGGCTATTACCTCAACGAATTGCTGATGCACCTGCTGCCGCGCGAGGATGCCCACGAGGCCCTGTTCGCGTGCTATGCCGAGATGTTGCAACGGCTGGCTGCCGATCCCGCCGGCAAGGTTCGTGAAGCCGACCTGCGTCGCTTCGAGAAGGCGCTGCTGCAGGAGCTCGGCTACGGCCTGATGCTTGATCGCGATGCCGCGGGGCAGCCGGTGAGCGGTGAAGCGTTCTACACTTACCGCATGGAACAGGGACCGGTGCGCCTTGAGCATGATGCGGCGGCGGCGCAAGTGGTGCGCGGCAAGACCTTACTCGATCTGGCCGCCGATGATTTTTCCGACCCGCGTTCGCGGGCCGAGGCGAAGGCCCTGATGCGCACGCTGCTGGCCTACTACCTGGCCGGCAAGGAACTCGAAACACGCAAGATTTTCAAGGAGTTGCAGGAACTATGATCGAACTCGGCGTCAATATCGACCACATCGCCACCATCCGCCAGGCGCGCCGTACCTACGAGCCCGATCCGCTGTGGGGCGCTGTCGAGGCGCATCTGGGCGGGGCCGACGGCATCACCGTGCATCTGCGCGAGGATCGCCGGCACATTCAGGACAGCGATGTGCGCCGGCTCAAGGAAACGACGCAGATCAAGCTGAATCTGGAAATGGCAGCGACCGACGAGATGGTTGGCATCGCCTGCGCCATCAAGCCGGAAATGGCCATGCTGGTGCCGGAAGGGCGGCATGAGGTGACGACCGAAGGCGGCCTCGACATCCTTGGCCAGGAAGCCCGGCTGAAGGACGTCATCGCCCGGTTGGCCGCGGCTGGCATCACCACCAGTGTGTTCATCGATGCCGAGTTGCCGCAGATTGAAGCGGCGGCCCGCATCGGCGCCCGCGTCTGCGAAATCCATACCGGGCCTTACGCCCACGCCTTTTACGAAAAGGGGCGCGATGCCGAGGCGCCGGCGGTGCTGGCCGAACTCGACAAGATCCGCCAGGGTGGTCGTCTGGTGCAGCAACTGGGCATGCGCTTCAATGCCGGGCACGCGTTGAACTACTACAACGTGCAGCCAATCGCCCGCCTGGCCGGCATCCGCGAATTGCACATCGGTCATGCCATCGTCAGCCGCGCGGTGTTCGTCGGCCTGCGCGAGGCGGTGCGCGAAATGAAGGCGCTGATGCGTCAGGCGGCCGAGCAGGGCGAATGATCCACGGCATCGGCACCGACATCGTTGCTGTTGCCCGCCTGCGTGGCATGTGGGAGCGGCATGGCGAGCGGGCGCTGGACAAGCTGCTGGCGCCGCAGGAGCGCGAAGATTTTGCCAGGGCGGCTGACAAGGGGCGTTTTCTCGCCAAGCGCTTTGCCGCCAAGGAAGCTTTCGCCAAGGCCTTCGGTACCGGCGTGCGGCCACCGGTGCTGCTGCCGGCGATCGCCGTGACGCATGACGAACTCGGTAAACCGACCTTCGTCTTCAACGGGCCGTTGGCTGTGGCCGCACAACACCTGACAGCCCACCTTTCCATCAGCGACGAGGCCGAATACGCTGTCGCCTACGTCATTTTGGAGCGCCCATGATCGCCTTGACCCTCGGGCCGCTGATGATCGACATCGCCGGTACCGAACTGACCGATGTGGACCGCCAGCGTCTTTGCCATCCGCTGGTCGGCGGCATCATCCTGTTCTCGCGCAACTACGCCAACCGCGAGCAGTTGACCGCACTGACGGCCGAAATTCACGCGCTGCGCCAACCGCCTCTGCTGATCGCCGTTGATCACGAAGGGGGAAGGGTGCAGCGCTTTCGCGACGGTTTCACCCGTCTGCCGGCGATGCGTACTCTTGGTGAATTGCACGATCGCAACTCGCAGGCGGCCCTGGCTGCCGCCCGGGCGGTCGGGCTGGTGCTTGCCGCCGAGTTGCGCGCCAGTGGCGTTGATTACTCCTTCACGCCGGTACTCGATCTCGACTACGGGCCGTCGCGGGTCATCGGCGACCGCGCTTTCCACCGCGATCCGCCAGTCGTCATCGCGCTGGCCAGTGCCTTGGGCGAAGGCCTGAAACAGGGTGGCATGGGCACCTGTGGCAAGCATTTCCCCGGGCATGGTTATGTGATTCCGGATTCGCATGTCGAACTGCCGGTCGATGATCGTCCTTTGGCGGCCATGCAGGAAGACCTGTTGCCCTATCGCCGGCTGCCGCTCGATGCGGTGATGGCAGCCCACGTCATTTATGACTGCGTCGACTGCAATACAGCTGTATTTTCAAATAAATGGATAAGTTATTTGAGAAATGACATGAAGTTTGATGGAGTGGTGTTCACCGACGATCTGTCGATGGCCGGTGCCGGTGTGGTCGGTGACATGCTGGCACGCGTGCAGACAGCCTGGGCTGCAGGCTGCGACATGCTGCTGGTGTGCAATGCGCCGGACTCGGTGGCGCAGGTGCTGGACAACTGGCAGCCGCAGCCCGATCCACAGCGTGGCCAACGTGTGCTCAAGCTGTTGCCGCAGCACCCAGCGCCGGCACTGGAAGGCGCTGCTTACCGCAACGCGCTGGATGTCATCAGCGGCCTGGGCGGCTGACATGGCCAAGCATCTCGCCGCCAAGTCAAAGGCCAGGAAAGCCACCGCCAAGCGCTCCGGCAAGGCCGGCCTGCCCGCCGGTGCCCTGGTGCATATTGGCGAACGCAAGATCGAGCGCGCAGCGATCACCCTGATCGCCTATGACGAAGCGGCTGTCGAAGAAACGCTGTTCGAGGATCTGGCCGCTTGCCGCGACTGTACCCCGGGGCGCGAAAAGATCTGGCTCAACGTGCATGGCTTGCACGAGCCGGAAGTCTTGCAGGAAATTGGTCGGCGCTTCCAGCTTCATCCGCTGGTGCTGGAAGACATCCTCAATACCGATCAGCGCCCGAAAGTGGACGATTACGGCAGCTATCTGTACCTGGTCGCCCGCGTCTTCGATTACGACCCGGCGACGCTGGCGGTGAGCAGCGAGCAGGTCAGTTTCGTCATTGGTGAGAACTTCGTCCTGAGCTTTCAGGAGCGACCGACCGGCACTTTCGCGCCGGTCCGCGAATGGCTGCGCGCCGACCGCGGCCGCATCCGCCAGCTGGGTACCGACTACCTGGCCTATGCGCTGCTCGACCTGGTGGTCGACCGCTATTTCACCATTCTCGAGCAGATTGGCGACCGTGCCGAGGACCTTGAGGAGGAGCTGTTGCAGGATCCGGGTGCGGCGCAACTGGCAACACTGCATCAGCTCAAGCGTGAGACGCTCAATCTGCGCCGGGCCATCTGGCCGCTGCGCGAGGTGGTCAATTCGCTGGTGCGCAACGAGCAGCGCTTCTTCAAGGCCGATACTCAGCTTTACCTGCGCGACATTTACGACCACACGGTGCATTTGATCGAGTCGCTGGAAGCCATCCGCGATTTGATTGCCGGCATGCTCGACATCTATCTGTCGTCGATGAGCAATCGGGTGAACAAGGAGGTCCGGGCGCTCACCGTGATCGCCATGGTTTTCATGCCCACCACGCTGATTTCCGGCATCTTTGGCATGAACTTCAGAACCATGCCGCTGCTCGATGACGCCAGTGGTTTCATCTACGCGATCCTGCTGATGATCGGCGTGGCGACGACCCTGGGCGTCGTTTTCTGGCGCCGGCGCTGGCTGGGATGAAAAACCCGCCGAGCAGCGGGTTTCGTAGTCTGCCGGCCTGCTCAGGCCTTACATCAGGCCGAGGCTTTCCGCGACGCCCAGATGCACATTCATCGCCTGTACCGCGGCGCCGGATGCGCCCTTGCCGAGGTTGTCCAGACGGCCGATGACCAGCATGCGCTCATCGTTACCGAAGACGAACAGGTCGACGCGGTTGCTGTCGTTGCTGGCCTCGACATTGAAGAAACCGCCGTCGGTATTGGCGTCGAGATCGATCGGGGCGACGCGGATGAAGGCTTCGCCGGCATAGTAGTCGGCGATCAGTTTCTGCACGTCGGCCGGCGACGCCTGGCGGCTGAATTGCTGCGGGTGCAGGTAGGCGGTCATGGCCAGGCCCTTGTAGAAAGGCCCGACGATCGGCTGGAAGATCGGCGCCACGCTCAAACCAGTGTACGCCTGCATTTCCGGCAGATGCTTGTGGGCCAGGGCGAGGGCGTAGGGACGCGGGGCGTTGATCCGGTCCGGCCCTTCGTAATGGGCGATCATTGATTTGCCACCGCCGGAATAGCCGGTGATGGAATTGGCGGCGATCTGCGTGTCGGCCGGCAGCAGGCCGCTGGCGACCAGCGGGCGGAGGGCCAGGATGAAGGCCGAGGCGTGGCAGCCGGGGTTGGCGATGCGCTTGCTGGCACGAATCCGGGCGCGCTGATCCGGGCCCAGTTCCGGCAGGCCGAAGGTCCACGCCGGATTGACACGGTGGGCGGTCGAGGCGTCGATGATGCAGGTGTTCGGGTTATCGACCAGCGTCACCGATTCCTTGGCGGCATCGTCCGGCAAGCAGAGGAAGGTGACGTCGGAGGCGTTGATCAGGCGCTTGCGTTCAGCCAGGTCTTTGCGCTTGTCGGAATCGATCTTCAGCAGTTCGATATCGGCGCGCTTGGCCAAGTATTCGTTGATCTGCAGGCCGGTGGTGCCTTCTTGGCCGTCGACAAAGACTTTGTAGGTCATGGGGAATCCGCGGTGGGGTGGGTCAAGGGAAGGATTCTGGCACAAAACAAACGGGCAGCCGAAGCTGCCCGTCGTTTGCCGGCCGGAACCGGAATTACTTGCTGCGGCTGCGGTACTCGTCAGTGCGCGTATCGATTTCGATCTTGTCGCCGATTTCGACGAAGGCCGGCACCGGCAGTTCGAAACCGGTGGAAATCTTGGCCGGCTTCAGGACCTTGCCCGACGTGTCGCCCTTGACGGCCGGCTCGGTGTAGATGACTTCACGGACCAGCGAGTTCGGCATTTCGACGGAGATGGCCTTGCCGTCGTAAAACACGACCTCGCACGGCATATCGGCTTCGAGATACTTCAGGGCGTCGACCATGTTCTCGGCTTCGACTTCGAACTGGTTGTAGTCGGCGTCCATGAACACGTACATAGGATCGGCGAAGTAGGAATAGGTAACATCCTTCTTGTCGAGGACGACGACTTCGAATTTGTCGTCAGCCTTGTAAACCGCTTCCGACGGATTGCCGGACAGCAGGTTCTTGAGCTTCATCTTGACGACGGCGGCGTTGCGGCCGGACTTGTTGTACTCGGTCTTCTGGACGACGAGCGGGTCGGCACCAACCATAATGACGTTGCCGGAGCGGAGTTCCATTGCGGTCTTCATTCGGGATTCTCTAAGCTAAGGATCGGAAAAGGAAAAACGTTAAATTATACCTTGGCAGCAGCAAAGTTGACGAGGGCTGTCGTCAGGTCTGTTTGCCCGGCCAGTTCTCCTGCCCATTGCGTGTTGTGCCGGGCAATTTCCCGGTTTTGTGCCATGAAAGCCGGCCAGAAAGCGGCAATGTCGTGGCCACTGTTCCAGGCGACGAACAGTGAATGCACGGTGCTTGCCAGCGCGTTGTCCATGGCTGCGCAATAGCGCTCGAGAAAGGCCTCCAGTTTGACGTGGTGGGCGGCATCGTCCTGCGGGTAGATCTGCCAGACGAAAGGCCGACCAGCCCACTGGGCGCGGACGAAGGAATCCTCGCCGCGGACGAAGTTGATGTGGCAGCGGCGCAACAGCGCGTCGTAGTCGTCCAGCGGCTGGAAGGGGGTTGGCATGATGCGGGCGGCACCGAATTGCCAAGGTCCGTGACCGCCCAGGGCCGCCGTCACGGCGGCCAGTGGTTTGCCCGGCGGGACGTGGCAGATGACGGGGTGCGGATTGGCAGCCAGGGCCGCCAGCAGACTGCCGACCGGTGCCGTGTCATAGCAGAACAGGCTGATTTCCAACGTTTCGGGCTGATCCTGCGGCGCGGCCAGGGGCAGGCCGATCTCGCGCAGCAGGCCGCCGGTGGACGGCGAAAATCCGGGGAAGAAGAAGTGCTTGACCAGCGGCAGCGTCGGGTGAGGCGAGGCCATCCCGTGACAGCTTTCCGCCCAGGGCTCGGCCGTCAGGTATTCGAGATTGATCCAGCGCGGCTTCGGCGTCGACGCTGCCATCGCTGCGACGTAGGACGGCGGCAACTCGCAGGCAAAGGCTTCGATCACCACCTCGGCGACGCGGTCGGTCACGAAGTCCTCCGGCCAGCGACGGATCTCGACTCCCTGGACCTTTTGAACCGGCAAGCTGGCGTCACAGTCTGGGCAAATCGGGGCCAGGCTGGCCAGGTCGTCCACCCACAGGCGGACGGCCTTGCCGTGCTCACGCGCCAGTTGCCGGGCGAGGCGCCAGCAGACGCCGATGTCGCCGTAGTTGTCGACGACGCGGCAGAAGATGTCCCAATGAAGCAGCATGGCCGGCATGTTAACATCCCGCCCCATGTCAGCACTTGCCCCCATTTTCCAAGATCCGCTCGGTTGCACGGCTTGCCCGCGCCTGGCCGAGCATCTGGCGGCGATTCGCCGCCGTGATCCCGACTGGCATGCCTTGCCGGTGCCGGCCTTCGGCTCGCTTGACGCCGAACTGCTGGTGCTCGGCCTGGGGCCGGGCGAACGCGGTGCCAACCGCACCGGTCGGCCGTTTACCGGCGACGTGGCCGGCGAACTGCTCTATCCGGCGCTGCATCGTTTCGGTTTCGCCACTGCCGCCGCGGCGCTCGGACCTGATGACTGGGCCAATCCGGCCATGCGCCTGAACAACTGCCGGATCACCAATGCCGTGCGCTGCCTGCCACCGGCCAACAAGCCGGTGACAGCAGAGATCCGCCAGTGCAATGCGCACCTCAAGGCCGAACTGGCGGCGATGCCGCGGTTGAGGGTGATCGTCGCTCTGGGCACCGTTGCCCATCAGGCGCTGTTGTGGAGCTACGGCCTGAAACCGGCCAACTTCAAATTCGCCCACAACGTCCGTTACGATCTGCCGGACGGTCGCATCCTGATCGACAGCTATCACTGCAGCGGCTACAACTGGCGTACCGGCCGGCTGTCGCGGGAAAGTTTCGAAGCCGTCTTCGCCGGCGTCAAAGCCTTGCTCGACTAACACAAGCGGTCGTCCATGGCCTTTGACGCCAAGTCCTTCCTCGCTTCACTGACCGAACTGCCCGGCGTCTATCGCATGCTCGGCGCCGACGGCGCCGTGCTCTACGTCGGCAAGGCCAAGAACCTGAAGAAGCGGGTGGCCTCCTATTTCCGGGGAAACCTGTCGAGCCCGCGCATCGCCCACATGGTCAGCCAGATCGCTGCCATCGAGACGACGCCTACGCGCACCGAGGCCGAAGCGCTGCTGCTGGAAAACAACCTGATCAAGTCGCTGGCGCCGCGCTACAACATCCTGTTTCGCGACGACAAGTCCTACCCCTATATCGTGCTCAGCCGCGGCCAGTATCCGCGCCTTGGTTTTTATCGCGGCAACCCGGATCGCAAGGCCGACTATTACGGTCCTTATCCGTCGAGCTGGGCGGTGCGCGACAGCATCCACCTGCTGCAGAAGATGTTCCGCCTGCGCACCTGCGAGGACAGCGTTTTTGCCAACCGCTCGCGACCCTGTCTGCTGTACCAGATCAAGCGCTGCAGCGGCCCCTGCGTCGGCTTCATCGGGCCGGAAGACTACGCCTCCGACCTGCAACTGGCGGCGATGTTCCTCTCTGGCAAGCAGCAGGAAGTCACCAAGCGCCTGACCCGTTCGATGGAAGAGGCCTCGGCGCGACTGGCCTTCGAGCAGGCGGCGATCTACCGCGATCAGATCCAGTCGCTGCATCAGGTGCAGGAAAAGCAGTTCGTCTCCAGCAGCAAAGGAGAGGATGTCGATATCGTTGTCGCCGTCAAGGATGCCGGCCAGTTGTGCGTCAATCTGGCGATGGTGCGCGGCGGCCGCCATCTTGGCGACCGGCCGTTCTTTCCGAGTAACGCCGGCGAATCGACGGCAGCCGATGCCACAGCAGCCTTCATCCGCCAGCACTACGCCGTCCATCCAGCACCGGCGCGGCTGCTGGTCTCGCCCTTGCCGAACGAGGAAGAGGAAGCCGACAGCGCCGCGACATTGGCCGAACTGGCCGGGCGTACGGTGCCGATCCAGGAGGCGCGCAGCCTGACGCAGAAAGCCTGGGTCGAGATGGCCGTGCAGAACGCCCGGCTGGCCATTCTGGCGCGCAATCAGGCGACGGCACAGCAGGAACAGCGTCTGGCCGCGCTGCAGGAAGCGCTGCAACTGGCTGAGCCGATTGCCCGCATCGAGTGCTTCGACATCAGCCACACCATGGGCGAGAAGGCCGTTGCTTCATGCGTCGTCTACGACGGCAACAAGATGAAGAAGAGCGACTACCGTCGCTTCAACATGCGCGACATCACCCCTGGCGACGACTATGCGGCGATGCGCCAGGCGGTGACGCGCCGCTACGACGGCATCGCCAACGGCGAGGGCGTGGCCCCTGACCTGATCCTGATCGATGGCGGCAAGGGGCAGGTGGCCTCGGCCTGGGCGGCGTTGGCCGATCTAGGCCTGACCCACCTGAATATGATCGGCGTCGCCAAGGGCGAGGAGCGCAAGCCCGGCTTGGAAAGCCTGATCTATCCCGAAGCCGTTGGCCGGCCGCCGCTCAATCTGCCGTCCGACCATCCGGCCCTGCACCTGATCCAGGAAGTGCGCGACGAGGCACATCGCTTCGCCATCACCGGCCACCGCGCCCAGCGCGGCAAGGCGCGCAAGACCTCGACGTTGGAAAGTCTGCCCGGCGTCGGCCCGGCCCGGCGCAAAGCGCTGGTCGCCCGTTTCGGCGGCATCGCCGGGGTGCTGGCGGCAACACCGGAGCAGCTGTCCGAAGTGCCCGGCATCAGCCGCGAGATGGCCGAGAAGATTCATTCCGCTTTACACTGACGGCCTATGCCTTTCAATCTGCCCATTTTGCTGACCTGGTTGCGCATCGTCGCGATCCCGTTGCTGATCGCGCTCTATTTTCTGCCGGCAACCTGGGCCACGCAGTATGAGCGCGACTTGTTTGCGACCCTTCTGTTCATCGCTGCTGCCATCACCGACTGGGCCGATGGCTACCTGGCCCGCAAGCTCGACCAGACCTCGGCCTTCGGTGCCTTTCTCGATCCGGTGGCCGACAAGCTGATGGTGGCGGCGGCATTGATCGTCCTGGTCCAGCTTGGCCGTACCGACGCGATCGTGGCGATGATCATCATCGGCCGGGAAATCACCATTTCGGCCCTGCGCGAATGGATGGCCAAGATCGGCGCGGCCAAGAGCGTCGCTGTTTCGATGCTCGGCAAAATCAAGACGGTAGCCCAAATGACGGCGATTCCCTTGTTGCTGTACCACGTGCCGCTGTTCGGCATCGACGTCCGCGAGGTCGGCAACTGGCTGATCTGGATCGCCGCCCTGCTGACACTGTGGTCGATGGGCTATTACCTGCGCATGGCCTGGCCGGAAATCGCCAAACGGTCTGCTGACAAGGCATAGAGAGTGTTGACAATAAGAACGAGGCGTCTATAATGCGCGCTCTGTTTGACGCGGCAGTAGCTCAGTTGGTAGAGCGCAACCTTGCCAAGGTTGAGGTCGAGAGTTCGAGACTCTTCTGCCGCTCCAAGAATCCCGAGGGAAGCATAGCCTTCTTTCAAGTTGTATCGCAGGAACAAGGTACGGCGCGATAGCAAAGCGGTTATGCACCGGATTGCAAATCCGTGTAGGTCGGTTCGACTCCGGCTCGCGCCTCCAGAATTTGCGGCAGTAGCTCAGTTGGTAGAGCGCAACCTTGCCAAGGTTGAGGTCGAGAGTTCGAGACTCTTCTGCCGCTCCAGTACAGATGAAGGGAAAGCGCAAAGGCGCTTTCCCTTTTTTCTTGTTGGCTGTCGATATAATCGTGCCGCCGCCCGGGTGGTGAAATTGGTAGACACAAGAGACTTAAAATCTCTCGCTCTTCGAGTGTACGGGTTCGACCCCCGTCCCGGGCACCACCTGCGTGCTGGCACGCCCCTGGCTATTTGCCATTGAGGTAGGGCTTCATCTCCAGGTCGTATTCGACGATGTGCTGGTAGACCCACTGGCCGACGACGGCGATGATCGTTTCGAGCGGGCGCTGCCTGCCGGCCATGCTGTCCATGTGCAACTGGGTCAGTTCCTCGACGATCCTGTGGTGTGCGGCATAATGTGCCCGCACCAGAGTGCTCGGCATGGCCAGTCGGTCCATGACAGTTTCCTCGGTAAGGAAATGGTGCTGGAGCTGCTTGGTCAGTTTGCCAAGGATGTCGCTGATTTCTTCTTCGTGTTCCTGGGCGCGCGGCAAGCTGGAGAGTCGTTCAAGCAGTGCGAACAGACCCTGATGCTGGTGATCGATGGTTGGCGAGCCGAGCAGTAGGGACGGGTTCATCATTGCTTCCTGCGAGTTATTTTTGGCGGTTTCAGCATAACCTCGGAATATTACTTTTGACCTGTCTCCTGGCTGTATGAGCCAGATCAAAGATGTAGCTGGAGTGCATTAGTCATGAAATACCTGCTTGCTGTCGCCGTTGTTCTCTCCGGCTGTGCTTCATGGCACTGGGAAAAGCATGGCACCTCGCCGGCAGATTACGAGGTCGACGAAACGTTCTGCAAGCTGCAGGCGTATTCCGGTACCGACGGCATGGTGACCAAGGCGCATGTACGGCGGATGCAGGACTGCCTGGCCGGCAGAGGCTGGAAGAAGGTCGCTAATTGATCGGGCCAGGGGGTGCGCTAGCCGGTCGGATGGTATTATCCGCGCCCCGTAATACGTTGCGCCAGCGACAGGACCTTCCATCCTGATCCGGCGATAGCCCTTCAGATGATCATCTACGACCTTTGCTGTGACAACGACCACCGTTTCGAAGGCTGGTTTCACAGTGCCGACGATTTCACGGAGCAGCTGGAACGGCGCTTCGTCAGCTGTCCGCAGTGTGACAGCCATCAGGTGCGGCGCGTGCCGTCGGCGGTGGCCATTGGCACGTCAGCGGCGGCAGCGCCCGGCATGCCCTCGGTCGCCTTGTCCGGCACGGCGATGATGCCGGCCGGCAAGCAGGTCATGGCGCTTTACCGGCAATTGATCCAGGCCGTCGTTGAGAGCTGCGAGGATGTCGGTGAAGGCTTCGTCGACGAAGCACGCAAGATGCATTACAACGAGGCGCCGGAGCGCCCGATTCGCGGGGCGGCCACCGAGGACGAGTGCGAAGCGCTGCGCGACGAGGGCATCGAGGTCATTCGCCTGCCCAGCATCAAGGACGAGGAACTTAACTGAGCGGCCTTTAGCCTCCGCTCGCGCGCTGGCCGAGCATGCCCTGGTCGAGGACGAAGGCGATGATCTCGTCGAGGCCCTGACCGGTCTTCAGGTTGGAGAAGACGAACGGCCGGCTGCCGCGCTGTGCCTTGGCATCAGTCGCCATAACCTCCAGCGAAGCGCCGACCATCGGCGCCAGGTCGATCTTGTTGATGATCAGCAGATCCGACTTGGTGATGCCCGGCCCGCCCTTGCGCGGAATTTTCTCGCCGGCAGCGACGTCGATCACGTAGAGAGTCAGGTCGGACAGTTCCGGCGAAAAAGTGGCGGCCAGGTTGTCGCCGCCGGATTCGACGAGGATCAGTTCGATGCCGGGAAAGGCGCGCTGCAGGCGATCGACCGCTTCCAGATTGATCGACGCATCCTCGCGGATGGCCGTGTGCGGGCAGCCGCCGGTTTCGACGCCGATGATGCGCTCGGGGGCCAACGCCGAGTGATTGACCAGAAACTTGGCGTCCTCAGCGGTGTAAATGTCGTTGGTGACCACGGCCATGTCGATCTTGTCGCGCAACGCCTGGCACAGGGCCAGGGTCAGGGCGGTCTTGCCGGAACCGACGGGGCCGCCGATGCCTACTCTCAATGCTTGCTTGCTCATGGTTTTACGATCGGAAGAGACGTGAATACTGGGTTTCGTGACGGGCGCAGGCGATGGCGAAGGCCGGCGTGAAGTTGGACCATTGCGTTTCCGGCAATTGCAGCGCGGCAGCGGCCACCGCCGGGATCTGCCCACCGAGTTCAGCGAGCAGGCGCTGGCCGGAGGCCTGGCCGAGCGGTACCGCTTTCAGCGCCGCCATCACCTGGTTTTCTGCCCATGACCATAGGTAGGCCGTGATCGCGGCCTCCGGGGTAATGCTCCAGGCGGCGGCGAGGCCGGCCCAGCCGGTCGGGAAGGCGATCTCGTCGAGCGTGGCCAGCGTGCGTTCAACCTCTGCCAAGGCGGGGTCGCGCAGGTCGCGCACCAGCCGGTTCAGCGAAAAGCCCATCTGGACCGTTTCCGCGCGCACTTCAGCCGATTCGCGGCTGGCCAGGAATTCGCCGTTCAGCCGGGCGATTTCGCCGGTTTCGACGGCCGGCCAGGCGCGCAGCAAGGCTGCCACCAGCGGCGCTTCGAAGCGGCCGATGCCGTGTAGCAGCAGGTCGGCGATCCAGCGTCCTGCCGTTGCCTCGTTGCCAATGACGGCGGATTCAACCGCCCATTCCAGCCCCTGCGAATAGGTGTAGGCGCCGACCGGCAGGGCCGGGCTGGCCAGTTGTAGCAGGCGGGTGAGCTGGAGTGAGGGCAGGGTGGGATTCATTAGTTTGATTTTCCCGCGGTTTGGTCAAACCGCGAATACGTATAACTGCGCAGCAGCGGAATTGTACGAAAGTCCATAAGTGACCGAGGTCACAGATGCTTGTATCAGATGTGGCTACTATTTTGCTGTCTGCGGCCTGTTGCCGTTTTCCGCGCCAGGCGTTCCGAACGTCGTGGCCCAACCTACAAGGAATCCGTCCCCCATGAAAAAACTTCTCCTGGCCGTTGTCGTTTCGTCCCTTTCCGCCGCTGCCATGGCGGATGGCATGAAGTTCGCGCCGGTCATCTCCGACAAGGCGTTCAAATTCGAGCCAACCGTCGCTTTGACCGTCGGTACGGTCAAGCCGAGTGGCGAAAGCAGCGAGACGGCCTATGGCGTTGAGCTGAATTTCAACTGCGGCCTGCTGCAGACGTCGGACAACCGCATCCGCACCCATCTGTCGCTGTCGCGTGTTAACGACAACAACTACGATGCGACGATCATTGAGATGTCGCCGCGCTACACACTGCCGCTGGCCAATGGCTTATCGGTTGGTGTCGGCCCCAGCCTGGGGGCCGTGCGCGTCGATCCGGATGCAGCTGGCGTCAATCGGGAAACCTTCTTCGCTTACGGTATTGTCGGCGGCGTCAATTACCGTATGGGTGCGCTCTACGCCGGGCTCGACCTGGGCGTGCGCCGTACCAGCGAAAAGAACAATATCGATTTCGACAGCCGCTACGCCACGCTGAAGGTTGGCATCAACTTCTGATCAGGCTGACCCCGGCCGGATTTACGGCTTTTTGAATTGGTGAATCTTCGGCACCGAACGGTGCGGGCCGTGGCCGGGGGCATGCAGGTCGGCAGTGGATTCCTGCGGTTCTTCACCGTGAAGGTGATGGCCGCCGTGCGCTCCGTAGGCGCCCGATTCGGGCTGGAAAGGGGCCTCGGTTTCGCTGATCGCGCAACCGAGGCCTTTTACCATCTCGGCCAGCACATGGTCGGCCTGGAAGCGCAGCTTGCCGCCGTTTTGCGTCGTCAGGATCTGCACCGGCACGTGCCGGTTGCCCAGGTGGTAGGCGGCGCGGGCAAAGAGAAGCGGGCTGTCGGCGATGGCCTCGATCAGGTTCTCCGGCGCGGCGAGGATTTCGACGACGGCCGAACCGTCTTCCGCTATTAGTTTGTCGCCGCCGTGCAGGTGGTCGCCGCGTTCAAGGAAGATACCGGCCGGCCTGCCCGAGGCCAGCGTCACCTTCAGCCGGCTGCGCTTGCGTTCGTCGTAGGCCAGGGCCACCGTGTCGGTGGCCGGGGCGGTGCTGCGGTGGTTGAGGATCAGCATGGAATCAGTGGGCAACCGTTTTGGAAAAGACGTTGAGGACGATTACGCCGGCGACGATCAACGTCATGCCGACGACGGCCGGCAGGTCGAGCGCCTGGCCGTATAGCAGCCAGCCGACCAGGGCGATCAGCGCGACGCCGACGCCGGACCAGATGGCGTAGGTGATGCCCAGCGGCAGCGTCCGCAGCACCACCGACAGGCAGTAGAAGGCGACGCCGTAGCCGACGACCACGATCAGCGACGGCAGCGGCCGGGTGAAGCCTTCGGCCGCCTTCAGCGCCGAGGTGGCGATCACTTCGCTGACGATGGCCACGGCCAGATAGAGCCAGTGCATCGCCGCGTCAGAACAGGAAGTAGCGCTGCGCCAGCGGCAATTCGGTCGCCGCTTCGCAGACCAAGTGTTCGCCGTCAGCCTTGACCACGTAGGTTTCCGGATCGACGGTGATGTCCGGCGTGGCGCCGTTGTGCACCATGTCCGACTTTTGCACCGTGCGCGTGCCGGAGACGGCGACCAGCGGCTTGCTGAGGCCGAGCGCGGCGACCGCCGGGTTGTTCAGCGCCGCCTGCGAGACGAAAGTCACCGAGGTCTTCAGCGCCTTGCCGAAGCTGCCGAACATCGGCCGGTAATGCACCGGCTGCGGCGTCGGGATCGAGGCGTTGGGGTCGCCCATGGCGGCGGCGGCGATCATGCCGCCTTTCAGGATCAGGCTCGGCTTGACGCCGAAGAAGGCCGGCTTCCACAGCACCAGATCGGCCAACTTGCCGGCTTCGATGGAGCCGACGGTAT
The DNA here is from genome assembly GCA_002840765.1 of Betaproteobacteria bacterium HGW-Betaproteobacteria-7. Classification (GTDB taxonomy): domain Bacteria; phylum Pseudomonadota; class Gammaproteobacteria; order Burkholderiales; family Rhodocyclaceae; genus Azonexus. The sequence continues at coordinate 124,322 of PHCE01000003.1, forward strand.
GAGCGATGCCGTGCGTGATGGCCGGATTGATCGTGTATTTGGCGATGTAGCGCTTGACGCGGAAATTGTCGTGGCGGGCATTGTCCTCGGGCAATGTGCCGCGCTGCAGCTTCATCTTGTGCGCCGTTTGCCAGGTGCGGATGATCACCTCGCCGACACGGCCCATGGCCTGCGAGTCGGAACTCATCATCGAGAAGGCGCCGAGGTCATGCAGGATGTCCTCGGCGGCGATCGTTTCGCGGCGGATGCGCGACTCGGCGAAGGCGACGTCCTCGGCGATACTCGGGTCGAGGTGGTGGCAGACCATCAGCATGTCGAGGTGCTCGTCGATGGTGTTCACCGTGAACGGCATCGTCGGGTTGGTCGAGGAGGGCAGCACGTTGCTCTGGCTGGCCGCCTTGATGATGTCCGGGGCGTGGCCGCCGCCGGCGCCTTCGGTGTGGAAGGTGTGGATGGTGCGGCCCTTGAAGGCGGCCAGCGTCGTTTCGACGAAACCGGATTCATTGAGCGTGTCGGTGTGGATGGCAACCTGCACGTCCATCTGGTCGGCGACGCTCAGGCAGCAGTCGATGGCCGCCGGCGTCGTACCCCAGTCCTCGTGCAGTTTCAGGCCGATGGCCCCCGCCTCGATCTGTTCGACCAAGGCGTCCGGCAGGCTGGCATTGCCTTTGCCGAAAAAGCCGAGGTTCATCGGGAAGGCGTCGGCGGCTTCCAGCATGCGGTGGATGTGCCACGGTCCCGGTGTGCAGGTCGTGGCATAGGTGCCGGTCGCCGGGCCGGTGCCGCCGCCGAGCATGGTGGTGACGCCGGAGTAGAGTGCCTCGTCGATCTGCTGCGGGCAGATGAAATGGATGTGGCTGTCGATGCCGCCGGCGGTGACGATCATGCCTTCGCCGGCGATGACCTCGGTACCGGGGCCGATGACGATGGTCACGCCGGGCTGGATGTCCGGATTGCCGGCCTTGCCGATGGCGGCGATACGACCGTCCTTGAGGCCGATGTCGGCCTTGATGATGCCGGTCACGGCGTCGACGATCAGCGCATTGGTGATCACCGTGTCGGCGGTCTCGGCCGAGACGCGCTGGCTCTGCCCCATGCCGTCGCGGATGACCTTGCCGCCGCCGAACTTCACTTCCTCGCCGTAGATCGTGTAGTCCTGTTCGACTTCGATGATCAGCTCCGTATCGGCGAGCCGGGCACGGTCGCCGACGGTCGGGCCGAACATTTCGGCATAGGCCTGACGGGTGATTTTATTGGCCATCAGAGCGCTCCTTGAATGAGGCCGCGGAAGCCGTAAACCTTGCGCTCGCCGGCCAATGCGACCAGTTGCACGGTACGTGTCTGGCCCGGCTCGAAGCGCACGGCCGTGCCGGCGGCGATGTCGAGGCGAAAGCCGCGGGCGGCGTCACGGTCGAAGCTCAAACCGGCGTTGGTTTCATGGAAGTGGTAATGCGAGCCGACCTGGACCGGTCGGTCGCCGGTATTGGCCACCACCAGCGTGATCGTCGGCCGGCCGGCGTTGAGTTCGAGTTCGCCGGGTTCGGCGAGGAGTTCTCCGGGGATCATGTCAGCGCCTCAAATGATGGGGTTATGCACGGTGACCAGCTTGGTGCCGTCCGGGAAGGTGGCCTCGACCTGGATTTCCGGGATCAGTTCGGCGATCCCGTCCATCACGTCAGTACGCGTCAGCACCTGGGTGCCTTCGTGCATCAGTTCGGCAACGGTCCGCCCATCGCGGGCGCCTTCCATGATGGCGCAGGTGATCAGCGCCACGGCCTCCGGGTAATTCAGCTTCAGGCCCCTGGCCTTGCGCCGTTCGGCGAGCAGGCCGGCGGTGAAGATCAGCAGCTTGTCCTTTTCTCGGGGTGTCAGTTCCATGAAAAATTCCTCGGCTATTCCAGATTCTGGCGGGGCAGGGTGATGAAGCGACAATGCGTGGGCGCGATGATGCACTACTGCGGCGACAGGAACCATACGCAAGAGCGCGTACGGGGCAAACGGGCCGGCCACCCTTGATCGCAGTTGCCATGCCAGCCGAGTTTCTTGCCGCGTTTTGCCGAGCCGGCGTTCCGTCGCGAAGCGGTCGGCCGCGCTATAGTGGCGGCCCGCACCGCGCTTTTTGAGCCTTCGCCATGTTCGCCATACTCATCGCAGTTGTCCTTCTTCTCGCTGGTGTGGCGGCTATCTACCTGCTCGTCAAGCGGATGAGCGAAGAAGGTGTCGACATGGCGGCACCGGGCAGCTGCAAACGTGGCCGCTGCGGCGTGCCGGCCCGTCCGCCGGTCGAAGAAGCACAGGCGGCGCCGGAAATCGCCGAAGATGCCGCCGAGGCGGAAAAACCGAAGTTCTGAAGGCTGCCGGCAGGTTGAATTCCTGCGCCGGTATCCTCCCACGGCAGGATAGCCGGGAAATTCCGTAGTGCCGGCCGCCCCGTTGTAGCCGCTATTCGGAATTACCGTACCGAGATCGTGGTCAATTTTCTCGACAAGCTTCGTCTCGAAGCCAAGTTCGACGACTTCTCGGTCATCGTCGGTTAGTGGGGCGAGGAGTAATCGAGGCAGGGCAGGGAATACAGTTCGTCTTCCTGCCGCTGGTGCTAGCTCAAATGAGTGACTGGTGTCGCGCAGGTTGCCGCCGTTGCGGCGGCGACTCTCCCGGCCGGTCACCTATTTCGCTGGCGACTAAGTGCTTCGAGCCCTTAACCAGAGCGGATATTCATCAATACGAAAGACGGACACAGTCCCGCACTTAAGACGACTGACGTTTCCCGGATTGCCGAGAAACGTCAGGTCGACTCGTGGGCAAGGCTAGTGCCCTAATAGTCCTTCCGCTTCCCCTTGGCTTTGGTGACGGAGCGCACCAGCTTTCCAAACGCCCGGTCTTTCTTGCGCTTTTCAAGACGTGACATGTCGTGAAACGCTGATTCATTCTTGAGCTTCAGGTAGTTATAAAAATGCGCCGGATCGAGTTCGCCCTGCGTGATGGCGCTCTGAATGGCGCAACCCGGCTCGCTGGTGTGCGTGCAGTTGGCGAAGCGACAGTTCGTTGAATGCACCTGGATATCGGCAAAACTGTCGTCGATTCCTTCGCTGACGCCGAGCATCCCTAATTCGCGCATACCGGGCATGTCGATTAGCAGCCCGCCGTGCTCAAGCACAATCAGTTGACGCCGGGTGGTTGTATGCCTGCCTTCTCCCGAGTGGCTGACTGCACCTGTTGCCAGGTCGGAGTCGCCAACCAGACGATTGACAAGCGTCGTCTTGCCGACGCCGGATGATCCAAGCAGGCAGTAGGTTTTGCCAGGCTGGATCAGCTCGCGGAGCTGCTCAACGCCCATTCCGCTGATATTGCTCAACGTGATTATTTTGGCGCCGATGCCGGCATTGCGAATCTGCGAGACCAATTGCTCCAATACTGCCGGGCTGATGAGATCAGTCTTGGTTAGCAGTACGACAGGCTCGATATGCCCTTCGTTGGTCATCACGAGATAGCGCTCGAGTCTGCGCACATTGAAATCAAAGTGACAGGACTGAACAATGAAGGCTACATCGATATTGGCGGCGATCATCTGGAATTCGACATCGTCGCCGGGCCTTTTCCGTCTCAGAAACGACTGTCGCGGCAGCACATCAAGGATGCTCGCGTGCGTGCCCGAGTCGTGATACTTCACGCGGACCCAGTCGCCGACGCAGGGCATATCTGCGGGGGATTGGCTGGCGTAGACGGCTCGGCCCGTCAGCTTCGCGGGCACTTCACGTTCCGCGTGCCTGATGAGGTATTGGTCGCGGTCAACCGCAGTCACCCTGGCGATTGACTCGCCAGGATCACAAGACTTGACAGGCGGGATAACCCCCGCCCGGGGGTCACCTGCGACAGACGCAGTGTGCCCAGATTCATCGGATACATTGGAAGTGCGGTCACTATTGGCAAGCGCGTGAACAAGCGGTTGCTTCGGCTTGGATATGGTCATGTTGGAAATCCATTTGCAGTAATCTAAACGAACAGAAACAGCAAACCACCTGCAGGTAGCTTGCCAAATGTTTATGATCGCGATAACCGGAACACCCCGCTGGTGCGGGGATCGGGTTATCGGATTACTGCAATCTCCAACATCCAAACCTCGATAAGTTAAGCGCGCCGAATGTGGCTGCGCGAGGCGATATTAGCCACGGGGAGAACGAAAATCAAGAAACCCGAAATCGGAGCCCGGACGAACGGCGACGAATACGGCAGGAACAGGCCAAGCCGATTCTCGATGAGTTCCATGACTGGCGGACCCTGGAGCGATTGCTGGCGCCGAATGGATCATCCACCGCCAAAGCGATTGATTACAGCCTCAAACGCTGGACGGCGCTTGCCCATTACGTCGACGATGGTCAAGTACCGATCGACAACAGCTGGATCGAGAACCGCATCCGGCCCATCGCCAGGGGCCGGAAGAACTGGCTATTCGCCGCCGGTAGCCTGCGCGCCGGAAAAAGGGCCGCCGCCATCATGAGCCTGACCTACTCGAAACGCATTGTTTCGCAGTTTTAGTTAGCCGTCGACCACTGCCTGATCGCAGCGATCTCGCCTGGCACTAGTCCGAGGGAGCGCAGGAAGATTGCATGTTCTTCCGGACTATCTGCCTCAAAGCTCTTGTGCCACTGTCGCATGTCCTTCTCGTCGAAGCCTGCTCGGGCTAACAGGGCAACCCAAGCTGCCTTCCCTTGGCAGGACTGTCGGGTGCGGAATTCCGGTGTTGCCAGAAGCAGCGCCAGCATTTTCTGTTGTTCCCTGAGGAGCTCCACCTCACGGGAGAGAGACAGCAGGCGATTCTCGAGCAGCGCGGCCGGCTCGCTTTCTGGGTCTTCTTCACGGGGCCTCCGGGAGGCCAGTAGCGCGCCGATCGCGGGAAGGGAAAGGCCAGCTTCGCGGTAACGCCGGATGGCATGCAGGCGCTCAATCTCGGCTTCTCCATATAAGCGATAGCCGGCTGGGCTGCGTCCAGCCGGCATCAGCAATCCGAGCGCCTCGTAGTGGAGCAACGAAGCTCGCGCCAAGCCGCAGGTGCGAGCGACCTGGCCGAGGGTCAGCTTGCGTTGCATTGCCGGAGTCATGTGGGTAGCGGCATCCGGTCCGGCGCGACAAAGCGTTCACGCGCCTCGGAGGAGGCCAATTGCTCGTTCGAATAATGCCTTGCCAACAGGCTGCGAGCATCGTCCATCAGTGGGCTGTTAGCAACTATGAAACCCTCCCACGATAGCTCCGGTGAGGCGGCTCCGCCATGGAACATCAGGCGCACCAGCGCTTCGGAAATGGTCCGATGATATTTCCCCGGCACACCGAGATGCCCGGCCAACCGGGCGATTCCGTCACACGTGCGGTCTACGGCCACATCCAGGGAATGGCTGCGCAATAGTAGCCAAGCCACACGTACGTGGCCGTAATGGTCGAATCCGGCGGGCGGCATGGTGCAGTCGAGAAAAGCGGCGAGGAATTCGTCGTCAGACATTACTTTGGGATCCGTCATGGTAACTCCTTCATGGAAATGGAAGTCGCCAGCATGAAGGTGACTATAACCGTCAGGTCAAGCGCCTTCCACGCTTTGGAGAGCGGTACCGGCGGCTTAGGGGCGGGAGTACTTGTTCGCCACCGGCGAAAGCGAACATTGAGGTCGCAGAACCGTTGAACGTCAGGTCAGTTGCCTATAACGGATAGATTGGCACCACGTGGCGTATGGCCGCTTGGCCGACATCCCGCCGGTTGCAGCGGTCAAACCGCCGACGTCTCCCGATCAATCGGAAACACCCGGTCATAGAGCAGATTGAACACAAACGCGTAAGCGACGTAGGCGAGCGCCAGGCCGATGTCCGCGATCAAGGCTGCCAGCCACCCCATGCCGGTCCAGTAGATTATGATCGGCAGGCTGATGAGCAGCAGGCCGCCTTCGAAGCCGACGGCATGGGCGGCGCGCAGCAGTAGCGGCCGATGGTCGGCGGGGCGGCCGGTGAAGCGGCCTTCGATCCAGTCGAAGGCGGTGTTGTAGAGGGCGTTCCACAGCCCGGCGACGGCGGCGATGATCGCCAGCAGGCCGAGCGAATCGGCGAGCGGCACGCCGCTGAGCCAGACGAAGGGCGGGGTGATCAGCAGCAGGCCGCCGACTTCGAACAGCGCCACCTGCCGGATGCGGTCCGGCAGGCTCCTCAGCTTCGGGCGCTGGCTCATCGACGGCGGGCGCGGCTCAGGAGCGGCCGGCGCTGCCATCCGGCAGGCTGCCCGTCGGCGTCTCGTGTGCTGCCGGCTCGTTCGGCAGCAGCAGGTTGAGCAGCACGGCGAGCACGCCGCACAGGCTGATGCCCTGCAGCGAGAAACTGCCGATGGTGACGCCGAGCCCGCCGATGCCGGTGACCAGCGTCACCGAGACGATGCACAGGTTGCGCGCACTGGACAGGTTGACCCGGGCGTCGAGCAGGGTCTTCAGGCCGATGCCGGCGATCGAGCCGAAGAGCAGCACCATGATGCCGCCCATCACTGGCAGCGGGATGGTCTGGAGCAGGGCGCCGAACTTGCCGACGAAGGCCATCAGGATGGCGAAGCACGCCGCCCAGGTCATCACCGCCGGGTTGTAGTTCTTGGTCAGCATCACGGCGCCGGTGACTTCGCCGTAAGTGGTCACCGGCGGGCCGCCGAACAGGCCGACGACATTGACCGCCAGCCCGTCACCGAGCAGGGTGCGATGCAGGCCGGGGCTTTCGGTGTAGTCCTTGCCGGCCACCGAGCCGATGGCGAGGATGCCGCCGACGTGCTCGACGATGGGCGCGATGGCCACCGGGATCATGAACAGGATGGCGGCCAGGTTGAATTCCGGCGTGCCGAATTGCGGCAGGGCGATCCAGGCGGCTTCCTGAACCTTGGTGAAATCGACGATGCCGACGAACAGCGACACCACGTAGCCGACGGCGACGCCGACCAGGATCGGCACCAGCTTCAACAAGCCGCGGGCGCGGATGGCGGTCAGCATCGTCGCCAGCAGCGCAATGGCGGCGATGGCGATGGCCGTTTCGTAGGGCACGACCTGGGCATCGCCGGCCTTGCCGGTGGCCATGCCGACGGCGACCTGCGCCAGGCCGAGGCCGATGACCATGACCACCGGGCCGATCACCACCGGCGGCAGCAGCTTGTGGATCAGCCCGACGCCGCGCCATTTGACCAGCGCTGCGGCGACGTAATAGAAGAAGCTGGCAGCGGCCAGCGCACCGAGCGTAGCGTTCATGCCCCAGGTCTGTACCGAGTAGATCACCGGAGCGATGAAGGCGAAGCTGGAGCCGAGGTAGATCGGTACCTGGCGTTTGGTGCAGATCTGAAAGATCAGCGTGCCGACGCCGGCACCGAGTAGCGCCAGGCTGGGGTTGAGGCCGGTCAGCAGCGGCACCAGCACGGTGGCGCCGAAGGCGACGAAAAGGATTTGCGCGCCGGATAGGGCGGTGCGCCAGACGGGGTCTTGCGTAGCGTTCATGCTTCCTTGGTTCCGAAAATTTTGTCGCCGGCATCGCCGAGGCCGGGAATGATGTAGCCGAGTTCGTTGAGGTGGCTGTCCACGGCGGCGGTGTAAATCTCGACCTCCGGATGGGCCGCCGTCAGCGCCGCGATGCCTTCCGGCGCGGCGACCAGCACCAGTGCCTTGATGTGCTTGCAGCCCTTGCGTTTGAGCATGTCCACGGTGGCGATCAGCGAGCCGCCAGTGGCCAGCATCGGGTCGATGATCATCGCCAGGCGTTCCTCCAACTGGCCGACGAAGCGCTCGAAATAAGGTTCGGGCATCAGCGTCTGGTGGTTGCGGGCAATGCCGACGACGCTGACCTTGGCATTGGGAATCAGGTCGAGCACGCCGTCGAGCATGCCGATGCCGGCGCGCAGGATCGGCACCACGGTGACTTTCTTGCCCTTGATCTGGTCGATCTCGACTGGCCCAGCCCAGCCTTCGATGGTCACCTTCTCCAGTTCGAAATCGGCGCAGGCCTCATAGGTCAACAGGCGCGCCAGTTCGGCGGCCAGTTCGCGGAACTTCTTGGTGCTGATGTCACCTTCGCGCATCAGGCCGATTTTGTGTTTGACCAGGGGGTGGCGGACTTCAATTACCGGCATGGCAGCCTCGTTAGCATTTTAAAAAAGGGGGAAGGGTAACCGATCAGGACAGCACCAGACGAACCGGCGGCACGATGGCGAGTTCGTCGCAGTCGTCACCCGGGCCTTGCCGGCAACGCGAAAGTGCTCACGTATTCCAGATGCGGGGAATGACGGCGGGACGGTTACAGCAGGCCGGGCGCATGCTTTTCCACAGCTCGATGAACCACAGCCGGGCGGCTTCGCTGTTGTTGCCGAGATAGCGGGCCACCAGCAGGCCGGGCAGGGCGGTCAAGGCGTGCCCGGCGCCGTCGGCTGGCGCGATGGCACGACAGGCTTCGAGCAGGGCGGTGGCCTGCTGCGGCAGTTCGGGAAAGCTGCACAGTAGCGTGCCGCATACTGTCGCCCCGGCCCAGGCGGCCGGGCTGTGCAGCAGGGGGTCGTCGCCGTCAAAGCCGCCGCGCTCGATCCACAGCGGCTGGCCGGCGCGGTCGATGCGGTAGAACAGGTCGAAGCGGCCGTTGGTGAAACGCTCGCCGGCGGCGGCACGGCCCAGGCACAGGATGTCCCAGCCGATGAAGCGGCTGTCGGCGGCCAGCACCACGCGGGTTTCCATGCGTGCCCGGGCGCCGGCGAAAACGATGGTCTCCTGCGGCAGCCATTCCAGCACGGCGCCATCGCCGACGGTGAAATCGAGGTGCTGCGACGCCTCGGCGCCGGCCGAGCGATACCACTTGCCGGCACCCGGCGTGGTGATCTGGGCATGCGCCCCGGCATCGAGCGTGGCGGCGATGCGCAACTGGTCGCCGCCGGCGATGCCGGAAGGCGGATGCAGCAGGATGGTCTGGCAGACCGCCGCGCCTTCCGGGTACAGGGCCTTCTGTACGCGCAGCGGGCCGCTATGGCGGTTCTCGCGCAGCAGTGTGCCGTCGCCGCGGCGGGCGAAGCCGAGCTGCAGCCTGGCGGGCCAAGTCGGGGTGGGGGGCGGCGTCAGCGGAAGGCGCGAAGTCATGCGCCGGATTATCGGCGAAGGCCGGAGGGCAGGGAATACGCAGGAATGCGCAGCGACCGCTTCAGCCTGCCTCGCCGCCCCCCGCCAGCGCCGCCTCCCAGCCGAGCATGGCCAGTTTGCGCTCGCTGCCCCAGCGGTAGTGGCTGATCTCGCCCGAGTCGCGGATGACCCGGTGGCAGGGAATCAGGAAGCCGATGGTGTTGGCCGCCAGGGCGCTGCCGACGGCGCGCGGGGCGCGCGGCATGCCGGCGCGGCGGGCCAGTTGGCCGTAGGAGAGGATCTGGCCGGGCGGGCAGCGCAACAGTGCCTCCCACACCTTGATCTGGAAATTGGTGCCGCGCAGCAGCAGGTGCAGCGGAGCGGCCGGCGCCGTGCCGGGGAAAACCTTCCCCAGCAGCGCGGCGGCCTGCGCATCGTCGCGCTGCAGCGTCGCCCGCGGCCACCGACCGGCCAGTTCCGCCAGCAGTGCCGGTTCGTTGCCGGAACAGAAGGCGAGATGGCAGATGCCGCGCCCGGTCCAGCCGACCAGCGTCGGGCCGAAGGGCGAGGCGGCGAGACCGTGGACGATCGTCAGCCCGGCGCCGCCGGCCTTGATCTCGCCGGGCGTCAGCGCCTCGCAACTGATCATCAGGTCATGCAGGCGGCTGCCGCTGCTCAGCCCGACGCGTCCGGCCACCGTCAGTACGTCGCCGGCGCGCGCCAGTTCGCGCTTGGCGTGCTCCTTGGTCAGGTACTGCAGAAAGCGTTTGGGCGAGACGCCGGCCCAGTCGGAAAACAGCCGCTGCAGATGGAAGGGACTCAGATGCACGGCGGCGGCGACCTGCTCCAGCGTCGGTTGCTGCGGCGCCGTGGCGCGCAGGTAGGCGATGGCGCGGGCGACGATGGCGAAATGTCGTGATTGCTCGGCCAGCGTTGCGCCGGGAGCGGACGAATCTGGCCAGGCGGCCGCAGCGGCAGCGGGCGAAACGGGGGGGCTCAGGTGGGCGGTATCCATGGCAGGCAATCGGTGTTGGGTTGCCCTTAGTGTCGTCCGCCGAGCCGGGGGCGGCAACCCGATTCTTGCGGAGATGGGCCGGCGGCGAACGCCGGCCCGCCGGCATCAGAGGCGGTTGCCGCGCACCATGGCCATGATCTGGCCGGCGTCGAGGCTGCTCGCTTTCTCCTGGATCTGCGGCAGGTATTGGCTCTGCATCTGTTTGGCCGGGCCGAGCAGCTGCTGGAAAGAATCCTGCAGCAGCTGCGTGCTCATCTGCCGGCCGCCGGCGTAGTAGCGCCGGGCCACTTGGCCGAGGGCATAGGTGCTGGCGAAGGAGAAGGCGACGCCGGTGGCGGCGCGGCCGAGTCCACCCATGGTCTTGCCGGCCACTTTGCCGAGCAGGCCACCGAGCAGTTTGCGGCCGAACTGTTCGAGATACTGCGAAGTCAGGCCGACGCCGACGGTGGCCAGGAATTCCTTGATGTGCCCCTGGTCCAGCTCGTTGCCGTAGGCCTTGCCAATGCGATAGACCATCTTGATCTGCAGCGGAATGATCGCCACCGAGGCCCAGGACTGCGGCAGCAGCTCCAGCGCGCCGTTGAGGATGGAATAGTTGAGGATGGACTTGTCAAGCTCTGCTTCGCTGACCGAAGGCTGCGCCGCCACCGGGGCAGTCGGGGCGGCGGTCGGCGTGGTCGAGGCGACGGGGCGTGCCGGAATGAAAGTGGCGGCATCGGCCAGCTCGTCGGCCTGGCGCTCGAAGGCGCTGCTCTCGGTGTCGCCGGCCAGCGCCAAGAGGGTTTTCAGCTCGGCCAGGAAACGCCGCTCGCCATCGCCTTGGACGCCGTCGGCATCGCAGACGCAGACGGCCATTTCATAGGCGAACTGGCGCTGGCCGAGATCGCCGAGCGCCTGCGTCGCATCGCTCAGCTTGATCCGGCGCAGTAGCACATCCTGGTACAGGCGCGGCAGGTCCGGCGCCTCGCTGCCCAGCGTTTCGGCAAAGCGGCGGATGTGCTCGCGCTCGCGGTCGTCATTGGCACCGTCGGCAAAAGCGGCGAACAGGCTGATGGTCAGAATGGCGTTTTCCGGATTCATGGGTTCTCCTTGAGGGGGGCGGTTTGACGGTTTGGCCAGGTGAAAGTTTCGTTGGGCGGGCGAGACAAACTACTGCCGCACTTCACGTGTGTTGTCGGGCGCCGAAAACTCGCCGCTGCTACGGAAGGGATTGATGTCCAGCCCGCCCCGTCGCGTGTAGCGGGCATGTACGGCCAGCGCCGCTGGCGCGCACTGGCGGGTGATATCGCAAAAGATGCGCTCGACGCACTGCTCGTGGAACTCGTTGTGCTCGCGGAAGGAGACGATGTAGCGCAACAGCCCGGCGCGGTCGATCGGCCGGCCGCGATAGCGGATCACCACCATCGCCCAGTCCGGCTGGCCGGTGACCAGACAGTTGGATTTCAACAGATGCGAGTACAGCGTTTCCTCAACCTCGCCGCCGGCCACCGTGGCCAGCAGCTCCGGCGCTGGCTGATAGCGGTCGCAAGCGATGTCCTGATCGTCGAGCAGCACGCCCGCAGGATAGCCGACCGCCGCCGGTGGCTGACCTGTCAGCACGGCAATCTGCACGCCCACCGGCGCCCCGGCCGCCGCCGACAGGTCGTTGACCAGCGCCGCCTCGACTGCAGCCACATCGGTAAAGTTCGTCTGGTTGAAGGAGTTGAGGTACAGCTTCAGCGACTTCGATTCGACCAGGTTCGTGCTGTCCGCCGGCACGCGGAAAGTCGCCACCGCCACCTGCGGCTTGCCCTTCTTATTCAGCCAGGAGAGCTCGTAGGCATTCCACAAATCTTCTCCGATGAAGGGCAGTGTGTCGCTTCCGATGCCCAGTTCATCACGCTTCAACTGGCGCGGAATCGGATAAAGCAACTCCGGCGCGTAAGTGGCACGGTACTCGGTCGGCTTGCCGAGGGGGGAGAGGATGCTGGGGTCGGTGGGCTGGGTCATGGAGGCGGATTTTAGCGGAAGCCGAATTGGGAACGTTCGGCAATTCCGCCTGATGAACTTGCCCGACGTGGTAATTGCGTGCCCGTTTGGAACCTCAATTTTCCCGCATTCAATCTATGTAATCGAGGGGATTCCGGGCATGCTACAAGAATGTTTTGGCGTGCACGCGATGTGGCGTGTCAGCAACCAGGAATTCGGAGTGAGACTGCCATGCAATCGAACAACTGCTTGAACCGCTCTATCAGGGCGCTATGGATATTGACGCTGACCTTGTTTGTGTCCTTGGGGGCGCAGGCAGCGTCTCTCACCCTCGTTGAGTCCTTCGGCAAAAACCCTGGGAACCTGAAGATGTACAAATATCTGCCTCCCGGGCTGAAGGAAAATGCGCCACTTGTCGTGGTGCTGCATGGCTGTGGGCAGAATGCAGATATCTACGGACAAGGCGCTGGTTGGGTCGGACTGGCAGACAAGTTCGGGTTTGCCCTCGTTCTTCCTGAACAGCAGGAAAGCAACAATCAGCGGCACTGCTTCAACTGGTTCAACGGGTTCACATGGCGCGACTATCTTCCCTGGAATTTTCAGTGGATTGGCAGCGACATTGATCGGGATAACGGCGAAGCGGAATCAATCGCTTCCATGGTTACAAGTGCAATCAAGACACACCGCCTGGATCAACGCCGCGTTTTTGTAACCGGCCTCTCCGGTGGCGGGGCGATGACCGCGGTCATGCTGGCGACGTATCCTGAACTATTCGCAGGCGGCGCCGTTTTGGCCGGGGTTCCGTACAAATGCGCGACGGATATCTATGTAGCGCTCTCGCCAAGCGAATGTGGTCTTGATTACCCGAAAAAGGCCGGAAATGCCCGGATAAAATCGCCTTCCCCGGCAATCTGGGGGGACAGGGTTCGCGAGGCAAATCGGGGATTTCGCGGCCCCTGGCCGCGCCTGTCGATATGGCATGGCACTGCCGACGGTACAGTCGTCATCGCCAACGCGGATGAACTTGAAAAACAGTGGCTGAATGTTCAGGGCCTCGACAAAGTCCCAGCGTCCATCGAGCGGCCGCCTGAATCCAACCACAGGCATTCCACGTATCGCGATGCGCAGGGACGCGTTCAACTGGAAGTTCATCGGATTGTTGGAATGGGGCATGGGACGCCAATCATCGACGGGCAGTGCGGCCGCAAAGGCGAGCACCTGTTCGACGTTGGAATCTGCTCGAGTCACCAGATCGCAAGATTTTGGGGGATTGCCCCTTTGCCGTGATGGCCCAGAACCGATGTGGAGATTTACCGAGGCAGCAGTCAACTCCGGTAAGTGTCGGAATATTTTACAGTTCGCGGCCAGAATCAGATATTTTCTTGGGCAAGAGTCTATAACGAGCTGTATTTAATTAACTTTCTTAAGGTGGCACGCGCAATGCTTCGACGCTGGTAGCCAAACTTCGGAGTTCGTGGCTTTTGAACTTCGGCCCCTCCATCGACATCAGGAGAACAAAATGAACAAACGTTTTGGCGTAACCCTGGCAGCACTGGCCTTTTTTGTGGGGGGCTCCGCCCAAGCGGCGGTTACCTACGTGGTAGATAATTCGGTTACCAACGAAATTCCTTCCTTGACCGGATTCGCAACAAATGGCGCCATGATGGACGGCTTGTCAGTCACCGCGACCTTCTCCAACCAGTTCAGTCAAACTCTGTCATGGGGCGATACCGGAGCGACGTCCGGTGGTGTGTTCGGGACAGGCTGGTCCCTCACACAGAGCGGCGATACATTTGGTGGCATTTGGTCCTTTGCCTTCACCGGACCAGGCTTGGTCCTGAATCAATTGATCTTGCAGGGCGCTCCAGGCCTGACAGTGTTTGACCGTGCGTTGCCGAGTTTCGGCACGGTGGGGTCTGCTCAAGGCATCGACTTTGCGTTTTCTGGATCAGACCCTACGGCGACCGCTACCTACTCTGAAGCAGTGGCTCTCGCCGGAGATGCTGCGTTAGGAGATCTGTGGCATACCCTGACCGTGGATTTCGACGGCGGTATTCGCACCGATTTCTTCTTCGTCCAGGACACCGACAACGATAGCCGCTTCAACAACCGAGTGCCTGAACCCGGTGTGCTGAGCCTGCTTGGCTTGGCCTTGGCGGGCCTGGCTTTCACTTCCCGCAAGCGCCGGTCTGCCTGATTGGAAAAGCGTTTGTCTCGGTTCCGGTGTTTCGGGACCTGATGCAGAACGGGGCCGCAAGGCCCCGTTTCATTTTGCCCCGACCGGGGAAGTCTGCCAATCGCTGCGACCTGCTATTGCCGCGACCATGCCGACAACCGCAACACGGTATGCCAGCGCACAGAGCCGTTGCCTTTGCCCGTTGATAATCGGACTGACTGTTTATTTTTGTCCGGGTTCTGGAAGGCTACACCCCATGCAATGTTTGCCATAAGCGCTCCTACCTGGCTGAAGTATCTGGCCGGCATCGCAATGTCAGTCGTGCTCCTGGCGATTCTTCTCGTCGTCTTCATGGACTGGAACCTGATGCGTGCTCCCATCGGTCGCTGGGTCAGTGAGGCCACCGGCAGAAGCTTCGTCATCAACGGTGATTTGAGCGTCAAACTGGGCCTGCGGCCGCGCATAGTCGTCAATGATCTGGTCCTCGGCAATGCGGCGTGGAGCGATAAACCCAACATGCTGGAAATCAAGCGACTTGATCTCCGGCTGGATATTTTCCGGTTGCTGAGGAGCGGCTGGTCTTTCCCGGAAATCACGCTCACTGCGCCGCAGGCGGTGCTGGAAGTCAGTAAGGATGGCATGCCGAACTGGGTCTTCAAGGATCAACAGCCAGACCAGGCAGTCTCTTTTCCGGTCATCGACAGGCTCGCCATCGATCAAGGTAGCGTGACTTACCGCGACCCCGGGCTGGATACCGATCTTCTGTTTGAGCTCAAGACTCGCGAAGGCGATCCGAAAAACCCGACACTCACCCTGGAAATAGATGGAAAAGGCAGCTTCAAGGGCCTGCCGACGACGTTGCACGCGCAAGGGGGGAAACTGCTAAGCCTGCGCAGTGCCGAAACTCCCTATCCGATCAAGGCAAACGGGATTTTGGGAAAGACCCGGGCGACCATCGAAGGGGTGTTGCTCGACCCGCTGAATTTCAAGGGCCAGCAACTGAACTTCACCCTGGCCGGGAATGACCTGGCCTCGCTGTTCCCGATCATTGGTGTGCCGATTCCCCCGACCCCGGCTTACCGGCTCGCCGGCTTTCTCGATCACGTGGACAATGTGTGGACCTTCAGCCGCTTCAAAGGCACTGTCGGGCAAAGCGACATTTCCGGCAATTTTGTCGTCGATCGCAACAAACGGCCACAAATGATCACCGCCGACTTGGTCTCAAAGCAATTGCGCATGCAAGACCTTGGCGGCTTCATCGGTGCGGATCGCGGGGCAGACCCGAGCACGAAACCGCCGGCAAGTGATCGCGTCCTGCCGGCCGAACAGTTCAATTTAAAAAAACTGGCGGCGGCCAATGCCGAGGTGCGCTTTCGGGGCGAGAAGATCATCAGCGATAACACCCCGCTCACCAACATGAGCGCCCACCTGATGATTGCCGATGGCAAGCTGACGTTGTCGCCGCTGGATTTTGGTGTTGCCGGTGGCAACCTGG
This sequence comes from Betaproteobacteria bacterium HGW-Betaproteobacteria-7, assembly GCA_002840765.1. Lineage (GTDB taxonomy): Bacteria > Pseudomonadota > Gammaproteobacteria > Burkholderiales > Rhodocyclaceae > Azonexus. Next base: position 140,073 of record PHCE01000003.1, read on the forward strand.
TTTCCTACATCGCAATGGATAGTCGGCAATCGCCGATCGTCACCCACGCAGAGATCACCGCCAAGGGCTTGAACCTCGGCCGACTGTTTCCCGGTTCGTCACTTGCAGATGCTGACACCGGCACCATGGGCGGGCGAGCCAAACTGGTTGGTAAGGGCAATTCGGTCGCGCGCATGCTGGCATCGGCCGATGGCGAAGCAGCACTGATCATGGATGGTGGTTCGGTGGGCGAGTTGATGCTGCGCCTGGCGAATCTTGATGTCGCGAACTCACTCCTTGTTCTGCTCGGCGGCGACAAACAGGTACCCATTCGTTGCATGGTCAGCAATTTCAAGGCCGAGGACGGTAATTTCGTGGTCAAGGATTTGCTCCTTGATACGGCCAAGGTCAACATCGTTGGCACTGGCAACGTCAATTTTGGCGACGAATCCATCCAGCTCCGGCTGGTACCAGAGTCAAAAGGCTTCAGCCTCGCCTCCTTGCGCGGTCCCATCGTCATCACCGGTACATTCAAAGAGCCTGGTGTGCGACCGGAACTGGGCGGCCCGATTGTTCGTGGCGGGCTGGCTGTGGCATTGGGCGCCGTAACGTCAGGAATTGGCGCCCTGATTCCACTGCTCGATTTTGGTACGAAGCGGGAGAGCAATTGCAAAAGACTGCTGGGTGAGGCCAAGGCCGACACCGGGGTGAAAAGCAGCGACATGGCGCCGCGTCGCAGCAAAGGTCGACCAGCTGCCCGTGAGTAGGCGGCCCGGCCGCCAGCCACCGGCCGGCTAGCGCGAACGCGCCACATCAAGGTCGGCGCGGTTCTTCTCGTCAATATAGATAAGCGCCTCGGCCGCCCGGCTGCTGGCGAAGCAGCTGACTTCCACATTGGCCAGCGGCTTGCCCTTGTGCAGCACCTCGACCGCGCAGCGGCCGAAGACGCCTTCGATGGTGGCCAACAGGTTGCGGGCGTAGGGGCTCTCCAGCTTGCCGTCGAGGATCAGGTTGGCGATCAGTACGCCATCAGCTTTCAGCACGCGGCGCGCCGCGGTCCAGAATTCGCGGGTGACCAGGTGGGCGGGGATGGCCGTGTGCGAGCTGTACACATCGACGACGACGGCATCGAAGCGGCGCTCGGTGGTGGCGACGAAGCGGCGGGCGTCATCGGCGATGAACTCGCCATTGGCCGGCTGGCGCAGAAAGTGCCGCTCGGCGATGCGGCGGATGTCCGGGTCAATGTCGACGTAGGTGTAGCGGTTCAGCGGTTCCTGGTGCGACAGGGTGAAGCCACCGGCACCGAGGACCAGAATGTCGCGGTCGCGGAAGGACAGGTCATTGAGCAGGATCTGTCGCAGGTGCTGGATGTAGCGGGTGTAGTTGGGCGGCTCGGAAGCGTCGATCAGCGAGGCCAGCGACTTGTTGACCCAGAAGGCGCGGGCGTCCTGCAGGCCAGCGCGGTCGAGCGGGGCGATCTGGTATTCGGCGTAGGCGGTATCGGCGGTGGCCGACTGCTGCAGGTTGGGGGCGACGATCAGGGCGGCGGACAGCGGGCCGAGAACCAGCGAGGCCTGGCGCCGGCCGTGCAGCAGCAAGGTGCCGGCAAGGAGGGCAAGGGCGCAGATGGCGACGGCGGCGGCGACGCCCAGCCACTGCATGACCAGCAGCGACAGGCTGAGTGAGCCGAGGAAGGAGCCGAGCGTGGACCAGTACAGGGCGATGCCGCTGGCTTCGCCGGTGCGCGCGTGCTTCATCAGGTTGGTCAGGATCGGCACGGTCTGGCCGAGCAGCCAGGCGATCGGGCAGAGCACGCTGCCGACGAACAACAGGTAGGCGACCGGCGTCGGCAGGGCGGCGAACAACGCATCGACAACCGGCGCCGACAGGCCGAGGCCGCAAAGCAACGCAGCGATCAGGAAATTGCGCGCAACCGTGGCACGAAAATCGGTGGCGACTCGCGCCCCCGAGCCGTAGCCGAGCGCCAGTGCCAGCAGGAACAGGCCGATGGTCGGGGCGGTGATGACGATGGAACTGCCGACATGCGGCAACAAGCGGCGCAGCGCGATGATCTCCGCACCCAGCGAACAGAAGCCTTCGATGAAGACAATGGTGTGAAGCAGCAGGGGGGGCATGGCCGGCAAAGGGTGGGGCTGAGAGCCGGATTCTACGCGATGGGCCGATCTGGCCGGCGATGGCGTTCCAGTATCAAGCGCTGATGCTACGGCGCCGGCTGTGGGGCGATGGCTAGGGATTTGGCGGCTTATAGGCTGTAGCAAGTAAAAGCCTTTATCGCTGCGGCTCCATAAGAGCCGGGGGCACCCCCAAAGTAAAAACCCAATCCGCATGGCGTTTGCTGCCCGTCAGTGAAGCCAGTTCTAGCGGGAAGTTTTCACTCTTGAGGGCAAGCGTTTCACTCAAACTATGAATGCCCACAATACGCATATCCGGGCCACGAATAACGCCCCATTCGGCCTTGCCAGTGAATGGATCGTGATACAGGCGCCGCAAGTGACGCTTCATTCCGGGAAAGCGCGGGTCACGCAGTAGTTCAGATAAAGCACTGGGGGTATTCGGCAGGCCGTTTGGTGTCGCCTCGGCGTATGACTGCAGAGCATTTCGGAACGCCATCCCGATTTCCAGCAGTTCAGCTTCTGCGGAACGAATTTGCTGGGTCTTGGCCACTTTAAGGCCGACTGCCGAGACGCCGCCGATCAGCGCGATGGCCAACAGCAAAGCAATGTAAATCATCCCAGTCTGCCGTCGCTGCAAGCTCATCACTTACCAGCTGGAAAAGCGGCGGCCATCGCGCCCGAGGCCAGGGGCGGCGCTATGAATGTCACCTACCCGTCCCTCGGCAGGAGGGAGGGGCTCGCTTATCTGCCAATGGAGACTGCTGTCCAAAAGTGGATCAAAAGGCAAGTTCTTCAGATAACGGCGCGCTACCAGATCGTCGAGTGAATCAGGGTAACGCCCCCGATCCGCGTAAAACTGCTCCAGCGCGTCGCGGGTCAGGCGCAGGTTTTCAGCGAGGACAGCTTCCCGATTACGTTCGAGATATTGCGTATAGCGCGGCATGGCGAGAGTGGATAACAAGGCAACAATTGCCAGCACTACAAGCAGTTCGATCAGCGTGAATCCCCGCATCACCAGACCTTGTACGGGATACTGTTCAGCCCGGTTTGCGGCGAGCGGGAATAGACGTCGTAGACATCCGTCCCCTCTTTGGGATCGCCAGCATCGCTGGCATAACTGCGCAGCCCCCAGGTCTGCGCAGGTTCGGTCGCGCTGTCCGGATACATCGGGTCGCGCGGCAAACGGCGCAAAAATCGGATTTTTTGCCGCTTGGGATGCTTGTCGTCACCAACACCATCGACCAGAATTTGCAACGATGCCGGGTAGCCATTCGAATTGCTGTCATTTGGCAAACGTCCCTCGTCGCTGGCGCGTTTGTAGGCGTCAATGGCATTCCTGATCTCCCGCAAAGCCAGGCGCAACTCCTGTTCCTTGCTGCGTTGCACGCTAAGCTGCGCCACCGGAACAACCAGTGTGGCGAGTATGGAAATAATGGCAAGGGTCACCATCATTTCGATCAGCGTGAATCCGCGCCGGAATCGCATCAGCGGACACCGCCCGGGGCAGCGGGTGGCGTCGGCGCCGGCACTGCCTCAGTGAAGTAAGACATATCTGGCGCAGCCGGGCGCATTGCCGTTTCCGGGCCGATACTGAATTCAGCCTGATCGATTCCCGGGCGCTTGGTATTGCGCAAGAGCCGCGGCGTAATCGATAGAACCAGCTCTGTTTTCTGCCCCTCGTCACGCGTGCTGCCGAATAGCCTGCCAAGAATCGGCAGCTCACCCAGGCCAGGCACTTTGTTGCTACTCGAACGCTCTTCATCACTGATCAGACCAGCCAAGACCTGATTTTCACCATCCTTTAGCCGAAGCACCGTCGAGGCGTTACGCGTGCCGATCTGAAAGGCCTGCGTCCCCGACTTGGACTGGACGATGCCGGCGATGTTGCTGACCTCCAGATTGATGCGGATGGCCACTTCGTTGTCGAGGTAAATGGTTGGCTGAACATCGAGTTTGAGACCGATATCCAAGTATTGCACCGACTCCGCAACAAAGCCGGTTGAGGTAGAGGTAGTGGTGATATTGGGTACCCTGTCACCAATCATGATCTTGGCGATTTCGCGGTTACGGGTGCGAATACGGGGGTTGGCGAGCACGTTGGTGTCACCGTTTTCGGCGCGTGCGTTAATACCAAACGTGGGAACGGCAGCCGCCAAGCTAGCCGAGGTCGTCTTGGTCAGATCCTTTAGCGTTACCGGCGCCCCAGCCGCTGAGGCAAGCGGCGTCAGCATCAGGGAACTCGGCCAGAGCAGACCAAGCTCTTGCAGGCGACTACGTTTGACTTCCAGTATCTCAACTTCAAGCATCACTTCCGGTTCCGGCATGTCATGCACTGCGAGTAGTTTTTCGGCCATGCGTATGGCTTCCGGGGTATCGCGCATGACCACCACGTTCTGCTTCTCGTCAGCGACCAGATCGCGTGCCTTGAGGATAGTGCGCAAGGTCGAAGCCGCGGTTTTGGCTTCAATATTGGTCAGGTAGAAACTGCGCACTGTCAGTGGCTGATAGTCCCGCGCCTTGCTGGGTGTGTTGGGGTAGATCATCACCGTATCGGCGTTGATCGGGCGTTGCTCAAGCTGCTGCGAGAGCAGGATCAGCGCGAGTACATCACGCACCGGCATACGCCGCATGGTGATGCTGATCGGCTGGTCGAGCACCACTTCCTTGTCAAAAATGAAATTGAGGCCGGCCGTCCGATAGAGCACCTGACAAATCTGCAATAGCGTGGCGCCCTGGAAATCGACATTGATTTGCTTGTCAAGACCGGTAGATGCCGGTTTTTCAGCGATGACCGGGCGTTGGGCTTCCTCCCGCTGGCGCTTGTCATTGTCCTGCTTCAGTTGTTCCTGAATTTGCTGGAGTTGGCGGGAGATGATCCTTTCGCGGGTCTGGGCAACAGCGAGACGGAGTTCGGCGTTGGTTGGCTTTTCCTTCAAGGCGCTTTCAAGGCGAAGCAGTGCTTCATCAAGCCGACCTTGTCCGGCCAGCTCCTCGCTCTCACGAATGGCCAGTGAGTTGGTCGCGCAGGCACCGAGCATTGCTGCCAGGAAAAAGCAGCAACCCATGCGGGAAATCAAGTGTCCCAGCGATTCAATATTCATCTTCTTCTTTCCCGATATTGAAAGTCCAGCTTTGGCGACTTCGTGTGTTTTTAATGATCAACACCGGTGGTAGCAGCTTGCTGATACGGAAGTTTTCATTGAAGTCTTCACCCTCACGAACAACCCAGACCGCCCCGGGCTTGTCGGGAGAGCTGACAAAAACCGCCCAACCCGCGTCGTCCTCCTGCTTGCCCAAAATCCGGAAAACGGGCAGTTGCGGTGGCGCTGCCGCCTGCACGACTGAAGCGCTTGGTGCTTCGCTGGTATCGGGTGGGGGCGCTGGCAAGAAAAACGGATCACGGATTATCGAACCGGCATCTGCGGGTTCGTTCTTTGTGCTGCGTTGCAAGCTGCGGATTGGCGGGATGACAAGTGCTTCAAAGGTGTCTGGAATACCAGTGCTGGCCCCCACGGGCTGATCCGCGTCAATGACAAAAACCAGCGTCAGCGCCAGAGCAAGTAGCAAAAGCAAGGATGTTTTCATCTCATCACCTCGCAACCAAAAACTGTGCACTCAGTATCGCCGTCACGGTAGAACCGGCGTCGGTACTTTCCCGCTGGATGCTCAAGCGGCGAATTGCCATCGCTGGTTGGCTGCCTAAAGCGCTTTCAATGAAGGCGCGAATATCGGCATAGCGTCCCGTTACTGGCAGATTCATGCTGGCGCGAGCAAAGTCGGTGCCTTCGTCGTTCTCCATTGCGTACTCAACACGACCGACGGTCAGTTGATGAGTAGCTGCGCTGTCGAGAATGGCTTGCTGTGCCTTCGTCAGCTCGGCCGCAGGGATCAAAATGCCTTGAAACTTGCGCTGAGCGGCAATGATGCGCGCCGGATCACTCGTGCCATCAAGCGTTAGCGGGACTTGCGGATGTTCGAAGAGCAAAATGCCAGCCAGCAGAACAATTACGCCGAGTAGCAAGGCAGTCAGCGGTTGACGCCTCAGCATGAGGCGGACATCGAGCATCGTGAGGGCTTTCATGGCTGCCCGCCATCGCTGCCGCGCAGGGTGACTTCGAGTTCGAAACGCACCGGAAACTCAGAATGCTCGCCATTGTCGGCAGGACTCTGGCTAACGACTCGCGCCTCGCCAACCGCGGAATGGGTACTCAGACGCCCCGGCAGATCGAGCACCGCCCGCCCGTCACGTGCTTCGCCGCGCAAATTGAGACGCCGATCATGGGCGTCGGCATCCAGCTGAATGATGCGAAGGCTTTCATCAGTGCTGCTTTCAAGCGCCGTCAATACCGCCAGCCACGGGAAATTGAGATCATCAATCGCACTATTGATGCCGCGGATTTCCTCCTCGGCGGGCATCAACGCCTGGTGTGGCAGCAGACCAGCCTCGCTTTCGCTGGTCAGCATCCATGCCGCAGCGAGGGTCAATGCCAGCACGGCAGAACCAATCCCCACACGCAACGGCGAAGAAGATGGCGACTTCGGGGAAAAATCGATTAGCAGGCTCATGCCGGTACCTCATTTGCCGGCCAATGCAGTGCTTGCAGTCGGCAGTCATCCAAGCTCACACCGACAGCCCGGCAATCGCGACGAAGCATGACTGGCAACTGGGTATCGAGCAGCGCCAACGGCGGATGCGTGCGCAGCGCCAGCCACTCCTGCGTGTTGCGGATACCGATGGTCAGACCGTCGGGTGTATCCAGGCTATACACAACAAATTTCTGCCGGCTCAACAAATTGCTTCGTTCCGCGTTCAATCGTTGCACGAAACGCGTCTGGATCCTGGCCAGCTGCCAGCCTTGAGTGACAGCAATATCGACCAGCAAATCAAGTAGCAATCTGGGCAGCGCAATCGCCGGCCAGCGGCTGGCAAAGGGCGTGGCATCGAGCCGTATGACCCAGTCACCAGAATCGGCGTCGTTGTCACCGTAGAGGTGGCGCATTTGATCGCCAGCTAACGCCTCAATTTCCTGCCCCGAAGCCAGCCCCGGCCGGCGCTCGACAATCCAACTACGGGCCACGGCATCACTTAAGCTGATTTCGAGCGTTCGCTTGCCGGATGGCGCTTCCGCGCATAAATTTACCAGCGTAGTACGCAAATCCGCGAGGGACTCACTGCCCTGGATGCCCGGTTTTAATGGCACCGACAGCTTGTCAGACATCGCCGATTTGCCGTTCTGCAAAACCAGGCGGCTGCAGCCGAGATCGAGATGAAGCTTTTCCGGCCCCAGTAGATTCTTAATGGCGAGCCGTGACACGGCGCACCTCCTCAAGCGTGGTTTGCCCTTGCCTGGCCAGATCGAGCGCAGCTTGACGCAGACTGCGCGCACCCTGCTGCCGGGCGGCGTTGCGAATCTCGTTGATCGGTGCCCGTTGGGCTATCAGGGAACGCAGTACGTCATCGAGGGCCAGGATCTCGACAATGGCACTGCGCCCCCGATAGCCGGTACCGCGACAGGCTTCGCAGCCGATGGCATTTTTGAAGCCATCGGGCGAATCGTCGCCAGAAATTTGCAAATCATGGCTTTCTTGCGATGTCGGTGCATGTTCTTTGGCGCATATCGGGCACAGCTTGCGCACCAGTCGTTGCGCCCAGACACCGCTGATCGCCGAGGTCAGCAGGTAGGGATCGATGCCCATGTGATTGAAGCGACCAAAGACATCGAAGACATTATTGGCATGCAGGGTCGACAGCACGCGATGCCCGGTTAGCGCCGACTGGATGGCGATCTCAGCCGTTTCGCGGTCGCGGATTTCGCCGACCATTATGGTGTCGGGGTCGTGACGCAGGATGGAGCGCAGGCCACGGGCAAAATTCAGGCCCTTTTTCTCGTTGACCGGAATCTGCAGGATGCCCGGTAGTTGATATTCGACCGGGTCTTCAATGGTGATGATTTTCCCCCGGCCATCGTGGATTTCCGAAAGCACGGCATACAGCGAGGTTGTTTTGCCGCTGCCGGTTGGTCCGCTCGCCAGCAGCATCCCGTAGGGTTCGGCAGCCAGTTCGCGCAAGCGCAGTATGTCGCTGCCGGCAAAGCCCAGTCCGTCCAGCGTCAATGCCTGGTCGCCGAGCATCAAATGGCTTTTGTCGAGAATACGCAATACACCGTCCTCGCCATGCATGCTGGGCATGATCGAGACGCGCAAATCGATGCGCCGTGCGGCATTGCCGAGGCGTACGGCCAGCCGACCATCCTGGGGGATGCGCGTTTCGGCAATATCCAGTTCGGCCAGAACTTTCAGCCGCGAAATTACTTGCGGCGCAACCTCGGATCCACGCACGCTGCGGATATGCTCAAGGACACCGTCGATCCGGTAGCGGATATCGAGCCCGCTAACGCCAGACTCAAGGTGAACATCGCTGGCGCCAAGGCGTAGCGCATCGTGCAAGGTGGCATTTACCAGGCGAACAACCGGGCTGGTTTGCTGGCTGCTTTGGGTAACTGACAACGCCTTTTCAGTTCGCTCATCGTTCGCGCCTAGACAATCCGAAGTCTCTGAGGGGGCTAACAAGCGGGTGTTTTCGGCCTGCTTGTTCAACCATGCGGCAAGGTCGTCGACGCTGGCCAAATGCCAAATAACGGGATCACCGGCACGGGCTTCGGCCCAGCGCTGCAGATTGCTGTCCAGCGGATCAGAAACCACCCCGATATAGCGGTTAGCCGTAACATCCTGGCGAAAAAGCACACATTGGCGGGCCAGCGCATCGCTGAGCGGCAAGCGATCGAATGCTGGTGTCCAGCTTGCCAATTGAGGGAGCGAGGCCAGCGGATAATCATCAAGTGGGTCGCCGGCAATTTCAGGATTGAGGCGGCCGTTCATTGAAAACTCCCGGCCAGATCGAAGATTGGCATGTAGAGCAGAACCACGATGCTGCCGATGACGATCCCGATGGCTGCCATCAGCAAAGGCTCGAAGCTGCGTGTGAAGCGGGCGATGAAGCGCTCGATTTCGCCATCATGAAAGCGGGCTGCGCGGGCCAGCATGTCGCCTTGGGCGCCGGTGCGTTCGCCAACCCGCATCAGGCGCAAGGCGACTGGGGTGCACAAACCGGCCGCATCGAAGGCCGTCGAGGCTGGCTGTCCTTCATCAATCTGGCGTGCCGCCTGGTGCAAGGCCAGTTGTGTTCTGGGTGAGACCAGACCGTCGCACAGTTCCAGGGCTTTCAAGATCGGTAACCCGCCCTCAAGCAAGGTGCCAAGCGCTAGATAAAGGCGTGCCAGCTCGAAGGTTTTCAGCTGTTCACCAATTTGTGGCAGGCGGCGCAAGAAGCTGGAAAAGCGGGCGCTCAAGGCTTTCCGGACCTGCGGCCTGCGGACAAACCAGATCAGGGCGATAGCACCTGATAAGACAACTCCACCCAAGGTACGGGCGTTGTCGGCAACAAAACTTCCCCACTGCAATAGCAGCTTCGAGGCGAGCGGAATATCGCGCCCCGAGCTCTGGTAAACACTGGAAAAACTGGGCACCACGTAGCCAAGCAAGAACAGACTGACCAGCAGCCCAACGCCACAAAGGATGGCCGGATAGATCATCGCCTGCGTAACATGGCGGCGAACCTGATCGATGCGGCTACGGTACTCAATGTAACGGGCCAGCGAATTATCAAGGCTGGCCGTACGTTCGGCGGCCCGCATCAAGCCGCAATATAGCGGCGGAAATATCTCGGGCTGGGTCGCTAGCGCGGCGGCAAAACGTTGCCCTTCACCGAGGCGACCACGCAAGTTGGCCAGAATTTCGCTCACTGCTGGTCGGCGTTCTTTCTCGTACAACGCGTCCAACGATTCAGTCAGGGTCAGCCCGGCTTCAAGCAGGGCGAGCAATTCCTGACTGAACAACGGCAAGTCGAATGAGGCCTGGCTGCTGCGCCGTGCCATCCATTGTTGCCAGACTGGTTTGTCTGCAGCCTTGACAGAAAGTGGACGAAAATCCCGAGCCGCCAAGTGCCGAAAGGCCTCCTCAGTATTGGCAGCCTCGATGTGGAGGGTTTCCACACCGTTCGGACCTATGGCTCGGATGGAGAAATTCATTTTTCTCAGAACCGGATATCGGCGTTTTCACCGCTGCCACCGGCGCGACCGTCACGACCAAAGGAAAGCAACTCGAAATCACGTCCGCTGCTGACATTGCTCTGGCGATAAAAGTAAGCGTTACCCCACGGGTCGACCGGGATATCTTTCTGCAGGTAAGGACCATTCCAGCGCGGCTGGTTGTTTGGGCGGTTACGTAAAGCTCTCAGGCCGATCTCAGCGGAAGGATAGCTCCCGGTGTCGAGCCGGTATGATTCCAGCGCCCGAGCCAGTGCCTCGATCTGCGTGCGGGCAGCAGTCACTTCCGACTTGTCGATTTGCGCCAGGTAGCGCGGCCCGACATAGGCTGCCAGCAAACCAATGATGGCAACGACGACAAGCAGTTCGAGCAGAGTAAAACCGGCAGATAGCCGAGAAATATCCGGTTTGTAGAACATCGTTTCTCCTCTGGATAAAATCCGGAATCGTGGCGAGATCCACGATCCCGGTCAGCCAAGTTCTTAAGCGAAGCTGTCTTCCATCAAAGCGTTAAACCACTTGAACATTTCCTTGTAGTTGTCCTGTGAACGAGCCGTCGCCTCACCGGAAGCCGCAGGCACCGCCTGCATGCTGCCGCTCACCGGGTCGTAGGCAAACACTGCGGTCAGCCACGATGCCGTATCCGACGTGATCGGCGAATAACAGGCCGAGTTGGTGATCGGCGACGGATCCGGGCTACGTCCGGCCAGCAAACGCACGATGGCATCGGCACAAATCTTGGCTTCCTGATTGGCGATATGGCCGGCCTTCGGCTGGGTGGTTGCCGAGGCATCACCGATGACGTGGATGCCGGGCGCCGCAGTGGACTGATAGGTCAGCACATCAACCCCGGCCCAACGGCCACTGACATTGGCCAGCCCGTTGTCAATAACCACCTTGCCGGCGCGATGCGCCGGAATAGCATTGATCACGCTGGCCTGGAGATTGCCCGCACTGGTGTTGAGGGTCATTGTGCTGGCATCAATACTGTTGATGCTGATGCCGGGGCGATAGTCGATAACGCCCCTGTGCACGACGTTGAAAGCATCGGCAAAAGCCAGCGGCTCGGCGGTAATGCCCGGATTGGCATCGAGCACGATAACCTTTGAGCCAGGGCGGTTCTTCTTTAGCCAGTCCGCCACAACGCAAGCACGTTCATAAGGGCCAGGTGGGCAGCGATAGGGCTTGGCCGGAATGGTCATCGCAAAGACGCCGCCAGGTTTCATGGCAAGCAACTGGTTGCGCAGCACTGTGGTCTGCGTGCCCGCCTTCCAGGCATGTGGCACCTTGGCTTGGGCGGCTGCTGTTTCAAGGCCGGGAATGGTATCGAAATCAATACCCGGGGCGACCACAAGGCGGTCGTACGGCAATTTTCTGCCATCAGCCAGAGTGACGCTATGGCCCACGGGGTCAATCGCGGCAACATCACCCTTGACCAGACCGACGCCATAGCGGGTGGCCAGGTTGGTATAGCCGAATTGCAGCGAAGTCATCGTGCGCTGGCCGTTGAGTACCAGATTGCTCAGGATGTTCGAGGCATAGGAAGTTTCACGCTCGACCAAGGTAACCAGAACGCCCGCGCCGCCCCAAAGGCGAAGGTACTTGGCAACAGTTGCACCCGCCATGCCACCGCCGATAACGACGACGCGGCCTTTAATGCCGGTATTGGTGGGAACGGTCCCTAGCTGGGCAGGCGTCGCCGCACGCACCAGGCCGGATAAACCGGCAGCAGAAATACCTGCGCCAGCCATGCTGGCCAGACGGAAGAAGTCACGACGATTCATGATTTCGACTCCTTTTTCTCTGATTTTTTGGACGTCTTAACGTCCGCGGCAGTCGTGCTGGAAGTTGATTTTTGCGTCGCCAGATAATCCGCAATCAGTCGCATCTGCGCATCGGTGTAACCCCGTGCATGCATGTCCATGATGTCCGGCTTCGATTTGGCGCGCATTTCACGCAGCTCTTTGTAAATCTCATTGGACGACTCGCCAGAGAGGCGCTCAAAGCCGATGCGCGATTTGCCATCGTAGCCATGGCACTGGAAGCAGTTCGATGCAAGAAGGCGACCCGCTGGCGGGGCTGTAGTGGTTTGAGCAGCAACACAGGTGCTGGCCAGGGCGACCGGGAGCCAGAGCAGGGCTCGCCAGCGCGTTATTTCTCGATTCATGATGAACCTCCGAAGTGGTATCTAGGGATTGGGACTGACTTTTTGCGGCTCCTGGCCGAATCCGCAGAACGGATATTCATCGTTTGCCAGCAAAAGTTCGCATGTCGTCCACCCCCGACACTTTTGCTGCTGAGTGCTCTGGCTTACGATGCTGGCCATGAAGCGTTATCCCCGATCACTTTTGCAGCTGATCACCTTGGGACATTTCCTGTTCGCGATGCCATTACTCATTGCGGCTGGCTATGTTTTCCTCAAACTGCAAACCCTCAATGGCCACTACCGTGCCGCGATTGAACACGCCTCAATTTCCTCAAGGTTGAGTGGTGAATTGGCAGAAGATCTTCTGCACATGGAACGTAACCTGCGTCGTCATGTGCTTCTGAAAAACGCCGACACTCTCCACGATTACAATGATGTTCGCATCGAGTGGGAGGGGCATGTTGCCGCGTTCGCCCGCCTGCCGCAGCTACCTCTGGGTATCGTCAACGAACTGCAAGATCTGGTGGATAGTGAAAAGCGGGCCTATGTCGCCATGCTGGATAGCGGGAATACATCAACTCTGCAAGCGGCAATCGATGAACTTAAGCAGCGTTCAAATACCACGCTGGAGTCGGCGCGACAGGTCCTTGATGACGACCAGGCGAGATTCCTTCGGGAGTCGGAAGCGCTGAGCCAGCGACTTATCCTGGCCGCCGTCATGGCGGTTGGGGTCGCCCTCTGTTGTCTGTGGGCAGTCAGATCGCTACTGGCTCGCCTGATCGGTCGCTTTGAGCGAGCGCTGTTGAGGTTGGGTAAAGGGGATCTGCAGCAGCCCATCGAACTCGACGGCCCCGGCGACCTGCGCTGGCTGGGCCGCTGGCTGGAATGGTTGCGCCGCCGCCTGCTTTCACTGGAAGAAGGGCGAACCCAGGTCTTACGCCACGTTTCCCATGAACTAAAAACGCCGTTGGCCGCCATGCAGGAAGGTAGCTCATTGCTGGCAGAGGAAGTGCCAGGGCCGCTGACGCCTGAGCAACGCCGGATCGTCAATATCCTGAAAAGCAACTCCCGGCGCCTCCAGGATCTGATTGAAGGCCTGTTACGCCTGCAACAGGCGGGGCACTTAGCTGAGCGTATCGGCTTTGAAACGCTGCGCTTTGATCAGTTGATTGAACAAGTGCTGGAAACCTGTCGCTTGATTGCCGGAGAGCGCAGCATCAACTTCCACTGCGAACTCCGCGAAACCGAGATTTTCGCCGGACGCGAGGCACTGATCACCATTGTCCATAACCTGCTATCCAACGCCATCAAGTTTTCGCCGGAGTACGGATGCATTCGGGTCACGCTGCAGCACGACGCGGATCAAGCGGTACTCGATGTCATGGACGAAGGCCCCGGCATATCCCGGCGGGATGCCAAACAGATATTCGAACCATTTTATCGCAGCGAGGCATCACGCCAGATCGCTGGCATCGGGCTTGGTCTGGCTATAGCCCGGACATTTGTTCTGGCACACCGGGGCGAGATTTCGCTTTTGCCAGCGAGTGCCGGCGGACATTTTCGCGTCACGCTGCCATTGAAAGCCCCCTATCTTGGAGCACAAGTAGATGGTTAAGGATTCGCCATGTTGAAGTTAGTGCTAACGGTTGTTGCCGTGGCCGGTCTGAACGGCTGCACCACCCGCGGTGGGCACCAGTCACCCGAGGTACAGACCGAACCGACGCCTGTCAGTAGAGCACTGGCCGATAAACAACGTCAGTGCCTGAGCGAAAAGCGGCGCATGGAGATCGCTCTTAGAGATAGCGAGAAACAGGTTGACGATTTGCAGAAAAAACTTGACGTACTGCTCGCCATCGACCGCGAACTGCGCAGCAAAAAAGCCCGCTGATGGCCCTGGGTGCGCAGATTCTGGTTGTCGATGACGACCTTGACATGTTGCATCTGATCGGCCTGCGCTTGACGGCAGCCGGCTATCAGGTCAGCGAAGCCAGTTCGGGTGAGGCAGCGCTGCTTAGTTTTTACCGCAATCGCCCGCAAATGGTGCTCACTGACCTGCGTATGGAAAAGATGGATGGCCTGGCGTTGTTTGACCGCTTGCAGGCTGAGGCACCGACCATGCCAGTGATTGTCCTGACGGCGCACGGCACCATACCCGATGCTGTTATGGCCACTCAAAAAGGGGTTTTCAGTTTTCTGACCAAGCCTTTTGATGGTCAGGAACTCCTGCGACGCGTGGCTGATGCGATCCGCCTGTCGCCATCGGTCGACGCCAAAAATGGCTCGGCGCATTGGCGCAATGAATTGATCACCACCAACGTCCGTATGGAAGAGTTGTTGCGGCAGGTGTTGCGTGTCAGCGCAGAGTCCCAGACTTCGCTGATCGTAGGGCCGAGCGGTTCCGGTAAAGAGAACCTGGCGCAGGCGATTCGAAAAGCCGGGCCGCGTGCTGAGCAGCCCTACGTTTGTATTTCCTGCACCGACTATCCGGCCAATGCACTCGAAGACATGTTATCGGCGGGGAATCCCGACAACGTTTATGCACAAGCTGCCGGTGGCATCCTTTTTTTGCAGGGTGTTTCAGCCTTGTCGCTGATTGCGCAGGCGCGACTGTTTTCTGTGCTCTTCGCGCAAGCTCAAGCCAGGGACCCTTTACAGCGACTCAACTCGGCGCCTCAGAAGAGTGCCCCGCTTGACGTACAGGTTATCGCCGCGAGCCCGCGGCCACTTGATGCTGAACTGGCGGAAGGGTGCTTTCGCAGTGACTTGTTCTACTTGTTGAGCCGGACGACCTTGATCATTCCGCCCTTGAGCGAGCGCAGCGAAGATATCCCGCTTCTCGCCAATTATTTTCTCACCCGCATTCGCCCGGAAAAATCGCTGACACTGTCTCCTGAGTCGCTCTCAGCGCTGCATGAAGGACGCTGGCCGGGGAACATCCGTCAATTGAAAAACGTGCTTGAACGAGTCGCCGAATTAAGCTTGACGCCGGTAATTCCCGAGAGCGCCCTTCGTCGCATCATGCGGGAGTCAGAAGAAGACAGCCTGGCCGCTTTTGACGATGCGCGCCGTGAATTCGAGCGCGACTATCTGGTTCGCCTGCTGCAGGCCACCGCTGGCAATGTCTCGCAGGCGGCGCGCGTGGCGCAGAGAAACCGGACTGAGTTCTACAAACTTCTTGCCCGGCATGGCTTGGATCCAATCAACTTCAAACAGAAATTTCGCTGAATGCGATGAGAGGCGGTTGCTGAAAATGGGGATTTACCGAACCACGTGATTGGCAAAGCGCGAACCGGGCGCTTTTCCTATCAAACCGCCAGCGCCTCGCGCACCCCGTCCTGCGGCATCGTCTCGCCCCGCCCGCGCATGATGAATTCGCCGCGCTCCATCAGCAGGTACTGGTCGGCCAGCGATTCGGCGAAGTCGTAGTACTGCTCGACCAGCAGGATGGCCATTTCGCCGGTTTCGGCGAGCATGCGGATGGCGCGCTCGATGTCCTTGATGATCGACGGCTGGATGCCCTCGGTCGGTTCATCCAGGATCAGCAGCGACGGCCCCATGGCCAGTGCGCGACCGATCGCCAGTTGCTGCTGTTGGCCACCGGAGAGGTCGCCGCCACGTCGGTGCATCATCTGCTTGAGCACCGGGAACATGTCGAAGATGCGCTGCGGAATCTTGGCGCTGCCGGGCTTGGTCGCCAGGCCCATCAGCAGGTTTTCCTCGACGGTCAGGCGCGGAAAGATTTCGCGGCCCTGCGGCACGTAGCCGATGCCGGCTTTGACCCGTTCATGCGGGGGGATGTGGGTGATGTCCCGGCCGGCGAAAGTGATGCTGCCTTGCTTGGTTTTGACCAGGCCCATCAGTGATTTGAGCAGGGTGGTCTTGCCGACGCCGTTGCGGCCGAGCAGGGTGGTGACTTCGCCTTTTTGCAGTTCGAAGGACAAGCCACGGAGGATGTGGGAGCCGCCGTAGGCTTGGTGGAGGTTGTCGATTTTCAGCATTTTGGCTGCTCCTTGCTTAGGAATTGGGTTCCGCGCTTGAGGCGCGGCTTACTTTCTTTTGCTTCGCCAAAAGAAAGTAAGCAAAGAAAAGGCGACCCTGGGTCGGTGCCGGCTGCGCCGGTTCCCTGCGCTACTCGAAACGCCGGGCGGCTGCGGAACTCGGGGCTGCGCCCCTCAAACAGTCCTCGCCGAAAGCCCCCGGCGTTCCTGCGTTGCTCGGCACCTCTCAAGGGGCCCGGAAAGGCGTCCGGGTTCAACGGACAGAACTGATTTTTTGGTTTTTTTGCGGGTCGACCGCAATATTCAATAAAAAAGCTTACCGGTTGGTCTGCGACGCTTTTGGGGTCCCCATGTGCAGCGTCGAGCAACGGAGCTGGCGGCGGAAAAAGGGCGAGGACTGTCTGAGGGGCGCAGCCCCGAGTTCCGCAGCCCCCGCCGACAGCGAGTAGCGCAGGGGAGTCGGCGCAGCCGACCGCGTAACCTGGGGTCGCCTTTTCTTTGCTTACTTTCTTTTGGCGAAGCAAAAGAAAGTGAGACGCCCTCAAGGCGGAACCCCCAGCCAATAACCCCGAAAAAAAGTCACCGCCCAAGATAAACCTCAATCACCCGCTGATCATTCTGCACAGTCGCCAGATCGCCCTCCGCCAGAACAGAGCCTTCGTGCAGCACCGTCACCAGCCCACCCAGCTTCTCGACAAAGGCCATATCGTGTTCAACGACCACCAGCGAATGCTTCCCCGCCAGCGAAACGAACAGTTCGGCAGTGCGCATGGTTTCGTCGTCGGTCATGCCGGCGACCGGTTCGTCGAGCAGCAGCAGCTTCGGTTCCTGCATCAGCAGCATGCCGATTTCCAGCCACTGTTTCTGGCCGTGCGAGAGCAGGCCGGCCGGGCGGTCGGCTTCGTGGTCGAGACGGATGGTGCGCAGGGTGTCGGCAATCAGGTCGCGGTCGTCGCCAGTCAGCCAGGCCATCAGGCTTTTCCACACGCGCTTGTCGGTCTTCATCGCCAGTTCGAGGTTTTCGAACACTGTGTGCTGTTCGAAGATGGTCGGTTTCTGGAACTTGCGGCCGATGCCGACGTGGGCGATTTCCGGCTCGGTCAGCCGGGTCAGGTCGATGGTCTGGCCGAAGTAGGCCTTGCCGGAATCGGGGCGGGTCTTGCCGGTGATGACGTCCATCATCGTTGTCTTGCCAGCGCCGTTGGGGCCGATGATGCAGCGCAGTTCGCCGGCGTTGATGGCCAGCGTCAGGTTGTTCAGGGCCTTGAAGCCGTCGAAGCTGACGGTGATGTCTTCGAGGTAGAGGGCGACGCCGTGCGACAGGTCGAGTTCGCCGGTGACGACGTGGCCGAGCTGGGTGGCGCTGTCGCCGCCGTCAGGTTGATCGGTGCGGATTGCTTGAGCGTTCATGCGGCGGCTCCTTGTTTCTTGTTCATGATTCTCTTCCACAGGCCGACCAGGCCCTGCGGCAGCAGCAGCGTGACGACGATGAACAGCAGACCGAGGAAGAACAGCCAGTATTCGGGGAAGGACACGGTGAACCAGCTCTTCGCCAGGTTGACCGCGAAGGCGCCGATGACCGGACCGATCAGCGTGCCGCGTCCGCCGACGGCGACCCAGATGGCGATTTCGATCGAGTTGGCGGTGGACATCTCGCTCGGGTTGATGATGCCGACCTGCGGCACGTACAACGCGCCGGCAATGCCACAGAGCACGGCGGAAATCACCCAGATGGTCAGCTTGTACCAGAGCGGGTTGTAGCCGATGAACATGACGCGGCTCTCAGCGTCGCGGATGGCGGTCAGCACCCGGCCGAACTTGGATTTGACCAGCCAGGCGGCGAAGACCAGCGTCGCGGCGAGGGCGATGGCGGTCAGGCCGAACAGCACCAGCCGCGTTTCCGGCGCTGTGATCGGCACGTCGAGCACGCGCTTGAAGTCGGTGAAGCCGTTGTTTCCACCGAAGCCGGTCTCATTGCGGAAGAACAGCAGCATCGCGGCGTAGGTCAGCGCCTGGGTGATGATCGAGAAATAGACGCCCTTGATCCGCGAGCGGAAAGCGAAGTAGCCGAAGACGAAGGCGACCACCGCCGGCAGCGCGACGACCAGGAAGGCGGCCCAGGCGAAGCTGTCGCTGCCCAGCCAGAACCACGGCAGTTCCTTCCAGTCGAGGAAGACCATGAAGTCCGGCAGGTCACTCTGGTAGCTGCCGTCGCGGCCGATCTGGCGCATCAGGTACATGCCGAAGGCGTAGCCGCCGAGGGCGAAGAACAGCCCATGGCCAAGCGACAGGATGCCGCCGTAGCCCCAGATCAGGTCCATGGCAACTGCCACCAGCGCGTAGCACATGATCTTGCCGATCAGCGTGATGGCATAGGTCGAGACGTGGAAGGCGCTCTCCGGCGGCACCGCCAGGTGCAACAGGGGCACGGCGACCAGGGCGAGGGCGAGGAAGATGCCCAGCGCGATCCAGGCCTTGCGGTCAAGCGCGGCGAAGACGCGCAGCGTCAGCGGCACGCGGCCGGCGGCGGGCAGGGGAAGGGTGGAAGCGGTGACCGACATGCGGCGCTCCTTACTGATCGGCGAAGCGGCCCTTGAGGGCAAAGATGCCCTGCGGACGCTTCTGGATGAAGATGATGATGGCGACGAGGATGGCGATCTTGGCGATCACCGCACCAGCCCAGCCTTCGAGGAGCTTCGAGAAGATGCCCAGGCCGAGTGCCGCCCAGACCGCGCCGGCCAGTTGCCCGACGCCGCCGACGACGACCACCATGAAGGAATCGACGATGTAGCCCTGGCCCATGTCCGGGCCGACGTTGGAAATCTGCGACAGCGCCACGCCGCCGAGTCCGGCGATGCCGGCGCCCAGCGCGAAGGCCATGGTGTCGATGCGCGAGGTCGGTACGCCGACGCAGCCGGCCATCGGGCGGTTCTGGGTGACGGCGCGGACGAACATGCCGAGCCGGGTCTTGTTCATCAGCAGCCAGACGAGCAGCAGCACGAACAGCGCGAAGCCGATGATGATCACCCGATTCCACGGCAGGATCAGGTTGGGCAGCAGTTCGACGCCGCCGGACATCCAGCCCGGGTTGGAGACTTCGACGTTCTGCGCGCCGAAGATCACTCGCGCCGCCTGGATCAGCACCAGCGACAGGCCCCAGGTGGCGAGCAGGGTTTCCAGCGTGCGCCCGTACAGCCAGCGGATCACCGTGCGCTCCATCAGCACGCCGACCGCAGCGGCGGTGAAGAAGGCGACGGGAATGGCTGCCGGCAGGTACCAGTCGATCAGATCGGGGAAGTGCGTGCGGAACAGGCTCTGCATCACGTAGGCGGTGTAGGCGCCGACCATCAGCAATTCGCCGTGGGCCATGTTGATGATGCCCATGACGCCGTAGGTGATGGCCAGGCCGAGTGCGGCGAGTAGCAGGATGGAGCCGAGCGAGAGGCCGGAGAAGATGCCGGCCAAGGTCTCGCCCCAGGCCAGGCGGCGCTCGATTTCCTTGAGCGCGGTGACGGCGGCGTTGCGTACGCCATCATCGGCTTCCGTTTCCTTGTCGGTCAGCGGCAGCAGCAGGCTTTTGACCGCTGGCGAGGCGGTTTCCGCCAGTGCCTTGACGGCGGCCAGACGCACCGCCGGGTCGGCATCCTGCAGTGTCGCCTGGGCATGAGCCAATATCAGCAACGCCTTGATCTGCGCATCGCTTTCCTGTGCCTTGGCGCGGCCGAGAATCTCCGCCATCTCGGCGCCGACATTGCTCTGTAGTTCCTGAGCGGCGGCCAGGCGTACGGCGCTGTCCGGGTTGAACAGCTTGAGCGCCGCCAGGGCGTTGGCCAGTTCGCCGCGCAGGCGGTTGTTGACGGTGATCGATTCGGCGTCGTCCGGCATTGCTGCAGTCTCGCCGCTCAGCGCGTCGCGTGCCGTTTCGCCGTCGTAGATGAAGACCTTGTCGCCAGCCAGGAACAGGCTGCCCTCGGCCATCGCCTGGAGGATACGGATGGCTTCCGGATCGGCCGTCTGCGCCAGCTGCTGAATGGCAGTGATCTTGTCGGTGTTGTCCTCGGCGGCGAGCTGCCGGACCAGCGCCGCGTCGGGGGCCGCCAGGGCGCCAAGGCTGCTGGCGCAGAGCAGGAGAGAGAGCAGGAATTTTTTCATGAGGTTCGATCCGCAATTTGTGCAGTGCAGCGACAGATTACGGTGCCCCCTTCGGGGCGGAAATACGATGAATTGCGTAGGGCTCGCCGCCCGCAACAAAGATTCGAGGAGGCTGTAAGAAATCTGCGGGGCCGGCGACTAATCCCCTGAGCAAACGTTGAATGTGCTCACTGCATCCCAACTACCCACGGAGAATCATCATGAAAAAGCAAAATCTAGTTTCCCTCGCCATCGGCTCCGCCTTCGCCGCCGTCGCCCTGAGCCCGATCGCCCATGCGGCCGATAATCCCTTCGCCGCCAAGCAGCTGTCGGCCGGCTACCAGCTGGCTCAGGCCGACAAGAAGATGGACGGCAAGTGCGGCGAGGCCAAGTGCGGTGCCGACAAGGCGAAGGGCGCCGCGATGGACAAGAAGGCTGACGGCAAGTGTGGCGAAGCCAAGTGCGGTGCCGACAAGGCGAAGGCCGCTCCGATGGACAAGAAGGCCGACGGCAAGTGCGGCGAAGCCAAGTGCGGGGCGAAGAAGTAAGCTGAAAACCCCTGGGGGCGGCAACCATTGCGCTGCCGCCCCGTTGTTCCTGACCGGAGAACCCCGATGACTGCATCCCTGATGCCCGCTCGCCTGCCCGGTGGTGCCGGCCTCGGCTTTCGCCGCGAACTGATCGCCGAGCTGCAGGCCGGCGTGCCGGCCGGCATCGACTTTTTTGAACTGGCACCGGAAAACTGGGCCGGCATGGGCGGCCGCTCGGGACGCCAGCTGCGCGCCCTCACCGAACGCCATCCCTTTGTCTGCCACGGCCTGTCGCTATCGCTGGGCGGCCCGGCGCCGCTTGACGTGACGCTGCTGCGGCGCATCCGCCAGTTCATGGATGAGCACGGCATCGGCCTGTACACCGAGCATCTGTCCTGGTGCGCCGACGATAGTCATCTCTACGAACTGCTGCCGATTCCGTTCAGTGAGGCAGCGGTGCAGTGGACGGCCGGGCGTATCCGCCAGGCGCAGGACATGCTCGGTCGGCGTATCGGCATCGAGAACGCCTCCTACTACATCGCGCCGCCCGGCGCCGAGATGAGCGAGACGGAATTCATCTCGGCCATCGTCGCCGAGGCCGACTGCCTGCTGCATCTCGATGTGAACAACATTTATGTGAACAGCTGCAATTTCGCCTTCGATCCGCTGAGCTTCCTGCACGCGCTGCCGCTGGAGCGCACCTGCTATGTCCACGTTGCCGGCCATTACGTCGAGCCGGACGGCCTGCTGGTCGACACACACGGCGCCGAGGTCATCGATCCGGTATGGACGCTGCTCGCCGCCGCCTACGAGCGTATCGGTGGCGACGTGCCGACCTGCCTGGAGCGCGACTTCAATATTCCCGACCTGGCGCAACTCACTGCCGAAGTCGGCCAGATTGCCCGCCTGCAGGCAGCCGCGCCGCAGCGGCAAAGGCAGGTGGCGTGATGCAGCCGGCTTTCCAGGATTTCCAGCGCGCCTTCGCCCGCCACCTGCGCGACCCGCATCATGTCGCCCGCCCGGCCGGGTTGCCGGAACGGCGCACGGCGGTCTATCGCGAGCTGGTCTTCAACAACCTTTGTGGCTTTGTCGACCGCTGCTTCCCGGTATGTCGCAGCCTGCTCGGCGAAACGCGCTGGCGCCGCCTGTGCCGGACTTTCTTTCGCGACTGGCCGCTGCATACGCCATGGTTCCGCGAGATCCCGCGCGAATTCGTCCGCTACCTGGCTGAAGCGCGGATCGCGCAGCCGCTGCCGGCGTGGTTCGCCGAGCTGGCGCATTACGAATGGGTCGAACTGGCAGTTGATATCAGTGATGCTCCAGTGCCCGCGGTCGATCCGGCCGGCGACCTGATGGCCCGACCGGTGGTCCTCAATCCGGCGCTGATGCATCTCGCCTGTGCCTGGCCGGTGCAGCGCATCGGACCCGATTACCGGCCACGCAAGCAGCAGCCGACGCAACTGCTGGTCTACCGGACGGCTGAGGGCGACGTGCGCTTCAGCGAGATCAATCCGGTCACCGCCCGCCTGCTGGCCATGCTGGCCGAAGGATCAACCAGCGGCCGTGAAGCCGTCGCCCGCCTGGCCGATGAACTGCAGCATACAGACCCCGAACGCCTGCAGGATCTCGGCCGCCAGCTACTGGCCGAGCTGCGGGAGCAGGGCGTCATTCTCGGAGTCACCCCATGAAACACAGCATCGAGCGACTGTTCTCCAGCCTAGACCTGCTCGGCCTGTGGCTGGGCCTGCTCAGCCTGCGCATCCTGCTCGGCTGGGATTATTTCGAAGCCGGCCTGGAAAAATTCCGCGGCGAGAACTGGTTCGCCGACATCGTCGAGCGCTTTCCCTTCCCGTTCAACCTTGTGCCGCCGGAGATCAGCTGGCAGATGGCCACCTGGTTCGAACTGATCGGTGGTGTGGCGCTGGTCCTCGGTCTGGCGACGCGCTTCTTCTCGGTGTCACTGATCATTCTGACGGTGGTCGCCATCGCCAGTGTGCACTGGCCGGAATCGTGGTCCGGCTTCGGCCAGCTGATGCAGGGTTACGTGTTCACCGACCAGGGCCAAGGCAACTTCAAGCTGCCGGTACTGTTCATCGGCATGCTGCTACCGCTGCTGCTGCTCGGTCCCGGGCGCCTGTCGCTCGATGCGTGGCTACGCCGGACGTTCCTCGGCGCGGCCGACGCACCCGGGCTCGATCAGCCCGGCTTCTTCAGCAGATCAACGCGCTGCGGCGGATAGAAGGTCGCGCCGGCCAGCGTCAGATGGGTCTCGAAACGGCGGCGGACTTCGTCATACAGTTCCGGCGACAGGCGGTGGTCGGTGTGGGTGACCTGAATCATCCGCTGGTCGAACTGCTCGAAGTTGTCGAAATGGCTGCGCGTCGAAAAGAACAGCTGGCGCTCCAGTTGTAGCAGGCCGCTGGCGACCACCGCGCCGACGGCGGCGAAAGCGGCTTCGCGCACGGTCTTTTCGTCGTGGAACAGGCGCATCACCTCGTTCAGGTCGCCGCTGAAGACCGGTTCGGAAATCCAGGCCAGACCACCCGGGCGCAGCACGCGGGCGATTTCACTCAAGGCCTGGTCCATCAGCTCGACCGGCACGTGATGCAGCGACTTGAACATGATCACGATATCGATGCTGGCATCGTCAAGCGGAATCGCCTCGGCACCGGCCTGGTGGAAATGTACGTTGGGCAGGTCGGTGATCTGCAGATTCTTCGCGTGCTGGATGCGGTCAACTTCCAGCGCCACCACCTCGCGCACTCGACCGCTCTGCGCCAGTGTGCGCGTCTTCTCGGCCTTGCCGCAGCCCAGCTCGAGCACCCGGGCGCCATCCAGCGGCAGTTCGCCGAGCATCAGCTGGACTTCATTGACGACGGTGGTCTGGGTCGGGTGGGATATTTGCATGGCGGCAGGGCAAGTTGAGAAAAACGCGAATATTAACCGATTCTGATATGCCGTCTGACCTTCATTGGCGGAAGGCGTCAGCGCTCAGACTGTGGCGGGCCAGCTTGTCGTACAGCGTCTTTTTCGGCACCTGCAGCAGTTCGGCGGCGCGGGCGACCTGGCCGTCGCACTGGCGTAGGGCGTCTTTGATGATGCGTTTCTCGGCGGCATCGACCTGCGCCGTCAGCGCCGGGCCGGGCGCTTCCTCGGCGGTTGCCGGCAGCGCGTCGGGCAGGCCGAGGGCCCAGCGGTCGGCGATGTTCTTCAGCTCGCGCACATTGCCCGGCCAGTCGTGAGCCAGCCAGCGGCCGAGGTCGGCCGGCGTCCACGCGGCCAGTGGGCGCTGGTAGCGTTCGGCGGCCTGTTGCAGGAAGGCCGCCAACAGCAGCGGGATGTCTTCGCGGCGCTGGCGCAGCGGCGGCAGGTCAATGCTGACGACGTTGAGCCGGTAGTAGAGGTCGGCGCGGAACTGGCCGCTCTCGGCCAACGCCTTGAGGTCGGCCTTGCTGGCGGCGACGACGCGGCAGTCGAGGGCAATCGGCGTGTTGCTGCCGAGGCGTTCAACCGAGCGCTCCTGCAAGACGCGCAGCAGCTTGACCTGCAGGTTGAGCGGCATGGTCTCGATTTCGTCGAGGAACAGCGTGCCGCCGCTGGCGTGCTCGACGCGGCCGATGCGCCGCTTGCCGGCGCCGGTGAAGGAACCGGCCTCGTGGCCGAAAATTTCACTTTCGAACACCGTTTCCGGCAGGGCGCCGCAATTGACTGCGACGAAGGGGCCGCGCCGGCCGCTGGCCTCGTGGATGGCGCGGGCGACGACTTCCTTGCCGCTGCCGGTTTCGCCGTTGATCAGGATGTCCACGCCGGTCGGCGCCAGGGTGCCGATCAGCTGGCGAATCGCCTGAATGGCCGGCGACTGGCCGATCAGCGCGACGACCCCGGCGGCCTGCAGGCGTTCGCGCAGCTGGCGGTTCTCGACGACCAGCGCCCGTTTTTCCAGGGCGCTGCGCACGGCGGCGACCAGGCGTTCGGAGGGGAAGGGCTTCTCGATGAAGTCATAGGCGCCGGCGCGCATCGCCTGCACGGCGGTGCCGACGTCGCCGTGGCCGGTCATCAGCAGCACCGGCAGTTCGCTGTCGAACTGGCGCAGCTCCTTGAGCAGCGCCAGGCCGTCGCGGCCGGGCAGGCGGATGTCGCTGACCACCAGATCGGGGCGGCAACCGGCCAGCGCCGCCAGCATCGATTCGCCGTCGGCAAAGCCGCGCACGCCGATGTCGGCGATCGACAGCGCCTGTTCGCAGCCCTTGCGGACGGCGGCATCGTCCTCGACGAGAAAGACGGTCTGGTTGCTTGCGGTTTCACTGGCCATGGTTGCCGTCCATGTTAAGGGAAATCGCCGGGACGGAGGCGGCAGGCCGGTATGCGAACATCGGAAATCCGATGGCAGAATCGGGGTCTGTATCGGAATTCCGGCGCCTGGCCGCATGGGGCCGGGCTGGCTCACAATTGAAATCAATGACTTGCGATTTTCGGCCGCTGGTCCCGAGCCTGGCACATCGCTTGCGATAAGAACACTGCCGAAGCCCACTTGCGGCTTCCTCACATTCAGGAGAAGACATGAAACGTATTGCCCTCGCCGCCGCCTTCGCTGCCGTGTTTTCCACCGCCGTCGTTCAGCCGGTGTTCGCCCAGGAAGCCTCGACACTGAAAAAGATCAAGGACACCGGCAGCATCACGCTCGGTCACCGCGAATCCTCGATTCCCTTCTCGTACTACGATGACAAGCAGCAGGTCATCGGTTATTCGCAGGAACTGATGCTCAAGGTGGTCGACGCGATCAAGGCCGAACTGAAGCTGGCCAAGCTCGACACCCGGTTCATGCCGGTCACCTCGGCCAATCGCATCACGCTGATCCAGAACGGCACCGTCGATATCGAATGCGGCTCGACGACCAACAACCTGGAGCGCCAGAAACAGGTCGGCTTCTCGACCACAATCTTCGTCATCGGCACCCGCCTGATGACCAAGAAGACCACGGGCATCAACGACTTCGCCGACCTCGCCGGCAAGAACGTCGTCACCACCGCCGGCACCACGTCCGAGCGCCTGATCCGCAAGATGAACGAAGAGAAGAAGCTGGGCATGAACGTCATCTCGGCCAAGGATCACGGCGAGAGCTTCCTGACGCTGGAAACCGGCCGTGCCGTCGCCTTCATGATGGACGACGCGCTGCTCTACGGCGAAATGGCCAAGGCCAAGAAGGCGGGCGACTGGACGGTGGTCGGCACGGCGCAATCCAAGGAAGCCTACGGCTGCATGCTGCGCAAGGACGATGCCGAATTCAAGAAGGTCGTCGATGCCGCGCTGACCAAGGCGATGACTTCCGGCGATGCCGAGAAGATCTACGCCAAGTGGTTCATGAACCCGATCCCGCCCAAGGGGTTGAACCTGAACATGCCGCTGTCGGCGGAAATGAAGGCCCTGTACAAGGCGCCGAACGACAAGGCTTTCGAATAAGCCTCAGCTAGTTCCCCCTGTAGTTGTCGTGTACCAGGCGGCCCATCCGGGTCGCCAGGGCACACTCACCCCAAAAAAACAGAGGAGTTCCCATGTTCAAGTCCTTTTTCTCCCGCTGCACGCTAGTTGCCGTCAGCTGTTTCGCTTCCCTGGCGGCCTTCGCCGCCCAGCCCAATGTCGTCATCCTGGCCACCGGCGGCACCATCGCCGGTGCCGGCGCTGAAGCCACCAACAGCGCCACTTACCAGGCCGCCAAGGTGCCGGTCGACAAGCTCATCGCCGGCGTGCCGGAACTGTCCAAAGTCGCCAATGTACGTGGCGAACAGGTCTTCCAGATCGCCTCCGAGAGCTTCAACAACGACCACCTGCTGACCCTCGGCAAGCGTGTCTCGGCGCTGGTCAAGCAGGCCGACGTGGACGGCATCGTCATCACCCACGGTACCGATACGCTGGAAGAGACCGCCTACTTCCTCAACCTGGTGATCAAGAGCGACAAGCCGATCGTGCTGGTCGGTTCGATGCGTCCGGGCACCGCCATGTCAGCCGATGGCATGCTCAACCTGTACAACGCTGTCGCCGCTGCCGCGGCCACGGATGCCCGCGGCAAGGGCGTGCTGGTGGCGATGAACGACGAGCTGAACAGCGGTCGCGACGTTTCCAAGATGATCAACATCCAGACTGGCGCTTTCAAAAGCCCGTGGGGTCCTCTGGGCATGATCGTCGAAGGCAAGAA
Organism: Betaproteobacteria bacterium HGW-Betaproteobacteria-7; assembly: GCA_002840765.1. Taxonomy (GTDB): domain Bacteria; phylum Pseudomonadota; class Gammaproteobacteria; order Burkholderiales; family Rhodocyclaceae; genus Azonexus. The sequence goes on from PHCE01000003.1 coordinate 167,290, forward strand.
CTACTGGTTCCGCCTGCCGGCCAAACGTCACACGGTGAATTCCGAGTTCGATATCGACAAGATCAGCAGCCTGCCGCTGGTTGGCGTCGCCTACGGTCATGGCAACGTTGCCGACACCGCCTACAAGGCGCTGGCAGCCAAGGGCGCCAAGGCCATCATCCATGCCGGTACCGGCAACGGTTCGGTGGCGGCACCCGTCGTGCCGGCCCTGCGCGAACTGCGTGGGGAAGGGGTACACATCATCCGTTCCTCGCACGTCAATGCCGGCGGTTTTGTGCTGCGCAATGCCGAGCAGCCGGACGACAAGTACGACTGGATCGTCGCCCACGACCTGAATCCGCAGAAGGCCCGCATCCTGGCCACCGTCGCGCTGACCGCGACCAACGACAGCAAGGAACTGCAGCGCATCTTCTGGGAGTACTGAGCGCGCGGCAAGACCGGGGTGGCCGTTCGCGGCTGCCCCGGACAGATCAAACCATAGGAGGGATTCAACATGGGTTACCAATGGAACTGGGGCGTCTTCTTTCAGCCGTCCGCTACCGGTGACGACACCTATCTCGGCTGGATGTTCGCCGGCTTCAAGATGACCATTGGCCTGTCGCTGAGCGCCTGGGTCATCGCCCTGCTGCTCGGCGCCCTGGTCGGCGTGCTGCGCACCGTGCCGAACAAGCTCCTGGCCGGCATCGCCACGGCCTACGTCGAACTGTTCCGCAACATTCCGCTGCTGGTGCAGTTGTTCATCTGGTATTTCGTGTTGCCGGAACTGTTGCCGGAAAGCCTCGGCAATGCTTTCAAGCAGTCGCATCCGGTGCTGCAGCAATTCTTCGCTTCAATGGTCTGTCTCGGCCTGTTCACCAGTGCTCGGGTCGCCGAGCAGGTGCGTTCCGGCATCAATTCGCTGCCCAAGGGCCAGAAGAACGCCGGCCTGGCGCTCGGCTTCACGCTACCGCAGACCTACCGCTTCGTCATGCTGCCGATGGCTTTCCGACTGGTTGTGCCGCCACTGACCTCGGAGTTCCTCAACATTTTCAAGAACTCCGCTGTCTGCTCGACCATCGGCTTGCTTGAGCTGGCTGCTCAGGGCCGCCAGCTGGTCGATTACACGGCGCAGCCCTACGAGTCCTTCATCGCCGTGACGCTGGCTTATATCGCGATCAACGTCGTGGTGATGACCCTGATGCACAAGTTCGAGCGGCGCATCGCTGTGCCCGGCTATATCGGAGGCAAATAACATGCATGATTTCGACTGGTCTTCCATTCCCGGCGCCCTGCCGTTCCTCTGGGACGGCATGAAGATTTCGCTGGTCATCACCCTGCAGGCGGTCGTCGTCGGCATCGTCTGGGGCACTCTGCTGGCCATGATGCGGCTGTCGTCGATCAAGGCCTTGTCCTGGTTTGCTGCCGGCTACGTCAACCTGTTCCGCGCCGTGCCGCTGGTCATGGTCCTGCTCTGGTTCTTCCTGATCGTGCCGGAATTTGTTGGACAGCTGTTCAACATTCCAAAGGGAACGGACATGCGTTTGTCTTCGGCCATGGCCGGTTTCGCCCTGTTCGAGGCGGCCTATTACTCGGAAATCATCCGGGCGGGTATCCAGAGCGTGTCGAAAGGGCAGATGGCTGCCGCCTCGGCGCTCGGCATGACCTACGGGCAATCCATGCGCCTGGTCGTGCTGCCGCAGGCCTTCCGCAACATGGTGCCGCTGCTGCTGACCCAGGCCATCATCCTGTTCCAGGACACCTCGCTGGTCTACGTTTCGGCCCTCGCCGATTTCTTCGGTGCCGCCTACAAGGTCGGTGACCGCGACGGCCGGCTGGTCGAACTGTTGCTGTTCGCGGGCGCCGTCTACTTCGTCATCTGCTTCTCCGCTTCGCAGATCGTGAAGCGTCTCCAGAAAAAATATCACCCGGCCTGATCGCCGACTGTCAGGAGAAATCCCATGATCAAGATTGCAAACGTCAGCAAAAATTACGGCGACTTCAAGGTGCTTACCGATTGCACGACCTCCGTCAGCAAAGGTGAAGTGATCGTCGTCTGTGGTCCCTCCGGTTCCGGCAAATCGACGCTGATCAAGTGCGTCAATGGTCTGGAGCCTTTCCAGGCCGGCGAAATCATCGTCGACGGCACCTCGGTTGGTGATCCGAAGACCAACTTGTCCAAGCTGCGCGCCCGCGTCGGCATGGTTTTCCAGAACTTCGAGCTGTTCCCGCACATGAGCATCACCCAGAACCTGGCCATCGCCCAGGTCAAGGTGCTTGGCCGCAAGCAGGACGAAGCCATGGACAAGGGCTTGAAGCTGCTCGACCGGGTCGGCCTCAAGGCCCAGGCCAACAAGTTCCCCGGCCAGTTGTCCGGCGGTCAGCAACAGCGCGTGGCGATCGCCCGGGCGCTGGCGATGGACCCGATCTGCATGCTGTTCGACGAACCGACCTCGGCGCTTGATCCGGAAATGGTCAATGAAGTGCTCGACGTGATGACCGAACTGGCCCAGGAAGGCATGACCATGATGTGCGTCACGCACGAAATGGGCTTTGCCCGGCGCGTCGCCAACCGGGTCATCTTCATGGACCACGGGCGCATCGTCGAAGACGACGAAAAGGAGGCCTTCTTCGCCAATCCGCGTTCGGAACGGGCGCAGCAGTTCCTGGCGAAGATCCTGCACCACTAGGCGCCCATGGAAGACGGTCTGAGCCGGCTGCTGGTCAGCTTTTTCCTCGGCGGATTGGTCAGTCTGGCGACGATCACCAATCCGCTGTCGAAAATCCCGGTGTTCCTCACCCTGTCCACCGGCTTCGAAGCCGGCCGGGCCGCGCAGGAGGCACGGCGGGCCTGTTTCTACGGCTTTTTGCTGCTCGCCGGCGGTCTCTTTGTCGGTGTCTTCATCCTCGAAGCCTTCGGCATCTCGTTCGGCGCCCTGCGCATCGCCGGCGGCCTGACCGTCGGCTTGATCGGCCATCGCATGCTGTTCGGCAACGGCGACGCGACGCAGATTCCCAGCACCGGCAGCTTCGCCTTTTTCCCGCTGGCCATGCCGGGCATCGCCGGGCCGGGGGCGCTGGCGACGGTGATCGGCATTTCCTCGGAAATTGCCGAACTGTCCGGCGGCGTGCAGCGGCTGCTCGCCTATGTGGCGACGGTGGCCGCCATCGCCGCCACGTGCCTGCTGATCTGGCTGGTGCTGCGTTCGGCGCGCTGGGTGTCGCGCCGGCTCGGGGCCGAAGGCATCAATGTCACCACCCGCCTGACCGGATTTTTGCTCGTCTGCATCGGCGTGCAATTCGTCGGTTCAGGCATCCGCAGTTTCATGGCCGGCACCTGAGCGGCCGCTTTACTTCCCCTAAAAACATAAACGGAGACAACATGAACGCACGACTCGAACACGACCTGCTCGGCGACGCCGAGGTTCCTTCCAGCGCCTATTGGGGCGTGCATACCCTGCGCGCCATCGAGAACTATCCGATCACTGGCAAGACCATCGGCAGCTATGGCGAGCTGGTGCGCGCCCTGGCCCTGACCAAGCAGGCGGCGGCGCTGGCCAATGCCGAACTCGGCCAGCTCGACAAGACGCGCGCCGACGCCATCGTCGCCGCTTGCCAGGAAATCGCCGGCGGCAAGCTGCACGAGCAGTTCGTCGTCGACGTCATCCAGGGCGGTGCCGGCACGTCGACCAACATGAACGCCAACGAAGTCATTGCCAACCGGGCGCTGGAAATCCTCGGCCACAAGCGCGGCGACTACGGTCACCTGCATCCGCTCAACCACGTCAACATGTCGCAGAGCACCAACGACGTTTATCCGACGGCGCTGCGCGTCGCCGCCTGTTTTGCCATCCGCGGCTTGCTCTCGGCGATGGCCGGGCTGCGCGAAGCCTTCGCCGCCAAGGCCGCGGAATTCGACGACGTGCTGAAAATCGGCCGCACGCAGTTGCAGGACGCCGTGCCGATGACCCTCGGCCAGGAATTCTCGACCTATGCGGTGATGCTGCACGAGGACGAACTGCGCGTCGGCGAAGCGATTGCGCTGATCCGCGAGATCAACTTGGGCGCCACAGCGATCGGCACCGGCATCAACACCGACATGCGCTACTCCAAGCTGGCCATCGATCACCTGTCGAAGCTCTCCGGCTTTGCCCTGGAAGCGGCGCCCAACCTGATCGAAGCGACCCAGGATTGCGGCGCCTTCGTGCAGTTGTCCGGCGTCCTCAAGCGCGTCGCCTGCAAGCTGTCGAAGACCTGCAACGACCTGCGCCTGCTGTCCTCCGGGCCGCAGGCCGGGCTTAACGAAATCAACCTGCCGCCACGCGCCGCCGGTTCGTCGATCATGCCGGGCAAGGTCAATCCGGTGATCCCGGAAGTGGTCAATCAGATCGCCTTCGAGGTCATCGGCAACGACGTCACCATCACCATGGCGGCCGAAGGCGGTCAACTGCAGCTGAATGCCTTCGAGCCGATCATCGCCCACAGCCTGTTCAAGAGCATCGAACACCTGTCGGCCGGCTGCCGGACGCTGACCGCCCACTGCGTGCGCGGCATCACCGCCAACCGCGAATTGCTGGCCGAACGCGTGCGTACCTCGGCCGGGCTGGCGACGGCACTGAACCCGTACATCGGCTACGAGAACGCCACGCGTGTCGCCCAGGAGGCGCTGCGCAGCGGTCGCGGCGTTGCCGAGCTGGTCGAGGAAATGGGGCTGATGGACCGGGCCAGTCTGGCTGCCGTACTTGCCCCCGAGGTGCTGACCGCGCCGCGCCGGCCGAGCTGAGCGGCGATGGGGGAGGTCATGTTCGCGCCATCCGGCGCCGCCGGTAACCCCGGCGTGCGGCTGTTCGGCCGTACAATGACCTTCCCCTGAGCTCGCCTGCCATGCCGGATTTCGCCGCCCACCTGCCCACTCCCTTGCCCCGGCCGCATCGCGTACTCGGTCTGGCCGGGCTGGTGGTCGCCTTCCTGCTGCTCGGCCTGCTTTCCTATCGCGTCTCCGAGCATTACGGCATCAAGGACATGCGCGAGAAGGCGTCGCACCAACTGGACATTCTCGGGGCGGCGATCGACAGCGAAGTGACCCGGCACGCCTCGATTCCCAGTGCCGTCGAGCTCAACCCGGATGTCGTTGCCCTGTTGCAGACACCGAACGACGCGCAGGACATCCACCAGGCCGAAGCCAACCGCTTCCTGCAGAAGCTCAACGATCACCTCGGCGGGCCGGTCATCTTTGTTCTCGATATGACCGGCCGGGTGGTCGCTTCCAGCGACTGGATCTTTTCCGAGAACCTGCTCGGCTCGGATCTTTCCTATATGCCGTTCTTTCGCGACGCCGTGCGCGGCATGCCGGCCCGCCATTACGCGGTCGATCATGTGCGCCACGAGCCGGGTTACTACTTCGCCTTGCCGATTCGCGACGAAGCGCGTGAATGGGCGATCATCGGCGTCGCCGTCGTCAAGTCGGGCATCCGCGAGGTCGAGCGGCGCTGGTTGGCGCAGGAGGCACCGGCGCTGATCGTTGACCGCAATGACGTGGTGCTGCTCGCCTCGCCGCCGGAATGGCGTTACGCGACGCTGCGTCCGCAGCCGGTGGAAGAGCTCAAGCGCCTGGGCAGTCAGCAGTTCGCCGGCCAGGCCCTGGGGGCGATCAGCCTCAACATCGATCTCGACGGGGCCGCCGAGGGGCGTGTGGTGCGCTTGCCCAAGCATCTGCGCGACGATGTCACCCCGTCACAGGGGGCACGCCCCTATCTGGCGATGGCGCGTCACCTGCCGGGGACGGCCTGGCGCATTGTCGTTTTCTCCGATCTGCGACCGGTCGGCGTCCAGGCCGCCACCCATGCGGCGCTCAGTTGCGCCGCCCTCGGCTGTCTGCTGCTCGGCGTTCTGTATACCCGCCAGCGGCGGCGCCTGGCGCGGGGGCGCGAGGAGGCGCGGGCGATGCTCGAACGGGCCAACCAGGAACTCGAACGCAAGGTCGAGGAGCGCACCGCCGATCTGTCGGAAGCAGTGACCGGCCTGCAGCGCGAAGTGCAGGAGCGCCAGCGCGCCGAACAGACCCTGCGCGCCGCCCAGGCCGAACTGGTACAGGCGGCCAAGCTTGCCGTGCTCGGCCAGATGGCCACCGGCATCACCCACGAGCTGAGCCAGCCGCTCGGCGCCATCCGCACCCTGGCGGCCAATGCCGCGGAATTCATGCGCCGGGCCGATGTGGAAACGGCCGGGAAGAACCTCGCCATCGTCGAACAATTGACGCAGCAGATGGGCAACATCATCGGGCCGCTGAAAACCTTCGCCCGCAAGTCGCCGGCGGTGTCGACCGCGGTTGATATCGCCCAGGCCCTGGATAGTGCGCTGTTCCTTTTCGAGTCGCGCCTGCGGAAAGAGTCGGTCACCGTCGAACGGCAGATTGCGCCTGGTGCCGCGACCGCCTGGTGCGACCGTAACCGGCTGCAGCAGGTGTTGGTCAACCTGATCGGCAATGCCCTGGACGCCATGCATGACGAGCCGGTGCGCCGGCTGAGTTTTTCCTGCGAGCGGGCGAGCTCAGGCATGGTCGCGCTGGCCGTCGTTGACGCCGGCTGCGGCTTCTCCGAAGAGGCGCTGGCCCATCTGTTCGAACCCTTCTTCACGACCAAGCAGCCGGGCGAAGGCCTCGGTCTGGGCCTGACCATCTCGCGCGATATACTGCGCGACTTCGGCGGCGACCTGATGGCCGGGCCGGCGCCCGGCGGCGGCGCCCGCTTCGTTGTCCTGCTGCCGCCCCTGCCGCCAGATTTCCGGGAAACGTCACCATGAAGACGCCACTGCAAGTCCTGCTCGTCGAGGATGATCCAAATGTCCGCCTGGGCTGCGAGCAAGCCATGCAGCTGGCCGGCATTCCGGTCATCGCAACGGCCTCGGCGGAGGAGGCGGAGAAGCACCTGACGGCGGATTTTCCCGGCATTGTCGTCACCGACATGCGCTTGCCCGGCCGCAGCGGCATGGAGTTGTTGCGCCGCGTCCGCGAGCGTGATGCCGATTTGCCGGTGATCATCATCACCGGTCACGGCGACGTGACGCTGGCGGTGGAAGCGATGCGCAATGGCGCCTACGATTTCATGCAGAAGCCGTTCTCCACCGACGATCTGGTCGAGGTGGTGCGCCGGGCGCTGGAAAAACGCGAACTGGTGCTGGAAGTCGAATCGCTGCGCCGCCGGCTGGATCAGCGGGACGACCTGGAAGCCCGCCTGATCGGCCGCTCGCCCCTGATGCAACGGGTGCGCCGGTTGATTCTCGATGTTGCCGATGCCTCGGTCGACGTGCTGATCTTTGGCGAAACCGGCACCGGCAAGGAGATGGTCGCGCGCTGCCTGCACGACCTGTCGCAGGCCGGCCGGGAAAATTACGTGGCGCTCAACTGCGGCGGCATGGCCGACAACCTGCTCGACAGCGAGCTCTTCGGCCACGAGTCGGGGGCCTTCACCGGCGCCCAGAAACGGCGTATCGGCAAGATCGAATACGCCAGCGGCGGCACGCTGTTCCTCGACGAAGTCGAAAGCATGCCGATGAACATGCAGATCAAGCTGCTGCGCGTGTTGCAGGAGCGGGTCATCGAACGTCTCGGTTCAAACCAGCAGATTCCGGTCAATTGCCGGGTGATCGCCGCCAGCAAGGAAGACCTCAAGGCCTGGTCGGAGCAGGGCAAATTCCGCGCCGATCTCTACTACCGGCTCAACGTCGTGCGCATCGAACTGCCGCCGCTGCGCGAGCGCCGCGAAGACATACCGGCCCTCTACGATGCCTTCCTGCTACAGGCGGCCAAGCGTTTCAACCGGCCGCCGCCGCTGGTGCCGCCAGAAACCATGCACCGCCTGATGGCGCAGGAATGGCCGGGCAACATCCGCGAACTGAAGAATGCCGCCGATTGCCATGCGCTCGGCATCGGTGGCGCCACGCCGAGCGTCGGGCAGGGCGTCATGCCATCGCTGACGGAAGCGGTGGAGGGCTACGAACGGCAACTGATCGCCGACGAATTCACCCGCCAGGGCGGGAACATTCAGCGCACGGCGGATGTCCTGAAGGTGGCGCGGACGACGTTGCACGACAAGCTGAAGAAGTACGGGCTGCTTTGACGGGTTGCGCCGAGTGGATCCGACAAATTCCACCGCGTGAATTTTTTGCTTAAGTAAAATAAACCACTGCAAATTTTATTAGTGCTCGCTGTTAATTAAGCGGCCTTAACCAAGCGTCCATGCCCGCCACCCCGACCGACCCATCCCAAGACCAGAGCGCCTCGCGGATCGGGCGCTACGTCACGACAGTCGCCTTCAACGAAACCGTGAATGCCTACGTGCCGCCGCCGCTTCCCCCTTCGCCGCCTCTGCTCCTCTCAGACGAGCTGCTACGCCGCCTGAGTGAGGCCGACCGCGCCGTCGGTCGTTTGGACGGCGTGGCCATGCTGCTCCCGGACAAAGCCCTCTTTCTTTACATGTACGTCCGCAAGGAGGCCGTCCTGTCCTCACAGATCGAAGGGACGCAGTCCACGCTCGACGAGCTGCTCCGCTACGAGAACGAGGCGCTGGCCGGGAAGCCGCTCGACGACATCACGGAAGTATCGAACTACGTGGACGCGATGATGTACGGCCTCGAGCGCCTGCGCGACCCCCAAGGCCTGCCACTCTGCCTGCGGCTCCTGCGCGAGATGCACGCGCGCCTGCTCCAGAAGGGTCGCGGCGAAAACAAGGATCCCGGCGAATTCCGCCGATCGCAGAACTGGCTCGGCGGAACCAGGCCGGGCAATGCTCAGTTCGTCCCGCCGCCAGTGAACGAAATGAATGTCTGCCTGAACGACCTGGAGCGTTTCCTCCAGGACGACTCGCGCCCCATGCCGCCGCTCATCAAGGCCGCCTTGCTCCACGTCCAGTTTGAAACGATCCACCCCTTCCTCGATGGCAACGGTCGGCTCGGGCGGCTGCTCATCGCGCTATTCCTTGTGGACAAGGGCGTCCTGCGCGAGCCGCTGCTCTACCTCAGCCTCTACCTGAAGAGCCGGCGGGAGGACTACTACCGCCTCCTGCAGGAGGTCCGTCTGAAAGGCGATTGGGAGACCTGGATGGAGTTCTTCCTCGACGGCGTCGCCGCAACCGCGAACAACGCCTTCGAGAGCGCCATGGACATCGTCGCGCTCTTCCGGAGCGACCGCGAACGGATCGCCGCCACCGGCGACCAGACGAATTCCATGCTCCGCATCCACGAACTGATGCAGACCCACCCGTTCCTGAATGCGGCCCAAGCGCAACGGAAAACGGGACTGAGCGCGCCAACGGTCAACAAGGCGTTCGAGGCCCTTGAAGGGCTCGGCGTCGTTCGCGAAGTGACCGGCAAGCAGCGCGGTCGGGTTTTCGCCTACGGGGCCTTCCTCGACATCCTCGACGCGGGTACCGGCGTCGTGGCGTAAATGCTGGCATTAAAGCCATGCCACCTTTGGCGGGGCTCAGTGCTGATTGCTCACAAAGTTAGCACTGTGGAAAAGGGATCGAAAAGGGGGGAAGAGATATTTCCCTTTTAAAAACAGACCCTATCGGCGGTCAATGCCCGGCGACCCAGTTTTCAATTCGTAGCTTGTCATAGACCGCAAAATCGGCCGGGTTGTTGGTAACTAGAGTGACATCCAGGGCCATGGCATGACTGGCGATCAACTTGTCCAGGGCGTCCCGTTTGCGCTCCCGCGCCAGCAGCCGGGCAGGGCCGTAGGCCTTGGCGGCCCCGGCATCGAAAGGCCCGGCCGGAACCTCGTTCAGGAAAGCTTCCAGCGCCGCCCGGTTGCGCTGGCGGTTTGCCTCATCCGAAGCCGCTACGCCATATTCCAGCTCGGCCAGCGTGATGGCGGAAATCACCACGTCGCCGACAAAACACTGCGCGAACCGTTCCGCCACCTCCGGCGGCTGATGCTTCATCAGGTAGATGCAGATATTGGTGTCCAGCATGTAGCGAGCCATCAGAGCGCCTCGCGCTCAGCCTGCTAGTTCTGTTCGCGGCCATCATCCATGAAGTCGGGGCTGAACTGGGCAAGTACCGCCAACACATCGCCCATGCGGCGCTGCGCGGGACGAATGCGCAATTCGTCACCAATGCGCTCGATCATCAGTTCCATGTCCGAAACCTCGTAAGCCAGTTCGGCCGGGATGCGCACGGCCTGTGAGTTGCCATTCTTGAACAGGCGAGTCGTGGTCATGTCAATTTCGCTGCAGGGTGGTTGTATGTACATGTGCCTCCTGGTGCCGAGAGCCATCATTAGTAAGTGGTGGTATCAGTATCATCTCGGCGCCTAACGCGCTTCCCCACTTATGCAGATGACAAAAAAGGCGCGGCGGCGGTACATGGTGAGCGGCTCAGAAAAGTAAATGTCTCTGACCCCTTAGGCCCTTCAGACCCCTTAGGCCCTTCATGCTGGAAAGAAGAAGGCACGGCGATGGGCTACTGTAAGTGGTTTGGAAGGCTAGTTGTCTCTGACCCCAATCACTTTCAAAGTGTTGCGCTCGTCCGAAGTCGTAGATGTCAAATCATTCCACATATAATGGTCAGCAAGATGTTAGGAGGGGGCATGAATTTCGAATTAATCGTTAACGTGTCGCGATGGTTGTGGGAGCTTCTTGCGAACCCAAAGTTCTCGGCTGTTGCATCATCGTTGGGGGCGCTTATATCTGTCCGCGTGTGGTTTTCATTGAGAGAAATTCGGCAGAAAGTACTTTTTCGGCAACGAGCTCCAGAAATTGCTGAAGCGATTAAAGGCCACGCAAGCAACTTGAGTGCTTTCCTGCAAGACTTTGATTCCTCCAGCGAGGCCATTTCAACTGAGATTGCTCTCGCTCTTGAACAGTTAAAGGCGGCAGCGAAGAAGCTTAACGGAACTGCAAAGGGCTCGGTGAATGACGCGATTGGAGCAATTAAGTCCTTCCAGAAGCTTCCTGAGGCAAAGCCCCCGCGGGAGAAAGTGCGCCACATTTATACTCAACTTTTGTCATCCGCAACCGCTATTGAGTTGATGGTTGCGGATTCAAGGCTGGAGGTCTGATTGTATGACGTCGTTATCTTCTTCTAACCAATGGATTGAAGCAATTTCAATCCTCAACGACCTTACTCAAGTTGGGAAGGTGACTTGGCGTGTGTCTAGCACAACATACGTATCTCCTCCGCGGCTTGGAGGCTTATCTCTGCTTGGGACTCCAGTGAAGTACGTTTGCCACGGAGCATTTGAAGCTGCTTACAATGGCAAGACCTTCCGTCTTACTAAGTTTAATAATCCGGCTGCGACCTTGCTCACTGGTGACGGTGATAACGCATATCTCTACGTACTCGATTTGCTAAGCGATGGCGTTGAGATGTATCGAGTACCCGTAGCTGCGGGGTTAAACGACCTGTACCGTTCAATACAGCATCAAGTAGCGGGCGTTGACGATGTTTTACAGTCACTTCTAGGCGAACGGGATGTGCTGAATAGTAGCCAATGATCGCTATTGTCTCCAAAGCATGATGCTCAACCAAAGGGAGCAGAGACATTTCCCTTTTCCGACCAATCAACTTCTTCATTTCTCCTGCCTCCCCTCCAAAGCGTGAATTGCCCGAAATTGATTGTATGAAGATTGGGCATTCTATTGAATGGCGTATGAATATGTAACGCCGCTTTGGACGTGAGCCATGCTTTCTGTTCAGCCTGTGGGCATATTTTCCAGAGGCGACGGGTAGCGCGGGGAGGCGGGAAGGCGCCAGGCGCCGATGGTCTTCAGTCTGCCGGCAGGCTCAAGATGAAGATGGCGCCGCCGTCCGGCGCGTTGCGGGCGGCCAGCGTGCCGCCGTAGCTTTCGACGATGGTCAGCGAAATGGCCAGACCGAGGCCGAGGCCGGCGCCAGCGGGTTTGGTGGTGTAGAAGGGTTCGAACAGGTGGCCGCGCACGTCGTCGGGGATGCCGGGGCCGTGGTCGCGGACTTCGATGACGACCTGTCCGGTCTCGTCGCGCACGCCGACTTCGATGCGCGGCTCCGGCCGGTCGTGCATGGCGTCGAGGGCGTTGAGCAGCAGGTTGACCAATACCTGCTCCAGCCGCCCGGCTTCTGCGATCACGGTGAGGGCCGGGGCGAAGGGGGCGACGGCGATCTGGGCGGCGATTTCGCGGCGGCGTGGTTCGACGATCAGCAGCGCGTGTTCGATGGTGCTGGCGATGTTGACCGCTTGTGGCGTATCCGCCTCGCGCCGGGCGAAGCTTTTCAGCTGGCGGACGATGCGCCCGGTGCGCCCGACCAGTTCGCTGATCATCTGCAGGTTGTCGGCAACTTCGGCGTGGCGGCCGCGGGCGAGCAGGGCGGTGGCGTTGTCGGCGAAAGTCTGCAGCGCCGCCAGCGGCTGGTTCAGTTCGTGGCTGATGCCGGCGGACAGTTGCCCGAGCACCGCCAGCTTGCCGGCCTGCACGGCGTTGTCACGGGTTTCGTGGAGGATGGCTTCAGTGCGCTGCAGGGCGCCGATTTTTTCGGTCAGGTCGGCGGTGCGTTCGGCGATGCGGCTTTCCAGTTCGGCGTGAATGCGCCGTAGTTCTTCGCGGCGGCGGGCGCGATGCTGGAAGTGGGCGGCCAGACCGAGGGCGAAGGCGGCGGCGAAGACCAGGGCGCTGGCGCCGGTGAAGGCGCTGCCGCGGGCTTCGTCGGGCCGCCCGAGCTGCACCACCTGCCAGCCGAGGTTGCCGACCGGACGGGCGACGATCAGGTGTTCACGTGGCGCTTCGTCGGGCAGGGCCAGGCGTACCGGCTCCTGGGCGGTCAGCGGCAGCGGCTTGTCGGCTAGTGGCTGGATGGCCTGATTGCCGTACTGCCGGGTGTTCTCCAGGCGCTGGCGTGCACTTTCGGCAAGCGGCGCCAGGTTGCGGTAGCGCAGGCGGCGGTCGGAGGCGAGGAAAACGATGCCGTCGCCGTCGGTCAGCAGCAGGGTGTCGCCGGTGCCGGCCATGGCCTGTTCGAGGGTTTCGAGGCCGACCTTGATGGCGACGACGCCGACGACCTTGCCTTGTTCGCGCAGCGGCGCGGCGATGAAATAGCCGGGCTCGCCGGTGGTGACGCCGACGCCGTAGAAGCGACCGAGGCCGTGGTCCACGGCGTCGCTGAAATAGGGGCGGAAGGCGTAGTTGTGGCCGATGAAGCTGCGCGGCTGGCGCCAGTTGCTGGCGGCCAGGGTGAGGCCGTTGGCGTCGATCAGGTACGTGGCGGCGACTGCGGCGCCCTGCTGGGCGGCTTCCAGATAGGCATTGGCGGCGGCGATGCGGGCCGGATTGCCCGGTTCGCGCAGCAGGGCGGCCAGCGAGGGTTCGAGGGCGAGCAGGCCGGGCAGGGCTTCGTGGCGATAGAGCGTGGCTTCCAGCGACAGGGCGAAGGCATCGAGACGCTGCGCTGCCAGTCGGCGTTCGTGATCGAGGTTGTGGCGGAACAGCCACTGGTAGGCAAACAAACCGATCAGCAGGCACAGGCCGGTGGCGGCGATGGGCAGCAGCCACGGGCGGTTTGACTGGGGACGGGAAGCGCTCATGGCGGCATCGTAGCGGGTTTTGCCGGGCCTCGTTCAGCCTCGTCGCCCTGGCAGGGGCGCAGGGTCAGCACGGCTTCAGCGGGCAGGCCGGGCAGCCAGGCGGTGACCGGCCGGCATTTTCCGGCGACGCAGATGATGTAGGGCTGAACGTGCGGTGAGTGGCGCAGTTGCACTTCCGGTAGCAGCGGCAGCGGCGGCGTGTAATGCCAGGCGCCGTCGCGCAGTACGGAATCGGCCGGTGGTTCCATGCCGGCGCCGGTGCCCTGAACGCGGGCCGAAGTCAAACGCAGGGCGCCAGCTTCCAGCCGGTAGTCCTCTTCCCAGACGCTGCGCTGGACGGAGTGCGTCCAGCGCAGCGTCACCGCCTCGCCGAGCGGCGCCAAGAGCAGGCCGGCGGCGAGGCAGAGGGCGCTCACGCCAGTTTCGGCGAACGGCTGCGCACGATGTGCCAGCCGATGAAGATCGAACAGGCGGCGAAGCCGAGTTCGTCGGTGAGCGGCAGGGCGGCGACCAACAGGAAGGCGGCGACGGCAGCCCAGATGCGTTCCCAGGCCTGCAGCGGCGTGCGCAGGTAGCCGATGGCGGCGGCGCCCCACAGGGCGATGGCCAGCAGTGCCTTGCCGACGATGTAGGCGACGGCCAGCACCGACGGATCGCCCTGCAGCATCAGCGCGTTGTCGTACACCGCCATGAACGGCACGACGAAGCCGGCGATGGCGATCTGCACTGCCTTGATGCCGATCTTCATCGCCGGTTCCTTGGCTATCGAACTGGCGGCGAAGGCGGCCAGGGCTACCGGCGGCGTCAGGTCGGCCATGATGCCGAAGTAGAAGACGAACATGTGGCTGACGATCAGCGGCACGCCGAGTTCGAGCAGGGCGGGGGCGGCGATGGAACTGGTGATGATGTAGTTGGGAATGGTCGGGATGCCCATGCCGAGCACCAGGCAGATCAGCATGGTGAGCAGCAGCGAGAGGAACAGGCTGTCTTCGCCCACCTTGAGGATGAAGCCGGCGAAATTGGTGGCGGCGCCGGTCAGCGTCAGGATACCGATGATGATGCCGACGATGGCGCAGGCAACGCCGACCGGCAAAGCCTGCCTGGCGCCGTCGACCAGGCTGGCGCGCATGACGCTCAGCGTCTCGCGGCCGCCCTGGACGAAGAGGCAGCCGACTACCAGGATGCCGATGACGATGAGCACCGGATAGACGCCCCACTTGACCAGCAGCGAGGCGCCGAGACCGACGGCGATCCAGAAGACGAAGCGGAAGGCGGTGTTCGACAGGCGGGCGGCGATGGCGGCGCCGAGGATCAGGATGGCACACAGCGCCAGGCCGACCATGCCCGAATACATCGGGGTGAAACCGTTGAACAGCATGCCGACAAGGCCGACCAGCGGCAGGATCAGGTACCACTGTTCGCGCATCGCCTGCCACGGATTCGGGCAGTCGGCTTTGGGCATGCCGTCAAGGTTCTTGCGCCCGGCTTCCAGATGCACCATCCAGAATACCGTGACGTAGTAGAGGATGGCCGGGACCAGGGCGGCCTTGACGATCTCGACGTAGGGCACATTGAGGTTCTCGGCCATGATGAAGGCGACGGCGCCCATCACCGGCGGCATGATCTGGCCGCCCATCGAAGCGGTGGCCTCGACAGCGCCGGCGAAGACGCCGGAGTAGCCGAAGCGCTTCATCAGCGGAATGGTGAACTGGCCCGTGGTCAATACGTTGGCGACGCCAGAGCCGGAAATCGACCCCATCAGCCCGGAAGAAACCACGGAAACCTTGGCCGCTCCGCCCTTGGCGTGGCCAACGAAGCCGAGCGCCACCGAGTTGAACAGGTTGATCATGCCGGCGTGTTCAAGGAAGGCGCCAAAGAGCACGAAGAGGAAGATGTACATCGCCGAGACCATGGTCGGGATGCCGAAGATGCCTTCGGTGCCGAAGGCGAGCTGGTCGACGACTTGGGCAAAATCGTAGCCGCGGTGGGCGAGGTCGCCGGGCAGATGCTGGCCGAACAGGCCGTAGAGCAGAAAGAGGGCGCAGATGGTCGGCAGCGCCAGTCCGAGGATGCGGCGGGCAGCTTCAAAGACCAGGGCGATCAGCGCCGTGCCGACGACCAGGTCGAGCGTACTCGGGTCGCCGGCGCGCATGATCAGGTCGACCTCGAATACCCACTGGTAACAGGCCAGGGCGAAGCCCAGTCCGGCCAGCAGCCAGTCAAGCGGCGCCACACGGTCGAGACGGCCGCCGCGGGCGATGGGGAAGAGGATGAAGGTCATGGCCAGCAGGAAGCCGACGTGCAGCGCCCGCATGACCAGGCTGGAGAGCGGATGAAAGGCCGCGACCGCCAGCTGATAGATCGAGAAGGAGAGGGCGATGCCGGTCAGGATGAGCAGTGCGACGCCGCCGAGACGGCGCTGGGCGCCGTGCTCGGAGAACGTCTCCTGATCGATGGTGACGTCAGGATTGGTCATGATGTCTTACTTG
This sequence comes from Betaproteobacteria bacterium HGW-Betaproteobacteria-7, assembly GCA_002840765.1. Lineage (GTDB taxonomy): Bacteria > Pseudomonadota > Gammaproteobacteria > Burkholderiales > Rhodocyclaceae > Azonexus. The sequence continues at coordinate 183,310 of PHCE01000003.1, forward strand.
AGCAGGCCGGCTTCGCGGTAGTACTTCTCGGCACCCGGATGCAGCGGCACCGGCGAACCGATGGCCATCTTCTCCTTCTTGATCGCCTTGGCGGCGGCGTGGGCAGTGGCCATGGCATCGAGGTTCTCGGTCATCGACTTGGTCATCTTGTAGACCGTGTCGGTCGGCACGCCTTCATGGGTGATCAGGTAGTTGGGCACGAGCACGGTCTGCACGTCGGCCGTCTGGCCGTTGTAGGTGTTGGCCGGGATGGTGCCGGACTGGTAGGCGGCATCGCCGATCTTGGCGACGACATTGGCCGGGATTTCGATGACGACGATCTTCAGTGCCGTCGCCAGGTCGCGCACGGCGGCGACGCCCAGTCCGGAGGAAAGCAGCGTCGCGTCGAGCTGGCGGTTCTTCATCAGTTCGACCGATTCCGAGTAGCCGAGGTATTCGACCTTGGCCAGATCCTGATAACCGAGGCCGGCGGCCTTGAGGATGTCGCGGCTGTTCAGTTCAGTGCCGCTCTTCGGCGCGCCGACCGAGACGCGCTTACCTTTCAGGTCGGCCAGCGACTTGATGCCGGAATCGGCGGCGGCGAGGAAGTGGATGTAATTGGGGTAGATGGCGGCGACGGTGCGCAGCTTGGTCAGCGGCGCCTTGAAGCCGACGTCGGCGTTGCCCTTCCAGGCTTCCGACAGCGTATCGCCAAGGGTAAAGGCAATTTCACCCTTGCCAGCCTGCAGCAGATTGAGGTTTTCGGCCGAAGCCTTGGTCGCCTGCACCGACATCTTGGTGTCCGGCATCACCTTGCCGTAGATCTGGGTCAGCGAGACGCCGAGCGGGTAATAGACGCCGCTGGTACCGCCAGTCAGGACGTTGATGAAGTCGGCGGCATGGCCGGCGGTGGTGCCGACGGCCAGAGCGGCGACGGCGATCAGGGAACGTAGTTTCATGGAATCTCCTCCTGTGGTTTTGACTAACCGCGGTGCGGTTGGGTCCATACGTTTGCAGGAGGCGTGCCAGCGTCAGCCTGTCGCGGCAGTAGGCTGATTTTCAAGGGTTTTGCCGGTGATGGTGATGCCGGTACGAGTATGGCTGTGCGGAAATTCGCACACCCGGGCCTGACTGGTGCGGATTTCCGCACGCCGTTCAGCGAAAGACTTTCTTGATCTCGCCGTCGCAGGCATTGGCTACCCGCGCGTATTCCTCGTCGGTATCGATCAGCGCCTGGGCTTCCTCGACGGCGCGGATCTGCCGCTGGACGTAGGGCATCCAGCGCTCATCCAGCTCGCGTTGCAGACGTGTTGCCAGCTCGCCGGCCGCGCCGCGCCAGGGGGCGCCGGTGGCAAAGCGGGCATTGAGGGTGTCGCCCAGTTCTTTTTCGATGGCGAGCAGATGGTCCTCATAGGTCTTCACGTGCCGCATCTCGTGTTCGTAGATTTCCCGGTGGGCGCAGCTACCCGGCGGAAACTCGCGGGCCACATAGATGGTGATCGGGCTGAAACCGTAACGCAGGATGATCTGCGGGCTGGCGCATTCCCAGCGCCGACGGCTATCGAGCAGGGCTGGTGATTGCGAACCGAGGCTGGCGCTGGCCGTGCCGCGGGTCAGGCCGAGCACCTGATGGCCGGGGCGGGTGACGGCGGCGCCCAGGTTGTTGAGCGCCGCGACGCTATAACTGTTGTTGAGGGCGAGCCGTGTTGGCAGGCGTTCAACCTTGACCGAGGGCTTCGGCAACGCGTCGCAGGGATCGGCCAGACAGTTGCCGAACGCCAGGGCGGCCAGCACGAAGACGAGCGGTCGTGCCAGTCGGGTGTTATTCAATGGAGCGGGGGCTGCTGGATGGCCAGGATGCAGCTTCAGGGCTGGCGGGTCTTGTCCGTCGGGTTGTCGTCGTCTTCGTTCGGGCCGCTGAAGGGCAGGTTGGCAGCCTCGTCGAAATCCTTGCGGCGCTTGCCGCTGTATGCCCAGAAGCCGATCGCCAGAAAGCAGACGAGGCCGGCGACGGTGATCAGAGAGCGCATTTCGTTGATGTCCATGGGGTTCCTTTCTTGGCCAACTGGCAGCATAGGCGCTGCCGACATGCATGTTACACGTCATTGGCAAGCGGCCGTCCAAGATCCAGGGCGAAACATGCCGATAGCACTTTGACATGGCGACCGGCACGGCGCCGGCGCTGGAGCGTTTGGTCTGGTCGTGTGCTACGCCGGGGCTGATGGTAGTGGCACGCAGGTGGGCGCCAGCGGGGCAGATGGCAGGTCATCGCCGACGACCCGGTTGCGCCCCTGCATCTTGGCTGAATACATCGCCAGATCGGCCCGGTGCATCAGGGCGGACAGGCTGCCATCGGTTGCCGCCAGCAAGGCCACGCCGATGCTGACGGTCGGAAGCACGACATTGTCGCCGACCGTTACGGCCAGCATTTCGGTCGCCCGACGCAGGCGCTCCGCCGTTTCCATCGCCTCGCTCCACGTGGCGTCGGGCAAGAGCAGGGCGAATTCCTCACCGCCCAGACGGCCGAGGCAATCGCCGCCGCGCAGGTGGTGCACGCAGGCATCGACGACGGCGACCAGGACTTCGTCGCCGGCCATGTGCCCGTATTGATCGTTGATTTGCTTGAAGTGGTCGAGGTCGATGATCAGCAGGGCCAGCGGATTGGCGTGCTGGCGCGCCGCCAGCAGATGCCGTTCGGCGGTGGTCAGGAAGTAGCGACGGTTGACGATGCCGGTCAGCGAATCGCGGAAGGCCTGCGATTCCAGTTCCTTGATCAGTACCTCGTTGCGCTGGCGCAATTGCAAGGCTTCGGTCGTCGATGCGTTGATCTGCCGGCCGACCTGGATCATCAGCGCGGTAAAGCAGCCGCCGAGCAGGCTCAGGCCGATATTGAACCAGGTGGGATCGAACAGCGGCAGTCCGAGAAGGGCGAGCACGGGAAAAATCATGTCGAGCGCGAGCAGGCGCAGATGGGCATTGCTCATCGCTGCGGTCAGGGCGATCAAGCCCATGTGGATCATCATGATGAAGATCAGGCTGGAGAAATTGCCCTGCTGCCAGGCCCAGAAGACGAGCGACGACCACGCCAGCATGTGTGCTCCGTGGGCGACGGCGATGCGGTTGGCCCAGCGCCGCTCGTCGCGCGGCTGGACGTCGGCCCGCTTGAAGGCTTGATAGACGCGAATGTAGTTGGCGACGATCGCCAGCTCGATCACCGCCCACAGCACGGCCCACGCTGTTGGCACCCAGTTGGTCAGCAGCGCGGCGGCGATCAGCGCCAGCGGCGGTGACAGGTAGCGGTCGTGCAGATGGTTGTCGACGTAGAGATGCAACTGGGCCAGCCGGATGCCCATTCGTGAGTCCGTCGTCATGCAGTGAATCCAGGATCGGGGTTGAGTGGGCGCCGACTATGCCTTATTGCGTAGATGATGTCATCGCCTGCGCCGGCTTGTCGCTGGCATGAATTGCCGAGGAACGAAAAAACGGGAGCGCGGCGGCTCCCGTTTTGCGGCGACTGACAGAGGCCGGCTTACTTGCCTTCAGGCACGTCCTTCTTCTTGTCGTTGCCTTCGATGAACGGGCTCCACGGCTGGGCGCGGACCGGACCCGGGGTCTTCCAGACGACGTTGAACTGGCCGTCCGCCTTCACTTCGCCGATGAACACCGACTTGTGCAGGTGGTGGTTCTTCTCGTCCATCTTGGAGACGATGCCCGACGGTGCCTTGAAGGTCTGACCGGCCATGGCGGCGATGACCTTGTCGGTGTCGGTGGACTTGGCCTTCTCGACCGCCTGCTTCCACATGTGGATGCCGATGTAGGTGGCTTCCATCGGGTCGTTGGTGACGACCTTGTCGGCGTTCGGCAGCTTCTGCTTCTTCGCCCAGTCGCGGTACATCTTGACGAACTTGGTGTTCTCCGGGTTCTTGATCGACATGAAGTAGTTCCACGACGCCAGGTGGCCGACCAGCGGCTTGGTATCGACGCCGCGCAGTTCTTCTTCACCGACGGAGAAGGCGACGACCGGCACATCGGTGGCCTTCAGGCCGGCATTGCCCAGTTCCTTGTAGAACGGCACGTTGGAGTCACCGTTGATGGTGGACACAACGGCGGTCTTCTTGCCTTCGGCGGCGAACTTCTTGATCTTGGCGATGATGGTCTGGTAATCGCTGTGACCGAACGGGGTGTACTCTTCCATGATGTCGGCGTCAGCCACGCCCTTGGATTTCAGGAAGGCGCGCAGGATCTTGTTGGTGGTGCGCGGATAGACGTAGTCGGTGCCGAGCAGCACGAAGCGCTTGGCCGAACCGCCGTCCTTGGACATCAGGTACTCGACGGCCGGGATCGCCTGCTGGTTGGGGGCGGCGCCGGTGTAGAAGACGTTCTTCTCGAGTTCTTCACCTTCATACTGGACGGGATAGAAGAGCAGGCCGTTGAGTTCCTTGTAAACCGGCAGCACCGACTTGCGCGACACCGAGGTCCAGCAGCCGAAGGTGACGGCAACCTTGTCCTGGCTCAGCAACTGGCGAGCCTTTTCGGCGAACAGCGGCCAGTTGGAGGCGGGATCGACAACGACCGGCTCGAGCTTCTTGCCGAGCACGCCGCCCTTGGCGTTGATTTCCTCGATGGCCATCAGCGCCGTTTCCTTGAGTGCCGTTTCGGAAATGGCCATGGTGCCGGACAGCGAGTGCAGGATGCCGACCTTGATGGTGTCGGCGGCATGGGCGGCCATGCCGATGGTGGACAGGGCGGCGGCGAGGACAGTGGCCTTGATGAAAGTGCGACGATTGCTCATGAGGACTCCTTGATCTGAGGTTGGACGTTGCGGAATAGCGTTTGCTGCGGTGCAACGTCAGATTAAGGAGGGCGAGCGGGTGCGGAAATACGTCAGATTGCGTAGGGCTACGCAGGGGGCCGGGCAGTTGCTGCCCGGCCTGGCTCAGGGCGCGGCCGCCGGTAGCCCGTCGGCCAGCAAACGGACCAGCTCGCCGTGGGGGATCGGTCGGGCGAACAGATAGCCCTGGCCTTCCTGGCAACCGAGCGCTTCCAGTACTCGCGCCTGGGCAGCGTGTTCGATACCTTCGACGGTGATCGACATGTACATCGCCCGGCTCAGCGCGACGATGGCTTCGACCACGGCCCGCTGGTTGTCGTTCTCCGGCAGGTCGACGATGAAGGAGCGGTCGATCTTGATGCGCTTGATCGGCAGATCGCGCAGCACGCTGAGCGAGGAGTAGCCGGTGCCGAAGTCATCAATGCTGACGGCGACGCCGAGTTCTTCCAGGGCGCGCAGCACGGGCAGGCTGCGTTCGGTCGCCTGCAGGGTGCTTTCGGTAATTTCCAGTTCCAGGGCGCTGGCCGGGAAACCGGTTTCCTCGAGCACTGCTTGCAGGGCGGCGACGAAGTCGCTGCCGAGGAACTGGCGGGCCGAAACATTGACGGCCAGATGAAATTCACCGTCGGTGGATAGAGTTTCGACAGTTGCCAACATTTCGCGGCAAGCGTGCTGCAGCACCCAGCGGCCGAGGGGTTCGATCAGGCCGCACTCCTCGGCGATGCCAATGAAACTGCCCGGCAAAACGATGCCGCGTTCCGGATGCTGCCAGCGGACCAGCGCCTCGACCCCGACGATCTTGCGGCTGGCCAGATCGACGCGCGGCTGGTAGTGCACGACCAGGGCTTCGGTTGCCAGGGCACGGCGCAGACCCTGTTCGATTTCCATGCGCTGCTGCGCCCGCTCGGCCATGTCGCTGGCGAAGAAGTGGTAACGGTTGCGGCCCTCCGATTTGGCTGTGTACATGGCCATGTCGGCGGCGCGCATCAGCTCCTGGCAGTTGGCGCCGTTGTCCGGGTAGACGGCAATGCCGATGCTGCCGGTCACCGACAGTTGGTCATCGCCGAGCGGTACCGGCAGGCGTAGCTGTTCGAGGATCTTCTGTGCCAGTTGGGCGGCGTATTCCGGGTTGATGCTGCCGACCAGGATGACGAATTCGTCGCCGCCCAGGCGGGCGATGGTGTCGCTGCTGCGCAGCACGTTGTGCAGCCGCTGGCCGACGATGCGCAGCAATTCGTCGCCGACGGCATGGCCGAGCGTGTCGTTGATCACCTTGAAGCCGTCGAGATCCAGGAACAGCAGCAGACAACGCTGTTCGTTGCGCATCGCCTGCTCGATGGCCTGACGCAGCCGGTCGTCGAACAGCAGGCGGTTGGGCAGGCCGGTCAACGGGTCGTGGTGGGCCAGGTGATGCAGGCTCTGCTGCGCTTCGTAAATGGCGGTGACGTCGGAAAAGGCAGTCACGTAATGGGTCAGCCGGCCGGCGCCGTCGTGCACGACGCTGACGCTCTGCCAGGCCGGGAAGGCATTGCCGTCCTGGCGGTGGCAGCGCACTTCGCCTTGCCAGAAGCCGGGGCCGTCGGCCTGCAGGCTGCTGGCGTAGCGGTTTTGCGCCGGGGTGGTGCGCAACAGGACATCGGGGTCATGGCCGACGGCGGCCTCCTCGCTGTAGCCAGTGATGCGCGAAAAGGCGCTGTTGACGGCAACGGTGCGCCGTTCGGCATCGCTGATGACGATGGCTTCGGCCGTCGTCTGGAAGACGACGCTGGATTGGCGCAGCAGGGTCTCGTTGCGGTGGCGTTGGGTGACGTCCTGGAGGATGCCGACCACCCGCCGGGCGTTGCCGTCGGCAGCGTAGGCCTTGGCGTGTGCTTCCATCAGTCGAGGTGGCGAGCTGTTGCCGGCAATCTGAAAAGTGAAGCAGACCGCTTCGCTGTTGCGCAAAGTGGCGAACAGCGCGTTACTGATGCGTTCGCGGTCATCCGTGGCGACGCGGGCGAGGAAGCTGTCCCACAGTTCATCCAGCGGCTGTGGCTGATGGCCGAACAGCATGCCGAGATAGCTGTCGCCTTTCAGGCGGTTGGACCCGGCGTTCCATTCGAGCACGCCGAGGGAGGCGGCATCGAGGGCGAGTTTCAGACGCTCCTCGCTTTGTTCGACGGCGACTTCATCCTCGCGGCGGGCCAGTGCCATCTGGATGGTGGCGTGCAGTTCGCGCCCCTCGCAGGGCTTGATCAGGTAACCGAAGGGACGGCTGTCGAGGGCCCGGCGCAGGGTGTCGTCCTCGGCATAGGCCGTCAGGAAAACGACCGGTATCTGGTGCCGGGAACGAATGGTGGTGGCGGCTTCGATGCCATCCATACGGCCTTCCAGGTGAATGTCCATCAGCACCAGGTCGGGCTTCTCGTCCGCCACCCGGGCGATGGCCTGCTCACCACTGGCGACCACGCTACCGACCTGGTAGCCGAAGCCTTGCAATTGGCGTTTCAGGTCGAAGGCGACGATGCGTTCATCCTCAACCAGCATCAGGTTGACCGGTAGTCGGGCAGTCATGGTGTTTCCTTTGGATGGGCATGCGGAAAGCAGATGGATATGGAGGTTCCCGACTGGCGCGTTATTTCGGCGGTGCCGTGCAATTGTTCGACGAATAGCTGAACCAGTTGCAGGCCCAGCGACGAGCCTTGCGCCAACTCGGTATCGAGTGGCAAGCCGATGCCGTTGTCGGTGATGCTGAAGCAGATGCAATCCGTCGTCTTCTTGCTGAGTTCGATGACGATTTCGCCGCAACGTTCCCCGGGAAAGGCATGCTTGTAGGCGTTGGTGATCAGTTCATTCAGCAGCAGGCCGCAGGGAACCGCGCGTTCGAGATCAAGCTGAACTTCTTCGTCCGGCAGCGCCAGCCGCAAGGCGATGCGCTTGCCGCTGCCCCGGTAGCTGGCGCGGATCGACTGGACCAGACGTTCCAGATAGTCGCCCAGTTGCAGGCGGGAAAAATCCTTGCGCTCGTAGAGTAGCTGGTGGGTCAGCGCCATCGCCTTGACCCGGCTGCAGCTCACGGCCAGGATCGTCCGCAGGCGCGGGTCGGCGGCATAGTCGGCCTGCAGGTTGAGCAAGCTGGTGATCACCTGCAGGTTGTTCTTGACCCGGTGATGGACCTCATTGAGCAACACGGTCTTTTCCCGCAGTGCTTGCTCCAGTCGCAGCTGGGCGCGCTGCCGCTCGGTGATGTCGATGATCGAGGCGAGCACCATGGTGCCGGCCTCGGTGGCGATCGGGTTGAGGCCGATCTCGATGGGAAACTCGCTGCCGTCGGCGCGGCAGCCGGCGAGGTCGCGGCCGATGCCCATCGGCCGCGGCTGCGGGTCGTTGAAGTAACCGGCACGGAATCCCCGGTGGTGCTGGCGGACGCGTTCCGGTACCAGGATCTCGACCGACTGACCGATCAGCGCTGCGCGGCCGTAGTCGAACATGCGCTCGGTCTGCGCATTGACCAGCACCATGATGCCTTCCGGGTTGATCATGACCATGGCGCTCGGGGACCACTCGACCACCCGGCGAAAACTGTCCTCGCCAAGCTGCGGGACGCCGGCGAGCATCTGGGCAACGGGGCATGTCGGCGGCGGCGTTACGGTGGGGTCGTCGGGCATGGCGGGCTCCAGAAAAGGAAGATCAGCGGCAGGCAGGTACATCCGGAAACCAATTGCGGGATGAACGGTCTGCCTTTCGACAGCGCCGACAGGGATTGATTCGCCACAACTGCGAGCTTGTCGCCGTCGATAGCTGCCGGCATCATCTGGCAGCGCCAGCGGGCGCGATTTTCTTTGGAGGGTCATCCATGTTCGATCTGTACATCGGCAACAAGAACTACTCGTCCTGGTCGCTGCGTCCGTGGCTGCTGATGAAGCATTTCGGCATTCCGTTTCGCGAACACCTGGTTTCGGTCGCTGGCCGCGACTACAACGCGGCGCTCAAGCCGATCGCCGGCAACGCCCGGGTGCCCTCTCTGCATGAAGACGGATTCCAGATTTGGGACAGCCTGGCCATTGCCGAGACACTGGCCGAGCGCCATCCGGCGATGTGGCCGACCGACGCCAGGGCACGGGCGAGGGCACGCAGCATCTGCGCCGAGATGCACTCGGGGTTCACCCATTTACGCAGCGCCATGCCGATGAACCTCAAGCTGAAGCTGAAAGGGCGGCCGGCCTCGCCGGAGGTACAGCGCGACATCGACCGCATCGTCGAGATCTGGAGCGAGGCGCGCAGGCAGTTTGCCAGCGGCGAAGGCCCGTGGTTGTTCGGCGACTTCTCGGTGGCTGATGCGATGTTCGCGCCGGTGGTCTGCCGTTTCGACGTCTATAACGTGCCCTTGCCGGATGTTGCAGCGACTTACCGCGACACCGTGCTCGACCACCCGGCGCTACAGGAATGGCGGACGGCCGGCCTGGCCGAAAGCGAGGCGCATGCGCATTACGACCGCCTCGCCGACGAGTACGGCGGGCCGCGTTAGCCGGCCGGCTGGGAAGGCATCAACACCAATCAGCCACCGGGGCCATAGTCAATGCCTTGATCAACTACCGCCGCACCGGCGTGTAGTTCATGTTTCACGTCGCGCAAGGCGGTACGTACTCCTTCTTCGATGACCGGATGGTAGAAGGGCATTTCCAGCATTTCGTTCACCGTCATGCGTTTTTGCACCGCCCAGGCCAGCAGATGGCCGATATGTTCGGCCCCGGGGCCGAACATTTCCGCACCGATGAACACGCCGCTACCTAGCTCGGCATAGACTTTAAGCATCCCCTTGTTGCGCAGCATGACCCGGCTGCGTCCCTGGTTTTCAAAAGAGGCGCAGCCGGTCGCGAAGCGCCCCTGGAAGTGCTGGTTCAGTGTCGTCAACGGGATGCCGGCCGCAGCGACTTGTGGCTCGCTGAAGACGATGGCCAGCGGCGTGCGGCGCAGGCCGGGCTGGATGTTGGGATAGCGGCCGGCATTGCCGCCGGCAATGCGCCCCTGGTCGGCGGCTTCATGGAGCAGGGGAATCTCGTTGTTGGCGTCGCCGGCAACAAAGATCGTGCTGTCGCCGCATTGCAGCGTGTAGCGGTCAAAGCGCGGTGCCCCACGTTCATCCAGTTGCAGCCCGGTATTGACCAGGCACAATCCGGCAAGGTCCGGCGCCCGACCCGTCGCCGCCAGCGCATAGTCGAATTCCTCGGTGATCCGGCTACCGTCCTTGTGCAGGTAGCGAAGAGCGACGCCGTTTTCGGTTTCACCGACCGACTCGACCTCGGCGTTGGCATCGAGATAGAACTCATCATTGAAAGCCTTGTTCGCGTAGTCGCGAATTTCCGGGTCGCGAATACCTCCAATGCCGCCACCGAGGCCGAACATCTTGACCGCGACGCCCAGGCGGCTCAGTGCCTGCCCCAGTTCAATGCCGAGCGGTCCGGTGCCGAAAACGGCCACGCTTTTCGGCAGGGTCGGCAATTCGAAAATGTTGTCGCTGGTCAGCAAGCGTTTGGTCAGGCCTTGCAGCATTGGTGGCACGACCGGCCGGCTACCGGTGGCGATGACGATGCGACGGGCGTGAATCACCTGTCCCGCCGGCGTTACCAGGGTATTGGCGTCTTGAAAACTGACGCTTGCCGTCCACCGGTCGCCGCTCGGCATGGCTTCGACTGAAGCCAGGACGAAGCCGACAAAACGATCTCGCTCGCGGCGCACTCGCGCCATGACGGCCGGGCCGTCCACTATCAGGTCGCTGGCGATTATTCCGAAGCGCTCGGCATGGCGCGCCTGGTGTGCAACTTCTGCTGCCGCAATCAACAGTTTGCTCGGCATGCAGCCGACGCGGGCGCAAGTCGTGCCGTAGTCGCCGCCTTCGATAAGCAGGAGCGAATCGGTATGGGCCCGGGCGCTGCTGTAAGCGCTCATCCCAGCAGTGCCGGAGCCGATGATCGCAACATCGACATCGATCGGGGTCATTTGGCCTTCGCCAGCCAGAGCGCCAGTTCGTCGGCGCCGCCAATATGCTGGCCGTCGATGAAGACTTGCGGGGTCGTTTCTTGCCCGCTCACTGCCTGCAGCGAGCTATAGCTGATGCCGTTGCGCAACAATTCGATTTCCTCGAAGCGATCACCTTCTTTGCTCAGCATCTCGCGGGCGCGGGCGCAATGCGGGCATCCCGGTTTGCTGAACAGGGTGATCCGGTGGGGCGGCAGCGCTTGGGGATTGATGTAACCGAGCATGGTGTCAGCGTCGGAAACCTTGAAAGGGTCACCCGGCTCTTCTGCCTCGATGAACATTTTTTCGATCAGCCCATTCTTGACCAGCATTGAATAACGCCAGCTCCGCTTGCCCAGGCCGATATCCGATTTGTCGACCAGCATCCCCATGCCGGCGCTGAACTCACCGTTGCCGTCAGGCAGAAAATAGATACCCTCGGCTTGTTGGGCTTCCTGCCAGGCTCCCATTACGAAGGGGTCGTTGACCGCCAGACAGATCACGCTATCGACCCCGTTTGCCTTCAGCGTTCCGGCCAGCTCGTTGTAGCGCGGCAGGTGCATGCTGGAACAGGTGGGCGTAAACGCACCCGGTAGCGCAAACAGCACGACAGTCTTGTCTTTGAAGAGGGCATCACTGCCGACTTTCTCCGATGCGCCATTGACCATGATTGGAAAAATGACCTGAGGGACGTGTTGACCTTCCTGTGATTTGAGCATGGCGATGATTCTCCAGTTGGCTTGCGCTGCGAATTCTGGAAAATACGCCACCCGCCACGCCGCCTCTGTGTGCCAGCGAACTCAGCGCATGATCGGAGGTGGCCTCTTCATGAGCAAAGCCTGCATCACCACGACTGGTCGTCAGGGGCGTGTAAAGGACGTGCTCATCGCCTTGGCCACGGCCTCGGCTAGCTTGATGCCATCGACGCCGGCCGACAGGATGCCGCCAGCGTAGCCGGCACCTTCGCCGCCCGGGTAGAGGCCACGGGTGTTGATGCTCTGGAAATCGTCGCCGCGCTTGATCCGGATCGGCGACGAGGTGCGCGATTCGACGCCGGTGAGCACCGCATCAGCCATGGCGAAACCGCGGATCTGCTTGTCGAAGGCCGGGATGGCTTCGCGTAGCGCGTCGATGACGTAGGCCGGGGCGCAGGTCGACAGATCGGTCATGTGCACGCCGGGCTGGTACGAGGGATCGACTTGGCCGAGCGCCGTCGATGGCCGGCCGGCGAGAAAGTCGCCGACGCGCTGAGCCGGCGCGTCGTAGCTGCTGCCGCCGGCAATGAAAGCCTGGCTTTCCCAGTGGCGCTGGAAGTCGATCCCGGCGAGCGGATTCTGGCGGTAATCGCCGGGGAAATCCTCCGGCTCGACATTGACCACCAGTGCCGAATTGGCATTACGCTCGGCGCGCGAATACTGGCTCATGCCGTTGGTGACGACGCGGCCGGGCTCGGAGGTGGCGGCGACCACCTGGCCCCCCGGGCACATGCAGAAGCTGTAGGCGGCACGGCCGTTGGCGCAGTGATGGACCAGCTTGTAGTCGGCGGCACCGAGCAGTTCGTTGCCGGCATTGGGGCCGAAGCGGGCGCGGTCGATCAGCGTTTGCGGGTGTTCGATGCGGAAGCCGATGGCAAAGGGCTTGGCTTCGACATAGACGCCAGCGTCGTACAGCATCTGGAAAGTGTCTCGGGCGCTGTGGCCGATCGCCAGCACGACGTGGCGGCTGGCGATGCGTTCGCCGTCGGCCAATTCAACACCGCACACCTGGTGATTGTCGATGACGATGCGGTCGACCCGGGCACCGAAGCGGACTTCACCGCCCAGTTCGCAAATCGTCGCGCGCATGTTCTCGACCATCTTGACCAGGCGGAAAGTGCCGATGTGCGGCTTGCTGACGTACATGATCTCTTCCGGCGCGCCAGCCTTGACGAACTCGGCCATGACCTTGCGCCCGAGGAAGTTCGGGTCCTTGATCTGGCTGTAAAGCTTGCCGTCGGAGAATGTACCGGCGCCGCCTTCGCCAAACTGGACATTCGACTCCGGATCGAGCACGTGCTTGCGCCACAGGCCCCAGGTGTCCTTGGTCCGTTCGCGCACGGCCTTGCCACGTTCGAGGATGATCGGCCGGAAACCCATCTGCGCCAGCAGCAATCCGGCCATCAGGCCGCACGGGCCCATGCCGATGAGCACCGGGCGCTCTTTCAAGCCTTCGGGAGCGCGGGCAACGAACTTGTAGTCCATGTCCGGCGTCGGCACAACGTGGCGGTCGTCCTTCAACCGGGCGGCGACAATCGCCTCATCGCGCAGCTCGACGTCGATCTGGTAGAGCAGCACGATGGCCGATTTCTTGCGCGCGTCGTGGCTGCGCTTGAATACCGTGTAGCCGATCAGTTCGTCGTCGGCGATCCCGAGCCGTGAGCAGAGTGTCGGGCGCAACGCTTCCGGTGGATGGTCGAGGGGGAGCTTGAGTTCGGTGAGTCTGAGCATGCGTGTGTCCGGCACGGCCGGCGCCAAAGCCTTGGGGCCGCCATTCTACCGCGCGCGCTGGCAGCTTGGCGGCGGGAGGCTTGTTGGTAAAACCCCCGCTATGGCTGGGGTGCCTGGCGAGCCGGTTTATGCCATCCGTACTACGTCTTGTCTGGCAAGCTGGGTCAACACCCGATTGACTTGCAACCAGCCCAGCCTGGATACTTGAAGGCTGTTCGCGCCAAATTGCCGGTAATTGCTGTCCGGTCCCCCAATGAAGCCCCTCGTTACCCGCTTTTTCCTGTTGCCAGTCGTTTTTTTCAGCTTCTCAGCTACGGCCGACGAGGAACTTTTTTTTAGCGACCTGCCTGTGGTCGCTTCGGTCAGTCGCTTGCCCCAGCGTCTCGCCGATGCGCCAAGCTCGGTGACGGTGATCGATCGGGCCACCATCAAGGCTTCGGGCGCCCGAGCGCTCAGTGACGTGTTTCGTCTGGTGCCAGGATTTCAGACCTTCGCCAAAAGCGATGCGGCACCGCGGGTCAATTATCACGGGGTCTCGGACGACAACGAGTTTGCGCCTCGGGTCCAGGTTCTGGTGGATGGCCGCTCGCTGTACTCGCCGCTGTTCCGTGGCGGTGTTAACTGGACGCTGGTGCCGGTTGCGCTGGAGGATATCGAGCGCATCGAGGTGGTACGTGGTTCCAACACCACCTCCTACGGTGCCAACGCCTTTCTCGGCGTGATCAACATCATTACCGTCGATCCCGCCCTGGTGCGGGGCTTCTCTGTCGGCGGCAATTACGGCAACCAGGGTGTCCGCGACTACACCCTGCGTACCGGCGGGGGCCTCGGCGAGAGTGGTCATTTCCGCCTGACCGTCCAGAACATGAGGGACGACGGTCTGGATGACAACTTCGACTGGGAGGACCGCAACGCCAATCGCTTGTTCGACCTGCGCGTGAATCTGCAGTTGAGTGCCCGCGACGCCCTGGATATTCAGGTAGGCAGGGCGGAGGGCGTGCAGTTGCGCGGCTCTTATGATTCGGTTCGCATTCCCGTGGTCATCGATGGTGAAACCCAGCGACGCTTACTCGGTGTTGAGGACCCGGAGGATCCCTTCCGCGATTTCGACCAGTCATCAACCTGGATACAGGCACACTGGCTGCGGACGCTGTCGGATACCGCTGACTTGTCAGTGCGCTATACCCACAGTGTCGACCGCGCCAGCGATGCCTTCATCTTCGCGCCGCTTCCGGCGGCCTACAACGACATCAACGAGGTCGGCGACGTTGGCCGGCGCCATGAAATCGAAGCCATCCACAGTTTCCTGCCAGCGTCGGGAACACGGCTGATCTGGGGGGGCAGTGTACGTCGTGACAGTATCCGTTCGGCTACGTTGCTGCGGGACCTGGGTACGGTCAATCGTGACGTCAGGCGCGTTTTCGCCAACGGCGAGTGGAAGCCCAATGCCCTTTTTACGGGCAATCTTGGCTGGTCTTACGAGTACGACTCGCTGGCTGGCTCGCATCCGGCCGGGCGAGTCAGCTTCAGCCTCCACGTGACACCGCAGAACACGATCCGCATGGGGTACGCACGGGCCTGGCGCACGGGCAGTACCATCGATTATCGGGCCAATTACCGGGTGACACCGACGGTCGTCGTTGCCCAGGGCAACCCGAATCTGCCGGCGGAGCGCCTCGACAGCTGGGAACTGGCCTATCTGGGTGACTGGCGCGACTGGCGGATGAGCCTGGATACGCGCTTGTTCCGGGAAAAACTCACCGACCGCTACCTCGACAAGGTGAATGCAACGGATGACGCCCCGGATTCCATCTATGCCTTGCAGAATCTGCTCATCCAGGGATTCGAGTATCAGTGGAAGTGGCAGCCCTTCGAGTCATCCCGGATCGCATTCGGTCAGGCCTTCGTCAATACGGACAGCAGCTTGACCAGTCTCGGACAGGTGCTGGCAACACCATTGCCGGTCCTGGGCGATAGCAGCAATTTCTACCGGAATCAGGCGGACTACGTGCTGCTTGCCGAGAAAGCTGCGCCGCGTCGTTCCAGCTCACTGCTCTTCATGCAGCGCCTGCCTTATGGCCTGGAGTTCTCGCTGGCACATTACCGGGTGTCGGCCATCAAGTGGACGCGCAATACCGACGTCAATAAATATCACCGCACTGATGTGCGCCTCGGCTATCCCTTCGTACTGGGCGGCCAGCGTGGGGAGCTTGGCTATACGGTTCAGTCGCTGGACGGTGCCCACTTCGAGCAGCGCGAGGGACAGCGTGGCCGCGAGGTCGACCGCCGACAGTGGATTTCACTGCGTCTGGATTTCTGATTGCCCCTAGGGTATTACCTCGTTCCCGCCGGGCGACAGGGGTCTTAAGCTGATGCTGAATTTCAAAAATAACAATCAGCTCAGGTCTAATGGATCAATCAGAACACCTTCCGCCGGACAGTCCGTGTTGCAATCTCGATTTTCTTGAAGTCAGTCTAGGGCGTAATCGGAAAACTGCCATCCGGCTGGTCGGGATGTTTGTCGAAGGCTATCCAGGGCTGCTGCAGCGGCTGGAAGACAGTCTGGCAGACCGGGAGTTGGTGAGTTTGGGACGTGTTCTGCACGATATCCGCGGCAACTGCGTGTTGTTTTCAGCCCAGGAATGCCTGGCGCAGACGATACGGCTGGAAGGTCTCCTGCGGACTGTGTCGGCTTCTTCAGGCAGCGCGGCAAACAGCATCAACTGGCAGGCCGAGGGGGGAATTCTACAGGCTGCGCTGGAACGGCTGCACGGCGAATTGTGTGCCTATCTTTCGGCTGCTTCGCCCTGATTCAGGAAATGAGGCCGCGCTGAACGGCAAAGCGGGTCAGGGCGGTGACGTCATGCATGCCTAGCCGCTCCATCAGCCGGGCACGGTGAAATTCCACAGTTTTTGGACTGATGCCCAGATTGCGGGCGATTTCCTTGGTTGTCCTGCCGGAGGCGACTAGCCGCAAAATTTCTGCCTGACGTGGGGTGAGTCCGCCGCAATCGGCGGTGCCGTGGTTGTGGTTTTCCATGATCGTCTGCAGTTTTGCCGTCAGGAAACGCTCTCCCTCCAACACGGCGGCGATGGCCAGCTTCAATTCGTCGAGCAGGAAGTCTTTGTGCAGATAGCCGTTGGCACCGGCCGCAAATGCCCGGTCAATGGTTTCCGGGGTGTCGATGGCGGAAAGGATGAGAATGGCCATGGGCAAGTCGCGGCGGCGAATCTCTGCACTTAGCTCGATACCGTTCAGACCGGGCATGGCGATGTCAAGAATGGCAATGTCCGGTTGCCGTTGCCTTATCTCGTCGAGGGCACTGTTTCCGTCCGGGCATTCAGCGATAACCTCGTATCCTGGGAGGCTCTCGATCAGTGCTCTGATGCCGGCGCGAACGAGCAACTGGTCGTCGGCGAGGACAATGCTTGTTGTTTTCATATTGCCAGCTTACGCTCAAAGGTTGGCTTTATTGTTGTATTTATTAATTTTTAACGGAAATCAAGCTTGCGCGTTTCTCCGTGGCGCAGCATCCAGATGCGATCGATGTCGAGCTGGTGGCGGGCCAGTGCTGCAGCCACATCGGCTGGCGGCTGGTCGAAGGGCTCCTGCGTCAGCGCGAAGGTTCCCCAGTGCACGCCGAGCGCTTGCTTGGCCTCGACATCCAGCACGATGCGCACCGCATCGTCCGGGTTGGCGTGTTGCGGTGCCATGAAATCGCGCGGCAGGTAGGCGCCGACCGGTACAGCGAGCAGGTCGATGGCGCCCAGGCGCCGGCGGATCTCCCGGAAATCCGCCGAATAACCAGTGTCGCCGGTGTACAGGAAGCGCCATGGTTCCGGGTTGTCGTGAATAACGGCGAAGCCGCCCCACAGGCTGAGATTGGTATCGAATGGCGTGCGCTTGCTCCAGTGCTGGGCTGGCGTGAAATGGATATGTAGCGAACCATCGGTGACCTCGTCCCACCAGTCCAGCTCCTCGACCGTGTCAATACCCTGCTCGGTGAACCATTCCTTGATCCCCAGCGGTACCAGGAAGCGCGGCCGCTGGCCGGCCGCCATCAGGCGCTGGATGGTGGCCTTGTCCAGGTGGTCATAGTGATTGTGTGAAATCAGTACGTAGTCGATGGGCGGCAGATCTTCCGCGCGCAAAGGCGCCGGTACCCGGCGCGGGGCCGAGAGCTGCCGAAAGGGGCCGGCGAAGTCCGACAGTTGCGGGTCGATCAGGATGTTGCGGCCGGCAAGCTGCAGCAGCAGGCCGGCATGACCGAGCCAGGTGATCCTTGGGGTCTCGCTGCGCGTTTGCAGCAGGGCGAGATCGACGGGCGTGCTCCAGGTGGCGGCAAATTGCTCATAGCCTCCAGCTGGCGGGGCGACCGGGCGAAAGTCGCCGCGCAGCCGGCGCCAGGTGATTTCGTACCAGGGCAGCTGGCCGATGGTCAGCGCTTGGTCGGAATTGACGAAGCCATCAGGGCGATGGTGGGCGCGCGCCGCATCGTAATATGGATTGACCGCGGCGCAGGCTGTCAGCAGCAGGCCGCTGGCCAGCACGAAGGCGCGCTGAACTCCGCTCACTTGCCCAGTGCCTTGCGCATGGCAGCGACGAGAATGGCCGGATCCTCGGCGCCGACCACGATGTGCTGGCCGCCGACGATGAATGTTGGCACTTGATTGATGCCGAGTTGGCGCAGCCCCCGGGCATCGGCAAGGAGCTGCACAATGTCGCCGCTGTCGGCGCTCCACGCCAGCCATTGATCAGCGGGGTAGCCACATTCACCGGCAATTCGGGCGAGCACGGCCGGATCGCCAACGGCTTCGCCCAGCTGAAACTGGGCGACGAAAAGGCGTTCGACCAGGGCATCGGCCGGGCCGCGTTGTTGGGCCCAGCTAACCAGGCGGTGGGCCAGCAGCGTATTGGCGCGCAGGGCGATTTTCTCGAAGGCGAAATCGACGCCAAAAGCGCGGCCACCGCTGCGCACCCGCTCGAACAGCGCTTCGACGGCCGCGCGGCTGCCGAACTTGTGTTCCAGGAAGGGCAGGTAGGGCTCGCCCTCGGGGGGAGTGTCCGGATTCAGAAAAAAGGGGCGCCAGCGCGTTTGCACAAGCACTTCTGGCAAGTCTTGGCGCAGGCTGGCAGCGGCCACTTCCAGGCGACGTTTGCCGATGAAGCACCAAGGGCAGACGAAGTCGGCGACGATATCGATGGTGAGCATGTTGAAGAACAGTAACGGACGATTTATGCAGACCGATCGGGTAGCCGAAGGTTCCGGCTGACGCTAGGACTTGTGTTTCTGGACGAAGGCCGGCAGCGTGAGGTGGTAATGCATGGCCAGCAGTCGCAGCAGCAGGACAATACCCATGGCCACCCAGGCGGCAGTTACCGACGGAACGCCGATCTCCTGCAGACCGATCAGGGTCAGGGCGCCAAGCCAGGCGGCGGTGGCGTACCACTCACCCTTGAGGAACACTAACGGTACATCGTTGCACAGGATGTCGCGGAGAACGCCGCCGACGACGCCGGTGGTCACGCCCATCAGGCTGGCCACCAGCCAGGGGGCATGCCATTGCAGTGCGACCTGCGTACCGACGATGGTGAACAGGGCCAGGCCAATGGCATCCGGGATCAGGAAAAGTTTTGGTGGCAGGGGCAGGGCGCGGGCGATGAAGAAGGTCAGCAAGCCGGCACCGAGGGCGGCGACCAGATAGGTCTGATCAACAACCCAGAAAACGTTGCGATCCAACAGCAGATCGCGCACCGTGCCGCCCCCGAGGGCAGTGGCAACGCCGACCAGCATGGCGCCGATCAGATCCATCTGCTTGCGCCCCGAGTCGAGTACTCCGGTCAGGGCATTGACTGCTACCGCCGCCAGGCCGACCCAGTAAAGCAGGGCGTCGATGCCCATCTCAGCGCACACGCTCCTTCATGGCACGCTGCGCTTCGCGTCTGGAGTCCTTATCCAGTTCATCGGCACGTTTATCGTGCTGCTTCTTGCCCTTGGCCAGGCCGATCTCCAGCTTGATGCGGCCGCGCACAAAGTGCAGGTCGAGTGGTACCAGGGCGTAGCCGGCGCGCTCCACCTTGCCGATCAGTTTCATGATCTCGCGGCCGTGCAGCAACAGCTTGCGCGTGCGTACCGGATCGTGATGATCATGCGTCGAGGCGGTGGCCAGTGGCGAGATGTGCATGCCGATCAGGAAAATCTCGCCACTCTTGATGATGACGTAGGATTCCTTGATGTTCATCCGCCCGGCACGAATGGCCTTGACCTCCCAACCTTCGAGGGCAATGCCGGCCTCGAACTTCTCCTCGACGAAGTAGTCATGGAAGGCTTTTTTGTTGACCGTGATGCTCATGCCGCGAGTGATCCATTAAAATCGCCATTTTACAGGATACCCGAACGCTGCCGACGCATGGCCCAGGTTGAAAAGACAGTACTGATCGAGCAGTCCGCCGAGCGCATGTTCGAGCTCGTGGATCGCTGCGAGGACTACCCGCTGTTCCTGCCCTGGTGCAGCAGCACCGAATTGAAGTTCCGCGATGCCACGAAAACGGTGGGGACGCTGCATATCAATTACCACTCGGTGAAATCAAGCTTCACGACGGAAAACGACAAGGAGTTCCCATCGTTGATGAAGATTCGCCTGATTGATGGGCCGTTCCGCCGTCTCGAGGGTTCATGGCGTTTCCGCGCACTGGCTGAAAATGCCTGCAAGATCGAGTTCAGCCTGCACTACGAGTTTTCCAGCAAGCTGTTCGAGAAGGTCATCGGGCCGGTTTTCGGACATATCGCCAATACCTTCGTCGATGCCTTCGTCAAGCGGGCTACACAGGTCTATGGAGCCGCCAATGGCTGAAGTGCTCAGTATCGAAGTCTGCTACGCGCTGGCCGACAAGCAGGAAATCGTCCGTCTCCGCCTGGCGGAAGGCGCAACCCTGGGGCAGGCGCTGGAGGCTTCCGGCTTGCTGGCCAAATATCCGGAAATCGACCTGAAGAAGAACAAGTTCGGCATCTATGCCAAGTTGTCGAAAGCCGATGCCATGTTGCGTGACCATGATCGCGTCGAGATCTATCGACCGCTGATCGCCGACCCGAAAGAGGTCCGCAAGCAACGGGCGGCCGAGGGCAAGGTCATGAAAAAAGGCGCCGGGGATACCGACGCCGAGGTCTGAAAGTAGTTCGCGTTCAGGCTACTTGCAGGCTTCCGCGATGAACTGGCGGGCGCGATCAATTTCCGCCTGGCGTTGGGTGTCTTCAAAGGCCTTGCGTTCGCCCTTTTCGTCAATCGTGCCCACCAAGCGTCCGGACTCAAGTGCGGCGAGGTTGCCGCGGGCGCGTCGGCAGTTCTCTTCGCGGTCGGCCTGGGCTTTTTGCTCCTTGGCGTTCTTCTCCGCTTTTTCGCGGGCTTCCTGTTGCCGCTTCTTGAATTCCAGATCTTTCTCGGCCGTCGTCTTCGGCCCTTCCGCCGTCGGCTCGGCGGGTTTGTCGCTGCGCGATACGGGTTGCCGGTCACCAATTACGCGGGCATCCCTGGTGGCTGTACCTGGTGGCGGCGTGTCGGCAATAACGGTGCGTCCGGAACTGTCCTTCCATTGATAGACCTGAGCGTGCGCCGGGGTCATGGCAATCGTCGAGATAATTCCAAAAACGAGCAGGAGAGCGGGCTTCATGGTCATCCGGGTTTCTTTAGGATTTCTGTATAATACGATTTTGTGACCTTGGAACAAAGGCCATGCGACTTTTGCAAAAAGCCCTGACATTTGACGACGTCCTGCTCGTCCCCGCCCATTCCCAGATTCTGCCCCGTGACGTCAGCCTCGCCACGCGCCTGACGCGCAACATCACCCTCAACCTGCCGCTACTTTCAGCCGCCATGGATACCGTGACGGAAGGCCGCCTGGCCATCGCCCTGGCCCAGGAAGGTGGTATCGGCATCGTGCACAAGAACCTCTCGGCCAAGGCCCAGGCGGCCGAAGTGGCCAAGGTCAAGCGTTTCGAATCCGGCATCCTGCGTGATCCGATTACCGTTTCGCCGATGATGACTGTCCGTGACGTCATTGAAATCACCCGCCAGCACAAGATTTCCGGTCTGCCGGTGATCGACAAGAACGGCAAGGTGGTCGGCATCGTGACCAACCGCGATCTGCGTTTCGAAACCAATCTCGACCAGCCGGTCAAATTGATCATGACGCCGCGCAAGCGCCTGGTTACGGTCAATGAAGAAGCCAGCGTCGAGGATGCCAAGGAACTGATTCGCGAGCACCGCCTGGAGCGCGTGCTGGTCATCGACGACGAATATCACTTGCGCGGCCTGATCACCGTCAAGGACATCCTCAAGTCCACCGAACATCCGCTGGCCAACAAGGACGCCACCGGCCGCCTGCGTGCCGGCGCTGCCGTCGGCGTTGGTGCCGGTACGGAAGAGCGGGTCGAACTGCTGGCCGAAGCCGGCGTTGACGTGATCGTCGTCGATACGGCGCACGGCCACTCGCAAGGTGTGCTGGACCGCGTCAACTGGGTCAAGAAGAATTTCCCGCAAATTGAGGTCATCGGCGGCAACATTGCCACCGCCGATGCGGCCCGGGCGCTGGTTGCCATGGGTGCCGACGGTGTCAAGGTCGGTATCGGCCCCGGCTCCATCTGCACGACGCGCATCGTCGCCGGTGTTGGCGTGCCGCAGATCACCGCCATCCAGAATGTTTCCGAATGCCTGAAGGGCACCGGCGTGCCGATGATCGCCGACGGCGGCATCCGCTACTCCGGTGACATCGCCAAGGCGATCGCTGCCGGTGCCGACACGGTCATGCTCGGCGGCCTGTTCGCTGGTACCGAGGAAGCGCCGGGCGATGTCGAGCTGTTCCAGGGGCGCTCGTACAAATCCTACCGCGGCATGGGTTCGCTGGGCGCGATGCAGGCCGGCTCGTCCGACCGCTACTTCCAGGAAAATACCGGCAACGTCGACAAGTTCGTCCCCGAGGGGATTGAAGGCCGTGTGCCGTACAAGGGTTCGGTGCTCGCCGTGATCCACCAGTTGATGGGCGGTCTGCGTTCGTCGATGGGCTACCTCGGCAGCCCGACGATTGCCCACATGCACGACAACGCCTGTTTCGTCGAGATCACTTCGGCCGGCATCCGCGAGTCGCACGTCCACGACGTGCAGATCACCAAGGAAGCGCCGAACTACCACCTCGACTGATCGTTCCCGTGTCCCAGAGGGCGGCTCCGGTAGCCGCCCTTATTCATTCAAGGCTTTGAAAATGGCTCACCAGAAAATCCTCATCCTCGACTTCGGTTCCCAGGTCACCCAGCTGATTGCGCGGCGCGTGCGCGAAGCCAAGGTCTTCTGCGAAATCCACCCGTACGACGTTGCCGACGACTTCATCCGCAGCTACGGCGCCCAGGGCATCATTCTTTCCGGCGGTCCGAATTCAGTGACCGAAGGCGATACGCCGCGGGTGCCAAACGTGGTGTTCGAGCTGGGCGTTCCAGTGCTCGGCATCTGCTACGGCATGCAGACCATGGCCCAGCAGTTGGGTGGCAAGGTGATGTCGGCCGAGCAGGCAGGCAAGCCGCGTGAATTCGGCTATTCCGAAGTCCGGGCGCATGGCCACATGGCCTTGTTGAACGACATCGCCGATTTCTTTACCGACGAAGGCCACGGCATGCTGAAGGTCTGGATGAGCCACGGCGATTCGGTCATGGAACTGCCGCCCGGCTTCAAGATCATGGCCTCGACGCCATCCTGCCCGATTGCCGGGATGGCCGACGAGAGCCGCCAGTTCTACGCCGTCCAGTTCCATCCTGAAGTCACCCACACGCTGCAGGGTCGCGCCATTCTCGAGCGCTTCGTGCATGGCATCTGCGGCTGCGGTACCGATTGGGTGATGGGCGACTACATTGGCGAAGCGGTGCGCGCCATTCAGGAACAGGTCGGCCAGGAAGAAGTCATCCTCGGTCTCTCCGGCGGCGTCGATTCCAGCGTTGCGGCGGCACTGATCCACCGCGCCATCGGCGACCAGCTGACCTGCGTCTTTGTTGACCACGGCCTGCTGCGCCTCAACGAAGGCGACATGGTCATGGACATGTTCGCCCGCAACCTCGGCGTCAAGGTCATCCGCGTCGATGCCGTCGACGACTTCATGGGCAAGCTGGCCGGCGTCGCCGATCCGGAACAGAAGCGCAAGATCATTGGCAAGGAATTCGTCGAAGTCTTCCAGGCCGAATCGAAGAAGCTGAGTGCCGCCAAGTGGCTGGCCCAGGGCACCATCTACCCCGACGTGATCGAATCGGCGGGCAAGGGCAAGAAGGGCGCCCACACCATCAAGAGCCACCACAACGTCGGCGGCCTGCCGGAAGACATGCACCTGAAGCTGCTCGAACCGCTGCGCGAACTGTTCAAGGATGAGGTCCGCGAACTCGGCGTCGCCCTGGGCCTGCCGCGCGAGATGGTCTATCGCCACCCGTTCCCCGGTCCCGGCCTGGGCGTGCGTATCCTTGGCGAGGTCAAGCGCGAGTCGGCCAGCCTGCTGCAACGGGCCGATGCCATCTTTATTGAGGAGTTGCGCGCCACGCACGCCACCGAGCGCGATGTCGCAGCCGGTTCGTGCACCGCGGCCGATCTCGGCAAGAGCTGGTACGACCTCACCAGCCAGGCCTTCGCCGTTTTCCTGCCGGTCAAGAGCGTCGGCGTCATGGGCGACGGCCGCACCTACGAAAACGTTGTCGCCCTGCGTGCCGTTGTTACCAGCGACTTCATGACTGCGCACTGGGCGCACCTGCCGTACGACCTGCTCGGCCGGGTGTCCAACCGCATCATCAACGAAGTGCGTGGGCTCAATCGGGTGGTTTATGACGTCAGCGGCAAGCCGCCGGCGACCATCGAGTGGGAATAATCTAACATGACCTCCTTGGACGTCGCTGAACAACCAAAGTTGGCCTAACCACCTGATATTCAGCCGGTTGATTGTCTTGGAATGTTTATCCATGTTCAGGCACATCTACCGTCAAATGTCGGTTAGTCTGGCGGTATGAAAAGCGGCGTTCCGGATCGACGATTTTTTGACCGTCAGGGTGTATGACGGTAAATTGTCGGATCACTTTGGAGGCCGCATGCTTACTGACACCACGCTTAAATCGCTGAAACCCAAAGACAAGGCGTACAAGAAAACGGATCGAGACGGCATGTACGTTACCGTCTCGCCAGCTGGCACCATTTCCTTTCGCTACGACTACCGATTGAACGGGCGCCGCGAGACGCTGACGATTGGGCGGTACGAGGCTGGGCGGGAAAGCAGGGGGGCAAAAGAACTCGCCGAAGTTGATTACGGCGCAGTCCTGTCGCTGCAGGATGCAAGGGCGCTACTGGATCGCGCTAGGCGGTCTGTGGAGCAGGGTGATTCGCCGTCTCGCGCCAAGGTCGAAAAACGAACCGCCGCAAATGAAGCTCTGACCTTTGATGGCTGGGCGCAAAAATATTTCGCCTTCAAGGCCGACCCGAAAAGTGGGGCAGAGCAGTTAGCCGATAGCACCCTGGCGGTGCGTAAATCTACATATAAGCGCGTCCTGGCAGACAAACTGGGCAAGCTGAAGCTGGAGGAGGTAACGCCGCAGCGGCTAAAGGCGCTGTGCGACGAGGTAAAAGATAAGCGCGGCCCTGCTGTGGCGGTGCATGCGCGTGAAATTGTCCTGGCTGTATTTCGCCACGTTCAGAATTCTGGCGTGGCGATTTCAAATCCTGCAGAGGCAGTCAGGGCCAGCGCCATCGCAACTTTCCAGCCGCGTGACAGGGCGCTAAGCCCAACGGAAGTGCGAAAGTTCTTTGCTGCCGTTGAGGGTGTTCCGACAACGCCAACACTTCGACTGGCGTTGAAATTCGTTCTGCTGACTGGCGTTCGCAAAGGGGAATTCATCAACGCCACATGGGACGAAATCGATTTTGAATCGGAACGGTGGATCATTCCTGCCGAACGCATGAAGGCCAGAGACGCCCATATCGTTTATTTGTCGGACCAAGCCCTAGATATTCTCACGGCGTTGCGCACCTGCTTTGGGGCAAGCCGGTATCTGCACCCTGGTCGATACGACAGCGATATTCCGATCAGTAACGCAACCCTAAACCGCATAATTGATTCCGCTGTGGAGCGCATCAGGAAAGACGAACCCGATTTCCAAACGTTCGGCGTCCATGATCTGCGCCGCACCTTCAGCACGAGCCTGAACAAAGCCAAATTTGACGAACGCTGGATTGAGCTGTCACTGGCGCATCGCCCCCGCAATACGATAGCGGCGACCTATAACGTTGCGAATTACGCAACAGAGCGTCGCATCATGCTGCAGTGCTGGGCTGATATGGTTGATTGCTGGATCAATGGCAATTCAGCGCGTGACGTGATTGCCGAAGCCAAGCGCAAGGCCGCTGAGGTTTTGGACCTGGAAGTGGACGAGGATTTGTAGCTCGCTGCACAAATTCGCCAACGCAAATCCGGCCACGATAGCTGGGTTGATGGGCTCAAACTAAGTGACGGGACATAACACTGACAGAGACTGTGCTGATTATGTTGTTGCCTGTACTCTTGATGACGTACTAGCGAAAAGCGAATAAGCCTAATTGGGGGAATATGGACGACTTGGACTGGCAGTACACCCAGACGGATGATTCAGGCACCGAAAAGTGGTGCGATATCGCTAGGCAGATCGAGTCCGGATTTCTGACGCTGCTCGAGTATTTTGATTCCGACAGTGACGGCCTTCAAACGTACCTGGATCAGGTTGCCCTGATTGATTGGTTTCCTATTCCCTATTTGCCGCAATCGGCGGAGGAATACCTTGATGCGGAAGAGAGGGAATTTGCGGAACTGATCGATAAATTCCCTTTAAAGCCTGAAGTTCTCACGGACAAGAACCGCGTCTTTCGACAAATTATGGTGGTTTATTGCAGTGAATTATTGAAGGCAAAGGCCGCACTCAAGGCAGGACTGACGGAAAAAGCATGGTGGCATTGGTCGTGTGCTTGTTATCATCACGGGATGTCACAAGGCTATTACTTGAGGACAAAACCAGCGGATGATAAAAGGCGGAATGGGAAACAGGGTGGGCTCGCCAAGGCAGCAAAAAAGCGGCTGGAAGTTCGAAAAGCTTGTATTACGCATCTAATAAACAATCGCCCGATGGGTGGTTGGACATCTCCGCAAGCCGCCGTCGATATTGTGGCTCCAATAGTGAAGGATTCGCTTAAAAAGATAAGCGAAGAGCTCGATGTCGACGCGCTGCTTTACGAATGGTTGAACGATGACCCGGTAGTTCAGCAAGCAGGCGGTTTCAGAATGCGGTGTACAAAGGAATGATTGCAGCGAGGTCGATCATTACATCACAGGAGCGACCCGGCAGCCCCACACGATCGCGTGCACCAGCACGCGATGGCTCAAAGCCGAACCGCAATTGAGCAAAGACACGCAGGGCTCCGCCCGCGAGTTCGCACAACTCAGCTGGTTCCGCACGGGCGATCCGTGTGCACCTGACCTTCCTCCGTTTTTACCATCCGTGTCGCTCTGGCCAAGCTTGAGTCCGAACGGAATACGACCATAACGCCGCATGTCTCTGTTTTCGGGTGGCTCTGGCCTAGAGCGCGCGCTATTCCTGCGCCTAGCATTTCCCCTCCGTCGCTTTACCTCATTTAAATACATAAAAACTTGCGAAGACGCCGACCAGCAGGGCGATTCAGGCTGATCCGGTAAGATTTTACTGGCGCTAGGCGGTGCTTGTAGTTTCGTACTCCTAAATCATTCGGAAACTGCAATTCCGCAGTGTCCAAATAGGAGTAACCATGCATAACAAAACCCCCATGGATGCCGCTTCGCAGCTGGCGAAGATGAGGCAACCTAACCTCGAATGCAGCAGCGCCTTGACCGAGGTGAACTCGATTGCTCAGCCAATCTACAAGGCACTGCGCATCCTTCGCATGAAGCAACTGATAGAGCGTACGCAACTGTCGCGTGCAACGCTGTACGGCCTCATGGTGAGTGATCCCACTTTCCCGCGCAAGATTAAGTTAACGGCTCGCACAGTTGGTTGGCTTGAAACCGAGGTGGATGCCTGGATCGTATCGCGTGCCTTAGCGTGAATCGGAGGAGAAGATGAATTTTTTTACTCAGATACCTAACCGTCGCCTTCAGTGGCCGGCCGATTTCATCGAACATCTCATGGGAGATGTGGCGCAATGAATCAAGAAGACATCAAACCCATCGCGTTTGACCGCTCTGCGCAACTGGATATTCAAACGCTAATCAGCGCTACCAAGGCCATTCAGCCGGTGAAAGCGCCGGCTGAAGAAATTTTTTCCAAGCTTTACTTGAATGCCAAAGAAGCTCTGGAGCGCGGTGTTACACGTAAAGAGCTGTTGGCAATGTGGGCAAAAAATAAATTCAAGCTGCATCCAGCGAAATTCAAGGCTCTGTACAACGCCGAAGCTAGGAAGCGCGGTGACGTTATCGAGAGGGGCGAGAATGATTAAGCAAGTTTCTCAGTACCCCATCGATGCTTTGGTCAAGGTAGTGCGCGAGGCTGTCCTGGAAGTGCAACAAAATGTCCAAGCACCGATGCCATTGTGTGCTGTTTCAGCATTATCAACGCTTGCCGCGGCTACGCAAGAAAAAATCAAAGTCATTTTGCCTTGGGGGGGTTATCCAAAACAGGTCGGAACGTATTGGGCCGTAATTGCCGAGTCAGGTGAGCGAAAAACTGCTGTCGATAATATCTTCGGCAGGGAGATTGGGCTGCGCGACCTCGAGCGCAAAAAAACTTACACAGCAGATCTCACCCAGTACGAGACAGAAAACCGTATCTGGAACATAGGTGAGGGTTCGCTTGTGCGTCAGATTGCGGCTCTGGATAAAAACGGTGAACCAGCAGATGAATTGCGCCAGCAATTGGACGCACATCTCAAGCGCAAGCCAATGAAACCGAGATTGCGTCGTCTTGTTCGTCAGGACATCAACGAGCGCGCCATAATGGACGCACTTGAAGGAATGGGAGAATCTATTGCCGTTATCTGTAATGAGGGTGAAATCCTGTTGCGCAGCGCTTTACTGAGCAAACCAAGTCTTCTCAATAAAGCCTGGGATGGTGGTCCGTTCCACTTTGATCGCAAGGATCACAGCATCGCTGCGGACGATATACGTTCTACGGTTTCACTCATGGTGCAGAGCGCTGTCCTTGAGGCGTATTTGGACAAACGCGGCAAGGTCGTGCGTGGGTCAGGCTTGTGGGCACGCTTCCTAATATGTTGGCCACCTTCGATGCAAGGTTGGCGCTATACCTCAGCTGTCGAATCGACATGGGAAAGCCTCGATGCCTACCATGGTCGTATTAAGGAAATCCTGGCCGATGACATGCAGTATGTGTACGAATTCGATGCCGATGCTAAGGCGGAATTCATCACACTACTGAATCGGATCGAGGAGGAAATCCGACCGTGGGGAGGGGGGTTGTCTGATATCAGCGATTTTGCCTCGAAGGCGGGTGAGAATACTGCGCGCATCTCGGCACTGCTCCATCACGTCAGCCAGCAGCAGGGAAAAATCACGGCTGATACCCTGTACCGTGCTTGGGCTATCGTCCAGTGGCACTTGGAGGAAGCGCAGCGTATCTTTTCTCCACAGTTCGGTGTGTCACAGGTTCAGAGCGATGCGCAGTTGCTGGAGTCATACCTACGCAAGCGTTTCTTCGAACTTATTGTTAAAGTACTTCCACGCACTGACGTTTTACACTGCGGTCCAATACGTGATTTGGGCCGCTTCAACGCTGCGTTAGATTACCTTGAAGCTCAGGAGAAAATCTGGATTGGGACTCTGAAGCGTACGAAATTCATCAATCGGGGGCAATACTGGCAGCAGTATTGATCCAGCCAGACGGGTAAAACAGGGGAGGTGGAGTGAGCCCCTGTTTTGGGGTCATGGGTATAGCCATGCGAACTAGGTGCGACCTGCGACGTCGAATTTGACTCATTATGACGTATGAAATCTGGATCGCCACATGAAACGTAATCCGAATCAATTTTCCGAAAGTCATCAGATTTGAATGCGATTCGTGCGACTAATCGCACGAATCGCATAGTTTTTCGGGATGCGGCAGATGGCGGGTTGCTCAGTTTTACATCCGCGAAGGCACCCTGGCCTCGGTGCCCCCTAGGGGGGCATGACAGGGTCGCTGTCGATTGGATTGATTCTAATGCCATTGGCTATGCGACCATTCATGCCATGAGTTGTGGTATCGGTTTGACTGTCTCCCACATCTATCCTTAAACAGACGCTATTTCAGATTGCTTGTGGCTCGTTTGCACTTGGCTTCGCAGTTGACGCTGTCGGTTTGCCACGTACATCCTCTTGTCTTCCTCTGACAGTTGATTGATACGCGCCGGCCCGAGGTGTTGCTCCGGTGTTCGATCGATGCCTTGTTCCTTGAGCGTTCGGTGATCAACCCTCGCTGTGTGGCCTGCCATTTTCAAAGCAGCGTTTTGCAGCTCGGCACACGTTTTGCGCGTTTGAATGAGTTCGTCTCGTAGCGCGAGGCGATTCTTACCACCGCTTTCCTTTTTGCATCCGCCGCGATCCGGCTGCTTGGGGTTGTGGCGGCTAAATGTTTGCTCGGGTGATCGCTCGATGCCGTCTTGCTTGCGGTCGGAGTACATCAAGTGGAGATGCGTGTTGGTCTTGCCTTCGAGTGCTGATCGAGGCGCATGCATCGCGAACTGATAAGGCTTGCCCGGGGTCATCGTCTTGATCATGTCCTGGACCAAGGCTTGCTGCTGCTCGCGTGTCAGCTCAGCAGGTAGTGCGATTTCGTGCTCTCGATAGACAGCACCGTTGGCTCGTTCGTGCTTATCGCCAGCTTTCCAGAACAGGGCCGGATTATCCATTGCCCATGCCGGCATGTTGCCGTGTCCTGTAGCGAGCAGATCCTCACGGTGGCTGTGTTTGCCTTGTCTTGCAATGTAGGCAGCGTGATTGGCAGCAGTGCCTTTCTTTCCGCTTTTGATCGAGTGATGGGGTAATCCCCCCGGAAATTAGCGGCAGTTAAAAGTAGAATTTTCTCCACAGCAGCCCGAGGAAGTTTTACATGAAGACGTCACGCTTTTCAGACAGCCA
>PHCE01000023.1 GCA_002840765.1 Betaproteobacteria bacterium HGW-Betaproteobacteria-7
TGAACGACGACCTGTGGCCGCCGCCGCCGCGGCCCAGTCCGCTGCTGCCCGCCGAACTGCAGCGCGCCGCCGGCACGGCGCACGCCAGCGCCGAGGTCGAGCTCGATTTCGCCCGCCGCGTCCATCAACGCCTGCTGCGCTCGGCGCCGGACGTGGTGTTCTCCTTCGCCAAGGCCGACGGCAACCGCGTACTGCGCCGCAGCCCGCTGCTTGAAGGCCTGCCCGAAGCCGTGCTGCCGCCGGCAGAGATCGTCACCGTCGCCCGGCTGCTGGCGGTCGAAGCCGGCCGCGCCTGCGTCCAGGTGCAGGATGCCATTGCCCCGCCGGTGGCCGCTGGCGAAAAGGTATCCGGCGGCAGCTGGGTGCTGCGCGCCCAGGCAATCTGCCCGGCCTGGGCCTTCTACCAGTTCCGCCTCGGCGCCGAGGCGATGGACGAGCCGGTCGAGGGCCTTGATCCGGCCGCCCGCGGCACGCTGGTGCATGGCGCGCTGGAAGTGTTCTGGAAAGCGCTGGAGTCGTCGCACGCCCTGGCCGCGCTGGGCGAGGCGGCATTGGCCGAACGCATCGCCGTCGCCGTCGCCGCGGCCATCGAAACCTTCGAGCAGGATCGGCGGATTACGCTGCCGGCACGTTTTCGCCAACTGGAGGCGGCGCGCCTGCAGAAACTGCTGGCCACTTGGCTGGCCGTCGAAAGCCAGCGGCCGGCGCCGTTCGAGGTCATCGCCTGCGAGCAACCGGCGGAAGTCGAGATCGAAGGCATCCGCGTGCGCATGGTGGTCGACCGCATCGACCGCCTGGCCGACGGCCGCCAGGTGATCATCGACTACAAGACCGGCGCCGCTATCGACGTCAAGAACTGGGCTGGCCAGCGCATCACCGAACCGCAACTGCCGATCTACGCGGCGCTGGTCAACGACGAGGTTGCCGCCGTCGTCTTCGCCAAGGTGCTGCCGGACAAGCCGGCCTTCGCCGGCGTCGCCGACGAAAAGGACATCCTGCCCGGCGTACAGGGCATCGGCGACGACAAGCAGAAGATCTTCGACCCGGCCGAGTTCCCCGACTGGATCGCCGTCATCACCCACTGGCGCGAACGCCTGCACGCCATCGCCGGCGAAGTCCGCGAGGGCCGGGCCGGGGTCGTCTTCGCCGACGAGAAGGGGCTGCAGTACTGCGAAGTGCTGCCCCTGCTGCGCCTGCCGGAACGCCGGCGGCTGCTGGCCGAAGCCTTGGGCTCATGAGCGTCGCTGTGGATCGCCTGCAGGAAGATGCCGCCGCTCGGCTGCGGGCGCTGGACATCGCCTCCTTCATCGTCGAGGCGCCGGCCGGGGCTGGCAAGACGGAGCTGCTGACGCAGCGCTATCTGCGTCTGCTGGCCGTGGTCGAGCAGCCGGAGGAAGTGCTGGCGCTGACTTTCACCAACAAAGCGGCGACCGAGATGCGCGACCGCATTCTCAGCAGCCTGGAAGTCGCTGCCCGCGGGGTGCCGCCGGAGCAGCCGCACAAACAGCAGACGTTCGCCCTCGCCCGTGCCGTGCTGGCCCATGAGGCGGTACGCGGCTGGAGCCTGCTCGGCCATCCCGGCCGGCTGCGCATCACGACGCTGGACGCGCTGTGCGCCAGCCTGGCGCGGCAGATGCCGTATTTGAGCCGCTTCGGCAGCCAGCCGGGGGTCAGCGAGGATGCCGAAGCGCATTACGCCACGGCGGCCCGGCGGACCTTGGAAATGGTCGAAGGGGGCAACGCCGATGCCGAGGTGGTTGCCGCCGCACTGGCCTGCATGGACAACAACGCCGGCCGCCTGGAAAAGCTGCTGGTCGCCATGCTCGGTCGGCGCGACCAGTGGCTACACCACGCCACGCGCTTCGATGGTGGTGCCCTGCGCGCCGAAGTCGAGGCCGGTTTCGCGGCGCTGGTCGAGCGCGATCTGGCGGCCGTCGCCGAGCTGCTCGACAGCCGCTGGCAGGCGCGGCTGATGCCGCTGGCCCGTTTCGCCGCGGCCAACGCGCCGGATCTGCTCGAACCGCTGCTCGGCTGGCAGCAAGCGCTGGCCGCCGACATCGCTGATTTGCCGCGCTGGCGGGCGCTGGCCTGCCTGCTGCTGACCGGCACTGGCGGTCTGCGCAAGGCGCTGAGCAAGAACATCGGCTTCCCGGCCGGCAAGGAATTCGCCGCGCAGAAGGAGGCGATGTGCGAGGCATTGGCCGATCTCGCTGCGCTGCCCGGCATCGAGGAACGCCTTGGCGTCCTCGGCCAGTTGCCACAACCGCAGCTGAGCGAGGCCGAATGGGCCACCGTCGAATGCTTCGCCCGCCTGCTGCGCCTGGCCGCCGGGCAGTTGTGGCTGGCCTTCCAGGAAGCCGGCGAGGTCGATTTCATCGAGATTGCCGCTCGCGCCGGGCTGGCGTTGGGCGAGGACGAGGCGCCGACCGATCTGGCGCAGGCCCTCGACTACCGCATCCGGCACCTGCTGGTGGACGAATTTCAGGACACCAGCCCCAGCCAGGTCGGCCTGATCGGCAAGCTGACGCGTGGCTGGATGCCAGGTGACGGGCGGACGCTGTTCGTCGTCGGCGACCCGATGCAGTCGATCTACCGCTTCCGCAAGGCCGACGTCGGACTCTTCCTGCGCGTCCGCGAACGCGGCATCGGCGACATCCGTCTCGAACACCTGCGCCTGTTCCGCAACAACCGCTCCTATCCGGGCATCGTCGATTGGGTCAACAGCGCTTTCCCGAGCATCTTCCCGGCCGCCGATGCGCCGGAAACCGGCGCCGTGCGCTATGCGCCGTCGGCTGCCACGCGGGCGGCGCGGGCCGACAGCGAGGTCGTCGTCCATGCGCTGATCGCCGGCGACGGCAGCGATGTCCCCCACGGGAACTTCCTTCGGGGCGCTGCCGGCGAGGAGGCGCGGCGGGTGCTGGAGATCATCGGCGCCGCCCGCCGCGAAGCGCCGGCCGAGCGCATCGCCGTGCTGGTTCGCGCCCGTTCCCACCTCGATGCGCTGGTCGCCGAAATCCGCCGCAGCGCACCGGGTCTGCGCTTCCAGGCGGTGGACATCGAAGGCCTCGACGGCCGCCAGCACGTGCAGGATCTGCTGACGCTGTTCCGCGTCCTCCACCATCGCGCCGACCGCGTGCACTGGCTGGCCCTGCTGCGCGCCCCGTGGTGCGGCCTGACGCTGGCCGACCTGCACGCGCTGGCCGGCGATGACCGCCGGCAGACCATCTGGCAGCTGATGCAGGACGAGGCCCGGCTGGCCCGGCTGTCGGAAGACGGCCGGCAACGCCTGCTGGCCATGCGCGAGGTGCTGCAACTAGCCTTCGCCGGCCGCGACCGCCAGCATCCGCGGCGCTGGCTGGAAGCGACCTGGCTGCTGCTCGGCGGCCCGCGCTGTCTGGAGGCGCCGGAGGCCTTGGCCGATGTCGACGCCTTCTTCGCGTTGCTCGACCGCCTGGCGGCAGCACGCAAGCTGAGCGCCGAGACGCTGGCGACGCAGGCCGCCGAGCTGTTCGCCCCGGCCGATCCGCTCGGCGATGCAGTGCAGATGATGACCGTGCACAAGTCGAAGGGCCTGGAATTCGACACCGTGATCGTGCCCGGCCTGCACCGCGAAACCGGCGCCAACGACAGCAGCCTGCTGCTGTGGGATGAGGTTGCCGGCCCGGATGGCGCGGAACACTTGTTGGTGGCGCCGCTCAAGGCGCGCGATGCGGCGACCGGCGAACCGACCGTCTACGACTACCTGCGCCGCCTGGAATGTGAGCGCGCCGGCCACGAGGACGAGCGCCTGCTCTACGTCGCTGCCACCCGCGCCATCCGCCGCCTGCACCTGGTCGGTGTTGCCGTCGCCGACGAGCGCAAGGACGACGGCCTCAAGCCACCGGCCGCCGGCACGCTGCTCAAGCTGCTATGGCCGGGCGTCGCCCAGCCGGTGTTTGCCGCCGCGCTGGCCGCTGCCGAGCCGACGCCGGCCACCGCAGCGAGCCTCGATCCGGCTGCTTTCGAACCGCCGCTGCTACGCCTGGCCGAGGTGGGTGTGCCGGCCGCCCTGGGCGCGGCCGAGGTGGTGAGCGCGGGGGGCGACAATCCGCTGGAACTCGATGTCCTGCCGGAAAGCCTGTCGCTGGAAGCCTCGCTCGGCACGCTGGTGCACCGGGCGCTGGAACTGGTCGCCCGCGACGGGCTGGCGCACTGGTCACCTGGGCGCGTCGCCGCGTTGGCGCCGGCCTGGCAGCGCTGGTTGCAGGCCCAGGGGCATGCCGCGGAGGCGGCGGAAGCTGCAGTCGGCGAGGCCACGCTGGCCGTCCGCCGAACCCTGGCTTCGGATACCGGCCGCTGGTTGCTTAGCAGCCACGCCGAGGCCGGCGCCGAAGAGGCCTGGAGCAGCCGTGGCGACGATGACAGCGTGACCAACCACATCATCGACCGCTGTTTCGTCGCCGATGGCTGCCGCTGGATCATCGACTACAAGACCGTGCATCTGCCGGAAATCGAGCTGGCGGCGCGCGCCGCAGTCCATCGCCCGCAACTGGAGCGCTATGCCGGGCTGTTCGCCGGCAGCGACCTGCCGGTGCGCATGGCGATCTATTTCCCCTTGCAGGACCGACTGGTTGAGCTGTCATGAGGCGCTGAGCGCTGGCTATCGGCTATTGGCTACAGAGGAATAAATTCTGCTGGTCACAAGTAGCGGCCTGTTGGCTGGTTATACTTTAGTAATAGAAGCTCTTATGCGAGGCGGGATGTTCTTGCGGATGATCGTGTTGCTGGGTGCTTTGCTCAGTTTCGGGGCGGTGGTTCCGGCGCCGGCGGCCGAGCTGCGCCTGGCTGTGCTGGAAAATGCGCCGCCGATGGCCTTTCGCGCCGCCGACGGTCGCCTGACCGGCTTCACCATCGAGATCGCCCGCGCCCTGTGCGCAGAAATGAAAGTTGTCTGCAAACTTCAGCCGGCCACGCTGAATGTCGCCCTCGATGAGCTGATCTCGGGTGGCGTCGACATTGCCGCGATCAGCCTGCTGGAGACGCCGGAGCGGCGAGCCCGATTCATTTTCGCCAAACCCTACTTTCGTTCGCTGACCCTTTGGTTTTCTCGGGAAGGTGCGTCGCCGGGAGCGGCCGGAGTCCGTGTTGCCGTCCTCAGTGGTTCAGCCCAGGAGCGCTTCGCGCGCGCCCGCAATTGGGATACGGTGGCCGTACGCACCAGCGGCGCGCTGATCGAGCCGCTGCGCGCCGGGATTGCCCAGGCGGCGCTGATCCCGATGGGGACTGGCATCGGACTGATGCAGAACGAGGAGTTTCGCCAACTTGGCCTGGTCAAGATGGTGATGAAGGAGCCGGAACTGTCCGGCGACGTGGCTTTCGGCATTTCGCCGCGGCGCCCGGAACTCAAGGAGCCGCTCGACGCTGCGCTCGACCGCATCAAACGCAACGGCACCTACGACCACATCAATTCGCAGTTCCTGCCGCTGCGGGTCGACTGATCATGATTCGCTTCATGCTGCCCAGGAACTATCGCGCTGGCGTCGCCTTCGCCGCCCTGGCCGTCGTCTTCATCGTCACCTTCGGGGTCATGGTCGGCCTGCTCTGGGTCGACCAGCAGCGCGTCATCGATACCGCCGATCGCCTGCAGGTCAGGACGGTGCCGGAAATCATCCGCCACCAGCGTCTCGCCCGAAATCTGGACCGCTTGCGCCAGGAGGGGGATCGGGTACTGCTGATGACGTCGCCCGCAGAGCGCCAGCAGGCCATGTTCGTCGCCACCCTGGTGGCCAGCCATCCCAGCGTGCTTGACCATGCTCAGGCGGCCAAGCTGGCGCGTCAGGTGGAGGGTTTTCTGAGCGAAACCCTGCACCGCACCATGGCTGAGGGCAAGGTGCCGGCGGCCAGCTTCGTCGAGTGGCAGCAGCTGTCGGCCAGCCTGGGCCGGTTGGTGGATGACGTTTCGGTCGAAGGCATCAACCTGGCGGCCGGCGATCTGGGCGAAGTCTCGGCGGCGGCCAAGCTGGCCCGCCTCAAGCTGACCGTTGCCCTGGTCGTCGTCGGCATCTTCCTGCTGCTTTTCCTCATCCTCTTGCGCGTGCACATGATCCATCCGCTGCAGCGCATCGACAAAGCGCTTTCCAAGCTCGCCGTGGACCGCCCGGCCCCCGAGTTCGAGCCGGCGGCGATGGCCGAAATCCAGGCGGTCGAGGAGGCGATCGGCAAACTCCATACCGTGCTTGCCGAAAACGAGCAGGCGCGGCTGGCGCTGGAAACCCTGGCCAACCGTGATGGTCTGACCGGATTGCTCAATCGGCGTCATTTCATGATCATCGCCGAGGCAGAACTGCAGCGGGCGCAGCGCTATCGGCGGCCGGTGACCATTGGCATGGCCGATCTCGACCTGTTCAAGAAGCTCAACGACACCTATGGCCATGCCGCTGGCGACACGGTGCTGCGCGCTTTTTCCCTCTTGATCCAGGAGTCCATACGCCAGTCGGACCTGGTCTGTCGTTACGGCGGCGAAGAATTCGCCTTCATTTTTCCCGAAATCACCGTGGACGAGGCTGCCAAGCTGGCCGAGCGTTTCCGCGCCGCCAGTGCCGACCATGACATCCGCCTGGCCGACGGTCAGCTGGTCCGCGTCACCTTCAGCATGGGCCTGGCCGATGCTTCGGAAGTCTCGCTGGAAACCGCTCTCAACCGGGCCGACGAGGCTCTTTACGAAGCCAAGCGTCAGGGGCGCAACCGGGTGGTGGTTGCTTAGCTGTTAGTTGCCTGGGAGGGTAGAGCCATTCGCTCAAAACCCTGGGCAAGCAGACAACTAAACAAGCACGCAAGCCCAGACGGCGGCGGCGTTGAGCAGGCTGAGCAGCACTGCGGCGCTGCCCATGTCCTTGGCCCGCTTGGCCAGTTCGTGCTTCTCCGGCGAGGCCTTGTCGACCACCGCCTCGACCGCCGAGTTGAGGATTTCGACGATCAGGATGAGCAGGATGCTGCCGATCAGCAGCGCCCGTTCGATGCCGTTGCTGCCAAGGTAGAGGGCCAGCGGGATGGTTACGGCGGCGAGCAGCACTTCCTCGCGGAAAGCCGCTT
Organism: Betaproteobacteria bacterium HGW-Betaproteobacteria-7; assembly: GCA_002840765.1. Taxonomy (GTDB): domain Bacteria; phylum Pseudomonadota; class Gammaproteobacteria; order Burkholderiales; family Rhodocyclaceae; genus Azonexus. The sequence goes on from PHCE01000023.1 coordinate 7,072, forward strand.
CGTTGGTCCACGCAGCGCCAAGGCCGTCACGCGAGTAACCGAGGGCGTTCCACAGCCGGACCAGGCCTTTTTTCCCTTTATATTCAGCGGCAGTCATGCCCTTTTCTCCAGCAATGATTTCAGGAAGCGGCCGGTATGGCTGGCCTTGCATTTGGCGATCTGTTCCGGCGGACCGGCGGCCAGGATGCGGCCGCCGCCGGCGCCGCCTTCGGGGCCGAGGTCGACGACCCAGTCGGCAGTCTTGATCACGTCCAGATTGTGCTCGATAACGACGATGGTGTTGCCGTGTGCGGCCAGGCGCTGGAGAACGGCGAGCAGCAGCTCGATGTCCTGGAAGTGCAGGCCGGTGGTCGGCTCGTCGAGGATGTACAGGGTACGCCCGGTGTCGCGCTTGGACAGTTCGAGCGCCAGCTTGACGCGCTGGGCTTCGCCGCCGGACAGCGTGGTCGCGCTCTGGCCGAGGGTGATGTAGGAGAGGCCGACGTCCACCAGGGTCTGCAGCTTGCGGGCGATGACCGGCACCGGCTCGAAGAATTCGCGCGCCTGCTCGACGGTCATGCCGAGGATGTCGTGGATGGTCTTGCCCTTGTACTGGACTTCCAGCGTCTCGCGGTTGTAACGCTTGCCGTGGCAGACGTCGCAGGGCACGTAGATGTCGGGCAGGAAGTGCATCTCGACCTTGATCATGCCGTCGCCCTGGCAGGCCTCGCAGCGCCCGCCCTTGACGTTGAAGCTGAAGCGGCCGGGACCGTAGCCGCGCACCCGCGATTCCGGCACCTGTGAAAACAGTTCGCGGATCGGCGTCAGCAGGCCGGTGTAGGTCGCCGGGTTGGAGCGCGGGGTGCGGCCAATCGGTGCCTGGTCGACGTTGATCACCTTGTCGAACAGGTCGAGGCCGATGATCTCCTTGTGCGGCGCCGGTTCGGTCGTTGAGCCATAGAGATGCTTGGCGGCAGCGGCGTACAGCGTGTCGTTGATCAGCGTCGATTTGCCCGAGCCGGAAACGCCGGTGATGCAGGTGAACAGCCCGCCGGGAATTTCCAGCGTGACGTCGCGCAGGTTGTTGCCATAGGCGCCAACCACCTGCAGCTGCTTGTCCGGATTCGGTTGGCGGCGTTTCCCCGGGGCGGCGATGGAACGGCGGCCGGAGAGGTAGTCGCCGGTCATTGAGGCCGGGTTGGCCGCGACTTCGGCCGGCGTGCCGGCGGCGACCACGTAGCCGCCATGGACGCCGGCGCCGGGGCCGATATCGACGACGTAATCGGCCGAGCGGATGGCGTCCTCGTCATGTTCGACGACGAGCACGGTGTTGCCCATGTCGCGCAGATTGCGCAGGGTCTGCAGCAGGCGGTCGTTGTCGCGCTGGTGCAGGCCGATCGACGGTTCATCGAGCACGTACATGACACCGGTCAGGCCGGAGCCGATCTGCGAGGCCAGGCGGATGCGCTGTGCCTCGCCGCCGGACAGCGTTTCGGCCGAGCGTTCCAGGCACAGGTAGTCGAGGCCGACGTTGATCAGGAAACTCAGCCGGGCAGTGATTTCCTTGAGGATCTTGTCGGCGATCTGCGCCTTGTGGCCGGGCAGCGTCAGGGTATTGAAGTAATTGCGCGCCTCGCCCAGCGGCAGGCGGCTGATCTCGTGCAGGGTGTGCGTGCCGACGCGCACATGGCGGGCCTCGACGCGCAGGCGGGTGCCGGAGCAGGTCGGGCAGGTCGAATTGCTGATGTACTTGGCCAGTTCCTCGCGCACGGCGTTGGAATCGCTGCCGCGGTAACGCCGTTCGAGATTGGGGATGATGCCCTCGAAGCTATGGCTGCGGTCGAAACGCGTGCCCTTCTCGTTGGCGTAGCGGAAGTTGATGGCGACGCTGCCGGAGCCGTACAGGATCAGTTGGCGGATGTCTTCCGGTAACTCGTTCCACGGCGTATCGACGGCGAAACCGTAATGCTCGGCCAGCGATTCGATGATCTGGAAATAGAACTGGTTCTTCTTGTCCCAGCCACGGATGGCGCCAGCGGCCAGCGAGGCGGCCGGATTGGTGACGACGCGCTTCGGGTCGAAGAACTGGATGACGCCGAGTCCGTCGCACTTCGGGCAGGCGCCCATCGGATTGTTGAAGGAAAACAGGCGGGGTTCGAGTTCCTGCAAGGCGTAGGAGCACACCGGACAGGCGAACTTGGCCGAGAACAGGTGCTCGACATTACTGTCCATCTCCAGCGCCATCGCCCGCCCCTCGGCGTGGCGCAGCGCTGTCTCGAAGGATTCAGCCAGGCGCTGGCGCATGTCATCGCGCACCTTCAGGCGGTCGACGACGACATCGACGGTGTGCTTCTGCGCCTTGGCCAGCTTCGGCACGTCGTCGATCTCATAAACGGTGCCATCGACGCGCACCCGGGCAAAACCCTGGGCGCGCAGTTCGGTGAACAGTTCCACCTGCTCGCCCTTGCGGTTGGCCACCACCGGCGCCAGGATCATCAGCTTGGTCTCGGCCGGCAGCGCCAGCACGTGATCGACCATCTGCGACACCGTCTGCGCTGCCAGCGGCTGGTTGTGCTCCGGGCAATAGGGCGTGCCGGCGCGGGCGTAGAGCAGGCGCAGGTAGTCGTGGATCTCGGTGACGGTACCGACCGTTGACCGCGGATTGTGCGAGGTCGCCTTCTGCTCGATGGAGATGGCCGGCGATAGCCCTTCGATCAGGTCGACATCGGGCTTTTCCATCAACTGCAGGAACTGCCGGGCATAGGCCGACAGCGACTCGACGTAGCGGCGCTGGCCTTCCGCATACAACGTGTCAAAAGCCAGCGAGGACTTGCCGGAACCGGACAAGCCGGTAATCACGATCAACTGGTCGCGCGGCAGATCGAGGTTGATGTTCTTCAAATTGTGGGTGCGCGCGCCGCGGATGCGGAGGGTTTCCATCTCTGTCTTATTCGGGGTAGGGGGAGGGGCAACTATACGCAAAAACAGGGGGCTTTTCTGCCGCTGCCAGTAGCTTGGGGATGGGGCGGAAAGCCTGCCGCAGGCAGTGATTTAGTGTTTTTGTGGCTTTCGTCATATGACTTTGGCCTGATTGACGTTGCCCGGCCGCGCTGACATCCTGCCTTTCACGGCCCACGGCCGTCTCCCCTTGCCGGCCTAACGGTCATTGCCAGAAAGGACTCCAGCCATGCGCACGCTTTTCGCGGTATTCCTGTTCGCTCTCGGTTCCCTGTCGGCCCAGGCAGCCGCGCCGGTCTACGAGTTCTATGTGCTGGCCTGCGATGCCATCAGCGATTGCCGGCAGATTGCCAGCATCTCGCTGGCCGCCGATGGGCAAGTCGAAGAGCCGGCAACGCCCGGCATCGCCATTCGCATTGCGGCGCCGGCGCGCGAATCGGGCGCCGTACGCCTGAGCGTCAATCTGGAACCGGCCCGCCTGTTCGCCGCCAGTAGTGCACCGAGTCCGGGGCCGGTCAGTCTGCAATTCCATACCAGCAGCCTGCGCCTAGGCTACTTCAGCCCGATCGCCGTCTTCGGCAGCGACGGCAAAATCTACCAGCTCTGGGGCAAGCTCACCGTGCCGCCGACGGAAGCCAGGCAGGTGGCGCTGAAGTAGGCGTCTGGCAGGAGGTCAGGCCGACTGTTTTGGCGGCGCGTTGTCGTTTTTACTGGCGCTCAGGACTTCAATGCCGACCACGCTGCCGTCTTCATCGTAGTCCAGAACGATGCCGGGCTTGATCTGCTCGGATTCGATGATCGGCAGATCGCTAAGGTGCACGTAAAGGGCATCGGTCGCCGGGTCGTAATCGATTTTCACAGCTTTCCTTTCATTCCTTGGACGGACGCTGTCACAACATGTGCGCGTCAGGCTGCCGCTCGTTCCAGATTCAGCGCCAGCAGGCGGCGGAGGATTTCGTCGTCGGGCATGTCTGCAGAGTAGTCGGCCCAGCCGTAGGCGGCGGCGACGGCTTTGTCGAGTTCCTTGTGGGCGAGGTCGAGCCAGGCCGGGCGGGCGTTGTAAAGGTTGGTCAGGGTGCGCTTCTTCAGTTCGGCTTCGTGGCCGGGCTTGGCCACCGGGCGCTTGGGGAAGCCGGCTTTTTCCTCTTCCGGGGTGATCACCCAATCGACCCACTCGGTCGGATTCAGCCAGTTCTCGCGCAGTTCGTTCAGGTGCCGGGCAGCGGCAGCGATATTGGCGGCGACGATTTCGCCGGCCATGCACGGTGGCGAAGTCTGCGCGGCGACAGGGGCCGTGTCGCGCGGGGTCAGGCCGGACGGGAAGGGGAAGGTTTCGAAGGTAGTGGTCGGGGTGTAGCGCGGATCGTTGCCGACGCCGAGATCGGTGCAAAGGCGCAGCGACCAGAGTTCGTGGAAGCGGGAATGCAGGATGCCGAAGTGCGCCTGGGCGCCACCGCGTTCGGTCAGCTTGTTGTCTTTCCAGAGGGCGATGAAGGCTTCGGGCATCATGTCGGCGGCGGGGCAGGAAAAGTGGCGAGTATAGGGATGCCGCTGTAATTGGGAAATGGCAAGGTGGTCGGCACCGGGCCGGTGCCGCGACTGCCGGCGGGCGCCGTCGTCGCCGTCGGCAATGGCCCGCCGTCTGGCTGCGGGGGCGGCCGGGGCAAACCTGTTAAGATTCAGGCCTTCGCTGCAACGCAACAACCCTATAAAAATGTCCCCCCCAACCGATCGCATGAGTCCGCAGGAGCGCCGTGTCGGCGCCTCGCTGGCCTCCATCTTCGGCCTGCGCATGCTCGGGCTGTTCCTGATCCTGCCGGTCTTCGCCGTTTATGCGCCAAACCTGCCGGGGGGCAACGACCTGGCCCTGGTCGGCCTGGCCTTGGGCGCCTACGGTTTGACCCAGGCGCTGTTCCAGATTCCTTTCGGCATCGCATCGGACCGCTGGGGGCGCAAACCGGTGATCGTTTTCGGCCTGTTGCTGTTCGTCATCGGCAGCTTCGTCGCCGCTTGGGCGCCGGACATGTACTGGATGATCGCCGGCCGTGTGTTGCAGGGCGCCGGTGCCATTTCGGCGGCGGTCACGGCGCTGGCCGCCGACCTGACGCGCGAGGAGCACCGGACCAAGGTGATGGCGATGATCGGTTCCTCGATCGGCCTCGTTTTCGCCCTGTCGCTGGTTGGTGCGCCGCTGCTCTATGGCTGGATCGGCATGGGCGGCCTGTTCGTGCTGACCGGCGTGCTGGCCCTGCTGGCCATCGTCGTCCTGCTCAAGGTTGTGCCGGCGGTGCCGCGCCCGGCCGGCCATGTGCGCCTGCCGATGCGCGAGGTGCTGAGCAATCCCGATCTGTTGAAACTGAATCTCGGCATCGGCACGCTGCACATGATCCAGATGGCGATGTTCGTCGTTCTGCCGCATGCCCTGATCAACCACGGCGGCCTGGCGGCCGCTGCGCACTGGCAGGTCTATCTGCCGGCGGTGCTGGTGTCCTTCGTCATCATGGTGCCGGCGATCATCGCCGCCGAGAAGAAGGATCTCATGCGGCCGATATTCCGCGCTGCCATCGCTCTTGTTGCCGTGGTCCAGGTGGGGCTGTACTTCTTCGGCCAGGGGCTGATCGGCCTGGCCCTGAGCCTGACGTTCTTCTTCGTTGCCTTCAATATTCTCGAGGCGACGTTACCCTCTCTGGTTTCGCGCACCGCGCCGCCGGCCGCCAAGGGCGCGGCGCTGGGCGTATACAACACGACGCAGGCGATCGGCCTGTTTGTCGGTGGGGCGCTTGGCGGGCTGATCGCCCAGCGCTTCGGCGATGGCGTGGTGTTCCTGGTCTGCGCCGGCCTGGCCGTGCTCTGGCTGCTGGTGGCCGGGACGATGAACTTCCCCAAGCGGCGGGTCGCCGCTTGAAGATTCAGCGTCGGCGCAGGGCCTGCGCTGATTTTTCCAGCGCCTCGTCGAGATAGCTCTGGTAATAGTCGGCGATGCGCGCGCCGACGATGGGTGGCGCCAACTGCCGCCCATCCGGGCCGTAGAAGGCGACGACCGGCACCAGCCTGATCTTCTCGCCGGCGGCGATGCCGGCATGCGTCGCTGCCTGTCCGCGGAAGTCGCGTAGCGGCCGCTCGCTGTCCTGGTTGATCTGGCGGACGACAATGCCGCGATGGGCGGCGCTTGCCTGCAGGGGCTGCAGGTAATCCTTACGCACGCTGTCGCAGTAGCGGCAGTCGCTACGGCTGTAGAGAACCACCAGCGGCTGGCCGCTGCGCGCTGCGCTGGCGGCCTCGCTGCGCAGATCGGCGGCTGCCGGTAGATCGGCGGCGCCGGCCTGACTGGCAAGCAGGACGCCGAGCAGCAGGCTGTGGTGGAGCCCGCCCCTCATTCCTTGAAGTGGTAGTAGGTGTCGTTAAGCCAGGCAGCAACGGCGCCTTCTTCCTCGGGGAACCAGCCGGAGCTCATCTGGGCGTTGCAGGCGGCGACGCGCTGCAGTACGTCGAGCTTGGTGGACAGCATGCGACCGTCGCGGGTGTACATCTTGCTGCCGTCGCCGCCGTACATGCGGACATGACAGCTGACGCAGGCTTTTTCGTGCAGGCCCGGGGCGCTGCTCCGGTCGACCTTGCCCCAGGGCTCTTCGGCCAGGGCGATGGCCGGCAGCAGGGCCAGGGTGAGGAGGGAAATCTGTCGCATGGGGGTCTCCTGGGGGGGTATTGTTGTGTGGACCGTTGGCCGGGGGCGGCGTTCAGAAACCGGCGGCCTCGGCCTCAAGATAGGCCAGGCTGACGTACTTGCCGATATTGGTATCGAAGCCCTTGGTGTCGCGGGCCCGGCTGGCGACGCGCGGGTCCTTGAGCACCAGTGCCTTGGCCTCTTCCATGGAAAGGCCTTCCTTGATCGCTTGTTCGCAGGGCCGGTAGATACCTTCGAACAGGCCGCGGTTCCAGGCCAGGACTTTCGCCGACGGCTGGCCGTGACCGGGCAGCCAGAGGCTGCTCGCGGCGTTTTTCTCCAGACTGTCGTAGGCCGCCAGCGAACCGAGGTAGGAGCCGTCGTCCATGTTGGCGATGCGCCGGTCCATGGCGAGGTCGCCGACGCAGGTGAGCTTGTCCTCGACGACTTCGACGCAGATATCGTAGGGCGTGTGGGCCTTGCCGTAATGGTGCATGCGCAGTGTCACGTCAGCAAAAACGAGTTCCTGACCATGCGCCAGCGGCAGCGTCGGCGGCACGATGCGCGTACCCATGGTTGCCTGGTTGGTCCATTGTTCCATCAGCGAGTGCCACATCTTGCCCTGCAGGCCCTGGATCTCGGCGATGCTGCCGGGATGGGCGTGGATGGCCACATCCTTGTAGGCGGTGGCGAAGGCGTCGTTGCCCAACCAGTGGTCACCGTGATAATGCGTGTTGATGATGGCGATGACCGGCTTGGCGAACTGCTTTTTGAGCTGCCGGATGGCCATTTCGCCAATCTGCACCGAAGCGCCGGAGTCGACGACGACGAGGCCCTTGGCGGTATCGATGAAAGTGATGTTGCACATCATCCCCTGGTTTTCCGGGGTCGGAAAACCGTCGGGCGAATAGATCATCCAGACGTGCTTGGACAATTGGCGCAACGGATGATCCTTGACCGCCGGGCCGCGGACGAAGTCATCCAGTTCTTTGGCGAAGGCACCTACCTGCTGCCAGGGGGCGAATTCGGCCACTGTCAGGGCGGCCAGGGCGGTAACGCTATGGAGAAAGTGGCGACGGTTCAAGATTTGTCTCCCGATGGAGGATGGGGGGCGGCGCCTTCCTGCCCGGAAAGGGTGGTGGCACCTTTGATTGAAAGCCTAGTGTAAGCGAATTACTATTTAATAATGTACGGCTGTTCTAGACCGATAAAAGGGGTATCAAATTGAATTGCAAATCCATACTGATGTTCGGCCTGCTGGCCAGCCTGGGGCTGCCAGCGCTGGCAGCGACACAGGAAGAAATGGCGCGTGCCGAAGAGATCGTTGGCGGACGCTGTTTCCTCTGCCACGGCATTGAAGGCGAATCGGCCAGCGCGGTGTTCCCCCGGCTGGCAGGCCAGCACTCCGAATACATCGCGCGCCAGCTGGCTGATTTCAAGTCCGGCAAGCGCATGAGCGACACCATGAAGCCACAGGCGGAAGAGCTGACGCCGGCCGAGATGAAGGCCCTGGGTCTCTTCTTCGAAGCGAAAAAGGTCGGCCCACGGCCCGCCCGCGATGGCGAGCTGCTGGCTGTCGGCGCCTATATCTTCAAGCGCGGCAACCAGTTTTCCGGCCTGCCCAGCTGTGCCAGCTGCCATGGCGAGAAGGGTCTGGGTACGCCGCAACTGCCGCGCCTGGCCGGTCAGCATCCGCGCTACATCGAGGACCAGATCAAGCAATTCAACAAGCGCGTACGGACCAACGACAATGCGGTCATGCACACCATCGCCAGCAAGCTCTCCGAACTGGAGACGCATGCCGTTGCCGAGTACATCGCGACGTTGGATTAAAGCGCCGACGCCATCAATCAGGGGCCGCCATGCGCGGCCCTTGTCGTTTCCCTAGCGCTTGTCTGTTGCCCGCATGGCCTGCAGGCGCAGGTAATCGGCCGGGTGGTCGATATCCCACAGGGTTTCCGGTTCCTTCCAGCGCCAGCCCAGGACGCTCAGGCGGTGGCGCGTCTGCGTCAGTACCTGGTCCGTACTCCAGCTGATGTCGCTGAACAATTCCGTCGCTACCTGGCGTAGACCGAGCAGGACATAGCCGCCATCCTCGGCCGGCAGCAGCACGGCATCGTGCTCCCGCAGGCCGGCGGCAGCCCGGCGCAGGCGCCGAGCATCAAGCATTGGACAGTCAGTGCCGATCAGCAGCACGCCGGCAGCGGTGGCCGAGGTTTGCGCCGCAACCAGCATGCGTTGGCCGAGGTCGCCCTCCGGCTGACGATGCAGGGACAGGCGACCGTCACGGCCGCAGTCGACGAAGGCCGGATGGCTGGTGTCCGGCGTACACCACAAACTTACCGGTCCCAGGTCGGCGGCCAGGGCAGTGGCCACTGTCCGCTGCAGCAACCAGCCTTGCAGTTCCGCCGCGCCATCGGCGCCGAGCAGCGGTATCAGGCGCGTCTTGGCCAGGCCGGCGATGGGCGCCTTGGCCATGATGGCGATGGCCAGCGGCGGCTCAGGGTTGCGGGTCATCGGGGAGGTAGCCATATTCCCGGGCCAGGTCGGCAGGATGGGCACCGCAGAAAAAGCGCCAGCGCAGGCGCCACATTTTCAGGATGGTCGGTAGCAGGCCATGCTGCTGCCAGCGTCGGCCGGAGGTGGTCACCCGCTCGCGCAGGCAGGCCGGCCAGCCGATGCGGCGCAGGGCGCGGGAGAGCACGATGTCTTCCATCAGCGGCAATTCGGCAAAGCCGCCAACCTGATCGAAGGCCTGGCGCCTGACAAAAATGGCCTGGTCGCCGGTGGCAATGCCGGTCAGCCGGGAGCGCCAGTTCATCATCCAGGCGACCAGACGCAGGCCGCGCAAGTCACCGTCGATGCGCACGTCGAAGCGGCCCCAGTGGGCACCGTTGGCGATGGCGCTGGCGATGGGCTCGAGGGCTCGCGGCGGCAGGCGGGTATCGGCATGCAAAAAGAGCAGGATGTCGCCTTGCGCTTGGTCAGCGCCGGCATTCATCTGGCGGGCCCGCCCGCGCCGGCTGGTAAGCAGCAGGCTGGCCAAGGGAGCGGCGGCTTCCCGGCTTCCGTCACTGCTGCCACCGTCGACGACGATGATTTCGGCGCCGCCATCCCGCCATTCAGCCAGGCTGGCGAGCAGCGGCACGATGCCGTTTGCCTCGTCGAGCATGGGAATGATGATGGAAAAGCGCCGGAAGTCCTGCATGGGCAAGGTAGGAGAAAGGTGTAGGGCTATCGGAACCAAGGTCATGCGGATTCTGGCATGGCTGGTGAAGGATTTTTCATTGCGCCGCGCCAGCCGATTTTCTTGCCGCAACCATTTGCCGGAGGCGCTTGGCGGAGGGCGGTGCGCATGGCAGAAAGATCGTGGCATTTTTGATATTAATGGTATTAGTCCTCTATGCTCGGTGCTAAGGTCAGCCTCACCGACGACAAATCAGACCAACAGGGGAAAACCCGGGGAGTAATGATGAAATCCTTGTTTCGACCAGCGACCGTGCTGATGAACCGCCTGCGCTACACCGGCAAGTTTTTTCTGTTGGGATCGGCTGTCGCCGCTGTCATGCTGGTTCTGCTGGCCACTGTCTACCTCAACTTGAAACGTGACATCGACGCAGCCGAGCATGAGCTGGCCGGCCTGCAGATGTTGAAGCCGCTCAATCGCGTCGCCCAGTTCATGCAGCAGCACCGCGGCCTGTCCTCCGGTGTGCTGAACGGTAACGAGGCAATGAAGCCGGGGCGCGCCGGCAAGGAAAAGGAGGTCGATACGGCCTTCGCCGACGCCGAGGCGGTCCTTTCGCCATCCCTCAAGGCCTCGCCGGTGTGGAACCGCATCGGTCAGGAGTGGCAGACGATCCGGCGTGACGGCCTGAACTGGACGCCGCCGGAAAACATCAAGCGACATACCGAAATGATCGAGCAGTTGCTGCTGTTCATGGTCGATGTGGCCGACGAAACGCAGCTGACCCTCGATCCGGCGATGGATACCTACTATCTGATGGATACGCTGGTCACCAAGATGCCGGCCATGCTCGAACCTCTGGGTATTACCCGGGCGCGCGGCACCGGCGTACTGACCCGCAAGGAGTTGTCGCCGCAGATGCGCATCGACTTCGCCGCGCTGATCAGCCAGATGTCCGGCACCCTGCGGGCGCAGAACACCAACCTGGCCAAGGTCATGCGCGATGAGGCGGCTTTGCAGTCGTCGCTAAACGGGCCGGCGCAGGAATTCACGGCCGGCGCCGAGAAGATCTTCACCCTGGTGCGCGAGGATATCCTTGGCGAAAAGTTCACGACGCCGCCGCAGGAGTATTTCGCGCTGACCACGCAGGTTATCGACCTCGGCTACAAGATCATGTTCGATACCCTGATTCCGCAGTTCGAGCAGCAACTCAATGCGCGCAAGGTGGCGGCCGTGCGCAGCCTGGCTTTCAACATTGGTGTTTCGCTGCTGATCATGCTGCTCGTCGGCTATCTCGGCATCGGAACCTATTATTCGGTGATTCATAGCGTCGAAGTCTTCTCGCGTGGCGCCCACCGTCTGGCCGACGGCGATCTGACCGTCGAATTCAATACCGAGGGCCATGATGAGCTGCATGCTGCCGGCCGTGCCTTCAACGAGATGGCGGCTGCCTTGCGGCAGATGCTCGGACGCATCCAGAACGACGTCGTGACCTTGCGCTCGGCGGCCGAAGCGTTGTCCACCTCCAGCCACCAGATTTCGGTCAGCACCAGTGCGCAAAGCGATTCCGCCTCGACCATGGCGGCCGCCGTCGAACAGATGACCGTCGGCGTCGATCATATTTCGCGTAACGCCCAGGACGCCCAGGACTGCTCTCGCCAGTCGGACGCCGTGGCGGCCGAGGGCAGCCGGATCGTTGACTGCGTTGTCGGCGACATTCGCGAGATTGCCGACACCGTCAATCAGACGGCCGATGCAGTCGAGGCGCTCGGGCGCCAGTCGGAGCGGATTTCCTTCATCGTCGGTACGATCAAGGACATCGCCGACCAGACCAACCTGCTGGCGCTCAATGCCGCCATCGAGGCAGCCCGGGCCGGCGAAGCCGGGCGCGGCTTCGCCGTGGTCGCCGACGAGGTGCGCAAGCTGGCCGAGCGGACGGCCAAGTCCACCCAGGAAATCGCCAGCATGATCAGTGCCATCCAGAACGGCACCGAGAATGCCGTCAGCAGCATGAAGCGCGGCGTTGATCGGGTGGCCAGCGGGGTCGATCAGGCGCAGCACGCCGGCAGCACGATTGCCGAAGTGCAGGTGCAGTCAAAACGGGTGCTGGTCGCCGTTTCGGAAATCTCCGTCGCCCTGCGCGAGCAGGCGGCCGCCAGTACCGAAATTGCCCAGAACGTCGAACGCATTGCCCAGATGGCTGAGGAAAACAATGCCGCGGCCACCAACAACGCGGTAACGGCTGGCGGTCTGCGGCAACTCGCCGAAACGATCAGTCAGGAAGTCGCCCGCTTCCGCGCCTGATTCCTCGAACGGCTGGTGCTAGCGCGCCGGCCGGTCGCCCCATAGTTCGGCCAGACGGGCGTCGCGGCCACAGCCGCTGCGGTAGATCTTGTAGCGCAGCGGATTTTTCTTGTAATAGTCCTGGTGATACTCCTCGGCCGGCCAGAAGGTCGTCGCCGCGATGATTTCGGTATGAATCTGGCGGACGCGGCCGCTGGCCAGCAGCTTGGCGCGACTGGCCTCGGCGGCTTGCCGTTCAGCCTCGTTCTGCCAGTAGATACCGCTGCGGTACTGGCTGCCGATGTCGCAGAACTGGCGATTGCGGACGGTCGGATCGACATTGCGCCAGAAGTGGTCGAGCAGCTTGGCGTAGCTGACCCGGGCCGGGTCGTAGATGATGCGCACGGCCTCCGTGTGTTCGGTCATGCCGGCGCTGACGGCCTGATAGGTGGGGTTCGGCGTCCTGCCGGCGGTGTAGCCGGATTCGGCGGAAATGACGCCGGGCAGTTCCTCGAAATCCTTTTCCACGCACCAGAAACAGCCGGCAGCGAAAATCGCCGTGGCGGTGGCCGGTGGCGTTTGCGCTGCGGCGGGCTGACCCGCCAGCAGCAGGACAGCGGCAATCAGTGACAGGGCTTTCATGTGCGCAACTCCGGCAGTTTCTCGCCACGGACGACGAAACGCAGGGCGACGCCATTGTTGCAGTAGCGCTTGCCGGTCGGCTGCGGGCCGTCATTGAAAACATGGCCCTGATGGCCGCCACAGCGGGTGCAGTGGTACTCGGTGCGCGGATAGATCAGCTTGAAGTCGGTCGAGGTGGCGATGGCGCCGGCCAGCGGCTGCCAGAAACTCGGCCAGCCGGTACCGCTGTCGTATTTCTGTTCGCTGGCAAACAGCGGCTGGAAACAGGCGGCACAGACGAAGGTGCCGGCCCGCTTCTCGGCATCGAGCGGGCTGCTGCCAGCGCGCTCGGTACCATCCTCAAAAAGGACGTGGAAAGCATCGGCCGGCAACAGCTTGCGCCATTCCTGCGGGGGCTTGCTCAGCGGGAATTTGCCGCCGGCGGCCTGACCGCCCAGCGGCAGCGCGCCGGCGGCAAGTAGTCCTGATATACGGAAAATCCAGTTGCGGCGATTCATGGCAGTCTCCTTTGTGCAGTTCTTGCTGTCTTTGTCGGCCGAGCAAGCCTTTTTCTTACACGGCGGACAATTCTGCATCCATTGAGTCTGCCGACTGCTGAAGAGTTGCAAGTTTCTGCACGCGTTCTCCCCGATCGATGGCCACAAATAAAGAAAGGCCGCAATGCGACCTTTCTTTGGGGAGTGGCGAACGCTCAGGCCAGCATGTCGGCCCAGATGTTCTTTGCCCAGCCCATCGCCACCTTGCCTTCCAGTTCGTTGCGGGCGACGGAGATGCCGCCAGCGCCCTTGACCGGCTGCACGACCTTGGTCGCGGCATCATACTGATGCACCGAGGCGACGTGGATGACGTTCTTTTCATCGACGAAGCTGTAGCAGGTGTTCATTACCACCGGCGCCGGATTCGGCTCAAGGCCGGAGAGCATGTTGATGATCGCCGCCGCCGCCAGCTTGCCGTGCTGGTTGGCCATATGCCCGGACTTGGGCATGGTCGGCGCCGGGAAGATGGCGTCGCCGAGGACATGGATGCCCGGCGTGCTGGTCGATTCCATCGACAGCCAGTTGATGTCCACCCAGCGGTTGTTGACCAGCTTGATGCCGGACTTGGCGGCGATGTCGCCAGCGCGGTGCGGCGGCACGACGTTGAGCACGTCGGCGGTGAACTTGTCGAATTCCATCACCGCCGTGTTGGTGGCGACGTCGACGTCCTTCACTTCACTGTTCGGGCGGTATTCGATCATGCCCTTGTAGAGATCGTTCCAGGCTTTGACGAAGAGGCCCTTCTTCGATTGCACGTCCTCGTTGGCGTCAAGGATGACGACCTTCGATTTCGGCTTGGTCTTCTTGAAATAGTTGGCGACCAGGCAGGCGCGCTCGTATGGCCCGGGCGGGCAGCGATAGGGGGCCTTGGGGATGGCGATGGCGTAGGTTCCGCCGTCCTTCATGGCTTCCAGCTGCTGACGCAGGGCGATGGTCTGCGGGCCGGCCTTCCATGCGTGCAGGATCTTGCTCTGGGCGGCGGCGTTGTTGAGGCCGGGAATCTGGTCGAACATGAAGTCCACACCCGGCGACAGCACCAGGCGGTCGTAGCTCATGTCGCCGCCCTTGGCCAGCTTGACCATGCGCTTGGCCGAGTCGACGCCGACGACGTCGTCCTGGATCACGCGGACGCCCCACTTGCTCTTCAGGTTGTCGTAGCTGACCGTGATGTCTTCCATGGTCTTGCTGCCGCCAATGACCAGGTTGGAAATCGGGCAGGAGATGAAGGTCGGGTTGCGCTCGATCAGGGTGACCTGAATGCCGCCTTCGCTCCACATGCGCAGGTACTTGGCCACCGTGGCGCCGCCGTAACCGCCGCCGACCACGACCACATGGCCGCGGGCGCTACCGCCACCGGCACAGCCGTAGAGGGAAGCCATGGCGCCGGCTGCCGCGCCGACTTTCAGGAAATCGCGTCTTTTCATCAGCATCATTTTGTTGTCTCCCTTATTTTTGCGCGGCGAAATAGGTGGCGATCAGGTCGAGCTGGGCATCGGTATAGCCCTTGGAGATCTGATGCATGATCGAGGCGGGCTTGTCGCCGCTCTTGAAGTCGGCCAATTTCTGCAGGATCTTGGCTTTTTCCATGCCGGCCAGGGCATCCATGCCAGAGCCCTTGACGGCATGGCCGTTGGTGCCATGGCAGTTGGCACAGGTGGCGGCCAGATTGCGGCCAAGGTTCGGATCGGCGGCGTGCGAGACGCTGGCGGTGGCCAGCAGACACAGGGCCGCGAGAGGGGCGAACAGCTTCATCGGGATATCTCCTTCCTCAAATTGATGTCGTGACGTCATATAGCCAATCGTGTTCGTTGCTATTCGGCGCGCTGCCAAGGGTATAGCCCTTTGCCGCAAATTGCATGTTGCGTCGCACCAATATTAGTTGTTGACTATATACGCATGCAGTTATACATTGAATTCTGATTCAAATCAAAAAAAATGACATGGACGAGACAGCACGGGTATTCGAGCAAGTTGCGCACTACTTCGGTCTTTTATCGGACCCGACGCGGCTGCGCATCCTTTCATGCCTGTGTGCCGAAGAGCGGCCCGTCCATGAGGTGGTAGAAAAAATAGGCCTGACTCAGGCCAATGTTTCACGGCATTTGAACATCCTGTATCGCGCCGGGGTGGTTGACCGGCGGCGGGACGGGAATTCGGTCCTGTATCGCGTCGTTGATCCGAACTTCGTCGATATCTGCCGGACGGTCAGCATCACCGTGGCCAGTCGGGATATCGGCGAGCAGTTCGGCTTGCCGACACCGGAAGACACCAACTGAAGCCTGCAAGCGGAGGGGATAGTAATTTATGAGTGACTTGGACAAGCAGCCGGGGCGTTTGCGGCCCGCACCGGAAAACTTCCTGTCGGAAGAGCAGATTCGCGAAGTCGCGGCGGGCCGCCGCAGTTTCCTGCGGCGCAGCCTGATGGTCGCCGGCGCAGCGCTCGCCGCGCCGCTGGCAGCGCGGGCCGCCGAAGGCGATCCGGCCATCCTGGAACTGCCGGAATGGTCGACGACGCTCGGTCAGCCCGTGGCAGCGCGCCCTTACGGCATGCCGTCGAAGTTCGAAAGCCAGCTGCTGCGGCGCGAATCGCCGGGCCTGGCCCGGGTCGGCGGCGCCTCGGTATCGTTCTGCCCGCTGCAAGGTCTGTTCGGCATCATCACGCCGTCCGGCCTGCATTTCGAGCGTCATCACCAGGGTTGGCACGAGGTCGATCCGGCTCGCCATCGCCTGATGATCAACGGTTCCGACCCGGCCTTCCTGAAGAAGCCGAAGGTCTACACGATGGACGACCTGATGCGCCTGCCGCCGGTGTCGCGCATCCACTTCATCGAGTGCGGCGCCAATACCGGCCTCGAATGGGGCAATGTCGCCGTGCCGACCGTGCAGTACACGCACGGCATGCTGTCCTGCTCGGAATTCACCGGCGTGCCGCTGAAGACCCTGCTTGAGGACTGCGGCGTTGATTACAAGAAGGCCCGCTACGTTCTGGCCGAGGGCGCCGACGGTTCGTCAATGACCCGTACCATCCCGATGGAAATGGTCGAGAACGGCGAAGTCTTTGTCGCCTACGGTATGAATGGCGAAATGCTGCGGCCGGAGAACGGCTACCCGCTGCGCCTGGTGGTGCCGGGCGTCCAGGGCGTGTCCTGGGTCAAGTGGCTGCGCCGCATCGAAGTCGGCGACAAACCCTATGCCACCAAGGACGAGGCGGTGCATTACATCGACCTGATGCCGGACGGTACCCACCGCCAGTACACCTCGATCCAGGAAGCCAAGTCGGTGATCACCTCCCCGTCCGGCGGCCAGACCCTGCTCAACCAGGGTTTCTACAACGTCTCCGGCGTCGCCTGGTCGGGTCGCGGCAAGATCAAGCAGGTCGATGTCTCCTTCGACGGCGGCATCAACTGGCAGACCGCCCGTATCGAAGGGCCGGTGCAGAACAAGGCACTGACCCGTTTCAACATCGGCTGGAAGTGGGACGGCAAGCCGGCCATCCTGCAGTCGCGGGCCATCGACGAAACCGGTTACGTGCAGCCGACCTACGGCCAGTTGCGCAAGGTGCGCGGCACCAAGTCGATCTATCACAACAACGCCATCCAGTCCTGGAAAGTGGTTGAAAGCGGGGAGATTACGAATGTCCAGGTTCTCTAAATCGATTCTGCTGGTCGCCCTGTGTGGCGCTTCCGTCGCTGCCTCGGCCTTCGACACCTATGGCATTGGCCGTCAGGCGACGCCGGCCGAAGTCAAAGCCTGGGACATCGATGTGCGTGCCGACTTCAAGGGCTTGCCCAAGGGATCGGGCACCGTCCAGAAGGGCAATGACCTGTTCGAGGAAAAGTGCGCCTCCTGCCACGGCTCCTTCGGCGAGTCCAACGAAGTGTTCACGCCGCTGGTCGGCGGGACCACCAAGGACGACATCAAGAACGGTCGGGTCGGTGGTTTCGTCAGCGGCGACATTCCGCAGCGCACCACCTTCACCAAGGTGGCGACGATTTCGACGGTGTGGGACTACATCTACCGCGCCATGCCATGGACGGCCCCGAAGTCGCTGAAGCCGGATGATGTCTACGCCATCCTCGCCTACTTCCTCAACCTTGCCGAGATCGTGCCGGAAGACTTCACCCTGTCCGACCAGAACATCGCCGAGGTGCAGAAAAAGATGCCCAACCGCTACGGCATGAGCACCGACCACGGCATGTGGCCGGGGGCGCCGGCCAAGAAGGGCGGCATCGGCAACGGCGGCAAGCCGGACGTCAAGAACGTCGCCTGCATGAAGAACTGCAAGACGGAAGTGCAGATCGGTTCGACGCTGCCCGACTATGCCCGCACGGCGCATGGCGAACTGGCCGACCAGTACCGCAGCTTCGGCCCCGTGCGCGGTACCCGCACACTCGACGGCTCGGCGGCAGCAGCTGCGCCGGCAGTCAGTCCGGAGATGGAACTGGCGACCAAGAGTGGCTGCATGGCCTGTCATGGCGTCAACAACAAGATCGTCGGCCCCGGCTACAACGAGGTCGTCGCCCGTTACAAGGATCAGGCCGATGCCGAGTCCCGTCTGGTCGCCAAGGTCAAGGCGGGTGGGCAGGGGGTCTGGGGTGCGGTTCCGATGCCACCGAACGGCCACCTGGCCGATGCGGACATCAAGAAACTGGTCCACTGGATTTTTTCTGGCGCGAAGTAAGCCAACTCAACGAGGAGCAACTATGAACAATCAACGTCGCAGTGTACTGAAGACCGGCTCTGGAGCCGCACTTCTCTCCATGCTGGCTGCCGCCGGCCTGATCAAGCCGGGCATGGCCCTGGCGGAATGGAACAAGGCCGCCTTCGATGCGAAGAGCATGGCCGATACCCTGAAGGCGCTTGGCATCAGCCAGCCTGCCGACAGCAAGGATGTGCAGATCACCGGTCCGGACATTGCCGAAAATGGCGCCGTGGTTCCAGTCGGGGTCACCTCCGCCATCCCCGGAACGACCATGATGGCCATCCTCATCGACAAGAACCCGAATGCGCTGGCCGCCAGCTTCACGCTGCCTGAGGGCACCGAAGCCAACGTGCAGACGCGCGTCAAGATGGGTCAGACCTCGAACGTCTATGCGCTGGTCAAAGCCGGCGACAAGTACTACACGGCGACCAAGGAAATCAAGGTCACCCTCGGCGGCTGCGGCG
This sequence comes from Betaproteobacteria bacterium HGW-Betaproteobacteria-7, assembly GCA_002840765.1. Classification (GTDB taxonomy): domain Bacteria; phylum Pseudomonadota; class Gammaproteobacteria; order Burkholderiales; family Rhodocyclaceae; genus Azonexus. The sequence continues at coordinate 25,484 of PHCE01000023.1, forward strand.
GCTGATTCATCGATCAATTCGGAAATTCAAGGAGATAACTATGGCAACAAAGCCCATGCGTATTCGCGCCGCCGCCAAGGATGGCGTTACGGAAGTCAAGGCCCTGATCGCCCATGAAATGGAAACCGGTCAGCGCAAGGACGCCAACGGCGCCGTCATCCCAGCCTGGTTCATTACCGAACTGAGCGTTAGCCACAATGGCAAGGTCGTGCTGGCCTCCGAGTTCGGCACCGCCGTCTCGAAGAACCCCTACCTGGCCTTCAAGTTCAAGGGTGGCGCGACCGGCGACAAGGTTGCCGTCAGCTGGAAGGACAACAAGGGCGAAAGCCGTACCGACGAAGTCGCCATCGGCTGAGTCCGCCGCTGACCGACGGTCGGGCAGGGCAAACCGCCCCGTTCGCCGTCGATCATCCGGCAAGACGGCAAAGACCGTCCACCGGCAAGGAAGTACACCAATAACCGGAGGAGTTTTATGGAAAACCCACAGAAGAAGCTTGCCTGTCTGCTGGCGGTCCTGGCAGTCAGCGCCCCATTGGGCGCCCAGACCAGCGACAAGCTGATGGAAGGCATCAATGAGTATCGCGAGGCCCTGGCCGACGGCAACCCGTCGGAACTGGTCGCCGCCGAGGGGGAGGAATTGTGGAAGTTGAAGCGCGGTCCGAAAAACGCCACTCTCGAAAAATGTGATCTCGGACTCGGTCCGGGCGTCATCAAGGGCGCCTCGGCACAGATGCCGCGGTTCTTCAAGGACACCGGCAAGGTCCAGGACCTGGAAACGCGCCTGATGACCTGCATGGAAACCCTTCAGGGCATTGATCCGAAGGAAGTGGTCAATGCTCGCTGGCTGAAGGGCGAGAAGGAAAAGATGGCAGCCCTGGTTGCCTACATCGTCACTGAGTCGAACGGGCACAAGGTCAAGGTCGACCTGAATAATCCGGCGATGAAGAAAATGTACGACATGGGCAAGCTGGCTTTCTACTATCGCACCGGCCCGATGGACTTTTCCTGTGCCACCTGTCACGGCGACCAGGGCAAGCGCATTCGCATGCAGGAACTGCCTGACCTGCGAACTCACGAAGGCGCCATCGCCGGCTGGGGTAGCTGGCCGGCTTATCGTGTCTCCAACGGTCAGTTCTGGACCATGCAGCATCGCCTGAACGACTGCTATCGCCAGCAACGCACGGCTGAGCCGATCTACGGTTCCGATGTCACCATTGCTCTCTCCGTCTATCTGGCCGGCAAGGCCAATGGCGGCAAGGTGGTGACCCCGGGTATCAAGCGCTAAGGAGACGACGATGAAAAAAATCAGCACACTGGCCGTTCTCCTGCTTGCCCTGCCATCTGCCTGGGCTGCCGGCGAAGACACTTACGCCGAGTTCAAGGCGATGATGGATCGCTCCTTCAAGACCACCGGTATCGCACCCAAGCACCGCATGTATCAGCTCGATTTCCAGAAGGCTTGCTCGCAGGAAGAGCAGCCGGCGAAGGCTGAAATTGCGCGGATCGAGGCCGAGCAGATGAAGACCATCCGCTATCCGGCCGACGGCAAGTATTTCGGCGACTGGAAACAGGGCGAGAAGATTGCCTTGAGTGGCCGCGGTCTCACCTGGACGGACAAGACGCCGCATGACAACGGCGGCGGTTGCTACAACTGCCACCAGATGAGCCGTCACGAAGTGTCTTACGGCACCATCGGCCCGAGCCTACTCGAGTACGCCACGGTGCGGGGCACGAACGAAGAGAGCATCAAGTACACCTGGGGCAAGATCTACAACGCCAAGGCCTTCAATGCCTGCAGCAACATGCCGCGCAATGGCGATGCCGAGATCCTGACCGAGCAGCAGATGAAGCACCTGATGGCCTTCCTGTTCGACCCGGCCTCGCCGGTGAACAAGAAATAGAACTTGCGTGATTTGCCCGGCGGTAGCCCCGCCGGGTCTTTTTTCGATTTCGAGGATCAACCATGAGCATGAATCGTCGCGAATTTCTTCAGGTGATGGCGGTTGCCGCTGCTGGCGGTATGACGCTGCACAGCGAGTTCGCCATGGCGGAGAAGGGTGCCGCCAAACTTTACGACCTGCCCAAGTTCGGCAATGTCAGCCTGCTCCACATCACCGACTGCCATGCCCAGCTGAACCCCATATATTTCCGCGAGCCGAGCGTCAATCTTGGCTTCGGCGACCAGTTCGGCAAGGTGCCGCACCTGGTCGGCGAGCATCTGCTCAAGCACTTCGGTTTCAAGCCGAACAGCCTCGAGGCGCATGCCTACACCTATCTGAATTTTGAAAAGGCCGCCGAGACCTATGGCAAGGTCGGCGGCTTCGCCCATCTGGCGACCCTGGTCAAACGCATGAAGGCCAATCGCCCCGGCGCGCTGCTGCTCGACGGCGGCGACACCTGGCAGGGTTCCGGTACCGCCCTGTGGTCCAACGCCCAGGACATGGTCGATGCCTGCAAGGCGCTCGGGGTCAATGTCATGACCCTGCACTGGGAATCGACCTACGGCGAAGAGCGGGTCAAGGAAATCGAGGAGAAGGATTTCGCCGGCGTCGTCGATATCGTCGCCCAGAACGTCAAGACCGCCGATTTCGGCGATCCGGTGTTCAAACCCTACGTGATGAAGAACATGAACGGCGTGCCGGTGGCCATCATCGGCCAGGCCTTTCCCTACACGCCGATTGCCAACCCGCGTTGGCAGACGCCGAACTGGAGCTTCGGCATCCAGGAAGAGAACATGCAGAAGACCGTCGACGAAGCCCGCGCCAAGGGGGCCCAGGTCGTCGTCGTCCTCTCGCATAACGGCATGGACGTCGATCTGAAGATGGCTTCCCGGGTCAAGGGCATCGACGCCATTCTCGGCGGCCACACGCATGACGGCATGCCGGCACCGGTCGTCGTCAAGAATGCCGGCGGCCAGACGCTGGTGACCAATGCCGGCTCCAACGGCAAGTACCTCGGCGTGCTCGATTTCGACGTCAGGAACGGCAAGATCGCCGGCTACCGCTACAAGCTGCTGCCGGTGTTCGCCAACCTGCTGCCGGCCGACCGGGATATGCAAGCGCTGATCGACAAGGCGCGGGCGCCCTATCTTGCCAAGCTCAATGAAAAGCTGGCAGTCACCGAAGGCACTCTGTATCGCCGCGGCAATTTCAACGGCACCTTCGATCAGGTCATCGTTGATGCGCTGATCAAGGAAAAGGACGCCGAAATCGCCTTCTCGCCCGGCTTCCGCTGGGGCACCTCACTGCTGCCCGGTCAGCCGATCCTGATGGAACACGTGCTCGACCAGACAGCGATCACCTACCCCTGGACCACGGTGACCAGCATGAGCGGCGAGATGATCAAGACCATCCTCGAGGACGTCTGCGACAACCTGTTCAATCCCGATCCCTACTATCAGCAGGGCGGCGACATGGTGCGCGTTGGCGGCCTGCAATACACCTGCAACCCGACCGCCAAGGCTGGCAGCCGGATCCAGAACATGATGCTGCGCGGCCAGTTGATCGATCCGGCGAAGAATTACCGCGTCGCCGGCTGGGCGCCGGTGGCGGAAGAGAGCAAGAATGCCGGCGAGCCGATCTGGGAACTGGTTGCCCGCTACCTGCGTGACGTCAAGACGCTGAAGCCGGTCGAACTGAACATGCCGAAATTGGTCGGCGCCAACAACAATCCGGGGATCGCCCTATGAAAACTGTCAAATTTGCCCTGGCCGGCCTGGTTCTGGCCTTTTCCGCCACCGCCTTCGCCGCCGACTGGGCGCCGGGCAGTACCGACTGGAGCAAACTGCCGGAAATCAAGGCGACCAAGCTCGGTCTCTACCTGACACCGCAGCAGGCCTACGACATGAAGAAGAAGGAAGGCAAGGGCGTCGCCCTGTTCGACGTGCGCACTCGGGCCGAAGCCATGTATGTCGGTATGGCAACGGATGTGGATGCCCTGGTGCCCTTCGTCGAGCATCAGGAAATCATGACCGACTGGGATGACAAGCGGACCATGTACAAACTGGAGCCGAACCAGGACTTCGTGCCGGAGATTGAGCGCCGGCTGAAGGAACTCGGCCTCGGCAAGGACGCCCCGGTGATCCTCGTCTGCCGCTCCGGTGATCGCAGTTCCAAGGCCGCCGATCGCCTGCAGGCCGCTGGCTACACGAAGGTGTACAGCGTCACCGAAGGCTTCGAGGGCGATCGGGCCAGCGATGGCGCGAAAAAGGGACAGCGGGTGGTCAACGGCTGGAAGAACATCGATCTGCCGTGGAGCTACAAGCTGGACAAGGCGAAGATGTATTTCGCGCGCTGAGTGAGTCGCCGGGGACTGCGGTTCCCGGCTGCCGAGGTGCCGGGAGGCATCTTTTTTTGGTTGGCAAATATCAGAATTTGCTGATTTAATGAATTTTATCGGGCGCCTCGGCGTTCATCGGAGAAGGGGAGACACCATGTACAAAGATGCATTGGCCACAATTCTCGACGACAGCGGCAAAGCCGCCGTGAGCCGTCGTTCGTTCCTGATGTTCGGCGCTGCTGGCGCCGGTTCATTGCTGCTTGGGCCGGGCAGCGCGCAGGCGGCGGCGAAGATCAAGTCGTCGGCACGCATCGTCATCGCCGGCGCCGGCGCTGCTGGTCTGGCCGCGGCTTCCTACCTGGCCAATCGCCTGGAGGGGGCGCAGATCATCCTGATCGACGCGCGCAAGGAGCACTTCTATCAGCCCGGTTTCACGTTGGTTGCGGCCGGTATCAAGCAATCGTCCTATGTCGTCTCGAGCACCCGCGAATATGTGCCGGGCGGTGTCGAACTGGTCGAGGAGCGCGTCGTCGAGTTCGATCCGGAGGGCAACAAGGTGGTCACCGAAAGTGGCAAGCCGTACGCCTACGATTTCCTGGTCGTCGCCACCGGCCTCAAACTCGACTATGACGCCATTCCCGGCATGGATACCGAGCAGATCGGCAACAACGGTCTGGGCAGCATTTATCACAGCCCGGCCAAGGCCGAAGCCACCTGGCGGGCGATGTCGGACTTCGCCGACAAGGGCGGTGTCGGCGTCTTCCTGCGTCCGGGCACCGAAATGAAATGCGCCGGGGCGCCGCTGAAGTACACCTTCATCACCGATGATCACCTGCGTCGTCGCGGCAACCGCGGCAAGGCCGAGATCATCTACAACGCCAACAACAAGGCCTTGTTCAGCGTGCCGATCGTCCATGAAAAGGTCCGCATGCTGTTCGATGAGCGCGGCGTCAAGGTCAATTACGAACGTATCCTTGAGTCCATCGACCTCGGCAAGAAGCTGGCCGTCTTCAAGACGCCGATCGGCCCGGTCGAACTGCAATACGACTTCATCAACGTCATCCCGCCGATGCGGGCGCCGGACTCCGTGCGCAACAGCCCGCTGCGCTGGCAGGAAGGTGGCTGGGCCAACGATGGCTGGATCGAAGTGGACAAGCACAGCCTGCGGCACAAGCGTTTCGACAATGTCTTCGCTGTTGGCGACGTCGCCGGCGTGCCCAAGGGCAAGACGGCGGCCAGCGTCAAGTGGCAGGTGCCGGTGGCTATCGATCACCTGGTGGCCACGATCGAAGGCAAAGAATCAACGGCGCATTACAACGGCTATACCTCCTGTCCGCTGATCACCCGCCTTGGCCAGGCGATGCTGATCGAGTTCGATTACAAGGACAACCTGACCCCGTCCTTCCCCGGCGTCATCGCCCCGCTGGAAGAACTTTGGATCAGCTGGGTGATGAAGACCATGGCCCTGAAACCCACCTATGTCAGCATGTTGCGCGGTCGCGCTTGAGGAGAACGTCATGAAAGAACTCGATCCCCTGGTCTTCCTGTCTGTCTTTCAGGAAATGCTCGGCCCAATCTTGCTGTGGTTGATGATCCTGGTCATCGTTGCCGGCACGGTGGCCTTCGTTGCGCTGCTGTTCAAGGAACGGACAATCAACTCGAAGCGTCTGGTGCGCGCCGAACTGGCGGGTCTGGTCGGCGGCGGGCTGGCCCTGGTGCTGATGGCCAACGTCTCCTCGTCCGGCTTCACCGATGCTGGCGGCCCGGCTGACTGGTTCCTGATTGCTCTGGTCTTCGGCCTTGGCCTGGCTGGGATGGCGATCCTCGTCTACACCGTCATGGGCTGGCGCAGTCGCCCGACTGCCTGATTGCCGATGCACCGGGAGGCCCGGCGGAGCGAGTGCTCCGGCCGGGCCTTTTGTTGTCTGTTTAGGAATGCTGGCGGCTGGGCGCACCGGCAATTACAATGCGTCTTTTGAATTCAAGCGCACCGGCTATGCTGGCATGCGCACGGGAACGAGGGAGATAAGGGCATGGCATCGATAAATAAGGTGATTCTCGTCGGTAACCTGGGGCGCGACCCTGAGGTCCGGTATACGGCTTCCGGTGATGCGATGTGCAACCTCAGCGTTGCCACGACCGATAACTGGCGTGACAAGGCAACCGGTGAGAAGAAGGAGCAGACGGAATGGCATCGGGTCTCTTTCTTTGGCAAGACCGCTGAAGTTTGCGGGCAGTATTTGAAGAAGGGTTCGCAGATCTATGTCGAAGGCAGCTTGCGTACCCGCAAGTGGACCGACAAGGATGGCCAGGAGAAGTACTCCACCGAAATCCGCGGCGATGTCATGCAGATGCTCGGCGGTCGCCAGGGCATGGGTGCTCCGGCCTCTTCCGGTGGCGGTGGTGGCTACGACGAGCCGAGCGATTACGCACCGGCGCCGCCGAAGAACAAGCCGAAGCCCTCGTTCGACGATCTCGGCGACGACATCCCGTTCTGATCAGGTTTTACGTGGCGCCGGCATTTGGCCGGGCGCCACGCAGTGTTTTCGAACCATCGTCCCGAACAGGATTGCAATATGGCCAACCCCATCACCTTCAAGGTTCTCGAAGACATCGCCCGCGACCTGTCGGGCGATGAGATCACCTTTCCGACTTTCCTCGACATCACCTTCCAGGTGCGTACCGCGCTCAAGGACCCCAACCTGAGCGTCGATCAACTGGCCAAGCTGGTTGGCGCCGAGCCGCTGATGAGTACCAAGATCATCCGCATGTCGAACTCGGTGGCGCTCAATCCCTCGGGCCGCGAGATCGCCGACGTCAAGAGCGCCATCGTCCGGGTCGGCATGGAGGCGGTGCGTACGGTGTCCTTCGCCGTGGCCATGGAGCAGTTGCTGAAGTCGAAGCAGATGCACTCCTTCGAGGACCTGTCCAAGAAGCTGTGGGAGCACACCTCGCACGTTGCAGCGCTGTGCCGCGTGCTGGCCAAGAAGATGGCGAAGATCAATGGCGACGAGGCCATGTTCGCCGGTCTGGTGCACGATCTGGGCGTCTTCTACCTGATGTCGCGCGCTGCCAACTTCCCGGAACTGGTCGCCGACAAGGCTGAGCTGCACGCCCTGCTGGTCGGCTGGCACGACAGCATCGGTCACGCCCTGCTGTCGGCCCTCGGTTCGCCGGAATCGGTGCTGGTCGCCGTCCAGGAGCACGAGACTGATCGCGAGATCACCGACATCAAGACGTTGTCCGACGTGCTTTACGTCGCCAACAAGATCGCCAATCGCAGTGCCAGCTGGCGCGATGCTGAACTCGACGGCGCCGTCGATACCTCGATGCTCGACACCCTGTTTGATGCCGACACCCTGAACGAGATCATCGAGGAATCGCAGGAAGAAGTGCAGTCGCTGAAGACGGCGCTCGGCGGCTGAGCGCCGCCGCACCGGGCGGCGCCCGGGTAGGTGATTTCCGTAATTGCTCGGTAACGACTGGCAGGGATAATGGAGGTTATTTATCCATCCAGTATATTTTTTCGTCCGCTGATGAAGCGGACAAAATCTACCGAAGCGAATCTCATGGCTGCCTTTTCTTACTTCAGGCGCACTCTTGTTGCCCTGCTCTTTCTGCTTGCCCTGCAGCCGGCCGTTGCTGCCAAGGAACTGCTGGTTGTCCAGGTCGCACCGCTGACTGGACCTCAGGGGGTCACCGGTCGGGCCATTGGCGCCGGCGCCCGACTTTACTTTGATCACGTCAATGCCGGCGGCGGCATCAATGGTGCGCCGATCCGTTTTGTCAGCCGGGACGATGGCCAGAATCCCGAAACCACCGTGCGCTTCATCCGCGAAAGCCTGGAGCGCGAAGCTCCGGTCGCCTTCGTCGGCAGTGTTGGTACCAACAATATCGAGGCCTTGGTTCGTGACGGGGGGCTGGCGCGTAGCGGTGTGCCCTTGGTCGGTGCGGTCTCGGGCGCCAGTTCGGTAATTGGCAAGCCGTCGATTTTCATCGTCAAGGCTGGCTACCGGGCCGAGATTGCGCGCCTCTTCCAGCAACTCGGTCAAACCGGCCAGCAGCGCGTCGGCCTGGTCTTCCAGAAGGATGCGCTGGGTGACGATGTTGTCGCCGGGGCCGATGCCGAAGCCGGCAAATGGGGCATCGATCTGGTTGCCCGCGCTGGTTATGAACGCAATACAACCAAGGTCGAGGCCGCCGTCGAGGCAATGCTGAAGGCCCGTCCCGGGTCGATCTTCCTTGGCGCGACGACGTTGGCGGCGGTCGAATTTGTTCGCCAGTACCGCGAGGGTGGCGGCCTGGCGCCGATCTACGGGCTCTCGATCATCGACTCTCAGGTTCTGCTCGCCAAGCTCGGCCCCGATCTGGCACGTGGTTTCGCCTTCTCCGTCGTCGTGCCGATGGAAAGCCGAGTGGCGCTACCGTTGGTTCGCGAATACGCGAAGCTGAAGGCGCAGAGCAAGAATCCCGATATCGGTGCCCGTTCGATGGAAGGTTTCATCGCTGCCCGGGCGCTGGTTGCCGCGTTGCGCAAGGGCGCCGCCAGCGGTTCCGAGGCCGGCAAGGCGGTTGCCGGCATCCGCAAGCTGGACCTCGGCGGCTACAGACTCGATTTTTCGACCGGCGACCGCAGCGGCTCGACCTTCGTTGATTTCGCTATGTTCGGCCGCGGCGGCCAGATCGTCCAGTAAGCCGGACGGCTAGAGCCGGCGAATTTTTTCCAGCAGCGCCGTCGTCGATTTTTCGTGGATGAACGGGATGGAATGCACCGTCCCGCCCCAGCCCCGAACCTCGGCTGCGCCGACGATGCGCTCCACCGGCCAGTCGCCCCCCTTGACCAGGATTTCCGGCCGGCAGTCGAGGATGCGCTGCAACGGCGTGTCTTCATCAAACCAGGTGACCAGGCTGACGCAATCCAGTGCCGCCATCACCGCCAGTCGGTCTGCCAGCGTGTTGACCGGGCGATCATCCCCCTTGCCTTGCCGTTTTACCGAGGTGTCACTGTTGAGCGCCACCACCATCGTCGCCCCGAGAGCGGCAGCCTGAGCCAGATAGGTCACGTGGCCGCGGTGCAGGATATCGAAACAACCGTTGGTGAATACCAGTGGCCTGGCCAGGGCGGCGGCGCGAACGACGAGCTGTTCGGGGGGGCAGATTTTGGCTTCGAAAGCAGGCGGGGCGTAGGTCATGGGCGACTCCGTAAGCAGGCCCGATATTTTATTGCGGATCGGCCGGTCGTACGGTTTATCGGTGCCGATTTGATCCGTACGACATGAAATCTTGGCCGACCCGGAGTAGAGTCGACCGGGCGTGCTGAGCGCGTCGGGGGGCGGGGTGAAATTACGCAAAAAGATGTGGGGTGTGCTCGGGGGCGTTCTGCTGGTCGTGCTGATCATCGATCTGAGCATTGCCTGGCGGGAGATCAGCGCCGAGCAACGGATCGAGCAGGAACTCGATGTACACGCCATCCGCGCCTTGCTGATGGCTACCCGTCGCGTCTATCACCAGCAGTTCATCGCCAGCGGCCTGGCGGTCGATGAAAAGACGATCGGCTTCCTGCCGGCCCACGCCATGTCCCGCATTTCTGCGGACTACGCCAATTGGACCAATAACGGCTATCGTTTCAACAACGTCTCGGATCGCCCGCGCAATCCGGCCAATCGTGCTGATCGTTTCGAGATGGCAGCGATTGGCTACTTCCGTGACAATCCACAGGTTGCCGAGCGCATGCAGCCGATCGAGGACGATGCCGGACAACGATGGGTGCACTACACGGCGCCGATCTGGATCGAGGCCTATTGCCTGATCTGCCATGGCGAGCGCGAAAAGGCTCCGGCGAGTATCCGCGACACCTATGCCGAATCCTATGGTTACAAGCTCGGCGACCTGCGGGGGGTGATGAGCATCCGCTTGCCGCTCGAACGCTTCGAGGCCAGTCTCTGGCAGCGCTGGGGCAGTAATCTGATGCGCAATCTGGCGGTCTACCTGTTGATCTTCCTGGTGATCGGCGCCCTGATCGATCGTCTGGTGCTGCGTCGCCTCGAGGCCTTGCGCAACAGCGCCCTGCGTCTCTCGGCCGGCGAGTACGGCAGTCGCGTGGTCGACGGCGGTCACGATGAACTGGCCGAACTGGCACGAACTTTCAACCAGATGGCGGACAGTGTCGCCTCCCGTCAGCAGGCGCTGGCGCAGCAGCGCGATTCGCTCGAATGCATGGTGCACGAGCGTACCGCCCAGCTGGCGGCGACCAAGGAGGAGGCGGAGACGGCGAACCGGGCGAAGAGTGCCTTTCTGGCCAACATGAGCCACGAAATCCGGACGCCGCTCAATGCCATCGCCGGCATGATCCACCTGATGCGCCGCGCCGGTCTGCCGCCCGAACAGATGGCACGCCTGGAAAAACAGGAGGTCGCCAGCCGGCACCTGCAGGAGGTGATCAACCAGATTCTCGACCTGTCGAAGATCGAAGCCGGGAAACTAGTGCTCGAGAACGTCGCCTTCGATCCGGCGGCGATCTTTGCCAACGTCGTCTCCATCATCCGCGCAAGCGCTGACGAGAAAGGACTGCTCATCGTCCGCCAGTTGCCGGAACTGCCCTGGTTGCTCGGCGATCCGACGCGCATCCAGCAGGCGCTGCTCAATTGCGCCAGCAATGCGGTGAAATTCACCGAGCACGGCGAACTTCGCCTGTCCGCCCGCGTTGACGAAGCGTCTGACGGGCAGGTGCTCCTCCGGTGCCAGGTCAGCGATACCGGTATCGGTATCGACGAGGCGACCTTGGCCCGCTTGTTCAATGCTTTCGAGCAGGCGGACAACTCGATCAGCCGGCAGTATGGCGGCACCGGTCTCGGTCTCGCCCTGACCCGCAAGCTGGCCCGCGTCATGGGCGGCGATGCGGGGGCGGAAAGTGTTCCCGGGCAGGGCAGCACCTTCTGGTTCACGGTGCGCCTGGCGAAGCCTCCGGCGGACCATCTCCCGCTGCCGAACAGCCCTGCCATCGGGGGCGATGCCGAGGCCATCCTGCGGGCCCGCTTCGCCGGTCGGCGCATTCTGCTCGCTGAGGATGAACCGGTGAATCGGGAGATCACCATGATGCTGCTTCAGGAGGTTGGTTTGTTGGTCGATACCGCCGAGGATGGATTGATCGTCCTCGAGCGCTTGGCGCAGGAGGATTACGACCTGGTGCTGATGGACATGCAGATGCCCTGCGTGGACGGGATCGAGGCGACCCGCCGCCTGCGCGCCGCGCCCCTGGCGCTTCGGCTACCGGTGGTGGCCCTGACCGCCAATGCCTTTGCCGAGGACCGGGCGCAGGCCATTGCCGCCGGCATGGACGATTTCCTGACCAAGCCGGTGGAGCCGCAGATCTTTTACGGTGTGCTGTTCAAGTGGCTGGAACGAGGCAAGCGCTAGCGCCGGTCGCGCTTGTCAGTTAGTCGGGTGGGCCTGGCGCCAGTCGGTGAGGGCGGCGAGGGCTTCGTCCAGGGTATGGAGCAAGTGTACGCCCTCCTGGCGGGCGACGCGCCGAACACCGCCACCGCCGGCCCAGAGTTCCACCGTTGGCGCGAGCAGCAGGCGCAGCTGCTGCAGCAAGCCGGGAATCTGCCGTTGCGGGAAGGCCACCGAGAAGGACAGGGCGACGATGTCGGCACGGTGAGCAGTGGCGGCACGGCCGATTTCCATTAGCGGCATCTGCGTGCCGAGCGGGATGCATTCCGCACCCTCGAGCGAAAACAGCGCTTCGACCATCAGCAGGCCGAGCACGTGCGATTCGTCCGGGACGCTGGTGAGCAGAATGCGCGGGCCGCCGGCGCCGCCCGGCAGGGCGGCGATGGCCTGGCGCAGCAGGCGCTTGGTCAGTTCGGTGAACAGGTGTTCCTCGAAAACCTCAAAGCTGCCGTCTTCCCATGCCTCGCCGACGCGCTGGGTGAGCGGAGCGACGGTGTCCTGGACAAAACTTTGCAAGCCCTGGCGGGCCAGACGCTGCAGCATGGCCTGCTGATAGCCGTGGCCGTCGTGCTGCTTGATCAGCGCCAACACTTCGCCCGGGTCTTCGCTACCGCTGGTCGGCCTGGCCGTCGGTGCCGGGCGGCGCGGCGCCAGCGCCGCCAGTTCATCGGCCGGCATTGCCAGTAGCTTGCCGGGCCGGTGGCCCATATCCATCAAACGCTTGATCAGGCGCAGGCGTTCCACCTGCGCTGCCGGATAGCTGCGTTCGCCATTGCCGTCGCGCTCGGGTGTGGGGAAACCATAGCGGCGTTCCCACATGCGCAAAACGTCCTTGGAGAGTCCCGTATCGCGTTCGACAGCGGCGATGTTGAAATGAGGGGAGTTCATTTTGTCCTGAACAAACGTTGGTCAAACTGTTGACAAGCCAGACATTGATGACTATCTTACGAACAAATGACGCATTTGTCTAGGACAAACATCTGGAGTGTTGAACATGTTGAGTCAAATGAAACGCTGGTTGGGAATCGCCGGGCTGCTCTCCCTGGGTGTCGTCCCGTCGGGTGCCGCTGCGGCCTGCCCGGCGCTGCTCGATCACAGTTTCCCTGGCCTGGTCGACGGCAAGCCGCAGTCCCTCTGCCAGTACCAGGGGAAAGTGATCCTGGTGGTGAACACCGCCAGTTTCTGCGGTTTTACCTCGCAATATGAGGGCCTGGAAAAGCTCTACGCGCAACTGAAGGATCGCGGCCTGGTCGTCGTCGGCTTCCCGTCCAACGACTTCGGCGAACAGGAACCGGGCAGCGATCAGCAGATTGCAGATTTCTGCCGCCTGACCTACGGCGTCGACTTCCCGATGATGGGCAAGACGGTGGTCAAGGGTAGTGAGGCCAATGCCTTCTACCAGCAGTTGGCCAAGATCACCGGCAGCCGGCCGCGCTGGAACTTCCACAAGTACCTGATCAATCGCGATGCCACGCAGGTGGTCGCCTACAGCAGCGTCACCAAGCCGGAAGACGTCGATCTGCAGAAGCAGATCGACGAATTTCTCCGCTGACGAACCCGTTACCTATTCCCTGGAGTCCGCCATGAATGCCCCCGATACCTATTCCCGCTCCGCCGCCGGCCGATTCGGAAGACAACGCATCGCCGTCGTTGGCGCCGGTATTTCCGGTTTGGCCAGCGCCTGGCTGCTGTCCCGGCGGCATGAAGTGACCCTGTTCGAGGCCGGCGCCTACCTCGGCGGCCATACCAATACCGTCGAGGTGACGCTGGAAGGCAAGACGCATCCGGTCGACACCGGCTTCCTGGTCTTCAACGAAAAGACCTATCCCAACCTGATCGCCATGTTCGCCATGCTCGGTGTGGACAGTGTCGAGACCGAGATGTCCTTCGCTGTCAGCCTGGAAAATCCCGATCTCGAGTGGGCCGGCAGCAATCTGGCAACCGTCTTCGGTCAGAAGCGCAATCTGGTGCGCCGGCAATTCTGGGCCATGCTCTCCGACATCCTGCGCTTCAACCGCGAGAGCACCGCCTGGCTGGCCTCGCACCCTGACAACCAGCGCAGCCTGCGCGATTTCCTCATTGAAGGCCGCTATTCCGATGCCTTCTCCGACTGGTACCTGCTGCCCATGGCCGCCGCCATCTGGTCCTGCCCGACCGGCCAGATGCGCGATATGCCGCTCGCCACCTTCATCCGCTTCTGTCAGAACCACGGCCTGCTGCAGGTCTTCGACCGGCCGCTGTGGCGCACGGTGAAGGGCGGCGGCCGCGAGTACGTGCGCAAGATCGCCGAACAGCTCGACGACATCCGCCTCAATTGCCCGGTAAGTGCCGTCACCCGTGAAGCCGATGGGCTGCGCGTCACCCATGCCGGTGGTAGTGAACATTTCGACCAGGTGGTGATGGCCTGCCACAGCGACCAGGCCCTGGCCATCCTCGGCTTCACCGCCACCGACAACCAGCGCGAGGTGCTCTCGGCCATCCGCTACCAGCCCAATCGCGCCCTGCTGCACACCGATGCCGCCCTGTTGCCGCGCGACCGCAAGCTGTGGTCGGCCTGGAACTACTTCGCCGGTTGCGGCGAGCCGGGCGAACAGCCGGTTGGCGTGTCTTACCTGATCAACAAGCTGCAGCCGCTGCCTTTCTCGACGCCGGTGGTTGTCACCCTGAACCCGGCGCGCGAACCTGATCCGGCCAAGGTGATCGCCGAGTTCGACTACGCCCACCCGATATTCGACGGCCCGGCCATCGCCGCCCAGCAAAGGCTGGCCAGCGTCCAGGGCGAGAACGGCATCTGGCTGGCCGGCGCCTGGGGCAGCTACGGCTTCCACGAGGACGGCCTGAAGTCGGCCTTGCGCGTGGTCAATGGCCTGGGTATCCGGGCGCCGTGGCAGGGCGAGGAAGCTGCCATCGCCCGGCAACTGGAAAGGGTCTGATGATGCCGGCCCGTCCGCGCCTCTTCCTCGGCCATGTCATGCACCGGCGCACGCGGCCGGCGGCCAATGCCTTCGTTTACCCGGTTTTCTATGTGCAGCTGCCGTTGAGCAGTCTGGCGGCAGTGCAGAACCGCGTCTTTTCGCTCAATCATTTCAACCTGCTGTCATTGCACGACAAGGACCACGGCCCACGCGACGGCAGCCCGCTGTTGCCGTGGATGCGGCAGCAATTGCTGAAGCATGGGTTGCCGGCCGATGGCGAGATCATCCTCCAGTGTTTCCCGCGCGTTCTCGGCTATGTCTTCAATCCGGTCAGCTTCTGGTTCTGTCATGACCGTGAGGGACAACTGATCGCCGTGCTTGCTGAAGTCAGCAATACCTTCGGCGGCCGCCACAGCTACCTGCTGCATCACGGCGGCCGGCCGCTGCCGGACGGCCTGGAACTGCGCGCCGGCAAGGAGTTCCACGTGTCGCCCTTCTGCGATGTCGAAGGCGGTTACCGCTTCCGCTTCCATCTGCAGCGCAACTGTCCGGTGGTGCGCATCGATTACGACGATGCCGAGGGCGAAGTGCTCCTGACCTCCATCTCCGGGCGCCCGAAAGCCTGGTCGACCTCGGCCCTGCTCTCCGCCTTCCTGCGCATGCCCCTGCTCACTGCCGGCGTCATGCTCCGGATCCACTGGCAAGCCCTGAAGCTCTGGCTGAAAGGCGTGCCCTTCATCGGCGCCCAGCCGCCAGCGACACCTCAACCCTCCCAGGAACCGACAAAATGAACAACACGCTGACCCTGCGTGGCACTGAAAGCCTCGCCCGCGACACCCAACTGGTCTTCCGGCTACTCGAAAAGCTCGCCGGCGGTCGGCTGGAAATCCGACTGCCCGACGGCTCCAGCCGCCTGTTCGGCAACGGCGAGCACGGTGTGACGCTCAATGTTCATGATGAAGCCATGTTCAGCCAAGTGCTGGCGCGTGGCGATATCGGCCTGGCCGAAGCCTACCTTGACGGCCACTGGGACTCGTCCGACATCACTGGCGTGTTGACCCTGCTGGCACGCAATCGCGAAGTCCTCAAGAGCGCGGTTTACGGTTCCTGGCGCGGTCTGCTGGCCGCGCGCTGGCGGCACTGGCTGAACGCCAACAGCAAGGCCGGCAGCAAGCGCAACATCATGGCCCATTACGATCTCGGCAACGATTTCTACAAGCTCTGGCTGGATTCGACGATGAGCTACTCCAGCGCCCTGTACCGGGCCGTCGATGATGGCGACCTGGCAACCGCGCAGCGCGCCAAGTACCGCCGCATCCTCCGTCGCCTGCATGCCGACGCCGGGCAGAGCGTGCTGGAAATCGGTTGCGGCTGGGGTGGCTTCGCCGAATTGGCGGTGGCCGACGGCCTGCAGGTTACCGGCCTGACCCTGTCGCCGGCGCAGCTCGAATGGGCGAGGAAGCGCGTGCCGCAGGCCGACCTGCGTCTGCAGGACTACCGCGATACTGATGAACAGTTCGACCACATCGTCTCCATCGAGATGTTCGAGGCGGTTGGCGAACGCTGGTGGCCGACCTACTTCAAGACCGTCGCCAAGGCACTGAAGCCGGGCGGCCGGGCGGTGATCCAGAGCATCACCATTCGTGACGACCTGTTCGCCGAGTACCGCAAGGGCACCGACTTCATTCAGCAGTACGTCTTCCCCGGCGGCATGTTGCCGTCGCGCGCCGCCTTCCGCGCCGCCGCCGCCCGCCAGGGGCTGGCCGTGCATGCCGAGTACGCCTTCGGCGAAGACTACGCAAGGACCCTGGCCGAATGGCGTCACGCCTTCGAGGCCAAATGGCCGCAAATCGCCGCGCTCGGCTTCGACGAGCATTTCCGCCGCCTCTGGCGCATGTACCTTTGCTATTGCGAGGCCGGCTTCCTGGCTGGAAACATCGATGTCGTCCATTTTGAACTCGCCCATCGCTAGGCCGGCCGCCGGTCGGCGCCGCCTGCTGCTGGCTTTGCTGGCGGCGCCGTTCGCCGCCGTCGCCTCGACCGATCCGACCACCGGCTTGACGCGCTGGGGCACCGGCACCTTCCGCCGCTTCGGTTTCCTCGTCTATGAAGCCACCCTGTGGTCCGGCGGCGAAGACCCGCAACGGCCACCACTCGCCCTGCGTCTGACCTACAAGCGCAACATCGCCGGCAAGGCCATTGCCGACGCCAGCGTCAAGGAAATGCGTCAGCTGGGTGTCGGCGACGACAGGCAGCTCAGGCTTTGGGGTGAACAGATGGAACGCATCTTTCCCGATGTGAAGCCGGAGGATCAGATCGTTGGCCTGCACCTGCCACAGGGGGCGCGCTTCTTTCACAACGGGCGGTTGATAGGGGCCATCGGGGATCCAGGGTTTGCTGAGGGCTTTTTTGCTATCTGGCTGGATCCGAAGACGAGTGCGCCGGAGTTGCGGGCAGCTTTGTTGAGGAAGTCGTGATGTGGGTTTCTTCTTTGCTGGCGGTGGGTTCCGCCCTTGCGGGGCGGGCGTACTTTCTTTTTGATGGCAAAAAGAAAGTAGCCAAAGAAAAAACCACCCCTGGGTCGGTGGCCCCTTCGGGGCTTCCCTGCGCTACTCGGTCCGTCGGGCGGCTGGCTAAACTCGCCGCTGCGCGGCTCAGACAACGCCAGCCGACTTCCCCCGCCAGCCCTGCGTTGCTCGGCACCTCCCAAGGGGCCCGGGAAACCCGCCTCCGTGTCGGCAGGGCGCAGGATTTAAGTACCAATGCTCGCGTCCGGGCGCCTTTCGGGGTCCCCATGTGGAGCGCCGAGCAACGGAGAAGGGCCGGGGGCCTTCGGCGAGGACTGTTTGAGGGGCGTAGCCCCGAGTTCCGCAGCCGCCCGGCCCTTCGAGTAGCGCAGGGGAGTCGGCGCAGCCGACCGCGTAGCCTGGGGTCGCCTTTTCTTTGCTTACTTTCTTTTGGCGAAGCAAAAGAAAGTGAGACGCCCCGCAAGGGCGGAACCCACCGCCAGCGAAGCAATAACACCAACCCACAAAGCGGGCAGATCAAAACATGACCTCCCCCCGCATCCTCTCCTACGGCCTCCTCGGCCTCCCACTGGCCTTCGCCGCCCTCCCGATCTACGTCCACGTCCCGCGTTTCTACGCCGAGACAGCCGGCATGGAGTTGGCGCTCCTCGGTTTCATCCTGCTCGCCACGCGCCTGGCCGATGCCGGTATCGATCCCTGGCTGGGCTGGCTGGCCGACCGGGTGCCGCGGCCGACGATGGTGGCAGTGGCCTTGTTGCCGTTTGCCGTCGGTTTTGTCGCCCTGCTCAATCCGCCCAGCGAACACACCGCCGTCTGGCTGGTTGGTTCGCTGGCGCTGACCTATGTCGGTTTCTCGGCGGCGACGGTGGCGTATCAGGCCTGGGGGGCGGATGTCGGTAACACGTCGGCGCTGCGCACCCGGCTTACCGCTGCCCGCGAGGGCTTCGGGCTGCTCGGCGTGGTCATCGCGGCGGCCCTGCCGGCGCTGCTGGCCAGCGATCTCGGCGAGGGCATCCGGCGTCTGGCCTGGGTGTTGCCGCCGGTGCTGCTGGTGGCAGCGCTGGTCACCTTCAGCCGGGTCGGTGCCGGGCAGCCGGTGCACGCGCCGGCCCAGCCGCTGTTGCCGAGTCTGCGTCGGGTCATGGCCGACCAGGCGTTTCGCCGGCTGCTCGCCGTCTTCGTCGCCAACGGCATCGCCGCGGCCGTGCCAGCGACCTTGTTCCTCTTTTTCGTCGCCGATGTGCTGAAGCTGGAGCAGGTCAGCGGCCCGCTGCTGGCGCTGTATTTCATCGCCGGCGCCGCTTCGCTGCCGCTGTGGGTGAGGATTGCCGGTCGTTTCGGCCGGGTGGCGGCGTGGCTGGCGGCGATGCTGCTCTCCATTGTTGCTTTCGCCAGTGCCAGCCTTCTCGGCAGCGGCGACCTGTGGCCGTTCGCCGCCATCTGCCTGGCGTCCGGTCTGGCCCTCGGCGCCGATCTGACGTTGCCGGCGGCGATCGCTGCCGATCTGGGCGAGCGCCAGGGGCAGGCCGGCGCCTGCTTCGGCGTCTGGAATTTCGTCGCAAAACTCAACCTGGCGCTGGCTGCCGGCCTGGCGCTACCGTTGCTCGGCCTGCTCGGCTACGTGCCAGGCAGCAGCGCGGCCCTGCCGGCCCTGACCTTCGCCTATGCCCTGTTGCCGCTCGCCTTCAAGGCGCTGGCGGCGCTCTTGTTGTGGCGCTGGCGCCAAACCCTGGAGATCTGAAATGAAATTACTTTGTGCCGTTGCCCTTTACCTCGGCCTGGCCGGTTGCGCCTCGACCGGCGTCGAGCAGTACCGCGCCGAACAGCCCGCTCTCGACCTGAAGACCTACCTGAACGGCACGCTCGACGCCTGGGGCATGTTCCAGGGGCGTTCCGGCGAAGTGCAGAAGCGTTTCCAGGTCGTCATCGAGGCCAAGTGGGAAGGCGATACCGGCGTCCTCGATGAACATTTCAAATGGTCGGATGGCACGACCTCACGCCGCGTGTGGACGCTGCAGCGGCAAGCCGACGGCAGCTATCGCGGAACGGCCGATGACGTAGTCGGCGAGGCGATCGGCGAAGTCGCCGGCAATGCCTTGCGCTGGCGTTACGTGCTGGCGCTGCCGGTCGATGGCAAGGTCTATCACGTCGATTTCGATGACTGGATGTTCCTGATGGACGACAAGGTGATGCTCAATCGCTCCTACATGAGCAAGTGGGGCTTCAACCTCGGTGAAGTCACGCTCACCTTCGTCAAGCGCTGAGCCGCTCATGGCCCTCAATCCACGCATCAACGACTGGCACGGCAAGCGCGTCTGGCTGGTCGGCGCCTCGTCAGGCATCGGCGCCGCGACGGCGCGCGAACTGGCGGCACGTGGCGCCCGTCTGGCGCTGTCGGCGCGGCGGGCCGACAAGCTGCAGGCGCTGGCCATTGACGGCGCGCTGATCCTGCCATGCGACGCCACCGATGTCGCTAGCTTGGCGGCGGCGCGCGGCCAGTTGCTGGCCGCCTGGGGAGGCGTTGACCTGGTCATCTATCTGGCTGGCGATTACGTGCCGATGCGCGCCGACAACTTCGACCTGGCCGTCGCCGAGCAGGTGGTGGCGGTGAATTTCCACGGCGCCATGCGCCTGGCTTCGCTGGTCCTGCCCGATCTCCAGGCCGGTGGCGGCATCGCCTTCGTCGCCAGTGTTGCCGGCTATCGCGGGCTGCCCAAGGCCTTGTGCTATGGGCCAGGCAAGGCGGCGCTGATCCATTTTGCCGAGTGCCTGCACTTCGACCTGGCGCCGCAGGGCATCGGTGTCTGGGTGATCAACCCCGGCTTTGTCGCGACGCCGCTGACGGCGCAGAACGATTTCACCATGCCGGCGCTGCTGACCCCGGAACAGGCGGCGCAGGAACTGGTCGACGGCCTGGGCGAGGGCGGCTTTGACATCCACTTCCCCAAGCGCTTCACGCGCGTCCTCAAGCTGCTCGCCCATCTGCCCTACGCCTGGTCCTTCCCGCTGATTCGCCGCTTCACCGGAGCCTGAAATGAATGTCGACGAGCTGATCCGCTTCTATCATGAACTGTCGCCGGAAAGCGTCGCCCGCTTCGGCGAGTTCTACAGTGAAGACGCCTACTTCAAGGATCCCTTTAACGAGGTGCGCGGCCTTGCCGCCATCCAGCGCATCTTCAGCCACATGTTCGGCCAGGTGGGCGAGCCGCGTTTTGTCGTTGCCGACAAGGTGGTCGATGGCGGCGGCGCCATGCTGGTCTGGGAGTTTTCCTTTCGCGTCCGCCTCTGGGGCCGCGGCGAGACACAGATCATGCGCGGTGTCTCGCATCTGCGTTTTGCCGACGACGGCAAGGTCGATTATCACCGCGACTACTGGGATACCGGCGAGGAGCTATACATGAAGCTGCCCGGCCTCGGCACCCTGCTGCGCGGCCTGCGCCGGGCGCTGGCCGCCTGAGTCGTCAGGAAGCCTTGCCGCCTGCCTGGCGCCGGCGCAGCCATTGCCAGATCCAGCTGCTACCGGAATCCTCGCGGCCGTCCAGCACGTAATCCAGCTCGTTGGCGTTCTGCAGGGTCAGCTTCAGCTTGTCGAGTACCGATAGGGAACTGGCGAACAGCAGATGGTCGCCGGCGGCCAGCATGAAATCCATGTCAGGCAGCAGATGCAGCTCGTCGGCGCGGTCGATCAGCAGCGGCAGGGCAGGCAGCAACTGCTGACGATCGGTGGCGTCGGGCAGGATGTCGCCGAGCCGGAAGCCGCTCCGGTACATCAGTTCCTGGCGGGCGGCCGGGGCCTCGGCAAGGTTCAGGCGAATGCTCCAGACGGTCGGCGTGCGGCCGTCGCACAGATCCTGCAGCCGCCCGACCAGACTCCGACACCAGTTTTCGTCCTGCTGGCGCAACAGCTCGAGGAAACGGGCGAGCAGTGGCGTGGTCAGGATGGCGATGCTTTCCTGGGCGACGATACGGCTCGGCACCATGCTGAAATCGGCGGCGAAGGCATCGTAGAGCGCCGTGTTGGCCGCCTGGTTCTGGCGCACGACGATGAACAGATCGGGCTTCAATTCCTTGGCGGTGACGGCGATGGAGAGGTTGTTCACGTCGTTGTCGGTGCCGGCGATGATGCCTTGCGCCGTGTCGATGCCCGCCTGGCGCAGGGTCGGCGCCTCGGTGCCGTCACCGATGACATTACGGTCGGCATCGGCCTGGCTGGGATCGATGACGGTCAGCGTGACGCCGGTCGGCTGCAGTTGGCGGGCCACAGCATGACCGAAGCGGCCGTAGCCGCACATGATCCAGTGGCCGCGTGGCGGCCGATGGGGTTGCGGCACCGGGGTGTCGGGCAGGCTGGTCAGTAGTTCGACCAGGCGAAAGCGCTCCGGCGTCGCCACCGCTTCCGCCAGGTGCATGGCGAAGCGATCGAAGGGATTGATGATGTGGTCGGTGCCGAAAGAGGCCATGTTGGCGGCAACCGCATGGCTGCGGGTGCGGGCGATGACGGGGATCATCGGATTGAGCAGGCGGACGGCGATGGCAATGCCGAGATTGGCCAGATCGTCGTTGGTGACGGCGAGCACGCCGCGGCATTTCGGATGTTTCAGACCAGCCAGCAGCAGGTTGTCGGGAATTTGCGCATCGGCGGCGAGGGCCGGGGTATCGCTCTTGAAATCCTGCAGATCGAGTTCCTGGACGCGCAGTTCGTCCTTTTCGATGACGACGAAGGCCTGTCCCAGACGGTCGAAATTGTGGGCGATCAGGCCGCCGGTCTCGCCACAGCCGCAGATCAGGTAGAACGGCTCCTTGAGGCGGCGGACGCGCTGACGAAAGCGGTTGCCGGTCAGCGTGTTCTGGAAGCCCTTGTCCTGGAGCAGGGCAATCAGGGTGATCACCGCATAGGACCAGCCGATGACGGTCAGGTAGATGCAGACGGTGACCCACATCCGTTGGGCATCGGAGAAGGCGTTGGGGATTTCGCCGAAACCGATGGTGGTCGCCGTGTAGCTGATGAAATAGAAGGCGTGGAAAAAACTGAGCGGCGGCGCCGGGTGGCCTTCGGTATCGATGCCGGGGACCAGGGTCAGGCCGAACACGGCTACCGCATAGAGGCAGATCAGCGCGATGATCGGCGCCCGCATGCGGCGCAGGACGATGAAAACGGCGCTGTTGACCATGGCCGGTACGCTGCTAGCGGCGCAGCATCACGGTTTCGACGATCAGGATGATGACCGAGACGATGTTGGCGAACAGCGCGCCGCCCGACAGTGAGACGACGCTGGACATGACCGAAGGCGTCATACCCTCGCCGGTAACATGTACAGCGATGCCCCAGGTCATCGCCGCCGCGATCAATTGCAGGTCGGCGACCAGACTGGTGGCCAGGTGAATGGCACCGATCTGCGTGCGGTCACCGAACTTGAGCACGGTGGCGATCAGGCTGACGACCAGGGCGGCAGCCAATTCGTAGATGTGGTGCAACTCCGGGCGGTCGATGTCACCGATAAAGAAACCGAAATTGAGCGTCGCCGCGAGGACGATGAAGAAAGCGAAAACGACCTTTTCGAGATTCATGGCTTACCCCCGTTGGCCATGCCTTCAACGCTCAGCGGCGCTCGACCGGGGCCGTCTGCGCTGGCGCCTTGCGGGCGCCAAGATTCTGGCTGTCGATGCGTTGCGTTTCGCCCTCGTCGACCACTTCCATGATGTTGACCACCTTCAGCACACCGGCCGTGGTGCGGGCGACAGCGACGGCGACCTTGGCTTCGCGCTCGTTGACGATGCCCATCAGGTAGGCGATGCCGCGCTCGGTGACGACCTTGATGTGATTGGCCGAGACCTGGTTGGAATCGACCAGGCGGGCCTTCAGCTTGGAGGTGATGAAGCTGTCGTTGCTGCGGTTGCCGAGCGAGGATATCGGGCCGACGCCGAGCTCGTTGTACACCTCGCGGATGCCGTCGACCATGCGCGCCTGCGCTTCGATCGCCGCCTTGGCTTCGGCATTAGGTACTTCACCGGTGATCAGCAGGCGCTTGTTGTAGGAGGTGAAATTGACGTGCGAGAAGTTCTTGTACTGGTCAGGAATGCGAAAACCGGCCTTCAACTCGATGGTCTGGTCATCCGTCTGGGTGCCGGTCGAGCGCCGGTCATGGGCCGACATGGCGCCGACAGCAGCGCCGGTGACGAGCGCCGGGATGCAACCCTGAAGGGCAGGCAGGGCGGCGAACAGGACGGCGGTGGCGAGGGCAAGCTTGAGTTTAGGCATCATTCGACTCCCAATAGCAGCGCGTCGATACCATCGCACAGGCAATGGATGACGAGCAGGTGCGTTTCCTGGATGCGTGCCGTCCGTTCAGCCGGTACGCAGAGATGAATATCGTCGTCGCGCAGCATCTCGCCGATCAGGCCGCCGCCTTTGCCGGTCAGGGCAATGACGTGCATGTCGTGTTCGTGCGCCGCCTTGATCGCCTCGATGACATTGGCCGAGTTGCCGGACGTCGAGATGGCGAGCAGGACGTCGCCGGCGTGGCCGAGACCGCGGACCTGGCGGGCGAAGATCTGGTTGAACGAATAGTCGTTGGCCACCGCGGTCAGGATCGAGGTGTCGGTGGTCAGGGCGATGGCCGCCAGTTCCTGGCGCTCGGCCTCGAAACGGCCGATCAGTTCGGCGGCAAAATGCTGGGCGTCAGCAGCCGAGCCGCCGTTGCCGCAGGCGAGGATCTTGCCGCCATTGATCAGGCTGGCGGTCAGTGTCTCGATGGCGGCGGCGATCGGCGGCGACAGCGCTTCGACAGCATTCAGCTTGGTTTGGACACTGTCTTCGAAGTGCTGGGCGACGCGGGCAATCAGATCCATGTTTTCGGGGGCGTGGGGAAATACGATCGGGGCATTCTACATCACAGCTCGATATAGACCTCGAACTGCACCCGTTGCCATGGATCGGGGTGGCGGCTCAATTGGGCAATGCGGGCGAACAGTCGTTCGCCCTCGTCAAGTGCGGCGGCGATAGTGCGGTTGTCGGCCCGCGGCACGTAGCCCAGCTGATGTCCACGCCATTCGACGCGCACGGCGTAAGGATCGTGGCGATTGTCCGGCTCGCGTACCAGATCGAGGCGATCGCCAACGCGCAGCTGCTCCCACTGGGCGCCGACCGCGTAATACTGGCTGCCGGCCAGCGGTGAGCGCTGCAGCAGCAGGCGGATGCTCTCCGCCTGGGCGGCAGACAAGCAAAGTGCCAGGCTAAGCGTCAGCAGTAAACGCATCGCGCAACCAGTCGATTCGCCCGCCATCGAGCAGCACGCAGTCGAAGCGGCAGTCACACTCTGCTCGCCCGGTCAGATAGTGGCGGGCGGCGAGGATGATGCGCCTTTGCTTGGCAGCGGTGATGCTGGCCGCGGCGCCGCCGAAGTCGCTGCGGCTGCGCAGGCGTACCTCGACGAAAACCAGCGTCCGACCATCCTGGCAGATGAGGTCGATCTCGCCGCCGCGGATGCGAAAATTGCGCCCGATGACGCGCAGGCCGCGTTGCTCCAGATGTCGGGCGGCGGCGGCTTCGGCTTCGCGGCCGCGCGTCGTGGTGGTATCGTCGGTCTTTGCCCGCATTTGCAATTAAATGACAGAAGAATACGCCGCATTGTATGTCGTCCCGACGCCGCTCGGGAATCTCGCCGACCTCACCCGCCGCGCCGAGGAAATTCTCCGTCAGGTGCCCTGGGTCGCCGCCGAGGACACCCGCCACAGCGGGCCGCTGCTCAAGCAGCTCGGCTCGTCGGCACGGACGCTGCCGGCACATCGGCACAACGAACATGAGGCAGCGGCGCGCATCGTCGAGCGGCTGCAGGCTGGTGAATCGGTAGCCCTGATATCCGATGCCGGCACCCCGGGCGTCTCCGATCCCGGCGCCCGCGTTGTTGCCGCCGTACGCGCTGCCGGCTGCCGCGTTGTGCCGCTGCCCGGGCCGTGTGCGGCGGTCACCGCGCTGTCGGCTTCCGGCTTGCTTGACGAGCATTTCCTCTTCTACGGGTTCCTGCCGAGCAAGGGTGGCCAGCGTCGGCAGGCCATCGCCGACCTGCGTGAGCAGCCGGCGGCCCTGGTCTTCTACGAGGCGCCGCATCGCGTGCTGGAAACCGTCGCCGAGCTAGCGGCCGGGCTCGGCGAGCGCACGCTGGTCATCGCCCGCGAACTGACCAAGCTGTTCGAGAGTATCCACAGTTGTCCGCTGGGCGAAGCGCTGGCCTGGCTGCAGGCCGATGCCAACCGCCAGCGTGGCGAGTTCGTGCTGATCGTGTCCGGGGCGCCGGCCGGTGCCGACGACGGCGAAGGCGAGCGGGTACTGCAATTGCTGCTGGCCGATGGCCTGCCGGTCAAGCAGGCGGCCAAACTGGCGGCGGCGATCACCGGGGCGGCGAAAAACGCGCTTTATGAGCGCGCCCTGGCGCTGAAAAGCTAAAATCCAATAAATTTTCCCGAGATTTTGTCCATGCAACTGACCATCACCCGTCCCGACGACTGGCACCTGCATCTGCGCGACGGTGAAGCCTTGGCTTCGGTGCTCGCTCATACTGCCGCCCAGTTCGCCCGGGCCATCGTCATGCCCAACCTGAAGCCGCCGGTGACCACCGTCGAACAGGCTGCCGCTTACCGCGAGCGCATCCTCGCTGCGCTGCCGGCTGGTGTCAGCTTCGAGCCGCTGATGACGCTGTATCTGACCGACAACACGCCGGCCAGCGAAATCGCCAAGGCCGCCGCGTCTGGCTTCGTCAAGGCGGTGAAGCTGTATCCGGCTGGAGCGACGACCAATTCCGATGCCGGCCTGACCGACATCGCCAAGGCCTACGACACGCTTGCCGAGATGGAACGCCTCGGCCTGCCACTACTGGTGCATGGCGAAGTCACCGACCCGGCCATCGACCTCTTCGATCGCGAGAAAGTCTTCATCGACACCGTGCTGCTGCCGCTGACCCAGCGCTTCCCACAGCTGAAGGTGGTCATGGAGCACATCACCACGCGGGATGCCGCCGAGTTCGTCGCCACCTCGCCGGCCAACGTTGCCGCCACCATCACTGCCCACCATCTGCTGTACAACCGCAACGCCATCTTCCAGGGCGGCGTGCGCCCACACTGGTACTGCCTGCCGGTGTTGAAGCGTGAGATCCATCGCCAGGCGCTGGTTGCCGCGGCGATCTCCGGCAATCCGAAGTTCTTCCTCGGTACCGATTCGGCGCCGCACACCAAGGGCGCCAAGGAAGCCGCCTGCGGCTGCGCCGGCTGCTACACCGCCTACGCCGCTATCGAACTTTATGCCGAAGCTTTCGAGCAGGCCGGCGCACTGGACAAGCTGGAAGCCTTTGCCAGCTTCCACGGCCCGGACTGGTACGGCCTGCCGCGCAATGCCGGTAAGCTGACGCTGGTCAAGGAAAACTGGACGGTGCCGGCCGATTACCCCTACATCAGCACCGACCGCATTGTCCCGCTGCGCGCCGGTGAAACCCTGTCCTGGAAAATGCGCTGAGGAAAATCGCCATGCGTTTGCGCCATCTGCTGCTCCCGCTGCTCGCCGTGCCGCTCCTCGCCGCCTGCGTCAACGACGGGGCAACCTACGAGATCGATAACACCCGCGAGCACGTGCTGTCGGTGATTCGCGAGCAGCCCTACTTCTGGGACAGCAAGGTGGACTTGTTTCTGGTGGTCTCGCGCATGCCGGTTTGTCTGCGCCGGCACAGCCTCGGTACCGGCACCGATAAGACGCGTGTCGAAGTCTGGCAGGTGCCCTCGGGGGCCTTCATCGTCCGTGTCGGCAAGCGCTTGTATGCCACCGAGACGCAGACCTGCGAGGGTTTCGCCAAGCTCGATGCCGAGCCGGTCGAGGGTATGGGTGAACTGCGTGGTATTTTCCGCGTGCGCCAGGGTGAGTGGCGGTTCGTCAAGGAAGCGGCCCCGGGCGCTGAAGACGCCGAAGAGTGAGCGCCGAGGCGCACTGCCGCGGGCCGCTGTTCGCACCGCTGCGGCACTGGCTGGAGCAATTGCCGTCGGCGCCGGAAACCGCCGAATTGAACGAACTGCTGGCCCGCCATCCGGTGCTTGGTGGGGCTGGCGAGCCGATCCGCTTCGTGCCACCGGCAGCCGACGGGTTGGCCTATGAATGTCGTATCAGTGAGCAGGGCGCGGTCGAGACGCGCCCGGACAACTGGCACGATTTCTTCAATGCCCTGATCTGGCTGAGTTTTCCACTCAGCAAGCAAGCCATTACGGCGCGCCACGTGGCGGCCATGACGCCGGCCGGTGCTGAGCGTGGCCAGGTACGCGATGCCCTGACGCATTTCGATGAATGCGGCCTGGTGGTGCTGTCGACGCAGCCGGAGCTGCTCGATCTGCTACGCGCCCATCGCTGGCGCGAGCTGTTCGTCGACCGCCGGCAGGCCGTTATGGCCGGCATGCGTTTCGTCATCTTCGGTCATGCCACCTATGAACGCTTGCTCAATCCGTATCGCGGCCTGACCGCCAAAGCCATCCTGTACACGGTTGACGACGCGTGGCTGGACTTGGCGGGCACAGCGCTGAACGCAGCGATCGACCAGAGGCTGGCCGCCGATTTCGCCAGCGGCAGGCATGCCAGCACGCGCGCTTTCCAGCCGCTACCGCTGCTCGGCATTCCCGGCGTTACGCCGGATAGCGAGGATCCAGCTTATTACGACGATATCCGGCAGTTCCGGCCGGCCAAGCCGGTGGTGCCTTAGTAGCGGCGGCGCGGCGGTGGCTTCGGGGCGCCGTTGCGTACTTCCAGGTGACGGAAGGTGATCCGGCCCTTGGACAGGTCGTAGGGCGAGAGTTCGAGGGTGACCTTGTCGCCGACCAGGATGCGGATGTGATTCTTCTTCATCTTGCCGGAGGTGTAGGCGACCAGTTGGTGGCCGTTTTCCAGCGTCACGCGAAAGCGGGTATCGGGCAGGACGTCATCAACGACGCCGTTCATTTCCAGTAATTCTTCTTTTGCCAAGTGTGCTGCTCCTGTTGTGAATGAGTTGATCAGCCGGCATTTGCCGGCAGGGCGTCGGTCGACAAGGCTTCCGGCCGGTGGCGCGGCTGTTCCCAGGGCTGACCGGGTGCTTCAAGGGCGCTGACCGAAATCAGCGGCGGCGGCGAGGTGACGCTGCCGAAGATGGTGGCGTAGGACACGTCGGCGGCATCGCGGCCAGTGCCGATGCGGACGAAGCCCATCGGAATGGCGGTGCCGGACGGGTCGAAGATGTACCAGCGATTGTCGAGGAAGACTTCGACGTAGGCATGAAAATCGGTCGGCCCGAGGGCCGGGTCGGCACCGTAGTCGATGCCGGTGGTGAAGCGCGCCGGAATGCTCAGGGCGCGGCAGAGGGCAATCATCAGATGGGCGAAATCGCGGCAGACGCCGACGCGATCGGTCAGCGTGTCGATGGCCGAGGTGTTCGAGTTGCTGGTGTTCGAGCGGAAAGTGACCTGGCGGCGCACCCAGTCCTGGATCGCTTCAACCCGCCGGTAGCCCTTGGGCATCATGCCGAATTCGTTCATCGCCAGCAGGCCGAGACGGTCGGACTGGCAGTAGCGGCTCGGGTAAATGTAGGTGAGGACTGAAAGCGGTAGCTTGGCGACCGGCGTTTCGCCGATCTTGTCCGGATCGCCGACATGGTGGTCGATGTCGATGGTGGCCCGGTAGTCGATGTTCAGCGGGCCGGGGCCGGCGGTCAGGCGCAGATAGCGGGCAGCCGTTGCCGGATGGTGATGGATCGCCGTCAGCACTGGCTGACTGATCAGCAGTTGTTCACTGATCAGGCGCTGGCTGGCAGTCTGGGCGGCGTGGATGTTGAAAACGAAATCGGTGCCGGGATAGAGGAGTTCGTACTGAAGGTTTATCGCGAACTGGATGCGAACCATGTATTTCCCAAATTGGGCCGCTGCCTGTTTCTCCGCAAGAGAGCGGGACGGACGGGCGACCAGGCAGACGGCGCTATGCGGCGGGAAATGTTGGTTCGACGTACCGCCACGCCCTGAGCGGGCAGCGGTCGGGAAGTCAGGCATTTACGCGAGGCAAAACGATGATTTGTAAGCCTTTTGGCTTAACCAGCGCATTCTACGCGTCTGCCGTCAAGGCGGCAAGGCAATTCAGCATCCGTAGCGTGCCTCGTCCGCCTTGTGGACTTATTACCGGCTGAGCAGACCGAAGTTCTTCTTGCTGTGACGGAGGATGGGGGCGACTGGTGCATGCGAATTCTCCACCGGCTGGCGGGCCGCCAACGCGCAAAGGCGCCGGAATGCAAACGCGCAGTTGTAGCAGAGCCACAGTGTGCCGGCTGTCGCGCCCGTTCTGGCATCGACCGGCGCCTCCGGCAGCCGTATCTCAGTCTGCTACTATCTTAGGAATCCCCCACGGATCATTATGGACATTCACTTTTCGGACCTTGTTGACCTGGATGCGTTTGGTGAAATGCTCAAGTCGTTTTACGAGGCGACCGGCATTCTTCACCGGTTGGTTGACGCCGACAATCAGGTCATCAGTGCCACCGGTTGGCAGGAAGCCTGCAGTAAATTCCATCGTGCCAATCCCGAGAGCAACCAGCACTGCCTTGCCAGTGACTGCTACCTTGCCGAGCACTTGGGGGTCTCCGGGTATGTCGGCTGTCAGTGTGAAAACGGTTTGGTGGACTACGCCACCCCAATCATGGTGGAAGGTCAGCAACTGGCTACCCTGTATTTCGGCCAGGTCTTCAACGAACCCCCCGATCTGGAGCGTTTCCGGGAGCAAGCAAAAAAGTACGGTTACGACACGGAGGCTTATCTTGCTGCCATCCGTAAGGTCCCCGTCGTTCCCAAGGAGCGCATTGAGTCAATCATGGGTTCTTTTGCACAGCTGGGCCAGATGCTGGCCAAGAGCGGACTCGACCGCCTGCGTCTGCAGGAAACAGAAGACCGCCTGAACAAGCTGAACGACGAGCTGGAACAGCGCATTCAGGAACGCACAGCCGAGCTGATTGAGAAAAACGAGCTGCTTTCGCGTGAAATGGAAGAGCGTAAACGCAACGAGCACAAACTGCTTTTGTTCCAGCGCGCCATCAATGCCTCCGCCGACTGCATCTATATCCAGCAGCTCAGCGATGAGGCTCCGTTCATTGACGTGAACGACACTGCTTGTCGCACGCTGGGCTACAGCCGCGCGGAATTGATTGGCAAAACGCCTGCCTATATCGACCCCGACGCTACACCCGACAGACTTGCCGAGATCCGTACGCTGGCCTCGGCGGGTCGCGGATTTTCATTTGAGACCCGCCACCGGACCAAGGATGGCCATGTTTTTCCGGTAGAGATTGCCGCTACGGTTTTCACCGATGAAGACAGCCGCTGTGTGATCTCCGTTGCGCGTGACATCTCTGCCCGCCAGCGTTTTGAAAACATACTCCGGTTTATCGCCAATCCGGATCAGGCACAAGACTTCCTCAGCGCCCTGGCCGGTTATTTGGCACAAACCCTTAACGTCGCCTACGTCATCATCGACCGCTTGGCCGATGAGCCCGGGATCGCCGAGACGGTGGCGCTGTCGGCGCATGGGGCCATCGTGCCCAATATGCGCTACGCGCTTGCGGATACCCCCTGCGACAATGTCGTTGATAAGCGCGCCTGTGTTTACGCCCGCGGATTGCCGGCGCTTTTCCCCCAGGATCGCCTGCTGGCTGACATCGGGGTTGAAAGCTACGCGGGTACACCACTCTGGGATTCGGCAGGCAAGCCGATCGGGTTGATCGCCGTACTCGACAACAAGTCCATGCCGGACGAGGCCGGCATCCTGCATACATTGCAGTTGGTCGCGTCCCGCGTTGCCGCCGAGTTGGAGCGCCGGCGCCATGAAACCGAACTGCGCAGGCGGGAGCAGGAGTTCCGCAGTCTTGCCGAGGCATCCCCGGACCATGTCATCCGTTACGACGCCGAGCAACGTATCTGTTATGTGAGCCAGCAGTTGTCCCGGCTGCTGGGCATCGACACTGATTCCGCTGCCATCGGCAAGCGATCAGACGAAGTATGGACGGACGGACGCTTTGCTCACATTGAGCAAGCCGTTGCCCAGGTGATGCAATCGGGCAAACCGACTTCGCTCGAAATTTGGGTTCCTCTTGATTCGCAACCGGCCCGTTATCACCAGGTTTACGTTACGCCGGAGCGCGACGAGTCCGGGAAAATCATCGGCGCCCTGGCTTTCGGTCGCGATGTTACCGAGCTCAAGCAAACCGAAGAGCGCATCCGCCAGCTCTCGCTGGCCGTTGAACAAAGTCCTGGCAGCATCCTTATCACCGATCTGGAGGCCCGGATTCAATACGCCAACGAAGCATTCCTGAGGCAGACTGGATATCGCCGCGAAGAAGTGATTGGCAATAACCCGAGGATGCTGAACTCGGGAAAGACGCCGCGCGAGAATCATCTGGCGCTCTGGGAGGCGCTCGCGCAAGGCCGAAGCTGGCAAGGCGAACTCTACAACCGGCGCAAGGATGGCAGCGAATATGTCGAGTACGCCATCATTTCCCCGCTGCGCGACGCGGATGGAAACGTTACCCACTACGTCGCCGTCAAGGAAGACATCACCGAGAAGAAGCGGGTCGCCCTTGAGCTTGACGCCCATCGCCACCATTTGCAGTCACTGGTCGAACGACGCACGCAGGAACTCGAGGCAGCGAGGCAAGCCGCCGAGGCCGCCAATCAGGCCAAGAGCGCTTTCCTGGCCAACATGTCGCACGAAATCCGCACGCCGATGAATGCCGTCCTCGGCCTCACCCATTTGTTGCGTGCCGAGGCTACGCCGGCCCAGAAGGATCGGCTGCGCAAAATTGACGACGCTGGCAAACATCTGATTTCGATCATCAACGACATCCTCGACCTATCAAAGATCGAGGCTGGCAAGCTGCAACTGGAACACGGCGATTTTTCCCTCTCAGCCGCACTCGATCATGTCAATTCCATGCTGGGTGAAGCCGCCCGCGCCAAGGGACTGACTATCCGCATTGATGCCGATGCAGTCCCCGACTGGCTATGTGGCGACGTCATGCGCCTGCGCCAGGCTGTTCTCAACTACGCCAGCAATGCGGTCAAATTCACCGAGCATGGCCACATCACGCTGGCCGCTCAAGTGCTGGAAGACAGCGGCGATGAGCTGCTGGTACGTTTCACTGTCAGCGATACCGGCATCGGCATCGACCCGGACCAACTTGCCAGACTATTCCAGCCCTTCGCCCAGGCCGATGACTCCACCACGCGCCGCTACGGCGGTACGGGTCTCGGGCTAGCCATCACGCGCCGGCTGGCTGAAATGATGGGCGGAAAAGCCGGTGCCGACAGCACGTTGGGCCAGGGCAGTGCCTTCTGGTTTACCGCCCGTCTGCAACGTGGCCATGGCATCGTGCCGCAAACAGAGGCGATAACAAGCGATGCCGAACATCAATTGCGCGCCCGCACGCAAGCTGCGCGCCTGCTGTTAGCCGAGGACAATGCCGTCAACCGGGAGGTCGCACTGGAATTGCTGCACGGTGTTGGCCTCGCCGTCGATGTTGCCGTGGATGGCCAGGAAGCCCTCGAACTGGCCCGGCAGCAGCACTACGACCTGGTGCTGATGGACATCCAGATGCCCAATCTCGATGGTCTCGATGCCACTCGGGCCATCCGCGCCCTACCGGGATGGGGCGAAACCCCCATTCTGGCGATGACGGCGAATGCCTTTGACGATGACCGCCTAGCCGTTACGTTGGCGGGAATGAACGATCATGTCGCCAAGCCGGTCGATCCCCGGCGGTTGTTTGCTACGCTGCTGAAGTGGCTGCCGGAGCCGGGAACTGCCGCCGGTCGCCCAGCGGCGGCCCGGTTTTCAGTGCCCTCAACTGTGGCGCGAGCAGAAGAGGACCCGGAGGCGGGGCTGCGCCAGCAACTCGCCGCCATCCCGGATCTCGACATGGCCGCGGGCCTGCGGCTGGTTCGCGGCAAGCTGGCGAGTTACCGACGCATCCTCAAGCTCTTTGCCGATGGCCATGGAGAGGATGTGCGGCAGCTCGGCGAATCGCTCCGGCAGGGTGACTTGGTCGCCGCCGAAAAGATCGCTCACGCCCTCAAGGGCGCCGCTGGCACCGTCGGTGCCACGGGCATCTATGTCCTGGCCAGCGAACTTGATCTGGCGCTCAAGCGTGGCGATGGCGAGGCGGCGCAAATGCAGTTCAGCGTACTGGCCGAGCGCCTGCCGAACCTGCTCACCGCCTTGCAGTCGGCGCTGCTTCAAGCGTAGTCGAGGGGGCGGGCGGCACAGGCCGCCTGCTCCAGCGTGCAGCCAGCCTGGCCGCTGCCGATCCGGTTGATGGCGCTGATCAGGGCCTTGAGCGAGGCGGTGACGATGTTGCCGTCCATGCCGACGCCGTAGCGGTCACCGCCGTCCCGGCCGGCGACTTCCATGAAGGCGCAGGCCAGGGCGTTGCCATCCTCGCCGATCGGTACCATCGAGCGCTCCTCGTAGCTGCGCACCTGGAGGCTGATGCCGGCGCTCTGCAGGGCATGCACCGCCGCATTGATCGGGCCGTTGCCTTCGCCGGTGAGGATGTGCGGCGTACCGTCGATATCGACCTGCAGGCGGATGCCCTGGGCGCTCCCATGCTCGTAGAGATGGTGTTCGCGATAGCGCACCGGTTGCGTGGTGTCGATGTAGGTTTTGGCGAAGAGCGTCCAGATGTCGTCGGCACTGACTTCGCCACCGTGGGCATCGGTGTGACGCTGGACGACGCCGGAAAACTCGACCTGCAGGCGACGTGGCATGACGACGCCGTGCTCGGTCTCCATCAGGTAGGCGATGCCGCCCTTGCCTGACTGGCTGTTGACGCGGATCACCGAATCGTAGGAACGGCCTACGTCGGCCGGGTCGATCGGGAGATAGGGCACCGCCCACTGCTCATCCGCCTTTTGAGCGGCAAACCCCTTCTTGATGGCGTCCTGGTGGGAGCCGGAGAAGGCCGTGAAAACGAGATCCCCGACGTATGGGTGGCGCGGGTGGATCGGGAGCTGGGTACAGTGTTCGAAAGTGCGGGCGACGGCGTTGATGTCGGAGAAATCAAGCTGTGGATCGACGCCCTGGGTGTGCATGTTGAGGGCGAGGGTGACGAGGTCGACGTTCCCCGTGCGCTCGCCGTTGCCGAACAGGCAGCCCTCGACGCGGTCGGCGCCGGCCATGAGGCCCATTTCGGCGGCAGCGACAGCGGTGCCGCGGTCGTTGTGCGGATGCAGGCTGATCAGCACGCTGTCGCGGCGTTCGAGGTTGCGGTGCATCCACTCGATCTGGTCGGCGTAGATGTTCGGCGTCGCGATCTCGACCGTGGTCGGGAGATTGAGGATGACCTTGTTGTCCGGCGTCGCGCCCCAGGCGGCAGTGACCGCGTCGCAGACTTCCTTGGCGAAGTCGAGTTCGGTGGCGGTGAACAATTCCGGGCTGTATTCGAGCGTGATCTTCGTTTCCGGCATTTCGGCGGCGAGCGTCTTGATCAATTTGACGGCGTCGACCGCCATCGTTACGACTTCGGCCTTGCTCATGCCGAAGACGAATTCGCGGAAGGTCGGGCAGGTGGCGTTATAGACGTGGACGATGGCCTGCTTGGCGCCCTTGAGCGACTCGAAGGTCCGGCGGATCAAGTGTTCGCGGGCCTGGGTGAGGACTTCGATGGTGACGTCGTCGGGGATGTGCTGTTCCTCGATGAGCCGGCGGACAAAGCCGAACTCGGTTTCCGACGCCGACGGGAAGGCGATCTCGATCTGCTTGAAACCGATCTGGCAGAGCGTCTTGAACATCTGCATCTTCTTGTCGGCGTTCATCGGCTCGAACAAAGCTTGGTTGCCGTCGCGCAGGTCGGTGCTCATCCACATCGGCGCCTGCTCAATGACGCGGTTCGGCCACTGGCGGTCGACGAGCTTGACCGGCGGGAAGGCTGAATACTTGGACGTTTTTTGCTGCGACATGAGACGACTCCGGAAAACTGTTGCGATGGCGAAATATTAAGCAAAAGGCGGCGGCAGGTGCTTGCGTTTTGTGGCATGATTTGCGAATCAATTGGCAGAAAATTGCGTGGCTATGAAATAATGAGCAATTCATTAAGCATCGATCGCTACGATCGGCAAATTCTGGCGCTTCTGCAGCAGGATGGCCGGATCAGTAACCAGGAGTTGGCCGACCGCATCGGCCTGTCGCCGTCGCCGTGCCTGCGCCGCGTGCGCACGCTTGAGGAAGCCGGGCTGATCGCCGGTTATCGCGCGCTACTCGACGCGAAGAAGCTGGGCCTGACGCTGATGGCGCTGATCGGTATCTCGATGGACCTGCACACGCCGGAGCGCTTCGCCAATCTTGAAGCAACGATCTCGGAGATCCCGGAAGTGCTGGAGTGCCTGCTGATAACCGGCCAGCAATCGGATTACCAGTTGAAGGCCGTCGTCCGCGACATGGATGCCTACCAGGACCTGCTGCTCAACAAGATCACCCGCATCCAGGGCGTCACTGGCGTGCATACCAGTTTCGTGCTGCGCAAGGTCGTGGACCGCACGGCGCTGCCGCTCGACCTTGCCTGACCTTGCCGAGGGCGGCCGAATCGGTGTTAGGCTCAGGATTTACCGGTCATGGACCCGCGATGAGCAGCCCCGACAACGAACTCTGGCAACAGTCCTGGCGCGATGGCTGGATGGCCTTTCACCAGGCGGAGGTCAATCCGCTACTCGCCCATTACTGGTCCAGCCTCGGCCTGCCGCCGGGCGGTACGGTGTTTGTGCCGCTGTGCGGGCGCAGCCTCGATCTGGTCTGGCTGGCCGAGCAGGGACACCAGGTGATCGGCTGCGAACTGAGCACGGTCGCCGCCCGCGACTTCTTCCGCAAGCAGCGGCTGACGCCGAAGCGGACGACACTTGGGCCGCTGACGCTGTGGGAGCACGGTGCCATCCGCATCTACTGCGGAGACTTCTTCGCGCTGACGCCGGAACATCTCGGCCCGATCGCCGCCGTTTATGACCGAGCTGCGCTGACGGCGCTGCCGGAGAGTGCTCGCGGCGCCTACGTTGAGCAGATGCACCGACTGACGCCGGAAAACTGTCCGGTCTTCCTGGTGACCGCCGAAGATCCGGAAGAGGGAGAAACCGATCACCGTGATCCCGAGGTTTCGGAAGAAATTACCCAGCTGTATAGCGCCCGCTTCGCCATCGACTTAGCGCATTCGGAGCGGCGCCTGGAAACCCGGCGTGAGGCAGACGGCAATGAACCGCAATGCATCGAACTGCGTCTTTATCGTCTGTCGCCGTATTGAACGCTGGCGCCGCGTATAATCCGCCCCGGAAAGTCGGCCAGGCAATCGCTGGATACTTCGGTATCGGGAGGAAAGTCCGGGCTCCGCAGGGCAGGATGCCAGCTAACGGCTGGGTGCTATAAGTCGCAAGACCCAAGGCAACGGAAAGTGCAACAGAGAACAGACCGCCGATGGCGTCGCAAGACGCACAGGTAAGGGTGAAACGGCGAGGTAAGAGCTCACCGCGTCCACGGTAACGGCGGACGGCACGGTAAACCCCA
>PHCE01000004.1 GCA_002840765.1 Betaproteobacteria bacterium HGW-Betaproteobacteria-7
GCTGCTCGGCCCGAACTGCCCCGGCCTGATCACCCCGGACGAAGTGAAGATCGGCATCATGCCGGGTCACATCCACCGCAAGGGTCGTATCGGCGTCGTGTCGCGTTCCGGTACCCTGACCTACGAAGCCGTCGGCCAGCTGACCGAAATCGGTCTCGGCCAGTCGTCTGCCGTCGGTATCGGTGGTGACCCGATCAACGGTCTGAAGCACATCGACGTCATGAAGGCCTTCAACGACGATCCGGATACCGACGCCGTCATCATGATCGGCGAAATCGGCGGTCCGGACGAGGCAGAAGCCGCCATGTGGTGCAAGGACAACATGAAGAAGCCGATCGTCGGCTTCATCGCTGGCGTCACTGCTCCGGCTGGCAAGCGCATGGGTCACGCCGGTGCGTTGATCTCCGGCGGTGCCGACACGGCTGATGCCAAGCTGGAAATCATGGAAGCCTGTGGCTTCACCGTGACGCGCAACCCGTCGGAAATGGCCAAGCTGCTGAAGGCATTGCTGTAATCGGGCACTAGCCCGAACGGAAAGGCGGGCCTGGTGTCCGCCTTTTTTTCGTCCATCGTTCCGGAGAAGATCATGGCCCTGTTTCTCAGCGAAAACGACGTCAAGCAAGTATTGACCATGGACATGGCGCTGGATGGCGTCGAGTCGGCACACCGCGATCTGGCGCTTGGCCAGGCGCTGGATACCCCGCGGGCGCGCAGCCGTCTGCCGCAGACCGTGCTGCACATCCTCCAGGGCGCCTTGCCGGCCCAGGGCGTGCTCGGCTACAAGGCGTACACCAGCAACCGCAGCGGCAACCGCTTCCTCATCCATCTCTTCGATGCCGCCAGCGGTCGCCTGCGCGCCGTACTCGAAGCCGATACTCTCGGCATGATGCGTACCGGCGCAGCCAGCGGCGTTGCCGCGCGCTGGCTGGCGCGGCCGGATGCTAGCGTCGCTGGCGTCTTCGGCGCCGGCTGGCAGGCCGAGGGACATGTCCGGGCATTGTGCGCAGCGTTGCCACTGGAACGGGTCAAGGTGTTCAGCCGGCGGGCCGACAAGCTGCAGGAATTCTGTGTCCGCCTCAGCGCCGCCACCGGCGTTGCCGTAGTGCCGGCCGAGAGTGCCGAGGAAGCCGTGCGCGGCAGCGATGTGGTCGGCACAGTAACGACCGCCAGCCAGCCCTTGTTCGACGCCGACTGGCTGGAGGAGGGCGCGCACATCAACGCCGCTGGCTCCAATGCGCTGATCCGCCAGGAATTGTCCGAGGCAACGCTGCGTCGCTGCAGTTTGATTGCCGTCGATGCCGTACCGACGGCGCTGGCCGAGGCCGGAGATCTCTTGCCCTTGCTCGAGAAGGGCCGGCTGCATCCGCGTCAATTGGTCGAGCTGGGTGACATCATTGTCGGCCGCCACGGCGGGCGTTCCGGTGTCGGCGAGATCACGCTGTTCGAATCGCAGGGCATGGCCATCCAGGATCTGGCGGTGGCGCTGCGCGTCGTCGCCGCGGCCGAAGCGGCAGGCCTGGGCTGCCAATTGCCGCTGCAATGAGGTTTGACCGCGATGGGGGCTCCGCGTGAAAATGCGGGCGTGGCCCGTTTAGTCCGGAACGCCGCAGACAAGGGGAGGGAATGGCGAAGACAGCGTTCTGGAAGTCCGACCGGTTTCTCGGAATCGCGCTGACGCTCGTCATGCTCGTTGCCGCCGGCTCAGACCTGCTGCAGAGTCTGGAGCGCAAGGCTTACGACGTGGGTATGCAGCTCTCCAGCCGGACGCCCAGCGAGCAGGTGGCGGTGATTGCCATCGATGACCAGAGCATCGCCAATATCGGCCGCTGGCAGTGGTCGCGTGACGTGCATGCGCGGATGACCGACCTGCTGGCCGGTGCCCAGGTCAAGGTGATCGGCAATACCGTGCTGTTTTCCGAAGCCCAGCGCGACCCCGGCTATATCTATATCACCCGCTTGCTCGAAATCGTCCGCCAGACGCAGGTCGAGGGGGAGCCAGCGTTGCCGGCCGGCGCGGAGATCGCTGCCCTGCTGGGCGAGGCTGAGTCGGCGCTGAATACCGACCGCCGTCTGGCCGAGAGTTACGCCCGGGCCGGCAATGTCGTGCTGCCCCTGCTGTTCGAGCTGGGCGAACCGCTCGGTCGTCTTGATCGCCCGCTGCCGCCCTATGTCGCTGCCAGCCAACTGACCGAGGTGGCGCCGGGTGCTGGCTTCGCGCCGCCGGCCGCCGGCCTGCAGGCGCCGATCGAATCCCTTGGGCAGCGGGCGCTGTCCCTGGGCCATCTGAATACTCTGCTCGATGTTGACGGCGGCGTGCGCAGCGAGGCCCTGGTCGTCCAGTATTA
The DNA here is from genome assembly GCA_002840765.1 of Betaproteobacteria bacterium HGW-Betaproteobacteria-7. Taxonomy (GTDB): domain Bacteria; phylum Pseudomonadota; class Gammaproteobacteria; order Burkholderiales; family Rhodocyclaceae; genus Azonexus. The sequence goes on from PHCE01000004.1 coordinate 2,346, forward strand.
CGACCAGTTCTATCCCTCGCTGGCGCTGATGCTGGTGGCACGCAGCCTCAATCTCGGGCCGGCTGACATCGGTGTGACGGTTGGCGAGGAGGTGCGTCTCGGCGGTTTGCGCATCGCCACCGATGCGGCAACGCGAATGAATACCTTCTTCTACAAGGATCGCGACGGTCGCCCGGCCTTTGCCGTCGATTCCTTCTACGACGTGCTCAGTGGCAAGATCGCGCCGGGCAAGTACGCCGGCAAGATCGTCCTCATCGGCGCCACGGCGGGTGGGGTCGGCGCGCCCCAGGTGACGCCGGTGGCTTCGGCGATGGATCCGGTGCTGATCCTTGCCCATACCGTATCGAGCATCCTCCAGGAGCATTTCTTCGTGACGCCGGCCTGGGGCGTCTGGGTCAGCCTGGCGGCCATGCTGCTGGTCGGCGCCTATCTCGCTTTCGTGCTGCCGCGGTTGGGTGCCGGGCCGGCGGCGCTGGCCTCTTTGGTGCTGCTGCTGAGCCTGATCGCCGCGCACTTCGGCTTGATGCTCGGCGCCAGCTTGTGGATCCCGCTTGCCACCGCCGCCAGCCTGCTGCTGCTCGGCCATCTGCTGCTGACCACCAAACGCTTCCTCGCCACCGAGCGCGGCAAGGTGAAATCCGACCTCGATTCGGCCGAGTCCAACCGCCTGCTCGGCCTTGCCTTCCAGGGGCAGGGTCAGCTCGACATGGCCTTCGACAAATTCCGCAAGTGCCCGCTTGACGACGGGCTGATGGAGAATCTCTACAACCTGGCGCTGGATTACGAACGCAAGCGCCAGTTCAACAAGGCCGAGGCGGTGTTCCGTCTGATGGCCGGCCACGACCCGGCCTTCCGCGACATCGACAAGCGCCTGGCGCGTGCCCAGAAGATGTCGGAAACGGTGATGCTCGGCGGCGCCCATGCCTCGGGTCCGGGCGCCTCCCTGCTCGCCGCTGACGAGGAGATCGAAAAGCCGATGCTCGGCCGCTACCAGCTGGAAAAGGAGTTGGGTAAGGGGGCAATGGGCGTGGTCTACCTGGGGCGCGATCCGAAGATCAACCGTGTCGTCGCCATCAAGACCATGGCCCTCGCCCAGGAGTTTGATGCCGACGAGCTGGAAGACGTCAAGCAACGCTTCTTCCGTGAAGCCGAAACAGCGGGCCGGCTCAGCCACCCCAACATCGTCACCATGTACGATGCCGGCGAGGAACACGATCTCGCCTACATCGCCATGGAGTTTCTCAAGGGCCGTGACCTCGTGCCGCACGGCAAGCCGTCGGCGTTGCTGCCGCTGCCAACCGTGCTTTCCATCGTCGCCCGCGTTGCCGATGCGCTCGACTATGCGCACAGCCAGCAGGTCGTCCATCGTGACATCAAGCCAGCCAACATCATGTATGAAGCGGCCGGCGACCAGGTCAAGGTCACCGATTTCGGCATCGCCCGCATCACCGACTCCTCGCGCACCAAGACCGGCATGGTGCTCGGCACGCCATCGTACATGTCGCCCGAGCAACTGGCAGGTCAGAAAATCGATGGTCGCTCTGACATCTATTCGCTGGGCGTCACCCTTTACCAATTGTGCTGCGGCCAGTTGCCCTTTGCTGGCGAGTCGCTGGCGCAATTGATGTACAAGATCGCCAACGAGCCGGCGCCGGATATCCGGACCATCAATCCGGCACTGCCACCGGAAGTGGCGGCGGTGATTGCCAAGGCCATGGCCAAGCCACTCGAGCGCCGCTATCAACGCAGCGCTTCCCTGGCTACCGACCTGCGCCGCTGTCTGGCGCGTCTGGCCGCTGGCGGTGCGGCATGAAACTGCCCGAGGCGCTGGAAATCGTGGTGCGTACTGACCCTGGGTTGGTGCGTTCGCACAACGAGGATGCCGTCTTCGCCGATGCGGCCCTCGGCCTGGCCATCCTGGCCGACGGCATGGGCGGTTACAACGCTGGCGAAGTGGCCAGCGGCATGGCCTGCACGCTATTGGCCAGCAATTTTTCCCACCTGATACCGACTTGCGCCACCCTGGCCACCGCTGTGGACACCCGGGATTTCGTCGTGCAACAGCTGGTGAGCGAAGTATCGACCGCCAATCTGGCCATTTTCAACGCAGCGCAGAGTCAGCCGCAGTATGCGGGTATGGGCACGACGCTGGTCCTCGGCTGGTTTTACGACAACAGTCTGCATGTCGCCCATGTCGGCGACTCGCGCCTGTACCGGTTGCGTCACAACCGCCTGGCACAGTTGACCCGAGATCATTCACTTTTGCAGGAGCAGCTTGATAATGGCATGATCAGTCCGCAGGAGGCGCGCTTCTCGCAAAACCGCAATCTGGTGACGCGGGCACTCGGTGTCGAACCGTGGGTGGAGGTCGAGGCTCATGCGCATGACGTACAGCCCGGCGACATCTTTCTCCTCTGTTCCGATGGCCTGAACGACATGGTCGAGGATGAGGAGATCAAGCTGACCCTGCAGACGCTGGGCGGTAATCTGGAACTGGCGGCCGATCAGCTGGTGCACCTGGCCAATGACAACGGCGGCCGGGATAATGTCTCGGTGATCCTGATCCGGGTGCTGGGCGAATATCCGGTGCCGCGGGGCTGGTGGCAGAGACTGCTGGCCACATTGAAGTAAGACGAGGAAGGCAAGATGGCAAAACTGATCCTTTCGATGGATGGCCTGGTGCTCAAGGAAATTGCGCTCGACAAGGAGCGCCTGACCATTGGCCGCAAGCCGCACAATGACATCCAGATCGACAATCTGGCCATATCCGGCGAACACGCGGTGGTTGTCACCATTCTCAAGGACTCCTTTCTTGAAGACTTGAACAGCACCAATGGCACGCTGGTCAATGGCCAGCCGATCAAGAAGTACATCCTGCGCAACAACGATATCGTCGAATTGGGCAAATACCGCCTCAAGTACATGGTCGGCGACGCCGCCGAGCCGAGCGGCGATTTCGGGAGGACCTCGCTGATCCGTCCGGGCATGGCGCGCGTCGCCACGGAAATGGAACTGGCGCCGACCGCCGGCTCGTCAACCCGCTCCAACATCGGCATTGCCCCGACGCCGCCGGCGCCGAGCATCCCCAGCGCTGCCATCCAGTTGCTCAACGGCCCCAACGCCGGCAAGGAGCTGGAGCTGACCAAGACACTGACGACGCTCGGCAAGCCCGGGCTGCAGGTGGCGGTGATCGCGCGCCGGCCGCACGGCTATTTCATCACCCATGTCGAGGGCAAGCAGTTCCCCTTGCTCAATGGCCGGGCGCTGGATGCCCAGGCGCACCCGCTTGGCGATCATGACGTGGTCGAGATCGCCGGCATCAAGATGGAATTCTTCCTCAAGGCCTGATTAACCCGCGCGCCGCTGAGCGGAGATCTTGAAAAAACACCTGCTCCGCATCGTTCTCGGCGCCCTCTGTGGGCTTCTCCTGCTCGGCCACGCCGGGCGCTTCTGGCAGATTCCCTTTGTCAGTGCGCTTGATGCCTATCTCTACGATGCGCGCCTGCGTCTCACCATGTCCGACAGTGTCGACCCGGGTGTGGTCATCGTCGATATCGACGAACGCAGCCTCGGCGAAGTCGGGCGCTGGCCCTGGCGCCGCGATCTGCTGGCCGACCTGGTCCAGCGCCTGACCGATGACTATGGTGCCGCCGTCGTCGGCTTCGACGTCGTCTTCGCCGAGCCCGACGAGAGCTCCGGACTGGCCGTGCTGGAAGACCTCGAGCGCCGACAATTGCGCAATGAGTCGGGATTTCAGCGCGCCCTGGCGGAACTGCGGCCGCAACTTGACTACGACAAACGTTTCGCCGATGCCCTGCGCAACCGGCCGGTGGTCCTCGGCTACTACTTTTCCAACACCCAGGCAGCGCAGCACGCCGGCGTGTTGCCGCCGCCCGTTTTCGCCGCCGGCAGTTTTGCCGGGCAGAACATCCCCTTTCTCTCCTGGATTGGCTATGGCGCCAACCTTCCCGAATTGCAGCAGGCAGCAGCTGGCGGCGGACATATCAACCCGATCATCGATTTCGATGGCAGTTCGCGGCGAGTGCCGCTGATCGTCGAATTCTCCGGGCAATACTACGAAGCCCTGTCACTGGTGGTGTTGCGTACCCTGCTTGGCAAGACGGAGGTCAGGCCGGGCTTCCCCGAGCCCGGCGGCCAGCTGGAGTGGCTGGATGTCATCGGTGAACGCGGAACGGTGCGCATCCCGGTCGATGAAGAGGGGGCTGTTTTGATTCCCTACCGCGGCTACGAGCGCAGCTTTCCCTATGTTTCTGCCGTTGACGTGCTCCAGGGCAAGGCCGATGCCGGGCAGTTCAAGGGCCGTGTCGTGATGGTCGGCACTTCGGCGCCGGGTTTGATGGATCTGCGCTCGACGCCGGTCGGTGCCGCCTATCCCGGCGTCGAGGTTCACGCCAACCTGATCGCCGGCATGCTGGCCGGAACGATCAAGGAAAAGCCCGGCTACTCCCTGGCCATCGAAACCATCCAGCTGCTGCTCGTCGGCGGCCTGCTGGTCTTGCTGCTGCCGCTGTTGTCGCCGCTGCGCGCCAGCCTGCTGACCGTGGCCACCCTGGCCACGATGCTGGCCTTCAACGCCTGGCTGTGGGCCTCAGCCAACCTGGTGTTGCCGCTCGCAGCTTCGCTGCTGCTGATCATCCTGCTTTACGCCCTGAACATGTCCTGGGGCTATTTCGTCGAATCGCGCAGCAAGCGGCAGTTCACCGAACTGTTCGGCCAGTACGTGCCGCCCGAACTGGTCGACGAGATGGCGCGCAATCCCGAGAGCTACAGCATGGAAGGGCGCAATGCAGAACTGACCGTGCTCTTCGCCGATATCCGCAGCTTCACCACGCTTTCCGAGGGGATGGCGCCGAAGGAACTGGCCTATCTGATGAACGACTATTTCGGCGCCATGACCGATGTCATCCGCACCCAGCGCGGCACCCTGGATAAGTACATCGGCGATGCCATCATGGCCTTTTGGGGCGCACCGGTGGACGATGCCGAACACGCCCGCCACGCCGTGCTCACGGCGCTGGCCATGCAGCAGGCGGTGGCAGCGCTGGCCGAACCTTTCCGGGCGCGCGGCTGGCCGCCGGTGCACATCGGCATCGGCATCAACAGCGGCACGATGACCGTCGGCGACATGGGCTCACCGGTGCGCAAGGCCTACACGGTGATGGGCGATGCCGTGAACCTGGCTTCCCGTCTGGAGGGCATCACCAAGGAATACGGCGTCGGTATCGTGGTCGGCGAGGCGACGCGCCAGGCGCTTCCCGACATGGCTTTCCGGGAACTCGACCGGGTGCGCGTCAAGGGCAAGGACGAGCCCGTCACCATCTACGAACCGATCGGGCCGGTGGAAGCAATCTCGCCGTCTGAGCAGGACGAACTGCGCCAGTGGCAGCAGGCGCTGCGCCTGTATCGGGCTGCCAACTGGGACGGCGCCGAATTGCAGATATACAATCTGCAGAAGGATGCACCCGAGCGCCGGCTCTACACCCTGTACACCGAACGGATTGTCGCTCTGCGCAAGAATCCGCCTGCCGGGAACTGGGACGGCACCACCACCTTTCTGACCAAATAGACATGAAGCTACGCGTACTCGGTTGTAGCGGCGGTATCGGTGGCCGCCACCTGCGGACCACATCGCTGTTGGTCGACGACGACATCCTGATCGATGCCGGCACTGGTCTCACCGACCTCTCGGTCGCCGAGATGGCGAGCATTGACCATGTCTTCCTGACGCATCCCCATCTCGACCACATCGCCGCCCTGCCGCTGATGATCGATACGGTTGCCGACCGCCGGCAGAAGCCGCTGACGGTTTATGCCACGGCGGCGGTGATCACCATCCTGCGCAATCACATCTTCAACTGGGCCATCTGGCCCGATTTTGCAGAAGTGCCGGATGCCGATCAGCCGTTCCTGCGCTACCAGGCCATCGAGCCCGGCGTGCCGGTCAGCCTGGGCGGGCGGACGATCACCGCCCTGCCGGTCGAGCATACGGTGCCGGCCGTTGGCTATCGTCTCGATTCCGGCAAAGGCAGCCTGGTCTTCTCCGGCGACACCGGGCCGTGCAATGACTTCTGGCGGGCGGTCAACCGGGTGGACAATCTGCGCCACCTGATCATCGAATGCGCCTTCTCCAACCGTGAGGAGCGTCTGGCCGTCGTCTCCCGCCACCTCTGTCCGGCCATGCTGGCGCGCGAACTGCAGAAGCTGGAGCGCGAGTGCGACATCTACATCACGCACCTGAAGCCCGGTCAAATCGAGCTGACGATGGAGGAAATCGAGCGCTGTCTGGCTGACTTCAAGCCGCAGATGCTGCAGAACAACCAGGTTTTCGAGTTCTGATATGACGCTTTCAGTCGCCACTCTCGCCAGGCTGGCGCCGATTCGTGGTCTTTCCACCGCCCGTCTCGACGAACTGGCCCGCATTTGCCGGGTCGAGCGCTGTGCCGCCGGCATCGATCCACTACAGGGCGCGGTCGCCAGCCGCCTCGTCTATCTGCTTGCTGGCGAGCTGAAAATCGTCCTGCCCGACGGCAGTTCGCGTTTGCTGGTCGGTGGCTGCGACATCGCCAACTGGCCAATCGGCTACAAAACGGTGCTGCCGGTGGCCAGCAAGGCAGTGACGGAGGTGGACCTGCTCGGCATCGATTTCGATTTGCTCGACATCATAATGACTTGGGACGAACTGGCCGCCGTTGCCGAAAGCCGCTCGCCGGGGAGCAGCGAATCCGCACGCTGGAGCAGCATGACCGGTGCCTTCAGTGCCCTGGCGCTGACTGCCGGCGCGCTGGCCGAGCTGCCGCCGGCGCATATTCACGAATTGATGCAGCGCTTCCAGCCGCTCAAGGTCAAGCAGGGGCAGATCATCATTCGCGAGGGCGATGCCGGCGATTACTTCTATCTGATCGAATCGGGGCGCTGCACGGTCAGCAAGCGGGTCGGCGGCGCCGATCTTGGTATGGCCGAACTGAAGGCTGGCGAGTCATTCGGCGAGGAAGCTCTGCTTTCCGATGGACGACGCAGCGCCTCGGTGCTGATGAAAACCGATGGCCGCTTGCTGCGTCTGGCCAAACCGGATTTTGTCGAACTGCTGCAGGCGCCGCTGCTGCATGTCGTCGACCGCGCCGAGGCCGAGCGTCGTGTTGCCACCGGTACCACTCGCTGGCTGGATGTCCGCTATCCCGCCGAGTTCAACGCGAACGGCCTGCCCGGCGCCATCAACCTGCCGCTCAACGAGATCCGCAATGCCCTGCGCCTGCTCGACAAGGGCAGCGAATACATCGTCTATTGCCAGGGCGGCCGGCGCAGTTCCGCCGCCGCCTTCCTGCTCGCCCAGCACGGTTTCAAGGCCAGTCTGCTGGTCGGCGGGCTCGGCGACGACATTTGAAGGCCAGGGCCATGGAAACCACTGACGATCTCTTCCGCCGTCTCGAACAACTGAACGACATCGGCGCCTCGCTTTCGGATGAGCGCAATCTACCCATACTCCTCGAAAAGATCCTGCTCGCTGCCAAGACCATCACCGGCGCCGATGGCGGCACGCTCTACCTGCTTTCCGAGGACCGGCAGCGCCTGCATTTCGAGATCGTGCGCACCGATTCGCTGGGCGTCGCCTTCGGTGGCAGCAGCGGCCAGCCGACCTCGGGCAAATTCCCCGACCTGCCGCTCTACCGCAGCGACGGCACGCCGAACACCTGCATGGTCGCCGTTTACGCGGCGATCAACGGGCGCACGGTCAACATCGCCGATGCCTATGGCGCGGTCGGCTTCGACTTCTCCGGTACCTGCCAGTTTGACGACCGCACCGGCTATCGCTCGCAATCCTTCCTTACCGTGCCGATGAAGAACCATGAAGGCGAGGTCATCGGCGTCCTCCAGTTGATCAACGCCATTCGCCCGGCCGACGGCCAGGTTGTCGAATTCTCCCCGGCCGACCAGCGCCTGGCCGAATCGCTGGCGTCGCAGGCGGCCATCGCCCTGACCAACCAGCAGTTGATCCGGCAGATGGAGGATCTGTTCGAATCATTCATCAGCATGATCAACCTGGCAATCGACGAAAAGTCGCCCTACACCGGCGGCCACTGCCAGCGCGTGCCGGAACTGACCATGATGCTGGCCGACGCCGTCGACGCGACCAGCGAAGGGCCGCTGGCCGATTTCAAGCTGACCGACAAGGACCGCTACGAATTGCGCATCGCCGCCCTGATGCACGATTGCGGCAAGGTGACCACGCCGGTGCATGTCGTGGACAAGGCGACCAAGCTGCAGACCATCTTCGACCGTATTCACATGATCGACACCCGTTTCGAGGTGCTCAAGCGCGATGCCGAGGTGCGCTTGTGGCGCAGCATTGCCGGGGGCGAGGAGCGGGCCGAGGCGGAAGCGCTCTATGCCGAATTTTGCCAGCGCTGCGACGACGATCGCCTCTTCCTGCGCAAAGCCAATATCGGCGGCGAACGCATGAGCGACGAGGACTTCGCCCGCATCCGCCGTATCGGCAACGACTATCATTGGCGCGACATCGAAGGCAACGATGCCCCCTTCCTCTCCGCCGACGAACTGGAAAACCTGACCATCCGCGCCGGCACCCTGACCGAATCAGAGCGCCAGACCGTCAATCACCACATCGTCGCGACCATCCGCATGCTCGAACAACTGCCCTGGCCTAAGCATCTGCGGCGCGTCCCCGAGTACGCTGGCGGCCACCACGAGCGCATGGACGGCAAGGGCTACCCGAAGGGCCTGAAACGCGAGCAGATGAGCTGGCAAGCCCGCATGATGGGCATCGCCGACATCTTCGAAGCCCTGACTGCCAAAGACCGCCCGTACAAGGAAGGCATGAAGCTGTCGCAGGCGCTGAAGATCCTGGAGAACTTCTGCAACAACGGGCACATCGATCCGGACTTGTACGAAGTTTTCGTCCGGAGTGGGGTGTTCAGGAAGTATGCGGAGGGGTTCATGGGGGCGGGGCAGGTTGATTGCTGAGCTGAACGGGCAGTTATTCTAGGTGTTGTTGACGAATATCGTTTGTCTCGGCTGACAATCTTCGTCACATTTTTCTGAATGGCGATCGCCAGGTTCTTGTATAAATGCATTGCTCCGCTGCAGTTCGTTGATAACAAATGGAAATTGAATAATTCTCTGGCATTGGGTTGTGCTGGCACGCTCACTGCGTTACTGTTCTCAGCGGCTTTTCCCGCCTTTTGCTAAAGGAGATTCAAATGAAGCGTGTTCAACAAGGCTTTACCCTGATCGAACTGATGATCGTCGTGGCCATTATCGGCATTCTGGCTGCTGTCGCCCTGCCGGCTTATCAGGATTACACGGTGCGTTCCAAGGTTAGCGAAGTCGTACTCGCTGCATCGGGTCCGAAAACTGCTATTGCCGAGGCTTACCAAACGCTTGGGCATATGCCGGCTACTGCCTCCATGCCCGTCACTCATAGCTCGCCTTACGTTACCAGTGTGGCCTATGCGTATGTCGATGCTGAGACCGCAACGGTAACCGCTACTGCTTCGGCCAAGGAAAGCAAAATTAACGGTGATGCGCTGGTCATGCGCGGTGTAGCCAATGCCGCAGGGGTCGTTGAATGGACTTGTACCGCGGCTGTTGGTACCACTATCGAGCCTAAGTACCTGCCGGCTAATTGCCGATAAGTAAGGATTAATTGGAAAACCCCGCGTGAGCGGGGTTTTTTTGTTTCATACCGGTGATGTATTGCAATCCTGATCGGACTGCAGGCCACGCTCCTGAAGCGTACCGAGTATCTTTCTGGTCCCGTATAGGCGCGTTCGATCTTGGGCTAGCCCTTTTCGTAGTGAGAGGCCTGCGTTTGGCTCTTTGCCGGTTGACATGAAATCAATCAACATGAAACGCACGCGCCGGAATCTTCTAATCCTGTGGAAACAGATGTCTGGGCGAGCGTTGCTATCTGCTGTAGTCGCTGCCTTTTGTGCTTGTAGCGTTACCACTGTCTATTGGTCCGGACTCGACGGTGAGTTCTTCTTCGACGACCAGGCAAATATTCACCATGTCGAAGAGCTGAAACTGGATAGCCTTTCGCTAGCGGCTTTGAAAGAAGCCTGGGGGTCCGGCGTTGCGGGGCCGGGCGGACGGCCCATTGCGCAGATTAGCTTTGCGCTGAATTACTTCTTCGACGGTTTGTCGCCGTTTGCCTATAAGGTGACCAATCTTGGCATCCACCTTGTAACCGGGGTTCTGATATTTCTCGTTGCCCGCTGCTTGCGGCTGACGCCAGTTTTTGCCGGGCTTGCAACAATGCTCTGGCTGCTGAACCCGATACAGATAACCTCCGTGCTGTATGTGGTTCAGCGGATGACCAGTTTGTCAGCCCTGTTTTTGCTGGCGGCGTTTCTCTTCCATATGAAGGGGCGTCAATGCGGCGGAATTCGCGGCGGGCTGTCGCTGCTCGTGGCGTGGAGTGTGTTTTTTCCTTTGTCGTTTTTCAGTAAGGAAACGGGGGCGCTGTTTCCCCTTTTTGTCCTGGCTTGGGAGTTGCTTTTCCGTCGCGATGCGCGCGGCGAGCTTGATCGTTTCGGCAAAATATTTGCCGTTGGTGTGGGGCTCTGTATTGCGCTGGGCGTAGCGTACGGACTGCTTGCCATGGGCCAATGGTTGTGGGCAGGCTATGACATGCGCAGCTTCTCACTTGCGGAGCGCGTGCTTACGGAAGGCCGAGTGTTGTGGTTATATCTCGGGCTGATCCTGTTTCCTCGCCTTGGTGCCTATGGCCTCTATCATGATGACCTTGCATTGTCATCAGGGTTGTTGGCGCCGTGGACGACTGTTCCCGCGCTACTTGGCCTGTTTTGTCTGATCGCTATTGCCTGGCAGCTACGCCGGCGTGCTACTTTGCTTTCCTTCGGCATTCTCTGGTTCTTGATTGGTCATGGTCTTGAATCGACTGTTTTGCCGCTGGAGATCGCGCACGAGCATCGCAATTACCTTCCTTCTTTCGGTGTTGCGCTGGTGCTTGCTTGGGCGTTGATGACGTTGGCGCAAACGCCGGGCTGGAAAAGAACCCTGTCGGTTACCCTGGCCGTTGCAATGCTCGCTTACTCTGCTGTTGTCACGGGCCTGCGTGCCCACCAGTTTGGTGACGAATTGCGGCGTACGCAGTTTGAAGTTCTACATCATCCGGAATCCGCGCGCGCTCAATACGAGGCCGGGCGCGCATTGGTTTTGCACTTCGAGATCAGTTCTCGGAATGTTCCGGCATACTTTTTTGCTCGGACCCATTACGAACGGGCCGGGCGTCTCTCGCCCGACGCCAAGCGCTCATGGTTGGGGCTGATTCAGCTGAATTGCAAGGCGAAGGTTCCAATTGAAAAGGTTTGGGTCGTTGAGTTGGCCGATCGCCTGCATAAAGGACCACTAGGACCCGGTGACCGAAATGTGTTGCTCAGTGTCAAGGAAATGTCGATTGCCGGGAATCTCTGCCTTGAGCGGCAGGAGGTCGAAGAGTTATTTGCTGCGGCGTTGTCGAACGCAACAGTGCATCCCGGAGTGCGAGCGATATTGCATTCGTGGCTAGCCGATTATTTGGCGGTGGTGGCACGCGATATTTCTGCTGCGGAGGCTGAACTGAACAAGTCGCTGGCAATCTCCCCCACTGACTCAGCCACCCTGCTCAAGCTGGCGCAACTGAGGTATCTGCAAGGAAGAAATGCTGACGCCAGCAAATTGCTTGAGCGGTTGGATGTGGCAACTCTTCCGCGTCTCGATCGAACCACAATCGAGGTCCTGAGGGGATGCTTGACATCCGCTCAGGCAGAGAAGTGCTTCCTGGCCAAGTGAGAGTTTCGGAGTCTCCCAAGCTTCTTTTTCGTACTGATATTGAGGGCTTGCGAGCCCTCGCCATCCTGCTGGTTCTTGCCGCGCACGCTAACCTTCCCGGCTTCAATGGTGGATTTGTCGGGGTCGACCTGTTTTTCGTCATTTCAGGCTATCTGATATCAGGTTTGTTGCTGCAGGAAGTTCGTTCGACCGGCGCCATAAATTTCGCGGAGTTCTACGCGCGGCGGATAAGACGATTGCTTCCCGCGCTATTGCTGGTAATCAGCGTGACCGCTGCCGTAGCCACTGTCCTGTTAACGCCTGCAGAGCAGTTGGCGCAATCGACAGAGGCCGCCGCGGCACTCGCATGGGTAAGCAATTTCTATTTTGCTTTCAACAATCTTGGCTACTTCGCCGCAGAGGCTGAAAGCAGCTTGTTTCTCCATACGTGGTCGTTAGGGGTTGAGGAACAATTTTATTTGCTCTGGCCGCCGCTATTGCTCTTGGCTTGCCTCGTTGCGCGCTATATGAAGAAAAGCTGGCTTTTGATTTTCGGCTACCTGAGCATCGTTTGCTTTGTGCTTTCCTTTGCCGCTTCTTTGGCGGTCTTGAGCACTCAGCCTAGCTGGTCCTTCTATCTAATGCCCTTGCGAGGATGGCAATTTGCCCTGGGCGCGATCTGTTATTGGGTTACTGCGACAAATGAAGGGCAGCTTGGCAACAGCGGCCGGAAACTTTTTCTTCCCGATTCCGATCGCGTCAGAGATGTCTTGGCTTGGTCGGGCTTGTTCCTGATTCTCGCTGCCGGGATGTTTCTTGAGGGTAAAGCTGCTCCCTATCCTGGCATGCGTGCACTCGTTCCATCTGTAGGAGTTACCTTGGTGCTGTTATTTGCCTCCGGCACGGCACGGCACGGAGTCGGTAGGTTGCTGGCCTTGCCGCCGATGCAGTGGATCGGTCGGATTTCGTACTCCCTTTATCTTTGGCATTGGCCGGTATTGCTACTCGGAGGCGAACTGATAGGGCGGAGAGGCATGCTGTCGGCTGCGATGTTGTTGGCGGTGTCGCTGTTGTTGGCGACGCTGACGTTTTATCTGGTTGAAAAACCGGCTCGCTACGGCTGGAGTTGGTGGAAGCGGCCGCGCGTCGCAATCTGGAGTGCGTTCTCCGCAACGCTGACGATACTTGCCATGAGTGTCTGGTGGACTCAGGGGGCACACGCCTGGCTGGAGGCGCCCGAACAACAACGCTATCGCGAGGCTCGCTTCGATTTGCCCATCATCTACGGGATGGGCTGCGATGACTGGTACAAGTCCGCGGAGGTGAAGCTTTGTCGCTTCGGCCCGGAAAATGCTCCACGTACGGTACTGCTCCTGGGGGACAGTATTGGCGCTCAGTGGTTTCCTGCGCTGGCGAGGATTTATGGTGGGGGGGAGTGGCGGCTATTGGTACTGACGAAATCGGCTTGTCCGATCGTCGATGAGGATATTTTCTATCACCGAATTGGACGGGAATATACCGAATGCAGAATTTGGCGTGCCGAGGTCATTCAGGAGATTCATAAGATTCGGCCCGATATCGTTTTTCTCGGTTCGGCAGGGTCGTATGGTTTTAGTAGCGCCCAATGGAGATTGGGAACTCGCAGGGTGCTTGACGCTATTGCCGAGTCAGCAGGCAAGATATTTCTGATACAGCCTACGCCGGTCTTGCCATTTGATGCTCCAGCCTGCCTCGGTCGCCAAGCGTGGCGGGATAGGTTCATCTCGATGGCAAACGCGTGCTCGGTGTCGATATCGGAGAGTGGTGAAACGGCAAACGCGCTTGTGGCGGCAGTGGATGGGTTGCCCAATGCCTCTGTGCTCAACATGAATTCAGTGGTCTGTCCTGATCGAAGCTGTGTTGCGGAGAAGGCCAACCACATCGTGTACCGTGATGATCGGCATTTGACAGCCAAATTTGTTGCCTCGATTTCGTCTGAGTTCGTTACACAAGTGGCGGCCATCGAATCAGCGGGGCTTCGTTGATTTCTTTTTGATACATCTGGCAGCAGTCTCTCGCGCTCTTCATCGGGTGCTGGATTCAAAGGGGCATAAGGTATATTGGCTACCTTTGGAGTGGCCGGGATGGCGCCGTGATGGGCCTTTCAAAGTATTTGCAGCGTGATAACTGAGGGGTAGTCGTTGACTCTGGTGACAATAGTTCTTCCGGCCAGAAATGAAGCTAAGGCGCTGGCCATGTTGCTTCCGGAATTGAAGCGGCGGATGCCCTTGGCTGAAATTCTGGTGGTGGATGACGGTTCAACTGATGGATCCGGTGCGTTGTGCAAGGATGCCGGGGTGCGCGTGCACTCTCATCCCTACCCCAAGGGAAACGGTGCTGCCATCAAAAGCGGTGTTCGCCTGGCAAAAGGGGATGTCCTGATCTTCATGGACGCCGACGGGCAGCACAAGCCGGAGGACATCCCGCTGTTGCTGGACAAATTCAATGAGGGTTACGACATGGTAGTCGGTGCCCGCCAGTCCGGTTCTCATGCGGGAACGCATCGCGCGGTGGCCAACGATCTGTTCAGCCGTTTCGCCAGCTGGATGGTGATGCAGACGGTTGAAGATTTGACCTCGGGCTTTCGAGTGGTATGCGCCGACAAGTTCCGCAAATTCATTTATTTGCTGCCGAATGGCTTCTCGTATCCGACGACGATCACGATGAGTTTCTTCCGCGCCGGATTCAGCGTCGGCTATGTGCCGATCCATACGCCGCGGCGTATCGGCAAGAGTCATATCCGCCCCTTGCGCGATGGCGTCCGTTTCCTGCTGATCATCATCAAGGTCGGCACACTCTATTCGCCGCAGAAACTCTTTTTGCCGGTCAGCGGCGGTTTTTTCCTGACCGGGCTGGGCTATTACCTGCTTACCTATCTGACTACGGGGCGCTTTACCAACATGAGCGCCCTGCTGTTCATCTCGGCGATCATCACGTTTCTGATCGGTATCGTCTCCGAGCAGGTTTCCGCCTTGCATTACAAGGATGTCGATGCCGGCCACGATGAAGAGCGTTAAGCGTGTGCAGGCCTGTCTGCCGGCACTTCGCTCTAATGGGTAACGATGCCTAGGCTCCTGATGACGGCGACCTCGTTCCCGGCCACGCAAGGCGACTGGCGGGGGCGCTTCATCTACGACATGGCCGAATCGCTGGCCGGCAGAAGGGGCGTGCAGCTTTCCTTCTGGGGGCCGCCCGGCGATCTGCCGTCCGGCGTGGCGTCGGCCCTGGAGGGTGATGATGCATCCTGTTTGGGACGAATGGTCGCGCGCGGCGGCATCGCCCATCTGTTGCGCGACCGGCCGCTATTCGGCGGAGCGACGGCGCTCGGTCTACTGTATCGCCTGCGCCGGGCCTATCGGCATTTCGCCGCTGGTGGCGGGCCGGCGGTCGCGCATGTCAATTGGCTGCAGAACGTGCTGCCGCTCAAAGGACTCCGGCTACCGGCGCTGGTGACCGTGCTTGGCAGCGATCTGGCCTTGTTGCGCCTGCCCGGCATGGTGAGCATGTTGCGGGCAGTGCTGCGCGAGCGGCCGGCGATCCTGGCGCCCAACGCCGAGTGGATGGTGCCGGTGCTGCACCGGCATTTCGGCGATGTGGCCGAAATCCGGGCGATTCCCTTCGGCGTACATGGCCGTTGGTTCGCCATCGAACGCTCGCCCACGGCCGCGGCCAGCGGCGACTGGCTGGTGGTTTCCCGGGTGACGCGGGCCAAGCTGGGGCATTTGCTGGAATGGGGCGAGGGCCTGTTCGGCGGCCAGCGACAACTGCATCTGCTCGGCCCGATGCAGGAAGCGGTCGAACTGCCGGCCTGGATTCATTTTCACGGTCCAACCAATCCGCAGGCGCTGGCTGGCGAATGGTTTCAACGGGTGCAGGGACTGTTAACGCTGAGCACGCATGACGAAGGCCGGCCGCAGGTGATGATCGAGGCGATGGCGGCCGGCTTGCCGATTATCGCCTCCGATCTGCCGGCCCACCGGGATCTGCTGCGCGGCGGCGAGGTCGGCGTCCTGGTTGACGACCGCGCGGCTTTCGCCGGTGCGCTGGCGCAGCTCGACGATGCACAGGCCGGGCAGGCTCTGGGCGCCGCCGCCCGGAGCCGGGTGACTGCGCAGATCGGGACATGGGATGATTGCGCGCGGCGCTATGTCAGCGCCTACGAAGATTTGCTGGGGCGAACGTGAGTTCAAGAGAAGCGATTCTGCTGGTCGGCGGCACGGGATTCATCGGGCGGGCGCTGGCCGCGCGCCTCTCGGCTGAGGGGGGCGAGGTGCATGTGCTGGGGCGCCGGCCGGCCACCGGGTTGCCGGCCGGCGTCGTCGTGCATTGCGGCGACCAGGGCGACCGTGATGTGCTGCGCCCGCTGCTGGCCCGCTGCAGTGCAGTGGTTCATCTTGCTGGCGCGACAGTCCCGGCCGACACCGTGTGGCAGCCGGTGGCCGAGGTCGAGGCCTCGCTGCTGCCGGCCCTGCGTTTTCTTGACTGTGCCCAGGAATTCCCCGGGCGGCGCTATGTGCTGTTGTCGACCGGCGGCGCGCTGTACGGCGACGCCGATTTCGCCAGAGAGCAAAGCCGGCTGGCCCCAGGCTCCTACCATGGCGCCGGCAAGCTGGCGCTGGAGAGCTTCTTCGGTGTGTTCGGCCAGCGTCATCCGGGCCGCCTGAGCATCCTGCGTCCGGCCAATGTCTATGGCCCGGGGCAGACGCTGCGAACCGGTTTCGGCGTCATCCGCACGCTGCTCGAACGGGCCCGCAACGGCGGTCCGCTGGTCGTCTATGGCGACGGTGGCGCGGTCCGCGACTACCTCTATATTGACGACATGGTCGCCGCCTGCGTTGCGGCGTTGCGCGGGCCGGCCATCACCTGCAACATCGGCAGTGGCGAGGGCGTGGCCCTGCGTGAACTGATCGCCATCGTCGAGCGCGTCACTGACAAACCGCTGGCCGTCGACTATCGTCCGGCCCGCGCCTCCGATGTCGGGCGCATCGTGCTCGATGTCGGACTGGCCAAGGATAGACTTGGCTGGGCGCCCTGCGTCAGTCTTGAGGAGGGCATCGGCCGGACCTGGCGGAGCCTGCAGTGAGCGGGCCGCCGCGCATCTCGGTCTGCATTGCCAACTACAACGGGGCGGCGATGATCGCTGGTTGCCTGGATTCTGTCCTCGCCCAGCAAGGCAATTTCGTAGTCGAGATCATCGTCCATGACGACGCCTCGAGCGATGCCTCGGTCGCCATTGTCAGCCGCGACTATCCGGCGGTTCGCCTGATCCGCAGCGCCGACAACGTCGGCTTCTGCGTCGCCAACAACCGCATGGTTGCCGCTGCCTATGGCGACTACGTGCTGCTGCTCAACAACGATGCCGAGTTGCTACCCGATGCCCTGCTCCATCTGCTGACCGCGGCAGAAGCCGCGCCCGGCCCAGCGCTACTCAGCCTGCCGCAGTATGACTACGACAGCGGCGCGCTGATCGATCGCGGCTGCCTGCTCGACCCGTTCTACAACCCGGTGCCGAATCTCGACCCAGGGCGGCGCGAGGTGGCGATGGTGATTGGTGCCTGTCTATGGCTGCCGCGCAACCTGTGGAACGAGCTTGGAGGCTTTCCGGAGTGGTTCGGGTCAATCGGCGAGGATCTCTACCTGTGTTGCCGGGCGAGGCTGGCTGGTTATCCTGTACTCGTTGCGAGTGCTTCGGGCTATCGCCACCGGGTGGGGGCGAGCTTCGGCGGCGGCAAGGCCCAGGACGGCCGCCTAGCCAGCACTTTCAGGCGGCGTGCCTTGTCTGAACGGAACAAAACGTTTGTCATGGTTTTGACTTGTCCGGCTCGGTTCATGTCAGTTGTCTTGCCGATGCATCTGCTTGTGCTTTTCTGCGAGGGAGTGCTGTTGTCACTATTTAAAAGGCGTGCTGCCTATTTGACAAAGATATATCTGCCAGTATTCGTGGCTGTATATCGGCGGAGAAGCGCTTTGTGGAATTTACGAACCACTATCAAGCAGCACCCCAGTGTCGCCAGCACGGATTTTTTTTCCGTTTTCGATTGGATGCCTTACAAGCTACGAATGCTGGTCAAGCACGGATTACCCAGTCTTACTTGACGAGCAGATCGATGGCGATGCTGCCCCAGTTCCGTGCGTAACGGGCATAGCGACCAGTCAGTACTTCATTCAGGACGAAGGGAACTCGCCGCCATCTTGCTGCAGGCAGATCGGCGCGGGACCGCAGATGGCGAATCTTTTCCGCCAGTGAGGCACGCATTGATGGTGCGGGATTGGCTGATGCGAGACGCGAATTCAGTGTTTCCCACCGCTGCAATTCGGTTCGGTACCAAGCTGCACGATCAGTCGTGAGCGCTGCGCGGACTTCGTGAAGAAGTGGCCTGGCTCGGCCGCCAACTACATTGCTGTCATGCTGGCGGTATGCTAATAGCGGTTCTGGTACAGGGATGATGGCGCCCTGGGCCGCCGCAATATTGGCCAGCCAGGCATCGTGAGCCCAGTCTTCGGGAATGGGGAGCGCCACATCACGCAAGCTCGATCGGAATGCCAGTGCTGCTCCGGTGACAACGGAGTGTTTCAGAAGGACTGCGAATCCTTCTCCTCTTGCCATGCATGCCTGTTCGTCCTGGGTGAACCGTATGCGATGCCACATCGTATAACCGAGAGAAGCGAGATTGGCATCCACAACTGCCGCATCTGAGAATGCCGCCTGCGTTTCTGGGGGGAGTAAGGCCTGCGCTAGGCGAGTGAGTTTTTGTGGGTGCCAGACATCGTCCTGATCGGCCAGTGCGATGACTTCGCCGCAGCAAGCGGCAATTGAGCGGGCGAAGTTGTTTACCACCCCCTGTCGGGTCGTGTTGCGCAATATGTGAACCGTGAACGTGGCATCAGATGCGAAACGTTCGAGAATGGCTAGGGTCGCATCGGTGGAGGCATCATCGCTGACGACGAGTTCGTGGGGGAGCTGTTGTTGTGCCGTTAGGCTATCGAGGAATTCCGATAGGTAAGTGGCCCCGTTATAGGTCGCCAAGGCCACAGAGAGGCGATTAGCCATCAATTTTATGCCAGGTAGTAGGGAGGCGAGGCGGGGTTGCCAGCCCGATCGAGCCTTTGCTGGTGGCCAGATTCGGATTCCAGGCCGGGTCATGGTTTAGGCGTTCGCCCCATTTCTGACGAAGCACCAATAGGGGCGCTTGGCGGGCAAGCTCATCTTCATCCTGCATGGGGTGCCCCTCAGCTGAACAATACAGCAGGGCCTGGGGAGCCCAAAGATTCTGGTAACCCTTGCTGATCAAGGAAAAGCAGAGGTCGATGTCGCCAAAAGCTCCGGGAAAGAGCCGTTCGTCCATACCACCCACTTCATCCCATAGAGTCTTACGGACGACCATGCAGGCGGCGGAGACGGCCGAAAGGTTTTGGTTGAGCAGGGCGCGGTTTGCATAACCCGGAGCAGCAGTTGATTGGTCGACAAACGGGCACTCCGGTTTGCCGTCGATCAGAACATATCCTGAACTAAGCACCTTCCCCTCTCGGGTACAAAGCTTGGCCCCTGTCGCACCGATTTCTGGACGCAAGGCGTGCCCTACCAAGCGCTTGAGCCACCAGGGGGATGCAGGTTCGGCGGCGTCGCTGAGTAAGCAAAGGACCTTCCCATGTGCTTGTTGGGCCGCCCAGTTGTAGATCGATGAATGCTGGGCAGGACCGGAGTACGCTAAAACACGCAGGTTCCTGTCTTGTCGCCAATTCGCAAGATGAGCCAGGATGTCTGGGCAGGTGATGGAACTGGTGACGAGCAAGATCTCTTGTTCTGCATAGTCGGTTTCATCGTTCAGGCCGTCCAGACAACGGCTGAGTCGATCGAGACGATCTGTCGCGAGAATGATGATCGAAACAACAGGTGGCGTGGCCGGTAGGCAAATGCTGGTATTGAAATGTCCCGGTTCTACTCCTTCCAACTCGACGCGTATCTTCCTTGTGCTCCAGTAATCCGTCAGCGAGCGCCGGGCAGCCTCAACAGCGTAGCTTTTGGCCGAGATGGAAATAGAGGTTGATCCGGGAATGGCTCGCCAGTGATACAGAATGTGCGGGATGTGATGGATGTGCGCCGGTTGTGTCTGAGCGATGAAGCGCAAGGCAAGATCCCAATCCTGCGAGCCTTCGTAACCTGTGCGGAATCCACCGATCGCCCGCGCAATCGAGGTGCGATACACACCAAGATGACTGATCATGTTTTGTGAGCAGAACAGATCCGGATTCCAGTCGGGCTTGAAATAGTGGCCAAAACGCCTTCCGTGGATATCTATTTTGTCTTCGTCGCTGTAAAGCAGATCAAGACTGGTATTTTCATTGAGGGCGCGGGCGACATGGTAAAGCGCTGATTCTGCCAACTCATCATCGTGATCAAGCAAGGCGATGAAGTCTCCCTGTGCTATTTCCAGGGCTGTATTGCTTGCGGCTGATATATGCCCGTTCTCCCCGCGAAAAACGATGCGGATGCGATGGTCTTGCTGTGCCGCCTGTTCCAGAATCGCTCGGACATGGGGGGCATGGGATGCATCGTCGGCAATGCACAGTTCCCAGTTTGGATAGAGCTGATTTCGAACGGACTCGATTGCCTTCTGCAGGAAGCATTCCGGCGTATTGTAAGTTGGCATCAGGACCGAGATCAGCGGGCGGTATGTCATGGCCGCGATGTGACATGAAATACTACTGCGGTCATGCTCCGTGAGCATGTCATAACGGCTGATCCATTCACGGTAGCTAATGTGGCCCAACCCGTGGATGAGCCGTGTCAGACCATGGAGGCCTTCGCGCTGCCACAGCCGAAATCCCTTGATAAACAACTCAGAAATGTTTCGGCCGGCAACAAAGTCCCGTATTCCGGAGATGTAATGGGTCGTGTTGGTTCCCATGAGTGAGTCGCCGTTGTTCAGTGGGGGTAGTACTGGAATGCGGGATGATTGCGGACCGATTGGCCGGCAGGCAAGAGTGCGTGGAGTTTTGTCCCGTTCTTCCATGCGATTAGGGGGGCTAGCAACTGGTCACGGTTTCCGTATTGCTGGAAAGCCGCCCACCAATCTTTCAGGAATTGATCGGCAGCCAGTCCTGGGCGCAACGAGAAGAAATTCATCTCGAACAGACCTGCTGTGGGTGGGCAGGCTTCTCGTTCGAGCATTTCGAGCACTTTGTAAACCTGTTCACGCGATTCGCGCATGTGCAGCATGATCGTCGCGGCTTCCTCGTACACGGATTGACGGAACGGGTGTGGGATTACCCCGAGATCGGCAGTGCTGGCAAGGAATGCGGAAATAATCGGGGCGATATCCTCCAGCATTGTGATGTTCGCATCGATATACACGATGGCGTCGTAGTTTTCTGCCATCGGTATGTGGCTTAGCAGATTCATTTTCAGGTAGCGCGAAAAGTATTGGGCGGATTTTCCCGCAATAGGCTCGACCTGAATAAGGCTCCAGCCATCGAGTGGGCTATTCGGTGGCTGGTCGCAAAGCAGAAAGTAGTCGGCCTGGGGCATTCGATGACTGAGCGGTTGAGGGATGTCGTAGTTGCCTGATACAACACAGCAGACGGCAATGCGATGCACGTGCCGCGACACTGTCGAAGGCGCCTGGGCAGTAGGGACGGAGGAGGGACGGCTGGCAAATTGGCGCAGGAAGGCGGGGAGATAAGTCCCCCCGCTGTTGTTCATGGGGGCAATCTCGGGGTGGCGGGCCAAAAAGGCGCACGTTGGCAGGCTGGCGTTGTTGAGCAGGAAGTGGCTCAAAGGCAACATTCCCCGGCAGTCGTGATGGGAGACATACCAGGCTTGGTCAAAGAGGGGATTGGGGTCGGGGGGCAGGTCGCCGGCACGATGGTGGGCCAGCATGTCCAGCAATGGATTTGAATGATGCCGTCCGGCGCCGGGTTGCCGGGTGTACCAGCGGGTCACGAAGAATGGATTGGGATTGCCGCCGGATTCGGCGAAATGTCGCCACGGCGCAAGTCCATCGAAACCTCCCGCAAACTGGGTGGCGTAGTAATCGCTCCAGAACAGCGGATGGGGGTTGAGTCCGGCGTATTGACCGGCGGCGAGGTAATGCGAAAGAGGAGAAACCTCGGTTGACGAGGGTGGGTGGCAGCCGAGGTAATGACCGACGTCAAAAAGTTGATGAAGCTGGCCATCCCAATCTTCTCGTTGCGACGCTAGTTGCTTTGCGCGGGAAGGACTGATGAGCCGGAGCAGTCTGATCGGAAGACCGGCCAGTAAGGATGTGCGAGCGAGTTGCTGCACGATGGCGCTGAACACAGGCTGGATACTGCCGGTTTCGTCCAGACAAAGCAGCCTGCGGGCACCAAGGGCATGCATAGCTGGCGCGACTTTGCTGATGATCGAAAGTGATTGACGCCATCCCGGATGCTTCAGCCGTCGCTCGCCAAGGCGCAGCCAGAGAATCCCGGGAGGTGGCGAGTGATGCCCAATAGGATCGAGACTGACCCAGATCGAGGCTTGAGTCAGCGCTGCGTCTTGTTCCGCCTGTGTTCTTTCCGGACTGCCGGGGACAAAGGATCTGGCACACAGGGCGAGTGGTTTTCTGGAAGTCATGCGGTAGGGCTGGCAATCAGCTGGCGCACAGCGGGTAAGGATAACGTCCCAGCAAGCGCCGCCAACGGCGCTGCCAGGCCGTCAGGGAAAGCGCATGCAGACGCCGTTGGTGCGTCATCAGTTGCCTTCGCCGCATTTCCGTACGATCAGCGTGACATCGCTATAGCTAGGGGGCGGCATTGGGGTGCCAGAATGGGTTAGCGGCGAATGCCCAGTTTGCCGGACATCCATGCGACAAGCCGTCGCATGCGGGAGCGAACCAATTGGCGCCGTAACTGATCCGCCTGCTCACCTTGTTCGGAAACGATATTTTTGAGTAGTTGCAGGCGCTTTTGCGTTAGCGCGGCGGCATCGAGTGCTGGAGGGGCAGTGTTGCGCAGGAGGAACATGAACTCGCAACCACTCGTGGGATAGCTTTCTTCAACCGAGAAAGGAATCAACCCCAGTTGTGAAAGTTCGACAATTAACAGTTCGAAACTGGATGGTGTGAAGTGCCACGCATGGCAATCCTGATACGTACCACCAGTATTCTCTGAGTATGCTTGGAAACGGGTGAATGCCTGGGGAAGCGACGGGCTCAGGAATTCAAAGCGTTCCAGATGTCGGCCATGTCCCCATGTGGTCCCCACTTCTGTGCCGACCGTGTAGGCTATGTGCTGAAACATCGAGCGCTGGGAATGTATTTCGGCGCCTCGCTTCCATGCATGTAGCCAATCCCCTGTGCCTGTGATCGATTGAAAGAAGTCGAAGCAATAACGCTTGTCCGGGATTGCCAACGATAACAACCCGTCAGGCTTGAGGATGCGGGACATCGATTGGAAGAACATGATCGGGTTGGGGATGTGCTCGATCACATGACTGGCTACGCAGGCACTGACTGTTCCCAGGCGCGAAGTGGGGAGTGCTTTGTCAAGGGGGCCTCCGGTCCACACGACATCAACTTCCTCGATGGCGTTAATGTCGACATCGAAGCGTCGATATTTCTCAACTAGTGCAGTCCTGTCGGCGTGATCGACGGAGATGGATTGCCAGCCTTCCCGTTTGGGCAACAGAGGGTTGTAGCCAGGGCCAATTTCCATCGAGATGGCGTTTTTATTGAAGCGGTGCAGCAGTTTTTCCTGGCGGTTCATGTCTGTTTCAAAAAAGTTATGCTGGGTAGGTTCGCGCTGAATGAGCCGGTTATTCTCGTGAGGGGGGCCGCTATTGTGCTGCGTCCGCGGACTCCCGCGACAAAAATAGAAAGAGGAGCAACGCATCGATAGACAACCTCAAAGTACGCGTTGCGCAATAAGGCGCTTGTCTCTTCGAAGAGGCGATCTGACAAAGTGGAATTAGCTTCTTAGAAGCCTACGAAAATGAATGCGCAGCAGCATGAAAAATCGGCGAAAGTGAGAAATTAGTCCCAGTCGATACACAGAGAATGATGACGCATCCCAAATTTTGGGCTCGCATCCAAATTTTGTTCTTAGTGTTTCAATTAGGGTGATATGGCGTTCTGCCGGGATGCCGGCGCGCTCCCAGTGGAATTCGATGAACAATTCTCGTACCCGATTTATGGAACCAGTCCGTATCATTTTTTCTAGTATCTCGTACTCGGCACCTTCAACGTCCAGTTTAAGGACTAAATGGTCGGCAGGGGAGGTATTGTTGCTAATGAAGGAATCAAGGTCGATGCAGGGAACGGAAATCGTGGGGCACTGCTGGTTCAATAGCGAACCTGTGGCATCCACCTTTTTCTGCTCTATCACGGTGCTTCCATCCGCATCAATGGGGTCGACAAAGAACGTCACAGTTCCGTCATAGGTCAATGCTGCGCTTTGATGGAGTTTTGTGGGGAGCAGCCGGTAATAGGGCCATAAAGTTGGATTGGGCTCAAACGACAAACATTCGAAATCCGGGTGCATTTCGAGAAACTTGATGACTGAACAGCCGTCATGACCGCCGCAGTCAATAAACAGTTTTCTGGTCATGAGTTGCTTTTCCTAGTTCATCGGCCAAATCACAGGAATTCACCCGGCGTTTCAGTATGCGCGCAGGAACGCCTCCATACACGGCGTGAGGCTCAACGTTCGAGGTCACCACGGCACCGGCGCCGATAACCGCTCCAGTTCCAATGCGCACACCGTCGGTAATCACGACATGGGCGCCGATCCATACATCATCGTCGATGACGATTCCCCGCATGGAAAGGCCTTGCCGACAAATCGGAGCGTCGAACCTGTCGAAGTTGTGATTTGCGGGGATGATGACAGTATGGGTAGCAATCCGAACATGGTTGCCGATTTTCAATCCGCCATGGCCGTATATCACGGAGTAGGGGTTGATACTGCAATCGTCACCGATTTGAATCGTGCCACCGTAAGTGAGCAACAACGCTGCCCGTCCGATGTCGCAGCGTTTTCCAATGTCGAGTGCACCGCCGCTGGTTGATGAGAGTTCGCAATAAGCGCCTATTCTTGAGCCTTCGCCAATGGTGTCCGTGGCCTTATTCAATTGGACGCTCGCGGTTGGGGAAATATTGACGCCGGGAAAGGACGGACTTTGCTTTATGCCGAGCAGTTTTATCAGCCTTGCTTTGAAGAAGTCGGAGGGGCGCATGTGTGAAGCCCTTTCAGCCGATGAGGTTGCATTTAGGGGCATACATCGCGCCAAAACGTAGGTTTCCGGACTGGGTGAGCATGTAAAAATCCCTTGCAGAAAAGACAAGCTCCCGGCCGCTGTCGGCAAAAACGACAATGGTTATGGAATATTTTCCTTCCGCAAGATGTAGCCTGGATACTCGGAAGGTCAAAGAATTTTCTCCGCGGCGGATGACGTTGAAAAGAGATTGGAAATCGAATTGACCGGCAATCTGGCCGGTTCCTCCATTTCCCGTTATGTTGCCCAAAGCCTGATTGATATGGGCTTCTTTTTCAGATTTGAATGAGATGCGAATGTCCAGATCAAGCACGGGCGTTCCATCATGGTCTTCCGAGTGCAATGAAATTGCGTTGATTTGGAACTCGCTTATCCAAGGCGCAAGAACCATCTTGGGGGATCGTGTCTCAAGATTGGTCCGGGATCTATACAGGTCGAGGACTTGGTTTGCTTGTCCGCTTCCGATGACTTGGCCACGTTGCAACAGCAAGGCGGTGCTTGCGAGCCGGTGCAATGAATGCAAATCGTGCGACACCATGATAACGGCCGAATTGCTGAGCAATTCGCCGATGCGCTGGTAGCACTTGTCCCGGAACGATACGTCGCCAACGGCTAGAGCTTCATCCAGCAGGAGGATCGGGGGGCGTATTGTGGTGGCGATGGAGAAGCCGAGGCGGACAACCATGCCTGAACTGTATGTCTGAACTGGCGCATCGATAAATTCTTCAAGCTCCGCAAATGAAACGATCTCGTCGAATTCAGCATCAGTTTCCCTTTTGCTGAGGCCGAGTATTGCGGCATTGATGTAGATATTCTCGCGCCCGGTGAGTATCGGGTTAAATCCTGCACCAAGTGCGATCAGAGCACCCACTTGCCCGCGCATCTCAATACGGCCAGAGTCGGGTTTGATAAGGCCGTTGAGCATCCGGAGCAGTGTCGTCTTGCCAGCGCCATTGCGGCCTATCAGGCCCAGGCATTCGCCCCGCTTCAGTTCGAAGCTAACGTCCTTGATCGCCCAGAACTCGTCCGTGCGCAATGTTTGACCGTCGCCGCGACGGTGGCCGCCCAGCTCGCGGCCAAGATCTTTCATGCCGTACCAGAGGGAACGCTTGAGGCTGCGGCAGAATTTTTTGGAGACATTCTCGACCTTGATGAGGGTGTCGCTCATTATCCGTCGTCTCGTCTAAGCACTCATTCGCTCGATGAGAATTGGCATCGCAGCGCGATAAATGACCCACATCACAAAAAGCAGGGTGGTGACAACAAAATTCACGATGATGAAGTAACCGAGAAATTCGGTAGGTATGCCGGTGAGCCAATCACGCGTGGTTTGGATCAGGGGAGTGAGCGGGTTGGCTTGGAGGATGGTCGCCGGTAGACCATTGGTGGGTATGGCGAATACAACCGGGCTCAGATACATCAAGAATTGCATGATTAGCGGGAAAGACTTTCCGATATCGCCATAGAGAATGCCGACTGGAGTAACCAACAAGCCTAGGGCAGTGCCAGTAAGTATTAGCGAGAATACGCCAAGAGGAAACCACGCCAGGCTCCAGCCGGGTTGTACACCGAGCAGAATGATTGCTGGGACAAGAACGGCGATCTTGATCCCCGCATTGAACAACGTTTGGTAAACGCCGGAGACAATCAATGCTTCGCGGGGAAAGTTGATTTTGGCCAGTATGGGTTTTGCGGCGATTGTTTGTTGCAACGGAGCATTGGCAGCTTCCATGAAGATTGACCACAACATGGTTCCGGTAAATACATAGACAGGGTATGGCAAGCCAGTATCACTGACTTTTATGATTCCGCTTCTGCTCAGAAAGAGCCAAATGCCGGTATTGGCCAGCGGCAACATGAAGGCCCAAAGCAGGCCGAGAACGGTTTGCCTGTACTGTGCGCTGATGTCACGCACCGCCAGCCGCCACGCCAGTCCGCGGCTGGCCAGAAGATCCTGGAACATGCCCCGCAGTAATTGCCTAGGGTTGCGAAGTATCGAGTCCGGCAGATAGACAGTTATTGGAAGAGTGGGGGGCATTTCTTTCATGGGTTCAGCGCGTTGGTGAGCTGCAATCTAGTAAGACATCGATAGCGTGGGCGCTAGCAAGTACTGCTAATGAAAATCCGGAAACTTAAGTGGCGACAGAAGAGGATCAAACGATCTGGGATTTGTCTCACAAGGATGAGGCCCAGGCGACGCCGAACATGGCGCCGCGATAGCGCAGCAGGACGTCGCGCTTGATCAGCTGGCCGAGCAGGTAGCGGTGGGCGAAGGGTGAGGCGAGCGATGCAGTCATGGGTCGGGTTACTCGGCTGGTCAGCGATCAGCTATTTTGATCAGAAGTAGTTGTCAATTTACGCTTGGCCAGTTCCTGGAGTTGAAGCGCTTGCTGTATGCATTCGTTGAGCGCCTGGTCGGTGATCAATTCGCCATTGTAATCGCTGAGATTTCGCTGCTTTCTCAGGCCATCCAGTATACGAACGACCTGGATTTCCACACCCAGCGTATGTGCCAGGCACTGCAAGGTAGTTTGATGGTGCCCTGGTTTGCTGGTCAAGGTTCGGTAGCTATTAGCGAGCAAGGCGGCATCGGCAATGGCGCGAATCGCCGTGTAAGCACAGTCGAATCGCGTTTCTAGGCTGTTTTCCAGTCGCCGGGAATCTGCCAGCCTGAGCTGTGCTGTGGTCAGCATTTTGTTCATCAAGTCTCGGGAAAAGGGGACTTGGTCCAGCAACCCGATGCTGGCCAGATTTTCGAGTGCATCAGAGGGCATGTTCGTCACCAATCAGCATGATTCTCGGGTTGCTGAACACATGTTGCAGGAAGGCGTTGTCGGCAGCTCTTTTGGTTCGCCATTCGTCCAGCGTCATCACTTTGGGGTTGATCTCGCGGCCCAGTGCGGTTTGCGCTTCATACGTTGCGTTGATGATGTCAGCAAAGGTCGCATCGCCGATCACCATGAGATCGACGTCGCTGTTGGCGTTTTCCGTGGCGTTGGCAATGGAACCGTAAATGAGGGCGGCGCCAATTCTGTCGGCAAGCGGAGCAAGGCACAGTCGCAGGATGTCGGCCATGCCGATGGTTTTCCTGATCAAGGCTTGCAATTCCAGGAACACAGGATGAACGGTGTTGGCCGAGAACCGGGTCTGGTTGCCGACCCTTTTGCTATTCAACAGGCCAGCGGCGCAGAGCGCATCCAGCTCCTTCTTCAAGGTGCCAGGCGTGGCGCCGATCATTCTGGCAAGTTCCCGCAGATGGATTTGCAGCTCCGGTTTCATGAGCAATAGCCCAAGCACTTTGCGCCGGTACTGGTTGGGGAACAGCAGGTCGGAGGCGGTAATTGATGTTTTCAATTAGAGAACAAACGTTCTTTGTCGGGAAACACTTTGCATTCTACCCAAGACATCCTCTGCGTGACATTTGGACGAGAATTGCTGGTCGTCATGTCGGGGGCTGGTGGATGTCAAAGGAGTTCGATCGGGGGTGATGCCTCTTCCTTTTTGGCGCGCTTGGCAAAGGCCTTGTCGGAAGTGACGAAACTCTCTGCTTTGGCCTTGCCACTCAGTGCCAGGTGCATCGCGTCGGCGAAGTCCATTCCTGCCTCGTACCAGTTGAGGGCGCGCAACACGGCATCGAATTCCAGCGGTTCGAAGTTGGGTAGGTTGAACAGCAACCGGAGAGCATGGGCGATGGTGGCTCGGTCGTAGTCGGTGGATTCGAGTACCCACACCAGTTCAATCAGAACGGTCGGCGGCGTGGTGTAGTGGCGAGGCTTCTTCAGGAGACCGACTGCAGCCTCGTATTGAGCTTCATCGTCGCGCAGCAGAAAGCGGGCGAGGATGTTGGTATCCAGGGCAATCATCAGGCGTGCTTGCTGGCGTCGTCGTTGGCCTTGGCCTTGGCTCTCAGCGCAGCCCGCATGTCGTCGTCGGACATGGGAGCCCGACCTGCCCGATGGAGGATGCCGCCAACTTCATCAATCGTGGCACGCTTGACGTTGGCCGCTGGCACCAGGCGCAGGCTGTTGCCTTCCTCAATGATGACGAGTTCAACCCCGGGTTGCAGGTGGTGCGAATCGCGCATCGCCTTAGGAATGACGATCTGCCCTTTGCTCGACATTTTGACGGTTTCCACGCTTGGCCTCTGTTCGGTAAGACGAATTGGTAAGACGAATGATAGCCCTATGCCCGGTGAAGTGTCGATTGCCCGCAAGGCGGCTCTTCTTCGTATGCTGGAATGATCCACAGGCCGTGGCGGCGCCGTTTGGCGGGATATTTCAGTTGCCCGCATGGCGCCAGCCGATCATCCGCACACCACTGCGCTCGTGGGATTCGTTACCGCCATGGATGTCCTTGCGGTTGTGGTCAAAACGGAGGCGTTGTCGGTGGCTTGCTTGAGGCAACGGCTTCTTCGGCAAGCGCCAGAACCTGCTGATATAGCTTTGGCAGATCCCCGTGGATGGTTCTCCAAACGATTTCCAGGTCCACCTTGTCATAGCCATGCGAAACGCGGTTGCGCATCGTATACATGACTTGCCAGGGAATGGCATCGTGCTGCGCGGCGAACTCAGCATCCACGCGCTGGATGTTGTTCGACGCCTCGCCGATGATCTCGATGTTGCGGATTACTGCGTCCTGCACCAGTTCGCTGTTCAGGAATGCGACCTCATCCATATCGGCCGTGTAGCGGTCGATGCGCTCGATTGCCGTCAGGATGTGTCCGAGATAGTCAGGAACGCGTAGCGCTTTGGTCATACCGGTATCGCCTCGGCGAGAACTCGACTGCGGAAGGCATCGGGCAAGGCTCTGGGTGTAAGCACATCAACCGATACGCCAAGAAGGCGTTGCAGTTCTACCTGGATGGCGGCTACATCCATCAAGGTTGTTTCCGGCGTCGGGTCAATGAGTATGTCGAGGTCGCTGCTGTCCGTGTCCAGACCACGCAGGACGGAGCCGAACACTCGGGCGTTGCAGGCGCGGTGAGCCTCGACCACATGCCGGATGGCGGCACGGTTCGAGGCTAAGGCTTCAGATGGCTTCATGTCTTCTCCCACAACAAAATCCGGCTTCATCTTAGGGTGACATCAAAGAGAGGGCAACGACAAATACCCGTATCACGCCAAGATGAGATGCGTTGATTCAGCTCCCGGACACACAAGCAGAGGCGATGTTGGATCGCTCGCAATCGGTGGATTCGCGTACCTGCACCCGTTCAGTCTTCAATTTGGCATCTTCATGCCTTTGAAGCGGTAGACACCTTTGGAAATGAATGTTGTCGTGTCGGTTGGCAACCGATGCATTTCATCATTGAGTCGAGCCCCTTTTAGCACGTCGGCCGCCGCTGCCCCAGCCAGTCGGTCAACGCTGCCGGCAACTGCTCGACGAGTAGCACATGCCGTCCCGCCATCCAACCGTGGATCGGTCCCGGCGGCCGTTTGGCGAGGACTTCCTTGATCAGCATTTCGGCGGTGACGTGGTCGTTGATCAGGCCGAGTTCGTCCTGCAGGCGGCCGAGCACGGCGAGGTAGGGGGCGAGGCGCTTGGGTGGTAGCAGCGGGGCGAAGAATTCGGTGGTGTAGCGCAGCTTTTTGAAGGCGATGCGCATGCGGTGGCGATCGTCCGGTGTCAGCGTGGCGTGCTTTCTCGCCAGTTTGCTGGCGCGGCGGGAGTGATAGGCCAGGCGCTCGCTGGCGAATTTTTTCAGGGACAGGTCCTGGGTATCGCCGAGGGCGTAGACGGCGGCGGTGAATTCGACGATCAGGCGCGGGTATTCGCGCACGGCGATCAGGCGGACGATCGAGCGGCGCGCGCGTTTGGCGCGCTGGCGGGCTTCGTTGCGCAGGCGCTTGAGGCCGCGGTCGTCGGGGAACAATGCCTGGATCGGCGGCAGGGTCTCTTCGAGGAAAACGTCCCAGTTGCGGGCGTCGCCGAGGGCGCCGGCCAGGGTCTGCCAGGTTTGGCCGTAGGCCTTGACGAAGTCCGCCGGCAGCACCGGGGCGAACAGCTTGATGGCCGAGCGCAGGCGGCGCAGGGCGACGCGCGCCTGGTGGATGAATTCGGCCTCGCCGCCGTCGCGCAGGCCCTGTTCGTTGCGCTGGAAGTGTTCCAGGCAGCCGAGGGCAATGCTGCGGAAGGCTTCGACCGGCGTCAGCTTGTCGTCGATTGGTGCCGGCCGGGCCTTGAACGGGCGCGGTGTTTCGTTGAGGAAGACCTTGTAGCCGCGTTCGGCCTTGCTGGCGATGGCCGGGTGCAGATGCAGCTGCTTCTGCAGGCTGCGGGTCAGGCCGAAGATGTCCTCGATGCGGCCGTTGAGCAGTTCGAGTTCGACTTCGCAGATCGGCTCGCGGCGAGTGCCGCTGGCGATGTGGCCGCGATCCAGCGCCAGTTCAATCAGCGATTCGCCGAACGGCACCTCCCAGGTTTGACGGCGGAAATCGGTGGTGAATATGGGCGCCAGGTCTGCCGTTGCCGCGTCGAGGAAATCCTTCAGTTCGGGGGCGTCGACGTGGCTGAAATCGAAATGGCCGGGCGTTGCCGGTACTTCCCATTCGTTGCGCACGGCCAAGCCGCCGCTGGCCGGTTCGGCGGATTTGACCGTGAGCAGCCATTCCCAGCCCTTCTGGCGGAAACGCAGGGCGACGCGGCGGCCGCGCAGGGCGAGTTTCGGCGTGTCGTAGTAGGTGTTGAGCAGACGCTGGCGTTGTGGCGGGATGCCGCCCAGCAGGGGCAGCGTCGCCAGCTTGCGGGCGTTTTTCGCGTCCAGTTGCAGCTTCAGTTCGATTTCTTTGCTCATGGCTTCTCCCTCGGTACGGCGGGGCCGGTTGCCCCGTCGAAGCCCAGGCCGGGCAGGGCCGCCAGTTCGGCGGCGGTCTGCACACCTTCGGCGATGACCGTCAGGCCAATATTATGAGCGATGCTGCACAAACCTTTAAGGAAAGCCTGATTGCCCGGCTGGCTGTCGATGGCGCGAATGAAGCTGCCATCCACCTTGATGTAGTCGAGGCCGATGTCGTGCAGGTGACCGATTTCGCTGAACTGGCGGCCAAAATGCTCGATCCCCAGGCGGCAGCCGAGCGGCCGCAGCAGGTTGCAGAACGTCTGGAACTCGCTGAAATGCTGGAAGGCGCCGACTTCTGAAACCTCCAGCCAGAGCCGTGGGGCGAGGTCCTTGCGGGCGGCGATCTGGGCGTGCAGACGGCGACGGAAGTGCTCGTCGAGGATTGATTCTCCGGAGAGATTGACGGCCACCGCCGCCGCCCCGGCAGCGATGCGCTCCATGGCCAGGCGAGCGGCGGCGAGATCGAGTTCGGTGGTCATCGACAGGCGCGAGGCGATCGGCATGAAGCTGCCAGCGGCCAGCCACTCGCCACCCTCGGCCGCCTGCAGGCGCAGCGGGCATTCAAGATGCAGCAATTGACCACGGCTGTTGGCAACGGGGAATTCGATCAGGCGCAGGCGCTGGGTCTGGATGGCGCCATCCAGCAGCTTGCGCCAGTCGGCATTGGTTGTCGCATGGGCCGGGCCGGCGCTTTCGGCCGGGCACCAGGCGCTGGCGCCCTGGCCTTCGGCACTGGCCAGGGCGCCGTCGAGACGGGCCAGCAGCGGGCCGATGCCCTGGCCGTGCAGATAGGTGCAACTGCCGATGTGGCCGATGCGTTCACCATCGATCAGGCCGGCGGAGACGAGATCGTTGAGGCTGGCCAGCAGGCTTTCGGCAACCGTGGTCGGATCCTGCAGGCCGGGCAGGAGCAGGGCGAAATCGGCGCCATTGAGACGGGCGGCTGCTGCCTGCGGGCGGTCGACGGTCTGCGCCTGCAGGACGGCAGCCAGACGGCGCAGTAGCTCATCAGCCATTTCGCGGCCGAGCCGGCGGTTGACGCCAGCCAGGTCAGCCAGGCGGACGAGCAGCAGGCTGCCGCTCGGCTGGGCATCCTCGTCGCTCAGCGCGGCGTCGAGCTGATTGAGGAAGTAGGCGCGATTGGCCAGGCCGGTCAGCGGGTCAAGCGTTGCCTCGCGGCGTACGGCATCCAGGCGGGCCGCCTCTTCGGCGAACATTGCCTTCAGCCGGTCGACCATGGCGTTCATGGCGCTGGCGACGCTTTTCAGTTCCTGCGGCGACGGTTCGTCGATGCGCGTGAAGCGGCGTTCGCTGATGGCCTTCGCCTGTGCGACCACGGCATCGAGCGGCCGCTTGATGCGCTGCAGGAAATGCATGCCGAGCAATCCCATCAGGGCGCCGCCGACGGCGAACCAGAGCAGCAGACGCAGACCGCCATCCCACAACTCGCGATAGGCGAAATGGCTGTGGCTGATCAGTTCCACCGTGCCGAACTGGCTCCAGCCGCTGGACACCTGGGCGCGCCCCGGCGCCGAGGCGATCGGGAAGAGGCGGATGAACCATTCCGGCACATCGCCGGCCAGCGGCGGCGAGGATTTCTCGATCATCACCTGCCCTTCCGGATCGATCACCCGCACCGCCACGTACTGGCCACTGTCGAACACTGCCGCCACCTGCAGCTCGACGGTTACCGGATCCTTGTCCAGTTGTGACATCGACAGGGCCAGCGAGGCGGCGTTGTCGTTGTTCTTGATGGTGAGTTGCTGGCCCAGGTAATGACGGGCAGTCAGCATGCTGGCGACGAAACTGCCGGCAAAGGCAATCAGCGCGCTGGCGATGACGGCGAACCAGATCTGGCGGAACAGGGACATGACGATTACCTCACTCGAAACCTTCGGCACGGGCACGCGAAAGCAAATCCTGCCAGCGCGAGAGATTGCTCTTGCTGGACTGGTTGCCGGTGCCCTGCCAGAGGCCCGCACTATTGAAACTGAAAATTGGTGACAGGTCCGTCCGCCGGGAAGCCGGCAGGATCTCGGGCCTGAGATTGTCGAGGACCAGCGGCTCGGCGCCGGGGGTCGCGTAATAGGCGAGCACCATGTGCGCCTGGACGTAGGGGCCGGCCGGTCCCTCGAGGCGGGCGCGGACGTAGACCAGACGCAGCTTGCCGTTAGGAATGCCGAGGGCCAGCAGCGAGTAATACTTGGCTATGGAAAAGTCCTCGCAATCGGCGCGGCCACTGCCCAGCGTCTCCAGCGGTGTCGCCCAGTAGTCGGATTGCTGCCAGATGCTGATGTCGTCGTCGAAGGCGATGCGCCGGTTGAAAAACTCATTTACCGTCCGCAACTTTTCCCGCTCGCCGAGCGCCTGAGCGTCATTCAGCAACTGCCGCCAATCGGCAAAAATCGTCAGTGCGGCGCTGCCGAAACGACTGCCCAGTGCTTGCTGCAGGCGTCCGAAATCCAGCCCGGGCGCCGAAGGCAGCGCGAGCGCCAGGCCGAGTCCGAAGAGGAGTGCGGCGAGCGTCAGGCGAAAAAACGGGGACCGAATCGACAATGTGAAAAGTTCAAGTATTGATGAATTCACTCATTAATGCGCAATATTACACATTTGCATTGGCTGGAAACCCCTAGAATTCAGCAGCAATCAATATACCTCCCGTCCGGACGATCACTGATGAATAAAGCCACGCTTCTTCCCTTCCTGCTTCTTGCTGCCTTGCCCGCTGTCGTCAATGCTGCGGAAAGCGCCACGAGTCTGCGCGAGGCTGCCCAGCAGGCCGTGCTGCAAAGTCCGGAAGTGACGGCGAAGTGGCATGCCTTCAAGGCGGCCGACGAAGAAATCGGCGTCGCCCGTGGTGGCTACCTGCCGCAGGTCGACTTGACGGCCGGGCGTGGCAAGGAAAGCCTGAAGCCCGGTCAGGGACAGCGTGACAACTACACCCGCACGGGGGCCGTGCTCAGTCTCAACCAGATGCTTTTCGACGGCTTCGCCACGCGCAATGAAGTGCGCCGCTTGAGCAAGGCCCGTCTGGTCCGCTATTACGAACTGCTCGAAGCCTCCGAGAGTACGGCCCTGGAAGCCGGTCGTGCCTACCTCGACGTCCTCCGCTATCGCGAGCTGGTGCGTCTGGCCGAAGACAACTATGTTCAGCACAAGGCTACCCATGAGCAGGTCCTGGAACGCGTCCAGTCCGGTGTCGGGCGGCGCGTCGACCTGGAACAGGCGGGCAGCCGCCTGGCCTTGGCCGAAGTCAATCTGACCACCGAGGTTGCCAACCTGCATGACGTTTCGGCACGCTATCAGCGGCTGGTCGGTACCTTGCCGCCGGCGCGCTTCGGCGCTCCCGAAGATCTCGCGGGCGCGCTTCCGGCCAGCAGCAATGCGGCTTTGGGCGAACTCTACAAGCGCAATCCGACGCTGCTCGCCGCCATCGAAAACACCGAGGCCGCCCGCTACGATGTTGCCACACGGCGCGCTGCCTACTCACCGCGCGTCGACCTGCGGGCCAGTACCGACAACACGCGCAACTACCTGGGGGCCGACGGCCGGCGTGAACATAATGTCGCCGAGGTCGTGTTCACCTGGAACCTGTTCCGCGGCGGTTCCGACCGCGCCCGCGAGCGCCAGTACATGGAGCGCCGCAACGAGGCCCTCGACCAGCGCGAGAAGGCCTGTCGCGACACCCGCCAGACGCTGCTGATCGCCTACAACGACGTGCAGCGCCTGCGCGATCAGAAGGGCTACCTGGCAACCCAGGTCAAGTTGCTGGAGCGGACGCTGGCCGCCTACCGCGACCAGTTCAATATCGGCCAGCGGACGCTGCTTGACCTGCTCGATACGGAAAACGAACTGCTCAGCGCCCGCCGCAACGCCATTGGTGCGGAGGCCGATTATCAGCTCGGCATGCTGCGCACCCAGGCCGGCATGGGCTCGTTGTTGCAAACGCTTGGTCTGCAGAAAGTCGAAGTCGACGATCCTGCCGCCGGTGAGCTGGCAACCGTCGACGCCGCCCAGCTGTGTCCGCCCGATGCCGTGTCGCTGCCGGTGACCGACCGGGCGGTACTCGATGCCAGGGCCAAGGCCATGCTGAATGCCAAGCAGCTGGTTCCGCCGGCTGCCGAGTAGGTTGCTCTTCAGCCTTCGAGGCGGCTTACTCCGGGTCGACCGGGGCGATGAAAACGTAGCCGACGCTGCGTAAGGTGCGGATATAGACCTTGCCTTCCGCCGTCCGCCCGAGCTTGCGCCGGATCTGGCTGACCAGCACGTCGATCAGGCGGTCGTAGGCGATGTACTCGCGGCCGAGCGCCGTCGACAATTCTTCGCGTGACAGGGGCGTGGACGGATGGGCGGCAAATACCTCAAGCAGGGTTATCGCCGTCGTGCCCAGGGCGGCTGTTCGCCCATCGCGATGCTGCAGGGCATGACGGGCCGGGTCGAGCAGCCAGTCGCCAAAACGCAGACGGCGCTCGGGATTGTCTTGGGCAGCGGGTGTAACGGTAAGGGACATCGGGGCTGACGGCTTGGCCAACAGGGCGGGAGCCCGGATTCTAATCCCGAAGGAATAAAAAATGCCATGCGACAATTTGCCGCTGTCAGTATTCATGCAGCATGGCGATTTCCGTGTCGGCATGACGCAGGCGCAGGGCCAGCGAGCGGGAAATGGCTGTGAGCAGGGTGATGACCAGGCGCTTGTGCTCCTCGGACAGAACCTCCAGCTGCTCCCGCGACAGCACGAAGAATTCCGTTTCGCTGGCGGTGATCGCGTCGTTGCCGCGCGGTCGGCCATCGAGGAAGGCCAGTCCGCCAAAGAAGTCGCCGCGGCCGAAGGTGGCGATGTGGCGGGTGCGACCGGCGCCCAGCGGGGCGAATATCTTGACTGAGCCACGGCGAATCAGATAGATCGCGTTGCCTTGTTCGCCACGCGAATAAACGGTGGCGCCGGCCGGGTACGTGACCTTGTCGAGGCGTGCTTCGAGGTCGGCCAGGGTTTCGTCCTTGCGTACCTTGAAGAGCTCCATCTCGGCCAGTTCGAGCGGTGTTTCCTGCAGCGGGGAGGCGGTTTCGGCTTCGCCGAGCAGGCGGTCCTCGACCCATTCGATGGCGCTGTCCAGTTCGTCGAACAGGCGCACCGTGTCGTGCTTTTCGGTAACGCCCGTCTGTTCGAGAAATTCGCGCAGGTTGCGCCCGTTCGGCAGGTTCTCACGGACGTTGGAAAGGAGCAGCATGGCCGAGCGTTCAGCCAGCACGTCGCGTACCTGGCTGAGCATGTGGGCGGCCGTGACATCCACCGATTGCACCCGTTTGAGATCGAGGATGATGAATTGCCGGGTCTTGATCTCTGTGTCGAGCTGTCCGTACAACTGCTGGGTGGTGCCAAAGAACAGGCTGCCCTGCAGTTCGAAGATCACCGCCTGGTCGCCCTTCTGCTCAAGGACGCGGGTTTCTGCCTCGGGCCGGTGCCAGTTGGACGACATCTGATTGACGTACAACTTGTGGCGGACCACCGTGCCGCCGATCTGCTCGCGCAGGAAGAGCAGGATGGACAGGCCGACGCCGACGGCGGAAGCGGCAATCAGGCCGATGGTCAGGGCAACGACGATGACGGCGACGACGACGGCAAAATCGAAGACGGTGGCCGGCGACTGGATGAAGCGCAGCGGTTCGCGGTCGATCATGCGGATGCCGACGGCGATCAGGATGCCGGCCAGCGCGGCGACCGGGATCCAGGCGATGAAATTGCTCAGCAGCAGGGCGAAGACCAGTGCCGACAGGCCTTCGATGACGCCCGAGGCGCGCGTTGTCGCACCGCTCGACAGGTTGACCAGCGTGGCACCCATAGTGCCGGCGCCGGGTATGCCGCCGACCGAGCAGGCGCTGATGTTGGCGACCCCCTGGGCGAGCAGTTCGCGGTTCGAGTTGTGCTGGCTGCGCGTCATCTGGTCGAGCACGACGCAGGTTTTCAAGGTGTCGATGGAGAGCAGCACGGCCAGCGTCAGTGCACTACCCATCAGGGCGCCGACCTGGGCCAGGCGCAATTCGCCGATTTCGTGCCAGCGCGCCGTGATCGAGGCGAAGTAGCCGTCGCCGCTGGCGCCCAGCGGGCCGATGACGAGCGGATTGCCGATCGTCTCAAAGAGGGCGGGGTTCTGGGTTGCCAGGGTGAAATAGGTTGCCGCCCCGGCAGCGATGCCGAGGATGGTGCCTGGCACCTTGCGGGTCAGGCGGGGGGCCACCAGCATCGTGATGATGGTCGCGGCACCGATGGCGACGGCTTGCCAGTCCCATAGCCAGGGCGAGATCAGGCTGTGGTACCAGGTGGTGCCGGCAGGCGTGCCGAGCAACTTGGCGATCTGACTGCCGACGATGATCAGGCCGACGCCGGTCAGATAGCCGCTGACCACCGGGTAGGGAATGTAGCGGATCAGCCGGCCGATGCCGATAAAGCCGAACAGGGTCTGGAACAGGCCGGCGAGGATGCCGAGCATCAGCAGCAGCAGGATGATGTTGCCCGCCGGCACGCCGTCGCTGACCAGGCCGATGGCGAAGGCCGAAAGCACGGCCGCGGCCGGGGCACAGGGGGCGCTGATCAGGCGGTCGGTGCCGCCGAGCAGCGAAGCGACAAGACCGATGACGGTGGCGCCGATGAGGCCGGCGAGGGCGCCGAGCGCCGCATAGCTGGGCGCGATGGCGGCGTAGATGGTGACGCCGAAGGCGACGGCGGCGGGCAGGGCGACCAGCATCGCCGCCAGACCACCCCAGAAGTCGCCGGTTAAAAAAGTCCTGCCCATCAATGTCCGCATGATTCCCCTCCATCCATGCGCCCTGTCTGTCGCCGATGTTAGCGCTTCCATCGCTGTCGTGGCAGGCATTCTTGCCGACGCCCCGATTTGGGGCATGGGCGTCTACGCCAGGCCGGCTTCAGGTTAGACTTCGTTTATCGGTCGGCAGGGCGACCAATTACCCAAGGAAAATCGGATGAAACTGACACTTGCATTGATCGGCACCTCGTTGCTGTTTTCTGGCGCGGCGATGGCCAGTGCCGATCTGGCCAAGGCCAAGAACTGCCTGACCTGCCACGCGCCCGACAAGAAGATCGTCGGCCCGAGCTACAAGGACATCACCGCCAAGCGCGCCGGCGAAAAGGGTGCCGAGGCAGCACTGGCAGCCAAGATCAAGAACGGCAGCAAGAACGAGTGGGGCCAGGTGCCGATGCCGCCGAACAACGTTACCGACGGCGAAGCAGCGACCTTGGCCAAATGGGTTCTGACGCACAAATAAGCGCCTGAGCGTGAGGCCTTATTCCCCGGCGCCAAAGGGGGGCGCATGAAATTGCTCGAGCTGACACCCGAACAGGCGCGCCGGCGCTGGCTGGCGCTCGGCATCGTCGCGCTGGCCTATGTCCTGTCCTTCTTCCAGCGCTTCGCGCCGGCCGGCATCGCCCAGGATCTGGCCTCGGCCTTCCAGACCTCGGCGGTCTCGCTCGGGGCGCTGGCGGCGACGTACTTCTACGTCTACACGCTGATGCAGGTGCCGACCGGGGTGCTTGTCGATACCCTGGGACCGCGCCGCATTCTGGTGCTCGGCGGGGTCATCGGTGGCCTCGGCAGTTTCCTCTTCGGCATGGCGCCGACGCTGGAACTGGCGCTGCTCGGGCGGACGCTGATCGGCCTCGGCGTTTCCGTCACCTTCATCGCCATGCTCAAGCTGATCGCCGTCTGGTTTGAGGAAGAGCGCTTTGCGACGCTGGTCGGCTTCAGCATGCTGATTGGCAACCTCGGCTCGGTACTCGCCGGCGCGCCACTCTCGGCTGTCGCCCAGGCCACCGGCTGGCGCGGGGTGTTTATCGGTGTCGGCGTACTGTCGCTGATCCTCGCTGCGCTCTGCTGGTTGCTGGTGCGCGACCGGCCGACAATTGCCGGCGCGGTTCAGGCGCCGGTCAAATTCGATCGTACGGCGCTGCTCGCCAGCCTGCTGTCGGTGGTGCGCAACCGCTCGACCTGGCCGGCCATCCTGGTCAATACCGGAACCTGCGGCGCCTTCTTCACCTTTGCTGGATTGTGGACGGTGCCCTATCTGGTGCAAGTGCATGGCATGGAGCGCTCCGTCGCCGCCGCGCACCTGTCGCTGTGGTTCGGCGGCTTTGCCATCGGCTGCTTCTTCATCGGTACGCTGTCTGACCGCCTCGGTCGGCGCAAGCCGGTGATCATCGGTGCCACCCACGTTTACGCGCTGATCTGGCTGATCCTGTGGTCGGGCATCAGCATGCCGATCAACGTTTCCTATGCCTTGTTCGGGCTGCTCGGCATCGTAACCGCCGGGTTCACGCTGACCTGGGCCTGCGCCAAGGAAGTCAATCCGCCGATGCTCTCCGGCATGTCCACCAGCGTCACCAACATGGGCAGCTTCGCCGCGGCGGCGGTTCTGCAACCGGTCGTCGGCTGGGTCATGGACCTGGCCTGGCGTGGCGAGATGGTCGCCGGGGCGCGCGTGTACGACCTGGCCGCCTGGCGTGGCGGCCTCGGCGTCGCCACTGTTTGCGCCCTGCTTGGCGCGGCTGCCAGTTGGTGGATCATCGAAACGCGCTGTCGCAACATCTGGAAGCCGGCCTAGCTGGCTCGGCGCCGGCCTTGCCCGGCTGTTGTTTATCAGGGTATCCTTATATACATGAAGATAAACACACTGCGCCTGCTGGCCCTGGCTTTCACCCTGCTACCAATCGCCGTTTCCGCTGCCGATCCCCTGCCTGTCGTCACCCTCCGCCTGCAGGCGGTTGATCTGACTTTCCCAGCCGAGGCTGTCGTTGAAGCCGTGCAACAAGCGACGGTTGGCGCCCAGGTGGCCGGTCGTGTTCTGCAAGTGCTGGCTGATGCCGGACAAACGGTAGCCCGCGGCGAAGTACTGATGCGCATCGATGCGCGTGAGGCCGGCGAAGCGGCGCGCGCTGCCGAGGCTCAGTACAACGTGGCCAGGCTCAATTACCAGCGGCACAAGCAACTGAAGGAACAGAAATTCGTCAGCCAGGCTGCACTCGACAAGGTCCGGGCCGATTTCGATGCCGCCGCTGCCAATCGCAATGCCGCCGGCGCCAGCCAGAGCCACGCGACCATCGTCGCGCCGATGGCCGGTATCGTTGCCCGCCGCCATGCCGAAGCCGGCGACATGGCGATGCCAGGCACGCCGCTGTTCACCATCTATCAGCCGGGGAGCCTGCGCGTCACTGCCAGCGTGCCGCAGCACCGATTGTCGGCGATGCGTGGCGTGGCGCTGGCCAAAGTCGAATTCCCCGAACTCGGCAAATGGGTCGAGGCGACGGCCGTTCAGGTGCTGCCGACGGCCGATGCGGCGACCCACGTTTCCCAGGTGCGGGTGACCCTGCCGGCGCTGTCGGATGTCGTGCCGGGCATGTTTGCCCGCGTCCATTTCGTCACCGGTCGCGCCGACAAGCTGACCGTGCCGGCAAGTGCCGTGCTGCGTCGCGGCGAGGTTGCTGCCGTCTATGTGCAGACCGCCGACGATCGCCTCAGCCTGCGCCAGTTACGCCTGGGCGAGGTCGTCGGCAATGGTGAGATTGAAGTGCTGGCCGGGCTGAGAGCAGGTGACAAGGTGGTCACCGATCCGGTCAAGGCGGCCATCCAGATCCAGTCGGACAAGTAGGCCATGGCTGCTGAAAAGACGTCGCTCGGCATTTCCGGGCGCATTGCCGCCGCCTTCCAGGATTCACGCATCACCCCGCTGCTGGCGCTGGTCGCCTTCCTGCTCGGCATT
This sequence comes from Betaproteobacteria bacterium HGW-Betaproteobacteria-7, assembly GCA_002840765.1. Taxonomy (GTDB): domain Bacteria; phylum Pseudomonadota; class Gammaproteobacteria; order Burkholderiales; family Rhodocyclaceae; genus Azonexus. Next base: position 44,036 of record PHCE01000004.1, read on the forward strand.
TTCGCGACACTGGTTACGCCGCGCGAGGAAGAGCCGCAGATCGATGTGACCATGGCCGACGTGCTGATCGCCTGGCCGGGTGCTTCGGCCAAGGATGTCGAAAATCTGGTGGCGACGCCGGGTGAACAGGTGCTGTCCAGGATGCACGGTGTTGAACATGTGAACTCCATGTCGCGGCCAGGCATGGCGGTGATCACCGTGCAGTTCGAGGTAGGCGTCCAGTACAACGACGCGGTACTGCGCCTGCACGATACGGTGATCGCCCACCGCGACTGGCTGCCGGCCAATCTCGGCGTGCACGAGCCGGTGATCAAGCCGCGCGGCATCGACGATGTACCCATCGTCGCACTGACCTTCCATACCATCGACCCGGCGCGTTCGGCGTACGAACTGCAGCAGGTGGCGCGGGCGGTCGAGATCGAACTGAAACGGATCAAGGGCACGCGTGACGTTTCGACCATCGGCGGGCCCGACCACGCCGTGCGTGTGCTGCTCGACGCCGAGCGGATGAACGCTTTCGGTGTCACGCCGCAGGACATTGCCGGCGCGCTGACCGTCTCGAACGCGCTGCAGACTTCCGGCAGCCTGGTTTCCGGCAATCGCGAGATTCTCGTCCAGACCGGCACTTACCTGGAATCGGCGGCCGACGTGCAGCGCCTGGTCGTTGCCGTCCGCGGGGACGCAGATGCGCGCAAGCCGATCTACCTGAGCGACGTCGCCACGGTCGAGGACGGCCCCGACCAGCCGCAGCGCTACGCCTGGTTCGGTACCAAGGCCGGCGAATTCCCGGCGGTCACCATCCAGATTTCCAAGCAGCCCGGCGTCAATGCCGCCGACGTCGCCAATGCGGCGATCGCGCGCATCGAAAGCCTGAAAAACGTCGTCATTCCCGACGGTATAGAGGTCACAGTGACGCGCGACTACGGGGCGACGGCGACCGACAAGGCGCAGAAGCTGATCGGCAAGCTGGCTTTCGCCACCGCCTTTGTCGTGCTGCTGGTCTTCTTCGCCCTAGGCCGGCGCGAAGCGGTGATCGTCGGCATCGCCGTCTCACTGACCCTGGCGGCGACGCTATTCGCCTCCTGGGCCTGGGGTTTCACGCTGAACCGGGTGTCACTGTTCGCGCTGATTTTCTCGATCGGCATCCTGGTCGATGACGCCATTGTCGTCGTCGAGAACATCCACCGCTGGCAGGCCCTGTATCCGGAAAAGACGCTGCTCGAAATCATCCCCGGAGCTGTTGATGAAGTCGGCGGGCCGACCATCCTGGCGACGCTGACCGTCATCGCCGCGCTGCTGCCGATGGCCTTCGTCTCCGGGCTGATGGGGCCGTACATGAGCCCGATTCCGATCAACTCGTCGATGGGCATGGCCATTTCGCTGGCCATCGCCTTCGTCGTCACGCCCTGGCTGGCGCTGCGCCTGATGAAATCCCACGGCGCCGGTCATGGCGCGGCGCCGGTGTCGAAGCTGGATGCCCGGCTCGACCGCAGTTTCCGCAAGCTACTGACGCCCTTCCTCGATCCGGCCAAGGGTGCCGCTGCCCGCTTGAAACTGGCCATCGCCGTCGTCCTGCTGATCCTCGGCTCGGTGTCGCTGGCCTATTTCCAGCTGGTCGTGCTGAAGATGCTGCCCTTCGACAACAAGAGCGAATTCCAGATCATCGTCGACATGCCCGTCGGTACGCCGGTAGAGGAGACGGCGCGGGTGCTGCAGGAAATCGGCGCCGAAGTAGCCAAGGTTCCCGAAGTCACGAATTACCAGGCCTATGCCGGCACCGCCAGCCCGATCAATTTCAACGGCCTGGTGCGCCAGTATTACCTGCGGGCGACGCCGGAAAAGGGCGATATACAGGTCAATCTGGTCGACAAGGCGGAGCGTTCGCGCAAAAGTCATGAAATCGCCGCCGGCGTGCGCGCGGCGGTCGAAGCCGTTGGCCAGCGCAATGGCGGCGTCGCCAAGGTCGTCGAAGTGCCGCCAGGGCCGCCGGTGATGTCGCCGATCGTTGCCGAGATCTACGGCCCTGACTACACCGGCCAGATCGCCGTCGGCCGGCAGGTGCGCCAGGCGTTTACGGAAACCGACGACATCGTCGCCATCGACGACTACATCGACGCCGATTCGCGCAAATTCGTGCTGCATGTGCTGCAGAGCAAGGCCGCGCAACTGGGCGTGGCGCAGAGCGACATCGTCGAGGTCGTCGGCATGGGCCTGGCCGGCATGGACGTGACGCCGGTGCGCAATGCCGATTCGAAATTCGCCGTGCCGGTGCGCGTGGTGCTGCCGGCCGAGCAGAAATCGACCCTCGACGCCCTGCTCAAGCTGCGTGTGCGCTCGCGCGACGGGCAACTGGTGCCGGTCTCCGAACTGGTCGAAGTGCGCGACACGGCGCGCGAGAAGACCATCTACCACAAGGACCTGCTGCCGGTGGTCTATGTCGTCGGCGACATGGGCGGCAAGCTCGATTCGCCGCTCTACGGCATGTTCGACATCCGCTCGAAGATCAACGGTATGGCACTCAAGGAAGGTGGCACGCTTGGCGAATGGTTCATCCGCCAGCCGTCTGATCCTTACGCCGGCTACAGCGTCAAATGGGACGGCGAGTGGCAGGTCACCTACGAGACTTTCCGCGACATGGGCCTGGCCTACGCGGTCGGCCTGATCCTGATCTACCTGCTGGTCGTCGCCCACTTCGGCAGCTATCTCGTGCCGCTGATCATCATGGCGCCGATTCCGCTGACCATCATCGGCGTCATGCCCGGGCACGCACTGTTCGGCGCCCAGTTCACGGCGACCTCGATGATCGGCATGATCGCCCTGGCCGGCATCATCGTCCGCAACTCGATCCTGCTCGTCGATTTCATCAAGCAACAGGTCGCCGCCGGCATGGATTTCCACGACGCGGTGATCCAGTCGGCCGCCGTCCGTGCCAAGCCGATCGCCCTGACCGCGCTGGCCGCCATGCTCGGCGCCCTGTTCATCCTCGACGACCCGATCTTCAACGGTCTGGCGCTGGCGCTGATCTTCGGCATCCTGGTGTCCACGCTGCTGACCCTGGTCGTCATCCCCGTCCTTTATTACGCAGCCTTCCGCAAGGAGCATCAATCATGACTTCCGAACGCATTATCCGCATCATGGCCGGCTTTTTCGTCATGCTCTCGCTGGCCCTCGGCTGGCAGGGCAGCCCGGTTTTCGTTTCCGAATGGTTCCTGGCATTCACCGCCTTCGTCGGCTTCAACCTCTTCCAGAGTGGCTTCACCGGCTTTTGTCCGCCGGAAATGCTGCTGAAGAAGTTCGGCATCAAGTCGGGCGGCGGCTCCTGCGGCCTCTGAGCCGGCAATTGACCCGCCTGTGATGGCCCGGCGATACTGACCGGGCGCCTGCGAATTTCCCTTCCCGGCAGCGCGGCGCACTGCCCGAAACCGGGGGCCGCAGATGCCTGCCTATGCCTACACCCTCGCCGGCCAGCACTGGCAGTTCGGCGATCTGAAGACCCTGCTGGCGCGGGCTACGCCGCTGCGCAGCGGCGACTGCCTGGCCGGCGTCGCCGCCCATAGCGCCGAGGAACGGGTGGCGGCGCAACTGGCGCTGGCCGAGCTGCCGCTGACCACCTTCCTCAACGACTGCGTCGTGCCCTACGAAAGCGACGAAGTCAGCCGGCTGATCATCGATAGCCACGACGCAGCTGCCTTCGCTGCGGTGAGCCACCTGACCGTCGGCGATTTCCGCGACTGGCTGCTGTCTGATGCCGCCGACAGCGCAACCTTGGCCGCGCTGGCGCCTGGCCTGACGCCAGAAATGGCGGCGGCGGTGGCCAAACTGATGCGCCTGCAGGACTTGGTGCTGGTCGCCCGCAAGTGCCATGTGACCACCGCCTTCCGCAGCACCATCGGCCTGCCCGGTCGGCTGTCCACGCGGCTGCAGCCGAACGACCCGACCGACGCGCCGGCCGGCATCGCCGCCAGTCTGCTCGACGGCCTGCTGTATGGTTGCGGCGACGCGGTGATCGGCATCAACCCGGCCAGCGACAGCGTGCCGGCGGTCTGCGACCTGCTGCAGATGCTCGACCGGATTATCGCCAAGTACGCGATCCCGACCCAGGCCTGCGTGCTGACCCACATCACGACGACGCTCGCCGCCATCGAGCGCGGCCTGCCGGTGGATCTGGTGTTCCAGTCGATCGCTGGCACCGAGCAGGCCAACCGCAGTTTCGGCATCGATCTGGCGCTGCTCGCGGAAGGCCGCCAGGCGGCGCTGAGTCTCGGCCGCGGCACCGTTGGCGACAACGTGATGTATTTCGAGACCGGGCAGGGCAGCGCGCTGTCGGCCGGCGCCCATCACGGGCTCGACCAGCAAACCTGCGAGGCACGTGCCTACGCCGTCGCCCGCCATTTCCAGCCGCTGCTGGTCAATAGCGTGGTCGGCTTTATCGGCCCGGAATACCTGTACAACGGCAAGCAGATCATCCGCGCCGGGCTGGAGGATCATTTCTGCGGCAAGCTGCTCGGCCTGCCGATGGGCTGCGACATCTGCTACACCAACCACGCCGAGGCCGACCAGGACGACCTGGACGCGCTGCTGACCCTGCTCGGCGCCGCCGGCTGCAACTTCATCATGGGCGTGCCCGGCGGTGATGACATCATGCTCAATTACCAGAGCACGTCGTTTCACGACGCGCTCTACGTCCGCCGCCTGCTCGGCCTGCGCCCGGCACCGGAATTCGAGGCCTGGTTGCAGCGCATCGGCATCGGCGACAGCGGCATGTTGCCGGCCGCCTTTGCTGCCGTGCTTCCGGGGAGCCGCTGATGGGCGAGCAACTGCCTCTCGTTGCCGACGATCCGTGGTCGGTCCTGCGTTGCCACACGACGGCGCGCATCGGCCTGGGCCGCACCGGCGCCAGCCAGCCGACGCGCCATCATCTGGCCTTCCAGCTCGACCAGGCGCGCGCCCGCGATGCCGTGTTGACGCCGCTTGACGTGACTCGCCTGCAAGCCGAACTGACGGCGCTCGGCCAGCCGGCGGTGTTGCTGCGCAGCGCCGCCGCCGAGCGGCGGACCTACCTGCAGCGCCCCGATCTCGGCCGCCGCCTCGGCAGCGAATCGGCCGCCCGGCTCGCTTCCCTGGCGGCCGATGGCGAGCCGGCCGACGTCGCGCTGATCATTGCCGACGGCCTGTCGGCGCCGGCGGTACAAATGCATGCCGTGCCGCTATTGCAGGCGCTGCTGCCGCAACTGCCGGCCGCCTGGCGGCTGGCGCCGCTGTGCCTGGTCGAGCAGGGGCGGGTGGCCATCAGCGATGAAATCGGCGCCGTGCTGCGCGCCCGCCTGGCGGTGATCCTGATTGGCGAGCGGCCCGGCCTCAGTTCGCCGGACAGCCTCGGCGTCTATCTGACCTACGGCCCGCGGATCGGCAATACCGATGCCGGGCGCAACTGCCTGTCGAACATCCGCGCCGCCGGGCTGAGCTACGCCGCCGCGGCGCACAAGCTGCACTACCTGATCGGTCAGGCGCTGGCACGCCAGTTGTCCGGCGTGGCGCTGAAGGACGAGGCGCCGGAAATGGTGGAGGTTGGCAGACAAGAGGGTACCCGCACCGGCTGCTTTCTGCTCGGCGCCGACGAGCAGCCGTCCGGCTGAGGGCTTCCTGTTGGAAGTAAGCGCCGGCCAGCCCGATTGCCGGGTACACTCCGCCTTCGCCAAATAGCAGGGAAACCGTTCAGGAATGTCCGTCGAATTAAGAGAAAAACCCGCCGTCGCCGTCATCGCGGCCGTCCAGCTGCCCAGCGTCAGCGATGTCGAGTTCGAATCCTCGCTGGCCGAACTGCGCGAGCTGGCCAAGACGCTCGGTTACACGGTGGTCGATACCTTCATCCAGAAGCGCGGCGGTTTCGATACGACGTCCTATGTCGGCGTCGGCAAGTGCCAGGAAATTGCCCATTACGTCGAGCACACGGTCGACCGCGAGATCGATGCCATTCTCGTAGACCACGAAATCTCGCCGTCGCAGGCGCGCAATCTGGAAAAAGCGACGGGCTGCCCGGTGATGGACCGGACCATGGTCATCCTCGAAATCTTCCATAACAATGCCCGTTCGCGCGCCGCCAAGGCGCAGGTCGAAATCGCCCGCCTCGGCTACATGGCACCGCGTCTGCGCGAGGCCGCCAAGCTGGCCGGGCCGCAGGGGCGCCAGCGCAGCGGCGTCGGCGGCCGCGGCGCCGGCGAATCGCATACCGAACTGGACCGGCGCAAGATCCGCGACCGCATCGCCGAACTGCAACTCGAAATCGTTGCCATGGACGCCGAGCGCCAGACCCAGCGCGCCCGCCGTCACGAGCGCCAGGGCCTGGCCAGCGTCGCTCTGGTTGGCTACACCAATGCCGGCAAATCGACGCTGATGCGGGCGCTGACCGGCAGCGAGGTGCTGGTCGCCAACAAGCTGTTCGCCACCCTCGACACCACGGTGCGCACGCTGCACCCGGAAAGCGTGCCGCGTGTGCTGGTCAGCGATACCGTCGGTTTCATCAAGAACTTGCCGCACGGCCTGGTCGCCTCATTCAAATCGACGCTCGACGAAGCGCTCGATGCCGGCCTGTTGCTGCACGTCATCGACGCCAGCGACCCCGGTTTCGAACGCCAGCTCGAAGTCACCGACCATGTGCTGGCCGAAATCAGCGCCGACACCCTGCCGCGCCTGCGCATCTTCAACAAGATCGACCACGTCGGCGATGAAGCCGCCCAGGCTGAGTGCACCGCGTTGCTGCACGCGAAATACCCGGACTGCGTGGTGATGAGCGCCCGCCGGCCGGAGGACGTGGCCCAACTGCGCCTGCGGATCATCGCCTTCTTCCAGCAGGGCCTGGTCGAGGCCGAACTGTTCCTGCCCTGGTCGGCGCAGCAGTTGCGCGGCGAAATCTACGCCCGCTGCCAGGTCCTCGCCGAACGCGCCGATGAGGACGGCGCCTTCTTCAGCATTCGCGGCGAGCCGGCTACGGTCGACAGCCTGCGCGAGCAGTTCGCCCAGGTCGCCTGAGACAGGCGCCGGCAGGCGTCAGGTGCTGGTACCGCGCATGGCGTTGTAGGCGGCCAGGGCGCGAGCGACGTCGCCGCTCGGCTTGGCTGCGTCGCCGATGCCAAACTCAACTTGCAGGTCGGCCTTGTTGCTGTCGATATAGTCGATGACGCGGGACAGGTTGCTCATCCGGTTGGGAATGAAGTTATTCGGCGAATTGAGCAGTTCCGCCGACTTGGCGAAATGGGCGCTGAATTCGCGGATCGCCGTGAGCGCACCGTTGGCGTTGGCGGCCAGCACGGAATCCAGCTTGGCCGTGTCGAGGCTGGCCATGTTGGTCACCGGGTCGATCGTCAGGCCCAGCGCCGTCATCCCGCGCACGCCGCTGCCGGCGCCGTTGAAGATGTTCTCGACGCTCTGCTCCAGTTCCCATTGCGACGCTGTCGCCGCATGCGTGCCGGCGAGCAGGCCGCCGTTGGCCAGCACGTCGTCGAAGCGGTCGATCCAGCCGTTGTAGGCGGCGACGAATTCGTTCAGGCGGCTGCGGATGTCGGCGCTGGTGCTGGCGGCGTCAATGTTGCCGAGCTTGCCGGCTTCCTGCTGCATGGTCGTCACATAGGACGCCATGTCGGTCATTTCGGCGAATTCGGCCCGGTAATTGACATCGCGGCGGTTGATTTCGCTCATCATCCGGTAGCCCGATTCCGGGTCGAACAGGGCGTTGTTGCGGCCGCTGGCTGACAGGGGGCCCGAGGTGCCACGGCCGGCCAGCAATTCGGCAACGGAATTTGCCGGACTCTGGCTGCCGCCAAACAGGGCGGCAAAATCGGATACGCCGCGGCCGCCGTTATCGTTCATCGCCGTCGAAATCAGTGTGCCAAGGGCCTGCGACTTGAAGTCGGCCAGCCGTTCGCGGAGTTGGGCGAGAAAATCGCTGCCGGCTGCCGCCGAAGGTGCCGAACGCTCATCGCGATTGCCCTGCAAACGGGAAAAGTCGAAGCCTGTTTCGAGTATTGTCTTGATCGCCATGTTGCCTCCTGCCGGTGAAGTAGACGGCTGGTCGCCGCTTGCCCTTGCCAATTTCGATGCAACAAACGTACCTGTTGTCCGCTACCGCTTGTGCAGGGCCGTTGCCGGCAATGCGCCTCGGTTCTCCGGCAAGCCGGGTGATGCCGGCCGGCATTCCTCGCCGGTTGGCAACGGAACTTCTCGCCGGCCTGGCGATCAAGGCGAAACAGGCTGGCTGATCGCCAGGCATGCGCTCATCGGAGCAAGGAGGGATTCATGGATACGCAGGATGCCGGCCGGGGCAATCCGGTCATTCTGGTGGCGACGCGCAAGGGCGCCTGGATCTATCACGGCGACCGCGAGCGGCAGAACTGGCGGGTCGATGGCCCGCATTTTCTCGGCCACATCATCAATCATCTGCGGCTCGACCCGCGCGACGGACGCACGCTGCTGGCGGCGGCGTCGACCGGGCACCTGGGGCCGACCATCTTTCGCTCCACCGATCTCGGCCAGACCTGGCAGGAGGCGGCCAAGCCGCCGGCGTTCGGGCCGCCGATCAACGGACTGGAGGGGCGCGCCGTCGATCACACCTTCTGGCTGACGCCCGGCCATGCCGACCAGCCAGGCGTCTGGTACGCCGGCACCTCGCCGCAAGGGCTGTTCCGCAGCGAGGACGGCGGCGTCAACTGGGCGCCGTTCTCTTGCATCAACGATGACGCCCAGTACCGCCAGTGGTTCGGCACGGTGCAGGACGGCACGCCGGACGGGCCGAAGCTGCATTCCATCACCGTTGATCCGCGCGATGCACAGCACCTGTACTTCGCCATGTCAGGCGGCGGCGTCCATGAGTCGCTCGACGGCGGCCAGACTTTTGCACCGCTGATCGAGGGCATGGAGGTGGTCGGCGGTTTTGATGTCAATGAGGTGACCTTCCATGATCCGCACTGCCTGCGCCTCTGTCCGTCGAATCCGGATCGCCTTTACCAGCAGAACCATTGCGGCATCTACCGACTGGACCGGCCGGCGCGGCGCTGGCAGCGCATCGGCCGCAACATGCCGGCGGACGTCGGCGATATCGGCTTCCCGCTGGTGCTGCATCCGCGCGACGACAATCGGCTGTGGGTGTTCCCGATGGATGGCTCCGACGTCTGGCCGCGGACCAGCCCGGGCGGCCAGCCGGCCGTCTACGGTTCCTGCGACGGCGGCGAGACCTGGCAGCGCCATGGCATTGGCCTGCCGGCCAGCCAGGCCTGGTGGACGGTCAAGCGGCAGGCGATGACGAGCGACCACGAGGACTGTCTCGGCCTCTATTTCGGCACCACCAGCGGCGAGTTGTGGCAGAGCCGCGACGAAGGCCTGCACTGGGAATGCCTGGCCCGCCATCTGCCGGAAATCTACGCGGTCGAAACGGCCTATCCGAAGTAGTGCGGGCAGGCGTCATGCGCGTGCTGATCCCCAGCGCCCTGCAGTCCTACACCGGCCAGCCCTGGGTCGCCGCCGAGGGGCGTACCGTCGATCAGGTATTGCTCGATCTCGATCGGCAGTTTCCCGGCATCCGCTTCCGCATGGTGGACGAGCAGCGGCGTATCCGCCGGCACATCCGGCTGTTCCTTGCTGGCGAGATGCTGTTCGATCCCGATCATCCGCTGCCGGCCGACGGCGAACTGCACATCGTCCAGGCGCTGAGCGGCGGTTAGACCCAGTACTGGCGCGTCGTGCTGGTGCCGATCAGCGTGCGCTGTTCGGCTTCGCCGGCAGCTTCCCGGTAGTCGGCGATGGCGCGCGCCCGGACCAGCGCCGAAATGGGGCCGATCATGTCGGTGGCCAGGGCGCGCGCATCGGTGAACGGGCGTGGCGAATCGAAATCGCTCAGATGACTGGCGGCAATCACCGCGGCGTAGGCCGGGTCGGCCTGGTTGTCGAGGGCGCGCAGGCGCGGGTCGCTGAGCAGCGTCTGCAGGGCAATGGCGTTGGCGCTGGCGCGGCGCTCGGCGGCGATCACATCGGCCGCCAGCGGCGGTGGAGTAACGGTTGCCACGGCGGCGGCTGGCGTCGGCGTCGGGATTGGCGGGGCGCTGGCCGGTGGTGCGACCGTCGGCGGTCGGCTGGCGGCGGCGGTCGTCGCTGGCGGATTCGGCTGATCGGCTGGCGCCGTATTGACGATGACGACATCCGGAACGTCCGTAGGCGGCAGTGAGATGGGCGGTACTTCGCTACTCACGGCATCATTCGGCACCAGGGCGGGTGGCGGATTGACGGCTGGCGGGGCGGCGGCAACTGGCGCTAGGGGCGTGGCGGCTGGCGGCTGCGGCAGGGGGTTGATCGGCGTGCCGATGCCGATGCTGTCATCTGGCGCGGTGCCGGGCAGCGGCGGCACGCCGGTGGTGGCGACCGGTGCTGGTTCAGCAGCGGCGAGGGGGAGCGTAATGCTCGGCGGAACGACCGCACTGACGACGGCTGCTTCGAGCGTGCCGGCCTGTTCGATCAGGGATTGCGTGGCGGTAGCCAGCGTTGTCTGTGTGGCGACCGGATCGGCCGCGATGGCGTTGCTGAGTGTCGTCAGATCAATGGCGGGCGGTGTTGTCGTCGTCACACTGAGCAGATCGATGCCGAGATCCTGCAGGGGGAACAGCGAGCCAGCCTCGGCAACGTCCGGCAGGATGGCACTGCTGTTCTGCAGGGTAGCGAACGCATCGACCAGGCTCTGGGCAGTGTTAGCAAGATTCGCCGGGCTGCTGTCGGCGGTGGCGACCGGCAGGGCTTCAAGGGTGCTGCGGAAGGTGAACAGGGCAGACAACAACTGACCGTTGGCCGACAAATCGACGACGCTGTCCCGGCTGGCGAGGCTCGATATTGCCGGCGCAGGCCGGCTGTTCGCCGGCAGCGCGAAGGCTACCGGGGGAACGCCCGCCGGACTGAAAAGAGCAACGGGCGAAATCGATAGTGAATCTGCCATCGTCGTCGCCTTCGACTTCCCCTGGCCGTACGGGAAGTCAGGAAATCCATGGTCGGCCAGCGCGCAGCGCGCACCCGATCGGCCCACAATCCGATCAGTGAGTATTTGAGTTGGCAACGGCAAAAAAGATTCACAAAGTTGCGTGTGCTGGCACGCGCCTGGCGGCGTCGGCTGTCTCCCCTGGCGTGCGGGTGGCAAGCGGCTAAAATCGCTGCTTACTTCTTGAGGAGCTGAACATGAAGATCGGTTTTATCGGCCTCGGCATCATGGGGCGCCCGATGGCGCTGAATTTGTTGAAGGGCGGTCATCAGGTCACCGTCTGGGCGCGCCGCGCCGAATCGATGCAGCCGCTGCTGGCCGCCGGAGCCGCCGGTGCTGAATCGCCCGCCGCCGTGGCGAGGGGCCAGGAACTGGTGATTTCCATGGTCGCCGATGCGCCGGACGTCGCCGAAGTGATGCGCGCCGTGGCCAGCGCCGGCACGCCGGATCTGGTGGCAGCGGACATGAGCACCATCGCCCCGGCAGCAGCGCGCAGGATTGGCGAAGATCTGGCCGCGGCCGGCGTCGATTTCATCGATGCCCCGGTGTCCGGCGGCGAAGTCGGCGCCATCGCCGGCACGCTGTCGATCATGGCCGGCGGTTCCGTAGCCGGCTTTGCCCGGGCCAAACCGGCGTTTGAATGTATGGGCAAGAACATCGTCCATGTTGGCGCTCCCGGCGCCGGTCAGGTGACCAAGGCGGCCAACCAGATCGTCACCGGCATGGGGGTGCTGGCGGTGGCCGAAGCCATGGCCTTCGCCTCGAAGAACGGTGTCGACTGCGGCAAGGTGCGCGAGGCGCTGCTCGGCGGTTTCGCCTACTCGAAGATTCTGGAAAACCACGGCCAGCGCATGCTCGACCGCAATTTCAAGCCGGGCTTCAAGAGCTGGATGCACGAGAAGGATCTCAACATCGTCATGCAGACGGCGCACGAACTCGGCCTGTGCCTGCCCGGCTCGGCGGCGACGGCACAGATGTTCAACGCCATGGTCGGCTCCGGGCTCGGCGAGGAAGATTCGATCGCCGTGCTGAAGCTGCTGGAAAAACTCTCGGGCCAGTCATGAAAGTTGGTTTCATCGGTCTGGGCGTCATGGGGCGCCCGATGGCCTTGCATCTGCAGGCAGCGGGGCACGAACTGCACGTCTGGGTGCGGCGGCCGCAGAGTGCGGCAGGCCTGGGCGCCGTTGTCCATGCCACACCGGCCGCGCTCGGCGCCGCTTGCGAAGTGGTGTTCACAGTCGTTACCTCAAGTGCCGACGTCGAAGCCGTGGCCCTCGGTGCTGACGGTCTGATCCACGGTCTGGCGCCGGGTTCGGTACTGGTCGACTGCTCGACCATCGCCCCCGATGCTGCCCGGCGTATTGCCGCCCGGCTCGGCGAAAAAGGCATCGCCATGCTCGATGCGCCCGTCTCCGGCGGCGCCCAGGGGGCGATCGACGCGACGCTGGCGATCATGGCCGGCGGCGAGGCGGCGGTGCTGGAGCGTGTACGGCCTCTGCTGGAAAAGCTCGGTCAGCGCATCGTTCATGTCGGCCCCAACGGCGCCGGTCAGGTGGCCAAGGCCTGCAACCAGATGATCATGGTCGCCGCCATCGAGGCGGTGGCCGAGGCCCTGCGCCTGGCCGCCGCAGCCGGTGTCGACTGCGCCAAGGTACGACAGGCACTCGCCGGCGGCTCGGCCGCCTCGCGCGTGCTCGAGGTCATGGGCCGGCGCATGGTCGAGCGCGATTTCACCGCCGGCATCGAAGCCCGCCTGCACCACAAGGACTTCGGCCTGGTGCTCGAGGCGGCACGGCGGAGCGGCGTGCCGGTGGCGCTGACCGCCAGCGTTGGCCAGCAGCTCAATGCCCTGATGGCGATGGGACTAGGCAAGGACGACACGTCGTCGCTGCTGCGCGTGCTGGAGGGGGGATGAGCCAGATCGCCCAACTGTCGCAGGCGGAGATCGAGGAGCGCTTCCATATCACCGGTCAGCGGGTTATCGCCCTGACGCTGGCCGGTTATGTCCGCGACGCGGTGCAGTTTTCCGTGCAGTTCGGCGACGAACTGTTCGTCACCACGCTGCTCGCCGTGCTGCCCGAGCGTCAGCACTTGATTTTTGATTGCAGCGGCGCCGCCTCGCTCAACCAGCGTCTTTTGCAAGCTGGTCAGTGCGTACTGGCCGGGCGCCCGGAGGGCATCCAGGTGCAGTTTTCCGGCGGGCCGGTCAGCGAGGTCAAGTACGCCGGCCAGCCGGCCTTCGCCATGGTCCTGCCTGCATTCATCGTTCGCCTGCAGCGTCGCGATGGCTTCCGTATCGCGACGCCGCGCGCCAATCCACTGCGCTTCGTCGGCCGGACCCCGGACGGGGCGGCGCTCGAGTTGCCGGCCTTCGACATTTCGGTGACCGGCATCGGCTTGCTGGCCGCGACGCCGCCGGAACAGCTGGTGCCGGGCATGGTGCTGGAGCGCTGTCGTTTTCGCCTGCCCGACGAAAGCCAGGATCTGCACCTGACGGCGCGGGTGCAGCACATCACCGAGAAGGAGATACGGGGTGGCGTGCGCCAGTGGCGCGTCGGCGTGCATTTCCTGGATCTGCCTGCCGGCGCCGAACACCGGCTGCAGCGTTACATCGCTCGCCTCGAGCGCGAGCGCCACGAGCGGAGCTGACTCAGCTGCCCTTGCAGTTGGGGCAGGTGGCGCCGATTTCCACCTCCGGATTGTCGAGTTGATGGCCGGCGGCGGCCAGGGCGCGGCACAGCGCCTGCATCACCGAGCGGTCCTGCAGTTCGGTGATGGCGCTGCATTTCGGGCAGACCAGGAAGAGGCTGGGCTCGACGTGGTTTTCCTGGGTGCAGGCGACGAAGGTGGCGTTGCGCTCGATCTTGTGCGCCAGATGGTGCTCGGTCAGGAAATCCAGGGCGCGATAGACGGTCGGCGGCGTCGCTCCCGGCTGCTCGGCCTTGATCAACGCCAGCAGGTCGTAGGCTTTCAGGCCTTTGCCATGTTCCAGCAGCAGTTGCAGCACGCGCTGGCGGATTGGCGTGAAGGCCAGGCCGCGCGCCGTGCAGGCGGCAGCGGCACGTTCGAGCACGACGGCAGGGGATGTGTTTGGCGGCATGGATGTAATGTTATAACATCGCCCTCTCTTTTGTCGGGCCGACCGCCATGAAAATCCTCGCCGCCCTCTGCTTTGCCCTTGCTTCGTCCGGCGCTCTCGCCCAGCACAGCCACGGCGTCGGTCAGCTCGGCATCGTCGTTGAAAATGACCGGCTGACCCTGCTGCTGGAAATCCCCCAGCACGATCTGGTCGGTTTCGAGCGGGCAGCGAAAACGGCACGCGAGCAGGTGACGGTGCAGGCGACGCTGGAAAAACTGGGCCAGCCGGAACGCCTGTTCACACCGGCCGCCGCCGGTCAGTGCGTGCTGGCCGAGAAGAGCATCACGGCACCGCTGCTGACCGGCGGCCAGGCCACCGGCGGGCATGGCGATGTCGAGGCGCGCTACGTCTATCGCTGCGTCCAGCCGGCGGCGCTGAACGAACTGCGGACCAGCGTCAACAAGGAGTTTCCGCGTCTGCGAGCGCTGACGGTCAGCTTTGCCGGAGCGAAAGGCCAGAAGGCCGGCCGGCTCGACGCCAAGAACCCGGTTTTCGCCTGGTAAGGCATGACCCCGGCAGCGATCCGCATCGATGATCTGGCGTTCCGCTGGCGGCGGTCGGGGCCGCTGTGCGTCCGCCTGCAACACCTGACGCTGGCCGCAGGCTGCAGCCTCTTCCTGCACGGGCCGAGCGGTGCCGGCAAGACGACGCTGCTCAACCTGATCGGTGGCGTGCTGCTGCCCGAGCGCGGCAGCGTCGAATTGCTCGGCCAGCCGCTCGGCAAACTATCGGCAGCCGGGCGCGATGCCTTCCGCGCCGATCATCTGGGCTTCGTCTTCCAGCAGTTCAACCTGATTCCCTACCTGTCGGTGCGCGACAACGTGCTGCTGCCCTGCCGCTTCTCGCGCCGCCGGGCTGAGCGGGCCGGCGATCCGGCAGCGGAAGCGGCGCGCCTGCTCGCCGCGCTTGATCTCGAGCCGGCGCTGGCCGCGGTGCCGGCGGCCGAACTATCGGTTGGCCAGCAGCAGCGGGTGGCGGCGGCGCGGGCGTTGATCGGCCGGCCGGAAATCATCATCGCCGACGAGCCGACTTCGGCCCTCGATGCCAGCCGCCAGGAGGCTTTCATCGACTTGCTGCTCGCCGAAGCGCGGGCGGCCGGCAGCGCGGTCGTGTTCGTCAGCCACGACCAGCGCCTGGCCGGGCATTTCGAGCTGACGCTGGAACTGGCTGAAGCGGAGGCGGCGGCATGAGGGCGCTGCTGCGCCTGGCCCTGGCCAGCGCCTGGAACCGCCGGCTGAGCCTCGGGCTGACGCTGGTCGCCGTCTTGATGGCGACGACCCTGCTGCTCTCGGTCGATCGTGTGCGCCAGGCAGCGCGCGACGGTTTCGCCCAGTCGGTGTCGGCCACCGATCTGGTGGTCGGGGCGCGGACCAGCCCGGTGCAACTGGTGCTCTATGCCATCTTCCATCTCGGCGAAGCGACCAATACCGTCAGCTGGCAGAGTTACCAGACCATCGCCGCCAACCCGGCCATTGCCTGGAGCGTGCCGCTGGCGCTTGGCGATTCGCATCGCGGCTACGCCGTGCTCGGCACCACGACCGATTATTTCGCCCATTACCGCTATGCCGACAAGCGGCCGCTGCGCTTTGCCGAGGGCCAAGCCTTTGCCCAGCTGTTCGATGCGGTAATCGGCGCCGAAGTTGCCGAACGGCTCGGCTACAAGCTCGGTCAGCCGATCGCGCTGAGCCACGGCGACGGCGGCTTGCCCGGCCTGGACCACGACGACAAGCCATTCACCGTGGTCGGTATCCTGGCCCCGACCGGCACGCCGGTGGACCGCACGGTGCATGTCGGCCTGCCGGCGCTGCAAGCCATCCATCTTGACTGGGTCGGCGGGGCGCCGATTCCCGGTCTGACCATCACTCCGGAGCAGGTCAGCAAGTTCGACCTGGCGCCGAAGACCATCACCGCTTTCCTCGTCGGCCTGCACCAGCGCGCCACGGTGTTCCGCGTCCAGCGCGACATCAACGCCTTCCGCGACGAGCCGCTGCTCGCCGTGCTGCCGGGCGTCACCCTCGACCAGCTGTGGCAGACGGTCGGCGTCGTCGAGCGGGCGCTGCAGGCGGTCTCCTGGCTGGTGCTGGCGGTCGGCCTGGCCGGGCTGGTGGCGGTGATGCTGGCCGGCCTGAACGAACGCCGGCGGGAAATGGCCATCCTGCGTTCGGTCGGCGCCGGGCCGCGCCATATCCTGTTCCTGCTGGCGCTGGAAAGCTTTGCCGTCAGCCTGCTCGGCGCCTTGCTTGGCTTGGCGCTGGTGACGTTGCTGGCGGCCACCGCCGCCGACCATCTGGCACCGTTCGGCTTGGCGGTGCTGCCGCTGGCGCCGAGTACCGCCGAAATGCAACTTCTCGTCGCCGTACTGGTCTGTGGTCTGCTCGTCAGCCTGCTGCCGGCCTGGCGCGCCTATCGCCTGTCGCTGGCCGACGGGCTGATTCCCCGATTGTGAAAAGGATGTCCATGATGCGCACCCTGCTGATCCTCGCGGCGCTGGCCTTTGGCTGGCCGGCGACTGCCGCCGACTACCGCGTCGGTGACCGCCTGCCGGCAAGCAAGGGCGGCAAGTCCGGCTTCCAGGAAATCACCTGGGATGACCTGATGCCGAAAAACTGGGACCCGATGGCGGCCTTCAAGGGCATCGACCTGAGCAAGATGAGTGACAGCGATCCGCGCGCCATCGAGGCGCTGGAAAAGGCGCGGGCCGAATGGGACAAGGCGCCGGTTGAGCCGGCGATGAGCGGGCGCAAGGTGCGCCTGCCCGGCTTCGTCATCCCGCTCGAACGCCAGGGCGACCTGGTCAGCGAATTCCTGCTGGTGCCGTATTTCGGCGCCTGCGTGCATGTGCCGCCGCCGCCCTCGAACCAGGTGGTGCATGTGGTGCTCAAGCAGCCGGTCAAGGGCATGAAGAGCATGGAAACCTTCTGGGTCAACGGCACGCTGAGCCTGCAGGGGGGCGACAGCGGCATGGGCATCTACGCTTACCGGATCGTCGCCGAGCGGGTCGATCCCTATGAATTCAAGGACAAGAAGAAATGAACACATTGAGCATGATCCTGCTCGCCTGCCTGGCTGGCGGCCTGATCAGCATGGCCGCCGCGGCGACCGTCGTCTTCCGCCTGTCGCGCCAGGCCACCGCCGTGCTGGTCGCCTTTTCGGCCGGCGTGATGCTTTCCTCGGCCTTCCTGCACATCCTGCCGGAGGCCTTCAACTCGCTGCCGCCCGTGGATATCCATGCCGGCCACGAGCACGGCGCAGACGATCAGGCGGCCATCGCCGCCGAGGAAGAGGCGCATGCCGGCCACAACCACGGCGGTCCGGCGGCGACGCTGTTCGCCGTGATGCTGGCGACCCTGTTCATCTTCTTCGCCCTCGAACGTCTGGCCTTGTGGCGGCACTCGCACGGCGACTGCAGTTCGCATGAGGGGCATCACGCGACGGTGACGGCGCCACCGTTGATCCTGCTTGGCGACGCCTTCCACAATTTCGTCGACGGCGTGCTGATCGCCGCCGCCTTCATCGCCGACCCGATGCTCGGCGTGACCACGACGGTGGCCATCATCGCCCACGAGGTGCCGCAGGAAATGGGCGACTTCGTGCTGCTGCGCAACGCTGGCTGGAGCAACACCAAGGCCTTCATCGCCAATGCCGGGTCCAGCCTCAGCTCCTTGCTCGGCGGCGCACTCGGCTTCTTCGCCCTGTCGGCGGCCGATGCCGTGTTGCCCTACGTGCTGGTGATCGCTGCTTCCAGTTTCATCTACGTCGCCCTGGCCGACATCTTCCCGCTGCTGCACCGCCAGCGCGAGAGTTTCGTCCAGCAGAGCCTGCTGATCGCTGCCGGTGTTGCCGTGGTGCCGCTGGTCGGTCTATTCACGCACTAAGCAGGCAGGTAATGCTTTGGTAATAGATCCAACACCTTGCTGTAACTACTCCGTCATCCGGGTTTCGTAGCATCTGTTCCCGGTAGTTCCTCGGTTGAGGTTCTAAGGGAGACAGCGGCATGAGTGGCAATTTGCGATCGTATGTGGTCTGGAGCATTACGGATGGCAGACCGGGCCATCTGCAGCAGATCCGAGGCTTGATCAAGGCGCTCGGCAAGCAGTTGCCGATCCGCGAAATCGAGTTGCGGGCTGAGTCCGCCGCGCGCGCCCTGGGCTATCTGGCGACCGGCCGATTCCCACCCGGCGAGCATCATCCGGCGCCCGACCTGATCATCGGTGCCGGGCATGCGACCCATCTCAATATCCTGGCTGCCCGGCGCGCCCGTGGCGGCAAGACCGTGGTGCTGATGAAACCCAGCCTGCCGCGGCGCCTTTTCGACCTGTGCCTGATTCCACAGCACGACGGCGTGGCGCCGGCGCGCAACGTCATCCTGACCCACGGCGCCCTGAACACAATGGAACGCTCGTCGGCAGCCGATCCGCATGTCGGCCTGATCCTGCTCGGCGGTCTGTCGCGGCATTATCAGTGGCGCGATGCGGAAATTCTGGAGGCTGTCGGCAAGCTGGCGACCGATACCCCCGACGTACATTGGACCCTGACCACCTCGCCGCGCACCCCCGCCTCGTTGCTCGCCGCTCTGGGCGCCTTGCCGATGACCAATCTGCAGGTCGTGCCATTTCAGCAGACGACGCAGGGTTGGCTGTCCTCTGTGCTGGGCAGGGCGGGCCAGGTATGGGTGACGCCGGACAGCGTTTCCATGGTTTATGAGGCGCTGACATCCGGTGCCGGCGTCGGTGTCTTCGATCTGCCGAGACGCCATTCAAGCCGTGTCGTCAGGGGGCTGGAGCGCCTCGTCCAGTCCGGCTGGGTGACCCGTTTCCGCAACTGGCAGCCCGGGCAGTCATTGCCCCAGCTGGCTAGCGAACTGGATGAGGCTGCACGTTGTGCGAAGTGGATAAGGCAATTTTGGTATCCCAACAGCTGACCGTCCTGCAGGTTCTTCCGGCCCTGGAAGGCGGCGGCGTCGAACGTGGCACTCTGGAAGTAGCGACATATCTGGTCAAGCGGGGACACCGCTCATTGGTGATGTCGGCTGGCGGTCGTCTGGTCAAGCAACTGGTGGCGGAGGGTTCGCAACACCTGTGCTGGCCGATTGGCCTCAAGTCCTTGCGTACCCTGTTTTTGATCCGGGCGCTGCGTCGCCTGTTCGTTGAGGAACGAGTCGACGTGGTGCACGTGCGTTCCCGGCTGCCGGCCTGGATCTGCTATCTGGCCTGGCGGGGCATGCCGGCGGCACGGCGTCCGCGGCTAGTGACGACGGCCCACGGTTTCTATTCGCCCGGCCCCTACAGCGCGGTGATGACCCGCGGTGAGACGGTGATTGCGGTGTCTGATGCTGTTGCCACCTATCTGCAAGACAACTACGGCGCCCTGGATCCTGCCCTCCTGCGCGTCATTCCACGCGGGGTCGATCCCTCCCGCTATCACCCGACTTACCAGCCCTCGTCCGACTGGCTGCTGCGCTGGCAGACGCAGTATCCGCAACTGGTGCACCGGCGGCTGCTGGTGCTGGCCGGCCGCCTGACGCGGCTCAAGGGACAGCACGATTTCATCCGCCTGATCGGCGCGCTCCGCCAGGAGTTTCCCGATATACACGGGCTGATCGTCGGCGAGGCGGACGCCAGGCATCAGCCTTACCTGGCCGAACTCAAGGCAGCCGTCGCGGCACAGGGTCTGACGGAGTACATCACCTTCACCGGCCATCGTCAGGATCTGCGCGAAGTATTCAGCGTCAGCGCCCTGGTCCTCTCGCTATCAACGCAGCCGGAAGCCTTCGGGCGCACGGTGCTGGAAGCGCTGGCGCTTGGTGTGCCGGTGGTCGCCCATGCCACGGGTGGCGTGGAAGAGCAGCTGCTCGCCATGTTTCCCGCGGGCAGAGTGCGACCAGGCGATCAACAGGGCCTTCTGGTGGCCTGCGCCGGGGTGTTGCGGGAGCGCCCGCGGCCGGCAGCGTTGCCGGAGAAATTCATCGTGGACCACATGTTGGCGAGCACTCTGGCGATTTATGAGGAAATGGCTGCGACCCGGTTGGAAGGCGAACATCTTGCATACGCTCAATGAAGCGCCGGTGCTGAACATTGTCTGTCTGAAGTGGGGCAGCAAGTACGGTCCCGAATACGTCAATCGCCTGTACGGGATGGTGAGCCGCCGTCTGCGCAGGCCTTTCCGTTTTCATTGCCTGACCGAAGACGGACGCGGCCTGGATCCGGAAATCGTCGTCCTGCCCCTGGAGTGCACCGACGGGCTGAGCGGCTGGTGGTACAAGCTGACCTTGTTCAAGCAGGATTTCTTCGGCTTGCGCGGCCAGCTTCTCTATCTCGATCTCGACCTCGTCATCACCGGCGACATTGATTTTCTCTACGCCACGCCCGGCGATTTCCTGATCATTCGCAACTGGTCCCGCAACCTGATGTGGAACAGCTCGGTCATGCGCTTCGCGATAGGGGACTATGCCCACGTCTGGGAGCGTTTCGTCAGCGCAGCCGAGCGCGTCATGGCCGAGTTCAATGGTGATCAGGAGTGGATTTTCCAGTGCGTGCCGGAGGCTGGGAACTGGCCGGCGGACAAGATCCTCTCCTACAAGAAAAGCCTGGATTCGAAAGCCTTTCCACTACTGGAAAAACTGGGCGGCGAGCGCTTCGGACTGAAGGCGCCGGCAAATCTGGACACGCCCCTGCCCGAACAGGCGGCGATCATCGTCTTTCACGGCAAGCCCGATCCGGAAGATGTCGCCTTTCAGCCCAGCGGGCTGTGGAAGCGCGCCTCGTTCGTCGCCCGTCACTGGTACTGAGGAATTGGAATGACGCAATGAAGCAGTTCATCTGCATGAAATGGGGGAAGCTTTACGGTCCCGAGTATGTCAACCGGCTCTACGCGATGGTGCGCGCCCAAAGCAACGGTGCCATCCGCTTCGTCTGCCTGACCGACGACAGCAGCGGCATCCGGGCCGAGGTCGAATGCCACGATTGCCCCGAAATACCCTTGCCGGCACCGTTCAATCGGCGCGGCTGGCGCAAGCTGACAACCTACGCCGCCAGCGAGCAACTGTACGGACTGAGCGGCCAGTGGCTGTTCCTCGATCTGGATGTGGTGGTCCTCGGCTCCCTGGACGATTTCTTCGCCTATCAGCCGGAGAAGAGCTTCATCGTCATGCGCAACTGGACGCAGCCGGGGCGGAATATCGGCAACACGTCGGTATATCGCTTCACCGTCGGTGCCGATGAATATCTGCTGAGTCGCCTGATTGCCGAACAGGACGCCATTCTGGCGACTTTCCGCAATTCGCAAACCTACATTTCGCGGACCGTCCGCGAACTGGTGTTCTGGCCGGATGAATGGTGTGTTCTGTTCAAGACGCACTGCGTTCCGCCGTGGCCGCTGCGTTTCTGGAAAACGCCGACAGTGCCGGCGAAGGCGCGCGTCGTCGCTTTTCCCGGAGTGCCCAATCCGCACGAGGCGGTCATCGGCCAGTGGCCGGCGAAAGCCTGGAAAAAGACCTACAAGTTCATCCGTCCGGTACCGTGGATTCAGCAGGCCTGGGATAGTGCGGAGGCCGTTGTCGAGAAACAGAGTCTTGTCTAGGCGCATACGGCGCATTCTGCTCATCGACGAGGGCAGCCCCGGACATCTGGTGCAATCGCGCGGTCTGGCGCGGGCTCTGGCGGAGCATTGCCAGGCCGAGGTCGAGGAGTACCCGGTTCGCCTGGCGCTGCGCGGCATCTTCCGGCCGTGGCTGCGGATGGCCTGCAGCATGGCCCGGTGGGGGCTGCCCGACTGGCTGTTGCGTCTGGCCTACCGCCTGCCGGAAAGGGCGCTGCCGGCGGCCGATCTGCTCGTCACCAGTGGCGGCCGCGGCTTGTATCTGGCGGCCAGCCTCGCCCGTCGCCAGCGCTGTCCACTGGTCTTCTGCGGCGATCCGTCGCCGCTGCCGGCGGTCTGGTGCGACGCCATCGTCAGCCCGCTGCCGCTCGCCGGGCACCCGCGGGTGATCCGCTCCGAACTGCTGCTGACGGAAATTTCGCCCCAGTCGATCGCCGGTCGCGGGCGCGAACTGCGCGAGACCTTCCGGCAATCCGGGGCGACGACGCTGGCGGCCCTGCTGATCGGCGGCGATTCACGCAGCCACCGGTATACGGCGGCGGACTGGCAGGATCTGATCGCTACAGTCAATCAGCGCGGCGCCCAGGGCTGGCGCTGGCTGATCTCGACGTCCCGGCGCACTCCGGTGGAAATTGCCGAGCGTCTGCGCCAGGAGATCGAACCAGCCTATCTGATCCACGCGGTGTGGTGGCATGCGCAGCCGGAGCGCGTGATGCAAGGCTATCTCGACGCGGCGGACATCGTCCTGGTCAGCCGCGACAGCCTGAGCATGCTGAGCGAGGCGATTGCCGCCGGCAAGCCGGCGGTGGCGCTGGCGCCGCGGCGGACGCTGCCTTCAGCCTTCATTGACCCGGTGCTGGCGACCCAGGTCGAGGGGCGGCGACTGCGCCAGGTGGCGCTCGCCGATCTGCCGGCGACGCGCTTTGCTGCGCAGGATTTTTCGCCGCTGACCGTCAGCCCTTTGCCGGACTACGACCGCCAGCTCGCCGACCTGCTCGGGCTGCGCCCCCGGCAGAGCGAGGCGCCGCTGAGCTTTGGCGTCATCGTTCCTACCTACAACCGGCCAGCCTATCTCATCGAGGCCATCCAGTCCGTGCTCGCCCAGACCTACCCGCACTGGAAGCTGCTGATCTGCAACGATGCCTCCAGCGTCGATTATTCGCCGGTCGCGCCCTGGCTTGCCGATCCGCGCATCGTCATGATCAAGGCAGCTTGCAACGGCGGACCGAACAAGGCGCGCAACATGATCATCGACCGCGCCGCGGCTGAGGGTTGCGACTACATCATCTTCATGGATGACGAGGATCGTCTCGATCCGCAAGCCTTGGCAACCGGCGTCCAGATGCTGGCCGCGCACCCGGAGGCCGACTGGCTGATTTCCAACACCGCCGGCGACCGCAAGGCGGGCCAGCGCGACATCGACGCTGAGGGCAGCGTGGACTGGCTCGCCGACTACGCCTATGGCAAGAAACTGCGCGGCGACAAGACCCACATCATTTCCCTGGCGATGCTCGGCGACATCCGCTTCGACGGGCAGTTGCGCGTTGAAACCTGGCATTTCTTCCTGCCGCTGGCGGCGCGGGCGCGCATCTGGGCTTACCCCTATCCCAGCCGCCGCATCCGCTATCTGGACGACGGCATCACCCGCACCAACAGTCGCCATCCGCGTAGTTGGCGGGAAATCCAATCGCGTTTCGCCCGCCACTGGCTGGCCATCCGCCTGCGCCCCAGCTTGCTGGCAGCCTGGCGCAACGGACTGCTGGAATTGCTCAAAACCCCGCTGCGCCTGGCGCGCCTGCTGGCCATCTCGGTCCGTCGGCGACAGGCAAATCCCACCCGCATCATCAGGACGACAAGCCGCCCGTGAATAGCCATCAAGTCATCTGCATCAAATGGGGTACCCGCTACGGCCCCGAATACGTCAATCGCCTTTACGCCATGGTCGCCCGTAACCTGTCGGCGCCGTTTCGCGTCATCTGCTTCACCGATGATCGTCGGGGCATCCGGCCGGAAGTCGTCTGCCTCGATCTGCCGGAACTCGGCTGCCCGGTGCCGACCAACGCGCCGGGCAAGTTCCGCAAGCTGGCGCTATGGAATGCCGATCTGTTCGGCTTGTCGGGCAATGCGCTGTTTCTCGATCTCGACGTTGTCATCACCGGACCGCTCGATCAACTGTTCGCCTACGGCGACCCGGACGACGTGATCCTGGCGCGCAACTGGATCAAACCGCTGGAGCGCCTGGGGCAGACCTCGGTCTTCCGTTTCCCGATTGGTCGGCACGGCTACATGCTCGATAATTTTCGCGCCGATCCGGAGGGGCTGGCCGGGAAATACCAGTTCGAGCAACGCTATGTGACGCATTGCGTCCGCGGCGGCGTCCGCTTTTTCCCATCCGCCTGGATCCGCCATTTCCGCCTCGATTGCCTGGGCCCCTGGCCCTTGCGCTATCTGCGTCCGGCGCGACTGCCCGAGCAGGCGCGGATCGTCATGTTTCCCGGCAAGCCGGATCCGGCGGATGCCATCCTCGGCCGCTGGTCGGCAAAGGGCGAGCACGAGCCACGACTGGAGCACCTGGGCCGTCTGCTCGACGGCCAGTACTCCGGCAGTGCCTGGCGACACCTCAAGCGCTATCTGCTGCCCGTGCCCTGGGTGGCCGAACACTGGCGGGAATGAGCCATGACCGATGAAGCGCAAGCCGGACGCGCCTGGGCATTGCCGGAGAATCTGCTGCCGGGGCTGCTGGCCGTTTATTTTCTCGTCTGCCTGTTGCTCGATCGATTGAGTGGCTGGCATGTCAGTTCCATGCATCCGCTGCTGGCCGGCGGCGTCCTGGCCTGGCTGAGTTTCCGCCGGCAGCCACGCGCCGCCGCCCTGTTCCTGGCGGTTCTGCTGGCGGCGATCGCCTGGATGTGGCTGCGCGATGTGCCGGCCGGCGCTGGCTGGAAGGCCGGCGAGCGCCTGGCCAAGGCTGCCGTCCTGCTGCTTGGCTTGTTCGCCTGCAGCCGCCTGCCCCTGCGTACCTGGCAGGCGAGCCTCGGCACGGCCATCGTCGTCGGCCTGCTGCTGATGGTCGCCTACCTGGGAGTTGGGCAGATCTGGCAGGCACTGACCCACCCCTTCGCTTTCGCCGCAGCGACCGGCTTCGTCACCGAAATGAACCGCAATGCACTGGCGGTGCCGCTCGGCCTGCTCAGCTGCTGGGCGGTGGCCGCCGTCCTGTTATTTCGGCCAGCCTGGTTCTGGGTATTGCCGGCGGCCTTTTTGGTCCTGTTGATGCTGGCCAACGGCAGTCGAAACGCCATCGTCTCGCTGCTCTTTGCTGCACTGGTCATGCTGGCGCTGCATTCGCCGCGCCAACTGCTGGTTGCCGCCGGCGCCATGATCGCCGCCGCCCTGGCCGTGCACCTTCTCTGGCCGGATTTCTGGGTGCATGGGACGCTGCTGAGCAATCGCGACGTGATCTGGGCCGGGGTTCTTCGTCATCTGCCCGAGCACCTGTGGACGGGTGCCGGCAGCACCTATTTCTCACGCGTGATAGCGCCGGAGTTGCCCTACGCGTTTGCGTTCGCCCACAACGTCTATCTCGACTATCTGCTGGCTTATGGTCTGCTCGGCATGGCCCTGCTGCTGGCCACGGGCGGCGTGCTGTACCGACTGGTCGCCGGCGGTCAGCCCTTGCCGCTGGCTGCGCAGTCGGTCTGGCTGTCTGGTTCTGGCGCCTACCTGATGGCGTTTGCCTTTTTTGATCGCGAACACCTTGATCCGCTGATGCTGCTTGGCATCATGATGATTCCGTTCGTGCTGCTGCTGTTCCGGACGGCTGTGCAACAACATGCCTCCGCTCGCCAGGGCGGGCTGCTCGGCGTTTGAACAAGCCGCCTTGGCGGTCGTGGTCGCAGGGTCAGGCCTGTTGGTCAGGCACTGAACAGGTGGCCGGCGAACAGCGCGCCATCACGGCTGCCGAACAGCAGCTCGCCGCCGGGCAGCGGCAGCACGAACGGCTGCACCGCTTCCGGCAGCGGCACGCGGGCGATCTCCTCGCCGCTGTCCACGGCCAGTACATGCAGCACGTTGGCCAGATCGAGGGCGTACAGTTTGCCGTCGGCGGTGACCAGTTCGGCCATGACCGATGCCCAGCTGGCGCTGCCGCCGCGGTAATCGGTGGTGCGATGGCGCCAGCGCACGGCGCCGGACGCCGTATCGATGGCGTACAGCCAGCCGGTCGGCGACCACAGGTAGGCGACGCCGTCAGCCACATGCTGGGAGTTGATGAAATTGCCGGCGCTGAAAGTCCAGCGCTGGCGGCCGTCGGCCAGATCGAGGCCGTACAGCTTTTCCTTGTAGCCGCCGGCGACCAGTACTTCGCCACTGACCTGCAACTGGCGCAGGTATTGCCATTCGGCCATGCGCTCGACCATCCAGCGCGTCTGGCCGTCGCTGGCTGCCAGCGCGTAGAGTCGCCCGTCGCCGGGGCCGGCGAAGATCGTCTCGCCGGCGACGACCGGGGCGTAGCTGATCCGCGTGTCGGCAACGGCGGCGAAGCGCCAGCGGATGGTGCCGCTATTGGCGGCGAAGGCCAGCAATTCGTGGCCATCGCCGACGTAGAGGCTGTCGCCGGCCAGGCAGGGCGTGCCGATCTGCTCCTTTGCCACGTGGCGCCAGAGGGCCTTGTCGTGGCCGGGGCGCCAGGCGGCGAGCTGGCGCAGGCTGCCGGCGATGACCCGGTCGGCAATGCCGCGAGGACGGAAGACGGCGGCGCCAGGCAGGGCATGTGGCGTCGACCATAGTGGTTGCGTTCGCGAAGGATCAAGCAAACCCAGGGTCGTGTCGCCGGCATACAGCACCTGGCCGTCGAGCAGCGTGGGCGGGGCCAGGCGGCGGTTGCCGGTGACCCAGCGGCCGGTCACTTGCAGGCGACTGCCGGAACTCGCTACTGCGCTGGTCAGTGTTGCCAGGCCAAGGGCCAGGGCGCCGCCGAGCAGGCGGCGGCGACTCTGGTCGATCAATTGCAGCGTGCGCCCTGTTCGATCCAGCGCAGCAGGATCAGGGTGTTCGGGTGATCGCGGTCTTCCGTCGGCGAGATGCCGGGCGGCATGCGGTCTTCGACCAGGTGCTGGAACAGGCCGCTGTCCTCGGGCTTGCCGGGAATGACCACCTTGGTCGCGTTATTGACGCCCTTGGCCACCGAATCGGCGCCGAGCATGATGCCTTCGTAGCTGGACAGATCGAGTTCGTGGAAACTCGGAGGTTCCTGGTTTGACATGTGGCAGGTGGTGCACGCCGGCGTGTTCGGAGCAAAGACGTTGTCGCGACTGAACAGAGGCAGGACATCCTTGTTGAAGCGGGCATCGTTCGATGCACCATCGGCGATCCAGCGGCGCACGGCGGCGTAAGCCGGCGTATCGGTAGATACCGCGAAATGCACACCCAGTGGCATCCGGTTGTTGCGCATCCGTCGGCCGAGAATGCTCTTGCCCGGCGCCTTCTGGCCGGGCTGGAAGATCGGTCGTGACGGCGTTTCGCGGGAGCCGGCGCGCAGGCCCTCGCAACTCGACAGATTGAGGCCGCGGTAGCTGTGTTCCGGGTTGGTCGAGGAGTGACAGACAATGCAGGCCGGCCCCTGACCGAAGGCATTGGGCGTGCGCATCAGTGTCGCGATGTAGTCGTAGGGGATGGGGATGTCGCGCTGGAGGATCAGTGCTTCGACCGCCGAGTGGTCACCGTCCAGTTGCACCTTGCCGTCGCGCAGGTCCTGCAGCCAGCGGTGATTGAGAGTCGGCGGCATGGTGTCGGCGGCGGCCGGCAGCACGCTCAGGCCGAGCAGGCAGGTGATCAGGGCGCTGGCAGCGTGTTTCCTCCAATTACGTTGTTGCATGTTGCTTCTTCCCCCTCTGATATATCCGTTTCCCGGCCGGCTGGTAGCCACAGCCTGACGCGCAGGCCACCGAGCGGCGCATCGAGCAGTTCCAGGCGGCCACCGTAGAGACGCGCCAGATCGTCGACGATGGCCAGGCCGAGGCCGGAACCGGGAACCTGCTCGTCGCCGCGCACCCCCCGCTGCAGCAGCTCGGCCCGCTGGCCGGCGGCTATGCCGGGGCCGTCGTCATCGACATCGATGCGTAGTTCGTTGTCGGTTGCCGCGGCGCTGACCTCGATCCGCCGGGTCGCCCACTTGCCCGCATTATCCAGCAGATTGCCCAGCATCTCCTGCAAATCCTGGGCTTCGCCGCGAAATACCAGCGGCTCCGGGCAGCTGCCGACGGCGATCTGCAGGTGACGGTCGGCATGCAGGCGCTGCATGACACGTAGCAGGCCGTCGAGCGCCGGGCGCAGGCGGCAGCGCTGACCGCTCAACTGGGCGGCGGCAGCGGCGCGGGCGCGGGCCAGATGGTGATCGATCTGCTGCCGGGCAAGCACCACCTGGGTGCCGACCAGTTCGGCCAGCGGCCCGGATTCGGCGGCAGCGGCATTGGCCATCACGCTCAATGGCGTCTTCACGGCATGGGCGAGGTTGCCGGCCTGACTGCGCGCCCGCTCGACGAACTCGGCATTGCGCGCCAGTACGGCATTCAGCTCGTCCACCACCGGCTGTACTTCCGAGGGGTAGCGGCCACCCAGGCTGGCGCGGCTGCCGTCACGCAGTTGCGCCAGTTCGTCGCGCAGACGGTTGAGCGGGCGCAGACCGCTGCGGACCTGGACGATCGCCGCGCCGACCAGACCGGCGGCGAGCAGGCCGAGAGCGGTCAGCAGCATGCCGCGGAAACGCAGTAGTGGGCCGGCCAGCAGTTCCTCGTCGGCGGCGACGATCAGGCGGGCCGTCTGATCGGGCCGGCCGGCGGGGCGCAGCACCTGTTCGATGAGCAGCAGCGGCTTGCCGTCAGGGCCGGCGACGCGATGTTCGTGTCGATCGCCATCAGCCGGGCGATCATCCGGCACAGCAAGTTCCTGGTCCCATAACGAGCGCGAACGCAGCACGGCGACCTCACTGGGCCGGGCGGTGTCGCTGATGCGATCGACCTGCCAGTAAAGTCCGGAGTAAGGACGAACCAGGCGCGGGTCACTCAGCGGATTGGCGATCACTGCCCGTCCCGCCTCGTCGAACTCGAGGCCGGCCGCCAGCTGGTTGAGGTGAGTCTGCAGTTCGGCGTGGAACTGGCGGGTCAGGTGCTGGCTGAACAGGCTGTTGAGCAGCCAGCCGGTGAGGCCAATGCTGCCGAGGATCCAGACCAGCGTGCCGAGCAGCAGCCGCAGCCGGAGGGACGACCGGCCGCCATTCATGCCGGCGCGCGCAGGCGGTAACCGAGGCCGCGTACCGTCTCGATCATGTCGGGCGGCAGCTTCTTGCGCAGGCGGCCGACGAAGACCTCGATGGTGTTGGAGTCACGGTCGCTATCGTGGGCGTAGATGTGTTCGGACAGTTCGCTGCGCGAAACGACCTGGTCGCAGCGGTGCAGCAGGTAGGTGAGGACACGGAACTCATGGCTGGTCAGGGTCAGCGGCTGACCATCGACATGGGCGCGGGCGCTGCGCGTGTCTACGACCAGGGGGCCGCAGACCAGTTCGTTGGCTGCCTGGCCGCCAGCGCGGCGGATCAGGGCGCGCAGGCGGGCCAGCAACTCCTCCATGTGGAAGGGCTTGACCAGATAATCGTCGGCCCCGGCATCGATGCCGGCGACCCGCTCGTGCCATTCGCCGCGGGCGGTCAGGATGAGTACCGGCATATTGCGGCCGGCAGCGCGCCAGTGCCTGAGCACGGTCAGGCCGTCGACGATCGGCAGGCCGAGATCGAGCACCACCGCATCGAAGGCTTCCTCGCTGCCAAGGTGCTGGGCATCGCGGCCATTGCTTGCGGCATCGACGGCGTAGCCGGCGGTTTCCAGGCTGCGGCACAATTGAACACACAGCGTCGGTTCATCCTCGACAACCAGGATACGCATCAGTCATTTTCCTTTTTGTGGCTGCCAAGCAGCGAGGCGTCGCGCGCATCCAGCCGCAGCTTGCTGACGCCGCCGTCGGGACGCAGCATCTTGACCTTGTACACCCAGCGCCCGGATTTCTCTTCCAGCTCGACCTCCAGTGCCTCGCCGGGGTGATCCTTGCGGATACGCTCGAGCACCGTGCGCAGTGGCAGGATCTGGCCGCTGGCGAGGGCTTCGCGCGCCAGTTCGTGATCGCGCCGGTCGTCGCCCAGCGCCGGTCCGGCCAAGGCAGCCAATAGAATCAGCAGGGCCGGGCCGGCGAACGGAGCATGGCGACTCATCCGGCGTGTCATCTAGCGCCCGCGGCCTTGCCCGCCACCGCCACCCATGCCCGCTCCGCCGCCCATTCCCTGGCCACCACCGGGCCCCATGCCGCGACCGGGACCCATGCCGCGACCGGCGCCGCGGTCAGGCGGGGTTTCCGGCAAGGTCACGCCCTGCTGGCGGGCGCGCTCGACCATCTGCTGGTGGTGCTGACTACGCACGGTTTCGCGTTCTTCGGCGGTTTTCGCCGACTGCATTTTCAGGCGATGCTCGTTGCGTTCCTGCTGGGTCATCAACTGGCTACCGTAGACTGTTTCGCCGTTATCGGCGGCCAAGGTTCCGCCGGCGGCAGTGATGAAACAGGCGGCCAGCAGTGTTTGCATCAGTTTGCTCTTGAACATGATCGACTCCTTTAGCACTTGAATGATGTCACGCAATCCGGGTGCCGGCCACACTGCCCGGCGCTCGTTACGCTGACACTCCGGTTGTAGTCCGCTGCCGATGAACCTCAAGTGAACACCGCTTTCAGGTTTGCTTCAGGCTTGGCCTGTCAAATTGCCTCCCATCGCACAACCACCGGGATGCCCGCCATGACCAAAACCTTCGCCACCCAACTGCTCGCCGCGCTGCTGCTGGCACCTCTGGCCGCCACAGCCGCCCCCCTCAGTGACCAATTGGCGAGTTATGCCGCCGCGGCGAAGTCTGCCGATCCGGCCTTTGTCGGGTTCTCGGCGGCGCGGGGCAAGACGCTGCATACCCAGGCCTTCGCTCTCGGCAAGCCGGACACGCCCGCCTGCACTTCCTGTCATGGTCCGGATCCGCGCGGCGCCGGCAAGACCCCTACCGGCAAGGTGATCGAGCCGGTCGCCCTGTCGGCGACCCCGGGCCGCTACGCCGATCCGGCCAAGGTCGAGAAATGGTTCAAGCGCAACTGCAACGAAGTCCTCGGTCGTGCCTGCACGCCGCTGGAAAAGGGCGACTGGCTGACTTTCGTCAGCGGCCAGTAAGCCCGACTGCCACAGGAGAGCATCATGAAAATTCCCGTCCGCCCCATCGTCCTCGCCGGCCTCGCGCTGGCTTTCTCGGCCTTGGTGCTGAGCCGTGCCCAGGCCGGTGGCAGCCATTTCTTCCCGCCGGTGGCCGATCTCCAGGTCAAGGAGGAGTGCGGTAGTTGCCACCTGGCCTTTCCCCCGTCGATGCTGCCCGCACGTTCCTGGCAACGGATGATGGGCGATCTGAAAAATCACTTTGGTGACGACGCCTCGCTCGACCCCGGACTGGCGGCAAAGATTACCGACTACCTGGTGGCCAATGCCGCCGATAACGCCGGCCAGCGCCGCGGCGAGAAGCTGATTCGCGGCGTTGACGCCAGCAGCGCGCCGCTGCGTATCAGCGAGCTGCCGAAATGGGTGCGCGAACACCGCAAGGTGCCGGACTGGGAGTGGCGACACAAGGATGTGCGGACCCGGGCCAATTGCGTCGCCTGCCATGCCGACGCCGAACGCGGTTACTACGACGACTGAACGCTGCCACCAACTTGCTGGAGAACTTGCCATGAAACTATCAACTGCTTTCGTGAGCCTGGCCGTCGCTGGCGGCCTGTTCACCGCCGGGCTGACGCTGGCTCCTTCGTTTGCCGACGAGCGCCGCTCTTCGGTGACTGAAACACAGTGGCTGCCCCTGCCAAAACTGATCGAACGCCTGGACGCCGCCGGCTATCGCGACATCGAGAAGATCGAGCGCGAGCGCGGCCGCTACGAGGTGCGAGCCACTGATCGCCAGGGCGCTCGCGTCAAGCTCTACCTGCATCCGCTCAGCGGCGAACTGATCGATCAGCCTCAGGAAAGACGCTGGCGCGACGATTCCGACAGCCGTCCGCGGGCTGGTTCGGGCGATTGTAACAAGCGCCGTTGCCGCGACGATCTGCCGACCGCTGCAACGACGCCGCCTGCCGCGCCCAAGTAAAACCTGGCCATACCTAATCGCCGCTCCGGTGGCAGCATTTTTGAGCACACCACATGAATTTCCTGCTTTCTGCGGTCATTGCCGCCTTTGTCCTCGCCTGGGGCATCGATGTTTCCGCCACCCCCTTGCCGGCGGGCGTCCATCCGCTGTGGCAGGGCCGCCAGGAGGCGATGTACCTGAGCGGGCTGCTGTCGATCGCCCTGATGTCGGTGAGTATGCTGCTGGCGACGCGTCCGACCTGGCTGGAGGTGCCGCTCGGCGGCATGGACCGGGTCTATCGCACGCACAAGTGGGCCGGCCTGCTGGCCGGGCTGTTCGCCATCCTCCACTGGCTGATCGAGATGGCGGACGACATCCTCAAATCGAGCATCGGCCGCGAAGGCCGTCTGCCCAAGGAAAAGTTCTCCGGTGTGCTTGAATCATTGCGTGATTTGGCCGAAGACATGGGCGAGTGGGCCTTCTACCTGATTGTTGCCATGCTGCTGCTGGCCCTGTGGAAGAAGTTCCCCTACCGGCCGTGGCGCTTCCTGCACCGGGCCATGCCGGCGCTTTACCTGATGCTGGCCTTTCACGCCGCCCTGCTGTCGCCGCTCGACTACTGGCAGCAGCCGGCCGGCGCCCTGCTGGCGCTGTTCCTGGTTGGCGGCAGCTACGGCGCCGGGCGCTCGCTGCTCGGTAGCATCGGTCGGCAGCGCCAGGCGGTTGGCGAAATTCTCTCGGTGGACCAGCCGACTGGCGATCTGACCACCGTCCGTTGCCGCCTGGATGGCTGGCACGGCCATCGGCCAGGGCAGTTTGCCTTTGTCACCTTCGATACCGGCGAGCCGGCGCATCCGTTCACCATTGCCAGCGCTGATTGTGGTGACGGCATCGTCACCTTCCAGATCAAGGCGCTGGGTGACTTCACCCGGCATCTGGCCGGCCGTATCTGGGCCGGCCAGTCGGTCAGGGTGGAAGGGCCGTACGGGCGTTTCGATATCGCCCGCCTCGATCCTCGCGCCCGACAGCTGTGGGTGGCTGCCGGCGTCGGCGTGACACCGTTCCTGGCCTGGCTGGAGTCACTGCAGGGCGAGCCGGCCGCAGCGCCGCCGGCCGAACTGCATTACTGCACCCGCGATGGCCAAAACGATCCTTTCATCGCTCGTCTGGAGATGCTGTGCGAGCGCCTGCCGGCCATCAGCCTGCACGTCCATGATGCCAGCCGCGGTGAAAAGCTCGATGCGGCGGGGCTGCTGCAGGGCAATCCGTCGGCGCGGCGCAGCGAAATCTGGTTCTGCGGACCGCAGGGGCTGGCACAAGCTCTGCGCGACGGGCTGCGAAAACAGTGGCCGGGACGCGTTCGCTTTCACCAGGAGGCTTTTAAGATGCGTTGAGTAGTGCTCCCCAAATTCATCTTTGCAGAATATGACTTACGTCATAGACTGCATTACCAATAACAGCATAGGGGGCATCATGGGCAGCTTCACTATTCGGGCGCGTCTGATTGCCTTGGTGGCATTTCTGGCGGCGGCACTGGTCGTCGTCGGCGGAATTGGCATCTATACGGTGCAAAAGGCCGATGCAGAGGTCAAGTCAATTTTCGAGAACCAGGTTGTGCCAATGCGCGAAGTGGCGCGCATCCGGCGCTTGGCTGTCGATAACGCCGGGCAGATTTTTCGGGCGATCCAGCACAATCCGACGTTTGAATATTCCCGCCTGCACAACCATCCGGTTTCCATGCACCTGGAGGTCATCGAGAAAAATATCGCCTGGATGGATGAAACCATGGGTTTGCTGAAGTCCCACTTGTTGGCCGACAGCGAGGAACTGAAGATACTTGCCCAGTTTCAGCCGCTCTATGCCAGCTACGTTAGCGAGGTCTTGCAGCCAACAATCAAGGCGCTCAAGGCCGATGATTATTCAGTGGCCATGGTTGCCCGCTTCCTCAAGGACAACGGCGAGTTCGAACAGAAGATGAACCCCTTGCTGAGGGGCATGGCCGAGGCGCAGCAGGCAGCGGTCAGGACGACCTACGAGAACGAGGTCGCACGCAATGAACGGATGCGCACGATCTCCATCGTCACCCTGGTGGCCGGCCTGCTGATCGGCCTGCTGATCGCCTTCCAGACCATCCGCTCGGTGACCGGGCCGCTGAGCGAGATGCAGGCGATGATCACGCATGCGGCCAGCGACCACGATTTCCGCGGCGCCATCGCCATCCGCTCGCACGATGAGGTCGGGACAACGGCACATGCTTTCAATGATCTGCTGGCAGCGCTCCGGCAAAGCCTGGGCGAAATCCGCGTCGACATCGCCAAGGTCGACGATGCCACACGAGCCCTGGCCAGCGCGGCTGACCAGGCCGCGCACGCTTCCAGCGAAACCAGCGAATCGGCCTCGTCGATGGCGGCCTCGGTTGAACAGCTCTCGGTCAGCATCACTTCGGTCTCTGATCACACCCGCGAGGCGCTGAGCATCGCCAATGCGGCTGGTGAGCACTCGGAAACCGGTGGGGCGGTCATCGGCAGCGCGGTCGAGGCGATGTCGGAAATCGCCGTGCAGGTGCGCGCGGTGGGCGAGACCATCACCGAGCTGGGCCAGCACTCAGACCGTATATCCTCGGTGGTTCAGGTGATCAAGGATGTCGCCGACCAGACCAATCTGCTGGCCCTGAATGCTGCCATCGAGGCAGCACGGGCCGGCGAACAGGGACGTGGCTTCGCCGTCGTTGCCGACGAGGTGCGCAAGCTGGCCGAGCGCACGACCAAGGCGACCGGCGAGATCGCGCTGATGATCAGTGACATCCAGGAACGCTCACGCAGTGCCGTGTCGGCGATGGAGAACACCATCGAGCGCATCGAGAAGGGTTCCGAACTGGCGGGCAAGGCTGGTCACGCAATCGAGGCGATTCGGGCGGCCAATGGCGAGGTGCAACGCGTCTTTGCCGACATCAACGAGGCCATGCGCGAACAGGGGGCGGCCAGCTACGACATCGCCCAGCGCGTCGAACGCGTTGCTCAGGCCTCAGAGGAAAGCAGCATCAGCGTCAAGGAATCGGCGGCGCAGTCGGCCAGCATCCGTGATCTGGCCAATGACATGCGCGGCAGCGTCGAACGCTTCAAGGTCTGATGCCGGCAAGCCCGGCCGTTCAGGCCGGGCACTCGTCACAGCGGTGGAGTTCCACCGTCACGTGCACGATTTCCTCGTGGATGGCCAGGGCTTCGCGCACGGCCAGCGGCGTCAGCGCCGGGTCGTGGGTGAGCAGCGAGATGGCGCAGGCGTAGGCGCCGTTGCCGACGCGCCAGACATGCAGGTCGGTGAGCTGCGTGCCGGCCGGCAGTCCGCCGATGACCTCGCGGATTTCCTCAACGACCGGATGATCCATCTCGCGGTCGAGCAGCACGCTGCCGGTCTGGCGCAGCAGGTTTTTCGCCCATAGCGCCACCAGCACGGCGCCGACCAGCGCGCAGGCGGGATCGAGCCAGGCCCAGCCCCAGAACCAGCCGCCGGCAAGCGCGGCGATGGCCAGCACCGAAGTCAAAGCATCGGTCAGGACATGGATGTAGGCGGCCTTCAGGTTGAGGTCGTCGTGCTGGTGACCATGACCGTGGGTATGATCGTGGCCGTGTTCCGGCCCGCCGGCCCGGTGCAGGATGGCGGCACAGACAAAATTGACCACCAGGCCGAGGATGGCGACGACCATCGCCTCGGCGTAGCGGATCGGTTGCGGGTCGAGCAGGCGGTCGACGGCGCCGAAGACCATCAGCGCGGCCACGGCAATCAGGAACAGGGCGCTGGTGTAGCCGGCGAGCACCTCGATCTTCCAGGTGCCGAAGGCGAAACGCGGGTCGTTGGCGTACTTGCGGGCGGCGGCATAGGCAAATACCGAGAGGCCGATGGCCAGCGCGTGCGAACTCATGTGCCAGCCATCGGCGAGCACCGCCATCGAGTTGAACCACCAGCCGGCGGTGATCTCGATGACCATGGTCACCAGCGTGATCCACAGCACCCAGCGGGTACCGGCCTCGGCGCGGGCATTGCCGACGCCGTAGTCGTGGCGCTGCTCCCAGCGGCTCAGGTCGCGGTGGGCGTTCATTGTTGTCCGTAGCCAGCGAACTTTTCCATCACCGCCGCCATCTCGTCGCTGCCGAGCAGCACTGGTTGGCCGAGCTGGCAGGCGCGCCAGTATTGCTCGCACAGTTCTTCCAGTTCGATGGCCAGGGCCAGCGCCTCGTCCAGGTCGCGGCCGGCGACCAGCAGGCCGTGGTTGGCCAGCAGGCAGCCTTGGCGGCCGGCCATCGCCGCCAGCGCTGCCGCCGATAATTCGGCCGAGCCGAAGATGGCGTAATCGGCGCAGCGGATGGTGTCGCCGCCGAAGCGGGCGATCATGTAGTGGAAAGGCGGAATGTCGCGGCGCAGGCAGGCCAGGCTGACAGCAAACGGTGAATGGGCATGCAGCACGGCGCCGACTTCCGGGCGGGCGGCGTAGAGATCGCGGTGAAAGCGCCATTCGGAGGACGGTTTGCGCCGGCCCGTGGGCGAGCCGTCGAGCCCCATTAGCGGAATGTCGTCAGCGACCAGCGCCGGGTAGGGCATGCCGGTCGGCGTGATGTAGAAGCCGTCGCCGTGGCGCACGCTGACATTGCCGGCGGTGCCGCGATTGAGGCCGGCCGGTTGCAGGGCGCGGGCGGTGGCGATCAGTTGGTCGCGCAGGTCAGTCATTGGGCTTCTTCCGGATAGAGGGCGAGCAGGCCGTCGCGGCTGGCCGGGCAGACGCCGCGCTCGCTGATGATGGCGGTGACCAGGCGTGCCGGCGTCACATCAAAGGCCGGGTTGGCCACGGCCTGACCGGGTGGCAGTTGCAGCAACGCCGACGGTACCCCACGCGAATCGAGGCCGTGGACGACGCGCAGCTCGTTGCCATCGCGCTCCTCGATCGGAATCGCGGCGCCGTCGGCGCAGGCGAAGTCGAGCGTCGAACGCGGTGCGGCGACGTAGAAGGGAATGCCGTTGTCGGCGCAGGCCAGAGCTTTCAGGTAGGTGCCGACCTTGTTGGCGACGTCACCGTTGGCGGCGATGCGATCGGCGCCGACGATCACCGCATCGACCTGGCCTTCGCGCAGCAGGATGCCGGCGGCGTTGTCGGCGATCAGGGTGTGCGGCACGCCATGTTGGGCCAGTTCCCAGGCGGTCAGCAGGCCCTGGTTGCGCGGCCGGGTCTCCGAAACCCAGACTTTAACCGGCAGCCCGGCATCGTAGGCGGCATAGACCGGCGACAGTGCAGTGCCCCAGTCGACAGTGGCCAGCCAGCCAGCATTGCAGTGCGTCATGATGTTCAGCATTCGGCCGTCGCGGCGGGCGATCTGGCGCAACAGGCCGAGGCCGTGCTGGCCGATGGCGGCATTCTGGGCGACGTCCTCGTCGGCGATGGCATCGGCTTCGGTCCACGCCGCGCACTCGCGCAGGGTTGGCGAGAGTGGGGCCAGCACGACCCGCATGCGGGCCAGCGCCCAGTGCAGGTTGACCGCCGTCGGCCGCGTCGCACCGAGGACAGCGATGGCTTCGGCCAGACGGGCGTCGGAGGCGTCCTCACCAAGGGCGATGGCCAGCCCATAGGCGGCGGTGGCGCCGATCAGCGGGGCGCCACGTACCTGCATGGCGCGGATGGCGTGCGCCGCCTCGGTCAGCGTGGCGACGCGAACCCAGTGCAGCGCATGCGGCAGGCGCGCCTGGTCAATGATGTCGATGACGCGCTTTTCTGGATGGGCGCGCAGGGTGCGGGTGGGGATGCCGTCGATGTTCATGGTTCAGAGGGGGGCAGTGTGAGTGCGCAGCCAGTTGGCAAATTCAGCTTCGCCGATGTCCCCGGCGGCGAGGGCGAGCATGGTCAGCGTGGCGTCATGCTGGCTGGCCGTCAGGCGGTGGCCGTTGAGGCGCAGAAACATACCGGCGCCGAGAAAGCCGGCGCGCTTGTTGCCGTCGATAAACGGATGGTTCTTAGCCAGACCGAAGGCGTAGGCGGCGGCGCAGTCGAAGACGTCAGGCTGGCCGTAGGCGGCGAGGTTTTCCGGGCGAGCCAGTGCCGAGTCAAGCAATCCTTCGTCGCGAATGCCCTGGGCGCCGCCATGCAGGAGCAGGCTTTCACCGTGCAGCAGCAACAGTGCCCGCCGGTTGATCCAGGTAAACACCTTATTTGGCGAGTTCGTGGAAGGTGTCGCGGTACTCGCGCATGAAGTCGCGGCCGGCCTCGACCTGGCGTGCCACTTCCGGATCGTAGGGAGTCATCGAGAAACCTTCCGGCGATTCGACTAGATAGACCGTGTCGCCCTTGTCTACATGCAGCATGGCCAGCGCTTCCTTGGGCAGCACGACGCCCACCGAATTGCCGATCTGGGTCAGTTTGAGCGCGAACATGGCGATCTCCGGGGTGGTTATAACGGATGTAATACTACGCCCTTTTTCGCCGGCCGGCTTGTCCGCCGCGCGGCCTTGGCGCAAGATCTGGCCCCTGTCCCGCTCGGTACTTTCCACATGCAAACCTCCATCCAGATCGACTCCCGTTTCCCGGCCATGGGCACCACCATCTTCACCGTGATGTCGCGGCTGGCGGCGGAATGCGGGGCGGTCAACCTGTCGCAGGGCTTCCCCGATTTCCAGGCCGACCGTTCCTTATTCGACGCCATGCACCGGCACATGCTGGCCGGGCGCAACCAGTATCCGCCGATGGCCGGCGTGCCCGAACTGCGCCAGGCCATCGTGGACAAGGTGGCGGCGCTGTACGGCACGCGTTTCGACGCCGAGGCGGAAGTCACCGTCACCGCCGGCGCGACCCAGGCCATCTTCACCGCCATCGCCGCCTTCGTCCGCCCCGGCGATGAAGTTATCGTCTTGGAACCGGTCTACGACAGCTACGTGCCGGCCATCGAGACGG
Source organism: Betaproteobacteria bacterium HGW-Betaproteobacteria-7 (assembly GCA_002840765.1). Taxonomy (GTDB): domain Bacteria; phylum Pseudomonadota; class Gammaproteobacteria; order Burkholderiales; family Rhodocyclaceae; genus Azonexus. The sequence goes on from PHCE01000004.1 coordinate 82,900, forward strand.
TCGGCGGCACGGCCGTCCCGGCGCAACTGCAGTTCCCCGATTACGCGCCGGACTGGGCGCAGGTGCGGGCGCGGATCACGCCGCGGACGCGGATGATCATCGTCAATTCGCCGCACAACCCGACCGGCAGCCTGCTGACCGCCGCCGATCTGGCGCAGCTGGCCGAACTGGTGCGCGGCACCGACATCGTCATCCTCTCCGACGAAGTCTACGAGCACATCCTGTTCGACGGCGAGCGCCACGCCAGCCTGTCTGGACACAGTGAATTGGCGGCGCGCAGCCTCGTCGTTTCCAGCTTCGGCAAGACCTACCACATTACCGGCTGGAAGATCGCCTACGTCGTCGGCCCGGCGGCGTTAATGGCCGAGTTTCGCAAGGTGCACCAGTTCAACGTGTTCACCGTTCATACGCCTTCGCAGCTGGCCATCGCCGAGTACATGCAGGATGCCTCGCGGCATCTCGGGTTAGCCGCCTTTTATCAGGAGAAACGCGATTTCTTTCGCCGGCTGATGGCCGACACACCGTTCGAATTGCTGCCCTGTCGCGGCACCTATTTCCAGCTGGCGCGCTACGGCCATTTCTCGGACAAGCCGGATCGCGAGTTTGCCGAATGGCTGACGCGCGAAGTCGGCGTCGCCGTCATTCCGGTCTCGGTGTTTTATGCCGACGGCCGCGACGACCGCGTCGTGCGCTTCTGCTTTGCCAAGACCGAAGAAACCCTGCGCGCCGGTGTCGAACGCCTGCAGCGTGGCATGCATTTATGAAAATCGGCTTGACGCTGGCGCCGGGCGCCGCGAATAATCGGCGTGTCGCCAACCATTAGCGGGGAGTCCATACATGAGCATCGTCAAGGAATTCAAGGAATTTGCCGTCAAGGGCAATGCCGTCGATCTGGCGGTTGGCGTCATCATCGGCGCGGCGTTCGCCAAGATCGTCGACTCCATCGTCGGCGACCTGATCATGCCGCTGGTTGGCCGGGTCCTCGGCAAGCTCGACTTTTCCAACCTGTTCTTCCTCCTCGGTGACAACCCGGACAACCTGTTGACACTCGCCGACCTGAAGAAAGCCGGCATCCCGGTGTTTGCCTACGGCAACTTCCTGACCATCCTGGTCAACTTCGTCATCCTTGCCTTCATCATCTTCATGATGGTCAAGCAGATCAACCGCCTGCGCAAGGAGGAGCCGGCCCCGGCCCCGGAAGTGCCGCCGCCGACGCCGGAAGACGTTCTGTTGCTGCGGGAGATTCGCGATTCGTTGAGGAAATAGCCGTTTGCCCCACCAGCCACGAAAGCCGCCGCCAGGCGGCTTTCGTGCTTTATGCCTGGCCCGGGAGGGCGCTGGCTTCGAGCTCGCCGAACACCTCGCGCCAAAGCGCCCGAACCACGGCGATGTGCAGTTCCACCTGTTCCTTCGGAATGCGTGCTTTGGGCGTCGCCGACAGGCGCTTGGCGTGCTGCAGGCGGCGGTATTCGCGGTAGGCATTGCCGGCCGCCTCAGCTTGCTGGCGGTCGATCAGCCCAAGGTCGCCGGCGATGCGCAAGAGCGCGATGTTGCCGAGGTTGCCGGTCAGTTCGGGGTGCTGGTGGGCGTGGCCGAGTACCAGATACTGGACGATGAACTCGACATCGACGATGCCGCCCGGATCGTGCTTGAGGCCGAACTCCGTCTCGCTCTTTGAAGCGTGGGCATCGATCATCTTCTGGCGCATGGCGATGACTTCGGCCCGCAGTTTGTCGAGGTCACGCTGCTGGCAGAGTATCTCGATGCGGATTTCCTCGAAGCGGGCGCCGACGGCCGGGTCGCCGGCGCAGAAACGGGCGCGGGTCAGCGCCTGGTGTTCCCAGACCCAGGCCTTGGTCAGCTGGTAGTCGCGGAAGGCGTCGACGGAGACGGCGAGCAGGCCCGAGTCGCCATTCGGGCGCAGGCGCAAGTCGGTCTCGAACAGGATGCCGGCCGAGGTCTGGCTGGACAGCCAGGTGTTCAGGCGCTGGCCAAGGCGAGTGTAGTTTTCCGGGGCGTCCTGGTCGTCATCGTCGTAAAGATAGACGAGGTCGAGGTCGGAGGCGTAGCCGAGTTCCTTGCCGCCCATCTTGCCGTAACCGATGACGGCGAATTTCGGCGTCGGGCAGTGGCGGTTCTTGATCTTGCTCCAGACCAGCGGCAGCGTTTCCTGGACGATGGTGTCGGCCAGCTCGGTCAGGTGGTCGGACAGTCGCTCGATAGTTTGCAGGCCGGCCAGATCCTGGGCCAGCAGGCGGAACACCTGGCCGTGGTGTACCTCGCGCAGGATGTCCATCTCGCGTTCGGTGTCGCCAGCGTGGTCGGCCAGATTGCGCCGCAGGTTGTCGCGGAAACCGGCCCAGTTGGTGGCAATTTCGTAGAGCCGCGGGTCGAGCAGTTCGTCGAGCAGCAGCGGGTGGCGGTTGAGGTAGTCGGCGGCCCAGTTGGAGGCGCACATCATGTCGGCGACGCGGCGCAGGGCCATCGGGTACTGCTGCAGCAGGGCCAGGTAGGCGCCACGGCGGGCGATGTTCTCGAGAAAGTTGAGACCGCGCACCAGCGTCACATCGGGATTGCCGCTGGCTCCGGCGGCCTCGATCAGGCGCGGCGCCACGGCGTCGAAGCGCAGCCGGTTCTGGCTCGGCAGTTGCAGGTAACGGTTGGCTACGCGCAGCTCGGCCAGGCGGGCGATGGCTTCCTGCGGGTGGCGGAAGCCGAGATTGCCAAAGGCCTCGATCGCCGTTTCATCGTCCAGTTGGCCGAGCCACAAGCCGGTCAGCGGATGCTCGCCGGCCTCGGGGTCGGAAAAGACTTCCTCGAAATGGCGGCTGACCTTTTGCCGATGGCTGTCGAGCACTGCCATCAGCGCCGGCCAGTCGGGGAAGTCCATGCTCTGGGCGATGACGGCACGGGCCTCGGCTTCCTCCGGCAGCATGTGCGTCTGCTTATCGTCGACGTATTGCAGTCGGTGTTCGAGGCGGCGCAGGAAAACGTAGGCAGCGCGCAGTTCGGCTTCGCTCTCGGCCGGCAACAGCTGGCGCTCGACCAGCAGCTTGAGGACCGACAGCGTCGGGCGGATCTGCAGTGCCGGATCGCGGCCGCCGCGGATCAACTGGAACACCTGGGCGATGAACTCAATCTCGCGGATGCCGCCGGGGCCGAGCTTGACGTGGCCGACCATTTCCTTGCGCGCGACTTCGCGGCGGATCTGCGCGTGCAGGTCGCGCATGGCGTTGATGGCGCCGAAATCGAGATATTTGCGGAAGACGAAGGGCCGGGAAATCTTGCGCAGCGCCGCCATCCATTCGCCGATCGCCTGACCGTCGGCATTCGGCCCGGCATTCATGACCCGCGACTTGATCCAGGCGTAGCGTTCCCATTCGCGGCCCTGGGTGATGAAGTAGTTTTCCAGCGCGTCGAGCGAACAGACCAGCGGCCCGGAGTCGCCGTTCGGGCGCAGGCGCATGTCGACGCGGAACACCTGGCCGTCAGCGGTCAGATCGCCGAGCGCCTGGATCACCCGTTTGCCGAGACGGGTAAAGAAATCGTAGTTGTCGATCGCCTTTGGCCCCGCTGTCTCGCCTTCCTCGGGATAAACGAAGATGTAGTCGACGTCCGAGGAAACGTTAAGCTCGCGGCCGCCAAGCTTGCCCATGCCGATGATCAGCAGGCGCTGCGGGTGGCCGGCGTGGTCGAGCGGCTCGCCGTAGGTGGCGACGAGCTGGCGGTGGTAATGATCAAGGGCAAAGTTGGTGGTCACGTCGGCGAGCATGGTCATGCACTCGACCACTTCTTCGAGCGGCGCCAGGCCGACCAGGTCGCGCAGGGTGATGTGCGCCATGGCGCGCTGGCGCAGACAGCGCAGGACTGATTTGACCGCCTCGTCGTCAGCGAAATCGACGTGCAGCGGCGCCAGCAGATGATCTTCGCCGAGCGGCTGGTGCCAGCAGGCGGCCAGTTCGTCGACCAGCGCCGGGCGCGATTGCAGCAGATTACTCAGGTAGCGGCTGTGATCGAGAGCACGCTGCCAGCGGGGATCGGGAAGGGGGGTCATGGTTAGCTCGCTCGGCCAGGGGGGCGAAAAGGTAGAATTGCCTTTTTGTTGAACGACGATTGTAGTGATCTATTCAGCCTTCTGGCAAAGCGGGGCGCTTGGTGACTGAGCCCCGGAGCCACACCGGCGCGTCCGATTCCGCCGTAATTCGCCTCGTCCTCTACCGGCGCCTGCACTGGTTGTGGCGCCTGCTCGCCTGGCCGCCAGTGGGCCGCGGCCTGCGCCTGCTCGCCTGGGGCAGCTTCGCCGCCTGGCTACTCTTCGTTCTGCTGCTGCTCGTCCTGCGCTACGGCATCCTGCCCCGGGTCGGCGACTACAAGGCCGATATCGAGCGCGCGGCCAGCCGCGCCGTCGGCCAGGAAGTCAGCATCGGCAGCCTCGAGGCGCGCTGGCGTGGGCTCAATCCCGACCTGATACTGGACGATGTGCGCGTGCTCGATGCCGCAGGCGAACCAGCCTTCACGCTGGCCCGGGTGGAAAGCGTGCTTTCCTGGCAGACGCTGTGGCGCCTGCAGCCGACGCTGGCGCTGCTCGCTTTCGACGGCCCGGTGCTCAATGTCCGCCGCGATACCAACGGGCGCATCACCGTCGCCGGTATCGCCACCGAAGGCGAAAGCGATCCGGCGTTCGGCGAATGGCTGCTGGCGCAGAAGCGCATTCGCATCCGCGATGCCACCATCGTCTGGGAAGATCGCCTGCGCGGCGCCCCGCCGCTCATTCTCGAAGACCTGCAGCTGGCCCTCGACAACCGCGGCCGGCGCCACCGCTTCGGCGTGTCGGCGGCACCGCCGGCCGAACTGGCCGATCGTCTCGATATCCGTGGCGAAGTCGTCGGCGATCTCGGCGAGCCCCTGGAGACGCTGGCCGGCAAGGTCTTCGTCCAGCTCGACTATGCCGATCTCGCCGGCTGGCGGGCCTGGGTCGATTACCCCATCGATCTGCCGCAGGGCCGCGGCGCCCTGCGCGTCTGGGGCGATCTCGAGGATGGCGGTGGCGCGTTGACCGCCGATCTGGCCCTGGAGGAAGTCCGCCTGTGCCTCGGGCGCAAGCTCCCCGAGCTTGATCTGGCCAGTCTGCGCGGGCGCCTGGAAGGGCGCTACAAGACCGGTGAATGGTCAGTGCGCGGGCGTAAGGTGGAGTTACTGACGCGCCAGGGTGTGCGCGTCACGCCGACCGATTTCCTCGTCGAGCTGCGCCATGATCCGGAGAGCACGCTGATCAACGGCAATGCCAGCGCCAGCTTCCTCGACCTCGGCACGCTGGCGGCACTGGCCGCCCATTTGCCGCTCGACGCCCGCAGCCGCGAACTGCTGCGCCAGCATCAGCCGCAGGGGCGAATCTCCGAATTGCGCGCCAGTTGGGGCTTGGAAGGCGAGAACCTGCGTCGCTATTCATTGCGCGCCGGGTTCGCCGGCCTCGGCATGCTGCCCGGCGGCTATTTTCCCGGCGGTCAGGGCTTGGCCGGTCGTGTCGACCTGAGCGAAAAGGGCGGCGACCTGATCATCGATGCCGACGCCTCGTCGCTGTCGCTGCCGGCGGTTTTCCCTGAACCGAATATTGCCTTCGATTCGCTCAAGCTCAATACCCACTGGACGGTAAAGGATCAGGCCATCGACGTTCGTCTCGCCCGGCTGGCTTTTGCTGGTCCCGATGCCAGCGGTGCGGCCCAGGGGCAGTACCGGTTCACCGGCGACGGGCCGGGCGTCATCGACCTCCAGGCGACAATTGACCGTGCCGACGGCCGTGCCGTCTGGCGCTACATGCCGCACGCCGTCAATGCCGACGCCCGCGCCTGGCTACGCCGCGGTATCGTCGGCGGCAGGGGTTACGACGGCAAGCTGATCCTCAAGGGCGATTTGCGCAATTTCCCCTTCCGCGACGACCAGGGCGGGCAGTTCCTGGTGACCGCCAAAGCCGCCGGCGCCCGCGTCGATTATGCCGATGGCTGGCCGGCCATCGAGGGCATCGATGGCGAAATGCGCTTCGGTGTTGGCATGAAGGTCACGGCCAGCAAGGGCAGCATCCTGGGGGCGCAACTGTCGGCGGTGACCGCCGAAATTCCCGATTTCGAGTCTGGCGAGGAAATACTGCTGGTGCGCGGCGTCGCCGCCGGTCCGACCAGCGAATTCCTGCGCTTCATTGACCAGAGCCCGGTGGCCGAGAGCATCGATCGCTTCACCGATGACATGAAGGCCAAGGGCAACGGCCGCCTCGACCTGGAGCTCGATATTCCCCTGCGGCACGCTCTGGAAACCCGGATGCGCGGCCAGTACCGCTTCGATAACAACGAACTCGAACTGCTTGCTGGCCTGCCGCCGCTGAAGCAGGTCAATGGTCAGCTGACGCTTAGCGAATCGTCGATCACCGCCCGGGATATTGTCGGTCGCGTCTTCGGCGGACCGCTCAAGGTCCAGGTGCGCAATGCTGCCGAGAAGGTCGATGTGCTGGCCACTGGTACGGCTGCCATAGCGGAAGTGAGCAGCCACTTTGGCTGGCCGCTGGTCAACCACCTGACCGGCAGCGCCGGCTGGCGGGCCGAGATTGGCATCCGCAGGCGTCAGGCCGAGGTCGTCGTCACCTCCGATCTGGTCGGCGTCGTCTCGCCCCTGCCTGCCCCGCTGACCAAGAGCGCCGGCGATGCCTTGCCCCTGCGCGTCGAGCGGACGGCGCTCGAGGGCGAGCGCGAGCAGTACCGGATTACGCTCGGCGACGTCGGTCGCGGCACCGTCATCCGTCGCCAGGAGGCATGGGAGAGCGGTGTTCTGGCCGTTGGCTCGGCCGAGGCGCGACTGCCGGAAAAGGGGCTGGCCATCCGTGTTGCCATGCCACAACTCGATGCCGATGCCTGGCGGCCTTTCCTGCCGACCGCCGCGCCGGCCGTCGGCAGCCCCGGCGAGGCCGGGCTGGAGATCGCCCTGGTCAAGCTCGATACGCCGCAACTGAATCTGCTGGGCCGCACTTACCAGCAGGTCGATCTAGCGCTCCGGCCGCATTCCGGTGGTTGGCATATCGCTCTCGAAACCGATGAAGCGAGTGGTGACCTGCTCTGGCTGAGTGCCGGCGAAGGCTGGCTCGAAGGGCGTTTCCGCCGGCTGGCCATTCGCCAGGCGGCGGAAGGTTCACCGGCCACCAACGACAGTCTGATCAACTCCCTGCCGGGCATGAACCTGCTGGTTGACGATTTCCGCATTGGCGACAAGCAACTGGGCAAGCTTGAAGTCAAGGCGCAAAACACCGGCGGCGCCTGGCGTCTGGATCGCCTCCACCTGCAGAATCCCGACGGTGCACTCAATGGCCAGGCGGTATGGCGCAATAGTGGGCAGCACCAGACTGATCTCACTTTCGATCTGACCGCTACCGATGCCGGCAAGCTGCTTGGCCGTCTCGGTTATGTTGACGCCGTTCGTCGTGGCACCGCCAAGCTGGCCGGCAAGCTGCGCTGGAATGGACCACTGACCGCCATCGATTACCCCTCCTTGAGCGGTCAGATGACGGTTGCCGCCGAGAAAGGGCAGTTCAACAAACTGGAACCGGGGGTTGGCAAGCTGCTCGGCCTGATCTCGCTGCAGTCGCTGCCGCGTCGCCTGACTCTCGATTTTCGCGACATTTTCAGCGATGGGCTGGCCTTCGACAGCATCGAAAGCAAGCTTGCCGTCGACCAGGGCATCATGCGCACCGTCCAGCCGCTGCGCATATTCGGGCCGGCGGCGCAGATCGAGATGGAAGGTGTCACCGACCTGCGCCACGAAACCCAGGACCTGCGCGTCGTCGTTCGTCCGGAAGTCGGCGGTCTGGCTGCTGTCGGTGCTGCGGCGCTGGTCAATCCGGTTGTTGGTGCCGCCGCCCTGGTGGCCAACGCGGTGCTGCAAAAACCGCTGAACCGGCTGTTCAGCTACCGCTATCATGTGACCGGGACGTGGAGCGACCCGCTGGTCGCCAAGGCGGGGCAGAGCGAGGAGCCGCTACCTGAATCGCGGCCCGAGTCCCGGCCCGAATCCCCACAAGGAGCCCGCAAGTGAACAAGCAGAATTGTCGCATCGCCGCACTGCAGATGGTTTCCGGACCGCGCGTCGGCGACAACCTGAAGGTCGCCGCCCATCTCGTCCTCGAAGCCGTGGCCCAGGGCGCCCAACTGGTGGTGTTGCCCGAATACTTTCCGGTGATCGGCGCCGTCGATGCCGATCGCGTCCGCGCCCGCGAGGACTTCGGCCACGGCCCGATCCAGGACTGGCTGGCGGAAACCGCGGCCCACCACGGCATCTGGATCGTCGCCGGTTCGCTGCCCCTGGCCGCCTCGGTGCCGGACAAGATGCGCAATTCGACGCTGGTCTACGACGCGCTGGGCGCCTGCGTCCAGCGCTACGACAAGATCCACCTGTTCGGCTTCCACAAGGGTGATGAAAAGTACGACGAAGCCGCCTTCATCGAGCCCGGCGACCAGCCCGTCGCCATCGACACCCCCTTCGGCCGCATCGCCCTGTCGATCTGCTACGACCTGCGTTTTCCCGAGCTCTACCGGGCGTTGGCCCCGGTGGATCTGATCCTTTTGCCGGCCGCCTTCACCGACACCACCGGTCGCGCCCACTGGGAAATCCTGCTGCGCGCCCGCGCTATCGAGAACCAATGCTATCTGCTGGCGGTCGGACAGGGTGGGCGCCATGAAAGCGGCCGGATGACCCACGGCAACAGCATGATCATCGATCCCTGGGGCGAAATCCTCGATCGCAAGTTAAAAGGGCCGGGTGTCGTCATTGCTGACCTCGACCATGCCCGCATCGCCGAAATCCGCGAGAGCCTGCCGGCCCTCGCTCACCGAAAACTTTGATGGAGTTTCAATGAATCCAGACAGCGCCTTGGCGCAAGCCGAATCCCTCCTTCTCGCCCCCTTCTCGCTGACCGAAGGCGACCTGACGCGGACTTTCGGCCAGATACTGAGCCATCAGGTCGACTATTCCGACCTCTATTTCCAGTACTCGCGTTCCGAGGCCTGGAGCCTCGACGAGGGCATCGTCAAATCAGGCAGCTTCAACATCGACCAGGGCGTGGGGGTGCGCGCCATTTCCGGTGAGAAGACGGCCTTCGCCTACTCCGACGACATCAGCGCCCGCGCCCTCGGCGACGCAGCCTCCGCCGTCCGCGCCATTGCCGCTGCCGGTCAGGCGGGCAAGCTGCCGAAGCTGAAGCATGGCGCGGCGGCGCACCAGTTGTATGTGCCGCACGACCCGATCGCCTCGCTGCCGGCCGAGGCCAAGGTCAAGTTGCTCGAACGCCTGGAAGGCTTTGCCCGTGCCATCGATTCGCGCGTCGTCCAGGTCATGGCCTCGCTCGCCGGCGAGTACGAGGTGATCCTCGTAGCCGGTTCCGACGGCCGCCTGGCCGCCGACATCCGGCCGCTGGTGCGTTGTTCCATCTCGGTCATCGTCGAGGAGAACGGCAAGCGCGAGCAGGGCTCCGCCGGCGGCGGCGGCCGTTTCGACTTCGCCTACTTTGACGACGAAGTGCTGCGCCGCTATGCCGGCGAGGCCGTGCACCAGGCGCTCACCAACCTTCACGCCGACGCCGCGCCGGCCGGCCAGATGAGCGTCGTCCTCGGTTCCGGCTGGCCCGGTATCTTGTTGCACGAAGCCGTTGGCCACGGCCTGGAAGGCGACTTCAACCGCAAGGGCAGCTCGGCCTTCACCGGTCGTGTCGGTCAGCGCGTCGCCGCCAAGGGCGTCACCGTCATAGACGACGGCACCATCGCCGACCGCCGCGGCTCGCTCAACATCGACGACGAAGGCAACCCGACCCGGCGTACCGTGCTGATCGAAGACGGCATCCTCAAGGGCTACATGCAGGACAGCCTGAACGCCCGCCTGATGGGCGTTGCCCCGACCGGCAACGGCCGGCGCGAATCCTTCGCCCACCTGCCGCTGCCACGGATGACCAACACCATGATGCTGGCCGGCCAGCACGACCCACAGGAGATCATCAGCTCGGTGAAGAAGGGTATCTACGCTGCCAACTTCGGTGGCGGTCAGGTCGACATCACCAGCGGCAAGTTCGTCTTCTCGATGAGCGAGGCCTACCTGATCGAGGACGGCAAGATCACCCGGCCGATCAAGGGGGCGACGCTGATCGGCAACGGCCCGGATGCGATGACCCGCATCTCGATGATCGGCAACGATCTGAAGCTTGATCCCGGCGTCGGCACCTGCGGCAAGGACGGGCAGAGCGTGCCGGTTGGTGTCGGCCAGCCGACCCTGCGTATAGATGGACTGACGGTGGGCGGAACGGCATAATGTCCGCACTTTTTTCAAGGGAATGATGATGCGTGGATCACTCGTGCTGGCCGGCCTTTTCGTTTCCGCCTCGGTGTTCGCCCAGACCCCGTCGCCGCAGGAACGCCTGAAGGAGATTTCCGCCGATCCGGTCGCCCTGCGTGCTGCGGTGGACGCCGGCAAGAGAGTTACTTTCTTTTGCGCCAACTGTCACGGCGACGACGGCATCAGCAAGACGCCGGACGTTCCCAACCTGGCCGGCCAGAACCCCGCCTACCTGCTGGAACAGATTCGCAAGTTCGGTGCAGGCGAACGCAAGGACCCGTTCATGCAAGGGCTGATCAAGGTGCTCAAGGACGAAGAGCGCGTTCAGGTCGCCCATTACTACGCCAGCAAGACGGTGCCGCCTTCCAAAGGCAATCCGGCACTGATCCCCCATGGCAAGGAGTTGTTCACCAAGCTCTGCGTCCGTTGCCATGGCGAAAATGCCCGGGGTGGCGATCTCTATGCGCGACTCGCCGGCCAGAAGGTGCCTTACCTGCAGGTGACCATCCAGCGCTACCGTGATGGCACCGGCATCCGCAACAACCAGTTGATGGCCATCGCCACTGCCCCGCTGAAAAACGACGACATCACGGCCATCGCCAACTACCTGACGCAGCTGCCGTAAACGTGGCCAATGATGCCGATTGCCGCCGGCGATCGGCATCTGCCCCGGGCATCCGGTAAAATCGGCGGCTTCGCACTTTCAGCACGAGGCAGGCCATGACGCCGCAGAACAAACCCAACACCGACGACGTTCGCATCAAGGAGATCAAGGAACTGGTCCCACCGGCTCACGTCTTCCGCGAATACCCGGTATCCAGCCGGGCCGCGCAGACCACCTACAACGCCCGGCAAGCCATCCACCGCATCCTGCACGGCGCCGACGATCGTCTGCTGGTCGTCATCGGTCCCTGTTCCATCCACGACTACGACGTCGCCATGGACTACGCGAAGCGCCTGGCCAAGGAAGCAGACAAGTACCAGGAAGACCTCGTTGTGCTGATGCGCGTCTATTTTGAGAAGCCGCGGACGACGGTTGGCTGGAAGGGGCTGATCAACGATCCGCGCCTCGACAACACCTTCCGCATCAATGAAGGTATCCGCCTGGCCCGCCGCATCCTGCTCGAGATCAACGAGCTCGACCTACCCTGCGCCACCGAATTCCTCGACACCATCACCCCGCAATACACCGCCGACCTGATCGCCTGGGGCGCCATCGGCGCCCGCACCACCGAGTCGCAGGTGCACCGCGAACTGGCCTCCGGTCTTTCCTGTCCGGTCGGCTTCAAGAACGGTACTGACGGCAACATGCGCATCGCCGTCGATGCCATCCGCTCCGCCAATTCGCCGCATCACTTCCTGTCGGTGACCAAGACCGGCCACACCGCCATCGTCTCGACCATGGGCAACGAGGACTGCCACGTCATCCTGCGCGGCGGCAAGGAACCCAATTTCGACCCGGCCAGCGTGGACGCCGCCTGCCAGGAAATCGCCAAGGCCGGCCTCGCCGCCCGGCTCATGGTCGATTTCTCCCACGGCAACAGCCGCAAGCAATTCAAGCTGCAGATGGAAGTCAGCGACAGCGTCGCCGCACAGTTGGCCGCCGGCGAGGAGCGCATCGTCGGCGTCATGGTCGAATCGCACCTCGTTGAGGGACGTCAGGATCTGCTGCCGGAAAAGGAATTGACCTACGGTCAAAGCATCACCGACGCCTGCATCAACTGGGACGACAGCCTCAAGGTGCTGGATCAACTGGCCACCGCCGTCCGCGCCCGGCGGGTGGCCGAAGCGGCGGAGTAAGGCCGCAAGTCTAGCCTTTGCCGCAGGCTGCGTATCAGGCAGATTCTGAAGAGAGTCTCGCCTGATACGAGGCCCGTCAGTAGGGAGGTCCCTGAATTGGGGCCTATGATCCCCATGCTGGGGAACGTAAGTGGTTTGCTCAGGTCAGCCGGTCGGAAATTGCGCGATGTCCGGAATTCAGCACTCTCCCTCGATAGCCGCTTAATCCTCGCCTACGATGCGGCTCACTCCCTCGCAGTGGCGGCCCAGCAAGAATTTCGTCCTGGCTCACTTTTTTCGACGACGATAAAGTCTCCCTCCACAAGACTTTGGCGGTTCAAGATGCACCGGCACCAGATTGCCCGGGATGCTTATGACAAAGTACTATCGTTGGCCTGACCGTCAACTAGTGGAGCCCCTCATGCATCTGCCAGGAATACATTGGCCACTTGAAGCCAACACCATTCGCAAGAACTCGCTTGCCAACACCTTTGGCATGGTCCGAAGTGGCGGCCAGCGTGCGCACCAGGGCTGGGATCTTCGCGCCTATCCAGGAACCCGCTGCTTTGCCATTGCCGATGGCGAAATCGTTTTCGTTGGCTGGCGCGGCGACTACGGAAGAATCATCAGTTTGCAATTCAGGCATGGGGGGCGAACACTGTTTGCAACCTATGCTCATCTCTCCCTGCCACTCGTTACAACCGGGGAGCGGGTAACGGCTGGCCACTGGATAGCGCTTACGGGCAATACAGGAAACGCCGAATCGATGACCGGAGAAGATCATCACCTCCACTTTGAGGTCAGGACGATAGTTCATCCGGGACAGGGGGTGGCCGGGCGTATCGATCCACGGGAAATCTATGGTGTCGTTCCGCTTGGCGCGAGCTATTACGACACTCGCCCCGCCATGGCTCAACAAATGGGATCCAAGGCCCCCGGACTCAAGATCAATGGAATGAATGTGCTATGAGCCTCAAGATACAGATCGCTCAGGTCTGCACACTCGGCGTACTAAGCATGCCGCTACTGGCCGGGACAACGTCTGGCGAGCTGCATCAGACGCTGATTGGACAGGAATGGGGAGAAAACACGGAAACGCATGTGTTGCTCGATCACTGCACCTATCAAAAACGATTCGATCTGCAGCGAAAGCAAAAGCAGCTGCAAGGATTAAGCACACATTCCCTGATCTGCGATGGCCATTACGTAATTGTGTTCACAGTGGCTGAGGCTGGAGGCGGTAGCCGCATTCTCGACGCGCTGACCATGCCCAGCCTCCGGCGCGGCGAGAGTCTGTTGCACCCAGGAGAGTGCGAACTGGGGGGTAACAGCGACACCGATTTCTATGCAGTCGCCCGTTTCGGACGACGCGAAAGCGTCAATCGAAAAACAGGGCTCCGAGCAGCGTGGGTTCCCGATCCGGAAGCGGGGAGAATTCGTCCGCTATCCACACGTAATGTTGTGTGCGGGCGGCCAGTCCAGCCTTGAAGGTTGGGTTCGTTGGGTTTTGCTCAAGTAAACTTCAAGCGTTTGCCATGTCCATCGCCTATTCAAGAGCGTGAATCTACTCCTACTGACGCGAATAGAATTTTGGCGTTGTGATTTGATGGACTGGGCAGGTGACCTACGAACAAATCCTGGCTGCGGCATTGACACTCGAAGCCCATCAGCGCGCTGACTTGGCCGATTTGCTGTGGATAACAGTTCGCGCGAGTTGATCTGTGGAGCGGAGAGTCGGGGCGGCCGCTGATGTTTCTTCCCTGATGCCGTGCCTCAATCCTCGAACCGCGGCGCCCGCTTCTCCCGCTGCGCTGCAATTGCCTCATTGAGGTCGGCGGAGAGCAGGTTATCGGCGTTCCACTCGGCGACGAATTCGAGGCCTTCGGCAACCGTGTGGTCGCGGCTGTAGTTGAGCACCTGCTTGATGCCGCGGATGGCTTGCGGCGATTTACTGGCGATGCGCCGGGCGAGGTCGCGGACGCCGGCGTGCAGTTCTTCCGGCGTGGCGTAGCGGTGGTTGATCAGGCCGATGAACTGCGCTTCCTCGGCGTCGACGTTGCGGCCGGTGTAGGCCAGTTCGCGGGTCAGGCCTTCGCCGATCAGGTGCGGCAGGCGTTGCAGGGTGCCGACGTCGGCGACCATGGCGAGGTCGATTTCCTTGATTGAGAAGACGGCATCGGCGCTGGCGTAGCGCATGTCGCAGGCGCTGACGAGATCGAGGGCACCGCCGACGCAGGCGCCGTGGATGGCGGCGAGCACCGGCTTGCGGCAGCGTTCAAGGGCGGTCAGGCAGTCCTGCAGGTCGTGGATCAGCTGGCGCAGGGTTTCGCGCCGCTGCGTCGGTTCGGGATGGGCGATGCGCTGCTGGATGCTGCCGAGCATGGCGAGGTCGATGCCGGCGCAGAAGTTCTTGCCGGCCCCGCTGAGGATGACGACGTGGACTTCCGGCGTGGTGTCGGCCCAGATGCAGGCCTGGCGGATTTCCTGCCACATCGCGTCGTTCATGGCGTTGGACTTGTCCGGCCGGTTGAGGCGGATGTCGGCAATGCCCTGGTCGAGGCTGAGGGCGAGGCTGGAATAGACGGGCAGATCCATGGGGCGCCTCGCTTTCGGGCTTAGTCGGTAAAGGTCAGCAGGTCGAGGTCAGCGGCCTGGCGGCGCAGCGGGATCAGCGCCTGGTAGGCCGGCGAGGCGTGCCAGCCATCGGCAGCTGCTTGATCGGGAAAGCGGATGACAACGGTGTCGGTGTGCCGGTGCCGGCCGTCGAGCACTTCGGCCAGTTGGCCGCGGAACAGCAGTTCGGCGCCCCAGGGGGCGAGCGTGGCCGGCACCTGGGCGCGGTACTGCGCCCACTTTTCCTCGTCCTTGACGGTGATGTGGCCGATCACACAGGCGCTCATGCGTTTTTGCCCTTCTGCCACAGCACGTCGCCGCGGCCGCCGGCGCGGTTCAGCGCCCGGCCGAGGATGAACAGCAGGTCGGAGAGGCGGTTGATGTAGCGGCGGGCCGGGTCGGACAGCGGCTCGGCATTGTGCAGGCGGACCATGGCGCGTTCGGCGCGCCGGCAGACGGTGCGCGACAGGTGGGCGAGCGCCGCCGGCCGGGTGCCGCCGGGCAGAATGAATTCCTTGAGCATCGGCAACTCGGCGTTGAAGGCTTCGGCTTGTTCTTCGAGGCGGGCAACCTGGGCTTCCTTCATGACTTCCATGCCGGGCAGGCAGAGTTCGCCGCCGAGGTCGAAGAGGTCGTTCTGCACGTCGAGCAGGGCGCTGCGCACGGCCGTCGGCATGTCTTCGCAGAGCAGCACGCCGAGGCTGGAATTGAGTTCGTCGATTTCACCAATGGCGTCGATGCGCAGGCTGTCCTTGGTGGTACGGCTGCCGTCGCCGAGGCCGGTGGTGCCGGCGTCGCCGGTCCGGGTGACGATCTTCGACAGGCGGTTGCCCTTGCGTTCTTGTTCGTTCTCGCTCACGTTGCGCTCTCCGGTTAAGTGGGCGGATTATACTTTTCGCCCCGCCTACAGACTGTCGCCGTCATGCCAAAGTTCGCCGCCAACCTGAGTTTTCTGTTTACCGAGCTGCCATTTGCCGAACGTTTCCAGCGCGCCGCGGCGGCCGGTTTTGCCGGCGTCGAATATCTGTTTCCCTACGCTTGGCCGGCGGGCGAGATTGCTGGCTGGCTGGCTGAAGCCGGTGTCGAGCAGGTGCTGTTCAATCTGCCGCCGGGCGACTGGGGGGCTGGCGAGCGCGGTTTGGCCTGTTTGCCGGCGCGGCGCGGCGAGTTCGCCGAAAGCGTTGAACAGGCACTCGATTACGCACTGCAGCTCGATTGCCGGCGCCTGCACTGCATGGCCGGGCTGCGGCCGGCCGGCGTCAGCGAGAGCGAACTGGACGCCACTTACATCGCCAACCTGCGCCATGCCGCCGAGCGCCTGGCGACGATCGGCGCCACGGTGACCATCGAGCCGATCAACAGCCGCATCGACATGCCCGGCTACTGGCTCGACGACATTGGCCAGGCGCTACGCCTGCTCGATGCCATCGGCTGCGACAACGTCAAGTTGCAACTCGACCTGTACCACGCCCAGATCATTCAGGGCGACCTGGCGCGCACGCTCGAAGCCAACATCGAGCGCATTGCCCACATCCAGGTTGCCGATAACCCCGGGCGGCACGAGCCGGGCACCGGCGAGATCCACTATCCCTATTTGTTCGCGCTGCTTGATCGGCTTGGCTACACCGGCTGGGTCGGCTGCGAGTACAAGCCGCTGACCACGACCGAGGCCGGCCTCGGCTGGCTACGCCCATGATGAATCCGCGCGAGATCCTGCGGCGACTGTTCGATGCCGCCATCGCCGCCGCCGACCCGGCCCGCTGCGTGCCGGCGCACCTGCCCGCGGACGATGGCGGGCGGCTGGTCGTCATCGGCGCCGGCAAGGCTTCGGCGGCGATGGCGCGGGCCGTCGAGGAGCACTGGTCGGGGCCGCTCGACGGCCTGGTCGTCACCCGCTACGGCCATGGCGTGCCGTGTTCGCGCATCGAGATCGTCGAGGCCGCGCACCCGGTGCCGGACGCAGCCGGCGAAATGGCGGCGCAGCGCATCCTGGAGAAAGTGCAGGGGCTGTCGGCGAGCGATCGCGTGCTGGCGCTGATTTCCGGCGGCGGCTCGGCGTTGCTGGCGGCACCGGCTGCAGGCGTCACGCTGGCCGAGAAGCGGGCGCTGACCGCGGCGCTGCTCAAATGCGGTGCGGCCATCGGTGAAATCAACTGCGTGCGCAAGCATCTGTCGGCGATCAAGGGTGGCCGGCTGGCCGCGGCTGCCTGGCCGGCGCCGGTGCTGACGCTGGCCATTTCCGACGTGCCCGGCGACGACCCGGCGGTAATCGCTTCTGGCCCGACGGTTGCTGATCCGACGACTTGTGCGGAGGCACTGGCCATTCTCGACCGCTACGGCATCGCCATCGACGATGGACTGCGCTACCGGCTGGCGGCCGGCGAACTGGAAACGCCGAAACCCGGCGATCCACGCCTGGCCGCCAGTGAGTTCCGTCTGATCGCCAGCCCGCGGCAGATGCTCGAAGCGGCCGCCGAAGACGCGCGCCGGTTGGGCCTAACGCCGCTGATCCTCGGCGACGCTATCGAAGGCGAAGCGCGCACGGTGGCCGAGGATATGGCCCGCCAGGCGCTGGCCAGCCGCGGGCAAAAATCTTGTGTGCTGCTCTCCGGCGGCGAGACGACGGTGACGGTGCGCGGCAACGGCCGCGGCGGGCGCAATACGGAATTCCTGCTCGCCCTGGCCCAGGCTCTCGCCGGTGCGCCTGGCATCCACGCGCTGGCTGCCGACACCGATGGCATCGACGGCAGTGAGGATAATGCCGGTGCCTTCATCGGGCCGGATAGCCTGCAACGGGCGCAGGCGCTGGGTCTCGATGCCGCCGCCCATCTGGCCAGCAACGATGCCTGGGGCTACTTTGCCGGCCTCGACGACCTGCTGGTGACCGGGCCGACGCGGACCAACGTCAACGACTTCCGGGCGATCCTGCTGGCTTAAACGACGCGGTTGCGGCCGAGCCGCTTGGCGGCATAGAGATTGGCGTCGCAGTTGGCGATCACCTCGTGCACCATGCGTGTGTCGACGTTGTCGTACGTGTGCGGCGAGACTGCGACGACGCCGAAACTGGCGGTCACCGACAGCGGTGGGTCGTGGGCCAGTGGCTTGGCGGCGATCGAGCGGCGCAGCTTGTCGGCCAGCAGATGGGCCTGGGCCAGCGTGGTGGATGGGGCGACGAGCAGGAATTCCTCGCCACCGTAACGGAAGACCAGATCGGACTGGCGCAAGGTGTCACGGACGATGCCGGCGACGTGTTCGAGAACGCAGTCGCCGATCTGATGGCCGTAGGTGTCGTTGACGTTCTTGAAGTGGTCGAGGTCGAACAGGATGATGCTGAAGGAAACCTCGGTGGCCTTGGCCACCTCCATCTGGTTGACCAGCACGCGGTCGAGGAAACGACGAGTCAGGAAGCCGGTCAGCGGATCCTTGTTGTACACGCTCATGATGACGACGTTGTTGAGCAGCGAGATTTCGTTGCCCAGTTCCAGCGAATGGGTCTCGGCCTTCTTCAGCAGGGCGTAGATCGGCCCGCTGGCCCGCGGGTGATCGAGAATGCTGCTGACCTCGACTACCAGGTGATGCATGGCATCGTGCAGTTCGCGGATATCGCTGACATGGTTCGGGTCACGGATCAGCCGTTCGCCATCGCCGTTCAGCCAGGCGCCGAACTGGCAGCGCGTCGGGTCGAGTTCCGGCATGGACCCGGCGTGGCGGGTACGCACGGCGTCAACCAGGCGGGTCATCCACTCCAGGTGGCTCTCGAAGTAGCTGAGCAGGTTCTTGTCGCTGAGCGAGCGGATGTGCGTCAGGCGCAGATGGTTGCGCTTGCCGAGGCGGTCGAGGAATACACGCAGGTAGATGGCGGCGAAGCTTTCCTCCATCTCCTCGAACATCGCCATCGCCTGCCGCGCGTCGTCGATACTGGTATGGCTGAGCGCCTGCTTGATGACGAAATTGCGCAGCACGCCGAACTGGTGGGCAAAGAGCATGAGCGGCGTGTCGCTGGTGGCCAGTTGCTGGACCATGGCATGACAGCGCATCTCGTCGCCGCTGGCGATGGTCTTGCGCAAACAGTTGAGGATGTTCGGCCAGGCGACGCTGACGTTGTCGACAGCGAACATTTCGTCCGGCGGGTCGGCTTTCAGGCGCGTGTCGAGTTCATCGAGCAGGCGGATCAGCAGCTCTCGGCCATCCGTCGTGTTCCACAGGGTCATGCGCTGCTTCTCCTTTGATTTGCCGGGAGTATTTGCGTTTTTGGCGGTGCATTATAGGTGCCGTACCGGCGATGCTGGCGCGATTTTTCGGACGCAAGCCCGATTTTCCATGGCTGTGTGGCGTCCCGGCCATCGGTTTACAATGCGACGATGAATCCACCCGAACCCAGCTTCGCCACCGACCGCGCCAAGCTGCTGCGCCGCCTGCAGCTGATCCTGCCCGCACATTGCCTGCTCAGCGCCGAAGAGGATCTGCGCCCCTACGAATGCGACGGCCTCACCGCCTACCGCGAGTTGCCGCTGGCCGTTTGCCTGCCGGAAACCGAAGGTCAGGTCATCGACGTGCTGCGCAACTGCCACCAGATGGGTGTGCCGGTGGTCGCCCGCGGCGCCGGCACCGGCCTGTCCGGCGGCGCGATGCCGCATGCCGAGGGTGTCGTGCTGTCGCTGGCGCGCTTCAACAAGATCCTGCGCGTTGATCGCGCGGCGCGGCTGGCCGTCGTCCAGCCCGGCG
Organism: Betaproteobacteria bacterium HGW-Betaproteobacteria-7; assembly: GCA_002840765.1. Taxonomy (GTDB): domain Bacteria; phylum Pseudomonadota; class Gammaproteobacteria; order Burkholderiales; family Rhodocyclaceae; genus Azonexus. The sequence goes on from PHCE01000004.1 coordinate 102,376, forward strand.
TGCGCAACCTGGCGGTGTCCGAGGCGGCGGCACCGTTCGGCCTCTATTACGCGCCCGATCCCTCGTCGCAGATCGCCTGCACGCTGGGCGGCAACGTTGCCGAAAACTCGGGCGGTGTGCATTGCCTGAAATATGGTCTGACGGTGCACAACGTGCTGCGCCTGCGCGTCGTCAGCATCGAGGGGGAAGTCTTCGAGATCGGCGGCGAAGGGCCGGATGCGCCGGGCTACGACCTGCTGGCGCTGCTCATCGGTTCCGAAGGCATGCTCGGCGTGGTCACCGAAGTCACCGTCAAGCTGGTGCCCAAGCCGGAGCTGGCGCAGGTGGTGATGGCTTCCTTCGCCGATGTCGCCCAGGCGGGCGATGCGGTGGCGGCGATCATCGCCGCCGGCATCATTCTGGCCGGTCTGGAGATGATGGACAAGGCGGCGACTGCCGCTGTCGAACCTTTCGTCAAGGCTGGCTATGACCTCAAAGCTGCGGCCATCCTGCTCTGCGAGTCGGACGGCACGCCGGAGGAAGTGGCCGAGGAAATCGCCCGTGTCACCGCCGTACTCACCGAGGCCGGCGCCGGCGAAGTCCGCGTCTCGCGCACGGAGGCCGAGCGCCTGCGTTTCTGGGCCGGGCGCAAGGCGGCCTTCCCGGCGGTCGGCCGGATCACGCCGGACTATTACTGCATGGACGGAACGATCCCGCGCAAGCGCCTGGCCGAGATGCTCTCGGCCATTGCCGAAATGGAGCACAAATACGGTCTGCGCTGCGCCAACGTCTTCCACGCCGGCGACGGCAACCTGCATCCGCTGATCATGTACGACGCCGCCAAGCCGGGCGAGTGGCGCTGGGCCGAGGCTTTCGGCGCCGAAATCCTGGAGCTGTCGGTGGCGCTCGGCGGCTCGATCACCGGCGAACACGGCGTCGGCATCGAGAAGATCAACCAGATGTGCGTGCAGTTCTCAACGCCCGAGCTAGATGCCTTCCGCCGGGTCAAGGCGGCCTTCGACGAAAACGGCCTGCTCAATCCCGGCAAGGCCGTGCCCAGCCTGCACCGCTGCGCCGAATACGGACGCATGCACGTGCATCAAGGCGACCTCAAATTCCCCGAACTGGAACGTTTCTGATGCAGCTTGACGAGATTGTCGCCGCAGTCCGCGCGGCCCATGAGAGCCACTCGCCGTTGCGTCTGCGCGCTGCCGGCAGCAAGGACTTTTACGGCGGCCTGCTGGCCGGCGAGGTGCTCGACCTCAGCGGCCATTGGGGCATCGTCGCCTACGAGCCGACCGAGCTCTACGTCACCGCGAAATGCGGTACGCCACTGAGCGAGATCGAGGCGGAGCTGGCCGAGGAAGGGCAGATGCTGGCCTTCGAGCCGCCGCACTTTGCCGGGGCGACGCTCGGCGGCGCCATCGCCGCCGGTCTATCCGGGCCGCGCCGGCAGCAGGCCGGGGCGGTGCGCGACTTCGTGCTCGGCATCAAGCTGGTCGATGGCACGGGGCAGGTGCTGGATTTTGGCGGCCAGGTGATGAAGAACGTTGCTGGCTACGATGTCTCGCGTTTCATCGCCGGCAGCCTGGGCACCCTCGGCGTGATCGCCGAGGCGACGCTGAAGGTGCTGCCGCGCCCGGTCGCCGAGACGACACTGGAATTTGCCTGCGACGAGGCGGAAGCCGTCCGCCGCCTGAACGAATGGGGTGGCCAGCCGCTGCCGGTATCGGCCTCGTTCTGGTTCGAAGGGAGACTGTGGCTGCGCCTGTCCGGCGCCGAGGCGGCCGTTGCCGCGGCCTGCCGCAAACTCGGCGGCAAGGTGTCGCCGGGAGCTGCGGCCTGGTGGCAGGCGGTCCGCGAACAGACGCACGCCGCCTACGCCGGCCCGACCCTGTGGCGCCTGGCCCTGCCGTCGACGACGCCGCCGCTGGCCCTCGACGGCCTGCGCGCCATCGAGTGGGGTGGCGGGTTGCGTTGGTATGTCACCGAAGCCGAGCCGGCCGTGGTACGCGCCGCGGCCACGGCGGCCGGTGGCCATGCCGTGCTCTATCGGGCGCCCGAATCGCTACGCTGCCTGGAAGGCGCCTTCGCGCCGCTGTCGCCAGCCCTGTTGGCACTGCACCGGCGCCTGAAAAAGGCCTTCGATCCGCGCGGCATCCTCAATCCCGGTCGCTTGTACGCGGAGTTCTGATGGAGACGAAACTTGCCGATTCCATCCGCGATACCCATGCCGGTGAGGTGGCCGGGGAGATCCTGCGCAAATGCGTGCATTGCGGTTTCTGCACCGCCACCTGTCCGACCTACCAGTTGCTCGGCGACGAGCTGGACGGGCCGCGCGGCCGCATCTACCTGATCAAGCAGGTGCTGGAAGGCAAGGAGGTCACCGAAAAGACCCGCCTGCACCTGGATCGTTGCCTGACCTGCCGTTCCTGCGAAACGACCTGCCCCTCGGGTGTCAACTACAGCCATCTGCTCGATATCGGCCGCCAGGTCGTGGAGAGCAAGCTGAAGCGGCCGCTGCGCGAAGCACTGCCGCGTACGCTGCTCAAGGCGCTGCTGCCGCGGCCGCAACTGTTCGCGCTGGCCGTCGGTCTTGGCCGGGCGGTGCGCCCGCTGCTGCCGAACAGCCTGGCCGACAAGCTGCCGCGGCAAACCGTCGCGGCCGGGCCGTGGCCGGCCAAGGCCGGGCACACGCGGCGGATGCTGGTGCTGGCCGGTTGCGTTCAGCCGGCGCTGGCACCGAACATCAACGCGGCAACGGCGCGCCTGCTCGACCGCCTGGGCATCGAGCTGTTCGTGGAGGAGAAGGCCGGCTGCTGCGGCGCCGTCCGTCATCACCTGAACGCGGCCGAGCCAGCGCGTGACGACATGCGGCGCAACATCGACGCCTGGTGGCCGCACCTCGAAGCCGGCGTCGAGGCCATCGTCGTCACTGCTTCCGGTTGCGGCGTGCAAGTCCGCGACTACGGCCATATCCTGGCCGACGACCCGGCCTACGCCGAGAAGGCGGCGCGCATCAGTGCTGCCTGTCGCGATCCGGCGGAAATCGTCGCCGGCGAAGGCGAGCGCCTGCGACCGCTGCTCAAGCCGGCGGCGCGCGGCCGACTGGCTTTCCATTCGCCATGCACATTGCAGCACGGGCTGCAGATCCGCGGCGTCATCGAACAACTGCTCACGGCCGCCGGCTATGAGCTGACGCCGGTCGCTGACGGCCATTTGTGCTGCGGCTCGGCCGGCACCTACGCGGTGCTGCAGCCGGAACTGGCGCAGCGCCTGCGCAGCAACAAACTGACCGCCCTGCATGCCGGCGGCCCGGCCGTGGTGGCGACTGCCAATATCGGCTGTCTGACCCATCTGCAAGCCGGCAGCACGGTGCCGGTGCGGCACTGGGTGGAGTTGATTGATGAGGCGATTTTCCATGCGGCCGGAGATGGCGTCTGATGACGCAGGCGTGAGCGGCGTCTTCGGCTTCGTGATAATCTGTCCGCCGCAAAGGAGGGGGGATGCCGATAACAATCGATGCCTGTGCGGCACAGCATCAGGGAGATCGCAAGGAACAGCAGGACCGCGTGGCGATCTTGCCGCATTCGCGTCGGCGGGGCGTCGCCCTGGCAGTCGTTGCCGACGGCATGGGCGGGCACACCGGTGGGGCGCTGGCCGCCGAGCAGGTGATCCATACGTCAAAGAATAATCTCGACCACTTCGCGCCGGAAGACGAGAGCCCGCGCTGCATGCTGGAGAACAGCATGCGCGAGGCGCACACGATGATCAAGGCCTCGCGCTTCATGAATGAGAAGGACCCGCACAGCACGGTCGTCATGCTGCTGCTGCAGCCCGGCAAGGTGACCTGGGCGCATTGCGGCGACAGCCGGCTCTATCATTTCCGCGGTCGCCAGCTGGCGCATCGTTCGGTCGACCATTCCTACGTCGAGCATCTGGTGGCCACTGGCCGGATCACGCCGGAGCAGGCGCTGACCCACCCGAACCGTAATGTGTTGCTGACGTCGCTGGGTGGTCAGGACGAGCCGAAGTTCGATTTTTCCGAGTCCGCCGATCTGGTTGCCGGCGATGCCTTCGTGCTCTGCTCGGATGGTCTCTGGGCCTATTTCGACGATGCCGAACTGGCAGCCATCATCGCCGACAACTCGGCACGCCAGGCCTGCGAACTGCTGATCAATGCCGCCCGCCAGCGAGCCAAAGGGGGCGGTGACAACCTGTCGCTGGCCATCGTCAAGCTGGTCGAAGTCGAGGCTCCGGCCAAGCCGGCGCCTCCCCCCGGGTTCGTCGCACGATCAACGGCCTGAGCCAAAAAAAACGCCCGACCGGGCGTTTTTTTTCGGGGTGGCTAGCGGCTACTTGCGGCCGAGGCCGCCGAGCAGGGCGGCGACCACCTTGCGCGGCTTGTGTGGATCAGCCTTGGCCGGGGCCTGCGGTGAATCCGGCACTTCGCCGCGCGGGGTGAGGTCTTCGTAAGGTTTGCTGAAATCGAAACCGTCGGCGGCGATCATCGGGTTACGCCGCGGCGGGCGCCGATCCTGACGCTCGCTGCGCTCATGCCGCTCCGGTCGTTCCGCGCGTTCGCTGCGTTCCGGACGCTGGGCGACCGGTGCCTTGACCGGCGGTGCGCTGCGCCGCTTCTTGTTGCCCGGCGGGTATTCGTATTCCGCTTCCGGTTCAAAACCAACGACTTCAACCTGCTCGATCGGGCGCTTGATCAGCTTCTCGATATCGACCAGATAGCCGACTTCATGGGCGCTGACCAGCGAGATGGCGTTGCCCAGCTTGCCGGCGCGGCCGGTACGGCCGATGCGGTGCACGTAATCTTCCGGTGTGTGCGGCAGTTCGTAATTGATGACGTAGGGCAGATCATCGACGTCGAGGCCGCGGGCGGCTACATCGGTGGCGATCAAGGCATCGGTCTGGCCGCTCTTGAAGGCTTCGAGCGCCTTGATCCGGTCGAGCTGGCTCTTGTCACCGTGAATGGCATCGGCCTTGATGCCGGCACGCTGCAGTTCGCGGGTCAGCCGCGAGCAGCCCTGCTTGGTGCGCATGAACACCAGGCACTGGCGGATTTCGCTGGATTTGAGCAACTTGATCAACAGGCCGCGTTTGCCGAATTCGGAAACCGGATGCACGCGGTGGGTGATGTTTTCCGAGACCTGGTTGCGGCGGGCAACTTCAACCAGCACCGGCGACTTGAGCATGGTGTCGGCCAGTTTCTTGATCTCTTCCGAGAAGGTGGCCGAGAACAGCAGGCTCTGCCGTTGCTGCGGCAGCATGTTGAGGATGCGCGTGACATCGGGGATGAAGCCCATGTCGAGCATGCGGTCGGCTTCGTCGAGGACCAGGGCTTGAACGGAGTTGAAGCTGACGCTCTTGTGCTCGATGTGGTCGAGCAGGCGCCCCGGGGTGGCGACGAGGATTTCGACGCCCTTTTTCAGTTCGGCGATCTGCGGCTTGATATCGACGCCGCCGAAGGCGCACATGGCGCGGATCGGTGTGTGCTTGCTGTAGGACTTGACGGACTCGAAGACTTGCATCGCCAACTCGCGGGTCGGAGCCAGGATCAGAGCGCGCACCGGATGCTTGGCCGGCGACGGGCTGCTGCTGGCGAAAGGCAGGATGCGCTGCAGGATGGGCAGGACGAAGGCGGCCGTCTTGCCGGTGCCGGTCTGCGCACCACCCATGATGTCCTTGCCGCTGATGACCAGCGGGATGGCCTGGGCCTGGATCGGGGTGGGCTTGGTGTAGCCTTCGTCGAGGACGGCGCGCAGCAGTTCTGGTGCGAGGCCGAGATCGGCAAAGGTGATTTCGGGCGCTGCCTCGGCAGCGGGGACTTCGGCATCGTTGCCGGCTAAGGTATTGATTTCAGACATGGCGCGGATTATACCCCGGCCGGCAGCCGTTCACGAAGGCGGCCGATCCAGCCAGTGGAGCAGGCGGGCGTAGAGAATGTCGGGGTCGACCGGTTTGCCGATGTGGTCGTTCATGCCAGCGGCCAGGCAGGCCTGGCGGTCCTCGGTGTAGGCATTGGCGGTCATCGCCAGGATCGGCACGGCGTGGCCGCCAGGCAACTGGCGAATGCGGGCCGTCGCCGTCAGGCCGTCCATGACCGGCATCTGGATGTCCATCAGGATGGCCGCGTAGGCGTTACGGCTGGCCAGTTCGAGCGCCTCAGCACCGTTGCCGGCGGTGTCGACGCAGAAGCCGACGGCTTCCAGCAGTTCCACGGCAACTTCAAGATTGATCAGGGTGTCATCGACGACCAGCAGCCGGCTGCCCCCGTGACGTTCGGCCAGCAGGCTGTCGATCGGCAGATGTGGCGTCTCCGGGAGACTGGTCGCGGCATTCGCCAGCTTGCCGAAACGGGCGGTGAACCAGAAGTTGCTACCAATGCCGGGCTGGCTGGTGACGCCGGTTTCGCCGCCCATCAGCGCCGCCAGGCGGCGGTTGATGGCCAGGCCGAGGCCGGTGCCGCCATGTTGGCGAGTGGTCGAATTGTCGGCCTGCTCGAAGGCGTCGAAGATGCGTTCGGCCTCCTCGGGATGCAGGCCGATGCCGCTGTCGTGCACATTGAAACGGACGAACAGGCTGTCCTCGTCCGCAGTCAGTACTTCGGCGAATACCTTGACTTTGCCGCGCTCGGTGAATTTGATTGCATTGCTGACGTAGTTGATCAGCAGTTGGCCGGTACGTGTCGCATCGCCGTGCAACTTGGCTGGCAGGGCGCCGAGGTTGATCTGCAACTGCACTCCTCTGGCCGCAGCCTGTTCGGCAAAGAGGGCTTCGAGGCGTCCGTGCAGGGCCGCTGTATGGATTTCGCCCAGGTGTAGTTCGAGTTTCCCCGCCTCGATCTTCGACAGGTCGAGGATGTCGTTGAGGATGGACAGCAGGTGGTCGGCGGCATTGACGATCTTGCCCAGGCGCTCGCCCTGCTCGGGGCGCGGGTTGTTGCGCTGGAGGACGTGGGCGAGGCCGATGACGGCATTCATCGGCGTGCGGATTTCGTGGCTCATGTTGGCGATGAAGGCGCTCTTCGCCCGGTTCGCCTCCTCGGCGGCTTCCTTCGCCCGGATCAGTTCGTCGGTGCGCAGGCGGACGACGGCCTCCAGTTCGTCGCGGTGACGGCGCAGGTCATCCTGGGCAAGTTGCAGCTCGTCGAGCATCTGCTGGCGCTCGCGGGCCAGCCGCGATTGCTCTTCGAGCGAGCGCAGCAAGAAGTAGAGCAGTCCGGCGAAGGCCGCGGCCAGCAGCCAGCCGGCCAGGCGCCCGAGGCGTTGCGGTAGCGCTGGGCCGGCTTCGCTGGCAATGGCCATCTGCCAGCTGCCGCCGGGAACGCTGATGTCCATGATCGGCGAGCCGTCGTTGAAAAGCTGCGGGTCGCCATGGAAGACCTCGCCGTCGGCGCCCAGCGTATCGCGGCCGCGCAAGGCCAGGCGCAGGCCGTCGTTGGTGGTCAGCGGGGTCAGCGATTCGAACAGGCTGTTGGTATCGATGACGGTGCTGATCAGCCCCCAGTACTTGCCTTCGATAAACACCGGGGTGCGGTAGATCAGCGCTTCGCCACCCTGTACCAGCGTTACCGGGCCGGCCAGAAAGGAGCGGCGTTCGGCAATGGTGCGCTCGACGGCCGGCCATTGCTGGGGATTGTCCGGGTAATAGAGGCCAACGGCGGCTTCGTTGCCGATTCGCGGCACGATGTAGCGCAGGCGATTGCCGGGGGCGATGCCGATATTGCGGAAGTGTCGGCCCTGACGGTAGATGAGACCGAGCATGTCGTCGATTTCGCTGTCTTCCAGCTGGCCCAGGCGGGCGATGATATAGGACTCGATGCCGCTGGCCAGGTAGACGCTGCCGCTAAGTTCCGATTCCAGTACGGCGCGGATCGCCCCGCCCTTGGTCAGCGTCACGGCCCGTTGTTCACTCTCGGCGCGCAGCGCAATTTCGCGTACGGCCAACTCGCTGAGCGTGCCGAGCATCAGTAACAGGAGCAGCGGGAGGAACAGGCGCATCAAGGATTACGCAGTCAGGAGGAGGCTGGGGTGAGCGCGCCGCGGATGCCTGTCAATAGTGCCGTCAATTCCATGGTCATTCTCCGCGGCGAGGTTGCTGCGGACGGCGGTTCATTTGCCTTTGGCTGGTGCTTCCGCAGCGGCCGGCTTGCTTTCCTCTGTCGCTGGCGGCGTGGCGCTCGACGATTCGTTTGCCGCCTCCGCCGTCAGTGACGGCCTGCGTTTCCTCGCTCCCGGCGGCTCGACCGGCGGCAGTTGCGGCACGATCGTCTCGATCTTGTTCTCGCGCATGTATTCGTCCATCTGGCGCCAGCCCGCATAGACGCCGGCTTTGGGCAGCCAGGCGTAAATGGCATAGCAATCCTCGATGGCCCGCCCGGAGTGACGACAGGCGCTACCGACCGCCTGTGCCTCTGCTTCCGTTTTGGCCTCCTTGACTGCCGGGTCAACGAGCCCCAGCTTGTTGTTGACCTGTTCGCAACCGGCCAGGGCCAAGGCGGTGGCGACGATAAGGAAGGCGCGCGTAATCATGAAATGAATTCTCGCACATTCAAAATGATATGGCGAAACCAGGGGTGGCGAGCGAGGACTATAATCCTGGCTTTACTGCCTTACCGGAGTACCTGACTTGCGCCATTCTCGCTCTCTCCTTGTTGTCCCCGTCGCCATTCTCCTTGCTGCCCTGTTTGCTCCGGCGCATGCTGCCAAGCCCGTTGCCGTACCCGCGACCGTGGCACCCGTGCTGGCACACAACCTGGGCGAGCAGGCCGAAGAGCGGCTGCGGGAAATCGTTGATCGCTTCAACAAACAAAGCGGTACGGCATTGACCTTGCAGCGCCTGGAGCGAGGTGCCAAGCCGGCGACGCTCAATCTGATCCGCCGTTCCGATGACGGCGATGTCCTCAGCCAGCCGAAGAACTTCGTGCCGCTGCATCTGATGCTCTCCAGAGCCGGGCAGAAACTGAACCTGTCCACCATCTCGGGAGACTTGAAGGCCGGCGTCGTTGACCGGCGGGGTCGTCTGGTTGCGCTGCCGCTGGTCTATTCGACCCCGGTGCTGTTCTATAACAAGAATGCTTTCCGCAAGGCGGGCCTCGATCCCGAGCGTCCGCCGGTTACCTGGTTCGAGATGCAGGGCGTGCTCGACAAACTGCAGGGCGCCGGTTACGCCTGTCCCTACACTTCGTCGTGGCCGGTCTGGGTCCATGTCGATAACGTCAGCGCCCTCTCCGGCGTGCCGGCAACCACCGCCAAGGGACAATTGAGCTTCAACGGTCTGCCGCAGGTCAAACACATCGCCATGATGGCGACGTGGACCAAGGCAGGTTACTTCCAGCTCTTCGGTCGGCGCGACGAGGCGAGTGGCAAGTTCAACGAAGGCGAGTGCGCGATGATCACCACCGATTCGCGCGAGCATGCCGATTTCAAGGAAGCCAAGGGTGTCGAGCTGGGCGTCGCGCCGCTACCGCACCATGACGACGTATACGGTGGCCGGCGCAGCACGCTGGCCGATGGCGCCTCGTTGTGGATCGGTGCCGGCCGCTCCAAGGCAGAGTACAACGTGGCCGCGAAATTCGTCTCCTTCCTCCTCTCGCCGGAAATACAGGTCGAATTCGTCCGTCGTTACGGCGGCCTGCCGCTGACCGCCGCGGCTCGCGCCGCCTCGCAAAGCGATCTGCTGCGCGACGACGACCGGGCGCTGGATATCGCTTTTGCCTCGCTCAAGGGCGAAGGCTCGAAGACTGACATGCGCGTCGCCAATATCGAACCGCTACTGGTGATCGCCAACGAGGAACTGGAGGCGGTCTGGGCAGACCGCAAGCCGGCCAAGGCGGCGCTCGACAATTCGGTCACTCGCGGAAATGGCGTGCTCCAGGCGCGACCGGGGCTGAAGAAGGCGCAGCCCTTCTGATGGCCTTGACGCTGCCGCGCTGGATTGCCCACCGCGGTGGCGGGGTGCTGGCGCCCGAGAACACGCTGGCCGGCATCCGCCTGGCGGCGGCCATGGGGTTCCGGGCCGTCGAGTTCGATGTAATGCTGAGCGCCGACGGTACGCCGGTACTCATTCACGATGAATCCCTGGAGCGCACCACCAACGGTCGGGGCCTTGTCTGCGAGACCGGCGATAGCGAGCTTTTCGCCCTCGATGCCGGCAACGGCGAACCAATCCCGCATTTCATCGAGGCCGCCCGTGTGTGCCGCGCGCTTGGCCTGCTGGCCAATGTCGAGATCAAGCCGGCGGCCGGCCATGAACGGGCGACGGCCGAGAAGGTGGCGCGGCTGGCAGCCGAAATCTGGTACGACGCCCCCGGCCAGGTGCTGATTTCTTCCTTCGTCCCCGAGGCGATCGAGATTGCCCGTGACCTCGCGCCCGCACTGCCGCGCAGCCTGTTGTTCGAGGTCGTTCCCGCCGACTGGCCGGTGCTGTTCACACAGATGCAGGCCACCGCTCTCCATTGCGATGCCGATCACCTGAGTGATGAGGTATTGCGTCAGGCCGCTACTCTCGACGTGCCGGTCGTCTGCTATACGGTCAACGACCCGGTCGCCGCGCAGGCGCTCTTAAATCGTGGCGTCAGCGCCTTCTTCACTGACCGGCTGGACCTTTTCGCGGCTCAGGCCGGGTAATTCGCGAAACATCGGCTTACAAAGATTTGCATCTGTGTGGCATTTTTCTGGCCTGCCTTGCGCTTTAATTCGGGTGTCCACCATCACCTTCCACCCGGAGGAAATCATGAAATCCCGCCATGCCTTTTTTGCCCTGATCGCCGTCATTCCGACACTGGCCCTGGCCCAGGCCGATACGCCGCGCGTCGACCAGCGCCAGCTGAACCAGGAGCGCCGCATCGACCAAGGCGTCGCCTCCGGTAGCCTGACTGCCCGCGAGGCCAATCGCCTGGAGCTAGGTCAGCAACGTGTCGACAACATCGAAACACGGGCCAAAGCCGACGGCGTCGTCACCCGCCAGGAGCGGGTGCGTCTGCACCAGGCCCAGGACGTGCAGAGTCGGCGCATAGCCGTGCAAAAGCAGGACCGCCAGCACGACTACAACCGCAACGGTCGTATCGATCGCCCGGCACGCCGTTGAGCGGCGCCCGCTCGGCCAGCAAAACCCGCCGTCCGGCGGGTTTTTCTTTTAAAATCGCGGGTTTCGAATTCCCCGCCTTTGAGGCCGCCTGCTCATGAAAAGCTCCGAAATCCGCCAGCAGTTCCTCGACTTCTTCGCCGCCAAGGGCCATCAGATCGTGGCCTCCAGTTCGCTGGTGCCGCACGAGGATCCGACCCTGCTGTTCACCAATGCCGGGATGAACCAGTTCAAGGACGTTTTCCTCGGTTTCGACAAGCGTCCATACAGCCGCGCGACGACTTCGCAGAAATGCGTACGCGCAGGCGGCAAGCACAACGACCTCGAAAACGTCGGCTACACCGCACGCCACCACACCTTCTTCGAGATGCTCGGCAATTTCAGCTTCGGCGATTACTTCAAGCGCGATGCCATCAAGTACGCCTGGGAACTGCTGACCGAGGTCTACAAGCTGCCCAAGGACAAGCTGACGGTCACCGTTTATGCCGAGGACGATGAGGCCTACGACATCTGGACCAAGGAAATCGGCGTCCCGCTCGAGCGCGTCATCCGCATCGGCGACAACAAGGGCGCCCGCTACGCTTCCGACAATTTCTGGATGATGGGTGATACCGGTCCCTGCGGCCCGTGCACCGAGATCTTCTACGACCACGGTGAACAGCACTGGGGCGGCCCCCCGGGATCGTCGGAGGAGGATGGCGACCGTTTCATCGAAATCTGGAACAACGTCTTCATGCAGTTCAACCGCGACGAAGCCGGGGTCATGCATCCGCTGCCCAAGCCCTCCGTCGACACCGGCATGGGCCTGGAGCGGGTTTCCGCTGTGTTGCAGGGCGTCCATGCCAACTACGAGATCGACCTGTTCCAGGCGCTGATCCGCGCCGCCGCCCGCGAAACCAGCGGTGCCGACATGGACAGCCCGTCGCTGAAGGTGTTGGCCGACCATATCCGCGCCTGCTCCTTCCTCATCGCCGACGGCGTCATTCCTGGCAACGAAGGCCGCGGTTACGTGCTGCGCCGCATCATCCGCCGCGCTATCCGTCACGGTTACAAACTCGGCGCTCGCGCCGCCTTCTTCCACAGGATGGTGCCGGATCTGGTGGCCGAGATGGGCGAGGCCTACCCGGAGCTGAAGGTATACCAGGCCAAGGTCATCGCCACGCTGAAGCAGGAGGAGGACCGCTTTTTTGCCACCATCGAGCACGGCATGGATATCCTCGAAGGCGAATTGGCGGCGATGGCGGCCATGGGGGTCACCGTCTTCAACGGCGAAACCGCCTTCAAGCTGCACGATACCTATGGCTTTCCCCTCGACCTCACCGCCGACATCTGCCGCGAACGCAGCTTCACCGTCGACGACGCCGCCTTCGACGCCGCCATGGCACGGCAGAAGGAGCAGGCACGTGCTGCCGGCAAGTTCAAGATGGCAGCCAATCTGGAATACGCCGGTGCCGAGACGACCTTTCACGGCTACGAGTTGCTGGAAGCCCGTGGCAAGGTGCTGGCGCTGTACAAGGACGGCGCCGCCGTTAGCGAACTGCATGAAGGCGACCTCGGTGTCGTCGTCCTTGATCACACCCCGTTCTACGCCGAATCCGGCGGCCAGTGCGGTGATCGTGGCGAACTGAAGGGTGTCGGCGGTATTTTCGCGGTCGAGGATACGCTGAAGATCCAGGCGGCCGTCTTCGGCCACCACGGCATCCTGAAGACTGGCAAGCTGCTCGTCGGCCAGGAAGTTGGTGCCCGCGTCGACGCCGTCGCCCGTGCCGCGACCGCGCGCAACCACTCGGTCACCCATCTGATGCACAAGGCGTTGCGCGAGGTGCTCGGTCAGCACGTGCAGCAGAAGGGCTCGCAGGTCGATCCGGAGAAGACCCGCTTCGACTTCGCCCACAATTCGCCGATGAGCGCCGAGGAAATCCGCGAAGTCGAGGAGATCGTCAATGCCGAGATCCTTGCCAACGCCGCGACCGACAGCCGCGTGATGACCATCGACGATGCCCAGAAATCGGGCGCGATGATGCTCTTCGGCGAGAAGTACGGTGACGAAGTGCGCGTCGTCGCCATCGGTTCATCGAAGGAATTGTGCGGTGGCACGCACGTCGGCCGCAGCGGTGACATCGGCCTGTTCAAGATCGTCTCCGAAGCCGGTGTCGCCGCTGGCGTGCGTCGTCTCGAGGCGATTACCGGGACCAATGCGTTGGCCTACCTGCAGACGCAGGAGAACCGGGTCAATGGCATCTCGGCGCTGCTGAAAACCCAGCCGGATGACCTTGCCGAGCGTGTTGTCAGTATTCTCGACAATGTCCGTACGCTGGAAAAGGAACTGGCCCGCCTGAAGTCGAAGCTGGCCGCGGCGCAGGGCGACGACCTGCTCAGCGGTGCTGTCGAGATCAAGGGAGCCAAGGTGCTGGCGGCCATGCTGGAAGGTGCCGATAGTGCAACGCTGCGCGAAACCATGGACAAGCTGAAGGACAAACTGAAGTCGGCGGCGATCCTGCTGGCCTCCGTTGCTGACGGCAAGGTGACGCTGATCGCTGGCGTCACCGCCGACCTGACTGCTAAGGTCAAGGCCGGCGAACTGGTCAATATGGTCGCCCAGCAGATCGGCGGCAAGGGCGGCGGGCGTCCGGACATGGCGCAGGCCGGCGGTACCCAGCCGGAAAATCTGCCGGCAGCACTGGCGTCGGTGCCGGCCTGGGTGGAGGGCAAGCTGTGAAGGCGGCACTGCTGTTGATCGCCGCGCTGGCCGCCGCGCCGGCGCTGGCAGCCGACCTTGACCGGACGCCGGTCGAGGCGCTGACGGCGGACGGCCAGAAGGTCAGGCTGTATCCCAACGGCCGCTGGGAGTTCGTCGATGTGGCGAAGGCGGCGGAGGCGCAGAAAGTCGCCGCTGAATATCCGGAGAACAAGACCCGTCCGGTGGAGTCGCAGGGCATCGTGATCGGCGGCTTCGGCCGCTACGTGATGCCTGGCGACAAGGACTACAACCGCGGATCGTTGAACCCGAAGTTGCGCTGACTCTTCAGCGCAACAGACGGTCGTTGTCCGCCACTTCGCGGACGAATTCGCCCTCGATCACCGGCTCGTCGTGGCGGGCCGCTGCGACAGTGGCTTCGCGCATCGACTTGCGCAAAGCCCGCGTCTTCCACCATAGCCAGCCGCCGAACAGCGTACCGCCGACCGCGACCACTGCCAGGGCGACGATCGAGAACATGAAGGCGAGGATCAGGAAGGCGATACCCAGGATGAAGGTGAGTACCTTGCCGAGCAGGCTCTGCGGCGCCTGGCCGAAGGCCATGCGGGCGTGAAAGGGATTCTGTCGTCTATCCATGGTTGTTGCTGGTGGCTGGTCCGTTGAGTCAGGCTCCCCATTGTGCCGCAGAGAGGGCTTCAGGTCTGTGCTGGCAATGTCGCCGTTTTGTAACGGCAAGGCGCTCAGGCGTCTCTTTCCCGGCCGATGGCATTGGCCCACAGCAGGGCGCCGGTCTGCGCCCGGTTGAGGGCTTTCGCGCCGAGTCCGGGCAGGCCGGCAAGCTGTTCGGCCAGGCATTCCAGATCGCCGCCTTCGCTGCTTTCGGCCAGACGCAGTAGGGTCCCCAGCGTGCCGCTGCCATCACACAAGGCATCGCGCAGGTGGGTGGCTAGTCCAAGGGAGGCGACAATCTCGTCAATCGGCAGGTTCATCAGCGCCGGCATCAGCGACATGATGCCGGCCATGAAGGCCTGATCGGCGAAGGCTTTGTCATCGGGCCGCAGTTCGCCAGCCAGCAGCTCCATCAGCCGGCCGCGCGTGGCCGCCAGCAGCAAGAGCGGATTGGTTGTGCCGTTGACGTTGCCGGAGGCGAAGACCAGAAGTTGCAGCCAGCGTTGTAGTTGGCGCCGACCGAGAACGGCGATGGCGTGACGCAGCGAAGTGATTGTTTCCGTGGTGCCGGAGCCGACCGAGTTGGTCAGGCGCAACAAGTTCACCGTCAGGCCGGGTTCCGGTTTCAGCGCCTCTTCCAGTTCGCCGGTTGCGGCGTCGGAAAGCAACAGGCCCATCAGCTTCATCAGCGACAGCTGCGAGTGGTCCAGCTTGCGGCCGGCGATGATCGTCGGCTTGGCGAAGTAGTAGCCCTGAAACAGCGAGAAGCCGAGCTTCAGGCACTGCTCCATCTGTTCCCGCGAATCGACTTTCTCGGCCAGCAACTGCTTGCCCATCGGCTTCAGCTTCATGACCAGTTGCATCAACTGAACGCGACTGAGGGGCTGGATGTCGACTTTGACTATTTCGACCAGCGCCAGCAGTTCGGCATAGGCCGGTTCGAGCTGGATGACGTCGTCGAGGGCAAGCGTGAAGCCGGCCTTCTTCAGCGCCTTGCAGCGCTCGACGACGGCGGCGCTGGCGGGCACGGTTTCGAGGATTTCGAGGACGACGGCATGGCGTGGCAGCAGCTCCAGCATGTCGCTGAAGAGGAATTGCTCGTCGACATTGATGAAACCGCGGCAATCGCCGAGCGCCGCCTCAATGCCCAATTCGGTAAAGGCGTTGGCGATTACCGTGGCCGTTGCCTGGACGCCGTCGGTGACATCGGCGGCATTGCGGCTGCCGTTGCGGAACAGCAATTCGTAGGCGTGCAGCCGCTGCTCGCGGTCAAGAATGGGTTGGCGACCGAGATAGAGCTGGTCCGTGGCGTCGCTCACGCAACGTTCTCAGAAGGGCAGGGCGATGCCCGGCCAGACGCCGTTCAGCGCCTGGCGGAAGGCACCCTGGATGCGCTCCAGGGCCGCCGCGTTGTCCGCCTCGAAACGCAGGACGACGACCGGCGTCGTGTTCGACGGGCGGGCCAGGCCAAAACCATCGGCGTACTCGACGCGCACGCCATCGATGGTGATGACCTGTTCGGCACCATCGAAGCGGCCTTCGGCCTTCAGCTTGTCGATCAGCGTAAAAGGCTCACCTTCGGCCATCTTGATGTTCAGTTCCGGCGTTGACGGCGCGTTCGGCAGTTCCTTCAGCAGCTTGTTGCCGTCGGCCGCCCGCGAGAGGATCTCGAGCAGGCGGGCACCGGTGTACAGGCCGTCGTCGAAGCCGTACCAGCGCTCCTTGAAGAAGGTGTGGCCGGACATCTCGCCGGCCAGCGGGGCGCCGGTCTCCTTCAGCTTGGCCTTGACCAGCGCATGACCGGTATTCCACATCAGCGGCACGCCGCCGTGCTGCCTGATCCACGGGCCCAGCAAACGCGTGCATTTGACGTCATAGATCACCGTGCCACCGGGCACACGCGACAGCACGTCGGCAGCGAACAGCATCAGCTGGCGGTCGGGGAAGATGATCTCGCCGTCCTTGGTGACGACGCCGAGGCGGTCGCCGTCGCCGTCGAAGGCGATGCCGATTTCGGCATCGGTTTCCTGCAGCGCCTTGACCACGTCGGCCAGGTTTTCCGGCTTCGACGGATCGGGGTGGTGGTTCGGGAAATTGCCATCGACTTCACAGAACAGCGGCACGATTTCACAACCGAGACGTTTGAACAGTTCGGGGGCAATCGCGCCGGCAACGCCATTGCCGCAATCCATGACGATTTTCATCGGCCGCGCCAGTTTCACATCGCCGACGATTTTCTCGACGTAGGCGCCGAGCACGTCGGCGGATGTGCGCTTGCCCTGGCCATGTTTGAAATTGCCGGCTTCGATGCGTTTTTTCAGATCCTGAATGGCCTCCAGCGCCAGCGTCGTGCCGCCGATGACCATCTTCAGGCCGTTGTAGTCCGGCGGATTGTGGCTGCCGGTGACCGAAACGCAGGAGTGGCAGCCCAGTTCGTAGGCGGCGAAGTAAGTGACCGGGGTCGGCACGCAGCCGACATCGATGGCATCGCAACCGGCGGCGCAGATGCCGTCCATCAGGGCGCCGGCCAGTTCCGGGCCGGACAGGCGGCCGTCACGGCCGACAGCGATGGCTTTCTGCCCCTGTTCGATGGCCAGCGATCCCAGCGCGTGGCCGACCTGGCGGACGACCTCGGCGGTCAGCGACTTGTTGACGATCCCACGAATGTCGTAGGCCTTGAAAATTTCGGCAGGGAGTTGGCTCATCGGGGGCGACCTATGACATTTCGGAAAGGAAGAAGTGTAAGAGCCTTTGCGGTAGCCAGTCCAGATTTCCCGGAAAGGAGCCGCTGACGAAGCCAACGTGTCCACCGGTGGCCGGTTGCTCGAGGGACACCCGGGGGCCGACTTCGCTGGGCCGCGGCAGGTGGTGGGCGGGCAGGAAAGGATCGTTTTTCGGGTTGACGACCAGGGTTGGCACCTCGATGGTGGCCAGCCAGGGCTTGGCTGAGGAACGCGCCCAGTAGTCGTCGGCGCCGGCAAAACCGTGGATGGGGCCGGTGACCACATCGTCGAACTGGAAGAGATTGCTCGCCCGGCGCATGCGGGATTCGTCGAAAAGACCGGGAAAGAGGGCGAGGCGGTCGGCCGAGCGGGCTTTCAGGGAGCCGAGGAAATGCTGTGTGTACAGGCGGTTGAAACCATTCGCCAGATGATGGCCGCAGGCGGCGAGGTCGAGCGGCGGGCAGACGGCGGCGACGCCGCTGACCACTTCGGCGGCGCTCGCGCCACGTTCGCCGGCCCATTTGAGCAGGGCGTTGCCGCCCAGCGAGACGCCCGCGGCGTGCACCGGCCGGCCGCCGTCAGCCGCCTGCAGGCGACGCAGGATCCAGTCGATTTCTGTGGAGTCGCCGGAGTGGTAGGCGCGTGGCCGGCGATTCAGTTCGCCCGAGCAGCCGCGGAAGTGTGGCAGGACGCAATGCCAGCCGGCCTGCTGGCAAGCGCGGGCGGTGGAGATTGCGTAATGGCTACGGGAGCTGCCTTCGAGGCCGTGGAAAAGCACCAGCAGCGGTGACCCGGGCGGGCCGTCGAGGTGATCGACGTCGATGAAGTCGCCGTCCGGCGTCTCCCACCGTTCGCGGCGCAGCGGCAGCGGTCGTGGTTTGATGAGCAGCGGCCACAGCGTTTGGGCATGGCCGCCAGGTAACCAGGACGGCGCGCGGTAAGGTTTCAATGCAGGGTGTGCGCGACCGAGTCGGCCAGCGTCTGCTGGCCATCGTCGGCAGCCGAGGCGTGGCGGCAGACCAGGCGCCAGCCGTGGGCGCCGCGGGTATAGATGTGGGTCACGTGCAGCGGTCCGTGCGGGCTCGGGTCATCGCCGACGAACAGGGTTTCCGTCAGATGGTGGATGGCCAGCACGCTGCCTTGCCAGTGGGCGACGCCCTCGACTTGAACGCGGATCTGGGTGGTGGCGAAGATGCTCTGCCAGCTTTCACGAATGGCCAGCACTCCGCTCAGGCGGACGCCGGTCGGATGCACGCACAGTGTTTCCTCGTCCTCGGCCCAGAGGCGGCCGATCTGTTCGGCATCGCCGCGGGCGATGGCCTCGTAGAAAGCCATCTCGACATCGTCCGGCGAGGCGTAGACACCCGGCGGATTCATGCGGCGCTCCTTTTGTCGACGGCGGCGAGTACCTGTTCCGGGCTCAGCTTGTTCAGGCAGTCGAAATGGCCGAGCGGGCATTCGCGCTTGAAGCACGGGCTGCAGTCGAGGTTCAGGCTGAGGATGTCGGCTTGTTCCGACAGCGGTGGCGTGAAGCCGGGCGACGAGGAGCCGTAGAGCGCGACGATCGGCCGGTCGAGGGCGGCGGCAACGTGCATCAGGCCGGAATCGTTGCAGACCACCAGATCGGCCAGAGCCAGCAGGTCCACGGCCTGGGCGAGCGAGGTGGCACCGCACAAGTTGCGGCAACAGCCCGGCGCCAGCTGACAGATTTCCTCGGCGACGGCATGGTCCTTGGGCGACCCGAATAGCCAGACGGCCGTGCCGCGCGCGTTCAGGGCGCGGGCCAGGGCGGCGAAATGGGCGGCTGGCCAGCGTTTGGCCGGGCCGTATTCGGCGCCGGGGCAGAAGGCGACGAGACGGGCTGGACGTTCGATGGCGAGTTCGGCCAGGGTCTTGGCCTGCTCCGTCGCTGTCGAACGCAGGCGCGGGTTGGCGAAGGGTTTCTCCGGCGGCACGCCGGGGACTTCGGCCAGCTGCATGAAGCGCTCGATCATCAGCGGCTGCGCCTGCTTGTCCAGCGTATGGCGGACGTTGATCAAGCCATAGCGCGACTCGCCGGTGAAACCGACGCGCCGCGGAATGCCGGCAAAAAACGGCACCAGTGCCGATTTCAGCGAATTGGGCAGAATATAGGCGGCCGCGTAGCCGCCTTCGCCGATCGTCCGGGCCAGCCGCCAGCGCGCCTTGAAGGAGATTTGGCCATGGCCGAAGGGACTGTCGACGACTTCGCTGATGTCGTCCATGCGCTGCAGCACTGGCGCCACCCAGCGCGGTGCCAGGGCGTCCAGTTGCAGGCCGGGATGGCGAGCCCGCAAGCGAGCGAACAGCGGCTGCGCCATGATCGTGTCGCCGATCCAGGCGGGGGCGACGATGAGAGCCTTCATGGGTCAGTTATCAGTTGCCAGTCATTAGTTGTCAGCAACGGTCGGCTAGCGGCTGGCAACTAGCAACTGGCGACTAGTGATGTCCTTTGGGCGCTTCGCCCGTAAACACGTACTTGGTGCTGCAGTAAGGGCAGACGGCTTCGCCGGTCTTCAGGACGTCGAGGAAGACGCGCGGATGCTGGCTCCACAGCGGCGCGTTCGGCGTCGGGCAGTGCAGCGGCAGGTCGTGGGCGGTGATTTCAACGGGGGCTTGTTCGGACATCGTGCTTCTCCCTGGATCAGATGTAGGACAGCCAGCCGCGATGGGCTTCCGAGCGGCCATAGACGACGTCGAAGTACTTGGCCTGGATCTGCGTGGTGATCGGGCCGCGGCGGCCGATGCCGATCTGCCGGCCGTCGAGTTCGCGGATCGGCGTGACTTCGGCGGCGGTGCCGGTGAAGAAGGCTTCGTCGCAGCAATAGACTTCGTCGCGGGTGATGCGCTTTTCCTGGACCGAGAGGCCCAGTTCCTCGGCGATCTGCAGCACCGTGGCGCGGGTGATGCCTTCCAGGCAGGAGGTCAGGTCCGGCGTATACAGCTTGCCCTTCTTGACGATGAACAGGTTCTCGCCGGCGCCTTCGGCAACATAGCCTTCCGGGTCGAGCAGCATGGCTTCGTCGTAACCTTCATTGGTCACTTCGTTGTTGGCCAGGATTGAGTTGATGTAATGGCCGGAGGCCTTGGCGCGGACCATCGAGATATTGACGTGATGGCGGGTGTAGCTCGAGACCTTGACGCGGATGCCGCGCTCCATGCCTTCCTCACCGAGGTAGGCGCCCCACGGCCAGGCGGCGATGGCGACATGGACCTTGGCGCCCTTGGGCGAGACGCCCATCTTTTCCGAGCCGTAGAAGGCGATCGGACGCAGGTAGCCGGATTCGAGCTTGTTGGCGCGCAGCACTTCCTTGTGCGCTTCGTTGATGGTCGCCTTGTCGTAAGGCATGGCCATCTGGAAGATGTGGGCGGAGTTGAACAGGCGGTCGGTATGTTCTTCCAGGCGGAAGATGGCAGTGCCGGCATCGGTCTTGTAGGCGCGGACACCTTCGAAGACGCTCATTCCGTAATGCAGCGAATGGGTGAGAACGTGCGTGGTCGCCTCGCGCCAGGGAATGAGTTTGCCGTCTTGCCAGATGAAACCGTCGCGATCCGCCATGGACATGGTTGCTTCTCCGTGTTGCGCGTGTGTGAAAGCGCGTAATTCTAGCCGAAATCAGCGGCTAAAATAACGCCTTTGCCGACCGAGCCCGCCTCATGATCTGGAAACCCAATGTCACCGTTGCCGCCGTCATTCAGCGCGACGGCAAGTTCCTGCTGGTCGAGGAAGAAACCGATGCCGGACTGGCTTTCAACCAGCCGGCCGGCCATCTAGAGGAGGGCGAGGCGCTGGTCGATGCGGTGATCCGCGAGACGCTGGAAGAGACCGCCTACCATTTCAAGCCGACGCATCTGATCGGCGTCTATAACTGGCGCCATCCGGTGAAGGAAATTACCTACCTGCGCTTCGCCTTTACTGGCGAATTGCGCGGCTACGAGGCCGAGCGCCAGCTCGACACGGGCATCATCGGCGCTCGCTGGCTGACGCTGGACGAGGTGAAGGCGACGCAGGGGCGCCATCGCAGCCCGCTGATCCTGCGCTGTATCGAGGACCTGCTGGCCGGCCGGCGCTATCCGCTCGACCTGCTGGTGCATTACGCGTGATCCGCAGCGTCATCGTCGCCCTCGTTCTGGCGTTCGCCGGTCTGGCCAACGCTGGCGAGCGGCTGGTGGTTTGCCACGGTTACGGCTGTCTGGTCCAGGAGTCGGTGGCTTACAGCGATGGGCAACTGGGCGAGATTCGCCGCCTGCTGTTTGCCGCCGAAGATGCCGCCGGCGAGCGCCAGCGCCTGGCCGAGGCGCTGGGCCGGCTTTATGGCTGGGCCGGACAGCAGTCGGACATCCGTCACGATAAGGGGGGCAATTACGCCGATCAGGGTGTTCCGGGGCGCATGGATTGCATCGATCATTCAACGACGACGACGCGCCTGCTGCGCCTGCTGGAAGCGCGTGGCTATCTGCGCTGGCACCGGGTGCTCGAACCGACGATGCGCAGCTTTGCCCTGATTTTTGCGCCGCATCGTTCGGCGGTGATTGAAACGCTAGGCGACGGCACGGCGGAATCCTTCGTCGTCGATAGCTGGTTTGTCGATAATGGCCAGCCGGCGGTGATCCTGCCTCTGGCCGACTGGAAGAAAGGGGCTGGGCCCGATGTCTGAAAAAACTGTGGTCGTCGGCTTGTCCGGCGGCGTTGATTCCTCCGTTGCGGCCTTGTTGCTGAAGCGCCAGGGCTGGAAGGTGGTCGGCCTGTTCATGAAGAACTGGGAGGATGACGACACCGAGGAATACTGTTCGTCGCGCCAGGACCTGATCGACGTCATGAGCGTCGCCGACACCATCGGCATCGACGTCGAGGTGGTCAATTTCGCCGCCGAGTACCGCGAACGCGTGTTCGCCGAGTTTCTGCGCGAATACCAGGCCGGGCGGACGCCGAATCCGGACATCCTGTGCAACTCGGAAATCAAGTTCAAGGCCTTCCTTGAGCATGCCATGAAGCTGGGCGCTGACAAGATCGCCACCGGCCACTACGCTGGCGTGCGCGAGTTCAACGGCGAATTCCAGCTGTTGAAGGCCGAGGATGGGACCAAGGACCAGAGCTACTTCCTCTACCGGCTGAACCAGGCGCAGCTATCCAAGACCCTGTTTCCACTGGCCGGCCTGTACAAGCGCGAGGTGCGCAAGATCGCCGAGGCGGAAGGCCTGCACGTCGCCGCCAAGAAGGATTCGACCGGCATCTGCTTTATCGGTGAGCGGCCGTTCAAGGATTTCCTCGCCCGCTATCTGCCGCCGAAACAGGGTGAGATCCGTCGCCTCGACGATGGCAAGGTGCTGGGCAAGCACGATGGCCTGATGTACCACACGCTTGGCCAGCGCAAGGGGCTGCATATCGGCGGTCTGAAGGAGAAGGGTCAGCCGGGCGGCGGCGATCACGATGCCTGGTTCGTCGCCGGCAAGGATATGGATAAGAACGTGCTCTACGTCGTCCAGGGGCACGACCATCCGGCGCTCCTCAAGGCCAGTCTGGTTTCCGAGCAATTGAGCTGGGTTGCCGGTCGGGCGCCACAGGCGCACTGGGTGTACACCGCCAAGCCGCGCTATCGCACCAGCGATCAGCCATGCGAGATCGAACGTGTCGATGCCGATAGCTGCGAAATCAATTTCGCCGAGCCGCAGTGGGCGTTGACGCCCGGCCAGTCGGTGGTGCTCTACGAGAGCCGGGTTTGCCTGGGCGGTGGGGTGATTCGCTAGAGCTTCAGTCGTCGCTGGCGCGCTGGTCGGACTTTTCGATCACCGCGCAGAAGGCGTGTAGCAGATCGGGGTCGTGCTTGGTGCCGGCTTCGCTGCTCAGGATGTCCATCACCGTCCGGTGTTGGCGGGCCTGGTGATAGGGCCGGGATACGGCCATGGCGTCATAGCTGTCGGCCAGCGAGACGATGCGCGCGAACAACGGAATGGCGGTGCCGCGCAGTCCGTCCGGATAGCCTGAGCCGTTGAAGTGCTCATGATGATGGCGGACCACTTGGGCCACCGTGGGCGATTTTTCGTCGCCGATGGCGAGGATGATCCGCTCGCCAATGATGGTGTGCTGCTTCATGCACTCCCATTCCAGTTCCTCAAACGGTGCCGGCTTGCGCAGGATCTGGTCGGGAATGCCGATCTTGCCGAGATCATGGAACTGGGCGCCGAGGCTGAGTAGTGCGAGTTCGCGTTCGCTGAGATCAATGTGTTGGCCGAGTTCGACCGAAAGCTGGACGACGCGCTCGCAATGCCGCCGCGTGTGATGATCTCGCTCGCCCAAGGCAACCGTCAGGGAGTGGGCGATGTTATGCATGGGAAAACCTTCTGTTGTTTGATTCAGCACTGGACCCCCAAAGTCTCTCAGAGCATTGTCGGCGAATCGGCCGTGTATTTTCTGCTTAATAGACCGTCGTTGCTGTCGAGGGTTCATTCGCTCCGGCATCGCCCGGGCGAAAAAAGCGCCCATCGGCGCTTTTTTGACTGCGGTATTGGGTGCCGGGGGGGTTCAGTCCTTGGGCAGGGTGTCGGCGAATGACGCACGCTGGAGGAGCTTGGCATTCAGCTTTTCCAGGTTGGCGTGCTCCTGCCAGGCGATGTCGGGGAAACGGAAGCTCAGGTAACCCAGGGCCGTGCCGACGGCGATGTCGGCCATCGAAAAATGGGTACCCATGCAGAAGGGTTTTTCACCCAGTTCAGTGGCCATGAAGGCCAGGCTGCGAGTGATTTTTTCCTGCTGGCGGGCGATCCAGTCGGTGTTCTTTTGACTTTTCGGCCGACGCGATTCGAGCAGCGCGGCGACGGCTGCATCGCAAACGCCATCAGCCAGGGCCTCCCAGCGCTTGACCTCGGTTCGCTCGCGGTTCGGAGCCGGAAAGAGCTTGTTGTTCGGCGTCACATTGTCGATGTATTCGACAATGACGCGCGAATCGAAGAGCGGCGTTTCGTCGTCGAGTACCAGCACGGGAATCTTGCCCAGCGGGTTGATGCCGGGAACCAGGCTTTCCGTCTGCCACGGGGAATCGATAACGAACTCGACTTCAATCTTCTTTTCGGCCAGCACTACACGGACCTTGCGGGTGTAGGGGCTGGAATATGAGCCGATCAGCTTCATCGTATGCTCTCTGTTTTGGGGTGAGCGATTATAGCTTATGGCGAGGGGTTCGCCGGGCGGGTAAAATTCACGGCTTACCGAAAAGGATGTGCCATGACTTTCAACCCCCTGACTGCCCTTTCCCCGCTCGATGGCCGCTATGCCGGCAAGGTCGATGCCTTGCGCGAGCATTTTTCCGAATTCGGCCTGATCCGCGCTCGCTTGAAGGTCGAGATCGAATGGCTGAAGGCGCTGGCCGCTGAACCGCATTTTACGGAAATCGCCGCCTTCTCGCCGGCCACCGTGGCCGAACTCGACGCCTTGGTGGCCAACTTCGGGGCGGTCCAGGCGGCCGAGGTCAAGGCCATCGAAGCGACCACCAACCACGACGTCAAGGCGCTGGAATACTGGATCAAGGACAAGACCAAGGGCAACGTCGAAGTGGTCAAGGTCAGCGAGTTCATCCACTTTGCCTGTACCTCGGAAGACATCAACAACCTGTCGCATGCGCTGATGTGCCAGGGCGCCCGCGAGCAGGCGATGCTGCCGATGCTGGACAAGGTCATCGCCAAGCTGAGCGAAATGGCCCACGCCCACGCCGAGGTGCCGATGATGAGCCGCACCCACGGCCAGCCCGCGACCCCGTCGACGATGGGCAAGGAAATGGCCAACACGGCCTACCGCCTGCAGCGCGCCCGCGCCCGTATCGCCCAGGTCGAACTGCTCGGCAAGATCAACGGCGCGGTCGGCAACTACAATGCCCACCTCGCTGCCTACCCTGGCTACGACTGGGAAGGCTTCGCCAAGCGCTTCGTCGAGTCGCTCGGCCTGACCTTCAATCCCTACACCATCCAGATCGAGCCGCACGACGCACTGGCTGAACTGTTCGATGCCTTCGCCCGCACCAACAGCATTTTGGTGGACCTTGATCGCGATGTCTGGGGCTACATCTCGCTCGGCTTTTTCAAGCAGAAGGTCAAGGCCGGTGAAATCGGTTCTTCGACCATGCCGCACAAGGTCAATCCGATCGACTTCGAAAATTCCGAAGGCAACCTCGGCCTGGCCAACGCCATGCTCAAGCATCTCGCCGAAAAGCTGCCGATCTCGCGCTGGCAGCGCGACCTGACCGATTCCACCGTGCTCCGCAACATGGGCGTCGGCCTCGGCTACGCGTTGCTCGGTTACGACTCGCTGCTCAAGGGCCTGGGCAAGCTGGAAATCAATGCCGACCTGATGAAGGCCGATCTCGACGCCAACTGGGAGCTGCTGGCCGAGCCGATCCAGACGGTGATGCGCCGCTATGCCGTGCCGAATGCCTACGAAAAGCTCAAGGAACTGACCCGCGGCACCCGCGTTTCACGCGAAGGCATGCAGGCTTTCGTCTCGACGCTGGCAATCCCGGAAGCCGCCAAGTCCGACTTGCTGAAGCTGACGCCCTGGGATTACACCGGCAAGGCCGCCGAACTGGCGAAGCGTATCTAAATGCGCTGTTCCAAGTGCGGGCAGGAAGTCCCGGCTGACGCCATCTACTGCCCGCATTGCACCGGCGAGCGCCGCACCACGGATAGCGAAGTTATCCGCGGTGGGGTCAAGGGCGGGCTGCTTGGCCTGGCCATCGGCCTGGTGCCGGCGCTGCTGCTGCTCTACATCTACGGCCCCGAGCGCGGCATCAAGGCGATCGCCTTCGCTGTGCCGGTGGCGACTTTCACCACCGGTCTGATCATCGGCTTGGTCAAAGCCAAACGCGACTGGAAATAGGCCCCTCTCGCTCCCCAACTTACGACTAGCAACTAAAAATGTCTTTTGCCGAAAACCTGAAGAAACTGCCGGGTATCTCCCATCTGGCCGCCATCAATCTGCTCGACACCGAAGGCAATGTCGTCGCCAGCATCGAGAACAAGCCGGGCAGCCAGGGTTCGCTGGCCGTATACAACCACCTGGCACAGACCTACGGCTCGATCAATGGCGAGGCGGCGAAGAAGGGCCTGGAAATCTTCGCCGAACACAGCGAGGACGAGCGCGCCAATCCCGGCAAGCATCCGAATATCGCCCGCCTGCTGGCAATCGAAGCCGGCCAGCCGGCGTTGCGCGTCAAGCACGTCTTCGCGCTGTAAGCATCGCCTGCCTCAGTCGCGGGCAAAGCGCTGCATCTGGCGCAGGAACTCCGGGTAGATAGCGAGCAAGTGATCGACCAGTTGCGGATCGAACTGGCTGCCGGCGCCATCGCGGATGATGGCCAGCGCATCGTCTGGCGATAGTGCGGTCTTGTACGGGCGTTCCGACGTCAGTGCGTCGTAGACGTCGATGATGGCCGTGATCCGGCCTTCGATCGGAATTTCCTCGCCGGCCAGGGCGGACGGGTAACCCTTGCCGTCCCAGCGTTCGTGGTGGGTGAAGGCGATCTGCCGGGCCATGCGGGTGACGTCGGCGTTGTAATCACCGAGGATATCCACACCGAACTGGCAGTGCGCCTTGATCTGCTCGAATTCCTCGGGCGTCAGCTTGCCCGGCTTGAGCAGCAGCTGGTCGGAAATTCCGATCTTGCCGATGTCATGCATCATCGCCGCGTAGCGGATCAGTTCGATCTGCTGGCGCGGCAGGCCGGCGGCCTGGGCCAACAGGTGGCAGCCAGCCGAGACGCGGAAAATGTGCGAACCGGTGTCGCTGTCGCGGAATTCGCCAGCACGGGCGAGGCAGCGCACCAACTCGAACTGGGTTTCGATCAGTTGCTCGGTGCGCTGCGTCACCAGTACTTCCAGGCGTTCCGCTTCGCCTTCGCGGTCCTGGTAGAGAAAGCGGCTTTCCAGCGCATTGCGGATGCGGCACAACACCTCGTCGTTGTCGAACGGCTTGACCAGATAGTCGCGGGCGCCCAGCGACAGTGCCGCCAGGCGCGTTTCGCGCTCGGTCTGGGCGGTCAGCACGATCACCTGCAGGCCGTCCTGGTGGATAGCCTCCTGCAGCAGGGCCAGCACTGACAAGCCGTCGAGGATCGGCATGCGCATGTCGAGCAGCAACAGGTCGAGCGGCCCGTTGTCCATGCGTTCCAGTACCTGGGTCGGGTCGGTCATGCCCTCGACGTGGCGGTAGCCAGCTTCGGCCAGGAATACTTCAAGCAGCCGGACATTGCCCGGCTGGTCGTCGACCACCAGGATGCGAGCGTCGTGAAAGCGCTCTTTGGCGATAAGCGATCGCTTGTGCAGGCTCATGTCGTGGCTTCTCTCAAAATTCGGGCGATTTCCCGGATCTTCATCGGTTTTGGCTGCCAATGGCCGATACGCGCATCAACGAAGTGCGGCTTCAGGCGCTCGCCGATGGCAATGACGAAAGGCTGTTCGTTCTCAGCCGGCGGCAGGTCAAGCAGTAGCTGGTGCACCAGTACAGTGTCGGCGACGACTGCGCGGCAGCCCTGGCCGGCGATGATGGTACGGGCTTCCGCCAGGTTGGCAGCGGCGACCAAGCTGGGGCCACGCAGCGTGCTGACGATCAGGCGCAGCATCTCGTGGTCGGCCGGATCGAGGCCGATGGTCAGGACGCAGGGTGTCGCTGTGGTGTTGTCGTTCACCGTGCTGATGGGCGGCGGGGGCAGGGCGGCGGTCAGGCAGACCTCCTCGTCGTCGGCGGCCGGATATTCGCCGGCGGCAAGTGCCAGTTCCACCCAGAAGGTGGTGCCGACGCCGACGACGCTATCGAAGCCGATTCGCCCGCCCATCAGTTCAACCAGGCGGCGGGTGATCGACAGGCCGATGCCGGTACCCTCGACCTGGCTGGCACCGAGACGGTCGAAAGGCTGGAAGACGCGCTGCGCCAGGTCAGGGGGGATGCCATGGCCGGTATCGGAAACGGTCAGGCGAATGCCGTCGGTGCTTTCCTTGACGGTCAGCGTCAACTGGCCGCCGACCCGGTTGTATTTGATGCCGTTGGACAACAGGTTGAGCAGCACCTGCTTGAGCCGCTTGCGGTCGCCGCGGACGTGCACGCTGGCGCAGTCGCCGGCGCTCAGCCGGACCTGGCGATCGACCGCCTGAGGGGCTACCAGCGCCAAGCATTCCTTCAGCAGCGGCGCCAGCGCCAGGCCTTCCATCTCGATGTGCAGATGCCCGGCCTCGATAGCCGACAGGTCGAGCACCTCGTTGATCAGGGCCAGCAGATGGCGGCCGCCCTGCAGGATGTGGGCGATGCATTCCAACTGGCCGGCGCTCAGCGGCGCGTCGAGGCCGCGTTCGAGTACCTGGGCGAAGCCGAGGATGGCGTTGAGCGGCGTGCGCAGCTCGTGGCTCATGCGTGCCATGAATTCCGATTTGGCCCGGCTGGCCTGGTCGGCGGCGATCAGTGCCTGCTTCAGGTGGCTGACGTCGGTCCAGATCACCACCGTGCCGCCTTCGCGCGTGCGCCGTTCGGTGGCGCGCAGCCAGCGGCCGCCTGCCAGCGGAATTTCGCTCGAGCCTTCGGCACGGCGATGTACTTGCAGGCGCTGCGTCACCCAGTCCGCCATCTGCTCGCCAGGCACGGCGTAGAACTGCTGTTCGGCGATGGCCCGGATGAAGTCGGGGAAGGGCATGCCGAGCTGGATGACCTCGCCACGCAGCGGGAAGGCCTCGGTGAAACGTAAGTTGTAGAGGCGCAGTCGATCCTCTTCGTCGAACAAGGCGAAGGCATCATCGAGCGCCTCGATGGCGTCGACCAGCCGCTGCTGGAAGCGCTGCAGCTTGGTCTCGGCCAGCCGGCGCTCGGAAATGTCGCGGAAGGAGACGACCGCCCCGTCGCCGTCCGGGCGCGCTGCCACCGTGTATTCGACCGGGAAGCCGGCGGCGTCGCCGCGGCGGCGAAAGTGTCCGTCCGCACGACGCAGCCCATGGCTGTCGTCGAGCACCTGGCAGATCGGGCAGCCGGCGCTGCTGTGCATGATGTCGTGATGACTGGCGAGGTCGAGCAATTGTTCGCTGTCACTGCCCAGCAGGGCGGCGGCGGCCGGATTGGCGAAACTGATGCGGCCATCGCGGTCGACGCCGAAGATGCCTTCGCCGGCCGTCTGCAGGATCAGGTGATTCTTTTCGACGGCCTGGTGCAGGGCCTTTTCCGATGCCGCCTGCTCGTCCAGCGAACGCCGGACCTGGACGATCAGCGGCCGCAGCACGCCAAAGGCCGAGAAGCCGAGCAGGGCGAGGGCGGCCAGTAGCGAGCACCACAGCAGCAGGCGCAGCGTATCGGTATTCGCCTCGCTTTCCATCTGGTACTGATCCACCATCAGGTCGAGAGCGACCAGCAGCTCGCCACGGCTGATGCGGATCAGCTCGTCGGCGCTGGCCTGGTAATTGTCCCCATTGGCAATGCGCTGCAGCATTTCATCGCCGAGCGCCAGGAAGCTCTGCATGGCGGCGTCGAGGCCATCCGGGCCGGCGTAGCTGGCGCGCAACTGCTCACTGTGCGGGGCACGGATGCCCATTTTGGGATTGCCCTGTGTCAGCGCGGCATGGATGGCCGCCATCTGCTTCAGGGCGGTGGCCAGTTCGGCAATATCCTCCGCCTTCTGCTGGTGCAGGTATTGGCTGCTGAGCAGGCCGATGCGCTGCGACAGCATGCGCCGTTTCCCGGCATTGTTGATCTCGGCGGCGCTGGCCCGATCATCCGCGGCTTCCCCGGCGAGCAGGAAATAGGTGAACACGGCGACCAGCGCCAGCAGCAGAAAAATCAACGTCGATCGCCGGCTGAGCCGGTCGACCGTGTCCTGCCCCGTGAGCCGCTGGCCAGCATCCACGCGCAATCTCCTTCCCTTTATGTGCCGGGAGATTGTGCTCGAATCGTCAGGCTGTGAATTCGATATATATCAAAAGTATTAGCCGTCAATGACGAAGCTATAAATTGATATTTTTTGCGTGTTATCCGCTTGGGCTATTGCCTTCATGCCAGCTGTGTAACTTTGGTTACAGAATGCGTCACATGAAGCCGTTACAATCCGGACGCCCGTCTTTCTATTAATGGAGAACACCAATGAAGAAGCTCATGCTTGCCGTGCTCAGCCTTACCCTGGCCGGCGGTGCGACCGCCCAGGTCAAGCCGGAAGATGCCATCAAGTTCCGCCAGTCGGCTTACGCCACCATGGCCTGGAGCATGGCCCGCATCAAGATGAATGTCGAAGGCACCTATAACAAGGAAGAAGTGGTCAAGGCCGCCACCGTCATCCAGGCAATCGCCAACTCCGGCATGGGCGCCCTCTACCTGCCGGGGACCGACAAGGGCAAGGGCTGGGAAGAAACCCGCGTCAAGCCCGAGTTATTCACCAACAAGGAAGGTGTCGGCAAGGTGGCCATGGCTTTCAACAAGGAAGCTAACGAAATGGCCAAAGTGGCTGCCAGCGGTGACGTCGCCGCCGTCAAGGAACAGTTCGGCAAGCTCGGCGGCACCTGCAAAGGCTGTCACGACGACTTCAAGGTCAAGAAGTAAGCTTTACCATGCGCTAATCGCAGGCGCCCGCGGGCGCCTGTTTTTATTGTGATGACAAGAGAAAAGATCATGAACCGCACCCGCCATCGCCTTTGGGACCTGCCCACCCGCCTGTTCCACTGGCTGCTTGTCCTGGCCGTCGCCGCCGCCATCATCAGCGGTCAGTTGGGTGGCAACCTGATTGTCTGGCACGGCCGGATCGGCCTTCTCATTGTCGGTCTGATCGTTTTCCGTCTGCTCTGGGGCGTGCTCGGCTCGACCTATGCCCGTTTTGCCCACTTCTTCCCGACACCGGCCAAGATCAAGGTCTATTTGCGCGGTGAATGGCGCCAGCCCGGGCACAATCCACTGGGCGCCCTGTCGGTCTTTGCCGTGCTCGCCCTGGTCGCCTTCCAGGCGATCTCTGGTTTGTTCGCCAACGACGATATAGCCTTCAACGGCCCACTCTACGATCTGGTCGGCAGGGATCTGAGCAACCGCTTGAGCGGTCTGCACCATCTGGCCTCGAACGCCTTGTATGCGCTGATTGCCATCCATCTGGCGGCAATTGCCTTCTACGGGCGGGTGAAGAAGAACAATCTGGTCAAGCCGATGATCACCGGCTGGCGGGAGGGTGAGGGCGAAGATGCGCAAGGCGGCGGTCTGCCGGCCCTGATCCTTGCCCTGATCCTCGCTCTGGCCGCAGTCTATGGCGCCAGCGGTGCCTGGTTGGCGGAACCGCCGGCACCGCCGCCGGCAGCGGAAACGCCCGGCTGGTAAGAGAGCAAAAAGAAAGCCGCCCGTGGGCGGCTTTCTTCATGGTGAGCGGCGATGCTCAGACGACGGCGCCGTCCTCGTTGGCACCTTCGATGACCTTCTTCGGCTTGATGAACTGCTCGCGCGAGACGCCCAGCCACATGACCAGCGGGCTGGCGACCAGCACCGAGGAGTAGATGCCGAAACAGATGCCGATAGTCAGGGCCAGCGAGAAGTAATACAGCGTTGCTCCACCGAAGATCAGCATCGACAGGACCATGATCTGCGTCGAGCCGTGGGTGATGATGGTCCGGCTGATGGTGCTGGTGATGGCGTGGTCGAGCACCTGCGGGGTGCTCAGGCCGCGCACCCGCTTGAAGGTTTCACGCACCCGGTCGAAGACGACCACCGATTCGTTCACCGAATAGCCGAGTACGGCCAGCACGGCGGCCAGCACCGACAGCGAGAATTCCCACTGGAAGGCGGCGAAGAAGCCGAGGATGATGATCACGTCGTGCAGGTTGGCGATGATCGCCGAGACCGCGAAACGCCATTCGAAGCGGAAGGCGAGGTAGATCATGATGCCGATGATGACCACCAGCAGCGCCAGCGCACCGTTTTCGGCGAGCTCCTTGCCGACCTGCGGGCCGACATACTCGACGCGCGACAGGCTGGCCCCGGCGGTTTCGGCGGTCAACGCCTGCATCACCTGTTCACCCTGCTTGGCGCTTTCCTGAGCGTTGCGCAGCGGCAGGCGGATCATCACGTCTTGCGAGGAGCCGAAGTTCTGTACCGTGTAGTCGGTGAAACCATTTTTCCCCAGCGTCTGACGAATCTTCTCGAGGTCGGCACTTTGTTCGTACTTGACCTCGATCAGCGTGCCGCCGGTGAATTCGACCGACAGGTGCAGGCCTTTGGTGGCCAGGAAGAAGACGGCGAGCAGGAAGGTGATGAGTGAAATGATGTTGAACTTCAGCGCATGGCGCATGAAGGGGATGTCTTTCTTGATGCGGAAGAGTTCCATGTCCGTGCGTCCTTATTTCTTGCCGTCGGTGGCAGCCACGCCGGGCTTCCAGATCTGACCGATGGCAACCTTGGTGAGCTTCTTCTGGCGGCCGTAGATCAGGTTCACCAGGGCGCGCGAGATGACTACCGAGGAGAAGATCGAGGTCAGGATGCCCAGGCAGTGCACCACAGCGAAGCCACGCACCGGGCCGGAACCGAAGATGAGCAGGGCGAGGCCGGCGATCAGCGTGGTGATGTTGGAGTCGAGAATGGTGCCGAAGGCGCGTTCGTAGCCTTCCGAAATGGCGGCTTGCGGCGGCATGCCGGCACGCAACTCTTCGCGGATACGCTCGTTGATCAGCACGTTGGCGTCGATCGCCATGCCCAGGGTCAGCGCGATGGCGGCGATGCCAGGGAGGGTCAGCGTTGCCTGCAGCATCGACAGCAGGGCGACCAGCAACAGCAGGTTGGAGGCCAGGGCGAGCACCGAGACGACACCGAAAACCTGGTAGTAGGCGATCATGAAGACGGCGATGGCGACGAAGCCCCATAGCGTCGAATTGAAGCCCTTCTCGATATTTTCGGCACCGAGCGAGGGGCCGATGGTGCGTTCCTCGATGATGTCCATCGGCGCTGCCAGCGAGCCGGCGCGCAGCAGCAGAGCGACGTCGTTGGCCTCGGTGGTGGTCATGCGGCCGGAAATCTGCACGCGGCCGCCGCCAATTTCGGTACGGATGACCGGCGCCGTGACCACTTCGCCCTTGCCCTTCTCGATGAGCAGGATGGCCATGCGCTTGCCGACGTTGTCGCGGGTGATGTCCTTGAAGATGCGCGAACCGGCAGCGTCGAGGGTCAGGTGCACGGCCGGTTCATTGGTCTGGCCGTCGAAGCCGGGCTGGGCATCGGTCAGGCGGTCGCCGGTGAGGACGACCTGCTTCTTGACCAGTAGCGGCGAGCCACCGCGCTCGGTGTACACCTCGGTGCCGAAGGGCACACTGCCAGCGAGTGCCGCTTCGAGGACGCCCGGAGAGTCGTCCACCATGCGGATTTCCAAGGTTGCCGTGCGGCCGAGGATGTCCTTGGCCTTGGCGGTGTCCTGCACGCCAGGCAGCTGAACGACGATGCGGTCGGCGCCTTGCTGCTGGATCACCGGCTCGGCGACGCCGAGTTCGTTGATCCGGTTGTGCAGCGTCGTGATGTTCTGCTTGAGGGCGAATTCGCCGATCTTCTTCTGCGCTTCCGGCTTCAGCGTGGCGATCAGGCGGGTGTCGGTGCCGTCGCCGGCGTCGGCCAGCAGCAGGTCGGGCTGGCTGTCGGTGATGGCGGCCCGGGCTTTTTCGCGCGTCTCGGCATCGCGGAAGTTGACGACGATGCGCTCGCCTTCGCGGTTGATGCCGGCGTGACGCAGGTTCTTGTCGCGCATCACCGTGCGCAGGTCGGCCGAGGTCGAATCGAGCCGCTTGGTCAGCGCCCCCTGCATGTCTACCTGCAGCAGGAAATGCACGCCACCGCGCAGATCGAGGCCGAGGTACATGGGCAGCGCGTTGAGCGCCGTCAGCCAGCGCGGCGAGGCGGTCAGCAGGTTGAGGGCGATGACGTACTGCGGATTGCTGGCGTCCGGGTTAAAGGTCTTTTCCAGCACGTCCTTGGCCTGCAGCTGAATGTCGGTGCTGGTGAAGCGGGCCTTGACGCCGACACTGTCGAGCTGGATGCCGTCATGGGCGATGCCGGCGCTCTGCAGTGCCGCTTCGGCGCGGCTCAGCGTGCCGTTGTCGACCTTGAGCGTGGCCTTGCCGCTGGAAACCTGCACGGCGGGCGATTCACCGTAGAAGTTGGGCAGGGTATAGATCAAACCCAGCACCAGCGACACGGCAACGATGATGTACTTCCAGAGGGGGTAGCGATTCATGGCGGCTTCAAAGCGAAGAAGGCGGCCAGGGGCCGCCTTCCGGGGTGATTACAGCGACTTCAGCGTGCCCTTGGGCAGAACCAGTGCGACAGCCGGCTTTTGCACGGTGACTTCAACGCCTTCGGCGATCTCGACGGTCACGTAGCCGTCACCAACCTTGGTGATGCGGCCGACCATACCGCCACCGGTGACGATTTCGTCACCCTTGGCCAGGGCTTCGATCAGTGCCTTGTGGTCCTTGGCCTTCTTCATCTGCGGGCGGATCATCAGGAACCACAGCACGACGAACATCAGGATCATCGGCAGCAGCTGCATGAAGCCGCCGGTCGGGTCGGCGGCGCCAGCGGTTTGGGCGTGGGCAAGGCTAATCATGGGAAAGGTCTCCGGATAACGAAAAAATCAGAACGGGCGATTCTATCACTGGCCCGCAGATCGGTCGCGGGCGAAGGCGATTGACCATTCGTCCAGTTTTCCCGATTCGATGGCGGCGCGCATCTCGGCCATGATGACCTGATAGAAATGCAGGTTGTGGATGGTATTGAGCATGCCGCCGAGAATTTCGCCACAGCGGAACAAGTGATGCAGATAGGCGCGGCTGAACTGGCTGCAGGTGTAGCACGAGCATGATGGGTCGAGCGGGCCGGTATCGGTCTTGTAGCGGGCGTTCTTGATCTTGACGTCGCCGAAGCGGGTGAACAGGTGGCCGTTGCGCGCATTGCGCGTCGGCATCACGCAGTCGAACATGTCGATGCCGCGCTTGACGGCGAAAACCAGGTCTTCCGGCGTGCCGACGCCCATCAGGTAGCGCGGCTTGTGCGCTGGCATTCGCGGCGCGACATGTTCGAGGACGCGCGCCATGTCTTCCTTCGGCTCGCCGACCGACAGGCCGCCGATGGCCATGCCGTCGAAGCCGATGTCGTCCAGACCGGCCAGCGACTCGTCGCGCAGGTCTTCGTACATGCCGCCCTGGACGATGCCGAACAGCGCGTTGCGGTTTTCCAGCTTGTTGTGCTCGTCGCGCGAACGGCGGGCCCAGCGCATGGAGAGGCGCATCGACTTGGCCGCTTCCTCGTGGCTGGCCGGGTAGGGCGTGCATTCGTCGAAGATCATGACGATGTCGGAGTTGAGGACATGCTGGATCTGCATCGAGATTTCCGGCGACAGAAAAAGCTTGGCGCCGTCGTGCGGCGAACTGAACTTGACGCCGTCCTCGGTGATCTTGCGCAGGGCGCCGAGCGAGAACACCTGGAAGCCGCCGGAATCGGTGAGGATCGGCTTCTGCCAGTTCATGAAGTCGTGCAGGCCGTGATGCGCTTTGACCACTTCCAGTCCCGGCCGCAGCCACAGGTGGAAGGTGTTGCCGAGGCAGATCTGGGCGCCGATGTCGTGCAGCGAGGCCGGCGTCATCGCCTTGACCGTGCCGTAGGTGCCGACCGGCATGAAGACGGGAGTCTGCACCTGGCCGTGGGCCAGCGTCAGCGTGCCGCGGCGGGCAGCGCCGTTGGTTTTGAGAAGGTCAAATTGCATCGGTTCTTTCCAGAAGCATGGCGTCGCCATAGCTGAAGAAGCGGTAGCGTTCGGCCACGGCGTGCGCGTAGGCGGCGCGGCTGGCGTCGTAGCCGGCGAAGGCCGAGACGAGCATGAGCAGCGTCGATTTCGGCAGGTGGAAGTTGGTGATCAGGCGGTCGACCACCTGGAAGCGGTAGCCCGGGGTGATGAAGATGTCAGTCTCGGCGCTGCCAGTGCGCACCGTACCATCGGCGTTGCCGGCCGATTCCAGGGCGCGCAGGCTGGTCGTGCCAACGGCGACGACGCGGCCACCGGCGGCGTGCGTGGCGGCGATAGCGGCGGTGGTGGCTTCCGGAATCTCGTAGCGCTCGCTGTGCATGCGGTGCTCGGCGATCTTGTCTACACGTACCGGCCGGTAGGTGCCGGCGCCGACGTGCAGGGTGACGAAAGCGGTACCGACGCCTTGCGCCAGCAACGTCTCCAGCATCGCCTCATCAAAATGCAGGCCGGCGGTCGGCGCAGCGACGGCGCCGGGCTCACGGGCATAGACCGTCTGATAGCGCGTCTCGTCGGCGCCTTCGGCCGGGTGCTCGATATAGGGCGGCAGCGGCAGCTTGCCATACTGCTCGGCCAGTTCCCAGAAATTGCCGGGTTCAGTTAGTTCGAGCAGGAAAAAGTCGCCATCGGCACCAGCCCGGCCGCTCATGCGCACCGTGAAGGCATCGGCTAGAGTCAGCAGGCAGCCCGTCTTCGGCGCCTTGCTGGCGCGGATCTGGCACAGCGCATGCGTCGCATCGACGATGCGTTCGAGCATGATCTCGACCTGGCCGCCAGTTTCCTTGACGCCGAAAAAGCGCGCCTTGATCACCTTGGTGTCGTTAAACACCAGCAGGTCGCCAGCGCGCAGCAGGCTCGCCAGGTCGGCGAATTGGCGATCGATGTGCGAGGTGCCGTCGACGTGCAGCAGCCGGCTGCCGGTACGTTCGGGCGTCGGGTGCTGAGCGATCAGTTCGGGGGGGAGGGGGAAGTCGAAGTCGTCGACGATGAACGGCATGGGTTGCTACCGGTTGCTTTGAGCAAAATATAGTGTTGATGTGGGTTTTTTCCAGGCTTTGAGCATGCTGTTCTGTTGCATCCCGGCCCGGGGTGCGAATACTAACATTCCGGGAAACGGTGAAAGTAAGCGCCAGGCGTATGAATTCCCTTGCCATGAAATGGAAAACGGGCACCGCATGGGTGCCCGTCTTGAAACCGGAAGCTAAAAGGGTCTTGGACTTACTTCATGGCGCGACGACGAGCCGCGGCCATGCCAACCAGGCCCAGTGCCAGAATGGCAAGCGTGCCGGGTTCGGAAACCTGGTTCAGCTGACGAACAACGAAGGTTTCTGAGAAACCGTTATTGCCCAGGTTGCTCCAGGCGACCGGAGCATTCCAGAGATAACCGCTAGTGACATCGCTGTAATCGCAGTGGCTATATCCGCTGTTGAAGTAACCGGAGGCGCACAGATTGTTTGGCTGGAATTGATTCACGATATCGCTCAGGCTGGTAAAAGCGGCAAGGAAATCGGAGGCGGTTGCCAGTTCCCATCCATCATGCATGATCAAGGTGTTTCCGCAGCCGCCGGTAGCGGCACAGGGTGAGACGTAAGCCCATTCCATGCCGCCGGCATTGATGATGAGATTGATTGGCACATCGGCTGCCTTGACACTTGAAATCCCCAAAACACTGAACAGGACGATCAGCATGGCTTTGATTGCTTTCATTTCATTCCCCTATTTTTTGATGGTATTCAGCAGAGTTGACTTTGAGCGTAAATGATGGCTCGTTGAGTCTTGTGGAACGCTTGCTGTGTTCCTGTTTGGGTTTAAGCAATTAGTTTGCCATGTTTTATATGTTCATTTAAAACATAGCGTTATGTAAAAGTCGTTCTGTTATTTTTTTCGAATGTAAAATTTTCCGACAGATTTATCTTTTCGGCGAAGTTCGGAAGTCAATATCCATGAGAACTCGTCCAAACCACGGCCAACCGGAAACTCGGTGTAGTCGAACTGGGTTGCCAGTGCCCCCATTGAGG
The DNA here is from genome assembly GCA_002840765.1 of Betaproteobacteria bacterium HGW-Betaproteobacteria-7. Lineage (GTDB taxonomy): Bacteria > Pseudomonadota > Gammaproteobacteria > Burkholderiales > Rhodocyclaceae > Azonexus. Next base: position 140,348 of record PHCE01000004.1, read on the forward strand.
AGCCAGAAATCTAGATGGCTACGGTCAGGGCCAGCCAGAGCAGGACGGCGAAACGCATGGGCGTTCCGACATCCTCCTTGCGCCAGAGGGCGGCAACGAGAAACAGGTTGTAGGGCAGCAGAAGCAAGTGGAGCAGCAGCCAGGCGCCACCCTCCAGGCCGCGGGCCAGGAGGATCAGCGAAACAATGCCGAGCGTCGCATTGAGCAGCGTGGCCACAGCCAGGGTGTCCCACCAGAAGAGCCGGTGCCGCGATACCTTGCCGTTCCAGCGTCGCTGGAAAAAGGAGAATGCTGGCACGGTCAGCGCGCTGGTTGCCATATCAGTACCTGCGGCCATCGTGTCGTCCGCTGTCAAGGAGCATTGTCGGCTGCCGATGCTTCGTCATTGGGGAATTCCGGCGTATCTGGCAGGCGGCTGGCCAATACCTTGTCGATGCGCTTGCCATCGAGGTCGACGACTTCGAAATTCCAGCCCTCCCAGGTCGCCGAATCGCTGGTCTCAGGCAGGCGGCCGAGCAACAGCATGACCATGCCGGACAGCGTGTGATAGCGGCCCTTGTCTTCCTCGGGGACGCTCTTCATGCCCAGGCGGTCCTTCAATTCGAGCAGGGGGATCAAGCCGTCGAGCAGCCACGATCCGTCTTCGCGCTGGACTGCCCAGGAGTCTTCCTTGTTCTTCGGGACGAACTCGCCGGTCACCGATTCGATCAGGTCTTGCAGCGTGATCATGCCTTGCACCTCGCCGTATTCGTCGATGACGAAAACCATCTGCGTGCCCGACGTGCGGAACTGGCCTAGCAACTCCATCCCGGTCAGTGATTCCGGCACATAGATGGGCGCCTGCAGTTTCTGCGTCAGGTCGGCCTGGCCACCGCGCAGTGTCTGGTTGAAAACCTGCTTGGCGCTGACGATGCCGAGAATATCGTCGAGCCCGCCGTGGCACACGGGGAAGCGAGAATGGTCCGATTCGGCGATCAGCAGCAGGTTTTCGTCGATCGGACGGGTGATGTCGAGCCAGATGATGTCGGAGCGCGGCACCATCAGCGAGGAAATCTGCCGGTCGTCGAGACGGAACACGTTGCGCACCATTTCGTGCTCGTCCTTCTCGATCACGCCAGCCGCCGAACCCTCGAACAGCATGGCGTGGATTTCCTCCTCGGTGACGCTGGGGCCTTGCGAGTCACGTTGCCCCATCAAGCGCAGGATGATCCTCGTCGATGACGACAGCAGATGTACGAAGGGTCGCGATATCGTCGACAGCATCTTCATTGGTCGGGCGACCAGGCGGGCGATGCCTTCCGGATTGAGCTGGCCGATCCGTTTGGGAACCAGTTCGCCGACGACAATCGAGAAATAGGTGATGACCACGACGACCAGTACCGTGGCGCCGATTTCACTGGCCTGCTGATCAAAGTCGAAGGTCTGCAGCCAGATCGCCAGCGGCCCGGCCAGGGCGGCTTCGCCGACGATGCCGTTGAGGATGCCGATGGAGGTGATGCCGATCTGAATGGTGGACAGGAAACGCGTCGGATCCTCGCCCAGTTTCATGGCGACCACGGCCGAGTTGTCGCCATCCGCGGCCAGTTTAGCCAGGCGAGCCCGGCGGGCGGTGACCAGGGCGATTTCCGACATGGCAAACAGGCCGTTGAGGACGACCAGGAAGATGAGCAGGACTATTTCCACTGTGTTCTCCGCAAAACGCGTAGACAGCAGCCGGCCGCCGGCACTGCGGGTGCCGGGGTAACGGGGGCGAGTCTGTGAACAGGGAAGGCGGGCAAGCGGAAATCACGGCCCCGACAGGCGTTCACGCGAGCTGTCTGGCAAGGGATTTCGGGATTGCACTGGCGCTGGCCATGATGGTTGAGCCGGTGAGACTGGGCCGGCAGGGCGCCGGTCGATGGTGGGTGGTGCGGGTAACTCATAGGGCGGGATCGGGGGATCCCGCGACGTCCTTGATCCGTTTCGGGAACGCCATGATGCCGAATCTTTGCCCTGATGTCACGGCTGGCCATGGTCCGGCCGGGAGCCGTGAACGCAGCAAGCCGTTGATGGTTCGCCGCTGGCGGAACGAAAAAAAGGCCAGAACGCTGGCAACAACCGGCTGTTCTGGCTTTCTTCGACTGCTATCTGGTGCCCCGAGCCGGACTCGAACCGGCACACCTTTCGGCGGCGGATTTTGAATCCGCTGCGTCTACCGATTCCGCCATCGGGGCGAATCGAGCGCGGATTATCCCCGAATCACCGGCCCGGTTCAAGCGAATCCCGGCAGCTACTGCTGACAGGGGAAGCTGCGCGACAGGGCGCCGGCGACCAGGGTGGCGGTGCTGGCAGTGCCGCCCGGTGGCAGACGGTCGAGATGCTCGACGACGGCGCGGACGAGGAGAGGCGATAGATTTTCAGCCTTGGGCAGGCAGAAGGCGTTGAGACGGATGCCAACCTTGTCGGCCAGATAGTCGCTGACGGCAAAGGCGTCGGCAAAGCCGGCGACATAGGCAATACAGCGGGCGCTGCGCAGGCTGTCGTGGAGGTCGCTGCTCTTCTGGCCGTCGTGGAGGGCCTGCGCTGCCCGGCAGTCGCCACGTAGCTCGTCGGCGGTGTAAGCGAAGGCCGGTGTGGCGATGAGGGCGGTGATCAGGCAGAGGGCTTTCTTCATTTCTCGAACCAGCTGAGTTTTTCGTGCAGGCTGACGACGCTGCCGACGACGATCAGTGCCGGTGGTTTGATGCCGCTTTCCGCGATGCGCTGCGGTAGTGTGCCGAGCGTGGCGAGCACCGTCTGCTGGTCGGCTTGAGTGCCGTTGCGGACGACGGCGGCCGGCGTCATTGAGGGCAATCCGTGGTTGATCATCTGCCGACAGATTTCGCTGGCGGCGCCGATGCCCATGTAGAAGACGACGGTGTGGCAAGGGCGGGCCAGGGCGGGCCAGTCAAGATTGACCGTGCCGTCCTTGAGATGGCCGGTGACGAAGGTGACGGCCTGGGCGTGGTCGCGATGGGTCAGCGGGAAGCCGGAATAGGCGCCGCAGCCGGCGGCGGCGGTGACGCCGGGGACGACTTCGAAGGGGATGCCGGAGGCGACCAGGGTTTCCAGTTCCTCGCCGCCGCGGCCGAAGATGAAGGGGTCGCCGCCCTTGAGGCGGACCACCGAGAGGCCTTCGCTGGCCAGGTCGACGAGCAGCTGGTTGATCGAATCCTGCGGCAATGTGTGTTTCGAGGCCTCCTTGCCGGCGTAGATGCGCCGGGCCTCGGGGCGGGCCAGATCGATGATGCCGTCGCCGACCAGATGATCGTAGACCAGCGCATCGGCGGCGGCGATAAGGCGGGCGGCCTTGACCGTCAGCAGGTCCGGATCGCCGGGGCCGGCACCAACCAGCCAGACCTTGCCTTTTTCCAGTGTATTCGTCGTTTGCATGCTCTCTCCCTGATTCTCGCGGCCATCCTAATGCGCTGACCGGGGCCTGCCAATAGCACCAGGTCAATGATTGCACCTGACTACAACCAAAGCACTAGTTAACTACTCAATTATGACTATAAGTATATGAATATCATGGATTTTTGATGCTTTAAAAGCTTGATGGGAATCAAGGATGGAAGGCCTCCCACGGTTCAACCTTGCGTCCATCGCGTTGGGGGTTTGAACGCTTTTTTGTTTGTTCTAGGAGAGAAAAGATGAAAAGAAGCTTTGTGGGGATGCTTGCGTTGTCGGCCGTCAGTCTGGCCATGGGTTCAGCCTTTGCTCAGGGGGCGAAGAACCTGGAAATGAGCGCGGCCGAGAAGGAACAGGCCAAGAAGATTTACTTCGAGCGCTGCGCCGGCTGTCACGGTGTGCTGCGCAAGGGCGCCACCGGCAAGAACCTGGAGCCGCACTGGTCGAAGAAGGACAAGGACGGCAAGGTGACCGAGGGCGGTACGCTGAAGCTTGGCCAGAACCGTCTGGAAAAGATCATCGGTTACGGCACCGATGGCGGCATGGTCAACTTCGACGACATCCTGACCAAGGAAGAAATCAGCCTGATCTCCAAGTACATCCAGAACACGCCGGATGTGCCGCCGGAGTACAGCCTCAAGGACACGATGGATTCGTGGAAGCTGATCGTCCCGGTCGACAAGCGTCCGACCAAGCAGATGAACAAGTTCAATCTGAAGAACATCTTCTCGGTGACGCTGCGTGATACTGGCGAAGTCGCCCTGATCGACGGCGACACCAAGGAAATCCGCAGCATCGTCAAGACCGGCTATGCCGTGCATATTTCCCGTCTGTCGGCTTCCGGCCGCTACGTATACGTGATCGGCCGCGACGGCCGTCTGTCGCTGATCGACTTGTGGATGGAAAAACCGGCTGTCGTCGCCGAACTGAAGATCGGTTTCGACGCCCGCTCGGTCGACACCTCCAAGTTCGCCGGTTTCGAGGACAAGTACGCCATCGCCGGTTCCTACTGGCCGCCCCAGTACGTGATCATGGATGGCGAAACGCTGAAGCCGCGCAAGGTCGTGTCCACCCGCGGCATGACGGTTGACGGTGAATACCATCCGGAACCGCGCGTCGCCTCCATCGTTTCCTCCTTCATCAAGCCGGAATGGGTGGTGAACATCAAGGAAACCGGGCAGATCCTGCTGGTCGATTATTCCGACATCGAAAACCTGAAGACGACCACCATCGCTTCCGCCAAGTTCCTGCATGACGGCGGCTGGGATGCTTCCAAGCGTTACTTCCTGGTGGCCGCCAACGCCTCCAACAAGATCGCCGCGGTCGATACCAAGGAAGGCAAGCTCGCCGCCCTGGTCGATGTTGCCAAGATCCCGCACCCGGGTCGCGGCGCCAACTTCGTCCATCCGAAGTTCGGCCCCGTCTGGGCCACCGGTCACCTGGGCGCTGATGTCGTGACGCTGATCTCGACGCCGTCCGACGAACCGAAGTTCGCCCAGTACAAGCAGTACAACTGGAAGGTCGTTCAGGAAATCAAGCATGTGCCGGGCAACCTGTTCGTCAAGACGCATCCGGTCTCCAAGCACTTCTGGGCCGATGCACCGCAGAATCCGGACAAGGATCTGGCCGAATCGGTCGCCGTCTGGGACATGAACGACCTGTCGAAGCCGAAGGCCGTGCTCAACGTCGCCAAGGATTCCGGCCTGCCGCCGACCAAGGCGACCAAGCGCGCTGTCCATCCGGAATACTCGGCTGACGGCAAGGAAGTGTGGATCTCGCTGTGGGGTGGCAAGACCGACCAGTCGGCGATCGTCGTCTATGACGATACGACCTTGAAGGTCAAGAAGGTGATCACCGATCCGAAGATGATCACGCCGACCGGCAAGTTCAACGTCTACAACACGCAACACGACATCTACTGATCGACCGCCGTTTTTCTTGATATGGCGTAAAGCTACGGGGGCGCAAGCCCTCGTAGCATATCCAGCGTCAGAACCGTATTCGCCGGCTAATTGCCGGAAACGAAAACTCCTGTGGAGATTGACCACGATGAAACAGAAACTCGTATCCTTGGCCGTGTTCGGCGCAATGATGGCAGTTGGTGCCTCAGCGGCCCTGGCCGCGGCCCCCGCCGACTGGAGCAAGGTTCCGAAAACCGATATTCACGTCTTCCACCCCGGCGTCGCGCCGATCGAGTGGGTCCAGGGCAAGGGTGAGCACAGCGGTGCCAGCGGCCTGAAGAAGGGCGAAAGCTGTGCCGGCTGCCACATCGAGGATGGCAAGCTGAGCCTCGACGTCAAGCGCCTGCAGAGCAAGGAGCTGGAACCCAAGGGCGCGCCCAAGGTCGGCACCTATCCGGTCGGCGTCCAGGCAGCCTACGATGCCACCAACCTTTATGTCCGCCTGACCTTCAAGGCCCCGGCCGGCGGCGCCGACAAGTCGGACAAGGAAAATGCGGTCAAAGCCAGCCTGATGTTCCCCAACGCCCAGGTGCCGATGGGCGAACAGATCGGCTGTTGGGCGACCTGCCACCAGGATGCCCGCACCATGCCGGGCGCCGATGACAAGAAGACCAAGTACGTCAAGGGCGGCGCCTTCGACCTGCTGCAATGGCGCAGCAGCAACAAGTCCTTCGACGGCAGCGTCACCGACAAGCGCACCATGGAAGGCGGCAAGGCCGGCGCCAACGCTGAAGGTACAAAGGCCGGCGACACCTACACGGTAACCTTCACCCGCAAGCTGGCCGGCAACGCCGTGCTCGCCGCCGGCAAGGCCGTCACCTTCGGTGTCGCCATCCATGCCGACAACGCCGGCGGTCGCTTCCACCACGTGTCCTTCAACCAGACCATCGGCCTGGGCGCGGACGGCGACATCAAGGCCGTCAAGCAGTAACGCATCATGTCGCCCGCTGTCATCGCGCAGTGCGGATGGCGGCTCTCGAAGGGAGCGCCGGTTCTGCTGGCGCTCTTTTCGCTGGTGGCGATGGCACAGACGACGGTCGAAGTGGGCATCGCCGATTACCGCTTCGCACCGCCGTCGGTGGCCATCAAGGCCGGCGACAGCGTGCGCTGGATCAATCGCGAGAAGCGCACCAGTCACTCGGTGCTGTTTCCCGATGAAAACGGCCGCGAGTCCGAGCGCCTGTTTCCCGGCGAACACTGGGAGCGGCGTTTCGAGAAGCCGGGTCGCTATGCCTACCAGTGCGGCCCGCACCCGGAAATGAAAGGGGAAGTGCTTGTCACTGAATAGATTGCTGCCGCTGGCGGCGCTGCTGGCGGCGACTGCGGCCTGGGCCAACGAGCCGGCTGCCGACAGGCAGAAGGAACTGGTGCATCTGGTGCGCCAGGATTGCGGTTCCTGCCACGGTATGACCCTGCAGGGCGGCCTCGGCCCGCCGCTGCTGCCAGCCGCCCTCCGTGACAAGTCGGCCGAAGGTCTTGCGGCGACCATTTACTACGGCCGGCCGGGTACGCCGATGCCGCCGTGGAAGCGGTTCATGTCCGAAGCCGAAGCGCAATGGATCGTCGACAAACTGATGAGCGAGTTCCCCCAATGAAACTGATCCTGACCCTTTTCCTCGCCGCGCTGCTGAGCGCCTGTGCCGGACCCCAACTGCGCGGTACCGGCGATCTCGGCCTGGTCATCGAGCGTGCCAGCGGCCACGTCACCCTGGTCAATACCAGTACCCGCCAGCCCTATGCTCGTATCGCCGGCCTCGGCGACCTTTCGCATGCTTCCGCTGTCTACAGCCGCGATGGCCGCTATGCCTTCATCTTCGGCCGTGATGGCGGGCTGACCAAGATCGACCTGCTGGAAGGCAGGATCGTCAAGCGCGTGATCCAGGCCGGTAATGCCATCGGCGGCTCGATTTCCCAGGACGGTCGTATCGTTGTCGCCCAGAACTACACGCCGGGCGGCATCAAGGCCTTCGATGCCGAAACGCTCGAACTGCTCGCCGAAGTGCCGGCCGAATACGCCCCGGGCCAGTTCTCCAAGGTCGTCGGCCTGGCCGACTCGCCAGGCAACAAGTTCGTCTATGCGCTATTCGATGGCGGCGAGATCTGGGTCAGCGATTTTTCCAACCCCCGCCAGCCGACGACGCAACGCTACCCGGCAGGCAAGCAGCCCTACGACGGGCTGGTGACGCCGGATGGCCGCTACTTCCTGGCCGGCCTGTTCGGCGAGGACGGCGTGGCCATGCTCGACCTGTGGCAGCCGGAAAAGGGGGCGCGCAAGATCCTGGAAAACTACGGTCGCGGCGAGGAGAAACTGCCGGTGTTCAAGATGCCGCATCTGCGCGGCTGGTCGGTGGCGCAGGGCAAGGCCTACCTGCCGGCGATCGGTCGGCATGAGGTGCTGGTCGTCGATGTCGCCACCTGGAAGGAAGTCGGCCGCATTCCGGTGCGCGGCCAGCCGGTGTTCGTCATGGCCCGGCCGGACGGGCGCCAGGTGTGGGTCAATTTCGCCTTCCCCGACAACGGCAAGATGGATGTCATCGACACCCTGGCCGGCAAGGTGGTGCACGCCTTCGCGCCGGGCAAGGGCATCCTGCACATGGAATTCACGCCGCGCGGTGAAAACATCTGGCTTTCGGCGCGCGACGATCATAAAGTTCTCATATACGACACGGCCAGTTTCACCCGCCTGGGTGAGATCGCCGCTGAAAGCCCGTCCGGCATCTTCTTCACCTCGCGCGCCGCGCGCATCGGTTTCTGATGGAAAATAGTTTCGAGTTCCGCCTGCTCAACGAATTCCAGCGCGATTTTCCGCTCTGTCCGGCGCCCTTTGCCGAACTGGCGGCGCGCCTCGGCGTTGCCGAGAAGGCGGTCCTCGGTGCGCTGGAAAAACTGCGCCGCGAAGGCAAGATCTCCCGCGTCGGCGCCGTCTTCGCCCCGAAGCGCATCGGCGCCTCGACGCTGGCCGCCATGGCCGTGCCGGCGGAGCGCCTGGAAGCGGTGGCGGCGGCGGTCAATCGTTTCCCCGAGGTCAATCACAATTACGAGCGCGAACACCGCTACAACCTGTGGTTTGTCGTCACCGCCGGTAGCGAGGGGCGGCTGCAGGCCTCGCTCGGCGCCATCGCCCAGGCTGCCGGCTACCCGCTGCTGGCGCTGCCGCTGCAGGAAGAATTCCATATTGATCTCGGCTTCTGTCTGGAAGGGCAGAAGGGCAAGCAGGTCGCCGCCGCCCGCCGGGTCGAGCCGACGGCACCTATTGACGAGGCCGAGCGCCGCCTGGTGTCGGTGCTGCAGGAAGGACTGCCGCTGTTCATCCGGCCGTTTGCGCTGATCGCCGAGCGCATCGGTGCGTCCGAATCCGACGTCCTCGGCCGCATCCGGTGCTGGCTGGCGGACGGGGCGATCAAGCGCTTCGGCGTCGTCGTCCGCCATCACGAACTGGGCTACCGGGCCAATGCCATGTTGGTGCACGACATTGCTGACGATCAGGTCAGCGAGATCGGCCGAGCGCTGGCCGAAGAGCCGGCGGTGACCCTCTGCTACCGCCGCCCGCGCGCCTTGCCGGACTGGCCGTACAACCTGTTCTGCATGATCCACGGGCGCGAGCGCGGCGAGGTTGAAGCGATCATCGCCGACCTGCGCCAGCGTCACGGTCTGGAGAGCTGTACCCACGATGTGCTCTTCTCGCTGACCCGCTTCAAGCAGAACGGTGCGCGCTATGCCTGAACTGGATGCGGTCGATCGCCGGTTGATCGACGAACTGCAGGGCGGCTTCCCGATCTGTGCCGCGCCCTACGCCGAAGTGGCCGGGCGCCTGGGCATCGACGAAGCAGACTTACTGGCGCGCCTGGAGCGTCTGCTGGCGCAGCGCGTGCTGACCCGCTTCGGACCGATGTACCAGATCGAACGCATGGGCGGCGCCTTCACGCTGGCGGCGCTGGCCGTGCCGGAAGCGCGCTACGAGGAAGTCGCCGCCCAGGTCAATGCGCTGCCGCAGGTGGCCCACAATTACCGGCGTGAGCACGCACTCAACATGTGGTTCGTGCTGGCCACCGAGACGCCGGCCGGCATCGGCGAAGCCATCGCCCGCATCGAGCGCGCTACTGGCCTGACAGTGCGCAACTTCCCCAAGGAACGCGAGTATTTCGTCGAAATGAAACTGGCGGTGCGGACATGATCGACGATACCGACCGCGCCCTCATCGTCGCTACCCAGGATGGTCTGCCGCTGGTGCCGCGGCCCTATCACGCCATTGCCGAGCGCCTGGGCATCGCGCCCGACGAGGTCATGCAGCGTCTGGAAAAGCTGCTGGCCAGCGGCGTCATCCGTCGCATCGGTGCCGTGCCCAATCACTACGCCATCGGCTGGACGGCCAATGGCATGACGGTGTGGGATGTGCCGGATGAGGCCATCGACGCCATCGGCGCCGAAATCGGGGGGCTCGAGTTCGTCACCCACTGCTACCGCCGGCCGCGGGCCTTGCCCGAATGGCCCTACAACCTGTTCGCCATGGTCCATGGCAGCACACAGGAGGAGGTGCGGGCCAAGGCCGAAGTCATCGCCGGGCTGCTCGGCGAGCGTTGCCGTGCCCGCGACATCCTCTTTTCCTCGCGCATCCTGAAGAAGAGCGGCCTGCGCATCTGAAGTGCTCGGCCAAAGCCTTTTCGTCAGCCGGAACGTCCGCGGTAAGCTTTCGGTCCAATCAGCCATCCGTCATCGAGAGCCCCGCATGAAAATCTTCAAGATCGTCGCTATCCTGGTCGGTCTGCTGCTGCTGGCCGGCATCGTCATCATCGTCAGCCAGTTCGATGCCGAGCGGGTGAAGGCTGAGGCGGTACGGGCGGTCGCCGAAAAGACCGGACGCACCTTGCGCATCGACGGCGACCTGGCCCTTTCCTTCTGGCCCAACGTCGGACTTCGCGTCGGCCAGGTGGCGCTCTCCGAGCCACGGCGGGATGCCCCGTTCGCGGCGGTGAATGCGGCGCGCGTCGCCGTGGCCATCCTGCCGCTGCTCTCCGGCCGGGCAGTGATCACGGCCGTCGAGGTCGATGGATTGCGGGCGACGCTGATCAAGCGGCGCGACGGCTCGTTGAATATCGACGACCTGCTGGGGCGCTCGCCGGACGAATCGCCATCGGCGGACGGCACGGCAAAACCGGCCCGGCCGGCCGCCGGTGGCGGGCTCGAGCTGGACATCGCCGGTATCAACATTACCGATGCCGAACTTGTCTGGCAGGACGAAAAGGCCGGCAAGACGACCCGGATTTCCGGCCTCGAACTGCAGACCGGCCACGTGCTGGCCGATAGCGGCACCCGGACCTATGCCGTGTCGGGCCTGGCGCTGGCCTTCAAGGGGACGGACGGCAACGACCGTTTCGCCGTGCAGGTCGAGGCGCCCAAGCTCTCGCTGGCGCCCGGCAAGGCTTCCGGCGCGGCGATGAAGGTACACGCCGAGATGAACGGCGAGGCGCGCCGGTTCAATCTCACGCTCAATGTGGACGGGATTGAAGGGCAGGATGGTGTGGTCAAGGTTGGGCAACTGGCGGTCGAGCTCGACGCCGGCTGGGGTGAAACCGCGCTTAGCGGCAAGGTGAGCAGCCCGCTGGTCGCCGACCTGGAACGGCAGACCATCGCCCTGGACAAGATCGACGGCCAGTTTGATCTGCGCCAGCCACAGACCCAAACGTTGCAACTGGCCCTTGGCGGGGCGCTGCAGGCCGATCTGGCCAAACCGTCGGCGGACGGCCGGCTGAAAGTGCGGGCCGGCGAGACGAATCTGGCACTCAAGCTGGCCGTCGCCCGGTTTGCCCCGCTGGCGATGACTTTCGACCTCGATGTGGACCAACTGAATATCGACCAGTATCGGCCAGCCGGCGGGAAGGGGGCCCAGGGCGGGGCGGCCAAGGCGTCGGCCGCTGGTGTCCAGGGAGCGGCGAAAGCCGGCGGCGAAGGGCTCGATTTTTCAGCGCTGAATGGTCTCGATGTGACCGGTGCCATCCGCATCGGCCAGTTGCAGGCCAAGCAGCTCAAGTTCAATCAGCTCAATCTGCCAGTCCGCATCGCCGATGGCCGGCTCTCGCTGGCGCCGATGACCGCCGGTTTGTACGACGGCAGCCTGAATGGCGCCTTGTCGCTGGACGCCCGCGGCAATGTCGTGACCCTGCGCCAGAAGCTGAGCGGCATCAATCTTGGTCCGCTACTTGCCGACCTCGCCGACAGCGATGTGCTCGAAGGGAGTGGTGACGTGTCGGTCGATGTCAACAGCCGCGGGCAAAGTGTCGACGAAATGAAGAAGCGCCTGGCCGGTTCGGCGCGCATTGCGCTGGGCCGGGGGGCAATCAAGGGCGTCGACCTCGAACAGACCCTGCGCGATGTGCAGCGCCTGCTCGGCAAGGAGCCGGCGGCCAGCCCGGCGGCGACCGGCAAAACGACGTTTTCCGAACTGACGGCGAGTTTCGCCATCGCCAACGGTGTGGCGCACAACGACGATTTGCTCGGCAAGTCGGCCCTGCTACGCGTGCAAGGCCAGGGCGACATCGACATCGGCAACAACCGGCTCGACTACCTGCTCAAGGCCAGTGCGCTGACCGGCGCCAACGACCCGGAGGCCAAGGGCTTGGAGCGGCTGAAGGGCGTCGCCGTGCCGGTCCGCCTGAGCGGCACCCTCGATCGCCCGGCGTGGAAGGTCGATGGCGAGGTGCTGGCTGGCGAACTGGCCCGGGCCGGAGCTCATGAAGCGCTGCAGAAGGCCGGCCGGAAGCTCGAAGAGAAACTGATCAAAGGCCTGTTCGGCAAATAGGACGAAGTGGCCTCGGCGTCGCCGGGGCCTCTTCGCTCAGGCGGTTTCGCCGATGCGTCTGCTGATGTGGGCCAGCGCCTCTTCCACCTGGTCGATCAGGATCAGGCAGAGCTCGCCTGGTTGCAGGCGCTTGAGGGCCGCATCGATGGCGATGAACTCGCCGTCGATGGCGTCGATATGCTTGACCCGCTGAGAATTGGCCAGGCCGGCACGCAGCAGGGCGATCACCTCGCCGTCAGCGCGGCCGCGCTGGCAGGCATCCTGGTAGAGGATCACGTCGTCGAAAGCTTCGCCGAGGATTTCCGTCTGCTGACGGATGTCGTCGTCGCGCCGGTCGCCGGCACCGCTGATGACCACCAGGCGGCGACTTGCCGGCATGTTCTCAATGGCCTTGACCAGAGCCAGCATGGCATCCGGGTTGTGGCCGTAGTCGGCGATCAGCGTTGCCCCTTGGTAGTCGAAGACATTGAAGCGGCCGGGGGCGGTCGCCGAATCGCTGACGAAGCCGGCCAGCGCCTGTTCGACGCTTGACCATTCGTAGCCGAGCGCCCAGGCGGTGGCGACAGCGGCCATGACGTTCTCGACCTGGAAACCGATGCTGCCGTTGCGCGTCAGCGGCACGCGCGCCAGCGGAATGCGATGCTTCTTGCGGCCTTCGCCGCAGACGATGTCAGCGCCGTCCACGTAGAGCACGCGCTTGCCCTGGGCGCGGTGGGTGGCCAGCACCGGATGCGTCGGGTCGAGGGCGAAGAAGGTGACATCGCCGGAGCAATGGCGGGCCATCGCCGCCACCACCGGATCGGCGGCGTTGAGGACGGCGGTGCCGTTCGGGGCGACGTTCTCGACGATGACGCGCTTGATCACCGCCAGGTCGTGCACGGTGGTGATGTAGTTGAGGCCGAGGTGGTCGCCGAGGCCGATGTTGGTGACCACGGCGACATCGCACATGTCAAAGCCGAGGCCCTCGCGCAGCAAGCCACCGCGCGCCGTCTCCAGCACGGCAGCGTCGACGTCGGGATGGCCGAGCACGTTGCGGGCGCTGCGCGGGCCGGAGCAGTCGCCGTCGTCGATGCGCTTGTTCTGCACATAGATGCCGTCGGTGCTGGTCATGCCGACACGCAGGCCATTCTCTTCAAAGATGCGGCCGATCAGGCGGCTCGTCGTCGTTTTCCCGTTGGTGCCGGTGACGGCGACCACCGGAATGCGGCCGTTGTCGCCATCGGGATACATCATGCCGACGATGGCTTCGCCGACCGGGCGGCCCTTGCCGAACGACGGATCGAGGTGCATGCGCAGGCCGGGCGCCGCATTGACTTCGACGATGCCGCCACCCTGGTCTTCCAGCGGCTTGAGCATGGTGTCGCAGACGACGTCGATGCCGGCGATGTCGAGGCCGACGGTCTGGGCGGCGGCGACGGCAGCAGCGGCCAGTTCGGGGTGCACGTCGTCGGTGACGTCAGTGGCGGTGCCGCCGGTGGACAGGTTGGCGTTGTTGCGCAGGATGACACGCACGCCGCGCTCGGGAATCGAGTCGGCGTTGTATCCCTGCTCGGCCAGGCGGGCGAGGGCGATTTCGTCGAAGCGGATCTTGGTCAGTGAGGTGGCGTGGCCATCCGAGCGGCGCGGATCACTATTGACGATATCCACCAGCTGGCGGACCGTGTGCGTGCCATCGCCGACAACCAGCGGCGGATCGCGCCGGGCAGCGGCAATCAGCTTGTCGCCGATGACCAGCAGGCGCCAGTCGTGGCCGGGCAGATACTTCTCGACCATGATGTCGTCGCGGAATTCGATGGCGACGCGGTAGGCGCGGCGGATCTGCTCCTCGCTGGTCAGGTTGACCGAAATGCCCTTGCCCTGATTGCCGTCCTGCGGCTTGACGACGACCGGCAGGCCGATTTCCTGGGCGGCGGCCCAGGCATCGTCCTCGTCTTCGACCGGCCGGCCGGTGGGCACGGCGACGCCGGAAGCGTGCAGCAGTTGCTTGGTCAGTTCCTTGTCCTGGGCGATGGCTTCGGCGATGGCGCTGGTGAAACTGGTTTCCGCCGCCTGGATGCGCTTCTGCTTGCTGCCCCAGCCAAACTGCACCAGGCTGCCCTGGGTCAGCCGGCGGCAGGGAATGCCACGGGCCTGGGCGGCGGCGACGATGGCGCCGGTCGATGGGCCGAGGCGGATATCCTCGTCGAGGTCGCGCAGTTCCTTCAGCGTCCCGTCAAGATCGAAGGGCGTGTCGTCGAGGGCAGCCTGACACAGTTGCTCGGCGCGTTCGAAGGCCAGCCGGCCGACATCTTCCTCGGTGTATTCGACGACCACCTGGTAGACACCCTTGTCGATGGTCTGCGCCGTCCGGCTGAAGGTGACCGGGCAACCGGCCTGCGCCTGCAGGCCGAGGGCGGCGAATTCCAGGGCATGAGCGATGGAGACCGTATCCAGGTGATCGGTGGGAATCAGCTCGCCGAGCTCAGGAAAACGGGCGCGCAGCCGGCTCTCGAAACCGGGCAGGTCGGCGATGGCACATTCGCCACCGTTGCAGGTGACGATGGCCTGGATGGCCGTGTGGCGGCTCCACAGGTTGGGGCCGCGCAGGGCACGGATGCGGGAAACGTCCATGTTCGGTCTTTCTCAGCGTTAGATGCGGCTGGCGACGCCGGCGGCCTTGCGGGCACGGCGGGGCAGCAGGGCGAAGGGGTCGGCCAGGTCGAGGCCGTAGGTCTTGATGCCGGTGACGATGACATCCTGGGTCAGGCCCAGCGCCCAGCCAGTGGCGACGGCAGCGAGCACGTTGGCGATGGTTTCCGGCTTTTTCGACTTGCCGATCAGGGGCACGTCACCGAGACGGCAGAGGCGGGCTTCGTCCGGCCCGGTGCCCAGGCAGATGCGGCTTTCGCTGACATAGACCGCGCGTTTGCCGGCCTCCTGGTGGGCGATGAGGGCCGGGCATTGCGGGTCGGCGGCGAAGAAAATGACTTCGCCGTCGCACAGCTCGGCAAATTCGGCGACCAGCGGATCGTCGGCATTGAGCACGGCATAACCGGAATGCAGTACGACATCGATCTGGGTGCGGTAAGTCGAGCGCCAGGTCGTGTAGTACTCGCCGCCGGTCGGCTGAATATCCCAGCGCGACAAGTCTTCGACATCGGGCAGCACATTGGTGATGACACCGACCTGACAGCGGTCGTAAGGCAGACCCTCGCCGAGGATGACCTGGCCACCGTTCTCGACCACTGCCGCCTCGACGGCGCGGTTGAGCAGCAGGCGGCGACCGCCGGCCCAGTTGGCGGCATCGCTCTTCTGTACCTGGCGGCGGCCAAGGAACAGGCCGTCGCTGCAGGCGACGCCGACATGGCGGCCGGACAGGTGCAGCAGATGGGCTACGAGGCGGGCGACCGGCGTCTTGCCGCGCGAGCCGGTGACGCCGATGACCGGGACGCGGCCGCTTTCGCTGGCGGCAAAGAGGTTGTCCATGATCGCCTGGCCGACCGGCCGCGGCTTGCCGATACCCGGCTTGATATGCATCAGCAGGCTGGGGCCGGCATTGACTTCGACGATGGCGCCGCCCTGTTCGGCCAGCGGCTTGCCGATGTCCTGGCAGACGAGATCGATGCCGGCGATGTCGAGACCGACGACGCGGGCGGCCAGCGAGGCGATGGCGGCCGTTTCCGGATGGACCTCATCGGTGCAGTCGAAGGCGTGATTGGCGTTGCGCTGGATGAGTACGGTGCGCCCGGCCACCGGCACGCTGTCGCCGCTGAGCTCCTGGCGTTCCAGTTCAAGGCGGGCGGCGGTATCGATGCGGATCAGTGACAGCGGATGCAGTTCGCTGTTGCCGCGGCGCGGGTCAGTGTTGACCTGGGTGTCGATCAGTTGCTGGACCGTCGCCTGGCCGTCGCCGGTGACGGTGATGAAATCGCTGCGGTTGGCGGCGACCAGCTTGCCGCCGACGATCAGCAGGCGGTGCTCGATGCCCGGGATGGAGCGCTCGACGAGCACGCCGGAGCCCTCCTCGACGGCGATGGCGTAGGCCTTGCGCACCGCGTCGCCGCTGACCAGGTCGATGAAGACGCCGCGCCCGTGGTTGCCGTCGGTTGGCTTGACGACGACCGGATAGCCGATGTCCTCGGCGGCGGCAACGGCATCGTCGGCATTGTCGACTTCGCGGCCTTCCGGCACCGGAACGCCGACGGCGGCAATCAGCTCCTTGGTCAGATCCTTGTCGCGCGAGATGGTTTCGGCAATGGCGCTGGTGCGGTCAGTCTCGGCCGTCCAGATACGACGCATGGCGGCGCCGTAGCCGAACTGGACGAGATTGCCGTCGTCGAGCAGACGGATGTACGGGATGTCGCGCACATTGGCGGCGTCGACAATGGCAGCAGTGGATGGGCCGAGGTACTTGCGGTCGACCTTGCGGCGCAACGATTTCACCGCCGCTTCGGTATCGAAAGGCTCGTCGTTGATGGCGGCGAGCAGCAGTTCGCGGCCGAGGTCGAGAGCCAGACGGGTGCACTCACCGTGAAAATCCCTGATCGCCAGTTTGTAGACGCCGCGCGTCGATGTCTCGCGGGTGCGCCCGAAACCGCCGGGCAGGCCAGCCAGCCCCAACAGTTCAAGACTGACGTGTTCGAGGATATGGCCGGCCCAGGTGCCTTCCTGCAGGCGGCGCAGGAAGCCGCCGCGTTCGTCGTAGTTGCAGCGGTGTTCGATCAGGCTGGGCAGCCAGTCCGTCAGGCGTTCGTAGAGGCCGGGAATCTTGTTGGAGGGAAAGTCTTCCAGTTCGCCGATGTCGATCCAGGTTTCGATTACGGGCCGGTAGGTCCAGATGCTCGGACCACGCAGGGAGATCATCTCCCGGAAAATGATGTCTTTTTTGCTCATGTTGGTATCGCCCGGCTCCGTAGCGGTGTCGAATTTGTTATGAGGGCAGTCGTCAATTATTAACGCTTTACCGTAGTCGCGGATTACCAGCGGCCAAAAAATACCGTTGGTCTAAGACTCACAGGAAGCGGTCGAGCAGTTTGCGGCTGTGCCGGTCGAGCCCTGCGGGATCGCGAATCAGGAACTGGATGCCGTGGCTGTCGGCGATCAGCAGACGGCCCTGCGGCAGGCGACGGATGTCTTCCTCGCCCTTGAGCAGGACCTCGGCCGGGCCACGGTCGGTACGCACCTGCCAGGTACTCGGGCAGGCAAAACTGGAGACGGCGAGGATAGCCTCGATTGCCGGCATGAACTCGCGGCTGGCCAGTTCTTCCTCGATCAGCGCGCGTTCGGCCGCCGGCAGGTCGCTCAGGCGGTCGGCCCAGCCGGCCTCGTGGCCTTCGTTGTTGACCAGGGCGATGCCGTCGTCGGGGGCGGCGATGGGAAAGGCGCGGACCGGCACGACGCCTTCGTGGCGTTCGCCGTTTTCATTGATCAGGACGAGTCGACCGTAAGCGTCGCGGTGCAGCTGGAATGGGGTATGCGCCATGGCCTTGTCTCAGACGTTGACGGTTTTGGGAGCGGCGGGCGCTGCGGGATCGGCGTCCTCAGTATCGACATTGCGCACCTGGGCCTGGTAAAGCTTGTAGTAATGGCCTTCGGCAGCCATCAGCACGTCATGGTTGCCGGTCTCGACGATACGGCCGCGATCCATGACCACCAGGCGATCGGCCTTGCGCAGCGTGGACAAGCGGTGGGCGATGGCGATCGTCGTGCGGCCGCGCACCAGGTTGTCCAGCGCCTTCTGGATTTCCTTCTCGGTCTCGGTGTCGACCGAAGAAGTGGCTTCGTCGAGGATCAGGATTTTTGGATCGATCAACAGCGCGCGGGCGATCGAGATGCGCTGGCGCTCGCCGCCGGACAGGCCCTGGCCGCGTTCACCGACCAGCGAGTCGTAGCCGTGCGCCAGGCGCAGGATGAATTCGTGGGCGTGGGCAGCGCGGGCGGCGGCGATGATTTCCTCGCGCGTCGCCTCCGGCTTGCCGTAGGCGATGTTCTCGGCAATGGTGCCGAAGAACAGGAAGGGCTCCTGCAGCACCAGGCCGATGTTGCGGCGGAATTCGGCGACCGGCACCGAGCGCACGTCGACGTCGTCGATGAAGACGGCGCCTTCGGTGACGTCGTAGAAACGGCAGATCAGGTTCACCAGCGTCGATTTGCCGGAGCCGCTGTGGCCGACCAGGCCGATCATCTCGCCCGGCTCGATGACCAGATCGACGTCGCGGGTGACCGCCCGGGTGCCGTAGCGGAAACTGGCCTGCTTCAGCGTGATGCGCCCTTCAACCTGGCCGAGATGAACCGGCTTGGTCGGTTCCGGCACCGACGACACATGGTCGAGAATATCGAAAATACGCTTGGCGCCGGCAGCGGCTTTCTGCGTTACCGAAACGATGCGGCTCATTGAATCCAGCCGGGTATAGAAGCGGCTGATGTAGGCGAGGAAGGCGGTGAGCACGCCGACGGTGATGTCGCCTTCGGAAATCTGCCAGATGCCGAAGCCCCAGACGACGAGTAGCCCGATTTCGGTCATCAGCGTCACCGTCGGCCCGAACAGCGACCAGGTGCGGTTAAGTTTGTCGTTGAGCGCCAGATTGTGTTTGTTGGCGTCGCGGAAGCGCTCGGCTTCACGCTTTTCCTGGGCGAAGGCCTTGACCACGCGGATGCCGGGAATGGTGTCGGCGAGCACGTTGGTCACTTCGGCCCAGACCCGGTCCACCTTTTCGAAACCGGTGCGCAGGCGGTCGCGCACGGTGTGGATCAGCCAGGCGATGAACGGCAGCGGCAGCAGGGTGACCAGCGCCAGCCACGGGTTGATCGAGAAGAGGATGGCCGAGGTCATGGCGATCATCAGCACATCGGTGGCGAAATCGAGCAGGTGCAGCGACAGGAAGACGTTGATGCGGTCGGTTTCCGATCCGATCCGCGCCATCAGGTCGCCGGTGCGCTTGCCGCCGAAGTATTCGAGCGACAGGCCGAGCAGGTGTTCATAGGTGGTGGTGCGCAGGTCGCGGCCGATCCGTTCCGAAACCAGCGCCAGGATGTAGGTGCGCAGCCAGCCCAGCGCCCAGGCCAGCAGCGCCGCGCCAAACAGGCCGCCGAGATAGAGCATGACCCGGTCCTGGTCGATCGGCTGGCCGTTCTGGAACGGGATCAGAATCTCGTCCATCAGCGGCATCGTCAGGTAGGGCGGCACCAGTGTTGCTGCGGTCGACGCCAGCGTCAGCAAAAAACCGGCAAGCAGGCGGCCCTTGTACGGCCGGGCGAAGCGCCACAGGCGGAACAGCGTCCACGTTGATGGCGGCGTGCTGGTTTCGACGATGCAGATCGGGCATTCGTCCTCGCCCGGCGGCAGCGGCGCCTTGCATTTCGGGCAGACATCCTCGCTCGGGCGCAGGATGGGCTGGCCGCTGCTCAGGCTGTCGCGCTGCAGGTCGAATTCCGTGATCAGGCGCAGGGCGGCCAGATTGCGCCCCAGCGTGTAGCGCCAGCAGGCGCGGCGGCCGGCGGGGTCGAGCAGTTCCAGCGTGCCGACGCCGGCATGGTCGTGATGGTCGAGGCGCCAGCCGGCATTCAGTGGCCATTCGCTAACGTTGCCGTCTGTCGCCGGCCAGGTGAGCAGGCGGCGCTCGGTCAGTACCAGCAGGCCGGGGGCAAAATTCAGGCGGTCGTCGAGGTCGGTTTCCAGCCAGGCCTGGATCGTTTCGCCGGTGTGCACAACGGCGGCAACCGGGGCCAACCAGTGGGTCGGCAGGGTGGGGGTGGAGCCTGCTGCTGCAAGGGGGGAGGGAAGCATCGGGTGAGTATAGCGGAAGGCTCGGGGTGCCCGATTAACGCGGCTATCTGGAAGCGGTTGACGCGTATCAAGGAGTTCCAAGTTAGCCTGCCGTTGAATACGGCAAAGCCCCCACCACAAGGAAGTCCATGTTCCGCATTTCCCAGTACCTGCAGGAAATCGTCGCCCCGACGCCGGTCGGCCCCAAACGCAATCCGCCTGGGCCGGTGGTGATCTGGAACCTGATCCGCCGCTGCAATCTGACCTGCAAGCACTGTTACTCGATTTCCGCCGACACCAATTTCCCCGGCGAACTGACGACTGAACAGATTTACACGGTGATGGCCGACCTCAAGGCCTTCCGCGTGCCGGTGCTGATCCTCTCCGGCGGCGAGCCGCTGCTGCGCCCGGATATCTATGACATCGCCAAGCGGGCCAAGGCCGAGGGCTTCTACGTCGGCCTGTCGTCCAACGGTACGCTGATCGACAAGGACAACATCGAGCAGATCGCCGAATGCGATTTCAACTATGTCGGTATCTCGCTCGACGGCCTCGGCGCCACGCACGACAAGTTCCGCCGCCTGGACGGCGCCTTCGACGCGTCGCTGAAAGGCATCCGCCTGTGCCGCGACCTCGGCCTGAAGATCGGTGTCCGCTACACGATGACGCAGGACAATGCCCACGACCTGCCCGGCCTGCTCAAGCTGGTCGAGGACGAGGGCATCGACCGCTTTTATTTCTCGCACTTGAACTACGCCGGCCGCGGCAACAAGAACCGCAAGGATGATGCCCAGCACCAGTTGACGCGGCAGGCCATGGACCTGCTCTTCGACACCTGTTGGGAGTACAACCAGCGCGGTCTGAACAAGGAATTCACCACCGGCAACAACGATGCCGACGGCGTCTATTTCCTGCACTGGGTGCGTCGGCGCTTCCCCGACCAGGCAGCCCATATCGAGGCCAAGCTGCATCAGTGGGGCGGCAACTCCTCCGGGGTCAATGTCGCCAACATCGATAACCTCGGCAACGTCCATCCCGACACCATGTGGTGGCACTACACGCTGGGCAACGTCAAGGAGCGGCCGTTCTCGCAGATCTGGCCGGATACCGCCGATCCGCTGATGGCCGGGCTCAAGCAGTACCCGCGGGCGGTCAAGGGACGCTGCGGCAGCTGTGCCTACCTGGCCCTCTGCAACGGCAACACCCGTGTTCGCGCCTTGCAAATGACCGGCGATCCCTGGGCCGAAGATCCGGGCTGCTATCTCTCCGACGAGGAAATCGCATCATGATCAAGTGGAATATCCTGATCCCCGCCGGTGCTGCCATCTGCTCGTTGCTGGCCATGTCGGAACTGGCCCAGGCCGCCGATGCCCCGGCCGCCTACAAGGAACACTGCGCCAGCTGCCACGGCGAAGCCCGCCTCGGCGGCATCGGCCCGGCACTGATTCCGGAGAATCTGGGTCGCCTGCGCAAGGCGGAAGCGGAAAAGGTCATCGTCCACGGCCGTCCGGCGACGCAGATGCTGCCTTTCGGCGACAAGCTGTCGGCCGACGAGGTCAAGGCATTGATCGACTACGCCTACACGCCGATCAAACCGATGCCGGCCTGGGGCGAGAAGGAAATCACCGCCTCGCGCATCGTCCATGAACCCGCCAAGCTGCCGGACAAGCCGGTGTTCAAAGCCGATCCGTTGAACCTGTTCGTCGTCGTCGAAACCGGCGACCACCATGTCTCCATTCTCGACGGCGACAAACTCGAGCCCATCCACCGCTTCCCCTCGCGTTATGCCCTGCACGGCGGGCCGAAGTTCACGCCGGATGGCCGTTACGTCTTCTTTGCCTCGCGCGACGGCTGGATCACCAAGTTCGACCTGTGGAACCTGAAGGTCATCGCCGAGGTGCGCGCCGGCATCAACACGCGCAACGCTGCGGTGTCCGGCGACGGCAAGTGGGTAGCGGTGGCCAACTACCTGCCGCACAGCCTGGTCATCCTCGACGCCGACCTCAAGCTGCAGAAAATCCTGCCGGTCACCGACAAGGACGGCAAGATCAGTTCGCGTGTCTCGGCGGTCTATGACGCCTCGCCGCGGCAGAGCTTTGTCGCCGCGCTGAAGGACGTCAAGGAGGTGTGGGAGGTTTCATACAACCCCACGGCGCCAGATATCCCGGCCGGCATGATTCACGACTTCAAATACCGCGAAGGCGCCTTCATCGACGGTTTCCTCAATCCCCAGCGCAGCCAGCTCGATGATTATCTCGACGATTTCTACTTCACCCAGGGCTACGACGAAGTCATGGGCGCCTCGCGCAACGACGCCAAAAGCACGGTCAGCGGTCAGGTGGTCAATCTCGATGCGCGCAAGAAGATCGCCGACCTCGAACTGCCCGGCATGCCGCATCTGGGCTCAGGCATCAGCTGGACATGGCAGGGCAAAACCGTGATGGCCACGCCAAACCTTAACGAAGGCGTGATCAGCATCATCGACATGGCCAGCTGGAAGACGATCAAGCAGATCAAGACCCGCGGCCCCGGTTTCTTCATGCGCAGCCACGAGAACAGCCGCTATGCCTGGGTCGATTCGATGATGAGCCGCGAGTTCAAGGACACCATGCAGGTGATCGACAAGCAAACGCTGGAAGTCGTCGCCGAACTCAAGCCCGAGCCGGGCAAGACCTTCGCCCACGTCGAATTCACCAAAGACGGCAAGTACGTACTCGCCAGCCTGTGGGAAATGGACGGCGCGCTGATCATCTACGACGCGGCGACGCTGAAGGAAGTGAAGCGCCTGCCGATGAAGAAGCCGGTCGGCAAGTACAACGTCTGGAACAAGATCACCAAGTCGGAAGGCACCAGCCACTGAAACCCGGGGTGCTCAGTAGCGACGGACCGTGCCTTCGTCGTCGATGTAGAGACGGTCGCCGATACGCAGGTCGACAAAGTCGGTTTTCTGCTCAACCGCCTGGTAGCTGCCGTTTTCCATGCGGATGACGAGGCGGTATCGCCCGTCCTCTTCCTTGACCTTCTTTTCGATCTGATGGCCGATCAGGGCGCCGCCCGCCGCGCCGATCACGGTCGCTGCCGTGTTGCCATCACCTTCGCCCACCTGATGGCCGATCAGTCCGCCGATCACGGCACCGGCAACGGCGCCCACGCCGATACCACTTTTTTCCGGGCGGATTTCTTCGATGGCATGCACCGAGCCGTAGCCGGGGTGAAGGTCGCGCGAGTAGGCGACTGCCGGGTAATCTTTCTCCCAGCCTGGGAGATGAAGCTGGGCACAGCCGCTGAGGGCGAGTGCGGCAGCGAGAGCCAGTGCCGATGCGGATTTTCTCAATGTGTTCACGATCATTTTCTCCAGGGGGCAGGGCGTTCAGATATCGTTATCCATGGTGCCGCATGCGCTGATCATTGTCGATCAGGCAGTGGGCGCAGGGAAGCCACGGCATACCGGAAAATCGGCGAAAATCGCAGCCTTGCCCCGCCCGTGAAATTCAGCGACGTGTCTTCCCTCATTCTCTTCAACAAGCCCTACGGCGTCCTCAGCCAGTTCACGCCGGAAGGCAAATGGCGGGCGCTGGCCGAGTTCATTCCGCTCAAGAATGTCTATGTCGCCGGCCGCCTCGATGCCGACAGTGAAGGCCTGCTGCTGCTCACCGATGATGGCCGGCTGCAGGCGCAGATCGCCGAGCCGAAGCACAAGCTGGAGAAAACCTACTGGGCGCAGGTTGAAGGTGTGCCCGACGAAGCGGCGCTGGCGCGGCTGTGCGCTGGCATCCGGCTGTCCGATTTCACGGCGCAGCCGGCCAGGGTTCGCCTGATCGACGAGCCGGCCGACCTCTGGCCGCGCGACCCGCCGATCCGCTACCGGGCGGCGATTCCGACCCGTTGGCTGGAAATCCGCATCAGCGAGGGCAAGAACCGCCAGGTGCGGCGAATGACGGCAGCGATCGGTTATCCTACGCTCCGCCTGGTGCGGGCGGCGATCGGAACGCTGTCGGTGAGCGGGCTCGGTCTCGGCGAGTGGCGCCGGATCGACGGTGATATCCGTACACTCCGGGGAACGTGAAATGAAGGGACGTAGCATTCTGGTTGCCCTGGCTGCCAGCCTGTTGAGCACCACCATCTGGGCGCAGGCGGCACTGCCGGTGATCGAACTGACGGCCGGCTTCCACCGCATCGAGGCGGAAGTCGCGGCAACCGACCGCAACCGCCAGACCGGCCTGATGAACCGCGAGGCGATGCCGCAGCAGCGCGGCATGCTGTTCGTCTTCTCCCAGGAAAACACCCACTGCATGTGGATGCGCAACACGCCGTTGCCGCTGTCGGTCGCCTTCATCGATGCCGAGGGTGCCATCATCAACATCGAAAACATGCAGCCACACAGCGAAGACAACCACTGTGCCAAGCGCCCGGCGCGCTACGCGCTGGAAATGAATCGCGGCTGGTTCGCCCAGCGCGGCATCGCCGCCGGCAGCAAGCTGCGCGGCCTCGAACGCGCGCCGCGGCCGCAGTGAAGTTGCGAAGTCGCTGGCGGCGGCAGCCGGACGGCCTGCTACCGATCGCCTTGCGTCGCTGGCTGAGCGAGCCTGACTCGCTGACTGCCCGCTGTCAGCGTCATTGCCGGAGTTTTCGCGTGCGCGTACTGGCGCAAGGGCGCCAGCCGGCGCTCGGCGAAGCCTTTGGCCGTGTCTGTCTGCCGATGCGCGAAGTGCTGCTTGAATGCGATGGGGTGCCGGTGATCTTCGCCCACAGCGTCCTCTCGGCACCGCGCAGCGGCCGGCTGGGAGGCTGGTTCGCCGGCCTCGGCAATCGCTCATTGGGTTCGCTGCTGTTCCGCTATCCGGGATTCGTCCGCGAGGAGATTGAATACCTGCGCCTCGATGCGCGCCACCCCTTGTATCGCCGGGTCTGTGCCGCGGCCGGGGAGTCTCCCGGCTTCTGGGCGCGACGTTCGCGCCATCATCTCGGTGCCAGCAGCGTGCTGGTCACCGAAGTCTTTCTGCCGGCCATAGCAAGGCTTAACTGATGGCAAGCGGCCGGTGCCGGCCGCGCTCGCTCAGTCCTGCTTGCCTTCGCCTTCCGGCGGCTGCTTCTCCGGCCGCAGGCTGATACGCCGCTGCAGGAAACCGGGCAGGTTCATCGGGTGCGCCTGGCGACTGAGCGCGAAGCTGAGGAAGAACTTGCACCAGATGGTACTGCCGGCAATAGCCATCCAGTCTTCGTAGGCAAGCTCGCCAGCGAGCACGCCGGCAATCACGGCGACGGCAACGCTGCCGGCGACCAGGTTGATCACGGCCTCATAGGGCGCATATTTTTCCGGATTCGGGGGCGACTCGCCGTGCTTGATGGCGACTTCGGAGAAATCCTTGTTGATGGCAATGCGCCAGGCCCGGCGCAGCCAGAAGAAAGCCATGGGAAAGAGCGCCAGGAAGAGAATCCAGGTGAGCGCGACATGGACATTGAAAACCATAATGAACCTCGGTACTTCCGCGAGTCCGGCAAAAAAAAGCGGACCGTTAAATAAAAACCCCGTCGACATGGCCAACGGGGTTTTCGAATTCCCCGCCGGATGCCCGGACGGGGAAGCTTACCTCATTACTACTTAGTGCGCGCCATCGACAGCCTTGGCACCGCGCGGGATACGCACGTTTTCGACCATGGCCTGGATGTGCTCCGGCGGTTCCTTGGTCATCTTGTCAACAATGAAGGCAACAGCGAAGTTGACCAGGGCGCCGATGGCACCGAAGGCTTCCGGCGTGATGCCGAAGAAGCTGTTCGGACCACCGATCATATCGACGAAGTCAGTGCCCTTGATGAAGAAGATACCCTTGTGAGCGAACACGTAGAACAGGGTGACGAACAGACCCGACAACATGCCGGCGATGGCGCCTTCCTTGTTCATCTTCTTGGAGAAGATACCCATCATGATGGCGGGGAACAGGGAGGAGGCGGCAATACCGAAGGCCAGGGCAACCGTGCCGGCAGCGAAGCCCGGGGGGTTGAGGCCGAGGTAACCGGCGATGACGATGGCGACGGCCATGGAGATCTTGCCGGCACGCAGTTCGCCTTGCTCGGAGATGTCCGGCTTGAACACGCCCTTCACCAGGTCATGCGACACGGCGGAGGAGATGGCCATCAGCAGACCGGCAGCGGTCGACAGAGCGGCAGCCAGACCACCGGCAGCGACCAGGGCGATAACCCAGTTCGGCAGCAGAGCGATTTCCGGATTGGCCAGCACGATGATGTCGGCGTTGACCGTCAGTTCGTTGCCCTTCCAGCCAGCAGCTTCGGCCTTGGCCTTGGCATCGGCGTTCTTGGTCTTGTCGTTGTAGTACTGGATACGACCGTCACCGTTCTTGTCTTCGAACTTCAGCAGGCCGGTCTTTTCCCAGCGCTTCATCCAGTCCGGACGATTTTCGTAGACCAGGGAAGCTTCGGTGGCATAGACATCGCCACGAACCTTGACGACTTCCGGATCGACCTTCAGCGAACCATCAGCGGCGGTGACCAGACCGACAGCGGTATTAACCGTGGCGTGCAGGTTCATCTTGGCCATGGCGGCAACGGCCGGAGCGGTCGTATACAGCAGGGCGATGAAGACCAGTGCCCAACCAGCGGAGGCGCGAGCGTCAGAAACCTTGGCCACCGTGAAGAAGCGCATGATGACGTGCGGCAGACCGGCAGTACCGATCATCAGCGACATCGTGTACACGAACATGTTCAGCGTGCTGCCAGCCGTCGAGGTCGTGTATTGACCGAAGCCGAGGTCGGTGACGACCTGGTCCAGCTTGGTCAGCAGCGAGATGTCGGTGCCGGCGATGGAAGCGCCCAGACCCAGTTGCGGAATGGCAACGCCGGTCAGTTGCAGCGAGATGAAGAAGGCCGGAACCGTGTAGGCCAGGATCAGCACGATGTACTGAGCGACCTGGGTGTAGGTGATGCCCTTCATGCCACCGAACACGGCGTAGGCGAAGACGATGCCCATACCGATGTAGATGCCGGTGTCGCTGGAAACGCCCAGGAAGCGGGAGAAGGCCACACCAACGCCGGTCATCTGACCGATGATGTACGTGATGGAGGCAGTCAGCAGACAGATGACGGCCACCGTCGAGGCGGTTTGCGAGTAGAAGCGGTCACCGATGAACTGCGGCACGGTGAACTTGCCGAACTTGCGCAGGTACGGAGCCAGCAGCATGGCCAGCAGAACGTAGCCACCGGTCCAGCCCATCAGGAACAGGCCACCACCGTAACCCATGTTGGCGATCAGGCCGGCCATGGAGATGAAGGAGGCTGCGGACATCCAGTCGGCGGCGGTTGCCATGCCGTTGGTGACCGGGTGAATGTTGCCGCCAGCGGCGTAGAACTCGGACGTGCTGCCAGCGCGCGCCCAAATAGCGATCCCGATGTACAGCGCGAAAGAGGCGCCGACCACCAGGTAAGTCAATGTTTGCAGATCCATGTGATCTCCTTAGTCTTCGTGCACGTCGAACTTGCGGTCGAGCTTGCCCATTGCCGATGCGTAATAAAAAATCAGGGCAATGAAGATGTACATGGAACCCTGATGGGCGAACCAAAAGCCCAGCGGGTAACCCCCGAGTTTGATGCCGTTAAGCGCATCGGCAAACAGAATGCCGGCGCCGAACGAAACCACGAACCAGACTGCCAGGATCTTGCCCAGCAGGCCGAGTGTGGCGGACCAATAGGCCTTGCCTTGATCGTCCAATGACATTGATTTTCTCCTCCGAAAATTGAAAGGGACCGACGACTTGCGCAGTCGGACCACGGTCGCAGTTTTGCCGGGCTAGCTTACAACTGCCTGACAGCGTGAAAATAGTTACGCAATGGTTAAGCGCCTGTGCCGCTTGGCTTTCAGGCCTGCGCCGTGGGGCAGGGGGAGCGTGGGGGCTCGCCATCGCCCGGCGCTGACGGCGGGCGATGGTCGGCAGGGCGGGTCAGGGAACGGCGAGGACCGGGATCGGGCTGAGCTGGATCACCCTGCTGCTGACCGAGCCGAGCAGTAGGTGGCCGGCGGTGCCAAGGCCACGGCAGCCGACGACGATACCCTGGCAATTGAGTTCGCGGGCGATCGAGATGATGGTTTCGGCGCTGCTGCCGAGCGCCAGGTGCAGTTGCCAGGGGTGCCCGCTTATCGCCACCAAGTGGCGGGCTTGCTGGCTGACCGCCAGACCGCGGGCGAGCAGCTCGCTTTCGGCCGCCTCCTTGCTCAGCCAGTGTTGGACATGCAGCAGGTGCAGCGAGCAGGCTTTCATGTCGTCGGCCAGGCGCAACGCAGCGACCACAGCTCGCTGGGCGTGGACTGAGCCGTCGATGGCGACGAGCCAGACGGGAGCGGTAGGCGCTGAGTTCGGGCTGGCGAAGCTCAGGCGTGTCAGCCGGCCATCGGCATCGCGGCGGCTTTCGCTGGGCGGCGGCAGGGTGTCTTCGGCGACTGGGTTCATGCTTGGTCTCCCTCTTTATCGGTTTTGTTCGACAGGGCCAGGCTCAGTGCCACCGAGCCGAAAATGATGCCGCCGACGATTGCCAGCGACCACTGGATCGGCATGTGGAACCACGGCGCCGCCAGCATCTTGCCGCCGATGAAGACGAGGACGATGGCCAGGCCGTACTTGAGCAGATGGAAGCGATCGGCCATGTCGGCAAGCAGGAAGTACAGTGCGCGCAGGCCCATGATGGCGAAGATGTTGGAGGTGAACACGATGAACGGATCGGTGGTCACGGCGAAGATGGCCGGGATACTGTCCACGGCGAAGACGACGTCGCTGGCCTCAATGAGGACGAGGACGAGAAACATCGGCGTCGCCCAGAGGATGCCGTTCTGGCGGACGAAGAAGGCTTCGCCATGGAAATTCGAGGTGATGCGCAGATGGCTGCGTAGCCAGCGCAGCAAGGGGTT
This sequence comes from Betaproteobacteria bacterium HGW-Betaproteobacteria-7, assembly GCA_002840765.1. Taxonomy (GTDB): domain Bacteria; phylum Pseudomonadota; class Gammaproteobacteria; order Burkholderiales; family Rhodocyclaceae; genus Azonexus. Next base: position 169,189 of record PHCE01000004.1, read on the forward strand.
CTGGTCAAGGTCGGGCTCGGCTTCGGCGAAGATGATCATCTTGATGCCGGTGACCACCAGAAAGGCGCCGAAAATGTAGAGCAGCCAGGAGAATTGCGTGACCAGCCAGACACCGCCGAGGATCATGCCGGCGCGCATGACGATGGCGCCGAGTACGCCGTAAAGCAGGACGCGCCGCTGCAGTTCCGGCGGTACGGCGAAGTAGCCGAAAATCATCACGAAGACGAACATGTTGTCGACCGACAGCGATTGTTCGATCAGGTACCCGGCAAGGAATTCCAGCGTCTTGCGCTGGGCAATCTCGGCGCCCAGGGTGTCGTTCAGGTACCACCAGAGCAGCCCGGCAAAACCGAGCGCCAGGCAGATCCAGGCAACCACCCAGGTGCCTGCTTCCTTGACCGATACGCGGTGGGCCTTGCGACCGCCGAAGACGAACAGGTCAAGTGCCAGCATGGCCAGCACGAAAGCGATGAAGCCTGCCCACATGGCGGGGGTGGCAAAGGTTTCGACGGTCTGGGTCATCACTGAGGATGGAAGCTGAAGAAGGCCGACATGGTAGGGCGAAAAGATACTACCGTTGTGTCGAATGCACAGTAGTGTCGTCTCGGGAAAACCGATGATTCCGCTGGTGGCGATATGCTCTGTCGCCACCCAGGAAGGCCAGCCCGCCGAGTAATCCGGCGAGATGGGCCAGCGGCACCCCTGGCCACAGCGGATCTGTCAGCACCGACTGGCCGGCCGCCAGTTCGGCGAGCAGTTTGGCACAGAGCAGGACGGCGGCTGCCAGAACGACGGGCTGGCGGTGGCGTTGCCAGAGGTCGGCGAGGGCCAGGACGAAAAGTCCATTCAACATGCCGGACAGACCGCAGTAGCGTTCCAGTTCCGGCAATTGCCACCAGAGGGCGGCGGCTACGCTCAGGCTGCCGACCAAGGCGGCAAGCGCCAGGCGACCCCGGCCGTTGCCTTCGACCAAGGAGCCGACCAGGGCAAGGGCCGCGATGTCCCACAGCGCATGCCGATCGTCGCTATGAACCCAGTGCCCGCTCAGCAGGCGCCACCATTCGCCTGCGGCAATCGCCGAACGGTCGAAAACCAGGGCTTCCGGCACCGGCCCCAGGCTCAGCCACAGGCCGCTCGCCACGGCGACCGCGAGCGCCGTGAGCCAGGGCCGCTGGCGGCCGCCCCGGTCCAGCGCCAGGAGTGGCTGGCTCATGCCGCCGGGCGCTGCCGGCGGGCAGCGAGCAGCAGCCCGATCAGCAACAGCACCGTCCAGCCATCAATGGCGCCGCTGCCGCTGTGGCTGGCGCGACTGCTGCTGTACATCGGCTGCTGGCTATCGACCCGGCGGGAAACCGGGGCGCTGGCCGAGCGTTGCTGTTGAGCAGCTTGTTCCACGGCGACGCGGGCCTGATTGCTGCGTTGGATATTGTGCGCAGCGAACTGCTCTTCGCGCAGGACGATCATCGACGTGTATTCGGTCACCAGCCCGTATTCCAGCGCCAGGTCGGTCGCCGCCCGCTTGAGGTCGGCCTTCTCGCCGAAGTCTTCCATTTCCTCCTGCAGATCACGGATGGCGCCATAGGCCCAGAGACGCTCGAGTTCCGGATGCGCCTGGGTCTTGGCCGGAAAATCGAACTGGCTGCGGTAAGTCTTGGCTTCACCGGAAATTCGCCCGCTCAGCTCCACCTTGGCCGGCCCGTCACCCCAGTAATGGCCCAGCAGCACCAGTTGCTGGCCACGGTACAGGCTGCCGATTTCCTTGGGAACGATATCGGCCGTCTTGACGCCGTTGATCTTGACTTCGACACCATGCAATGCCGTATGGCCGACCTTGCTGACGGCGGTCAGCAACTGGCCGACGATGTCATCACTGCTGGAGATGGAGACGGCGAAGCCGCCGGAAGCCCGGGTCATGGTTTCGAGCAATGGCCGGTTGGCGCTGTTGCCCATGATGAAGGTGAACAGGCGCGTGTCCTTGCGTTTGATCAGTTCGATGAACTTGCGCTGTGCCGTTTCGCCGACATTGGCGACACCGTCGGTGACCAGCACGATGGCGCTGGTACGGTCGGCCTCCAGAGCGTCCAGGCCCAATTCGAGACCGGCGTAGAGGTTGGTACCATTGTTCGGCTGGATGCGGGCGAGTTCGGCGCTGTACTGCTGCACCGCTTCCGGCGTGGCGGCGACGTAGCCCTGGGTCAATTCCCGGCTGCGCTCATTGAACAGGATGATGCGGAAGCGGTCGTTGGCCCGCAGCTTGCCCAGCGCGCGCTGGACCCCGTCGGCCAGCGTGGCGTACTTGCCCTGCATCGAGCCGGAGATGTCGAGAACGAAGATCCAGTCGCTGCCCTCGGTGATCGGCTTGAGATCGTCGCCAGGCGTGACGGTCAGCATGAAGGTGCCGCGCTTGCCGGCATCCGGTTTGTAGGTGACCAGATCGACGCTGCCCGGCAGGCCGTCCTGGTGCCGCCAGTAGACGACGATATCCTTGTCCAGCGTGATAGCGGATTCAGCCGGCTGCTGCGGATTGAACGACGCAGCCGGAGCCTTGCTCCCTTCCGCCACCGGTCCGCCGGCCTTCTGGCTGCCGAGATGAACCTTCCACTCGCCGGGGCCGACCTGGGTCACCTGGGCCTGGCCTTGGTTAGGGAGGCGAACGGCATCGACCGGGTAGCCCGACTTGAGGTGTACATCGAAACTGAAGCTGCCGCTGACCTTGGGATTGGCGGTCCAGAAGGCCAGCTTCTGCTCATCGACGCCACCTTCCTCAAGCGGGTAGACATAGCGACCGATGCCGGTATCGACCGTGGCCGTCTGGTAATAAACGAGGCGGGTGCGGGTCTCGGCACCGGCCCGCACCGGGGCGACGCTGATGTCGAAGGTCTTGTAGCTGTCCTTCTCGGTCAGCCCGGCGTCGCGCCCCGCCTTCTTCTCGTCCTCGTAAATGCGGCGAGCTTCCTGTTTTTCCAGCACTTCGCCGGTCACCGGTTTGCCGTCGATCCACATGGTGAATTCGCCGACGGCGCCGTGTTCCGGCACCGGAAACGAGTAAATGGCTTCCAGGTCGCGGCTGTGGGGGTTGTGGAAAACCTGGTCGACGGTGGTGACGGCATAGCCATCTTCGATGACCACGGTAACCTGCTGCGACTTGAGATTCAGAGGCGGCAGACTGCCATCGCTTGGCGTCAGCAGGCCGGCAGCCTGGGCCAGATTGGCGATCAGCAGCCCGATCAGCAGGACGAGGAAATGTCCCTGTCTGGTAAAAAATATCTTGAAGGTAAGCATCTGGAACTCCTTAATAAACGACGTTCAATTAAAGCGCCAAAAAAAGCCACCGGTTTGCTCGGTGGGAGACGCCGTATGCAGTAAGAGTTCAAATAAACGGCGTTCAATTGCGTTTTAGCATTTAATTGAACGCCGTTCAACGGCTGTTACACTAACGCCAACAAAACTGCACGAATGGATGGAAAGCGATGGCGCGACGCTATGACCACAGCCGCGAGGAAATTCGCAGCATGGCCCTGGATGCCGCCGAGGCCATTGTCGCGGCCGAGGGCTACAAGGGGCTGTCCGCCCGCAAGGTGGCGGCTGCCATCGAATACACCGTCGGTACCCTCTATCTGGTGTTCGAGAATCTGAACGACCTGGTCCTGCAGGTGAATGGCCGCACCCTTGACGCCTTGTTCGAACGGATGGCGGCGGTATCCGGTCCGGCCGACTCGCCGCGCAAGCGGCTGCTGGCCTTGGCCGACGCCTACATCGCCTACGCCAAAGCCGAAACGCCGCGCTGGAACACGCTGTTTGAGTTCGTGGCGGAGAATGGCAACAGTTTGCCTGACTGGTATCTGGTGAAACTGAGCAAGGTCTTCGGGCTGGCCGAGACGGCGCTCGAACCATTGAGCGACCGGCGCCAGGCGCTGGAAGTCCAGCAGGCGGCCCGGGTGCTCTGGGCGAGCGTGCACGGCATCTGCATGCTCAAGATCCGCCAGCGCATGGATCTGGCCGGCGGGCAGAGTACCGAGGCGATGGCTGGCATGCTGATCGACAACTTCCTGCGTGGCTTCGCCGCGGCATCCCATGGTGATCAGCAAACGGAGTGAGTCGGCCGCTCGGGCAATGGGGCGTAGTCGTTGCCGGCTCTGCCAAGGCGCAAAAAAAAGGGAGCCTGGGGCTCCCTTTCGCGTTGCTTGACCCGTACTACAGGTTATCTCAGCCGGCGAAGTTGGCTTCGGCGAAAGACCAGTTGGCCAGGTTGTTGAGGAAGGTCTCAACGAACTTCGGGCGCAGGTTGCGGTAGTCGATGTAGTAGGCGTGTTCCCAGACGTCGATGCAAAGCAGGGCCTTGTCGCCGGTGGTCAGCGGGGTGCCGGCGGCGCCCATGTTGACGATGTCGACGGAACCGTCGGCCTTCTTCACCAGCCAGGTCCAGCCGGAACCGAAATTGCCGACGGCGGACGCCTGGAAGGCCTTTTTGAACTCGTCGAGCGAACCCCACTTGGCGTCAATGGCAGCGGCCAGCGCGCCGGCCGGGGCACCACCGCCGTTCGGCTTCAGACAGTTCCAGAAAAAGGTGTGGTTCCAGACCTGCGCTGCGTTGTTGTAAACGCCGCCGGCCGGGGCCTTCTTGACGATGGCTTCGAGGTCGAGGTTTTCGTACTCGGTGCCCTTGATCAGATTGTTCAGGTTAACCACGTAGGCGTTGTGATGCTTGCTGTAGTGGTAATCGAAGGTTTCGGCCGACATGTGCGGGGCCAGGGCGTCCTTGGCGAAGGGCAGGGCGGGCAGTTGATGTTCCATTGATGTTCTCCGTTGTTGTTAAGCGGGTTGGGGTAAAAATTCTAGTCAGCTTCCGGTGCGGCGACAACCTGATCGACCGTCGCCAGTGCCGAACCCCGGGCAAAGTCCAGTTTCAACGTGTTGCCGGGGGTCAATGCCGCCGCATTGCGCACAGCGCGGCCATCGGCACCGGTGACCAGAGCATAGCCGCGGTTGAGCACGGCATGCGGATCGAGTTGTTTCAGACCGTTGGCAAGCGCATTTAGTTTCATTTGCTGGCGGGAAAGCTGCCAGTCCATCTGTCGGACCAATTGCCGGCCATGCAGCGAGACCCGTTCGCCGAGCCGGGCAGGCTGCGGCCGGGCGCCTTCCAGACGCCGGCTGGCGGTGAGCAGCACCAGGCGGCTGTTGTCGGTGCGCCGGGTGCTGGCCAGGCCCAGGCGCCGGGTCAGACTTTCCACCTGCTGGCGGCGCTGGGCCAGGCGTTCCGCCGGGTGCAGCAGGCGGCCGGCAAGCCAGTCCAGGCGCTGCTGGCGCTCATCCAGGGCGCGTTCGAGGCGCCGCTGCAGTTGGCTGTGCACGGCGGCCAGGCCGGTGAGCAGGGCAGCCCGTTCCGGCGCGGCCATCTCGGCTGCAGCGGTCGGCGTCGGTGCCCGTAGATCGGCGGCAAAATCGGCGATGGTGAAGTCGGTTTCGTGGCCGACGCCGGCGATGACGGGGATTCGGCAGGCCCGGATGGCGCGGGCGACGCATTCTTCGTTGAAGGCCCAGAGGTCTTCGATCGAACCGCCGCCGCGGCAGAGCAGAATCAGGTCGCAATCACTGTCGCTGGCGTTGCTCAAGGCGTCGGCGATGCGTTGGCCGGCGCCTTCACCCTGGACCGGAGTCGGAAACAGGCTGATAGCGATGTGCGGGGCGCGCCGGTGCAGGGTGGACAGTACATCGCGCAGAGCCGCCGCCTGCAGGCTGGTGACGATGGCGATGCGCCGCGGAAAGGCGGGCAGGGGGCGCTTGCCGTCGGCGGCGAAGAGTCCTTCGGCCTCCAGCTGCCCCTTCAGGCGCAGGAAGCGTTCGTAGAGGTCACCCTGGCCGGCGCGGCGGATGGCTTCGACATTGAGCTGGAATTCGCCGCGTGGTTCGTAGAAGGAAACCAGGGTTCGCGCCTCCACCTGCTGGCCGTTCTCCAGACGCCAGCCGAGCAGTTGCGCCCGGCTGCGCCACATCACGCAGCGCACCTGGGCGCCGGCGTCCTTGAGGGAGAAATAGACATGGCCCGAGGCGGCGTAGGTCAGGTTGGAAATTTCGCCGCCGACCCAGGTCAGCGGAAAAGTCGACTCCAGGCATTGACGAACCAGGCGGTTGAGTCCGGAGACGGAAAGAATGGAGTTGTTGACAGGGGGCGGGCTGGCAGTCATCCGGCGATTGTACCCCTGGCTATCCGCCGAGATTCGCCAGGGCTTTCGGGGTGTCTTTACAAGTGACTGATTTTTAATGAGTTAAACACTGTGCCTTGTTTTTCGGCAGAGTAGGAAAAAGCCTTTGTCAGAACGGGGTTAGCGTATCTGATGACAGTTCATTCACAGACTTATCCACAGGTTTTGGGGATAAGCCTCCCAGACATGCTTGGGGGCTGCGGCAAATTGCCGCTTGCCCCTCGTCCATTCGAGAGGCAAAATCCTTGGCTAATTTTCCAACAGGGTTCATCACGTGAAAGAAATTGTCCTAGCCGCCGGTTGGCCCATCTGGCCCCTGATCGTGGCCTCCATCATTTCCGTCGCCCTGATCATCGAGCGCCTGGTTGCCCTGCGCCGTGCCAGGATCGTGCCGTCCGGCCTGTTGCAGCGGGCGGTCGGCGAATTCCGCCGCGGCGCCAACAACGATACGCTGCTCGAGGAGCTGGACCGGCATTCGCCGCTCGGTCGCGTGTTGTCCGCCGGTCTGCGCAATGTGAATAACTCGCGCGAAGTGATGAAGGAGTCGATCGAGGAGGCCGGCAACGCCGTCACCCACGACCTCAGCCGCTACCTGACGACGCTCGGTACCATTGCCTCGATCAGTCCGCTGATGGGCCTGTTCGGCACCGTCATCGGCATGATCGAAATCTTCGGTTCGCAGGCGCCCGGCACCGGCAACCCGCAGCAGTTGGCGCACGGCATCTCGATCGCCCTGTACAACACCGGCTTCGGCATCTTCATCGCCATTCCCAGCATGATCTTCTGGCGTCATTTCCGCGCCCAGGTCGACGGCTTCGTCGTCGAAATGGAGCAGCAGGCGATCCGCCTGGTCGAATTCATGCACGGCGACCGGAAGTAGGTCATGAAATTCCAGCGCGGGCGTTCCCGGGAAGAGCCGGAAATCAACCTGATTCCGATGATCGACGTACTGTTGGTGATCATCATCTTCCTGATGCTGACCACCACCTATTCGAAGTTCTCCGGCCTCGAAATCAACCTGCCGACGGCCGACGCCACCAAGCAGAATGAGCAACCGAACGAGATCGACGTGGCGGTGACGGCAAGTGGTCAGATCCTGGTCAACAAGTCCCCGCTGCCGGCCAGCGACGTCAAGGCGATTGCCGATGCGCTGCGCCGCGCTGCCGGCGAGCGCCAGGATCCGGTGATTGTCATCAATGCCGATGCCAAGGCGACGCACCAGAGCGTCGTCGACATCATGCAAGCGGCGCAGACTGCCGGCTATCCGCACATCTCTTTCGCCACCCAGACGCCGCGCTGATGTTCGCTCGCTGGTTGCAGCGTCAATGGTTCGAGCAACGCCGGCTGACGCCGGCGTTGTGGTTTCTGCTCCCCCTGTCGGCGCTGTTCTACCTGCTCTCCCGGCTCAAACGCTGGCTGACCAAACCGCAACGCCTGCCGGTGCCGGTCGTCGTTGTCGGCAACATCACCGTCGGCGGCGCCGGCAAGACGCCGCTGACCCTGTGGCTGGCGCAGCAGTTGCGGGCGCACGGCCGGCGGCCGGGCATCGTCAGTCGCGGCTACGGTGGTAGCACCGTAGCGCCGCGGCCGGTGGCCAGCGATTCATTGCCGGCCGAGGTCGGTGATGAGCCGTTGCTGCTCGCCCGGCGCAGCGGCGTGCCGGTGTGGGTCGGGCGTGACCGGGCGGCGGCCGGACAGGCGCTGCTGGCGGCGCATCCGGAGGTCGATGTGCTGCTCTGCGACGACGGCCTGCAGCATTACCGGCTGGCGCGTGATGTCGAACTCGCCGTTTTCGATGGCCGCGGCGCCGGTAATGGCTGCCTGTTGCCGGCCGGGCCGCTGCGCGAATCGCTGGCGCGTCTGCGCAAGGTCGATGCGGTGATCTGCAATGGCCCTGAAGATCCACGCCTGCCCGGTGATGTCCGGCGTTTTGCCATGCGCTTGCGGCCGGCGGATTTCTATCGGCTTGACCAGCCTGGGCAAACCTGCCAGGCGGGCCAACTGGCAGGTCGCCGCCTGCATGCCCTGGCCGGCATCGGTGATCCCGGGCGCTTTTTTCGTACACTGGAAGAGCTCGGCCTGAGCTTTCTCCGCCATCCCTTTGCCGATCATTACGCCTACACGGCAAACGATCTGGCTTTTGCCGCCGACGGCGTTCTGCTGATGACCGAGAAGGATGCAGTAAAATGCGCCCCTCTGGTGCCCGGCGAAACCTGGGTGCTGCCGGTCGAGGCCGAGCTGTCGCCGGCTCTCGTTGAACTCATTCTGGAGAAAATCCGTGGACGCCAGGTTGCTTGATATCCTCGTCTGCCCGATCTGCAAGGGCAATCTCGAATACCGCAAGGCCGAAGCCGAACTGGTCTGCAAACCCTGCCGGTTGGCCTACCCGATCCGCGACGACATCCCGGTGATGCTGGAAGACGAGGCCCGCCAGTTGCCGCTCGAAGACTGAGCATGAGCCTGCCCGTCTTCAAGGTCGTCATCCCGGCGCGTTACGCCTCGACCCGATTGCCGGCCAAGCCGCTGCTTGACCTGGGCGGCAAGCCGATGGTCGTTCGCGTCGCCGAGCGGGCGCGCCTGTCCGGGGCCGAGGAAATCTGGGTGGCTACCGACCATCCTGAAGTCCGCGCTGCCGCTGAAGCGCACGAGGTCGCGGCGCTGATGACGCGCACCGACCACGCCACCGGCACCGACCGCCTGGCCGAGGTGGTTGAACAGCGCGGCTGGGCGGCCGATACCATCATCGTCAATGTCCAGGGCGACGAGCCTTTGATCGAGCCGGAAGTGATCCTGCAGACGGCCCGCCAGCTGGCCAGCAGCGGTGCCGACATCGCCACGGTGGCGCATCCCATCGTTGATGCTGCCGACTTCTTCAATCCCAACGTGGTCAAGGTCGTCTGCCGCGCCGATGGCGACGCCGCCTATTTTTCGCGGGCGCCGATTCCTTATGCCCGCGACCACTTCGCCCGCGAAGGCGGTGGCGAGACGCTGCCGGCCAACTTCCCGGCCTATCGCCACGTCGGTCTCTATGCCTACCGCGCCAGCTTCCTGAAAGCCTATGCCGGACTGACACCGGCGCCGACCGAACACTTCGAATCACTGGAGCAGTTGCGCGCTCTCTGGCACGGCTACCGGATCAGCGTAACGCTGATCGACGCGGCCCCGGCGCCGGGTGTCGATACGCCCGAAGATGCTGACAGGATGCGCAAACTGTTTGACCCTGCCGGAAATAGCGAGTAATTTTTCGGCTTCGGAGAACGGCAGCCAGGAACAATCTGGCCAAGCCGATAACAATATTTTTAGCACTACAGACCCGAGGGACTTTTCATGAAATTGATTTTGTTGGGCGCCCCCGGCGCCGGCAAGGGTACGCAAGCCAAATTCATCTCCGAGAAATTTGGCATTCCACAGATTTCCACGGGCGACATGCTGCGCGCCCAGGTCAAGGCCGGCACCGCGCTAGGTCTGGAAGCCAAGAAGCACATGGATGCCGGCGGCCTGGTGCCGGATGCCGTGATCATCGGCATGGTCAAGGACCGGCTGACCCAGGACGATTGCAAGAATGGCTATCTGTTCGACGGCTTCCCGCGCACCATTCCGCAGGCTCAGGCCATGCGTGATGCCGGCGTGCCGCTCGACTACGTGCTGGAGATCGACGTGCCGGACAGCGATATCGTCGAGCGCATGGCCGGTCGCCGCGCCCACCTGTCGTCCGGGCGCACCTATCACGTCAAGTTCAACCCGCCGAAAGTCGAAGGCAAGGACGACGTGACCGGTGAGGATCTGGTCCAGCGCGACGACGACAAGGAAGAAACCGTCAAGAAGCGCCTTGAGATCTACCACTCGCAAACCAAACCGCTGGTCGAGTTCTACAGCAAATGGGCGGCCGAAGGCGATGCCAAGGCCCCGCAAGTACGCAAGGTGGCCGGCGTCGGCAGTGTCGACGGCATCACCAAGAGCGTTTTCGACGCTCTGAAATAAGGAGCAGACATGACGGTGAAAAACGCCTTCTACGCACAGTCAGGGGGCGTCACCGCCGTCATCAATACGACGGCGTGCGGCCTCATCCAGGAAGCACGCCGCCATCCTGACCGGATCGGCAAGGTTTATGCCGGACGCGACGGCATCATCGGCGCCCTGACCGAAGACCTGATCGACACCAGCTTTGAAACCGACGAGGACATTGCCCGCCTGCGCCACACGCCGGGCGGCGCTTTCGGTTCCTGCCGCTACAAGCTGAAAAGCCTGGAACAGCACCGCGCCCAGTACGAACGCCTGATCGAGGTGTTCAAGGCGCACGATATCGGCTACTTCTTCTACAACGGCGGCAACGACTCGATGGACACCGCCTGGAAGGTGTCGCAGATCGCCGAGAAGATGGGCTATCCGGTGGTTTGTGTCGGTGTGCCGAAAACGGTCGACAACGATTTGCCGCTGACCGATTGCTGCCCCGGCTTCGGCTCGGTCGCCAAGTACGTCGCCACTTCGATCCGCGAGGCTGGTTACGACGTCGCCTCGATGGCGCGTACCTCGACCAAGATTTTCGTCCTCGAAGTGATGGGCCGCCACGCCGGCTGGATCACCGCCGCCTGCGGCCTGGCTACCGAGAATGCCGGCGAGCCGCCGCACATCCTGCTGTTCCCGGAGGTGCCTTTCGATCCGGAGCGTTTCCTGGTCCGTGTCGAGCAGTGCGTCAAGCAGTACGGCTACTGCACGGTGGCTGTCTCCGAAGGCCTCTCCGATGCCGAGGGCAAGCTGATCGCCGAGTCGGGCACCAAGGACGCTTTCGGTCACTCGCAACTCGGCGGGGTCGGTCAGATCGTCGCCCAACTGGTCAAGGATCGCCTCGGCTACAAGTATCACTGGGCGCTCGCTGATTACCTGCAACGTTCGGCCCGTCACTTGGCGTCACGTACTGATCTCGAGCAGGCCCATGCCTTGGGTGTGGCAGCTGTCAATCTGGCGTTGCAGGGGAAGAATGCCGTGATGGCGACCATTTGTCGCCTGGCCGACCAGCCGTATCGCTGGGAAATCGGCGACGCGCCGCTCAGCCAGATCGCTAACGTCGAACGCAAGATGCCGCCGGAGTTCATCAGCGCCGACGGTTTCCATATCACCGCCGCCTGCCGGGCCTACCTGCAGCCGCTGATCGAGGGCGAGGAGCCGCCGCCCTTCCGCAACGGCCTGCCCGATTATGTGCGTCTGAAAAATATTGCCGTAACCAAGAAACTGGGAGTTTTCGAAGTGTAATTTTTCATTAACCGAGGGGGAGAGTAAATGTCTGCAGAGTTGCTATTGGCGCTGGCTTGCGCCGTAATTGCAGTGCTGTATGGCTGGGTTTCCAGTCGCCAGATTCTCGCGTTGCCAGCTGGCAACGAACGCATGCAGGAAATTGCCAAGGCCATCCAGGAGGGAGCGGCCGCGTACCTGAACCGACAGTACAAGACCATCGCCATGGTCGGTGTTGTCATGGCCGTCCTCATCGCCATCTTCCTCGGTATGGCTACGGCCATCGGTTTTGTCATCGGCGCCGTGCTTTCCGGTGCTACCGGTTTCATCGGCATGAACGTTTCCGTGCGCGCCAACGTGCGGACTGCTGAAGCCGCCCGCGGCGGCATCGCCCCGGCCCTTGATGTGGCCTTCAAGGGTGGCGCCATCACCGGCATGCTGGTGGTTGGCCTTGGCCTCTTTGGTGTTGCCGGCTACTACGGTGGCATGCTGGCTTTCGGCATTCCTCAGGACGTCGCGCTGCACGCGCTGATCGGTCTGGCTTTCGGTTCCTCGCTGATTTCCATCTTTGCCCGTCTCGGCGGCGGCATCTTCACCAAGGGGGCTGACGTTGGCGCCGACCTGGTGGGCAAGGTTGAAGCCGGGATTCCCGAGGATGACCCGCGCAACCCGGCGGTAATCGCCGACAACGTCGGCGACAACGTCGGCGATTGCGCCGGCATGGCCGCCGACCTGTTCGAAACCTATGTTGTCACCGTGGTGGCGACGATGGTGCTCGGCGCGTTGATGCTGAAGTCGTCCCCGGCCCTGGGTAACGCCCTGATCCTCTATCCGCTGGCCCTCGGTTCGGTCTCGATCATCGCCTCGATCATCGGCTGCTATTTCGTCAAGACCTCCGACGGCGGCAAGATCATGGGGGCCTTGTACAAGGGGCTGATCGTCGCCGGTGTGCTGGCCCTGGCCTTCTACTATCCGATTACCGCCTGGTTGATCGGCGCCGGTGATCCAACGGCCCTGATCACCACCAATTCGATGTTCATCTGCGCGGTCATCGGCCTGGCCCTGACGGCGGCGATGGTGTGGATCACCGAGTACTACACGGGCACCGACTACGCGCCGGTGAAACACGTCGCCGCGGCCTGCCAGACCGGCCATGCGACCAACATCATCGCCGGTATCGGCATCTCGATGAAGGCGACGGCGCTGCCGGTACTTTCCGTGTGCGCCTCGATCTGGGCGGCTTACTCGGTCGGCGGCCTCTACGGCCTGGCAATCGCTGCTACCTCGATGCTGTCGATGGCCGGTATCGTCGTCGCTCTCGACGCTTATGGCCCGATTACCGACAACGCCGGCGGCATTGCCGAAATGGCCGGCCTGCCCAAGGAAGTGCGCGATGTGACCGACCCGCTGGACGCGGTCGGCAATACCACCAAGGCGGTGACCAAGGGTTACGCCATCGGCTCCGCCGGTCTGGCTGCTCTGGTGCTGTTTGCCGACTACACGCACGGGCTGGAAGCGGCGACGGGCAAGGTCTTTACCTTCGATTTGTCGAATCACCTGGTCATCATCGGCCTCTTCATTGGCGGCCTGATTCCCTTCCTGTTCGGGGCCATGGCCATGGAGGCGGTCGGTCGTTCGGCCAGCGCCGTGGTCGTCGAAGTGCGCCGCCAGTTCAAGGAAATTCCGGGAATCATGGATGGCACGGGCAAGCCCGATTACTCGCGGGCGGTCGATATGCTGACCGTGGCGGCAATCAAGGAAATGATGATCCCGTCGATCCTGCCGGTCGCTGTGCCGATCGTCGTCGGTCTGGTCCTCGGTCCGGTCGCCTTGGGCGGCCTGCTGGTCGGCACCATCGTCACCGGTCTGTTCGTCGCCATCTCGATGACGACGGGTGGTGGTGCCTGGGATAACGCCAAGAAATACATCGAGGACGGCCATTTCGGTGGCAAGGGCTCGGATGCGCACAAGGCGGCCGTTACCGGCGACACCGTTGGCGATCCCTACAAGGATACGGCGGGTCCGGCGGTCAATCCGCTGATCAAGATCATCAACCTGGTGGCGCTGCTGATCGTGCCGCTGATTGTCTGAAAATCGTCAGGATCACCAAAAAAGGCGGCTGCGGCCGCCTTTTTTGCATTTTCTTGGACTGCTTTTGGCATGCCACGTTAGAATCCCCGGAACTTTGCGGGGTATGGGGAGAATATGAGCGGCTCGGCCGATAGCGGCGTTTCCGGATTGCGAGAGGATGTCATTCACCACGATCCGCTGCTCGACTGTCTGGTCGAACTGACGCGCATTCACGGTCGGCCGAGCACCCGGGCGGCCCTGGTGGCTGGGTTGCCGCTGGAAAACGGCGTGCTGACGCCATCCTTGTTCGCCCGTGCCGCCAGTCGTTCGGGGCTTTCCGCCAAGCTGGTACGGCGGGCGCTGGAGCGTATCGACGAGGTTCTGCTACCGGCCGTCCTGCTGCTCAAGAACGAGGAGGCCTGCGTCCTGCTCGGTTGGGATGAAAGCGGCGAGAACGCCCGTTTGCTCTTCCCGGAAACCGGCCAGGGGTCGCTGCAGTTGAGCCGGGCCGAACTGCAGGCCCGCTATGCCGGGGTGGCCATCTTCGCCCGCCCGCATTTCCGTTTCGACCGGCGTACGCCGCAGGTTGGTCAGGTCAAGTTGCGCCATTGGTTCTGGGGGGCCCTGGCTGAGCAGTTGCCGGTCTATCGCGATGTCCTGGCGGCGGCCCTGCTGATCAATGTGATGGCCCTGGCCATGCCGCTGTTCGTGATGAATGTCTATGACCGGGTGGTTCCCAACCGGGCCATGGAAACCTTGTGGGTGCTGGCCCTGGGGGTGCTGCTCGTTATTGGTGTGGACATGATGTTGCGCATGCTGCGCGGCTATTTCATCGATCTGGCCAGCGCCCGCGTTGACCTGCAGTTGTCCGCCTCGATCATGGAGCGCGTGCTCGGTGTCCGTATGGCGGCCCGGCCGGCGGCAGTCGGCGCCTTCGCCTCCAACCTGCGTTCCTTCGAGACGGTGCGCGACTTCATCACTTCGGCCTCGGTGACGGCGCTGATCGACCTGCCGTTTGCCTTGCTGTTCGTGCTGGTCATCGCCCTCATTGCCTGGCCGCTGATCATTCCGGTGCTGCTGGCGATCGTCGTCGTCGTCATCTATGCCTACATCCTGCAGCACAAGATGCACGCGCTGTCGGAAACCACCTACCGGGCCGGGGCGCTGCGCAATGCGACGCTGATCGAGAGCCTGACCGCCCTGGAAACGATCAAGACGCAAGGTGCCGAAGGCGTCATGCAGTCGAAATGGGAAAAGTCGGTGGCCTTCGTCTCGCGCGTCAATAACCAGATGCGCTTCCTGTCGGCGGCTGCGACCAATGGGGCGATGGAAATCCAGCAACTGGTCAGCGTTGTTGTCATCGTTGCCGGCGTCTACCTGATCGGCGAAGGCCAGCTCAGCATGGGTGGCCTGATCGCCTGCACCATGCTGACCAGCAGGGCGGTGGCGCCGCTCGGCCAGATGGTTGGCCTGCTGATGCAGTACCACAATGCCAAGGTGGCGCTGACCTCGCTCGACGAGGTCATGGCCAGGCCGGTCGAGCGGCCGGACGATGGTGCCTTCGTCCATCGTCCCGAGCTGAAGGGCAATATCGAGTTCCGCGACGTCGATTTCAGCTATCCGAATAGTTCGGTCAGTGCCTTGACGGGCTTCAATTGCCGGATTGTCGAGGGCGAGAAGGTGGTCGTCATCGGCCGCATCGGTTCCGGCAAGACGACGTTGCAGAAACTGCTGCTCGGCCTCTACCAGCCGACTGCTGGCGCCGTGCTGGTCGATGGCGTCGATCTACGCCAGCTCGATCCGGCCGACCTGCGCCGCAATATCGGCTACGTCGCCCAGGATGTGACGCTGTTTTACGGCACGTTGCGCGAGAACATCGCCATCGGCGCACCTTATGCCGACGACGCGACCATCGTTGCGGCAGCCGAGGCGGCCGGCCTGGCCGACTTCGTCAATCGCCATCCGGACGGCTTCGACATGATGATCGGCGAGCGCGGCGATTCCGTCTCCGGCGGTCAGCGTCAGGGCATTGCCATCGCCCGGGCGCTGCTGCTCGATCCGCCCATCCTGCTGCTCGACGAACCGACCAGCGCCATGGACTTTTCTTCGGAGCAGCAGTTCAAGCAGCGCTTGAAGCAGTTGGCCGCCCACAAGACGGTGGTCATCGTCACCCACCGTAACAGCCTGCTCGACCTGGCCACCCGCGTCATCGTCGTCGATGATGGCCGGATCGTCGCCGACGGTCCGCGCGACCAGGTGATCCAGGCGCTGCAGAGCGGGCGCATCGGGAGAGCTTCGTGAAGCGCCTGCTGCCGCTGTTCACCGCCATCCATACCGGGCTGGAAAAGGTCGCCCGTGCCGGGGCGCCGCATGTCGAGAAGGTGCTCGGTCGCTTGCCGAGCAAGGAGGAGATCGAGGTCGTCGATTTCGCCACCGATGCCGATCTCGCCATGCTGCGCCAGGAGCCGCTGCGGGCGCGCGTGCTGCTGCGTTCGATTGGCATCGTCTTCGCGGTTTTCATCCTCTGGGCGGCCGTGGCGCAGCTTGACGAGGTGACGCGCGGTGAAGGCAAGGTCATTCCGTCGCGCCAACTGCAGGTCCTGCAAAGCATTGATGGCGGCCTGGTGGCCGAGATCCTGGTCCGCGAGGGTGAGATCGTGCAGCCCGACCAGTTGCTGATCAAGATTGACGAAACGCGTTTTGCCTCCTCGGTCAAGGAAAACCAGTCGCAGGCCCTGGGCCTGATGGCGCGCGTGGCGCGGCTGCGGGCGCTATCCGACGGCAAGGATTTTGTACCGCCGCCGGAAGTGGTCAAGGACGCGCCGGAGATCGTCGAGCAGGAGCGCCTGCTTTATGCCGCCAAGCGCGACGAGATGAACGCCGGGATATCGATTGCCCGTCAGCAACTGGCCCAGCGCCAGCAGGAATTGAATGAAGCGCAGGCGCGGCGGGCCCAGGCTTCCCAGGGCTTCGAGCTGACCTCGCGGGAACTGACGGTGACGCGGCCGCTGATCAATTCGGGCGCCATCTCCGAGGTTGAGTTGCTACGTCTGGAACGTGACGTCTCGCGCTACCGTGGCGAACGCGACATGGCCTCGGCGCAGATCACCCGCGTTCAGGCCTCGATCAGCGAAGCGCAGCGCAAGATCGAGGAAGTCGAACTGAGCTTCCGCAACGAGGCCGGACGCGAACTCTCGGAAGCGGTGAGCAAGCTGAACAGCCTGACCGAGGGTAGCGTTGCCCTGTCCGACCGGGTCAAGCAGTCGTCGATCCGTTCGCCGGTCAAGGGCACGGTCAAGCGCCTCTTGGTCAATACCGTCGGTGGAGTCGTCCAGCCGGGCAAGGACATGATCGAAATTGTGCCGCTCGAGGACGCGCTGCTGCTCGAAGCCCGCGTCCAGCCGCGTGACATCGCCTTCCTGCGCCCCGGCCAGCCGGCCATGGTCAAGTTCACCGCCTACGATTTCTCGATCTACGGCGGTCTCGAAGGCACGCTGGAACACATCGGCGCCGACACCGTGACCGACGACAAGGGCAACGCCTTCTACACCGTCCGCGTGCGCACCAACCGGCCGGGCTTCGGCGATGCCAACCTGCCGATCATTCCCGGCATGATCGCCGAGGTCGATATCCTGACCGGCAAGAAGAGCGTTCTCGCCTACCTGCTGAAGCCAGTGCTGCGTGCCAAGAACGTCGCCATGTCGGAGCGTTGATGCAGCACTGGTTCATCGATCGTCAGGCCATTGCCCTGCCGACCTGGCGCGAAGCCATGCCGGCGGCGCAGGTTCTGGCGCGGGCCCGGGCCGGATCGGTGGTGGGCGCCGGCATTCTCTGGTTTCGCCTGCGTTCCGGGGAGGCCGCCAGCGAGGTGCTGCCAGCCGCCGGGCCGGCAGCCGACCAGCATTTTGTCGTCCTCAGTGACGAGCCGGACGAAGATACCGTCCTCCAGTGTCTGACTGCCGGTGCCGCCGGCTGCTGCAACAGCCATGCGGCACCTGAGGTGCTGCAGCAGGTGGCGTTGGTCGTTGCCAACGGTGGTCTGTGGGTTGGCCAGAGCCTGTTGCGTCGGGTCATGGGCGGCACAGCGAGGATCATCGAGCAACGCCAGCAAGCCAGGAATGACGACTGGTCGGCTTTGCTCAGCGAGCGCGAAGCTGAGGTCGCCCGACTCGTTGCCAGCGCTTCCAGCAACAAGGAAATCGCCCGCCAGCTGTCGATCTCCGAGCGCACCGTCAAGGCGCACCTGACCTCCGTTTTCGAGAAGCTCGGCCTGCGCGACCGCCTGCAGCTTTCACTGAGGATCAACGGCCTGCCGCGCTGAAGCGGCGTGTGATATTTCACGCTGGCCGCCAGAACTGTACTTTGGTGCAATGGTGTAGGGGGGAAGCCCTTCCTACACTGGCAACATCGCAAATAGTCTCTGGAGCATCATCATGGCCCAAGCCCAAGTTATCGCCAAAGTTTCCTCCCTTACCGGGGAAGCCTATGCCCGCAATGCTGAAGGGCGGCTACGGCGGCTGAAGGCCGGCGACGAGATCCGCGAGGGCGAATCGGTCGTTACTGCCGATGGTGCGCAGGTCGTATTGCAGTTGGCCGACGGTCGGCAACTGACGATATTGCCCGGTGATGTGGTGCGCATCGATGCAGAGGTAGCCGCCGAATTCAAGCCGGATGCCACCGATAGCGCTGTCGCCAACGATCCGATAGCTTTCCGGGATATCACCGAAGCTTTGGCCCGTGGCGAAGACCTCGATGCACTGATCGAAGAGCCGGCGGCCGGCAATGCCGGACCGGGTAGCGAAGGGCACAGCTTTGTCGAGTTTGCGCGCATCATCGAAAGCGTCGGCTCGCAGTCCTATCAATTCCCCGGCGAGGGCAGTGCTGCTGCGGACACGTTTGATCAGGGCATCCTTGGGGGCGAAGAAGTCGCTGCCGGGGTAGTTTCTGGAGGCGCTGGCACAGGTGGTGCTGGCTCAGGAGGTGGAACCAACGCTGCACCGGTCGCCAACAACGATAGCCTGGCCGCCACTGAAGACACCCCGGTGACTTACACGACAGCGCAGCTGCTGGGCAACGACACCGACCCTGAAAACGACACCCTGGCCATCGCCAGCGTCACCAGTGGCGCAGGCGGCACGGCGGTGCTCAACGGGGACGGCACGGTGACCTTCACCCCGAACGCCAACTTCAACGGGACGGCGGACTTCACCTACACGGTGACCGATGGCACGCTGATCTCGAATGTGGCGACTGTCACCGTCGCTGTGGCGACGGCCAACGATGCCCCGGTGACCAGCGATCTGAGCCTGACGACCGATGAAGACACGCCGGTCAATGGCGCCATCAGTGCCAGCGATGTGGATGGCGACAGCCTGAGCTATGTCGTCAGCGGCAACCCGG